>NZ_JBIOLU010000002.1:0-62253 GCF_051711025.1 Enterococcus sp. DIV1421a | reverse complement strand
TTCAACATGGCTACTTAGATGAACGAACGAATCAATTAAAAGAAGAAAAAATTCATGAAGCCATTCGATTAGCGATGGCTACGATGTTATCAGAAGAAGGAATGACAGATTCCGCTGTGTGGACAGCTTCTATCCATTACAATACAGATAATATTCATGTCCATGTAGCGACTGTCGAACCTTATCCGACTCGAGAGAAGAAAAGGTTTGTCGATCCAGAAACAGGTGAGTTGGTTACTGAGGTCAAAGGATATCGTTCGCGTAAGATCATGCGTAAAATGAAATCAGTTTTTGCCAATCAATTGTTAGGTTTACAAAAAGAACGTGCGAAAATTGATGTGTTGCGTAAAGTAATGATTGAGGGAATACGTTCCGAACAAGGACAAGAACAATTGAACCATATGGTTATGGATTTACAACGTGTGGCTGAAAAATTGCCCGAACAAAAAGGTTACCAGAAATATGGTTACGCAGAAAAATATGGATTTAAAAAAGAATTAGACAAAGTGATCCAGTCTTTTATCGACCAAAATTTTCCTGAGTTGTATCAAGAAATGATGGATCGACAAGCATATATTCAGTCAGAAGAAGAGTCTGCATTTGGAGAAGGTCGGAATAGTTCTGAAAATAAATTGCATACCTTATACACACGTCTAGGAAACCATATTTTAAAAGAAATCCAAGCGATGGATCTCGTTCCTAAAAAAAGACAAGTCAGCGGTTCATTAGGAGAGATGATGATGGAAGATCAGTCAATTGATCGTGACAAAATCACAGAAGAGAATCAGACAAAAACGACTGAAGCTTTTCAACTTGCACTTGAACGAATTGTAAATAATCCTGCACGACACCGAGCCAACGAGCCTCCAGTTTTGGAAAGTTTGTTGGCTTATATTCGTACGGAAGAAGAAAAAATGAATGTAATCGAGGAAGAACCCGATGAACGTGAACAATACAAACGAGAATTAAAAAAGGAATGGAAACTTCGCACAAGTAATACCCAAAGAATGACCATTCAAGAAGTGGAAGAAAGCAATTTCCCCCCTAAGTTGAAAAAAATGCTTCTTTCAAATTCCATACAAGAACGGATTCCAGAAAAAGTATTTGATGAACAAACCGAATACTTTATCGATCAGTGTTTACCAAAAAGTTCTAAAGTATCAGAATACCAAAAGGAATTTGTAAAAAGTTTGAAAGAATCAGTGGAGAAAATTGAAAACAATCCTTTCCAACATAAAGAAAATGAACCACCAACAGCGGAAGAATGGCACCGTTATTTTCAATCATTGGAACAATCCATACCAACAGAAGATTCTTATGACCATTTATTCCAAGGTCAGGCTGAAGAGGTGCGTTCCATGTATCAACGAACAAAAGAATCATCTGAAAAACAAGCGAAATGGACGAAGAAACGGCGTTTTCCATTATCCAAAAAAGAACGTGCCATGTTACAAAAGCAATGGCAGAAAGAAGTAGCCAAACGAAAACAAGTGTATCAACTTCAACGTGTATTGCGAGAGAATACAGAACAATGGCGAAATGAACGCTTTTATGAACGAAACATTTTAGATCTATCCGTTTGACGAGTGAACAACTTTTATTGAAGTTGTTCTTTTTTTATTACTAAAGGAGGATGTTAGATGAGTTACTATTCACCAAATCAAATAAAGGAAGCACGTAATTCAGATATTTTGGAATATATGATCTCAAAAGGAGAAACTTTCCAACGCCAAGGCAACTATTATCGTCATACAGAACATTCTAGTTGGGTATATGATAGTCGTCGAAAAGTGATGTTTTTCAATAAAGAGATCGATCAACCTGCGGTCAATAACTGTATCATATTAGCGATGAAACTTTATGATTTTTCTTTTGAAGAAGCCATTGGCGATATTTTAGGCAGTGAAGTCAAGGTGTTGTCTGAAGCTGATTATCAAGTGAAGGAGAATGAACCGTTAAACTATCAACGAGACATTAAAGAACAGTCCAATTTTTCAGAAGTGTTTTCTTATTTGACCAAAGAACGAGAAATCGACCCAACGATTGTGACCTTATTTAATCAAGCCAATCTAATTGGTGAAGATCGCTATCAAAATATTATTTTCAAATTTTTTGATCGAACCCAAATCATGAATCCTACAGTGGTGGGCGTGGAATTAAGAGGAACACGTTATTTACCAGAAGAAAAACGGTTGATCAAGGATCGTCCTTATTTTCTTTTCCAACACCCAGGGAATCAAAAAGATGCGATGTTTTTTGCTAGTTTAAACTCGAAAATTCCTACTGGAGAATTAAAAGTATTTGAAGCACCGATTGAAGTGATGAGTTATCTTTCTTTATATAAAGAAAGATATTTTGGTGCGAAAAAAGTATTAATAAATACTGATTTTTGTGCCATGTCAGGTTTGAAGCATCAAGTTGTAGAATCCTATTTTAGAAAAGTATTAGAATCCAATCGGAAGATGGCAGAAGGGAAGAAAACGATCGTCCCACGTATTTCATTGTGTGTGAATAATGATGAAGCAGGACGAGACTTTGTCGATCGTTTTAAGAAGTATTTGGCACAAAAGGGATATTCAGAAACAATTATCAACTATAATGTTCGTCAAGAATTGCCGGTATCACAATTGGGGAAGTCTGAATCCTTTGACTACAATGATTTATTAAAAGAAACCAATCATTTGAAAACTATCGATCGATCCATGATGGTTCAAGAAGACAACTTGATGGAACGATCTATATCGGCTAAAGAAGACAACGTGGTGGAACGCTCCATAGTAACTGAAAAAGATAACGTAGTAGAACAGTCCATGATAGTCAAAGAAGATAATGTGATGGAACAAGCGTAGAGGTATCTGAATGAAATGGAAATTAATGGTGTTTGGTTCAGGTCTTCTTCTATTGCTTTTACCTTTTTTTATTATGCTAAATATGATGATACAAATGATTGGTTCAGTAGGGGCAACAGAAGAAGTAAGTTCTTGCTCAGAAGGAATGTTTACCGGAGAGTATACGGAAGATTTACCTATTTTTGAGGAAATTAAAGGAAGAGGCCCCATTACAGATGAACACGCGAGATATGCGGTAGGAGCGGCAGTAAAATACAAATTATTACCTTCAGTCATTCTTTCGCAATTAGGATGGGAAAGTGCTTATGGACAATCGTATTCTGGAAAAAATGATCATAATTATTTTGGGATAACCTGGTATTCAGGTTGTCCTTACCCTAAAGGGAGTGCAAGAGGTGTCGGAGGAAGTGAGGGAGGAAATTACATGAAATTTCCTGATGCAAAAGCATGTTATGCATATTATGGTTACATGGTGGCTACTCAATCCAACTTCAATGCGTGTGTGGGAAATAAAGATCCTGGACAATGCCTTTTAATTCTAGGTAGAGGTGGGTATGCAGCAGCAGGAATTACCGAAGGAAGCGTCTATTATCAAGGAGCTATGGGAATTATTAAATCCTATAATCTAACTGAATACGATGAATTTGCGATCAAAAAATGGGGAAGTATTGGTTCAACTTCTAGTGGCGGAAGTACTGGTAGTTTAGGTGGTGGATGGTACAATCCGTTTCCTGGATCAAGTTTAGATCGAAGTTCATTTTTGGGAGGACAACTTTTTGGAAAAAATCCTGGAGGAGAATTTCGCGTGAATGGTTTCCATAATGGCTTAGATTTTGGATCGGTTGATCACCCTGGAAATGAGATACATGCGGTTCATGCAGGAACTGTCGTATTTGCTGGTAATCCAAGTATTGCAGCATTGGGTTCATGTGTCATTGTTATAAAGGATGGTGATTTAAGTATGGTGTATCAGGAATTTGGTTCTTCTCCTTCAAATGCACGTGTTAAAGTGGGAGATAAAGTCAAAGCAGGACAAGTAATAGGAATAAGAGATACGGCACATTTACACTTAGGATTTACTAAGAGCGATTGGTATGCCGCCCAAGCTTCAGCATTTAAAAATGACGGTGTTTGGTTAGATCCATTACCTTATTTACAACAAAGTGGAAAGTAGGAGAGAAGATTGAAAAAAGTGATATTACTCAGTTTACTAGCGGTTCTTTTTCTTTCGGGCTGTCATAAAAAAGAAGAAAAGACAGTAGAAGAAACAACTACCAGTCAGTCAACGATGGTTTTGGAAGATAAAACGACTGAAGCAAGTAAAGAGCCCGAAAATCCACGTCCGATGTTAGTAGCATTTGGCAATAAATTTTTAAATTTCAATTCATTAAAAGAGCGGAATCAATCCGTAAAAGAATATATGACAGAAAAATGTCAAGAAGAAAATGGCATTAATGTGGATTTAGATGCTAAATTTCGTAGTGTAGGAAAAATTGTCAAAGTGTTTCAAGATACCGATAATGAAAAGCAATATGCATTATTGGGTGAAGAAGATAGTCGTGGTGTAAAAAACGAAGTCCTATTTGTTGTTCAACTGGTTGAAGAAGATGGCCAATATAAAATTGATAATTTTCGCTATGAACAACTTCATGTACATTGAATACTAAAAAAGAGGGAACAGAAATGAAAAAAATATTATGAAAAAAATGAGCTACTACAAGATTTTTTACACCGATACTTAAACTACGTAAAAAATGAACTTTTAGCTGATGGGAAAGTAACAGAAGCACAAATTGTTTTATCAAGGCTGGATAGTCATTTATGTTTATGGGATCAAACAAGGATAGAAAAGTTAAAATACCAAGATATACTGGAATCTTTACAACGAATTGATCAACCAATTGGTATATTTTTTAGAAGATAATTCCAATCATTTTAAGAATATATACGTTGTTAAATTATGTTTTACATGGTAAGATTCGTTGTGAAGAGGGGGAATGTAAAATGATTAATGTAACAGCCAGAAAAGTTGGCAATTCAATCTCTATTTCAATTCCAAAACAATATAAAGTTGAAGCAGGAACAGAGTATGTCACCTATAAATCAAAAAATGGTGGATTGATTTTTACGCCAAAAATAAAAAATCCATTTTTGTCAGATGAAGCTTTTCAAAAGGCTGAAGATGAGGAATGGCAATTTTTAGCTCAGGAGGAGATAGAAAAGGATGTATGAACCGCAACAAGGTGATCTCATATGGTTGAATTTTACGCCTTCTTTTGGGAGAGAGATGAGAGGGAAACACCCAGCACTGGTTGTTTCTTCCAATGCGTATAATCGAAAAACAAATTATATTATTGTGTGTCCAATTACTTCAGGCGGAAATGATTTTTCTGGTTATATTCCATTGCATGGATATAAAATACATGGAAGAGTGAATGCGACACAAATTCATAGTTTCGATACTGATCGAATTGTGAGTAAAGAGTTTATCGATCGATTAAGAGGAGAAGACTTTTTATTAGTGAAACAAATCTTAGATTATTCACTAGAAATTGATTTTTGATGATTGATAAAAACTGAATTTGGCTCGATACAATATATTTTTAGAGTGTATCATAATATTTTTAATTTTTATCCATTATAGGATTGGAAGATTGAAGATATTTGGACAGCATATATTGCCAAAGGAAACTAGAAATATTTACTTGAAAAAATTTCATTCTTCAAAAAACAGACAATCATAAAATTTAATTTTATGATTGTCCAGATGATGTATCAATTAAACACTTTCGATTGGTTCTATCTTATAAAAGAATGTGTATTACTATCTTAAAAAATGATACTTTTGTTGCTATATGGGTTTTTCTCAAACTAGAGATGAATTACAAAAAAAGAGAGACAATGGTTCTATGGAAATAGATGAAAGATTTTTAAACCCTGTTTATAAGGTTTATAGAATTCCAATTAGTAAAATTCGAATTAATGATTATAATCCAAATAAAGTAGCGCCTAAGGAGTTAAAATTATTAGAACAATCTATTTTAGTAGATGGATATACAATGCCGTTTGTTTGTTATTATGTGAAAGAAAAAGATTATTATGAGATTGTAGATGGTTATAATGGTTATTTAGTAATGAAAAAAATCTCCTGAAATTGCGAAAAGAGAAGAGAATCATTTATCTGTAGTTATCATTGATAAACTAATAACTGAAAGAATTATCAGTACCATTCGATACAATAGTGCTAGAGGTAAATATTCCATTGAAATTGTGCAGATGCTAGTAGAGTCAGGATTAAGTGATAACCGATTTAAATTCATCAAAGCATAAGACATTAGGCAAAGTCTGGTTGAAAGGGTTCGATGGGCGGTAGAATCTCTTCATGACACGATAAACCGAAGAAATGGAAATATTTTTCTAACTAGTGATTTCCTTTATCATCTCATTTAAGTGAGTAACGATAGATCAACGAACTTTTTGACTAATAAACAGTGTTTCTTAGCGACAGAGATATCTCTACGAAGGCAATCTGGCAGGACTTTCATTTGAATCGTTGTTTCTTTAACTCCCATATAGGCCCGATACTCAAAGAATTCATTAAGTAACAACAGGATGGTTGCCGTCCCCCAATGAATGATCTTAGAGGGGACGACACAAAGACAATGCGGACATTCTTCTGGCGTGTATTAGAGAGTATCTTTGTAAATCAAACAAATTTGCCCATTATATTTTTTTTTGGTTAAACAATTTTCCTCGAAATAGATATTTAAGTCTATAATATTTAGGTTATCATTGATAAGCTGAGTATAAGATATCTTGAATCCTTTTATGAATTGGTTCGCCAAATTAATTGTAAAGGATTTCAGAGTATCTTTTCTATATTTTTACATCCAAAAGTATAGAAACTATTTAAATGGATATATTTAAATAGTTTATTATTTTTCTGTAGAAATTGTTTCTACCGATTGAGTAATTGATTTTACAAGTATTTTCTATAAATACTTATCATTCAAAATATATAGGTAGGCAAGTATTTTAATATACATATTTATGTTAATCTTATTAAAAACATAGAAAAAGCCTCCTGAATTTTTCTCAGGAGGAATTATAAATAAATAGGGGGACTTATTTATCTAAAATTCGCATTTTTTATAAGTTTTAAAATTATTATCTTAATCTTTTTTATTTAATAGATTCAAATATGTAGGAAAATTATTGATAACAATACTTACTACGATGTTAATATTAGAATAATACAATACAACTTAGAAAATATAAATTTTCAGAAGCATATATTAGAGAAGTTTCTATAATTATTCCTGATAACTTTAGAAAAAGAATAAACTTCATAGTTCATTCAATTATTCTTTCCACTATAAACTCATAGCACCTCTTAGTATAGATATTTTAAACTAAGAGGTAACTATGATGGTGGGTGTTTAAGTTAGGTAATAGAATCAGCAAACAATGTAAATCAAAAATATTCAAGGAGACAATAACAATTTATTTAAAAATCTCTCTCTATCTTTAATCACCTAACTTGATTCTATTATAAATAAAAAAATCATTACATATTTTTTTATTTTTAGTAAACATATATAATTTATGATTTTTTTTATACTATTGATTAGGAAATCGGGATTATTTATTGAATAACAGTTATGATAGTTTAAAAAATAAACAATAATAAGAAAAAAAGAAAGTGCATTTAATCAGAATAATTCTAAAATTAAATTGAAAAAAAGATTTAGATAATTATTCAAACCAATAGCTTATAAGGCTGAAATTTAAAGTCTTTTTTTCATAAAGTATAATTGTCATTATAAATAATTCTATATACTTATTGACCATTTCCCAAAACTTATATATGAATTTTATTTATAATTGACAATTCCTATCTCTTCCAATATCTCAAATTTTTAAACTCTGTAAGAAGGAGAATAAGGGATTAATCTCTTATTCCCCTTTTCTATTTTTACGAGTTAATTGATAAATTTAGCATCTTGAATATTTGTAATAATTTGTTGTACATGTTCATCATAATTATTTTTTAAATAAAATTTTGCCATTTGGTAAACTGTTTCATATTCCTTTGTTCCATCAAAATTACTAAATATTTCTATTAGACTTTTAATATCAGGATCTGTTTTTATTGTTTTTCGATCTTTTGCTGTTCAATCTTTCTTTTGTTTTTCTAGTAAAATCTGCGACTCATCTGTAGACATTCTAGATGTTTTAACTATTTCTTCAACTTTAGGTCATTTTTTTCATGCTTTGTCAATGCCATAATAAATACTTCCGTAAATTATTATTTGTCTAGTGTATTTCTTTAGAATCACTCTAGAAAGTGACCTACTCACTACTTAGCTAAACTTATCGGTTTTTAAAACTTGAAATGAGATATTTTTGGGAAAACAGCATACTTGATAGCTTATTTTTTCACTAGCAATGGTGTCTCTTATTTACCAATCATGAATGAAAAGTTAATGGTCATTCAAAAATGTAGGTTTTTAGCCCACAAATAACAAGGTTACCTATACGACAATTTTTTTCTTTATAATCTTTAATCTGATAAGACTTTCCATTAATTTTAGTAATCTTAGCGTGGTACACTAATTGATCGATGAGTGCATTTGCTAAGTTTTTATCTTGAAAGATTTCAGCCCATGGAAACAAAGGAATATTCGTTGTAAAAAATCTGATCAAAACGTCTTACTTTCTTTATACGAATATCATCCAATTCCTTCATACTATATCTTAAACAAGTAGATAAAATGAATTTTGGTAATAAAAATATTATTGACAAACGAAAACGATTATAGTAAAAATAACTAAAACGTTTTCTTTTTTTGTTTTAGGAGGATTAGTTTATGAATGTTCAACCCCATATTCGTCTAAATTCTGATATAGATGTTGATAGTGCCATTATTGTAGGAGATCCTGCTAGAGTTGATTTAATATTAACTATGATGAGTAATTTCCAATTTTTAACTTACAATCGAGAGTATAAATCATCTATAGGAATTTACCAAAATAAAAAAATACTAGTTCTTTCCACAGGGATCGGAGCTCCTTCTACTGCTATCGCAATTGAAGAGTTAAATAATATTGGCATTAAAAAAATTATTAGAGTAGGTTCTGCAGGAGCTATGCAACCTAATATTGATCTAGGAAGTATAATTATTGCTGAGGGAGTTGTAAGGGATGATGGACTATCAAAGAAATATATTCCAAGTATTTATCCTGCAGTCCCATCATTTAATTTGCTTGCTTCTGCATATAAATATAAACCTAATGCAAATTATGGAATTGTAAGATCTCACGACGGTTTTTATATGGATGATAATGAACAATGTGAAGATTTTTGGACTTCTAAAGGGATTATCGCCGCTGACATGGAATCAGGAATTTTATTTATAGTTGGTCGTCAAAGAAATATCGAAACCTTGTCGATATTAACGAATGTTGTTCCTTACAAAAATGATCTTAGAGAGGGAGTTAATAACTTTGTAGACCAGGATAGACAAATGATAAAAGGTGAGAAAGAAGCTATAAAATTAGCTTTAGACATTTTGAGTGATTCATTTATTTAGAGGTGAAAAGTAATGCAGAATAATTCTCATTCGTGGTTATATAATCAATTATTTTTGGATTGGAAAAAATTTGAAGTCATTTATTGTTTAGGACTGATTACTCTTCAATTATTAGTTTATGCAATTGCTCCTGATAGTTTGGTTGGAATGTTATCTGGTGTAACTGGGATCATGTCCTTAGTATATGGAATGAAAGGAAGAAGAGTAGCATTTATTTTTGGTACAATTCAATGCATTGCAATGACTTACATAGCATGGATTAGCCATGCATATGGTTCTTTTTCAATGGATATTATTTATGTTATTTCTCAACCAATTGGTTGGTTTATGTGGGGAAATGATGAATCAGTTCATCAATTTTCAAATAAAATGCGCCAATTAATATTCTTTGGTGCATTTATTGCTTGGTTAATGGGATGGTTTATTTTAAGTCAAGTAAATGGTCAATTACCTTATTTTGATTCAATAAATTTTGTATTGAGCTTTATTGCGCAAATTCTTTATATACTTAAATATAGAGAGAATTGGTCTCTATGGATTATAGTAAACTTGGCCAATCTTATTTATTGGAGTGTTTTAACTATACAAATTTTAAATGGAGATACAGCTATAGGTACTTTGGGTGCTAATTTATCTCAAGTGGCTTTACAAGCAGCATTATTATTTAATTCTATTTATGCTACAAAAGTATGGGCAGAAAACAGTCGAAAGTAAATGTTAAAAAAGAATAAAATTACTTGTCAATGTACTAAAACTCTCTATAAAATCAAAATATATCTTTATTTTCCAAATAAATGAATTTTCTCCGACTATTTTAACATATTTAGGCATTCATCCCTTATAAGTAGGGATGAATATTGTTCGGTGTTAGTAAATCGGAAATCGAAAAAGTAAATGATATAATTTTTTTGATTCTAAGCTCAATTGTGTAATTTCAGTCTGAAAACGTCCGATTGAAAGATATTGAACTAGCACCACAAGTAAAATGTGAAGTCATTCATGATGATGCAGGTGTAACAATGATTGTGATTAGAGTGAGAACAGAACTAAGTCTGTCATAGCATTATGTTGTAGTTTGCATTTTGACCGAGAGAAGCGTAGGAACTACGAGAATTAGCTTGGTCAATAAGAGAAAACTCTGCAAGTGAAAAGATAAGCTAGCAAGTATGCTCTTTTCCCAAGAACTTCCCACTTCAAGCATTAAGAACAATCAGGTTTAGCTAAGTGGCGAGTAGTTCACAATTTTTATTTCAAGAAGTGATCTTATGGAACAAAATTCAAAAATCATTTTGCGCAAGAAAATTTGTCAATTAACAAATGATCCAGAATGGTTAACGCATCCGGAAATCGTTGCTGAAGTGCAAAAAATTTCCAGACTTTTAGAACACCCTTATTTAATACATTCTTATAATACAGGCTCTTTGTCAAATGATGTTGGTAAAGAGAAATCTTAGAATAATTTGGGCAGAAAGAAGAAAAACTTCTTTCTGTTCTTTTTATTTGGTTAAAATAGTTTTACCGTGTCGAATCATGATCCGTCGTTTGAAATTATAAAAATTTCGAACCCAATAAGCATTGCGTTTTAATATGGTTGTTTAAACATTCGAGTGGTCCGTTTGAATAACTGTAGCGGAGAGCATTTTGAATCTATGGCAGAAACTTTTTAAATGTTCGCAAAGTTGTCGCATAAGTTTCAGGTAGCTGGCTGACTACTCTGGATAAACAGTCCTCAAATAGTGAATGCTCTCTTTTCTTTACTGCATAAAGAAAATCTTGGTATAACTGATAGCTTTGTCGCAGGTTGGGACAAGTAGCTATCAGTCGATCGACAATCTCTCTTTCAGTTAAATAATCTTTAAAACTGGCACGCCAAACCTGTTTTTCATCGTTCAACTTTGCCTCTTCTTTTTGTAGGAGTTTCCAATAACGTTTCATTTTTTTACCAAGTCCATATTGGTATTGAGAAGCACTTTTAAGTCGTGACTTGGTTTCCTTCACTCGGTGGTTTAAAAAAGTTCTTCCTATAATTTTGTTACTATTCAAAACTAGAATCATATTCGGAGTATCTTTTTATCTCAAAATAAGTGTCCATAAAATGACAGATAAAAAATTTTAGTTAATTCCAGAAGAAATCACTCCTCATTTAAAGAAAAACAAAGAAATATTATTTTTAAAACAGATATATATAGTATTGAATTGTTTATATTTATTTTTTTATGATTATTTGTAAAAATAAAATTACATAATTAATATATATATATTAAAATAGTATTGATACAATTTGAAAGAATATTCTTTTAATATATAACATTATTAAAGGAAGGGGAAGGATAACATAATGATGGTTCAGGGATGACTATCATAAAAAATAATTGTTCTATTGCAACAAAATACCATATGTCAATTATATAATGTTGAAAGGATTTATTATAAAATGAAGTTAAGAAATATTTTAGTCAGTTCAAGTATATTATTCAGTATAGGATGTTCCTCAGAGGTTATTGTACATGGAGACAGTATTGCAGATACGGCTAATGTGTCAGAGGTACAGGCTTATCAGTTAAATGTTAAAAAAATGTTTTGGACCGATCCTTATGTTGAAGGTGTTGGAACAGGTATTTCTCAAGTAAAATTTATTGTTAATGGGGTAGAGAAAGTCTCAGTCAATGTATCCAATGGTAAGTTTAAAGTACGTACATCTTTCCTAGGTTTAGATTCTAAAACAAAAGTATTTGAAGTAGAAGGAATTTCGAATACAGGTCAAATTGTTACAAAAAAAAAATGTGAGGTTCTCCCTAAATTGCATGACGCTTATGAAATGAATACTTCACAGAATTATCATTTGGGAGATTCATATATTTCTGGTACTAATCAAGGGGGAATTGATACAGTAGCCTTAAGAGTTAATAACAAAGTCGTTAGAAAAAAAGAAACAACTTTGAATAGTGATGGACAAGAAGGTTTTTCATTATTCGCAAAAGATAAAATAACAAAAAATAAAGACAAAGTGGAAGTTGTCGGATATGACAGTAACGGTAACACTAGAACCGTAATTAATGTTAAAGTTAATTAATCCTTCTGATTAAAGAGTATCTTTATTGTATCTGGCTGATAATATCATATATGAATATCTAAGCTAGTAAGGGTCACTAGCTTGGATATTTTTTATGCATAGCTGATTGACCCATTAATCAGAAAAATTGGCAAGCTCATATTTGAGAAACTGCTCAATCTATAAGTAATTCATTTCAATTTTTTCATATGTATGTGTGAAGAGTTTCTAATTTTGTGTTAGCATATTTTTTCGATAAGGATAGGTGAATCTCCTGTTCATATTTGAAAAAGACTTTTTGTTGTGTTGACGTTTCTAGGTAACTTATTTTCGCATGTGTCTAAAGCATTGTAAACTAAGATGTTCAAAATATATGGATAATTTTTCAAGGTTGGCCATATCTTGTAAAAGAAAATCTCTATCTTTTTTAGGAATATAGTTTTTTCTTCTAACACTATAAAATTTCTGCCCTTAAATCTTTTCCTTCATTTTTTTACGATATTACGCCTCTTCTCACTCACTGAGTGGATCTTTGATACTAGGAACTAACATAATTACTCTATCTTTTGAATATACAACAATGTATTTTTTATTATCTGAAGACTTTTCACTGTTATCATACGGCAATTTGATTACTAAAGACTCCCTTGTAGTTTAAATTTTGTATATAATATGAACACTTATTTATCGTTTACATTACTACACAACACTTGGTAGCGCGAAGTTTTACAAAATATTATTTGTAGATGTTAAGTGTCCATAAAATGACCCATTTCTGAACACTTTATTTTTTACCTTTATTTTTCAAAAAATGAATTCATTTTATGTTCATAAACCCATAACAAAATCTATGTTCATTTAAACCGTATAAATAAAGTTATGTTACAATAGATTTTAGTTAGGGGTGATTTTTTTGAAAATAGGATATGCGCGAGTATCTACTGGATTACAAAATTTAGATTTACAAGAAGATAGTTTAAATAAATTTGGTTGTGAGAAAATTTTTACCGATCATATGAGTGGGGCAAAAAGTAATCGACCAGGATTGGAAATGGCCATCGATTTTGTTCGTTCTGGAGATACACTTGTCGTTTGGCGTTTAGATCGATTAGGAAGGAATATGGAAGATTTGATTTTGATTGTGAATCGCTTGAATGAACGTGGTGTAAGTTTTCATAGTCTTCAAGAAAATATCACGATGGATAAATCCAGTTCGACTGGTCAACTTATGTTTCACTTATTCGCGGCATTTGCAGAATTTGAACGTAATTTGATCTTGGAACGATCAGCAGCTGGACGTGCTGCCGCACGCGCAAGAGGAAGGTTTGGTGGACGTCCTGAAAAATTGACCTCTCAGGATTTGGAATTACTGAAGACTTTAGTGGATAGTGGTACGCCTATTAAGACGATTGCAGAACGTTGGAATGTTTCTCGTACAACAATTTATCGTTACTTAAATAAAATGAAGGAATAAAAAATAAGTACAAAGACATTATCTCGAACAAATTATTTCTTATTATGAAAAACAACAAAGATATATCCAGTTATTTTCAAATCTGCAAATTATGAATATCTATAGAAATAACAATTTTAATAAATAAAAATCAGGTGAGAAATATATGTTGATTCAAGAAGGCATGGAACTTTCAACAATTGATGTGAATAAAAAATATTGCACAGGAAAAGTAGTTCGTTTTCGAAAAAATACTTTTATTATTGAAAATAAAACGGAATATGGAATTGAGCGATATTTAATTTCAAAAAGAAAATTCAAAATAGAGGGATATACGTTTCCGCTATGTGATCCCAAAAAAGACTTAAATAATTATACTAGTTTGTAATTTGATTGTTTTTAGACATTTTTTATATGTTAATATTTAAATATTTTTAATTTTAATAATTTAAAAGGGGATAAAATAATGATTCAAGCATATATGGATTATTGGAAAAGAAGTTTTAATTATACTGCAAATGTTAGTATGAAGGAGTTTTTGTCTGCATTCATCTTTAATTTGTTTATTCTTGCTATGATTTTATTAGTAGGTGTATTTGTTCCGATTACGTGGGAAAATGCAGTAATGGACTTTTGGTATATAGTAATGGACTTGATGATTATTCCAACTATTTCTTTAGTTATCCGCATTATAAGAAAGATTTTACAAAGATAAAATTTTATGTTTTCTTGAAACATTGAATAACTTTTATTTTGTTTAAACATTGTTCAATGAATTTAAATTATAAAGTGAAGAAATTAAGTTAAATACTTTTTGTTTTTGACTTTCTACCAATATCATCTAATTAATTATGTAAAACCATTTTTTGGGAAATAAATGATTGATCTATTATCAATGAGTGGCGTACTAATTTGATATCATTAATAAATATATTCAAAAATTAAGAAAATAAATTGTCCTTACGAAACAATTAAAAGTATAAAAATTCTGATTTTTACTAATGAAAAAAAGACGATTTTTTTTAGTATTTTGGTTGTTTTCGTAAGGACTACAATTTGAGATCGATAATAGAATAAGAGATTACGAAGAAATAAAAAAGGATTATTTTAAAAACGATACTGCCAACACTTACATAAAATAATTTTCCATTTTTGAAAGAAAAGAAGTATATAGTCTTTTCATGGTTAATATCTAACTAACTTTAGATAATGTATATAAAAATTTCTTTTGTAATAAATCTATTGGATTTTCTCATTTTAAAAATTAGTTCAAGTTATACAATTAACAATAAAAAACAAATTAGGTAATATATTTTTTATTTGACTATCTTTATTTATCGGAGTATTCTTAAATCGTAAAAATATAACATGTATTATTTTTATCTACATATTAAAAATCAAGTATTACTTTTTTGCTAAGTAAAAAAAATTTTTTACTACTTTTTTTCGTATTTGATATATAAATTGTTTTTTCTAAAATAATTATTTACTCGTTAAGTAAGATAACTTAATGATATCTAAAATTAGTTATTTATTTCCGATAATAATGATACCGCTTTCTTTTTTAGCAAACACAATAATATCTAAGAAAGGGAAATACAGAATGCGAGTAATTGCAACATTGTTTGAAGACTTCATAATGACGAAAAAAATTAGAATTTCGCATTTATGAGTTTATTAAATAAATAATAAGGAGGAAAAACAATGGATAGAAGTACAAAAAAACTATCTTTGATGAGCTTTTTTGCTATAACTGCCTCAATGGTCATGACAGTTTATGAGTATCCGACATTTGCAACATCAAAGATGAATCTAGTTTTTTATTTACTAGTTGGTGGCTTTCTTTGGTTTATTCCTGTGGCGCTTTGTTCTGCGGAAATGGCTACTGTAGAAGGATGGGAAAAAGGAGGTCTTTATACGTGGGTATCAAAAACTTTAGGTAGAAAATGGGGATTTGCTGCTATTTTCTTTCAATGGTTTCAAATTACAGTAGGTTTCATTACAATGATTTACTTTATTATAGGGGCACTATCTTACGCACTTAATTGGCCTGCTTTAAATACAAATGTTTGGTTGAAATTAATCGGTACATTAATAATTTTTTGGTTGATCACAATATCACAATTTACTGGGACAAAAAATACCGCTAAAATTGCAAAAATAGGATTTTTTGTCGGAATATTAGCGACTGGAGTCCTTCTTTTCACTTTAAGTATTCTCTATATTGCGCAAGGAAATCCAGTAAAAGTCTCTTTTAGTGCGGATGCTTGGATTCCAGATTTTACTAAAATAAATACATTAGTGGTCTTTGTTTCATTTATTTTAGCATATGCAGGGGTTGAATCGTCTGCCAGTCATGTGAAAGATATGGATAATCCTGGAAAAAATTATCCTAAGGCTATTTTGATATTAGTAATTTTGACAATTATTTTAGATACATTGGGTGGTGCTACAGTTGCTGCAACAATCCCACAAGATCAGTTATCACTAGATACAGGAGTAATTCAAGCTTATTCTTATTTAATTCATCATTTTGGTGGAGGAGAAACTCTTATTCGTATCATTGCAGTCATTATTTGTTTAGGTGTTGTTGCTGAAATTGCCACATGGGTGGTTGGCCCATCGACTGCTATGCTTGAAGCAGCTAAAAATGGACTGCTACCAAAACAAATGGCAAAAGTTAATAAATATAATGTACCGACCAATATCGTATTAATTCAAGGAATAATCGTTTCTATCTGGGCAGTTGTACTAACACTAGGAGGAGGGGGAGCTAATCTTTCGTTCTTTGTTGCAATGGCTTTGACAGTATGTATTTATCTTGTAGCTTATGTTCTTTTATTTATTTCTTACATCAAATTAGTGAAAGAAAAGAAAGATTTAGCAAGATCATACCAAATTCCTGGTGGAAAGAAAGTAAAAATTGGTGTGGCAATTATAGGGTTACTTGTTTCAGTTTTTGCATTCTTTATATCGTTTTTTCCACCTAACGATATCGGTTATGGTAAAGGAGGAACGTATTTAGCCATCTTAATTATTAGCTGGTTAATTATTTTAGTTATCCCTTTTGGGATTTATAAAACATTTGATGAAAAAGGAAATAACAGAAAAATCTAAGAAATCAGTGCTTTTTAGGAGGAGAGAAAAATGTTATTCAGTAAAAAAAATAGACATGAAGCACAATATTTGGAACCTATTTTCGGAAATGAAGCGATGGACGAAGCGATTCCTATGTATAAACTGCCAAAAGGCTCGCTGATTCCTCGAGATGCTTATCAATTGGTAAAAGATCAATTAATTGATGAAGGTGTGTCAAGACAAAATCTCGCTACATTTTGTCAAACATACATGGAACCAGAAGCTGCAAAAATCATGTGTGAAACATTGGACAAAAATGCAATAGATAAAACTGAATATCCACGTACAGCAGAAATCGAAAATCGTTGTGTTAACATCATTGCTGACTTATGGAATGTTCCAGATGAATCTGATTTTATAGGTACCTCGACTGTAGGTTCAAGTGAAGCTTGTATGTTGGGGGGATTAGCATTAAAATTTGCATGGCGTAATCGTGTAAAAAAACTTGGTTTAGATATCAATAAACAAAAACCTAACTTAGTAATTTCTTCTGCATATCAAGTCGTTTGGGAAAAATTCTGTGTTTATTGGGATATTGAAATGCGCACAATCCCGATTGATGAAGAACATGGGAGTATCAATATAGACACTGTAACCGATTATTTTGATGAATATACGATTGGCGTAGTAGGTATCTTAGGAATCACTTATACAGGAAAATATGACGATATAAAGGCATTAGATAAAAAAATAGAGGAATATAACAAACAGACTGACTACAAGGTATATATTCATGTAGATGCTGCCAGTGGTGGATTATTTGTACCATTTATGGAACCAGAACTTGAATGGGATTTCCGTTTGAAAAATGTACGTTCAATTAGCACTTCTGGACACAAATATGGATTGGTATATCCTGGTGTTGGTTGGGTTATCTGGAAAGAAAAAGATTTTTTACCAGAGGAATTAGTCTTCAAAGTTAGTTATCTTGGAGGAGAAATGCCAACAATGGCAATCAATTTCTCAAGAAGTGCAAGTCAGATAATAGGACAATATTACACATTTATCCGTAATGGGTTTGAAGGCTATCGATCAATTCATAAAAAAACCAGTGATGTAGCAAAATATTTAGCAAAAGAAATTGATAAAATGGGTTATTTTGATATTTATAATGACGGTTCACAATTACCAATTATTTGCTATAAATTGAAGAAAGATGTTTCTATCTCTTGGAATTTATATGATCTAACCGATCAATTTGCAATGAAGGGGTGGCAAGTCCCTACTTATCCGTTACCTGATAATCTATCAAATATTAATATCCAACGTTTTGTTTGTCGAGCAGACTTAAGTATGCAAATGGCCATAGATTTAATTCAAGATATGAAGACTGGCATTGATCACTTAAATCAAAGATCTATACGGAAAGAATCCCCTGATATTACTTATGGATTTTCCCACTAAATTTCAACAGATAAGTAATTATTTACCTCCTGTAAATTGTTTAAGTGAAGTGCACCCCAAAAGTTAGACTAAAAATCTAATTTAGAGGGGTGCTTTTTTTGAGGAAATACACACTGGAATTTAAGGAAAAGTGGATAGTCTTGCTTTAGCGAATACAAAAATTAATCTAGACAAGGAGTTCAATAATTTTTTCCGTGATGAATATGTCGTCGTTCAAAAGAAAAAAACTGGTTCAAAGTTGCACAACCAACAATCAGAATGGAACAATTGTTTTGATTGATAATAAATTCGTCAAAGTTTCTAAATTGAAGTTTTTAGTTAAAATTAAGCTTTATAGATAATCTAAAGGTTTGATCACAATCTCACGTCATTCAAGTGGCAAATACTATGTTTCGTTGCTGCGTGAAGAAGAAGTTGTCGAGTTAAAAAAAACAATTATGCAATTAGTATTTACTTATGTATTATTGACGCTGCCATTCTTTCAAACAAAAGATTGATAACAATAAATTCACATTAAAAATGGAAAAGAGACTAAAATATGAACAACATAGATTGTCAGACGTAAGTTATTGGCTAAAAATAAAGGGATCAATCTTTTTGAAGCTAAAAATAGAAATGCATAGTAGCTCGATTACACGAAAAAGTAATGAATTAACGTACTGATTTTCTGAATAAGTTGAATACAGAAATAATCAAAAATCAGGGTAGATAAAATAAAGAACCGTAGGAGTAGAGCTTGGTAAATAAGAGACACCATTGCTAGTGAAAAAATAAGCTATCAAGTATGCTGTTTTCCCAAGAATCTCTCATTTCGAGTTTTAAAAACCGATAGGTTTAGCTGAGTGATGAGATGAGTAGTTCACTGTAGTCACCATTCCCCTGTAGTCTAATAGTATAAGCCTAGAAAAAATTTTAAATTTTTTTTTAGGAATTAAATTAATTATTAAAAACCTAGGAACTGAGCTTTTAATTATTTATAATTTTTTTAGTCATTTAAATAGGAGGAAGTATTTTGAAAAAAATAATCTATATTATTATAGGAGTCATTACGGTAATCTTTATTTGTATTGGGTCAATGACTATCGCTAAAAATGATGAAAAGAAAGAAACAACAGAAATTACAACAACAGAAAAGAAATCTGCTCAAGAAGTAAAATCAGTATATGATAAATTAACAATAGGAACAGGTTTGGAGAATGTAAATAAAATATTAGGTTCTCCGTTATACACGGAATCTTCTACAGATCATTCGGGAAATTCTGAAACCATTTATACCTGGGGAAGTAATAAGACAGGAGAATTGGGTGCTAAGTTAACTGTTGGTACAGAAAACAACAATGTTGTCGAAAAATCAGTATCTGGATTATATGTTTCTTATGATAAAGAAAAAGTAGTTTCTTCTAAAGTATTTGGAGAAATTCAAATGAATAAGGATTTATCAAAGGAAAAAGCTATTAAAAAATTTGGTAACCCGAATGCTATTGCGGAATATAAAAATTCAAATGGTGAAAATATTCAAACATTGACGTGGGAAACAAATACTACTGGACCATTAGGATCTTATTTTGTTATCACATTTACGAATGATATTGCTACTTCTAAAAATGAGGTTGGATTAGTATAAATGACTTTCAAGAAGTGTTAAATTTATTAAACAATAGTGTTACTGAAGTAAAATTTACAAAAAGTAGGTAATCATTTAAATCATCATAGTTTGCAACTAGACTAATTACTAAATATAAGTTGACATAATCACCAATGATAGGATAAAAATTTCTATTTTGTATTAATTTATAGGATAATGATTATTACTTTAAAAAGTAAATTTCAAAAAAAAAATAATAAAGTATACACCTGTTTTTTTAGTGTTATCATTCAATTGAATTTGAGGTACGTGTATCTGATAACTCAAATTCTTATAATATTAAAAAGGAAGGTATATACTATGAAAAAACAAGCTTTATTAGCTGCTGTTTCTTTAGTAGCTCCTGTGGTAATCGGATCTACTGGTGTATTTGCAGATGACACAAATACTACAAGTGTAACAGCCCAATTTACTGTTTCTCAAAATAACAGTAATCCAACACCTCCAAATCCATCAGATCCTGACCATCCAGATGGAGATACCAATACCAACAAACCTTTAGATCCTGCTGGAAATTTTGCATTGGCGTATATTCCAAATGACATGGATTTTGGTACAATGGAAATTAGCGCTCAAGGTTCATTAACGCAGCAACTAACATTAGCATCAGGACAATCAATTAACGTTGGGGTAAAAGATACTCAACATAATACTCAAGGATGGACTCTAACAGCTCAATTATCTGGAGATTTAGCTAATGTGGGAGCTACAATTGATACTCAAGCATCTACTGCTAAAGTTTACGATAACCAAGGGAGCCTACAATCATTACCAACAGGTGATATGATTCAGGTAAATCAAAATGTCAAAATTGGAGCTGCTAGCCAAGAAATTATGAAAGGTATTGCAGGTAATACCTTCTCTGGAACATATGACTTGAATTTAGGAACACCAACTTTAGATATTCCTGATGTTTCCAGAGTAAATGCAGGATCTGCATCAGATACTATTACTTGGAATTTAACTCAAACTCCATAATATATCGGCGTACTAATGAAAAAAACAGGAATATTATTCCTGTTTTTTTCATTTAAAATATTTAAATAAGGAAGGATTATAGTGTATAGAAATATAACAAAAATATTAATGATTACTCTTTTTGTGATTAGCAACTTAGCATCTTTTAATACAGTATCAGCAGAAGATAACAAAAATAAAACTTTTGGTGGATTCTCTATTGAAGGAATAAAAAAAGAAAATCAAATAGATAAAAATTCTGGATATTTTTATTTAAAAGAAAATCCCGATTCTAAAGATAAAATTAATATAAAATTAATGAACAGTTCCAATCAAGATAAAACTTTAGATATCAAAATTGTAAATGCAAATACTAATAGTAATGGTATTATAGATTATTCTGGAAAATTAAAAGATGATTCTTCATTAAGAATACCACTTACATCTTTAGTAAAAACTACAAAAAATCAAATAGTAGTACCCAAAAATAGTACTGCAGAGGCAACATTAAATATTGATATGCCAGCAACTCCTATAAATGGGGTGGTAGTAGGTGGTGTGGTTGTGTCAGAAAAGAAAAAAGATAAAGAACCTAATAAAAATACTGTAGGAAATGATTATTGCTATACGATTGGAATTGTTTTGACTAATGAAGATAAGATCAACTTATTTAAAAATGTTTCTGTAAAATTGAAAAATATTGCTGCCGATCTATCATCAGGAAAGAAAGTGGTTCAAGCAGATATTTTAAACCCTAATCCTTATATTTTCTCCAAAGCACAAGTAAAAGGTGCTGTATACTCAGAAGATGGAACAAAAAAAATAAAAGAAAATTCAATGGATAACGTATCAATTGCACCATATTCATGCTTACCTTTTCAAATAGATTGGGGTAAAGAAGATTTAAAACCAGGAAAATATTTATTTAAAGGAACTGTAAAAACTGCAGAAAACACCTGGAATTTTGAGCGCAAATTTGACATTGCAGGAGATAAAGCAAAAGAAATTAATAAACAATCTGTATTTAAGGTTATCTTACCAAATTGGTTTAAATATAGTAGTGTTTTCTTAATAATTATTATTGTTTTGGGAACAATTTACATTTATCGACGAAAATACAATACTAAGAACAACAGGAGCGAAAAATAATGTATCTTTGGAGTATCTGTACCATCAGTATCAGTATCATATTTTTTATCATAAATATATATTTGTTGCTACAAGATTATAAATATATTATTACTAGTAAAATTAGTATGAGAAAACTTTCAATTAATGGATTATTAATTATTAGTACCTTAATTTTACTTGGTTTAGGTATATCTTCAATTTTTATTATCAATAATCAATTATAACTTTATAGAAATACAGGCTGTTGGTAATTAACAGTCTGTATTTTATATATACCATATAAAAAATGTATGTTATTATTTATGTGTAAATAATTAAGTGTTTAACATTATTAATTTTTATATTTAAATATAATAAGATATAAAACACAATATTTATTTATCTTACTATAATATTATACATTAAATACTTATTTTTTTACTGTGTCTAAAAAAAAAATAAACATACCCGTAAACATAATCTTTGATATCTTCGAATAAATACGGAGGTGCAGAAATGCTGAGATTAATTTATGAAAAATCTTCATTTTTCAAAGCAGAAATAATAAGATTGATTGTAGAAAACAACGGACAAATAAATAAAAATTTATTAATTAAAGAACTATATTTATCAAGTGCTACAGTTAATAAATACTTGCAAGAACTACATAATGAATTACCTGATAAAGCTCTAATTATTTCTGATAGTTTAATAATATTTAATTACAAAAATTTCTCCCTTTATGATGTTCAAAAATTCTACTTTTCTCAAAGTGTGGTAAAAGATATTCTTCACTATTGTTTTTTTCAGCCAAAACTTACCTTTGAACAATTAGCTGGAAAGTTGTATATTAGTCATTCTAAATTGTTTAATATATTAAAATTCATGGATAAAAATCTAGAAAATGTAGGCATATACATACAGAGAAGACCCTATGTTATTTTAGAAGGTAATTTAGAGGCAATTATGGTGCTTTATAATTTGTGTTTACAAATTGAAAAACAGCCATTTGAAAAATCATTTTCTAAAATTAATGTATTAGATTTACAAAATCGGGTAGTTACATTTTTAGATTACTATCATATGAAAGCGGAATATTTTGTTATAAGAGAATTATGTATTTGGATATTAACAGTACATGATCGTTTTTATTTACAAAAAGTGTGTAAAACACATAATACGATTTGTTACGATAACTTTATTAACACAGAGAGCCCTTTATTAAATAAAATAAAAGAAACTTTTTCAATAATCAATCCAAGATCTTTTGACAAAGAAGGATGTTTTTTAATTCTAATATTTCTTATTTTCAATATGTCAAGTCTACATTTCGAAAATATGGAATCAGAAAAATATTTTTTCTCTCACGAATTGATAGAAGAATATCATTATCAATCCTTCATACTATCTGTATTAATGAAAGATCCATATAATGTTTCTCCAAGCTCTTTAGAAGTATTATCTATCAAAATTGAAGGCTGCATTCACTTCTCTAATTTAATATATCCATATTATTATTTTTCTAGAACTCTCTTAACACCAAAATTAAAAAGATCTGGCTACCTAAAAAAAATACAAGACAATTTAAAAGAAGATTTTAAAGATATGTTTATAAACAAAAACATAAATATAAATTGGGTATATGAATTACTTTCATATATGATTATTGCTTTTCAAAAAAGATATATAACAGATAACATTGTTAATGTAGGAGTATATTCCATCAGAGGTACAATTTTTGAAACACAGTACTGTCAAGAGCTTAAGGAAGCTATAAACATAAGCCCTTATTATGAATTAAATGAACAAGATATAGATATTTTGATTATTGATGATATTGAGCTTTTAAATACTGTACCAAATTATAAAACTTATATGATTGTTGGCGATGCAACTTACAATAGACAAAAACAAAGTTTATTGTTTTTTCAAAAATAACTATAAAAAATGTATGATATTTATTTTTAAATATAAAATTTTAAAATTTTTTCAACTTAGTTATATGGTAATTTTTATCGTAGTGAATTTAATTATCCTTATTTTTAATATCTCACTTATAAATATTAAACTTTTAGGAGGTAATAATATGAATATTGACTATATATCAGATCTGATAGCAAAATATAAATCCTCATCTGAATATATTAATACACTAATGTGTGATTTGTGTGATTCAGAAAAGGATTTACAGCAATTTGGAGTTACTAAAGAATCCTTAATTGCTGAAAAATCTGTGTATAATGAGGTTATTCATGATCTTGAACATATTGTTCTAACCTATTAAATAATTTGGTCTCAGAATATAAAAATGTATTTTTGTATTCTGAGTTTTTTTATTTATAAAATGCGTATTTTTATGGTCTGAATCAATATAATAATACATATTTTAAAATAATTTTTTTATACAAAAAAAAAAATTATTTAAAAAAAAATACAAGTTAAAATTAAATTGACTTTAAATATTATAGAAGTTAATAGAAGGAGGCAATTTTAATGCGTAAAAAACGAATTATTCGTTGGATAGTCTCGCTGTTTATATCAATTAGTTGTGTTGGATTATCCTCTCCTATATTTGCAGATGATTATCAAACGACTACCGTTTCAGTAAATTTTATACGTAAAATTATGCCTGAATCATTACCAGGTAACCCAACTAATTCCGATGTAAACAAGAATAAATCTGATAAAAAAATTGAAATCGCTAAACAATTACCAAAGACAAATGATTCTCTGAATATACTCACTCCATTATTAGGGATAATGTTTATTAGTTTTTGTTTCTTTTATATTGTTTTATCAAAAAGGAGAAACCTCGATGAAAAATATACGTAAAAAAATATTAATAGTTTTTGTTTCAAGTTTTCTTATAAATTATAGTTGGATACCCAGTTTAACTGTTTCAGCAGAAGAAAAAACAAGTTCTACGGAAAAAATATCAAACGATACCAGTACTGGCTTAAGTTCTGATAATAATTTGGAAAGTTCATTGAATAATAGTAATTCAATAATTGATCAAGAAGAAACAAGTAATTCTAGTTCTTCTGACATAAATACTACTGAAAGCACACAAGAACCTGCTACAAAAGAAAATAATAAAGATAAAAATATTGAGGAACGAAGCATATCTCCTAAAAAATATGTTGAACCTACGACAGTAAATGGACAAAGTTGGACTGCTGAGATGGGAAATGAATGGTTGGAAAATTGGGACTACAACACAAAAGGAGGATTTATTTGTTTAAACTATTATAAGGGAAGTGACACTAATATCACTATACCAGGAAGATTAAGTACTACTACAGGTAATTATCATATTGTCATTCGAAACATGAATCAAGATAGTAGCGATTACTTTTTAAGAAATAATAAATATAAAGAAATAACTAGTATCACATTTGTAGCAGGCACTTATGGAAATACTACATCACAAGTAGGGCTATTAAGTAGTTCATCTAACCCTTCTTTACATGCCGCATTTAAAGGAGCTACAAATTTACAGCAGGCTAATTTACAAGGATTAAATCTAGATTCAGGTGCTGATCAAACTGTAATAACAGATATGTCTAATGTATTTCAAGACTGTACCCAGCTACAAAATATGTATCTACCCACTTCTTCACATGTAACTAACATGGCTCATGCATTTGATGGTTGTTCTCAATTAGGACTTAGTCTGGTACTTGGCAACAACTTTAGTACTAGTAACGTTACTGATATGCAATATCTATTTAATGGATGTAGTAGTTTAAATAGTAAAAATGTTGGTAGTTTCAATTTTGATGCATCTAATGTAATAAATATGAGCCATATGTTTGCTGGTTGTACTAATATAGATGATAAATTTCTAAATAATATAAATTTAGGAAATACAAATAACGTTCAAAATATGGATTTTATGTTTGAAGGATGTACTGGATTATCTTCGCCAACATTTACTTTTCCGACAAACAATGTTGAACACATGAGTTATATGTTCAAAGATTGTTCTAACTTAACTAATCTGAATATTGCAGAATTTGATACTGCTAAAGTATCTGATATGACAGGAATGTTTTATGGTTGTCCTACGCTAAGCTTTATTGATTTCTCAAATGCTACAGTAACTAATAATACAGATACTTATCTTATGTTCACGCAACATAGTAGTGAGCAATATACTCCTTTATTGGTTATTATAGATGGAAGTAAAGCTCAGCCGTTACTTACTTATGATTATACGTCCAACTTTAGAAAGCTAGTAAATTCACCATTTTTAAACGCTAATGGAGGAACCTTTTCAAATGGTGATTCAAATTTATACTATATTAAAAAATGTGCTGTAGACAAAAATGATTCTATATTAAATGTGTCTAATTTCAAACAGTGGGTAACAGAAAATACTCCAACAAAACAAGGCACAGGTTTTCTAAAGTGGACGATTTCTGGAACAAATCCTGATCAAGCAAGTAGTGTTTTAGATCTATTAAATACAGAATATACTGCACAATGGATGGATGATCCAAATACTTCTAGTGATAATAAAAAAATTCCATCATCTGCTGCATTATCCATGATTTATATACCTTCTTCATTTAATACAGGAGAAGTAGCTTTAAAAAACTCTGGAGAACAATCTATTCCTTTAACAAAAAATAGTACATTTAATATAGGAATACGAGATCAAGAAGATTCAACTACACCATGGAGGTTGAATGCAAAACTTACTTGGAATTCTGAAGGATCCATAGATAATGCCTACTTACAAACCACAGGTACCTCTAATGTTAAACAGAATATAAATAATGGAGTAAATGCTTATAATCCATCAACAGATTTACAAGAATGCAGTGACGTCACAGGCACAAATAATGCTAAGATCACAACTGTAGATAGTACATTAATGAGTAATGTCTCAAATAAACACTTAAATGGAGTTTATGACTATAATTTAGGGGATGTCTCTTTGATATTACCAAATGTCGAAAATATAGAGGTAGGAAACTACTCTGCTACAGTAACATGGAATTTAGTAACTGCCCCTTAAATGCAAACATAGAAATATATCCTTATTAAATGGATGTATTTCTATGTTTATTATTATTCTGTAATAATCATCCATACTAATTGAATAATTGATTTTACTAATTTTTTCTATAAATACTGGCTCTTTGTCAACATCATTTGACAAAGAGCCTAAAAAGACGATGGCTGTATTAAATAGTTTGAATGACCATCTAACTGCTTGCCAAAGTGAAGTTAGATGGTTTATTTTTTATTGTCATTTTTGATAGCTAAAACTAACATTGCAAATGCAATCATTAGCTGTAGCGCCTCAAACGCTGAAATTAAGGCTCTCCTTTCCCTAGACTTGATACTTACACACATAAGCACCACCTCCTAGAAGGGATTGTCAACATCTTTTCACTTTTCTACCGTTCAATTATAGCATGTTAAACTACTTCAAAACTATCCTAACATTGCAATTCGTTAACGAACAACAACAGATATTTACGAGCATTATAGATATTCTCGAATGTTGTACGACTCATCCAATAAAATCTATTGATTGGATCAGATACATGTACTTGGTTACTTCCTTTACTTCTTTTGAAGAATTGCAAACACTAAAGTTACTACACAATGGGTACAAGTTAAATTATTCGGACTTAAATAACATATTACAAAAAATAATAAACTTTTCTTCGTAAAGAAAAGCTTATTAATGTATCTTTATCCTATAAAACTCGAACTTATGAACATTCTTGTTAAACACTTTATGTATATCCTGTAGGACTCTAACCTACGACCGAACGGTTATGAGCCGTATGCTCTAATCAAATGAGCTAAGGGTACAGGTTATTGCCACCATGAACAATAAAAAAGAGATAGCATCAGTTTTTTGCCACCATGAACAATATAAAGAGATAGCATCAGTTTTTTGTGGCAACAACCCTGTTATCGCATAATTTGAAGTGTGCTTAATTACGAAATTGATTGCTAATTTTTATTTACATACGATAACATCATTATTTTATCAAACATTTTTTACAATTGTCAATATAATCATGTGTTTCTTCTCAACGATGTGCATCCCAAAAGTTAGACTAGAAATCTAATTAAAAATGGTCACAGGAAAACAACATAGGAAAATAAATTTCGAAGAATTTTCCAGCTTCAAGAGAAGCGCTAATCTCCATCGTGTTTCGAAGTAGTTGCTAATGATAGGTAAAAGTATTTTTATTAAAAAGGTATAACTTATACCTTTTTTCTTTACTATTATTACTATAATATCAGTATTTTAATTTAAAGTATAAAAAAATATTGATTAAAATCTTAGTATAACTTATACTTTAAATATAGAATATATTGAAAGAGGGTAAACAAATGGCAGCAACTACTTATACAGTTGGAAATTTTAAAGGAGGCGTTGGAAAAACTAAAATTGTTACAATGTTAGCTTTTGATAATGCTGTAATTAATAAGAAAAAGACATTAGTAATTGATATTGATCCACAGGCAAATGCTTCTCAAATTTTAGCTCGGACTGTAAATATGAAACATATTGAAAAAACTATCGTAAATGGAATTAATGAAAATGATCTATCTGTTTGTATTACTCCTATTATGGAAAATTTAGATTTAATCGCATGTGACACAAGTTTTAGATCGTTTTCAAATTATGTAATTACAAATTATGAAGATGAAAAGGATCAAATTATGGTGTTGGAAAAGCTTTTAGTACCGATTAAGGATAAATACGATGCTATTTTTATTGATGTTCCCCCTACTATTAGTGCTTATTCAGATAATGCTATGGCAGCTTCAGATTATAGCATTATTGCTTTTCAGACACAGGAAGAATCTTTAGATGGTATAGGAAAATATATTGGATATCAAAAATTTATGATAAATAAGTATAATATTGATCTTGAAGTTATTTCTATAATCGCATGTATGCTTGAACCAAATAATGATTTAGATAAGAATGTTTTGTCTGATGCAATAAATTTATATGGATCTGCTGTGTCTCAAAATATAGTTAATTTTCAAACAAGACTAAAACGCTATTCAAGAGAAGGGATATCATTAAAAAAGTACAGAAATGGAAATTACGATCAATGGGATTATCGAGCACATGAAACTTTTATTAAAATATTAGCAGAATTAGAAATTCGTAGAAAAATTTTTGAAGAATAACTATAGGGATGTGAGTAAAATATGAGTGAAAGAAAAACTTTTGATATTGATATAGATTTTGATACAGAGTATTCTGGATTATTGCAACCTGGAAATAAGAAGAAAAAATCAGTTTCAATAAATCGCGAAAATGATTTTGAACAAACACTTTTTAACAAAAAGATAAAGTCATTTCCTAATACAAGCAAAAAAAGAGGCCGTCCTGTAGAAATTACTGATGACAGATATAAAGTTACAAAGCCAAAAAAAATATCTCCAGCACTAGAGTCAAAATTAAATGTAATGCAAGATTATGTAGAAGAACTACAATCAGTAAAAGGAAGAATCACATTTGAAAAATTAATAGATACATTGGCAGAAGCTTATATTACTCAAAAACTTGGTGTTTCTAAGGAAGAACATTTGCGTTTTGAAATCAAAAAAGCTTTTGAAAAACTATAATTTTTTTGATTACCAAAAAAATTAAAGTATAACTTATACCTTGTTTTTATAATTAGAAGAATAAGTTATACTTTAATGAAATTAATTTATATATTGATATTAAGCCTTTTTTTATTAGATATAAAAAGAATAAGTTATACTTTAATGATATAAAAGGAATAACTTATTCTGTATTTATTTACTTATAACTTATACCTTTAGAAAAGTCGTACTTGAACAACAATTACAATTTTGTTATATTCAAATAAATTAAGCATACAAAAAAGAGACGGAAATAATTGATTTTGATCGAATCAATTATTTCTGAATCACATGAAACAGACTCATGTGTTCGCGCTCGTCTCAATAAATAAATTAAGCGGTCTGATAAACCACTTATTTGTTTTACAAATGTGTTTAAATTATAGCACATTTAGAGCGAGCAGTTCAATAGATAAAGCGATATTTTTCTAGGTTTTTACAGAAATTTAAGCCGAATATTGAAAGAGAACACAGAACAAGTTTTAGAATTGCCATGTGTTCTTTTTTTCAATACAATTCGGAGGAAATTTTAGGATGGAAAACTTAGATCAATTCTACAGTGCTTTGTTAAAACAAGGCATTCGTACATACAAATATCGAAACAGCACCATGAAGCCTGTCGGGTATGAGAATACCAGCAGGAATGGTGCTATCTTTGCGTACCGCAGTAAACAATTGATGAATGCAGGGCGTGGCATGGTTATTACGTCTGAAGAAGCGATTTTAGAAAATGAATCCAAACTGACTCATTGGACACCAAATGTTTATCGCTATGGAACTTATGCGGACGAAAATCGTTCAATCGTTAAAGGGCATTCGGAGAAAAATATTAGTCAAATCAATACTTTTGTCGTGGATATTGATTCTAAAGAAAATCATCAAGGAGAGATTTTCTTAGCTTGTGTGGATGAATTAGGGTATATGCCAACGCTCATTTTAGAATCAGAGCAAGGTTATCAAGTCTATTTTGTATTAAAAACACCTGCTTATGTGACGAAAAATAGTAATTTTAAAGTAATTGAAGTGGCAAAACGTATTTCTACAACGATTCGGACACAATTGGCTAATCAGTTACCAGGTATTGATGTAGGTTGTAACCATTTTGGAATTGCTCGATTCCCAAACAAACAAAATATTGTATTTTGTGAGCTAGAAAATCAATATTCTTTTTCTGATTGGTTGAATTGGTCAATGAAAATGGCATCTAACCAAAAAACTGAAGCAGAAAGAAACGCGAAATTGATTGTTTTTCCTGAGAAAAAAGAGTATCGCCAAGTTGATGAACCGTGGTTTGATTTGTTACTACGAAAAGCAAACATTATTGGGGGAGAAGGTCGATTAGGACGGAATAACGTGATTTTTACACTCTCTTTGGCTTATTATTCTTCTGGTTACGGACAAGAAACTTGTGAGTATAACATGTTTGAATTTAACGAACGCTTAAATGAACCGTTGTCTGAAGGCGAAGTGCGAAAGATTGTCAAAAGTGCGTATTCTGGAAATTATCAAGCAGCCAATCGTGACTTTGTTTTAGAATTATGCCAGGAATGGGTAGCTTCGGATATTCAAGAAAACGAGTTGTTTATCCAACGTCGTGGGTGGTGGAAGTTTAAGAAATCACGTGAGCAACGCCAATACAGTCATAAAAAGGAATGGCAAGAAGATATCATGCGTTATTTGAGCGAAAAAAGTGATCTTCGTATGCCTTATTTAAAACTGTCCAAAAAAGAATTGGCGGAACAATTGAACATGCCTTTAAGAAGTCTGGATCGTGCATTAAGTTCCTTAAAGCAAGAACACAAAGTGTTCTACAATGTCAAAAAAGGGCGTGGTGGCGGACTTTTACTTGCTTCAGTACGTGTATTATTCACAAGTTTGATCCAAGCGAAGAAAGAAGAAAAAGAAGCCTTTATTCAAGGAATCATTGCGCAGTTTAAGATAACAATCGATGAATGGACAAGCACCATTCAACAGCTCCTACCTGAGAAAGAAGCCAAAGAAATCAGGCTATTTGAAGTCGATACAGGTTGAAAAAATAAAAGACGCCAATTGCCTTTTACAATATATCTTTGATACTTCTAGCGGTTCCCTTAGTCTATTTAGCTATGTCTGAGAGTATCTCTTGGTCTTTTGCTGTTTCTCTTTAATTATTTTGCTAGTTATATGTTATTATTACGTATGTAATGATGGGTAGCTATCTGAAGGAGGGGTTTTTATGTCTATGAAGTTGTATGTGTACTCTCATGCGGTAAATGTGTATATCTTGCGGTATTTAGGTATGCCAGTGGAGCAGTTTTGTGAACTTTATGGCTTTAATCAAGGTACGGTGGCTAGTTGGGTAACAAGGGAGCGTTCGGTAGAGACGTTGCCTGCGTCGTTTATTTATGCTTTGTCCTTGGCTTCTAGTCATAATATGGGGGAAATCTATGAAGAGTTGTTGAAGCTACAAGAAGACTATTATTGTTATCGTGAACGTGTAGGATTCAAGAAGGGAAAGAAAGTGAAAAAACGCTTAGATTGATTTTTGATAAATTTTATTATATTACAATTATTACAAATAGAATTGTTTATTTTATCATATATCGTAATTAGAAATTGATTAGATAAAATCATAATCGTTGGTTTTGGTTTCAAAATCGTAAATAAAAGGATCAAAAAGAACTTTTGTTCCTGTTTTAGTTTTGTGCTATGCTTTTTTTGTAAAGATTTTTACTAAAAAACGATTTATTATCTTTTGTTAATTGATTGAGCAGCTGTTCATTCATGAGTAAATGATTTTGTGAGTAAAGGAGGATGAAAGTCTACTGTTATCGACTTTTTGGAAGTGCAGAAAAATAAAATGATGAATTTATTTGCAGATTGTGAATGAATATGTTATCGTTTTTTTAGAAATTTTCAAATTAGAATGAATTTAAAAGTAAATATACTTTTTTTGTTGTGATGCGTTGTTGTGCAATGTAGAGCCCAACAAAAAAAGGAGTGGTTTAGAAATCTCGCTGAGAAAGAGCGCCAACTCTTTCAAAGGTCATAGATTTCTACCCCGACCGTTAGCTTCGATAACGGTGCTGCTCCTTTTTGAGTTACAGGTTTCCCTGCAACACGAACAATAATACCATAAAATTAAGTCAATGAACAATCTTGTATTTTATACTTGTTGTAGTTTTTTTCTTTTATGGTGCAGTGTATCTAAAAATTTTTTTAGTTGTACTGTTGCTTTATTGTCGTGTTTTAAGCGAGATTCTGTAGTTAAGAAAGAGAGAGACTGTTATTGCTTCTTTGGAGGTAGTAGCTAGTTTCTCTCTTTTTTTGTTGGGTTCCACATTGTTCAACAACAAGTGGAACAATAATAGTTTGAGACTTTTGAAGTGGAGGAAACAATGTTTGGAAAATTTTGTACAGTTGAGGATCTGAAACGTCAAGCAATTACAATTAAGCTTTATAACAACAGTGTTTGGGCTAATTTAGGGGACGGACGATTTATTAATCGTCAATCAAAGCAAATTCGACCAATTTCTATGCTTTATCGTTCCACTCGAACGGTTGTTGGTGTGAATTATCAAGTGATTGCAAAGCGTAAAAAGAAGCGAGAAGGACTCTTGTTTCTGGAGAAACCTTACAAGACAAAATACATGTAAGAACGGAAAGATTTTTCTTGTTTGCAAGTAAATCTCTTTACTTGTAAACACCCTTGGTCCTTGAAAATTGAATAAAAAGAACACAGTTTAAGGGTGTAAGAAAACCGTCTGTTTTCTAAATTAGGAGGTGTAAAAGATTTAGAAGGAGATAAGAATGTTTTCTTGCTAGTCGTAGATATTCTTGCTGTCTAATCTACGGTCGTGTTTGGAAGGACAGTACCTGAAGGCGTAGTGAACCTTTGGGAAGATTGTGTGAGGACAAGTTGCGGAGAAATAAGTAGCACAGGTAAGGGTTACTTCGGTAACTATCTGTTAGCAGAAGGATTTCTGATACTTGGTACATTTCGTGTGATTTGTGGTTCACAGGTTGAGCATTTACCTAACATGCCAGGTTATCGTTTTCCCTAACAACGAACACTATATTTTGTTTTATTTGATTTACTTGTAAACAAGAGGAATTTTTTATTAGGAGGCGTTCAAATGACGGAAATTCAACGATTGATTTGTTTTTTAGAATCTGGAAAACGTAAGGAAATTTCGATGGCTGAATATGTTTCTCTGCAACAAAGAAGACAGAAATGGTCAGAAAGACGTTATCGTCAATTATTAGCGGAATTATCAAGAAGTCAGGCGATTCTTCCAAATTATGTCACTCAAAACGGTCAGGTTGTCCGAATGTTGAAATTGCGAACTGCTTAGGTTTAGAAAAATAGAGGAGACACCTACTAGTAAAGAAAGGGACATCTGATGGAAACAAAGAAAAAAGGATCAAGATGGCGGTCAGTGAAGAAACGATCCAAAAACTTCAGTGGATCGTAAAGGAAGACCAAAAGAAAAATAAAAAGAGAATCTATCCTTGTGATTCTTTAGAGCGAATAATCGATAACGAATATGTTATATGTAAAGTATTTCGAGAAAATTAATTAAGAGAAGGAGTCAATGTCTATGGTAAAGGTTATGGGGAAATATACCGGACATGTATATTATTCCTGTCAAAGCCAAACAGAAGCCTATGAATGGATTCATGCGAAAAAAATTTTTGAGTCATTAGTTATTCTTGTACTTCCTGGAAAGAAGGCAATGGTGTGAGTACAAAATATCATTACAGTCCTTTGGTAGATGCTTTTATTCGAAGAACTGATTTACGGGAAGAAAGAAAACTCATTCGTCGTTTTGAGAAAGAGATTTTAGCTGAAATTAGTCAAAGAAAAGATCGTCAGCTTCCAGTAAGTCAATATATTGCACATTTTTCACCAAAAGAAAAACGTTGTTTTTTTGGTCTTTTGAAACGATTTGAACGAGTGAAAGTCTATTATCGTTTTGAAGAAGGCGTATCACATCAATATTTGATTGTGTCATAAAAGAGGAGGATACAGCAGATGAAAAATTATGATCCTAATATTCGATGGGGAAAACATACTGTTAAAGTTTCTTTTCAACGTTGGGATTATAAAGGATTTGTAATGTTTAGAAAAGGTGGAAACTATAAAGGATTAGATGTTTTAGCATGAGACGAGGATGATTTGTACGATCAACCATTGATTGATAATCCAGTTGGGTTTGGATTGCTTTCTGAAGATGATGAAGGCAATGAGTGGTTCCAAATGACTCTTACGAACGATAAAGGAGACGAATTATCTGTAGAAGATGCTTGGTCATATTGAGCGAATATATTGTTGGTATTGAAATTATTGATTTTGTAGCAGATAAAGAAAAATAGAGAATAGAGGAATAGACAATGAAAATAAACAAAATTAGCACAGTTTCTTTAACTACATTTCGGTTGAGGAAAGAATATGAAAAGGAATTGACTGAATCTAAAATTCCAAGTTTTGTACAAGAAAGAATCGAATATTTTGCAAATTATCTTTCCAAAGGAATAACATTTTCAGATTTGTATTTGTTTGTTACAGCTGAGTCAGATGAAATTGAACTAGCAACAATGTTTGAAGAAATTTTTGATAGTTCCTATTTGTATACGAGTAGTGAATTTGTGAACTGGTGTCGAGATCCAAAGAATTGGAAACAACGACAATTCGAGTTAGCAAATGCAGTTATCCATATATATCAACAAAGAACAAGGAAGGAACGAATGATCGTATGAATGGCTATTTTCTAATTTTTTTAGTACTAGTAGGTTTTATGTTATTTCTTTTGCACGATAAACAAAAAGTATATAAGAGAAATTTTGGTAGGAAAATAGGTAGGTAATATTTCTTCAAATTCTCTAAATGAATTTACGAGTTTTTTTCCCTCGTACATTTGATACGATTATGAATTTAAAACGTACAATTATGAATATGACGAACTAAATAACAAGTAAGTTTGATATAATTCTTTTGTTATATTAATTCTAAAAAAGTATTTCCAACAGAAACTAATCAGGTATTTATTTGGTAAGTAAAGTATTGTTTATCTTTTCTTGCTAATCCAAAAAAATCACCTATTTTTAAAGATTTAGAAGCATATTTCAGTTCTGGAATCTCAAACAAATTATTCTTTTTGTTCGTTACTTTGATAGGTAATTGGATTTCTTCTCCTGATTCGGGAGATAGAATAGCAATGTTTTTATCTTTAAAAAGTACTAATTTGAGTTTTTCCCAAATCTTGAATATCAGCACCTTGAAGTTTTTTTAGTTCGCTTAGCGAAGGATAATTAGAATTACTAATCACACTGCTAGAGGTTGTGGTGGTTACGGAACTATTTGTTTCTGTTTTTCTAAACAGAGAAAAAGCAATGATAAGTACAGATATCAGTACGATACTGAGTGATAAGATTATGAGGGATTTTTTCTTCATAATAGTTTTCTCCATATTGAATTGTTTTTTCGATAAAGAAGCAGAAACGACTTATTGGTGTTTCTGCTTCTTCGCTTGTAATTGTTTAGCGTAGGCTTCTATGTCGCTTTTTAAATACAAGCGTACAATGGAAGGACCTTTACCAGCCTTGCTCTCATAGAAGGGATCAATCATATTAGTACGAACAGATTGTTGAAATCCTTGAGCAGATTGTCCAGTAATTTTTAGAGCTTCTTGTTTAGTAACAAGATTATTATTCATCCATTGCTTTATTTCATTAATGTCTTTAGTATCCATAGTTCTCTCCTTATTCTATTAATTAATAAAAATTATACTAAAGATATTATAAATGAAAAAAATTAAAAAATCTAATCTAAAATGGTTGTAATTATATTATATAAATATAATATAAAATAAAATGAAAGAAGGAACGAAACATGAAATTATTACGAGTACTTGCATTTGGAGCAACTATTGGTGGAGTTGCGTTAGCAACTGCTCACGAGAAAGTAAATGCAGAAGAATGGACACCACGTACTGTGGAACAAATCAAAGCAGATATGAAAGGTAACGAATATACAATCGTTTGGGGAGATACGCTAAGTGGAATCAGTCAAGCAACAAACATTTCTGTACAAAAATTAGCAGATATGAACAAAATTGCGAATGTAGACTTAATCTACGCAGGCAATAAACTAGTTTTTGATGGCAATGTAGCAACTGTTCAGAATAACAAAGGAGAAACAGTTGCACAATCAGTAATCCAAAATGAAGATAAAGTAGTTGCAAACCAACCAGTTGGACAACCAGTACAAGGTACAACAAGCAATAATACAACAAATTCAGCAACTCAAAGCACAACAACACCTTCAACTAATAACACAGTAACAGGTAATATACAAACTGGCGGTCAAACAACTGGAAATACAGGAACAACAACGCCAAGCACGCCAGAAAATAACGGTGGCACAACTCAAACACCAACACAACCAAGTCAACCAAATAATAATGGTAATCAAAATGGTTCGATAGGTGGAAATACTGGTGGAGGACAAACAACCCCTTCAACTCCAGGAAATAGTGGAAGTACGACAACACCTTTACAACCTAGCAATAAACCAAGCGGAGGAAACACAGGTAGTTCAGGATCAACAGGCGGAAATACTGGAACAACTACTCCAAGTAAGCCACAAGCTCCAACGATTGTGAGTGGATACATTGGAAATAGTGGAAAAGTGTTTGATACTCCAGAAGAAGCAAATAAATTTGCTGATGAAAAAGCTGCGAATGATTTAAGTATTAAAGGATATAAATTGATTACTATTGATTATAGTGATGGTTCTGAAAAATTCTCGATTGATTTCTACTAAGATAATTTAAAATAGTAATTTTTTTGTTAGTAAAGAAGGAATGACGATAAGTTATTTCTTCTTTTTTTATGTTTATTTTAAGAGGTGATTTCAATGAATTACTAATTGTATTGTTAAATTGATAAAAAATTATAGGGAGGAAAGTATAGATGAAGTTTAATCAATTTAATAAGATACGGAAAAAAGTAACTGTTTTTATGCTCTTATTGAGCTTATCTGGTGTTATTAGTCAACCATTAAGTGCATTAGCTGAAACAGAAATATCTAATCAAGCGGAAAGTAGTCAAGTAGAAAAGAGCAATTCTCAAAAAGAAAACAAAGATATAACCAATTCTTCTGTTCAAGAAGATAAACAGAAGGAAGACAAAATTGCAAGCAAAGGTATAGAAGGAAAAACAGAACAATCCATTCCTATGGTAACTGAAAGTTCTATAACTGATGATACAGGTACAAGTAAAGAAGAAACAACTTCTGATTCTTTAACAGAACAATCAGATCAAGCGAATAGACAATCATTAACGCCTGTTCCTGCGAAGACTGAAGATCAATTAAATCAAGAAGTGAAAAAAATATTTGCAGATAATGGTTATGAATTATTAGAAGACGGTTCAATTCGTAGTACGACAGGGACTTCGTATCGTTCTAATTTGTTTGAGGTACTACAAAAAGTAGAATTAATTAAAGCACAAAACCAAGCACAAGCGAGAGCAGTATTGGGAAGTGCTTTTTTTGTTATGCCTAGAGGAACAGGAGTTGTTTATGTTGACTCTAATTATGGTGATTCTGCTTTTCATTGGTCACAATCGAATGGAAATGTAGAAACTGGCTATTATGCTAAAAAAGATGGTAATGGCAATATGCTTTGGTGTGTGGAACCAGGAGTGCCTTTAAACTGGGGAGCGAATGCTGGTTTTACTACTTCTGAGGTATCTGATGACAAATATGTAAAAGCTTCTTTAGTCGTTTATTGGGGGTGGGAAAAACAAAAATCAGTTGTGAATGCTTTTTATACAGAAAAATTAGTTCAAGAAGTGACAACTGGAGTAACAACCTCTGATATTAAAGATTTAAGTGGTCAAGGTCGAATAAGCCAAGCGGGTTATGAATCATTCAAAAAAGAGGTAATGAAAAAAGTCAATGCTTTTTATACAAAGCCTTCATTTGATGGAAAAACATATACTATTAAATTAGGAGAGACTTTGACACTAACGGATTCGAACAATTCCTTACCTTATTATAAAGTTCTAAATAATAATGCTAATGTTACTATTTCTCAATCTGGAAATACTTTAAAAGTTACTCCTACTTCAAGTAGTAATATTAATGGATTTGTTAGATTTAAGTATGAAATTGATCCTTCATTTAAAAGGGCTAAAATTTTATATCAAGCGTCTTGGCTTCAAGATGTAATTTTTGCTGGCATAGGAGATCCAGCATATTCAGATATAAATATAAAAGTACTAAAAAACGGAAACGTCAAAATTAAAAAAGTAGACGCAGATACAGGAAAATCTATTTCTGGTGCGAAATTCAAACTTTCTTATGGTGGAAAACAGGTAGAAGTTATTACAAATGCAAATGGGGAAGCTGATCTGAAAGACGTTCCTCATGGGACAAAAGTAACGATTCAGGAAATTCAAGCTGCTAACGGTTATGTGTTGAACAAAACACCACAAACAGTCACAATCGAAGCAAATCAAACAGTTACGGCAACTTTCAAAAATAAAAAACAAGTGGGTCATTTAGATCTTATTAAAGAAGATAAAGAGACAGGAAATCAACCGCAAGGTTCAGCCCGATTAGAAGGCGCTGCGTATGGCTTGTTTGAGACGAATGGTCAAAAAGTAAAAGAAGTGACATTGAAAAAATCAGAAGATAAAGTCACTGGTTCTTTTGAAAATGTGCAAATTATGCACGATTATTACGTGCAGGAAATTAAAGCGCCAGAAGGCTATAACATTGATCCAACAAAATATCCAGTAAATATTGCTTATGCTGGTCAAGATAAAGAAATTGCAGTTCAATCAATGACTGTAAAAGATCAAGTGATTAAAGGTGGCATAGAAATCGTTAAAATCGGTGATAAATCACTTGTAAAAAAAGTAATGGACAAAGTGACTGGTAAGTCTGATAATGTGAAACCTAAAATAGAAGGGGCAGAATTTACAATTACTTCTAAAACAACAGGGAAACCAGTCAAAGTAATTACGACCGATAAAGATGGTAAAGCAAGTACAGGTAAAACATTGCCTTATGATTCGTATGTAATGACTGAAACTAAAACACCTGAAGGGTATCTAACGATTGATCCAATCGAATTTACGATTTCGGAAGAAGATCAAAAATTATTCTGGGTATTGGAAGATAAAATCATTGAAGCTCGTTTACACCTAGTAAAAGTAGATGGTGAAACAGGAAAAACAATTCCATTGAAAGATACCACGTTCAAAATTTGGGATCGATGGTCAAATGATGGAAAAGGGGACTATGTTTCAATGCGTGTTCCTAATTCATTGGAAGTCAGTGACGAGTTTAAAACCAATGACAAAGGGGAATTGGTCACAAGTGATAGTTTACCATTTGGTAAAAATCGTTATGAAATCCGTGAATTACGTGCGCCAGAAGGTTACTTGCTTGCGACTGAACCAGTTGTTTTTTCTGTAACTGAAGCTGATGCAGGTGGTGTGATTACGATTAAGTTCAAGAACATGCCACAAAAAGGGCAAGTGAAAATTCATAAAACTGGAGAAAAAGGGATCTCTACTGTCGAAAAAGAAGGCGAATATGGTAAATATGTCGATATTCAATACGATCAAGTGGATTTAGCAGGTGTCAAATTCAAAGTTCGTGCGGCAGAAGACATTACAACGCCAGACGGTACCGTTCGTTTAGCAAAAGGTGAGTATGTTCAAAAAGACGGAAAAGATCTTGAATTAGTGACAAATGATTTAGGAGATACTCTTTCTGATCCTAATTTGTATATTGGGAAATATGAAGCAATTGAAATTGAAGCACCAAGTGGTTTTGTGATGGCGGAAGAACCAATACCTTTTGAAATTAAATATGCAGGTCAATTGGTTGAATTATCTTCGACTGATGTAGAAATTGAAAACTCATTACAAAAAATCAATGTATACGGCTATAAGAAACAAGAAGTCGTAACTGGTTGGGAAGATGGAAAACCAACCATTGAGCTTGAAAATGCGAAAAATGGTCAAGTGTTCGGTTTATATGTTGGCGAAGAAGGACTACAAATTGGTTATGATATCTTACCAGAAGGTAATGCTCTTGCTTATGCAAAAGTAGAAGACGGAAAACTTTCATTTGAAGGATTGACCTTACCTAATATTCCAAGTAATTACTACTTACAAGAAGTGAACGCTGGGAAAGATCATGTATTAGATGAAACAAAATATACGTTCCAATATGTTCCATCAAGCAATGAGAAAGAACATAATATTCATGTATTTGCGGACGGATACGCTGAAAATAAAGAAATCTTGACGAAAATGGCTCGAAAAGAGATTGAAAACAAATTAGCATATACAAACGTTGAGCTAATCAAAACGGATAACTTAGGTAACAAACCGCTTGAAGGGGTTGAGTTCCAATTAATTCGTGTAGATGGTAAAAAAGAAACAGTGATCGACACGTATAAGACAGATAAAGATGGAAAAATCGCTGTGAAGAAATTACCAACTGGAAAATACAAATTCAAAGAAACGAAACCATTAAACTGGTACTATCCAAATGCAGACGATTTGAGCTTTGAAGTAACGCCAGAAACCAATGGGCAAGAGATTTCACTTAAAGCGGTCAATAAACGTAAGCCAATGAAAATCATCACACTTTTAGCAACCGTAGACGGCAAAAAAGAAGCTGCCCCTACTGTTGATAATACATTGCGTGATAAAGTAGAAATCAAAGGCGCAGAAGTTTTTCATACGTACTATATCGTAACGCCATACGTTGATCCAGCAACGAAAAAGGTGATTACAACTGTTGAGTCTACGTATACCGCAAAAGCTGAGAATGAAACAATTTATGTGGATATTCCAATCGCAAAAAATACGATGAAAGACGGTCAAAAAGGGGTAGCTACTCACTATATTTATTACGACAAAGAGAAAACAAAAGAAGTTGGTAAAGAAGATGATTTGAAAAATAAAGATCAAACTGTCACATTCAAAACGCCTAAATTTTTATCAAAAACGAATGAATCAAGCAACGTACTAATAAGTATGATCGGCTTGGTTCTTTTTGTTTGTGCTAGTGTTGTAGTTTTTGTTCGTCGTAAATCACACAAATAATTAATGAAATAGAGATAGTTGAAACGACTATCTCTATTTTTATTCAAGGAGAGTGAGAAAAATGTTTTCTAAATTTCTGAACAATTATAAAATGCTACAAAAAAATATGCTGCCCCTATGTATTTTGAAGGAAAGCAAAAAAATGTATCTTTTTAGAAAAATATAAATGTTCAATATACGAAGTAAGACCAGTAATATGTAGAATGTATGGCATGTGTCTTACTTGTGGGTTAATTAAGAATAAAGAAGTTGTTTTTCAAGAAGGAAGAGATTTAACTAATATTCAACTAATTATTGGAGACGAGATTATTAAGCAAAGAAACTATCCCTTATTTTATTTCTTTTCTTTCTTCTTAAGTGAAGAATATTATCATATTACTATGAAGAAGCTGTCAATGATACGTTCTCGGACAGAAAAAGGCTATGCAGATTTTACAAAAATGGTTAAAGTGTAATTTTATTTTTTCTATGCTAATATTGTATTATTTTGTTCGTTGTAAGTCGCACAAATAATTAATAAAAAATTGAATACCAAATAAGCGGTTAGAAAATTTCTAATCGCTTATTTGGTTTTATAAAGGAAGTAGCGAGTTTTATAAAAATTTTTTGAAAAAAATGTGAAGTCACTTTATTGTTGAGAGATTTTGGTTAGAATGAAGGAGGATAACGATAAGTGAATAACAATTGTGATAATCAGGTTTCTTCTGACTTAAAAGAAGGCGTTTGGCAAGTAGAAGATCATACGCTGTGTGAAGAATGTTCAGAAGAACTATTTTTCAAAATGAAGGATAACTATCATGAATTTTCTTTAAGTATATCCGTCGTTTTGAATTGTTTGTTCATTGCAGAAAAAGAAGGATATGTTCCTAGATTACCAGATTATTGGTGGGTTCAAATTCGACAAAAGATTCCTGCAGAAACTATATTGAATAAAGGAAAGGAAGAAAATTTGTAGATGAAGAGAACGAGTAAACTATTATCTGCTTTATTATTATTAGGTCAAGTTGTTGGCTATACTCCATCTGTTTTAGCAGACGAAGAACAATCAACTGTAGCGACAGAACAATCAACGACAGTGAATACAGATCGTTCTACAACTGATAGTACAGATACAACTAAGGAAGAAACCACAACAGATTCTTCCATTGAACAACCTGAACAAAAACCAAGTGAATCAAACGATCAGACGACTAACTCTACGGCAGATAGCTCACAAACAACAGAGTCAAAACCAGAAACAACTACTTCTGGTACGATTGACTCTAGTCAACCAGAAAATAATACGCAAGATACTACTGAGCCTTCAGAAACGATTCCTGTGGAACAGCCAACTACAAAACCGAGTGAATCGGGCAATCATGGAACAACACAACCAGCGAAGCCTGCGGAAATCACTCCTTCACAATCGGTTGCGACACAGCCTTCAACAACTGAACAAAATGCGCAATCCAAAGTAGAAACAAAGGCACAAGCTCAACCAACTGTGCAAGAAGAGTCAAAAGCTTATCATCAAGCACCAACTGCACCAATCCAAGAGCTAGTACCTTCTAGCACACAGGATAACGAAGGAAACATTCATTTTGAAAAAGATGAGTCAGTCGAAACGTTTATTCGTAAAATTGGCGAATCTGCTCGTAAGATTGGACAAGAAAATGATTTGTATGCTTCCGTCATGATTGCCCAAGCCATTTTGGAATCAGCGAGTGGTCAAAGCCAGCTGGCGCAAGCACCAAATTATAATTTATTTGGAATCAAAGGGACATATAATGGAAAAGGTGTCTCTTTTGCGACACAAGAAGATTTAGGTAATGGAACACTTTATACTACCCAAGCTACTTTTAGACAGTACGAGAACTACGAGGATAGCTTAAATGACTATGCTCAACTCTTAAAAGAAGGCTTAACAGGAAATAGCCATTTCTACGATGGAGTTTGGAAGTCAAATGCAAAAACTTATCAAGAAGCTACAAAATTTCTAACAGGACGTTATGCGACAGATACTAGCTACGATAAAAAATTAAATGGTCTAATCGAGACCTATGATTTAACCACATATGATAAAGAAGTAGCAGGGCCGCAGTTAAGTAAAGAAGGCTATATCGTACCAGTGAAAAACTATACGATTTCTAGTCCATTTGGCACTCGTGGGGGAGAATTTCATAGAGGATTAGATTTGGCAGCAGCACAAGGCGAGCCAATCTATGCTAGCAAAGCAGGAACAGTCGTTAAAGCCGAGTTTCACCCTTCTTGGGGGAATTATGTAGCTATCGAGCATGAAGACGGTACAACGGCTTTATATGCGCATCAACAAGAATATCAAGTCAAAGTTGGTGACAAAGTAAAGCAAGGACAAATTATTGGTTATGTTGGCTCGACAGGAAACAGTACAGGTAGTCACTTACATTTTGAATTATGCTTAGATCACAGCTTAAACCAATCACAATTGATTGATCCAGAAACAATCTTATTCTAAGAAATATTCTAATATTGATTTTCTGAATAAGTTGAGTACAAAAATTATAAAAAGTTATGTTGAACAATTAAAAATTAGCAAAAGAAGTATGACGTATAGTAGTTTAGTTTGGTCGATATGAGAGATTTACGTAAGTGAAAAATTAATTATATAAGTATTCTCTATTTTCCAAAAAACTCTTACTTCAAGTATTTATAACTGCTAGATTTAGTTAAGTAATTAGCAGTATTAGTAAGGAGGTAGAGAGAATGACTTTTTATCAATTACTACAATTAGATCCTTTAATACTTAAGCAAAAAATAAAAAGTACAAAATCCAAGTATGATCGTAGAAAATATCTTTTATCCCTAGTTTTACGTTCATTTTTAATTGTTGGTTTTGCTATCTGTGTGATTGCTTTATCTACGAAGTTTTTTGGTGAATCCAATAAGTCATATGCTATTGTCTTTTTCTGTATGATGCTTAGTCTAAGATTCGTTGACTTTGGGTATAAATACGCTCAATCAATTTTAGGCTTGAGTGTTGTCTTTGGTGCGTTTTTTGTTGCACCATTTGTCCATTTATTACCACATTTTACTTTGCAAGTATTGTTGCACTTCCTTTTACTAGGAGGAATACTAATTGCTACTCTAAGTGATCCCAAAATGGGAAATCCGTCATTATATGGATTTTCTTATATATTTGTTGTTTATTCGACAATAACAGAACAAATAACGAAAAAATTATTGAATGATCGTCTTCTTTTCTTTGGTCTCTTTTTCCTTATATTTTGGTGGATAATTTATCATAATCATCGCAATAAGCACAAAAAAAAGACAATGTTCAATGCTTTAAAAGAAAAGAGTGTTTCATTGAAAATTTGGTTATTTTCCTATGTATTTTTCATTAGCTTATTATTGTCTGTTAGTCAGTATATATCTTTTGAACGATTCATGTGGGTTGGGTTTGCCTTTTCCTCTTTATTTGCGAGCTATGGATTTTCAATAATTGATTTGAAAACACGTGCAACCGATCGTTTGTTAGGCACAATTATTGGTATATTTTCTTTTATTCTATTAAGTATGTATTTACCAATTGAGATACTAAGTTTATTGGGTGGTATTTGTTTAGGATTTTGTTCAAGTTACCGTTATAAAACGGTTTTTAATTGTATTGGTGCGTTGACGATAGCTAGTCAGATGTATGGAATTCCTCAAACATTAGCAATGCGGTTTACTTATAACTTGTTAGGTGTAAGCTTAGCTATTTTGGGAATTTGGTTTGTAAAAATGTTGTTAAATCAAAAAAAATTGTGAAAGAGGCTAATTGATAAAAGAGCTTGCTCATATCATATAGTAAGTATAATAATTATTCTAATAAAAATAAGTATAGAAAATAAATTTATATTATTATCTTTTTATATAATTTATTTTTCAATCGCGCTTGCTTGATCCAAAAACAGTCTTATTCTAGGAAATAAGGCTGTTTTTATTTTGCTATAAAGGAAAGAAGGAAGGAGTTCATATGATATTTTATGCAGGTCTGTTTGTGGGTACTATGTTTGGAATAGGAATCATGGCACTATTAGTTCCAGGAAAACAAGAAGATCAACAATTTAAAAGAGAATAAAAACAGATTTATCTAATTTTTAGGAGGAATTTTTATCTTGGAAAACCAAAAATCAAATTTATATCCTGTGAAGGATTTATTATTAGAAGAGAAAGATTACAATTTTTATGCCTATAGTAGAGACATTATCAAATCTCGTGTTTCAAGAAAATTGAGAAAGAAAAAGAATGGCATAATTGAAACTGAATATTGTTATTGCTTACCTGACAATGCTGTTAAGAGTCAACCAACTTATCAAAAACAGTTACCAAATGCTCGATATATTAAGAATTTGTGTATTTTAGATGATCGAAGAAATGTCATTCAAGAAGTACCTATTTTGAGAGTGATCCAATCTCGAAGTGGGGCTTTAAATTTTGGAATTGATCGTCAGGCATTTACGGAAAATCTGATGAAACAAACTACAAAAGAATAAGTAGGTATTATTTAATTTAGGATTTTAGGAGGATGTTTGATTTGGAGAGACAAGAGGAAAATCTATCTTTTCCTGATTTATCAATCGAAAATACAGGAAATCATGTATCAGATGAATTAAAACCGTTAATAAAAGAATTGCGAGAAATAGTTAATGAAGTACAACAATTGCCAGATTTTATTAGGAATTTGGAAAATCAACGAATAATCGGTAACAAATATAATGATTTAATGGTAGATAAGGAAACAAATTATTTTGAGCTAATTGCGCATTTGTTGGCATTTTTTGTTCCAGAGTTAGATGCTTCAGGCGAATCTCAAAATCAGACAAAAGAAGAACGAATCAAAGAAATGGATATAATTTGTTCTAAATTGAATCAGTATTTCATACGAAATATCCTATTTCGCCTTCAGACGACATTGGATTCAAAGGAATTTTTACAATATATGACAGTGTGTGAGAATTTCTGTCTTCAAAGTGAAAAATTAATAGGTAAGAAGAGTTAAATGAAAAGAGGTGATCATGTTGTTATTAGAACATGTATTGAAACAAGTCATTCAAGAGACCTATCCAGATAAGAAAATCTATCAGGACTTTACAATTAGGATCGTTCCTAAAGAGCTAAAATCAAAACATGGACAATACATTCAAAATGATCGAAAAATCGAAATATATAATTTGAGTCGGGCACCTGGCGCAAACTTTTTAACTGCTTTGCATGAAGTGGCTCATCATATAGAAGCTATGGATCTCGGCGAAACAGCGCATAAAGAAACGTTCTATGCTCGTTTCTATCCTTTAGTCTGTACAGCGTTAAATAAAGGATATCTCAATCAAGAAGATCTTTTAATGGATAGTCAGGACTCTTCTGATTATAAGAAACTCTGTCAGTATTATGGCAATTCTTTTGCAAAGGAGTTTACAGAGTCAAAAGAAAAAGATACGGTGGTTGTTTTGGGTGCTTATCATGCACGTGCCTTATTAAAAAGACGTGATTTTTCTTACTTATCTAGTCAACATATGTGGGTAAGAAAATTTGAAAACGAAGCACAAGCCATGAGAGAACGACAAATTTTGGAAAGTTTTCACCAAGATTTTGAGTTGAAAGTCGTTTCCTTCTTAGAGCCAATTTTCGTTCAAATGTATTATATTGCTGTTCCTGGTGCTTATCAATATCGTGAAATTTTACGAAAAGAAGGTTTTATCTGGAATGGGTATGGCTACAAAAATGCGTGGATAAAGAAAATTCCGAGTATAGAATACCATAAAGTACGTGATTTTCTAAAAGAACAACGATTGTCAGGAAAACGAGTACCCGAATTACAAAAATAATTGAATCAAGTGTTTTTCAGATAGAAGATTTTGTATCTTCTATTTTTTTTATAAAAAAATAAAGGAGAAATGAATATGGCATTATCTGTAGAACAACGAAAAACAAAAGAGGTCGCAATGGCAGTTTTAGAAGCCAACGGCCAAGACTATGATACGGCATTAGATCAGTTCCACCAGAAAATTATTTCCGAAAATCAAGAACTGATTTTAAAAAGCTTGAAAAAACAAGCAAATAACAATCAAATTCAGAAAGGACAATACAATGGAAAATAATCAAATGAATCTTTTAGGGCAAAGGAAAAAATATAGAATTTCTTCATGGGTAAAATTTAGTTTAAGTGTATTTGCGGTTATTTTTCTCTTTCAACTAGTACTTCCGATGGAAGCATTTGCTGATATACAAAGTTCAGTAAACCATGCTGGTGATTCAATCACAAAATTAGTACGAAATATCACTGCTGCAATTGGAACAGCAATTATTGCAGGTGGATTTTTAGCTAACATGATGCCAATTATGGAAGTTAGTCAAAAAGCAAAGATGATTATTATTCGTGCTGGAGTTTCTATTCTAGGTATTTCATTTGCGGCACAATTAGTGGATTGGATTATGTCCATTAAATAGTTTGAAAATGAAAGTTGGTGAGAATGTTGATTGAAGTTAAGATTGAAGAATCTAATGCCGTACGAATTAGAAAAGAACGCTATTCGTATGTGGAATTTGAACAACTTTCAGAAGAATTACGTCCAGAAAATTCGGTGACTTATCTCTTGGTACAAGATAAAAAAGTCTTGTATCAAGGAAAATATCAATGTGTTTCAGGTTTATCATTTCATGAATCCATTCATTATAGTATTGAACAAATGATTCAAGCAGGCACATTAAAACAGCGTAAAGGACAGAAATTGTTGGAGTTGTTAGATCAAGAATTAGCTTTTCCTGGTGGAACACAACCTTCGTCTACTTCAGTTTCTTTCACACCGTCTTCTGAAAAGAAGAACAAAAAGTACTTTTCTCTCAACCTTGATTCTTTGCAATCTTTTTTTAAGATTCATTGGAAAAAAATAGGTATAGGAGGAAGTATTTTTTTTCTTCTTTTTATTGGTATTTTGTGGAGTTCAACTCAAAAAATCAAGACGCATCCAATCGATTCTTATCAAACATTGGTTGATAAGAAAGAATATATTGTAGCGTTGAAAGAATACCCACAAAAAGAAGAAGTGTTAGTAAAGCAACTTTATCAGGAAAAAAATAAAAAAGAGTTATCTAAGCTATCAAAAGAAGGAAAATCAACTCTTGCTTTCTTTTATTTACTCTTTTTAGAACACCAGTGGAAAAAAATCACAGAAATGACTGATTTGCCTGTGAATGAAGAAACACAAGGTATGCTTGGTTTTGCCTATTTAAAGCAAGGAAAAATCGAAGAAGCAGAACTAATCAACCAAGAAATTAAAAGTACGGTATTAGACGAGCAGATTCAGCTTGCAAAAAAAGAAGAAGCTTATCAAGCCATTCATGAGAAAGAAGTCAAAAAAGCAGAACAAATCAATCAAGAAATTCATGACGAAGAATTAACTGAAGATCTATCTGTGGCTAAAAGTATTGTGAATCTACTTGAAAAATATCAAAAAGACAAAGAGAATACGACACTTTCTGAATCTGAACGTAAGGAAGCAGAAGAAAACTATAAACTTTGGGAAGAAAAATTACAACAATTAGGAGGAGTTTCAAATGACGAATCAAACAACGAACAATAAAGGGAATGGGTTTCAATCAATTCCGAAAAAATGGTGGTTAATCGGATTATGTTCCGTCTCTATTCTAGGCGTAGGAGGTCTTATTACTTATAGTTATAGTACTTCACCACAACAAGAAGTAGCCAAAAAAGAGCAAGTGCATTCTATGGATAGCGATAAAGAAAGTGAAAAAACATGGGAAAAAGCAATCGAAAAAGAAACAAAAGGTAAAGAAAAATCAACATCAAAGAGAAAAAGTAGTATGGATAAGCTTTTAGGTGTGTTAACAGGAGAAAATAACGAAGATGATTCAAGTATTTTTGGTTTTAAAGTGTCAGATAATGACAAGAAAGATCGAACAAATCTCATTGGGGAATTAGCTAAAGCATTAGATGTACAAGAAATCAAGGAACAAAAACGAGAAACTAAACCAAATAGTGAAAATAAGAAAGAACCTTTATTCTTACTGACAGATAAACAACAATCGTCCAAAGAAGAATTGACGGATTTGTCAAAACCTATTTTGCCAGATAAAAAACCAGAAGTCGTTTTACCTGAGAAACCTGAAAATCCAGGAATAGACGAAGAAAAACCAGTTGTTCCAGATATACCTGTTTTACCAGATGATCCCAATGTACCCGTTATACCAGATATTCCTGATATACCAGTAGACCCTACTCCCGAGCCAACACCTGATCCAGAACCAGTGCCGCCAGTTACACCAGATGAACCAGATCATACATTAGATCAACTCATTACTACGAATAAGCTTGCTTTAACCACTGTTAAAAATAAAGCAGAACAATTGAATCAATCATTGAATCAAGTAAAGAAAGAGTTAGAAAACTTAACAATGATTGAAGAAAAAACTGCACAAACTGCAGAACAAGCAACGAATGAATGGCAAAAAGTTTCTGATCTAGTCAATGAATACAATCGTCTATCACAAGAAATCAAGAAATTGATTGAAGTCGATGGACAAGTATTGCCAATCAACTATGATTTATATCGTGAAACGTATGAACAATTGACTCAAAAAGTAACTGAAATCAAAGAAGCACAGAACAAAGCCAATCAAACGACCACACAAATGAGTGAATCAGTTCAACAAGCACAAGAAACAGCCAATCGGTTACCAGATATGAATCAACAATATCAAGAGTTACAAACACAAGTTTCTACAACTAAAAATGAGATCCAAACAACAGTATCTAATGCGCAGTCGAATGAACAAGTAAGCAATGCAGTACAGAATGAAATCAACCAAGCGACACAAGCTTCAGAAGCATTAGATACAACTAATCAAGTGGTAGGTAGCCAAATAGAAGAGAGTCAACAAACGGATTATCAACCTGCTTTGGAACAAGCCAATCAGGCTGTCGAAACGGTAGCCAATGAGGCTAACAAACAAAATAGCGCTGTAGATTCCGTTCTAAGTGATTTTCAATCATTGCCTACTGTAGAAGAAGTGGAAGCTCCTTCTACGCCTGAAACAGCTCCAGAAACGCCAGAAATGATCAATCCATCGTTAAATGAACAAAATCAATCGGAATCCTCCATGAATACAGATACAAGTGATCAAACTTCCATTTTTTCAGAAGGATCTTCTTCGGATAGCGGCACTCAAATAGGAAATGGAGAAATCGTATAATGAGTAAAACCGATTATTATTCGTTAGTTATTCGTCGATACATGCAAGAATTTTTGATTCTTGCATGTATTTGGTTTTCTTTACCAGTGATTTTTTCTGGTTATGATTGTTTGAAATCTTATAAAATTTATTTTAGAGGATTAGGATCTGGTGACTTAGGCAGTTTGTTTCTGCTTGTTGGAATCTATTACGGTATCTTTTTGATAGTAAAAGTATTTTTTTATTATCTAAGAGGGAAATATCATTTATTTTCTTTTATTCGACGCCAATTTTTAAAATGGTGGGGGTTCTATTTACTGACAGGCACATTCGGTTATTTTGATGGTTTTATTGCAGGAGGTTGTTCTATTTCTGCCTTTCGTTCCTTCTTGATTTTATTTGTTTTTACATTTTTATAAATTTGTTTAAATCAAGTATATGATCAATCCATTATTACAAATTATGATTTACCTAAAAAGCAGAGCTCATTGAACTATCTGACTTATATAGGTTTTGAAAAAGTAACAGAAGATTTGATTATGACACCTCATGGAAATATACCTGTTGAAAGGATTTCTTCTTATTATCATATCGAGCGTACGCCTTTTACTATGACTGTTTCGAGAGGTTCATATAAATTGGCTTCCTTTTATCGATGTATATTGAATCTAACACTTAGTTTTTTAGTTTTCTATCTAAGTATCAACGGAATGATTGAAGAACAAAACATTTTACGTTATTTAGGTCTTCTCCTAATGAGTTTGTTGCTAGTTATCGTTGAAGCACCAACTTCGTATGAATTATTAAAAAAAGTGAAAAAGATATTTTTAAGTTATCAGAAGAAAGGAAAAGGATAAATGGTTTTAAGTAAACAGAAAATAAAGGAAGAACTTCATAAAATAGATTTACGTGAAATTTATCGTCGTTATTGTGAAGAAACGGAACTAACAAAAAAAGAGCTTTATATGATTAAAAATTACGATGAGACGCATACTTTAGAAGAAGCGATTCAATTTCGCATTGAGAGTCTGAAGGAATACCAACAGATTCGCCAAGAAAAATGTAAAGAAATGGAAATTAACCAGTTGGTTGATTTGATAGGTCATGAAGAGTTGGGACAAGAGTATTTAGCAACAGAATATGAACAGATGGAACAATATATAGATAATAATGAAATGGATGAAACAGTTTCATTTCAACCGTATGCTTTTGATTTATTTTATCAAAATGAAAGAGAACGTACATGAAACATTCAAAATTTTGGAGAAGAGATTTAGTTGGTACTCGATTTTGGCGTGATCCTACACGCACACCCTACAAGCATATTGAACGTTATCTTGGACAGAAACGTGTATTGTATCCTTTATTTGTTAGTTTGTTCATTTTTCTATTTTTATTTTCCAACTACATTGTATCTTTACCAAGTATTCTTACTGAAGTCTTTCCAAATGGACTTTTTGGAGAATGCGACTGGAAAAATGCGTTTCAGTTAAAGTTTTTCTTTCAGTTACCAAAAAACAGTACAGGGTGGTTATTTTTCTTTTTGATTTCCTCATTTTGTACATTTTTATTTGGGTACAAATTATACAGAGTCCGTAAAAGCTTTATGCCATTAGAAGATGTTATGACTGCGGCGACGTCTCGTTGGGCAGATGGAAAGAGTGAATTAGATTATCAGTATCCAGTCATGCCTACAGATGATATGGAAGCCTATGATGGCCCATCAGGAATGGTCGTGGGAACGTCTCCTCGAACAAATGAAGATCGAGAGTGTCATCGAGTTCGAGAATATATTTCTAGTGAGCCAACGAATGTGGCTATCGTTGGGGAAACTCGTGTCGGTAAAGGGGTTTTTGGAGTTGAAAAAGCGATCGATGGATACAGTCGAACAACGAATATGAAGGAAAAACGTTCGATGAATATTCATGATCCTTCTGGAGAACTTTATTTGAAGTGGAAAAAATTATTGGAAAAAAGAAATTACAAAGTTAGATTGTTGAATTTAAATGATACAGCTGTTTCAGATACCACGAATCCTTTAGCTCTGGTTGTTCATTACTATAAACAATATTTATTTGGAGACACAACAATTGCGAGAGATCGAGGACTCGATCAAGCTCAAGCAGAATTAGCTACTTTATGTTATACCTATTTTCATGATCCAAATGCGAAAGAACCTTTTTGGCAAAATGCGGCGACTGCTTTATTTACTGCTGGATCATTGGCATTAATTGAAGAATCTTTATTGATTCAACGAGAAGAACTTTCCAATATGTATACAATTGTGAATATGATTGCGGAAATGAACAGTGATCAAATTACTACTGAATCTCATTCTGTCATTCAAAACTATACAGATGATTTAAGAAAAAGAAAACAATTATTCAGTAAATACAAAGGAAAGTCAGTATTAGACTTCTATTTCCAAGAATTACCTTTAGATCACCCTGCTCATTTGGCTTATTTAGATATTTTAGCTTCTGCACCTGCAAAATCAACCATTGGGAATGTGGTAACACATATGTTAACGAATTTAAAAGCATTTCGTAGAACAGGAAATGCCAAGTTAATGGCTCAAAATTCAATCAATTACATGGATTTAGGGTTTGGCGAACAACCAATGGCTGTCTTTGTAGTTGTTTCTGACCAAGACAAATCGAATCACGAGATTGCGGCTAATTATTTCGATCAAAGCTTTAAAGAATTAACAAAAGCAGGGTTAAAACAGCCGAATCGTAAATTGCCACGACAAGTGGTATTTCTTTATGAAGAAGCAGGCAATATGGTGAAAATCCCTGAATTAGCAACGAAAATGACCGATGGGTTAAAAGTAGGACTTAGTCATGTGATTGTTCTACAAAACTATGAACAATTAGATAAGTATGGTGATGATGCGAATACGATTATTGCCAACTGCGGAAATACCATTGTAGTTAAAACCAAATCAAAGAAAACAAGAGAAATGATTGTTGAAGACTTAGGGAATCGAGCGAACCTTTCCCTTTCACGTCAAGGAAAGATTGCAGATAGTGAGAAAACACTCACTGATTCTATGGAACGTATCCCTATGTTAACTAAAGATGAATTATCTCGTTTACCTTTTGGACAAACTGTTGTGATTCGAAGCATGAAAACTCACGATTTAGCAGGGAATGTCATTGAAAATATGTATCCTATTTACAATCGTGGGGAAACAAAAATGCTAGAAGCATGGAAATATCTTCCGTATGAAGAAAGTACCTGGGATGAAATTGAGGAAGAGTATCGCAATGCGCCTCATACACAAATTCAATTAAGTAGTTTACTTTATTTGGTTGATCCTTTAATGATTCAGGAAAAAGAAGAAAGAAGACAAGCGATTCTTGAAGGGAGAGATTTTGAAGCAGAGAAAGCTTCAGCAATTGAAGCAGAAAATCAGTCAGTCGAAGAGGGTTCTGTACGTGTTTCGCAAGGAAAACATGTCGAACCAAAAGTTGAAAATTCACGTTTGAAAGAACTAGATACAATTTTTGACGTGTATTTTACGGAAGACGTTCAACAACAACGAATACAAGAATTAGATTTAGCAAGTCCATTAAGTTATTTCTTTAAACAGAAATTGAAAAAAGATGTACGAGTTTTTTGTGAGTCACAAGAAAATCCACAACGAATGGAGGAGGAGTATGAACAATTGCTTCAAGAAGGAACGATTAAAGATATAAAAAAATGGTTAGCCAATGTTGGTAGAGAACCTCTTTATGAACGTATGATTCAAAGCGTCGAAAATAATGGTTTTACTCAAATAGGAGGGGAGGAAAAATAAATGCCGTTTATTCTAGCCAATGTTGTGACTAATTTTCTCTCTGGAAATGGTGCAACAGTGATGTCTAATGAACAACTGTTAAAGTTGTTAAATGATTACTCTGGTTATCTGACACAAGGAAATCCAATTTGGGATGCTTTACGACCAATAGGCATGAAGATTGCGGAAGGTGGAGCCTGGGTCTTAGATGGATTATATGGCGTGATGGGTAACCTTTTAAATTTGTTAAATATTTTTGATAATCCAGCTTTCACTGAGCTAATGCACAAAATTGATCCATTAAAAGGATTTCTTTTGTTAATGGCAGTAGTGGGCTTTTTTATTTTATTAATGTTTAACAAAGTAAACGGAGCGACACAAGCACCTTTAAATTTATTACTGATTTTGTGTTTAACATTGATGGCTCCAGCATTGTGGTCAACGGCTTCAAGCATGACACAGGGCGTATTTAAAGCCATTAATAAGGTAGACCAGAGTCCAGGTGAGTCGATTATTTTAGAAAATACAACAGATTTAGTAGCTGTTGCAGAGGAAGGTTGGAAGTTAAAAGATGGAGAAAATTTGAATCATTACAAGCGTGCTAAACAAATTGATATGCAAGAAAAAATTGAAAAACCTGAAGATGTTAAAAATGGAGAGGTTTTTAAGAAAGAAATCGAGACAGATTCTAAGGGAAAGGATTCATTAGTAGATATTGAGCAACCCAGTGGTTTTGCGGCTTGGTTAATGTCTAAATTCTTTTCACCAAATTATTATCGAAACAAAGTCCATTTCTTTAATATTTATTTGACTGAGCTTGTTTCAATTGTTGCATTAGCGATTACTTCCTTCAAATTTGCAATAATCATTGTCAAAATGTATGGCGATTATGTTTTGTTAGTCAAAGGTGGTTTAGCAGATTTCATGGGTATGCAACGAGTGAAAGCTGTTTTTTCTGAGTTAGTTGGTAGTTTTGCTTTGTTAGTCTACGTGCCAATTCTTTTTCAAATCTATATTGTTGCGACAGTTTATATTAAGTCGATGAATTTTGATTTCTTCACTTACATTATTGCGATGGCAGGTGCTGCATGGGCATTGATCGATGGGCCAAATGGGTTTCAACGTGTGACAGGAATTGATGCAGGTTTGAAAGGAACTGCCGGTGTAATGATGGCAGCATTCAGTGGATCAAAACTTGTACGAGGGATCAAAGACTTTGGTGTGAGTGCAGCGAAGTCCGCAGGTGGTGCATTAGCTGATGTTGGTGCTTTTGGTTTAGGAATGTCATTAGCTACTGCTGGTGCAGGAAATAATGGCAATGGAAAAGGATTGAAGGGGATTAATGACATGATGAATGGTGGTGATTCTGATTCAGAGAATAAGGAAGAAGATGATTCTAAATCTAATAAAGGCTTTAATGAGCAAGCACGAGAGAAAGACCAATCAAAAGATTCGAATGATTTACAAAATCAAGAATCCTCTGAAAATGAAGAATCGTCTACAGAATCAGAAGGTGTGGGAGAAAACACACAAGAAACACAAGAAACTTCTGAATCTTCCCCTGAATCTTCAGATTTTGATAGTTTGGAATCGCTAGAACCAACTGAAGCAGATATTAATTCTGATTCTCCACTAGGATTCAATGAAATGGCACGTCAAGAGTCTGAAGAACCGGAAGAAATGACTCATTCAGATGATTTCGATTCTGATTCATCTGGAAAGGAAGAAGCTCATTCATCAGTTACTAGTGAAAAAGAAACTGGATTCAATCAATCATCTGACGACCCAAAATCTTCTAAAACTGAAGAAAAGCCAAACCGAACATTTTCTGCGAAGTCTGACCGATTAAATCAAGAATTGTCTCAACATAAGAAAAATAATCCATTAAAACAAGCAACTAAAAATAAAGTATTTGGCTATGGAAAAGAAGATCCTAGACGTTATCATTCTTCGTCCTTTATGAGTAAACATCGAGATGCTTATGATCTCGGAAAAGATTATGGGCAATATCGCCAACAAAAACGAAGAATAAAAGGCGAACTTAAAGAATCTAAAAAAGAAGAAAAGAAAGAAAAATAAGTAATTATATTGGTGTTTGATGAAGAACTCTATTTCTCAATAGGGTTCTTCAACTTTTACTGATAAATGAAAGGAAGGAACAAATATGTTTACTCGCCCTAACCGAATCACGGATACAATGCGTGTCGGTGGTGTTTACACTTTAATGGATGCCGCCGTATTTTTTGGTGTATTGCTTTATGGTTGGAATTATATTGCAGCTTTAGTTTATCCTCCTTTACGCTTGTGGTTTCGTCTATTTCTTGTATTGGTAACTATTTTTTGGATGTTGCCGTCTCCAATGAAACCAAGTCAAAAGAATATTACCACACTTGTGGATCTTTTAAGAAAGGATCTGACTATTTATCACCCAGATACGATCTATCTTTCGCAACAAGAAGCGTTTGAAGAGAATAAACAACTAATGGAGGCAGAAAAATGATTATCGATGATTCCTTAAAAAAAGAAACAAAGAAGAAAAAGAAACACAAACCAAATTACAAAATCTCAAACAGTGTCTTAAAACTGATGAATCATGTTTCTATGATTGAAGAAGATTGTATTGTCACAAGAAATGGATTTACAGATTATTTATTATTAGAAAACTATTCGATTCGTAAAGAACCAACAGAAATTCAGCGCCAAGGGATTCAAAGCTATGTGGATTTTTTCCGAAGTACTACGTCAGACATTAAATTAATTTTTATGGGGTATGCGGCAGATACAACCCAACAAATTGATTATTTGTATGATCGATTTCCAAAAGAGGGGAGTGCGTATCTGAAAGAACAGCGAGAACACAAAGTATGGGAACTCGAACGGTCACAATCATTGTTAGAAGATATCGTGTATATCCAAATTTTTGGAGAAACAAGAGAAGCGTTGGAGAATGCTCGTTCTGAAGTGTTACACAGCGTGAACAAATATATTCATATTCATCCAATTTCAGTGGCGCAAAAGAAAAGTTTACTTTATCAGTTATACAATTTAGGCGATCGCCCTCCGCAATTTGATGATTCTTTATCTGCCCCAGATTATTGTAATAAAGCAAAAGAAGATTGGAAGTTTATGAGTGAGATCATGCCACAAACAGGAATTACTTTTAAGGGAAATTGGTTTAGTCAAACAGGACGGAATTATATCGGTGTCTCTCATTTATATAAATACGCAAAGAAAGAATTTTTTTATTGGGGAGAACAAATTTTTCGTCAACCTGGTGTGATTACCACAGTTGATATTTCTCATTTAGGTTTATCCAAAATCAAAAAAGAGTTGAATAAATCCATTGGAGAGAGTCGTGATAATGCGAGAAAGGGATTCTCAGAGGACATTCGACAAGAAGCGGGGATTGAGTATCAATTATTAAAAGAATTGATGGAGGACATGATCACAGGGAATGAGAGCGTAAAAGAAGTGACGACACGTTACTATATTTCAGGAAAAACGAAAGAAGACGTCCAGCAACAAGCAGATAAAATCAATCAACGACTTTCTATTAGAGGTTATAAAGCTTCTTTCTTTTTGGGAGAAGAAGATACAGAGTTATTGGCACTTTATCGCTCCCATAAAGAACAAAAGCAAGCGAAAAATCGTCAAGGGAAAGAGTTGACGACGAATGATCTAGGGGCAAGTTATCCATTGAATTACAGCCAATTAATTGATCCAAGAGGCCTTTACTTTGGTCGAACCAATACAGGAGGATTGGTTATTTTAGATATGTGGCATAAGGATTATATGCGCCTTTCTTATAATTTTGTGTTGATCGGTATTCCTGGTTCTGGTAAAAGTTCAACGTTGAAAAAGATCGGTAGTCACAATCATTTATTAGGCAACTATACGTATTATTTTATGGCAAATGCCGAGAATAATCGTTTCATGAAAGCTTATGGTGGTTTGTCGTTAGACGCTTCTGGTCGTGATGGAACAGTCAATCCTTTCCAAATATTTGCGACAGTGATTAATGAGTTGACTGGCGAAGTAGATGAACAAGAAAGTTACAACGTTAGTAAGAATAAATTGAAAATTATCTTCGCAAATATTCATGGAGAAAATGATCCGGAGCTAAATACGTCATTGGATATGTATATTGATTTGTTTTATGAAAAATGGTTTTCTGATCACCAAATGGTATTGGAAAATGCCACGCAATATGAAGCGATTCAATATCCTTTATTGGAAGATTTTTCTCAGTTTATTCACAATGAATTGTTTGAAGAGGAAAGGAAATTTCGCTCCTGCCTCTCAGAGTTTGAAGCCAAAAGGTTAGATAAAATCTATTCAGTTAGTCAAGCCATGTTGCGATCAGATGGAAAAATTTTTAATCAACATACGACTTTAAATTTTGAAGATTATTACTCCGTCTCATTTGATTTGAGTAGTTTGTTAAATAAAGGAAAAGCTGTATTCAATGCACAATTTTATAATCTTCTTTTCTTAGTATGGAATCTTGCGATGACACGAGGAATGAGAGAAAAATATTTTGTAGATAATCATTTGAAACGTCCAGAAGAAGCGATACGAACTCTGTTAGTGATCGATGAATTCCATAATATTACCCGACAAGAAAACATGGACGCCATTGATTTACTTGATCGGTATGAACGAGAAGCACGTAAAGCCTTTGGAGGTTTAGGCTTAGCTACGCATGATATTTCAGATTTATTTTCTAAAGGGGCGTCCGACAACTTTAAGGAGAAAGTACGTAAACTTTTGAAGCTGTCGACCTATACTTTTATCATGAAACAAGACCCAAGTTCGATTGACGAATTAAAAGATTCATTCAAAGAAACACTACGTGAAAGCGAACTAGAAAGTATTCCTAATCTCAATCAAGGACAAGCCATTTTAGCTATCAAAGGAAAAGGAAATTTCCAATTGAATATAGATTTATCAAAAGAAGAAATCGAAATTTTTGCCGGTGGGCATTAGTTTAGACGCTTATTTTTTGAGAGGAAGGTGGAACCTTATCGTTACTTTTATTCAACAAAAATGGAAAAAAACGAAACAATTTTTTGTCGAGCATGCGGATCAATTTTATCGTATGGCTCTTTTTTTTACGATAGGAATGGTCTTATTTTTTTCAGTACCTTCCATTCTTTTAGGGACAGAAAAAGATTTAGCGGACACGCCTATCGGTGTGAATCATAGCCTTTCTTTGAATGATCTAACCCTTACACAATTAGAACGAGGCTATAACGAAAAGACACATTATGCCGAGATATTATTGAAAGCAGATGGAACAATGCCAGAAGGTGGAAAGTTAGAAATGATTGCTTCTGAATCAAAAACAGAACAAGAAATTCCGCATCATTTGATCCGTTTAACAGAGAACTATTATTTGATTCAGCTCTCTCAGATTCCAGAAAATTGGAAATCAATCGTCATTGATATTGGTATTGTTTCTCCAACAAATCCTGATTTCGATCCAAAAAGTATTCAAGATTTATTTGAAAACTATGGTCGAAAAGAAGTCGATCCAGATGAAGAAACTGTACAAGGTGCTTTGTTTATGAATCGAAAAAAAGTACCAGAAGATCCACAGGCAAAACCACAAAATGAGGACAAGTATTTGGCAAAATGTTTAAAGTTACAAATCAAAGAATCAGAAAAATTGATCCAAACAAATAAAGATTTGATTCGTCAAAGTCAAAAATTTATTGAAGGAATTGAGAGGGAAATCAATGAGTTAGAAAGCGAAAAGAAATACGAGACGAAGACAGAAGTTGAAGAAACCAATCAAGAAATTCAAACGAAACAATCGCAAATTAGTGAGTATGAGACAAAAATTACTGAAGCAAAATCTAACAATGAGGAATTGCAGGAGAAGATCCAAAAGCTTCATGAACAGATTCAAGATTATCACAAAAAAGAGAAGTGATTTTTTCCAATTTATTTCAAAGTACCCCTCACAAAAACTGTTAAACGGCTCACAAAAATTGTTTTTTGGTTAACAGAATTTGTGTAACCCTCACAAAAATTGTGAAAACGGCTATTTTAGGGGGTACCTCAAAAAGCCCGACACTGTCGGGTTGGGGGACGTTTAGGCCCCCCTTTTTGTCTTATGCTCTTGCATTAGTAATGACAAATTACATTTTAGAACGAAAGAGAGGGAGATCATTGATTCGATTCGTATTGTGTTTATTGATCCTTTTTATTTTTATGGGTTGTATTTTTTATGGAATCTATTATTTTTTATCGAACAAAGGAGAAAAATTTCGTCAATTTTTGTCGACTATGAGGTTTAAAAGGAGAAGATGATTAATGGATATAAAAATTAAAAATGTGAATAAAGAAGAGTGGGATCGTTTTGAAGCATTTTGTAAAAAATCAAATCGTAGTCGCTCAGAAATGTTAAAGGAATTTATTCGTGATGCAGGAAAATTTGAAGCAGTACTCGAAACAGAATTACGAATGAAGGCGATAATGGATGATGTAATCGCCCACTTAGATTTAAACACACAAGCGTATTTGTTAAATGTTCAACAAGGACTAATCCCTTTAGTCCAAGAACCAATAAGGGAGGAAAACATCAATGACATTTTCAATTAATCCTAACCATCGTACAGAAGATTTATTAAATGAGCTGTTAGGGAAATTTGGTGGAACGAAAACTGGTGTGGTAAATATTTTAGCGGATCGTTACTTAGCACAAGAAAAAATGATCGAACAACTACAAGAAGAATTAGATGAAGAACGTCGCTTGCGAAAAAGTTTGTTGCGAAATTTAGAAAACAAAATGAATGTGGTTTACGAAATTGAAAACACACGACTTCATTACGAAGATTTTCCCAAAATGAAATCGTCTGATCAAGAGCCCAATCATATTTTAAGAGAAGCAGAAAATCATTTAGAGATGAAACGGAATCAAGAGATTTTTCATCACTTTGAACAGCGAGTGAATGACTGATGGGGTCGTCTCCTGGGATTATTATGACTGGAAAATTTGCTCGACCAGGTTCGTCTGCATTTCAGTCTTACATCGATTATATGGATCGAGAAGAAGCTGTTCGTAATGAAGCTTATGAGGCCTACTCTGCTTTTACGAATAGAGAAGGGACGAGTTCGGCGTATGAAGGAGACGAAGACGAAACATTAGAAGGGTACATTCATTATATGGCGAATCCTGTCAAAACGTCTCGCTTATTTTCCACAGATAAACACCAATTAAATGAAGAAGATTTAAAAAGAATGAAAGAACAATTTACCGCCGCCGCTAAAAATGGAAGTGTCATGTGGCAAGATGTTTTTTCATTTGATAATCAATGGCTGG
>NZ_JBIOLU010000001.1:2840000-2868934 GCF_051711025.1 Enterococcus sp. DIV1421a | reverse complement strand
ATAAGGCTTCCTCCTTCATTAAAAAGTGAATAACTAGTACTAATTTATCATTTTTTCATATAGTTTTCCACAGAAAGAGCAGAAAAAATTTTTTATTTGAGATTATCCACAAAATTAAGAGAGAAAAAAACAAAAAAAATCACAACGAGGAAAAATACTTATCCACATCACTAATCAACAGGTGGATAAGTGTGTTTTAAAGACAGAAATCCCAGGTAGGTTGTGGATAAAAAATCGTTGTTTATCAAGGAGTTAAGCATTCAATTCACAGATAAATGACTGTTTGTGGATTACTTTTTTTACAGGTGTTTATTCTGTGTAAAAAACCCTAAAAAATAATTGTGGATAAATCTTGTGTATAACTTTTTCCACAAACGAATCACACGAAAAAAAACTAAACTGTGGAAAAATAGAATGCATAAATCCAGAAGTTTCCTTTCATTTTATATTGACAAATTACCTTGATTGTCGTTATACTATCAAAGTATGTCTGTGTTTTAACAGTAGATAAGAAATTTTGGAGGTGGAATACATGAAAAGAACATACCAACCAAATAAACGTAAACGTCAAAAAGTTCACGGATTCCGTAAACGTATGAGTACTAAAAATGGCCGTCGTGTTTTAGCAAGCCGTCGCCGTAAAGGAAGAAAAGTTCTTTCAGCTTAAGCCACTGGGGTTTCAGTGGTTTTTTTTATGCCCTTTTTTAGGGAAAAGCTGAAAGAATAAAGAGAAATATGTTATGATTATGGACGTAAGTGAAAGATAGAAAAGGAAAGAAAACGAATGAGAAAAGCGTATCGAGTCAAAAAAGAACGAGAGTTTCAAAACGTATTCCATACAGGAACGTCATTTGCTAATCGTAAATTTGTCGTTTACCGCTTAGAAAAAAAAGACCAGCCACATTTTCGTGTCGGGCTTTCAGTAGGTAAAAAAGTGGGCAATGCAGTATGTCGCAATGAGGTAAAACGTAAGATTCGTGCGGCGGTCTATTCTGTAAAAGAACAGATCGATCCGGAATTGGATTTTATCGTGATTGCAAGACCAAGTGTCAAGGGACTAACTTACGATGAGATTCGTTCCAATCTAGTCCATGTCTTAAAACTTGCAAAAATAATCGATAGAGAGGAAAAGAGTAAGTGAAGAAATACAAACGTTTACTTTTGATGGCAGGCATTATCAGTCTAGTCGTTGTCTTATCCGGTTGTGGAACTGGAGAAGTAAGTGCACAAAGCACAGGAATTTGGGATCGCTACATCGTTTATTATTTTGCAGAAGCGATCAAGGCATTGTCATTTGGAAATGCAGGGATTGGGATTATTTTATTCACTTTGATCATTCGTGTGATCTTGATGCCGTTGATGCATTTTCAAACCAAGAGTATGCGAAAAACCCAAGAACTTCAACCAAAATTAAAAGCACTACAACAAGAATATAGTTCAAAAGATCCTGAGACACAAAGTAAGTTACGTGAAGCGCAACAACGTTTATATGCGGAAAATAATGTGAACCCATATGCTGGTTGTTTACCGTTGTTAGTACAGATGCCGATTTTGATGGCGTTATGGCAATCGATTTCACGTGTGCCTGAATTAAAACAAGGAAACTTTTTATGGTTAAATCTAGGAACAGCAGATCCAACCTTTATTTTACCGATCCTTGCTGCGGTATTTACTTTTGCAAGTACGTATCTAAGTAGCATGAGTCAAATTGAATCAAATGCATCAATGAAGATCATGAATTTTGTGATGCCTGTGATGATCTTAGTTATGGGGGTCAACTTAGCAAGTGGTCTTTCATTATATTGGGTAATATCTAATGCTTTCCAAGTCGTTCAAACATTACTAATCAATAATCCATTTAAGATTAGAAAAGAGCGAGAAGAAGAAGCTCAACGTATTCGTGAAAAAGAACGTGCGTTGAAAAAAGCCATGAGTCCGAAGAAAAAACGTAAAAAATAAGGGAGGGAATGCTAATGCCGATTTATGAAGCTGCGACAATTGATGAAGCAATCCAACTTGGTTTAAACGATTTAGGATTGGATAAAGAGAAAGTTGAAATTGAGATACTAGATGAAGGTAAGAAAGGATTTCTGGGGATCGGGCGTAAGAATGCTCGTCTTAAGATCGAACCTTCAATTAGTGAAACTGTTTCAGAAGCAATTGAAGAAACGGTAGAAGAAGTTTTAGAAGAACCTTTAGAAAAAACGATAGAAGAAACTGAAACCATTGAAGTCTTTACAGAAGACCAACCAGAAGAAGTAGAAACCAGTGAATTAGGCGATGAAGCAGCTTTAACGGAATTAGCAGTCTATCTCACGGATATTACCAAGCAATTAGATGCGCCAGCTTTAGTAAAAATGACCCGCGAAGCAAATACCGTCGTTTTTCAATTAGATACACAAAAACAAGGGATTTTAATTGGCAAACACGGCAAAACATTAAATGCGTTGCAGTATTTAGCCCAAGTTTTCATTCACCGTATTGCTAAAAATAAACTATCTGTAGTAGTAAACGTTGGTAATTATCGTGAAAAAAGACAAGAAATCATTCAACGCTTAGCAGATCGTACTGCCGAAAAAGCAATTAAATCCGGTCAACCAGTCTTCTTAGAACCAATGCCGGCATTTGAGAGAAAACAAATCCATGCGGCATTAAGCAAGAATGAATATGTGAAAACTCATTCTGAAGGAGACGAGCCTTATCGTTATCTAGTAGTAGAACCTGTAAAAAAACGATTATAAACACTAAAAGAGTTTGCTTCATTAACAAATGCTTGTTAATGAAATAATGCTTGATAAATAAGAGAAGTTTAAATCAATGAAGTAGCGAAAAAGTAAACTGATTACTTTTTCGCTACTTTATTTTTGTTGTGTTTTGCAAGAAATCTTTTTTTCTCTGTTTTCTAAAAAAAAGTTTCTTTCTCCAAAATAATCTATGTTACTGTGAATACGACTGGGGGAAAAGGAAGGGAAAAATGGAAGAGAAAAAAAGAAAAAAAATGATAAAAGATATCGAAAAAGCTCGTGAAAAATATGTAAAAAATGAACAAAAGTATATTGCAGAAATGTCGCATGTCTTTAATCAAAAATGGAATTGGACTTCCAATATGCTGGATAATGAGGCTGGAGTAAAATATGATAACCTTATAGAGTATATGTATTTGTATAAAAAGGTAGTTGAAAAAAATCCTGAACAGTTTACAGAAAATGGTAGAGAACGAAAGAACTTAATAAACTCTTTAAACGGTAGTATAGGATGTAGTTACGATAACAAATATTTTAAGCCATGCATGAAAGACTTGGTAAATAATGATCCGGATAGTTTTTTAGTTATACCAATCATGTATAACCGAAGAGCAGGCGATGTTCATAGTGTCAGCCTGCTTATTCAAAAAGAAGACAATAAAATTAAAGTGCGCGTTTGTAATAAAGGAGGTCAACTTGTACCTAATGAAGCGCCAAATGTTGATGGAAAAATTTCTCTTGAGCATTTAAATAAAATAGCGTCGTTTTATCAATGGGAAAACTGGAATGATTTTTCCGATAAAAAGAAATTAGACCTTTGGAAAGGCGTTAGTAAGGAGGATAAAGCAGAATTTGTAGAGAGTTTCGCAGCAGTAGAAAAATTGTGGGTAGATCTGGATACCAAACAATTAAAATCAATCTATGTATATGAGTTTGAAGAATCAAAAGAAAACATAGAAGCCATTTCAAAAGCTGTTCGTATAGGAAGATATGCTCCTACATGGCGAGATTTTTTAAGTTTGTCCCGAAAAGAAGGTGTGAGCTTTGGAAGCTTTTTTCAAGATAAATATAATTTGTTTTTTCATAAGACAACAGAATTTCCGTTAAAAGAGCTTCATCATCATGCATCAGAATGTAAGTTTGAAAATTATGTTGCAAGGTCACAAATGACAGGGGCATGTATCGTAAAAAATATAGGATTAGCATTCAAATATACACTAGGTTATAAAACTAAGGCAATTATTAAAGACAAAGAGTATGATCAATGTAAACAAATTGAGGGTATGGATGAAATGCTGCTAAAAGTTGCTAAAGATGAGGTCAAGAACCAGAGTTATAGTGATTTACTTGATCAGAATTACGCGTTTTTTCTTAAAAATAAAAAAGAATTGGCGCAAGAGACGCCAAGCATGAAAATAGTAAAAAAAGAATTGTTAATAGATGTTGTAAATGAAGCTGGAGAAAAAGTTGGAGACGTGCTTACAAACCAGTTTCTTATAAATCAGAAAGATGTTAAAAACGAGTTACATAATAGAAAAACGGGTGAAGAATACCTGAGAAAAGTTGCTGCTGTAAATAAAAAAGTTTCAAAAAAGAAAAAAGCAGAAAGACTAAACTCTGGATTGGAAAGATAGAGGTAAACCCTCCTGAATAGGGATAAAATAAATGTCGTTTTATCCTATAGTTGAAAATTCATTCGATCATACATAGAAGATCAGTTATATTGAGAAAAACAAAATTTAATGGTTGATATGCGTGGTTCTTTTTAGGAATCACATTGACAAACTTTTTTAAACAAAGTATATTTTATTAGAAATCATTCTTATCGGAGTATACGATGCTTAAGTAGTCTTACTTTGATAGAAAAAGCACATGGAGGTTAGCCTTCGTGTGTTTTTTTGTAGAACTGAGATGAGATAGCGATTTGTTTTGAATGGCTATTTTTTATGTTGAATAGTCGTGAAAAGGATCGCGACGATACAAAGGATGAAATAAAAAGAATGTACAATATCCTCAAATCAGAATGAATGTATAAATGAAAAAAATTTTTACGATATTGTAAAAAAGCAGAAGTTGTCAGAGTTCTCTATTTTCAATACTTGTGTCTTGTAACTAAATATGATAACCTATGTTCAGAATTTAATCATGGACAAGCAGTCAAAGTGCGAAGTTCACCATTTATTGTAAAGGGTGAAGTGGGCACTTTTTTTGTGCGTAAAATTAAAAAGGGAGTGAAAAAATGGCTGAAATTACTTTAGAATTTGATACGATTGCTGCAATTTCTACCCCACCAGGAGAAGGAGCGATCAGTATTGTTCGACTTAGTGGAGACCAAGCGGTAGCGTTAGCAGATAAAGTCTATCGTTGTGGCAAGAAAAGCTTATTGGAAGTACCTAGTCATACGATTCATTATGGGCATATTACTGATCCGAAGAATGAACAGATCATTGATGAAGTGATGGTTTCTGTTATGTTAGCACCTAAAACATTTACTCGTGAAGATGTCGTTGAAATCAATTGTCATGGTGGGATCGTAGTCGTAAATCAAATTTTACAACTGCTATTACGAGAAGGAGCAAGACTAGCTGAACCTGGAGAATTTACAAAAAGAGCTTTCTTAAATGGTCGTGTAGATCTTTCTCAAGCAGAAGCCGTGATGGATTTAATTCGGGCGAAAACGGACAAAGCAATGGGATTAGCTTTAAATCAATTAGATGGCAATCTTTCTTCGTTGATTCGTTCATTAAGACAAGAGATCTTAGAAACATTAGCACAAGTAGAAGTCAATATCGATTATCCTGAATACGATGATGTGGAAGAATTGACTACACGATTATTGCTTGAAAAAGCGACGATGATCCAACAAAGGATCCAAGCTTTACTTGCTACATCGAAACAAGGAAAAGTCTTGCGTGAGGGATTAAGTACAGCTATCATCGGTCGTCCAAATGTCGGAAAATCAAGCTTGTTGAATCACTTATTGCGAGAAGAAAAAGCAATTGTAACAGATATTGCGGGAACGACACGAGATGTCATCGAAGAATACGTGAACGTTCGTGGTGTACCATTGAAATTAATTGATACAGCAGGAATCCGCGAAACAGAAGATCTCGTGGAACAGATCGGAGTAGAAAGAAGTCGAAAAGCATTATCTGAATCGGATTTGATTTTATTGGTCTTGAATCAAAGTGAGCCACTGACCAGAGAAGACGAGCAGCTTTTAGAAGCTACTAAGGGTTTGAAACGGATTGTACTTTTAAATAAAACAGATTTGCCGCAAAAGTTAGAAAAAGAAGAACTTGATCAATGGTTAGAAGATGAACCGGTGTTTGCCGTTTCTGTGGCTAAAAATGATGGTTTAGATCAATTAGAAACAGCCATCGCTGACTTATTCTTTGGTGGGCAAACCGGTGAAAGAGATGCTACGTATGTATCAAATACCAGACATATTGCTCTACTTGAAAAAGCATCAATTTCATTAGCAGAAGTAGTTGCTGGGATTGAAGCAGGTATGCCTGTAGATCTTGTTCAAATCGATATGACACGCTGTTGGGACTACTTAGGGGAAGTCGTTGGAGACAGTGTACAAGATGAATTAATCACTCAATTATTCAGTCAATTCTGTTTAGGAAAATAAAAGGAGGAAATGTACTTGAATCATTATCAAGCAGATACTTATGACGTCATCGTTGTAGGGGCAGGACATGCTGGTTCAGAAGCAGCGTTGGCTGCAGCCAGAATGGGCTCCAAAACGTTATTACTAACTATCAATCTAGACATGGTGGCGTTCATGCCATGTAACCCTTCAGTCGGAGGACCAGCAAAAGGTGTCGTAGTGAGAGAAATCGATGCTCTTGGTGGCGAAATGGGTAAAAATATCGATAAAACGTACATTCAAATGAGAATGTTAAACACAGGAAAAGGGCCTGCTGTGCGTGCTTTAAGAGCGCAAGCAGACAAGCATGCTTATTCCGCAGAAATGAAGCATACGATAGAAAAAGAACCTAATTTGACGTTGCGTCAAGGAATCGTCGAAGAATTAATCGTCGAAGAGGGCGTTTGTCGAGGTGTGGTGACGTCAACTGGTGCTTGCTACCAAGCAAAAGCTGTTGTTATTACTGCTGGTACAGCTTTACGAGGCGAGATCATCATTGGAGAATTGAAGTATTCATCTGGACCAAATAATTCACAGCCTTCTGTTGGATTAGCTAATAATCTAAAAGAATTAGGTTTTGCGATTGATCGTTTCAAAACAGGAACACCTCCTCGGGTTAAATCAAGTACGATTGATTATTCAGTGACTGAAGAGCAACCTGGCGATAAAGAACCAAATCATTTTAGTTTTAGCACGCCAGATAGTGCGTACAACTTAGAACAAGAATCTTGCTGGTTGACTTATACCGGTGAAACGACTCATAAAATCATACGTGATAACTTGCATCGTGCACCGATGTTTACTGGAATCGTTGAAGGTGTGGGCGCTCGCTATTGTCCATCGATTGAAGATAAGATCGTACGTTTTGCAGATAAACCAAGACATCAATTGTTTTTAGAACCAGAAGGCTTGCATACGGAAGAAGTATACGTTCAAGGATTATCGACTTCATTACCAGAAGATGTCCAAGTGGATATGCTACACTCTATCGCAGGACTGGAAAAAGTTGAAATGATGCGTACGGGATATGCGATCGAATATGATGTTGTCGAACCCCATCAATTACGTCCAACGCTCGAAACGAAAGTCATCGAAAACCTTTATACTGCAGGTCAAACGAATGGGACTAGTGGTTATGAAGAAGCAGCGGGCCAAGGGCTGATTGCTGGAATCAATGCAGCGCTCAAAGTCCAAGGAAAAGAGCCTTTGATCATCAAACGCAGTGATGGTTATATTGGTGTTATGATTGATGACCTAGTGACTAAAGGAACCAATGAACCTTATCGCTTGCTCACTTCACGTGCTGAATATCGTTTATTATTACGCCATGATAATGCAGATCTACGTTTGACGGAGATGGGACACCAAGTAGGTTTAGTCAAAGAAGACCAATACCAAGCTTATCTGAAAAAGAAAGCTGCTGTTGAAGCAGAAATTAAACGTTTGATGACTGTCCGGATCAAACCGACAGAAGAAGTCCAAGCATTTTTGGCAACTATCAATGCTGCGCCATTAAAAGACGGGGTTTTAGCGAGTGACTTTTTGAAGCGACCTGAAATTAGCTACAGCGATTTAATGTTGTTTATTCCGGAAAATGAAGCATTGACAGCGAAAGAAATTGAACAAGTTGAAATTCAGATCAAGTACGAAGGATACATTAAAAAAGCACTTGAAAAAGTAGAAAAATTAAAAAGAATGGAAGCCAAAAAAATACCAGAAAATATCGACTACGCAGCAATTAATGGATTGGCTACAGAAGCAAAACAAAAACTACAAAAAATCCAACCAGAAACCATTGCTCAAGCTAGCCGTATCAGTGGTGTAAACCCCGCTGATCTAAGTATTTTGATGGTCTACATCGAACAAGGGAAGATTGCGAAAGTCGAAGTGTAATGCAGTGATACGAAAGGATTCGTGAGAATAAATAAGTCCTTATCGTATCGACTGACTCCGTTTTTGACTCCGTATATCACGCATTCATGTAGGAGTCGAACAATTCAACTGTTTCTTCTTGTCGATTTTTCGATACTTGGATATAGATGTCCATGGTTGTCTTAGATGAAGAATGCCCTAATCTATCTTGCACGTCCTTTACTTGAGCCCCTGCTTCAAAAAGCAATGTGGCATGGGTCTTTCTAAAGCCATGGACTTTGATTATTTTCATATCAGGGAACTTCCTAGCTACTTTACTCATTACATGATTAGGGTAGCCCTTATACAGGAAGTCCCTTTTTTATTTGCTTTAATAGTGCTGATAACAGGTACATCATCCATATTATCGATTCTGATACCTCTTGAAAGATTCTTTTTTATGACGGTACGTTTCCACTTCTTAAGTATGGTCAAAGTCCCGTTGTCTATTGTGATGGTTCTCTTGGATGACTCTGTCTTTGTAGGATTTATACATAGAAAGCCATCAGATAGCTCTACTAGCGTTTTATTGAACTGCACAGTCTTTTTATCAAAGTCAATGTCTTTCCACGTCAGCCCCAGTATTTCCCCCTTCCTAGCTCCTGTATAAGCAGCTAGTCTAAAAAATGCTAGAGCACGATCATCTTTCAGCTCTTGCAAGCAATCAAAGAATTGTCGAAGCTCTTCTTTCGTGTAAAACTCCGCTTCGATTTCAGTAGAACTGTGGCTAGACTTAGGTGTAATGGTACGTTCCATGGGATTGGTCTTGATCACGCCAATCAATATACCGTAGTTGAATACCTGTGAAGTGATTTGTCATTTGTTGTACTATTGTATTTTGAATATTATCTAAATAAAGCTCATGTATATGTTGAAATACTGTATACTGATATGGGAATGTCAAACTACTCCCACATTTTAATCGTCTGAATTTTATATGGAATTCTTAGAAAGTACAAGCTAACTAGTATTTTTGGAATCTCCTTAAATGAAATACATATAAACTGGGAGTAAATGCTATAATAGTCGCTATATAATCTTTTTATTTAAAACAGTAATAAAGAATATTTTAGGAGATTACGTCAGTTTTTCCTCTTGTATAACATTAAAGAAAGTAGAGAAAAAAGAATGAAAAAGGTACTACTTACAGTTAGTTTGTTGGCTAACGTAGCGTTGACTGGAGCATTGATTTATACCAGTATAGAAATACAGAAGCTTGATGATCAACGGGAGAACCTTACAATAGCCAATGATCAGTACAAAAGAAAGTTAGATGACATGGAGATACAGGAATCTGAGGTAAGTTCTACAAGCGATTCTAATGCTTTGGTGAATAATGATTCTGTCAAACGTATTCCAGAAAGTAGTACAGCGTCAGCAAAGAATTCAAATGATAGCATAGAGTTGCATAACCATCTTTATCTTTTTGATGATTTTAATGGCACTATTAAAGAAACTGGAGAACCCGCTCATATGTCGGAACACTTTACTAGGAGTTCTGTAACAATATCAGATAGTAATGGCACCTATAATGCTACTTTATTTGATAATAATGATGGTACAGCGCAGATTACAGATTTAAACGGTAATATTTTGTACAGTGGAAGTTGGAAGCCTACCAAAGCACTTGAGATTCTATCACTGAAAAGTTCACTCCAAAATTCCACAAGAAATGATTTAGTGGCTTTTTTTGCTCAAAGATCATGGAATAGTCCAGAAATTGCAAGACTGGCTCAAACTGCTTTAAAAAATGCCAGTGCTCAGAACATTTCAAATGAGCAATGGCAACAAATTTCCAATGATATTATTAAGCAATTAGAAACTATGGAGAATGGTAACTAATTATACTTAAATATTGGAACAGGTGATTGGATTATTAAGCATGTCTTGTATTAGAGTTAATTGTCCTACCCCGTTAATAACTGACCGTGTCTTAGGAAATACCTTCAGGTAGTAAAAGCTATCTGGAGGTTCTTTTTTTCGGTTTATGGTATCCGCTTATATAAATCGTATCTGAAATGAAACAAGATATACTTGTATAAGCATTGATATAAACACGTTTCTGTTATTTCAGATAGTGATAATTAAGATACGTACATTATCTAAAAATAAATTTTAAATTACTGTTTAGTTTGTTTTTTATTGTAATACCTAATGGAAATATTTATATGTATATGAGATGATAAAAGTCAGAAAAACATTTAAAAGTAACATTTCCAAATCATAAGTGTTTCGATATGTATAGTTACAAATAAGGTTGTATTTTTCCTAATACATGTCTAAAGTCAATATTAAGAAAAGGAGAATCATATGATAAAAATTCATGGAAACAGCCATCGAAGAAAAAATATCTATAGATGAAAATTACAGATTCTTAGGTAATTATTTTAAATAAAATAACAACTAAATAAATTAGTTGTCTGTGAGTAAAATAGCAAATATAAAAGTATTGGTAAGTTAATTTTTATCAATATTTTATATTTGCTATTTTTTAAAGTTATCATTCTTTTATCTTAAATTGGTTAGGACGACATGTTCAGGTGAGAGTTCTCTTCAAAAAATATAAGCCAATTAAAAGTTTTGTGTTATACTAAGTTCAAATTTATTGAACAAAAAAGAAATTTATAACATGAAGTTGGCGGAGATGGATATGTCGTATTATAGAACAGTGAAGTTGAAATTATGTGAAGGAACAATATTAAATGATTTAACAAAAATAGAAAATGATATTTTAATTAATAATCCAGTTACGTATATATATTTCAATTTAAGAAATAAAATAATATACATTGGTGAAACTAGTAGCTTCAAAAATAGACATAAAGAACATTTAGCTGAAAAAAATCCCAAAATCAATTATCGACTATTTACTGATTGCTTAGTGATCTATTCAAAATTATTTCACAAATCAGCTATCTTAGATTTAGAATCTCTATTACTTAATTACATGATTGCAGAAGCAGATAAAACTAAGTTTGTTTTTGCGAATGGAAATAATGGACAAACAAAAATAACTTATGAGAATAAGGAAGAAATTTTGACCAGTGTATTTTATGAATTGTGGACACATGAGTTATCTGATTTAGGATTAGTTAATAATCGAAATCTTAATGAACTAAGAGAGAGCCTGTTATTTAAATATTCTCCTTTCAAACAGTTATCTCTTAAACAAAAAGAGATTATTGGAGATGTAGAAAAAAATTTATTTACAAAATTTTTAGTCGAAGCTCCTGCAGGTTCGGGTAAGTCCGTTTTATTTACAAATCTAGCTTTTTCTTTAGCAGATAAGTATCCTGATTTGAAAATAGGTGTAGTCACTACAGGCAATTTAATCAGACAATTTAATTTAATCTTCAAATCAATCAATTTGAATAGTAGATTGACTGTAAAAACTGGTTCACAATTGATAACAGATGCTAAGAAAAAGCATGAAAATTTCGATATTATCATAGTTGATGAAGCACATAAGTTAAAAAAATTTTATAAAAAAGGTCATCCCAATGCGAGAAGGCATCTTAACAAGGATGATGAAGAGATTACGCTTCTTGAGGAAATTACTGAAGGTTTAGTTTTATTATATGATCCTTATCAAGGGATTAAACCACAAAACATTAGCCCTTCAGAGGTTCGGAGATTAACCAGTAATTATCAGAAACTCTCCATGTCACAACAGTTTAGGATTGGGGGGAACGGTTGCTTTTCTGGAGAGGACTATCTAAAAGGAATTTTGTATGGTCTTCAGTTAAGCGAAGAAAGAGATTTTAACCAAGAGGTATTTAAGAATGATTACTTTGGAATTGTGAACAGTTTCAAGGAAGTGATTGACTATGTAGATGATCATTCTCATGCATATCCTGAAACAACTAATAGGGTAATAGCAGGATACTGTAAAGAATGGATATCCAGTATAAGCAAAAAAGCCAACAAAGGAAAGACGTTAGAAGAACTACCTTATGATTGGGAGATTGATGGTATTAAGAGAAGATGGAACTCTACTTATGAAGATTGGGTTAAAAAACCTAATTCTGAGAGAGAAATTGGATCTATACATGCAATTCAAGGTTATGACCTTAATTACTCTGGAGTAATAATAGGTAATGACATTACGGTTAAAAACGGAAAAATAGTTGCGGTTCCTGAAAATTATAAGGACATTGGAGGAACACCTCTAAAAAAAGAATTTTCTTTGTCCGAATTAACTGAGTATATTTTGAATATATATTACGTTCTTCTTTCAAGAGGAATCGATGGTTGTAGAGTATATTTTGAAGATAAAAAAGTAGAAAAGATATTTAAAGAACGTCTTAGTTTATAGAAACATCTTAACTAGTTATGATGAAGTATTTGAACAGGTGATTGATTACTAAGCATGTCTTGTATTAGAGTTAATTACCCTACCCCGTTAATAACTGACCGTGTCTTAGGAAATACCTTCAGGTAGTAAAAGCTATCTGGAGGTTCTTTTTTTCGGTTTATAGAATCCGCTTAAGTGAAATGTATCTGAAATGAAACGGAGATAAAGTGTTTTTTTGCTGTAATGACAAGGTTTTAGCTGTTTCAGATACCATATAGTCAAAAATAGTTTATTGAGAAAATAGGAGAGTATTTGCTACTAACTAGTAGAAAAAAATGGAAAAAAAAAGTACATGTAATCATTTCAGATAATCTGAAATAAAAAAACATACAGCCATGTAGTGGTACTGTATGTTTTTAAATTCTCAGCGGGCTTGTTTTGACTCCGTGTCTGACTCCGTCGTATTGATTTTAAATGATATTCGATGACCATTTAACAGGTCATTTTTGAAATTTTTGTCTCTATATGACTCAGTTTGATAATTATTGATAGATCAATTTGGGTCTACATCGAACAAGGGAAGATTGCGAAAGTGGAAAACCTCTGATTTACGGTTTTCCATAAGTAGCTCCATTGGAAAATTAGCCGAAGATTTCAAAAAATAGGAGGAACTATTTTTGGATTCTCCGGCTTATTTCTCAGAGCTAGATACTCCTGTTAGAATCTCTAGAAGATAGTTTTTTTTCGTCTTTTTAGCAACGATACTAGTAAAGAGAAATCTTAGCACCATCAATGGACAGGAGGTATTTTGCTTTTTGTCCATTTTTTGATGGCGTAAATCTCCTTTTTTCAGGGCACAATTCGGGTAGGTTGAGCTAGAATTGATGGGAAATTACCTCGTAAGTCTCGAGTCTCCTCCTATTTATAGACTGAGCCAAAAATTTGAGAAGTATCAAGTAGGTAACAATCAACAGCAAAAACTAGTGTTTGTGTTTTCTGTCAATTTCTGAAAATTCTTTCTTATTTCTCGATGTTAAACACTTTTGTCTCAACCCCCACTTAATTTTTTATGAAAAATAAAGAAATTGTTGTTATACTAAATGATGTTGATAGAAACGAGAGCGAAACATTGTAGCTTCAGCATTTAAATAAAGATAGAAGAAAGGAGCGATTGGTTGTTCAAAACTTATTTTCGTTTTAATAAGATTCAAGATAACCCATTTCGTATCATGAACCTTATGCTATTGATTTTTATCGTACTATGGTTAGGATACATAAACCAGAATTTCTTGATTTCAAGTTTTTCTTCATTAGGGATCTTTACTTTTTTCTATTATCAAAATATACCCATGAAACATTTAATTAAGCGCATGTTTTTCATTGGCTGTGGACTTTTATTTGCCTTTGTATTAGGAATGTTATCAACCTATGTTTTATGGTTGGAACCTTTTGCTGTAGCTGTAGTGGCTTTTGCCAGCCGGTTTATTTTGCGGTTGTTCCATATTTCAAAACCAGGTGGCTTATTTTTTGCGATGCTTTCGGCGATGGGAACAAGTATGCAGTTACCGATTGATCATTTGCCAATGGTTTCTCTTTATTTTTTCATGGGGGTCATGTTTTCATTGATCGCTGCAGTTATCACCAAGTTACTTGATTCACGTCCAGAACAAGTCATTGAACAAATCTCTTTAAAAGAGAGATTCCAAGAAGAACCGTTAGTGATTATTGATTCTGTTTTCTACAGTGTTGCTTTATTTCTTTCCGTCTATATTAGTCACGGATTGCAGTTGCACAATCCTTACTGGTTAACTCTTTCTTGTGCTTCTATTCTTTTAGCTGAGAATTTGGATGCAATGAAACATCGGCAAGTACAATATTTGATTGGTTCCATGGGGGGCTTATGTGTGTCGGCTGTTTTATCCTTTGTACCATTTACTCAGTTACAAACGATTTTTCTGATCACTTTTCTTTACGGTATCTCACAATTTTTGGTTGCTAGAAATTATGCGGTTGCCAACATTTTTCTTAATCCGATGGCACTGATGTTATCGACACTAATTCGTGGGGCCTACTTGATATCCTTGATCGAATATCGCTTTTTGGGAATCGTGATCGGAAGTTTTATTGGTTTAGGTGCTGCATGGGTCATGACTGTTGGGTTACAGCACTATCTCAATGTTGTGCGGAGAAAATTAGAGACAAAATAATAAATAAAAGTATATACAAAAAAAAGCCAGTTCGTTTTTGAAGTGAGGATCAAAGACGAGCTGATTTTTTTAACCCATACATTTGATATGTGTTCATTTTTTGTTTAAATTTGAATAAAAAATCAACTAGCGTTAAAAATTAGAGATAACCTAGTTAAGGCATTTATTTTTTTTAATTACTTACATATAGAAGGATGTGTACTTCCTAGTGCTTCCTTTTTAATTTTTTAAAACCTCCTATAAATTTACCGGTAGAAAGATTGCAACTCGATTCATTTTGCGTTAAAGTAAAAAGAGATTTCGTGAAACAATTGCTGTTTCACAATGAAAGGATTAATTATGACACCAGAAGAATTTCGTCAAGCATTGGCAGATAAAGACATCCATTTATCTGATCAACAAATGAGTCAATTTGAACGTTACTATCAGTGGTTAGTTGAGTGGAACGAAAAAATGAATTTAACAGCCATCACGGAAAAAAATGACGTTTATTTGAAGCATTTCTATGATTCATTAACGTTAGCTTTTGAGGTGGACTTTTCTCAGCCTCTTTCACTTTGCGACGTAGGTTCAGGCGCAGGTTTTCCGAGTATCCCACTGAAAATTGCGTTTCCTAACTTACAGATCACGATCGTTGATTCACTGAATAAACGAATCAACTTCTTAACGGAATTAACAAAAGAACTTGGTATCACAGCGGCACTTCATCACGATCGTGCCGAGACATTTGGTCAAAATCCTCAATTCCGAGCTTCATTTGACTTAGTGACTGCTCGCGCTGTAGCAAGATTGAATGTTTTAGCAGAACTATGTTTGCCTCTAGTGAAACAAGAAGGATACTTTTATGCGCTGAAAGCTGCAAAAAGCGAAGAAGAACTAATAGAAGCCAAGCATGCGATCGCAATCTTAGGGGGAAAGTTTATCAAAGAAGATGCGATAGAATTACCGAAAATATCTGACAAGCGACATATTTTGGTAATCCAAAAGAAGAAAGTCACCCCGAAAAAATACCCAAGAAAACCTGGTATGCCAAATAAGCAACCAATCAAGTAGGAGGAGAAGAGATGGCACAAATAATATCTGTTGCAAACCAAAAAGGTGGCGTAGGTAAAACGACGACCACTGTTAACTTAGGTGCTTGCTTAGCTAGTCTTGGTAAAAGAGTCTTGTTAGTGGATATGGATGCACAAGGCAATGCCACAAGTGGTGTCGGTATTCGAAAACCAGATGTTACTCAAGATATTTATGATGTCTTAGTCAATGAGCTACCGATTGCCGAAGCAACTCTTGTTACCGAACATGAAAATTTGAGTATTGTGCCTGCCACTCTTCAATTAGCAGGAGCAGAAATCGAATTAACTTCAATGATGGCCAGAGAGTCTCGCTTGAAAGGTTCTTTAGCCGAAGTGAACGATCAATATGATTATATTCTGATTGATTGCCCACCTTCATTAGGTCATTTGACTATTAATTCATTTACAGCTAGCGATTCTATTCTGATCCCAGTGCAATGTGAATATTATGCATTAGAAGGATTGAGTCAATTACTCAATACAGTTCGTTTAGTTCAAAAGCATTTCAATCCAGAATTGGAGATTGAAGGCGTCTTACTTACAATGTATGATGCACGTACGAACTTAGGAAATGAAGTCGTGGAAGAAGTCCGAAAGTATTTCCGTGAGAAGGTCTATGAAACGATTATTCCAAGAAATATTCGTCTTTCAGAAGCACCGAGTCATGGAATGCCGATCATTGATTATGATCCACGTTCTAGAGGAGCTGAAGTTTACCAAGCATTGGCAAAGGAAGTGGTTAACCGTGAAGAAAAGTAAAGGATTAGGACGAGGGATCGATGCGTTATTTCAAGATTTAGAGAATTTAGAAACTGTGGATGTTGAAGATGAAACAGTTGTACAATTACCACTAAACGAATTACGCCCTAACCCTTATCAACCACGTAAAACATTTGAAGAAGTCTCGCTTCAAGAATTGGCAAACTCCATTGAGCAATCAGGCGTGTTTCAACCGATTATCGTCCGTCGTTCGGCAGTAAAAGGATATGAAATCATTGCTGGTGAACGTCGTTTCCGAGCTTCTAAGTTAGCAGAAAAAGCGACCATCCCCGCAATTGTTCGTGACTTTGATGAAGAAGCAATGATGCAAGTCGCTGTTTTGGAAAACTTGCAACGTGAAGACTTGAACCCATTAGAAGAAGCTGAAGCCTATGATATGCTGATGAAAAATCTTAAACTTACGCAAGCAGAAGTGGCGAAACGCTTAGGTAAAAGTCGTCCATATATCGCAAACTATCTCCGTCTGTTAACGTTACCTGATTTAGTGAAGGAAATGGTCCAAGATCAACGATTATCGATGGGACAAGCTCGTACCTTATTAGGTCTAAAAAACAAAAGTTTGATTCTAAAATTAGCGAATCGAGCAGTTATGGAAAATCTAACGGTTCGTCAGTTGGAACAAATTGTTTCGCAATTAAATCAAAACGATGGGAAAGAAAAAAAGAAAATCCCTCGACTAGCAAAAGAAAAGCCTTATTATATACGTGAAAGTGAAGACCGCTTGATGGATAAGTTTGGTACAAGTGTTGCTATCCAAGAAAAAGACGGTAAAGGAAAGATTGAAATTGAGTACCTTTCGCAAAATGATTTGACAAGAATCCTTGATATCCTTAATATTCAATTCGATGAAGAATAAGTAATAGGAAAGAAGCGTTCAATTCAGACCAATCAACCTTAATTTTTACGATCACTATATGAATATCAAAAAAGACGTGGGAACCGTTCTTAAGAGAAATGACTAAAGGAGGGGACTTTTATGTACGACTTACATGATATTGTTGAAATGAAAAAACCTCATGCTTGTCAGACCAACCGTTGGGAAATCATCCGCATGGGAGCGGACATCAAAATCAAATGCGTCAATTGCGGGCACATCGTTATGATGACTCGTCGAGAATTTGAGAAAAAATTAAAAAAAGTACTTGAAAAAAATGCAGAGAAAGAGTGAATAAATCTATGGCATTAACTGCTGGAATTGTTGGATTACCCAATGTCGGTAAATCAACTTTATTTAACGCAATCACCAAAGCTGGAGCAGAAGCAGCGAACTATCCTTTTGCAACCATTGATCCGAATGTAGGAATGGTAGAAGTTCCCGATTGGCGTTTACAACGCTTAACTGAACTTGTTCATCCTAAAAAAACCGTGCCAACAACATTTGAATTTACGGATATTGCAGGAATCGTTAAAGGTGCAAGTAAAGGGGAAGGCTTGGGAAATCAATTTCTAAGTCATATCCGCCAAGTTGATGCGATTTGTCATGTGGTCCGTTGTTTCGATGATGACAACATCACACATGTGGAAGGACGAGTTGACCCATTAGCGGATATTGATACGATCAATCTAGAATTAGTATTGGCAGATCTGGAATCGATCACTAAACGCTATACTCGAGTAGCAAAAATCGCAAAAACGAAAGACAAAGATGCAGTTGCTGAATTAGCTGTTTTAGATAAAATCAAGCCAGTCCTGGAAGAAGGACGTTCAGCTCGCTCTATCGAATTTACGGACGAAGAACAAAAAATCGTTAAATCATTGTTTTTATTGACTACCAAACCAATCTTATATGTAGCAAACGTTGCAGAAGATGAAGTAGCAGATAGCGATACGAATCACTACGTTCAAGCTGTACGTAATTTTGCTGCCGAAGAAAATGCAGAAGTTATCGTAGTCAGCGCACGTGCAGAGGAAGAAATTGCTGAACTAGACGAAGAAGATAAAGCAGAATTCTTAGAAGCTTTAGGAATTGAAGAGTCTGGATTAGATCAATTAATTCGTGCAGCTTATGATTTGCTAGGATTAGCTACGTACTTTACAGCAGGAGAACAAGAAGTTCGGGCTTGGACATTTAAAAAAGGCATCAAAGCACCTCAAGCAGCTGGGATTATCCATTCAGACTTTGAGCGTGGATTTATCCGTGCGGAAACTGTTTCTTTTGAAGATCTAGATCATTATGGAAATATGCATGCTGCCAAAGAAGCTGGCCGTGTTCGTCTAGAAGGTAAAGACTATGTAGTCCAAGATGGCGACGTTATGTTATTCCGTTTTAATGTATAAAAGGGCTATCAAACGATACGTATAGTATGTTAGAATGTCTTTTGTGACAACCGTTAAAGTAGCGGCTAAGGAGGACTATTTAGATCATGGAATCAGAACAATTACGTGAAATTGTAAAAGAAAACAATCAATTAGAAGAAAAATTAACTAAAAGAAACCAACAATATATTTTTGACTTAAAAAAATCTTTAGAAGCAGCTAATCTATCCGAAGAGGAAAAGGTAAAAGCACTTCATGACATCCTTCCAACCTTAGTGTCTGAACAAAAAGGTGGAAAAACAGCCAGACAATTATTTGGAACTGTCTCTGAAAGAACTGAAGCAATTATCAACAAACCAGTTGAAGCAAAGGTAAATTCTAAACCACTATTGATGTGGCTAGACAATACATTCCTGTTATTAGGTTTGTTGAGTATCATGATTGCTATTACCGGATTGTTTTCACGTGGAACAACGCCAGCTTATGGAATCACAACTTTGGTCTTCGGATCAGCTGTTGGTGGTTGGGTATTTTACCTGATGTATAAATACATTTATCAATATGAGTATCCGGGAGCAGATCGTAGTAAAAAGCCAGGTATGGGTAAAACATTGTTGATCTTAACTGGAACTACATTGGTCTGGGTGGTTGCCTTTTCCGCTACCACACTTCTTCCTCCAGTACTGAATCCGTTGTTAGATCCAGTAGTTATCATCATTATTGGGGCTGCTGCACTAGCTTTGCGTTATTACATGAAGAAAAAATATGGAATCGTTGGAAGTTTATCTGTACCTAGAAGATAATTCGTTAAAGTACGATTCGATGTATATCAATGATGAGGGATCATTATTTGAAACAGTTGTTTGTTTTGAATAGTGGTCTCTTATTTTTTATGGAGAAATGGTTAAAACAGAAAGAACAAAAATTTGAGAAACTTGGTAAATTTAATCAGTAGCTTCTCTTAAAAGAGTTTCTCGTTATTAACCATATATGACTTGTGATGGAAACGCTTATAATAAGGATATTCTTAGAAACAGTGTGGATTATGGGAAGACGGTTGACTTAATAGAAAAAATCGATTATTTTAATAGATAAACTAAAAACTAGAGGAGTGGTACTAAAAATGTCCAACTGGGAAACAAAGTTCACGAAAAAAGGGTTTACTTTCGATGATGTCTTACTGATACCAGCAGAAAGTCACGTGTTACCAAACGAAGTGGATATGAGTGTACAATTAGCAAAAAATATTAAGTTGAATATCCCGATCATCAGTGCAAGTATGGACACTGTAACTGATAGTAAGATGGCTATTGCGATGGCTAGACAAGGTGGATTAGGTGTTATTCATAAAAATATGACAATTAGTCAACAAGCAGACGAAGTGCGCAAAGTCAAACGTTCTGAAAGTGGTGTGATCATTGATCCATTTTTCTTAACACCGCAACATCTTGTAGCAGATGCAGAAGAATTGATGAGCAAATATCGAATTAGCGGTGTACCGATCGTTGAGACTTTAGAAAACAGAAAACTTGTTGGTATTATTACGAACCGTGACATGCGCTTTGTAACTGATTATCATATGGAAATCAATGATGTGATGACCAAAGAAAACTTAGTAACAGCCCCAGTCGGTACTTCTCTAAAAGACGCAGAAAAAATATTGCAAAAACATAAAATTGAAAAATTACCTATCGTTGACAACGATGGTTGTTTAAGTGGATTGATCACAATCAAAGATATTGAAAAAGTGATTGAATTTCCAAACGCTGCCAAAGATGAACATGGACGTCTACTTGTAGCTGCTGCTGTCGGTGTTACAAGTGATACATTTGAGCGTGCAGGTGCCTTGTTGGAAGCAGGAGCAGATGCGATCGTTATTGATACAGCACATGGTCATAGTGCTGGAGTGATTCGTAAAATCCAAGAAATTCGTTCTACCTTTAAAGATGCTACTTTGATTGCCGGTAACGTAGCGACAGCGGAAGCAACAAAAGCATTATATGATGCTGGTGTGGATGTCGTAAAAGTCGGTATCGGACCAGGATCAATTTGTACAACACGTGTGGTTGCCGGTGTAGGTGTACCACAATTAACAGCGATTTATGATGCTGCTTCTGTCGCACGACAATATGGCAAAGCAATTATTGCTGATGGCGGAATCAAATATTCAGGTGATATCGTCAAAGCATTAGCTGCTGGAGGACATGCCGTCATGTTAGGTAGTATGTTGGCCGGTACAGATGAATCTCCAGGTGAATTTGAGATTTTCCAAGGACGACGTTTTAAAACTTATCGTGGTATGGGTTCATTGGGCGCAATGGAAAAAGGTTCAAAAGATCGTTATTTCCAAGGTAGCGTCAATGAAGCGAATAAATTAGTACCTGAAGGAATCGAAGGACGTGTGGCCTACAAAGGAAGCGTTGCGGATATTATCTTCCAAATGATCGGTGGATTAAAATCTGGTATGGGTTATGTTGGGGCAGGCAACTTGAAACAATTGCGTGACGAAGCACAATTCATCCAAATGAGTGGCAATGGGTTGAAAGAATCCCATCCACATGATGTCCAAATCACAAAAGAAGCACCTAACTATTCAGTAGAATCTTAATCAATTAAGGGAAAAAGACTCAACATATTCCGCTTTAGGAGTCAAGTGAATATTCGAAATAAGTAGAATACTTAGAGCATTGTTTTTAAAGTAAAAAAGTCGTCAATCTTAAAATTTGTTTTTCTAAATTTTAAGATTGATGACTTTTTTTCGTCTGACTATGTTGTTTTTGCTCAATATCCAAATAAGAGTGACCACTAAGCTGCTGTTGTATAAATTTAAACCACTGTGAAGTTGAGCGGTTAAGGAGCTAATAAGCATTTTTTACGATAAATTTATTAAAAAAATTATGTTTTAATAACAAATTTTTGTTTTTTTTAGTTAAATTACTATATAGTTAAGATTTTTTAATATGTTAGAATATATCTGAGTTATATTTATATTTTGTTATTTTATGATAGTAAGGAGTTTATAAGATGATAAAAAGAGTAGTTATAACTGGAAGGGGAACTATCTCTTCTTCTGGAAAAAATGCAGAAGAGTTATGGACAAATGTGAGTAATGGTATTTCTGGGATAAAAAAGATAGAAGCAGAGGAATTTAGTAATTTAGAAACAAGGATTGGTGGAGTTATTTCTGATTATGCGATTGACCAGTATCTTAATCAAAAAGAGATCAAGAGAACAGATCGTTTCACTCATTTTTCAGTAATCAGTTCTATGCAAGCGCTATCTGAAGCGAGTTTTGATCATAAGGATTTTGATTTGGAAAAATGTGGCGTTATGATTGGTACAGGAATAGGTGGTATTCACTCTTTAATTGAAAATCAAAACATTATGGAAAAGAAAGGAAGTAATCGTGTTTCTCCTTTAGTAGTTCCTAAGTCAATAGGCAATATAGCGGGAGGTTTCGTATCAATTAAGACTGGATTTAAAGATGTGACTTTGTGTCCTATTTCAGCTTGTGCTTCGGGAAATCAAGCGATAGGAGAAGCATTTCTTAGAATTAAATATGGGCTAAGTGAAGCAATACTTGCAGGTGGAGCAGAAGCTTCGATTGTACCTATTGCTTTTGCTGGGTACAACCAAATGCAAGCTTTATCTACGAGGAATGAGCAACCGAATTTAGCTTCGAAACCTTTTGACAAAAATAGGGATGGCTTTGTCATGTCAGAAGGAGCTGGGATCGTTTTTTTAGAAGAATTCGAACATGCAAGATCACGCGGAGCGAAAATTTTAGGTGAAATTATCGGATACGGGATGACTTCAGATGCTTATCATATGACTACACCTCATTCAGAAGGAGCCAGTCGTGCCATCCAAAAAGCACTTGAAATGGGGAAAATTAGTGCAAATGAAATTGATTATATAAATGCGCATGCAACAGGTACTAAAGTTGGAGATATTAGTGAAAGTCGAGCAATCAAAAAGGTTTTTGGAAAGCATGCTGAACAATTATTGATTAGCTCTACAAAGTCCTCAACAGGACATCTATTAGGTGCAGCAGGAGGCATTGAAGTAGTGATTAGCTTGAAAGCGATGGAGTATAATATTTTACCACCAACTATTAACCTGACAGAACCCGATGAAGATTGTGATTTGAATTATATTCCCAATAATAAAATTCATCATCAAGCAAATATTATTCTTTCAAATGGTTTTGGCTTTGGTGGGCATAATACCTCTATAATTATAAGAAAATTATAAAAAAGCCGGTAAATTACAGAACTTCTGAACAAGAAGAGAGTGGGGCAATAGTCCTTTTTAAAAAGAAAATAAACATATTAAGATTAGTGAGCCTGGGACAAAACTTGTCTCAGGCTCTTCTAGTATCTCTAAAAACGAATAAACGGCGTTCAAGAAGCAACTCCTCAACAATAAGCGAGGAGCTGACCGCTTATTTCATGACCTCTTTATATAAATAAGACAAGGTGGTCTACTTTATCACTTTTAAATTTCCCATGTAAGGAACTAATACTTCTGGAACAGTCACTGATCCATCTTCATTTTGGTAGTTTTCAAGGATCGCTGCGACAGTCCGGCCGACTGCAAGTCCTGAACCATTCAGTGTATGAGCATAGTGGATTTTTCCGTCTGCATCACGGTAACGGATCATTGCGCGTCGTGCTTGGAAATCTTCACAGTTTGAACATGAGCTGATTTCACGATATGTTTCTTGTGCAGGGATCCATACTTCTAAGTCATATGTTTTGGCAGCAGAGAAGCCCATATCTCCAGTAGATAATGCTACTACACGGTAAGGTAAATGTAATTTTTGTAGAATATCTTCAGCATCGGCTGTCATTTTTTCTAGCTCATCATAAGAATGTTCTGCATCAGAGAATTTGACCATTTCTACTTTATTAAATTGGTGTAAACGAATCAATCCTCGAGTATCACGGCCGGCACTCCCTGCTTCCGAACGAAATGCGGGACTAAGAGCAGTGAAATAAATCGGTAAATCTTGCCCATCTAAGATCTCATCGTTGTAATAGTTTGTTAATGGAACTTCCGCTGTTGGGATCAATGTCAAATCTGTATCTTCTAATTGGAAAACATCTTCTTTAAACTTAGGAAATTGCCCAGTTCCGAACATAGCCCGACTATTTACGATATAAGGAGTAATCATTTCTGTATAGTCATGTTCATAGATGTGTTGATCTAGCATAAAGTTATAAACGGCACGTTCTAAGCGAGCACCTAATCCTTTATAGTAAACAAAACGACTTCCAGAAACTTTTGCCCCTCTTTCAAAGTCTAAGATACCTAAGTTTTCAGCGATTTCCCAATGTGGTTTCGGTTCAAATGAAAAATTACGAGGCGTGTTCCAACGACGAACTTCCACGTTGTCCTCTTCGTCTTTTCCAACAGGTACAGAATCATCTGGTAAATTTGGTAAGGTAGTCGCAATTTGATGTAACTTTTCATCTACTTGCGCTACTTCTTCATCAAGGGCTTTAATGTTGCCCCCAACTTCTTTCATTTCATTGATTTTAGCTGTTGCATCTTCTTTGTTCCGTTTTAATTGTGCAATTTCTGCTGAAACATCATTACGATATTTTTTTAATTCTTCCGTTTTAACAAGTAATTTTCGACGACTTTCATCTAATTCCATAAATTCAGCTAAGGTTTCTTTTTTGACCCCACGAGTCATTAATTTTTCTTGAACATAATCAAAATTTTGACGCATCATTTTTACATCTAACATTGCAATTCCTCCTTAAATATAATAAAAAAAGACCAATCCATCCCTCAATTATCTTGGGACGAATCGGTCTAACATTCGCGGTACCACCCGAGTTCAACATATAAATATGCTGCTCTTGTTAACAGATAACGGCTGTTTTGCCGACCTTTCTTATTTCGAAAGGTACACATCAAAGAACTGGAACTTCCAACTTATTTTTTGCTGATTTACACCATCCATCAGCTCTCTTGAAAAAAATAAAATGTACTGGGTTCTGTGCTATATAGATATGATATATAGAAATGATTGTAATAAGAATATCGGATATTTTAATTTTCGTCAATATGTTCCTGACTTTTGATTGGTAATTTTTCATTTCTTTTTATTGGAAGATGCATGATGAATGAAGTCCAGTGTTTATCAGATTTAGCATAAATATAACCACCATGTAAAGCAACGATACTTTGAGCAATGGCTAAACCTAAACCTGTCCCACCGGTTTCTTGTGAACGAGACTCTTCTACTCGGTAAAAGCGGTCAAAAAGATTATCAATTGATTCTCGAGGAATCATAGCTCCATTGTTTTTTACTGTCGCAACGACTTCTGAGCCAACTTTTTCGACTTCAATGACAATTTTTGTAGCGCCTTTGCCGTATTTTAAAGCATTCGTCAGTAAATTATTAAAGACACGAACTAGTTTTTCGGTGTCTCCATCCATAGTTAATGATGGAACCTGTGATGATACAAGGATTTGGATATGCTTTTTTGATGCTTCTAATTCAAAATCAGCAGCTAGTTGTTCAATTAGCTGGATCAGATCAAAAGCCGAAAAATTGACCGGAACAGCTGGTTGTCTGACTTTAGTATACTCAAAAAGATCATCCACTAGTAATTTCATTTGTTTTGCTTTGATATAAGCTGTATGGGTATACTTCAAAAGATCCTCTTTTGTTTGATACTGGCCATCTTCGATTAATCCTAAGTAACCAATAATAGAGGTTAAAGGGGTACGGATATCGTGACTCACATTAGTAATCAATTCATCTTTTGATTTTTCAATTTTCCGTTCATCTTCGATCGCAGCTACTGTACTATCGACTAAACCATTAATGCTTGTTACTACACGACTAAGATCACCTGTTAATTCAAAAGGGATTCGATGGTCATAATTACCATTAGCGATATAGTGAAGCTCGCTAATAATATGACGTAGTTGCATTTGTCGGTAGCGACGGATCAACCGCCAGTATAATACGCCGATATCTAAAAGAAAGAAAAGGGGAATCAGAAAATTTCGGCCGTTCCAAAATAAATCACTATTCAATCGTTGAGCAAAAATATTTTTTGAATCCCAAATCGCATTAGTCAATGAAGGGGAACTACTAATTATTGAAGTAAGGACAACCAAAATCGCAACATTTAATAGTAGAAGGAGAATCACGGTGATAATACCTTCTGCTAATAACTCACTGATTTCCTTAGAAGTTAGATTGATTCGTCGCCGTTTTTCTGTTCCTCTTTTTTTATCTTGCATCAATTTTATAGCCCACTCCCCAAACGGTTTGAATGACTTTTTCTCCACCAGTTGCTTCTTCGATCTTATCTCTCAAATGACTAACATGGACCATAACAGTTTTTGCGGAAACAATACTTTCTTGTTTCCATACACGCTCAAAGATTTCATCTGCACTGAACACACGATTAGGATGACTTGCTAATAAGTATAGAATCCCAAATTCTAATGCTGTAAGCTGAATCTCTTTCCCATCAATTGTTTTTACTTCATGGGAATCTTTGTTAATAATCAAAGAGTTTACTTCTAATATATCCGGTTGATCCGGTGTGATTTGCATTTTTGTTCGACGAAGCAAAGATTTTACGCGTGCCATAACTTCTAAAGGATTAAATGGTTTTGTAACATAATCATCAGCACCAGCAACAAGCCCTTTAATTTTATCCATATCGGTTGTTTTTGCTGTCAACATGATAATCGGTATTTGCGATTCCTTTCGTAATTCTTTAACGACCTGCATGCCATCCATTTCAGGCATCATAATATCCAAAATCAATAACTCAATATCAGGTATCGTTCGAATCTTTGATAATGCTTCTTTCCCATCATAAGCCTTAACAGCTTCGTATCCTTCATTGTGAACATAAATACTTAGTAATTCAACAATTTCTTTATCATCATCAGCAATTAATATTTTCATAGATTGTTCCTCCAGAGTTAGAATGATACTATTTACTATTCATTCTAGCAAAAAAATGTCTAAATAGATAAAAGCAACACTTTGTTAAGGAAAATTTTAGAAGGTAAGAGCTAAGTGAAGTGGCTCATTAATAGAAAACTGAACAATCGCAATGCTGAGAAGGCTATCATTAATGAAAAACATGTTAAAAGCGAACGTTTCTCACTTATAGGATTAGAACGATCGATTACGCTAAAAATGTTGATAAAACAGCTTTTTTCTTATTGACTTTTATTTTTGCTGTTGGTATATTATTATTTGTTCGAAAGAGCAAAGATCGCTAGTGAAAATAGTTGAAATAAACTGTTGACAGAGGGATCACACCATGATAAGATAACTGAGTCGTAAAAAAACGACAGCTTATGAAGCTTGATTTCATCGAAAAAAACTTCAAAAAAGTTGTTGACAAATAACAAACGACGAGTTATGATAAATGAGTTGCTGAAACACTTCTGAAAAACGAAGTCAAAAAACTTTTAAAAAAGAGTTGACAAATAAACGTCACTCTGATATGATATAAAAGTTGCTACGGCAATCTCAAATGATTAGCTTTTAATCAAGTAGACCTTTGAAAACTGAACAAAGCAAAGACAAACCAAATGTGTAGGGCGTCTTGATTGATTCAAGACAACAAACATTTTTAACAAGCAAGCAATATGCTAGCAAACAATTGAGCTTAACAATCGCAAGATTGTTCGAACTTTTTATGAGAGTTTGATCCTGGCTCAGGACGAACGCTGGCGGCGTGCCTAATACATGCAAGTCGAACGCTTCTTTTTCCACCGGAGCTTGCTCCACCGGAAAAAGAGGAGTGGCGAACGGGTGAGTAACACGTGGGTAACCTGCCCATCAGAAGGGGATAACACTTGGAAACAGGTGCTAATACCGTATAACAATCGAAACCGCATGGTTTTGATTTGAAAGGCGCTTTCGGGTGTCGCTGATGGATGGACCCGCGGTGCATTAGCTAGTTGGTGAGGTAACGGCTCACCAAGGCGACGATGCATAGCCGACCTGAGAGGGTGATCGGCCACATTGGGACTGAGACACGGCCCAAACTCCTACGGGAGGCAGCAGTAGGGAATCTTCGGCAATGGACGAAAGTCTGACCGAGCAACGCCGCGTGAGTGAAGAAGGTTTTCGGATCGTAAAACTCTGTTGTTAGAGAAGAACAAGGATGAGAGTAACTGTTCATCCCTTGACGGTATCTAACCAGAAAGCCACGGCTAACTACGTGCCAGCAGCCGCGGTAATACGTAGGTGGCAAGCGTTGTCCGGATTTATTGGGCGTAAAGCGAGCGCAGGCGGTTTCTTAAGTCTGATGTGAAAGCCCCCGGCTCAACCGGGGAGGGTCATTGGAAACTGGGAGACTTGAGTGCAGAAGAGGAGAGTGGAATTCCATGTGTAGCGGTGAAATGCGTAGATATATGGAGGAACACCAGTGGCGAAGGCGGCTCTCTGGTCTGTAACTGACGCTGAGGCTCGAAAGCGTGGGGAGCAAACAGGATTAGATACCCTGGTAGTCCACGCCGTAAACGATGAGTGCTAAGTGTTGGAGGGTTTCCGCCCTTCAGTGCTGCAGCTAACGCATTAAGCACTCCGCCTGGGGAGTACGACCGCAAGGTTGAAACTCAAAGGAATTGACGGGGGCCCGCACAAGCGGTGGAGCATGTGGTTTAATTCGAAGCAACGCGAAGAACCTTACCAGGTCTTGACATCCTTTGACCACTCTAGAGATAGAGCTTCCCCTTCGGGGGCAAAGTGACAGGTGGTGCATGGTTGTCGTCAGCTCGTGTCGTGAGATGTTGGGTTAAGTCCCGCAACGAGCGCAACCCTTATTGTTAGTTGCCATCATTTAGTTGGGCACTCTAGCAAGACTGCCGGTGACAAACCGGAGGAAGGTGGGGATGACGTCAAATCATCATGCCCCTTATGACCTGGGCTACACACGTGCTACAATGGGAAGTACAACGAGTCGCAAAGTCGCGAGGCTAAGCTAATCTCTTAAAGCTTCTCTCAGTTCGGAT
>NZ_JBIOLU010000001.1:2652500-2835000 GCF_051711025.1 Enterococcus sp. DIV1421a | reverse complement strand
CTTGAACGATTAAGCTATGAAGATGGGAAGTGAAGATGAATGGAAGAACTTTTTACGCAAAAAGCACAATTAGTATTAGAAATTGCACAAGATGAAGCAAAAAAGTTTAAGCATCAGTCTGTTAGTTCTGAGCATATTTTGTTGTCATTGGTTATTGAACCGAATGGAATTGCTGGGAAAGTACTACGTGAAGTTGGATTAACTGAAACAGACATCTACGAAGAGATTGAGCATTTGATTGGCTACGGTACAATGACTTCATATCCTCAAGGAACCTTTTTACCTTATTCGCCACGCATGAAACAAATTTTTGCATTGGCAAATAGTGAAGTAAGAAAAATGGGTGCTCAAAAAGTGGGAACGGAACATATCTTATTGAGTATGCTAAGAGATGAAAGTATCATGGCTACTCGGATGATGATCAATTTGGGAATCAGTTTAACGAAAGTCCGACAATCTTTGAAACAAAAAATGGGCATAAAAAATGATAGTCGTAATAATAGTATCCGTCGTAAAAACCCACAAGAAAAGCGTCAAATGGTAAAAGGTACTCCAACGTTAGATTCTTTAGCAAGAGATTTGACGAAGTTAGCGAGAGACGGAAAACTTGACCCAGTTGTTGGGCGTTCAAGAGAAGTAAAACGCTTGATTCAAATACTTAGTCGCCGAACTAAAAACAATCCTGTATTAGTAGGGGAACCTGGTGTTGGTAAGACAGCGATTGCTGAAGGTTTAGCCCAAAAAATCGTGATGGGTGAAGTTCCTGATGAGATGCAAGAAAAACGCTTGATGATGTTAGACATGGGGTCTTTAGTAGCGGGAACAAAATACCGTGGAGAATTTGAAGACCGTATGAAAAAGGTGATTGACGAAATCTATAACGACGGTCAAGTCATTTTATTTATTGATGAGTTGCATACCTTGATCGGTGCCGGTGGTGCAGAAGGGGCAATTGATGCATCTAATATTTTGAAACCTGCTTTAGCTCGTGGAGAATTACAGACAATTGGTGCTACAACGTTAGATGAATATCAAAAGTATATTGAAAAAGATTCTGCCCTTGAACGACGCTTTGCTCGAATTCAAGTAGATGAACCGACACCTGAAGAAGCAGAAGAGATTTTACGTGGTCTTCGTTCAAGATATGAAGAGCATCATGGTGTAGAAATCACTGATGATGCGATAAGAGCTGCGGTTCATCTTTCTGTACGCTATATCACTTCTCGTCAATTACCTGACAAAGCAATCGATTTGATTGATGAGTCAGCTGCTAAGGTACGCTTAGATCAAACAGATGATCTTTCGGAATCTACAGTAATTAAGTTGGAAATCGAACAATTAGTCAAAGAAAAAGAACGAGCAATCCAAAAACAAGACTTTGAAATAGCAGCACAATTGCGAAGACAAGAAAAAGCATTACACAAAAAATTAGTAAAACTATTGATACTAGAAGAAAAGCAGGAAAATGGTTATGCTGATCGTGTGACTGAAGAAGATGTAGCCACAGTCGTTTCTGAATGGACAGGTGTTCCATTACAACAACTGGAAAAGAAAGAAAGTCAGCGTTTATTGGAATTAGAAGCACTTTTACATGAACGTGTTGTTGGACAAGATGAAGCAGTCAAAGCAGTATCAAGAGCAATTCGTCGGGCTCGTAGTGGGTTAAAAGATCCAAATCGACCAATTGGCTCCTTTATGTTCTTAGGACCTACAGGAGTTGGTAAAACGGAACTTGCCAAAGCTTTATCGGAAGTGATGTTTGGGGACGAGAATTCCTTGATTCGGGTTGATATGTCTGAATTTATGGAAAAATACAGCACGAGTCGGTTGATTGGGTCACCTCCGGGCTATGTTGGGTATGATGAAGGTGGACAATTAACAGAAAAAATTCGACAAAAGCCCTACTCTGTCATCTTATTAGATGAAGTAGAAAAAGCCCATCCAGATGTATTTAATCTGTTATTACAAGTACTAGACGATGGCCATTTAACAGACTCTAAAGGTCGGAAAGTTGATTTTAGAAATACGATCATGATCATGACTTCCAATATTGGTGCAACCCAAATTCGAGAAGAAAAAAACGTTGGCTTCAATGTCCAAGACATTACCAAAGATCATAAAGCCATGCAAAAGCGTATTTTAGAAGAATTAAAGAAAACATTCCGTCCAGAGTTCTTGAACCGGATAGATGAAACAGTTGTCTTCCATTCATTAAGCAAGGATGAAATCCACTCCATTGTTCAAATTATGAGTCGAGCAATCGTCAAACGTTTGAAAGAACAGGATATCCAAGTGAAGATCACTCCGGCAGCAATAGATGTGATCGGAAAAGCTGGTTTTGATCCTGAATATGGCGCTCGTCCAATACGAAGGGCGTTGCAAAAAGAAATAGAAGATCGCTTAAGTGAAGCATTATTAGGTGGAGAAATCCATTTAGGCGATCAAGTGACAGTGGGAGCCTCCAAAGGAAAAATCACTTTGAATGTACGTCTTCCAAAAAAGTATGTAGTTGAATCATAAGAGTTAAAAAAGAAGTGAGAGAATTTTGTTCCACATAACGATTGAAGGTTATGGGCAAAAGGCTCTCACTTTTTTATTTTTTTTACTTTTTTTCTTGTGAATTTAAATTCAAAAATCCACCAATAAATGTAAGAAGTGTTGGCAACTTTTTTAAGCTATGCTACTATTATGGAGTTGTAGGAGGAGGAAATGATGATCGAAATCATAACTACGGTAGAAACTTTTGAACAAGCAAAAGAATTACTTGAAGCAGGAACAGATACTTTGTATTTTGGCGAGGAACTATTTGGTTTGCGATTACCTGCGTCGTTTACAAGAGAAGAACAACGTCAATTAGTTGAATTGGCGCACACATATGGTAAAAAAGTAAATATTGCGATGAATGGGATTATTCATCCTGAAAAAATGAAAAAAGTACCTGAATATCTACAATTCCTGAAAGAAATTGAGGTAGATCAACTGACAGTAGGTGATACAGGTATCATATACACCATGAAGAAACATCCAGAATGGCGTATTCCCTACATTTTTGATGCAGAAACGTTAGTTACTAGTGCTAGACAAATCAATTTTTGGGCGAAAAGAGGAGCTGTTGGAGCTGTTTTAGCTAGAGAAGTTCCTTTTGAAGAAATGAAAGCCATGGAAGAAAAACTAAATGTTCCGGTAGAAATTCTAGTGTATGGTGCTACTTGCATTCATCAATCAAAACGTCCTTTATTGCAAAATTATTATCATTTTACCAAACAAGAAGAGCGAGTAGATCGTGATCGGGGATTGTTTATTTCAGAACCTAAGAAAGACGACACACATTATTCCATCTATGAAGACACTCATGGGACCCATATTTTTGCCAGCAATGACATCAACCTGACAAAAGAATTAGGGTTATTGTATCAACATCAGTTCCGTACATGGAAACTTGATGGTTTATTTACCCCAGGAGAAAATTTTGTAAAAATTACCAAAGCATTTGTGGAAGCGAAAGAACAAATCCTTGCAGGTACTTGGAATGAGGAAAGTGCTGAAATATTAAGCAAAAAGATAAGTGAATTACATCCTCAAAATCGTGAATTAGATACTGGCTTCTTCTATATTGATCCTGAAGCCATCAAGTAAGGAGTATGACGAGAAAAAATGACAACAAAAAGAAAATTGAAACGACCCGAAGTCTTAGCTCCAGCTGGGACACTTGAAAAATTAAAGACAGCGATTCATTATGGCGCAGATGCAGTCTATATTGGCGGAAATGCTTATGGACTAAGAAGTCGCGCAGGTAACTTTACCTATGAAGAAATGGCTGAAGGCGTAGCTTTTGCAAAAGCACATAATGCAAAAGTATATGTTGCTGCAAATATGGTGACACATGAAGGAAATGAAGAAGGTGCTGGGGAATTTTTCCGTCAATTACGTGATGTCGGAATTTCTGCCGTAATTGTTTCAGATCCAGCGCTGATTGAAATATGTGCGACAGAAGCACCGGGCTTACCGATCCATTTATCGACACAAGCATCTGCCACTAACTTTGAAACTCTTGAATTTTGGAAAGAAGAAGGATTAGAGCGTGTCGTTTTAGCTCGTGAAGTTTCTATGGAAGAAGTGGCTGAGATTCGTAAAAATACGGATGTGGAAATTGAAGCCTTTATCCATGGTGCGATGTGTATTTCTTATTCTGGCCGTTGTACCTTATCTAATCACATGTCAATGCGTGATGCTAATCGTGGGGGCTGTTCACAATCTTGTCGTTGGAAATATGGATTATTTGATATGCCTTTTGGCCAAGAAAGAAATCATCTGACAGAAAACGGCGAAATAGAAGAAGAATTTTCAATGAGTGCAGTAGATATGTCGATGATCGAGCATATCCCGGAATTGATTGAAAATGGGGTAGATAGCTTTAAGATTGAAGGAAGAATGAAATCAATTCACTATGTATCTACAGTTTCTAATGTTTATAAAGCTGCGGTCGACAGTTATATGGAAGACCCTGAAAATTATGTCTGCAAGCAAGAGTGGATTGATGAGTTATGGAAAGTGGCACAACGGGAACTTGCTACAGGATTTTATTACAATACACCAACAGAAAATGAACAATTATTTGGGGAACGTCGTAAGATCCCTGTTTATAAATTTGTAGGTGAAGTAATGTCTTATGATGAAAAAACCAAAATTGCAACGATCCGTCAACGAAATCTATTCTCTGTGGGAGATGAGATCGAATTTTATGGTCCAGGATTCACTCATTTTAGCCAAACGGTTGAGGTAATGTACAATGAAGAAGATGAATCCATTGATCGGGCACCAAATCCGATGATGATTTTAACTATGCCAGTGACACAACCTGTAAAACCAGGAGATATGATTCGGAAAAGAAAATAAAAGCATACGCTAATCAATCGAATAAAAATAAAGCATCAAAGTTATATTATCTGTTTAAACGTGTTAAACTTATTTTTTGTAAGGACAAAAAGAGTAGAGAAGAAATTTTTCTTGAAAATTTATCCAAAGTAAGAAGAAAAGCAAGCATCTTCTTAAATTAGGAGGCATAGCATGAAAACGTATGATTATATAGTTGTCGGTGGTGGTTCTGGAGGGATCGCCTCTGCGAATCGTGCCGGAATGCACGGTGCAAAAGTTTTATTAATTGAAGGAAATGAACTTGGTGGGACTTGTGTGAATGTTGGTTGTGTACCCAAAAAGGTGATGTGGCAAGCCAGCACGATTTTAGAAACAATGGAACGAGATGCTTCAAGTTATGGGATTCAAGCAGATGTAAAAAAAGTAGATTTTAAAGAGTTAGTTGAAAAGCGTGAGAAATATATTGACTTTTTACATGGTGCGTATCAACGTGGCTTGGATAGTAATCAAGTGGATGCAATTAAAGGATATGCTACCTTTATAGACAGTCAAACCGTGGAAGTAAATGGGGAAACCTATCAAGCAACAAAAATTCTGATTGCAACTGGTGGTAAGCCTAGCAAAATGACGATCCCTGGTGGCGAATATGCAATTGATTCAAATGGCTTCTTTGAGATGACAGAATTGCCAAAACGGACAATTGTTTTAGGAGCAGGTTATATTGCCGCAGAACTTTCTGGTGTTTTACACGGGCTAGGTAGTGAGGTAATGTGGGCGTATCGAAAAGAACGTCCATTACGAACTTTTGATAAAATGCTATCTGATAACTTAGTTGAGATGTATCAAGAAGCTGGGATCAAAACTTACGCTGGACATATAGCTGAAGAAATCATCAAAAACGACAATGAGTATACAGTTGTATTTGAAAATGGTGAACGACTCTCTGGTGATTGTGTATTGTTTGCAGGTGGTCGAGTGCCTAATACCGATCAATTAGGATTAGAAAATACCCAAGTAAAATTAGATGAACGTGGTTTTATAAAAGTTGATAAATATCAAAATACCACAGATCCACATATTTTTGCGGTGGGAGATGTGATCGGTAAAATTGATTTGACACCAGTGGCAATTGCTGCAGGTCGACGTTTATCTGAACGGCTATTTAATGGGAAAGAAAATTCTTATCTAGACTATCACTTAGTACCAACAGTTGTATTTACCCATCCACCGATTGCAACGATCGGTGTAACAGAAGATGAAGCATTGGCTACCTATGGAAGTGATCAGATCAAAGTTTATCGTTCACGATTTACACCTATGTATTTTGCATTGAATGACTATCGACAAAAATGTGAGATGAAATTGATTTGCGTAGGAGAAGAAGAAAAAATCATTGGCTTACATGCAATTGGTATTGGTGTCGATGAAATGTTACAAGGCTTTGCTGTTGCAATTAAAATGGGCGCGACAAAAGCAGATTTTGATGATACGGTCGCTATCCATCCAACTGGTGCAGAAGAGTTTGTTACTATGCGATAGAAAGTATAACTATAGTGCGAGTCCAAAGTTAGTTTTTAGACTAACTTCAGGTCGCACTATAGTTTTATGCTGTGATACCGATAGACAGTTGAACGAGCAATGATGTAACTCCCTTATGCATAAAGAAGTTCTTTTAGGTTGCTCCAAAAAGCAGAAGTGGGAATTTTTGATATTTTTAACATATTAGTCGAGATCTTCGTTTGATTTAGCTCGATATCAGTTAAAATTAGGTCATATTGATTGATTTTCACATAATCAACAGAGAAAATATTTTCTTGATACATATCAATTTTATATAACGACGGAAATTTTTTTAACAGCAGTTGTTTATAGAAAGATAAAATCCGTTCTTCCTGATAAGAAACAATGACGATGGATAAATGTTTTTTATAAGGAAGGAGTGTTGATAATAATTGTGGAGATAATGTAATCAGTTCTAAAAATAATTCTTCATAAAGCAATTGGTTTTCTTTGATTTCAGTCAAACCGGCTTGTTCGATTGAATTTTCATAAGCTGATAATAGTTTTTCTGATTCTTTGATAAATGTTTGTGATAAAAGATCTATGTATGTCGTCTTAAAGGATTGCAATCGTTCATTAAAATGGATAAAGTCATTTAGTCTTTGTATGTCATTAGGAGATAAGGTAATATCTATGCCCATATAATGATAAAAACTATGAACTAAATTTTGTAATTTCTTTTGCTCCATTAATTCATCATTTTTTGAATTAAAAAAATATAAATGACTATATGAACTTAATAGGTTATGGACATTTGACTTTGTAATACTAAAATTATATTTCTTTTCAATGATCGAACAAAGAACGGTACTTTTTGTCAATAAGTCAAAAAATAATCGTTCACTTTCGGTTTCTTTTTTTAAAGGGTAATCAATTATGTGTCGTTGTCCGATACGAATAATGGACGTATAAAAATAATAACTATTTAAAATTAACTTATATGTACTTACTGAAGAAAACGTATGGTTTTTATTATGATAACGTTGTAACAAGTCAAATATATAGTCAAAATGTGGTAGTTGCTGCGGGGTATAAATTTCACGAAACATGCTACAAAAAAAATGCCGTATAAAACTTTCGTCACCTGTAATTTGTAACTGAGAAGCAACTTTGATCATGATTGGCCAGTTTCTTTCAGAAAAATATTCATTGATTTTAAAAATAATTCGCCGAATACTGGTTTCACTTAAAAATAATGTTTCAGCGAGTTTTGACAAAACAGGTTCATTGATAAAAATCGTTTTTAAGATTTGAACGTTCGTAGAATGATTTAGTATTTTTTTGATTAAGTCTTCCAGATTCATATCATTAGGCATTTTTAATGTTATGATTTGATATTGATCAATTTTAACGACAACAGGTGAATAGGTGTGGTTAAAAAAAACAATGTCACTTAATAATGTTTTTTTTGTCACATTTAATTGCTTTGTTAGCGTGTTGCACTCAATTGATGACATACCCAGAAGTAATGCTAACTTGACTTGTCTTTCTGAAGTTTTTTCCAGTATATTAAGTTCTTTCATCATCATTTTGGATTTCAAAATCTTAGAAATCGCTTCCTCCCACCTTTCTCTTATGGTATATAAATTATTTTATCATATATTTTTGTTATGTTAGTGTTTTTTTTATAAATTTCTATACTTGTTTTTTATTAACTTTATAGTAAATCGTTCATGGTTATTTGTTACATTGGTTATTATTGTATTTAGTTATTGTTATTTAAAAATGGAATAGATATATTCTATATGAGTGGATTTTTAAATTTTATATTTTAACACAATTCAAATATTTTTGAGAACTTAAATTTCTAAAACTAGAAAAAAACATACGGGAAATTAAAGGAATTGACTGTACGATACTCTTACATGATGTTTAATAGAAGGGAGTTTTGTACTTATGGGGTTACTTGAAAAGCAATTAGAAAGGCAAGTTACCTTACTTTATTTGTTAAATACTAGGTCTTCCAATCTTAACAAACTAGCAAGGAAGCTGACAATTACCGATAAAACACTAATTGCTGATATTGAACACTTCAATGATTCCTACTTTCCTGTTCATATTGAGGTAAATAATCACAAAGAAGTGAGTTTGACGATACCGAACAATGTCAATTTAGATGATATTTTTGTAAAAATACTGAATAATTCAATTAATGTCAAAATACTAAAATACATAGTCATATACGAACCAACACTAACTGAAATTTCTCAATCTTTATTTTTGAGTAAAACAAGTATTCGCAGGATTGTGTCAAAAATAAACAATTATTTTTATACAGAGACCATAAATATTCAGATCGATTTACAAGCAAAATTAATGGTAGTTGGCAATGAAACGGAAATTAGACGTTTATTTGCATGTATGTTTAAAGAGATGTATCGAATACAAGAGTTTGCTTATTTTGATTCTATCTATCAATTAATACGTAGGTGTCTCAAAGCACAAAATAAAACGGCTAGTGCTCCTAAAATTATTTATTCGGTGTATTACATTTTTCTTTCGATCATTCGTATAGGTCACAAACACTTTGTACCGGAAGATGAGTTGGAGAATAAAGAAATGGTTGTCACTGAGCTTTTAACAGTAATTCAAAAAGATACAGTCTTTACAACGTTGATGAGTCAAAAATATAAGTTTAATGTAACTAGAAATAATGTAGCAAATGTCTTAAGTTCCTATTTCGGTTTGCTCTTTACAACAGATACTAATCGCCAGACAATCATGCCTAAGAAAATTGAAACTTTTCTTACTCATTTTTATTATTTACTTAATATTGAAGGATCGGTCAGTAAAAGGACAATCGACTACTTATCTGACTTTATCAATTTTTATAAAGAATTAATGATCTTTAAAGTCAGTTATGCGGATATATTTTATCAAAAAGTGATGCAAAACAATCCTAAGATTTGGCAAGCGTATCATCATTCGCTAGAAGTTGCAGAACTGAGCTTTATTGAAAAAAGTGAATTATTACATAAAGACTTATTTTTGGAATTACTTATTTCTTCCAATCAATTAGTACATATGATCGAACCACAAGTGAAAGAAAAGTCGATTCTGGTTTTAAGTACACAGGAAATTGGTGTCGCTTTACTTTATAAAAATATTATTTTAAACAAGTATCCTTTTTTTAAGCAGATTGATATTTATGAACAAGATGTCTTTTCAATTGATTACCAGGTGTTGAATCAATATGACTTGATACTAACAGATCTCTCCCTAAATTTTGAACGAATCAATGCGGATATTTTAAAAATTTCAAAAGTGCCAACGCCAATTTTTTGGTCGAATTTTGAGGCGTGTTTATATTCTTCCTAAGGACAACTTTTACGAGTGCCATCTTTTTTTATTTTTTGGAAAAAATAGGATGGAGCCAGCTAGAAAGTCAGGTATGATTAAAATAAACAAAAAAATAAAAAAATTTAAAGGAGGAAAAAGTGATGGATTCTGAAGATCGTAGTATGTTGTTTCTTTTATGCTGTCTATTTGGGGGCTTGGGATTTTTGACTGTGAAATTATTAAAATTGACTTGGGAAGTAGCGAAGTGGACTGGGGATAAGCTTTGGATAGCAGTAAAATGGACTGGGGTTAACCTTCGAAAAGGATATAAAGTTCTTAAGAAAAAATGGAATAAACGGCAAGAAAGAAAGGCATTGGCCAAAGAAAAACAAGACCTAAGCCAAGAAACAGATAAGGTCCCATTACTTAAAGATGAACAAGTTCCAGAATTACAACCAATTGATAAACAAGTTTCAAAATTACAACCAATTTGGACAGTGGCGCAACAACAAAATCCTGTGGGAGTATCAGATAAACAAGTAGATGACAAAAAGCGTATGAAAGATGCCACTACGGGAGCAGTAAAAACCAGTATAGATATTAAAAATAGTCTAACAAATGGTTTCCAAATAAACAACGGTCGTAGTGAAATTGCACATCAGATTTAATAAATTGCGCTATTATGCAATTAGAATAGATCTAGTAGAATGATCCAAGAAGGATGGAGGAGGAATGAACTACTTGGTAAGAAAGAATATATTGGAGAACGAAACCGGTGAATGGCAAAATAAATCTAATTTAAAGTCAGAGTTTATCAAAGAAGCATCGTCGTTTTCTGTCAAAAAAGAAAATGTCTTTACTCTTTGTGAAAAGCCAATCCAAGAGAATAATGGAGAAAAGACTGCACTTTTAAAAGTGCAAGATATGTTAGATGACTTTAAATTTGAAGTACTTCGACGGATGGCTGGGGATCGTAAAGTGTTTGAATTACAAAGTGAAAAAACTGAGTATGAAGCAAGAATCGAACACGCCGAGGGAAAAATCAGCGGGGAGCAACTTCAACAAAAAATTAATGTATTAGAAAAGGAACAAGAAACGAAGATCGTAAAGCATGAAAGGTATAAGGCCACAATAGAAAAATTAGAAACAAAGGACGTTTTTTTATCTAATAATAGTCATGAAAGTAATGATTATCTTGGAGCCATCGCAATAGATGAAAAAACGAAGTACTTTGAGAATAAAGATCTGGCCGAAATATTAGCTAGTCAGATCAGTCAATCGAAACAACAACTTACTGGGCTTAAGCAGCACAAACGAAACGAAGTAGCAGATTGTAACAAAAAATTAAATGAATTAAATAATGTTAGTCAGAAAAATCAAAAAATGATGCATGAGATGTCAAATACGCCAAATACGCTAGATCTGCCAAATGCGCCAGATAAGGTTAGAGGCCAAACAATAACAGACGCTAAGATTGTTGATAAAATTAAGAAGCTTGTTAAAGAATTCATGAGAACTGAGAATTTTGAAATAATAAAAACGGATACTTTGGAAGAGATGTATGCAAAAGCTACTGCAGTTGATATTACGAAAGAGGAAGTAGAAAACAGAAAGGACAAGGCGAAAAAAGTTCTCGTAGAGACAGCCACTATAAGGAGGAAAAAAAGACAGGATAGGGGGAGTGTATTAGAACAAAATCAAGACCAAATGAATGTATCAGAAAGGGTTGTAGCGTTTGAAAAGAATGGAGAGTCAAAACCCGACCAAACAGTATCAGTAAAAACACCTAATAAAAATGGAAGTAATCTACCACAAGGAAACAAGCAACAAACGAATCATTCTCTCGATGAACCAGAAGTTGGTTTGCGAAACCAAGCTAAACTTGAAACTCAAACTACTAATAGTCTTCCAAAAGGTGCATCAGAAAAGGATTCGGCAAATAATAGACCTGTCAGTGGCGATGTGCAAAGTATAATCAAACAATTTAATAGCAACAAAGAAACCTCTCACGAGCTCCAGCCAGGTCCTAGAATAAAATTCAATCAAGGACTTAGCCAACAAGACCAACAAGAAGTGTCTAAACCAAACAGAAACAAGCAACAAACGAATAATTCTTTCAATCGATCAGAAGACGATTTACGAGAACAAGTAAAACCTGAACCTGAACCTAAATCTATCAATCGCCTAAGTAATAGTAATCTATCAAAAGAGCACGAGCAGCAAACGAATCATTCTCTCGATGAATCAGAAGTTGGTTTGCGAAAGCAAGCTAAGCCTGAAATTCAAGCTACTAATAGTCTCCCAAATGGTGCATCAGAAAAGGATTCGGCAAATAATAGACCTGTCAGTGGCGATGTGCAAAGTATAATCAATCAATTTAATAGCAACAAAGAAACCTCTCCCGAGCTCCAGAAAGGTCCTAGAATAACATTCGCTCAAGGACATAGCCAACAAGAAGTGTCTAACCCAAACGGAAATAAGCAGCAAACGAATAATTCTTTTAATCGATCAGAAGACGATTTGCGAGATCAAGTAAAACCTGAACCTATCAATCGCCTAAGTAATAGTAATCTATCAAAAGAGCACGAGCAGCAAACGAATCATTCTCTCGATGAATCAGAAGACGTTTTGCGAAAACAAGCTAAGCCTGAAATTCAAGCTACTAATAGTCTCCCAAATGGTGCATCAGAAAAGGATTCGGCAAATGCTAGACCTTACAGTGGCGATGTGCGAGGGCTAATCGATAAATTTAATAGCGAAAAAAAAGACTCTCACGAGCTTCAGAAAGGTCCTAGAATAACATTCGCTCAAGGACATAGCCAACAAGAAGTGTCTAACCCAAACGGAAATAAGCAGCAAACGAATAATTCTTTCAATCGATCAGAAGACGATTTACGAGAACAAGCAAAACCTGAACCTGAACCTATCAATCGCCTAAGTAATAGTAATCTATCAAAAGAGCACGAGCAGCAAACGAATCATTCTCTCAATGAATCAGAAGTCGATTTGCGAGATCAAGCAAAACCTGAAACTAAATCTAAATCTATCAATCGCCTAAGTAATGTATCAGAAATAGTTTCGACGTTTGAAAAGAATGGAGAGTCAAAACCCGACCAAACAGTATCAGTAAAAACACCTAATAAAAATGGAAGTAATCTACCACAAGGAAACAAGCAGCAAACGAATAATTCTTTCAATCGATCAGAAGACGATTTGCGAAAGCAAGCTAAGCCTGAAATTCAAGCTACTAATAGTCTCGCAAATAGTGTATCAGAAAAGGATTCGGCAAATGATAGACCTGGCCCTGGCCCTGGCCATGTGAAAAATCTAATCCATAAATTTAATAATATAGAAGAAAAAGACTCCCTCGTGCTCCGGAAAGGTCCTAAAGCAAATTTTATTCATGGACTTAGCCAACAAGAGGAGCGTAGACCAAATAGAATAGCAAGATCTAGATCAGTTAGTCACACATTACATGAAGTACATAGAGAACAAACAGATAAAGGTCGCCGAAATAGTGCACCAGAACTCACTACGCCATCTGACAAACGAACAACAAGTATATCTCAAAAAATTCAAGAGTTTGAATATGCCACTTCATTGCGTGAACTTTGGAAGATACCTCCTTCAAACTTAAAACGAAGCAATTCAGAACGTGTACTATCATCATTATCTACAACTCAAGATTTAAAAACTCATGACAAGTTAGTTCGTAGAGATTCGGCTCCCGGAGTAATGACGGAACAGGCTATACCAAGTCACAGTTTTGACCAATTTGACCGAATTTTTATACCAAGAGTTAAATTGCGTTACGTTAATGGTCAAAGTTATGTTAATGGTCAAGTTAGTTTACCAAGGAAATTTACAAATCAAACTGCTGAACTCAATAAATTTCCAGAATTAAGCAGTTTTACAAAACGAGTTCTAACACCAGGAGATTCCTTAGATCAATCACCTGCTTCAAACTTAAAACGAAGCAATTCAGAACGTATACTATCATCATTATCTACAACTCAAGATTTAAAAAATCATGACAAGTTAGTTCGTAGAAATTCGGCTCCCGGAGTAATGACGGAACAGGCTATACCAAGTCACAGTTTTGACCAATTTGACCGAATTCTTATACCAAGAGTTAAATTGCGTTATGTTAATGGTAAAGCTAGTTTATCAAAGGAAATTACAAATCAAACTGCTGAACTCAATAAATTTCCAGAATTAAGCAGTTTTACAAACCAAGTTTTAACACCAGGAGATTCCTTAGACCAACCGTCTACACCCAATAGCGATTCAGAAATAAATAATTTTACAAATCAAGTTCCACTACCAAAGGATTCTTCAGATTTACGTTCAGTATCAGAAGGTGACATGAACCAAACTTCTATGCCGGAAAACGTCAACAGTACATTAGATGAAACAGATAGTGTGAAAAAATCAGTTTCGGTTGAAGATCTAAAGTTAGCATACGTAGAAAGATTACGATCTCAGGTCGCGTTTGTCGAACAAAAGATAAAGCACGATGAAGAATTAAAAAAATATGGACCGTACAATAATTTTTTCCTTGATCAATCGAAGAAGTCTAAAGCAGCAAGATCTAAGATAGAAATCGATCTTACTAAAAATAAAACACTATGTGAAGGTTTAAAGACAATTCTTGGCGATGAAAAAAAATTAGCTGAATTTTTAGAAGAGATACAGCCAAAGGATCCTCAGGTGCTAGCTAAGGAACTCGAAAATGTTAAGCAAGATACGGCAGAATTGAAAGGAAAAGCCGAAGAGTTAAAAGAAATTACTTATAAAGATCTTAAAAAGAAATGGTATCAGGTGCTGACCCGCCCTTCATTTTATTTGTTTTTAGCAAGACAAGTACTGTGGGTTGCACCGATGGCGTTTTTTAGTGCGATGGCTGGCGCTCTTCCGCTAATGCCTACTGGCACACAATTATTACATGGATCCGCTGTAGTCAACTGGTTAAGAGGCGTGATTATTGGTAGTTATGTCGGTCAACGCTTAGTAAATGCCGTACCTAAAATCATTCCACGTACTTCCAAGAGAGTCCAACGATTTGCTAAGGAGAGATTTCCTAAGACAGTGGCAGCGCTAGAAAAAGGTTCAAAAACAATTGCTAGACCTTTTAAATCCATCGGAAAATCTGTGCGCTCGACAGCTAGAACAATTGGTCGACCTTTAAAACCAGTCGGTAAAGTAGTGGCTAGACCATATAAATTTGGTAAGGAAAAATTAAGTAATCTTAACGCTAAAACCTTTGTTCCAATCGGAAAGAAAATAAAAGAAACATTCGATATTGCCCATTCTGAAAAGCGTTCATCAGAAGAAAACCAAAATCTGAAAAAAGGGTTGGATGCTAACGGACAGCGGTTGCCGTTTGCTACTCGAGTAAAAAATGCGGCATTGATGACGACAACCAATTTCGCCAAACGTTTATGGAGAAATAAAGTGAAAACGTTAATTGGAGTCGCCCTATTTGTTGGGTTAGCTACTTTCGGCTTACCTTTACTGTTAACCGCAGCACTTCCAGCGATTTCTGGTACACTTATTGCTTCAGTAGCAGCTATAGCAGTTCCTGCCCTTTTTACGTTGCTAGGTGTGTGGGTTGCTGATAAATACTTATTGAAACCCCTGCAAAATCGATTAGCTAATCGAGAAAATGCGAAGCGTGAACAGTTATTTACCGAACGCTCAGCTAAAGTGCAAGAACTAGGACAGCACCACTCTCTTACCCCTGACTTTAATACGCGAGTAGCACGAGTGGCTCAGATAGACAATGAAAAGCAAACAGCTGAAAAACAGAAAACGCAGACGAGCCAAAAAACGCAAGAACAAGAATCAGCTCGGACGAGTATATCTTCCATTTCTACTTTGAATAAACAGACAGAAACTGACAAAGTAAGATTAAGGGATTCTGTTAGTAGAGTGCTGAATAATCCAACTAATGCAAAACAATCTAGTGGACGAGCATCAGTGAGCAGTAAAAATGATCACCAGCGCTCGGAGGGCTACGGACGTTAGTGATAATATCACATAAACGCTATATTCAAATTAAGTAACGAAAGGGATGAACAACCACTTGAAAAAGTCTCAATATGTTTTATGGGTAGTCCACGTAGTTGTGGTGAGTACATTAATGTATATAGGGAATCGTACATTTTTTTTATTTACGATTGATCAAAATACAACCGTAACATTTGTGGAAAAAATAGCTAGATCTTTTCTTCACGCAGTTGATGAAATAGCTAGTTTTTCCTTCCAATTCTCATTTAACGTAAAGTCATTACTGGGAGGGCTCGCTTTTGTTCTTTCTTATGGATTACTAGTATTATACAAAACGTTTGATGAAAAAAAAGTACGCCCAAATGAAGAATATGGAAGTGCAAAATGGGGGAAATTTCGAGATATCAAACCATTTTTGGCGAAGAAAAAGAGTTTTAATATCATATTGACTAAAACAGAGAGTTTATCCTTGTCAGGACGAATGAAAATTACTGGTAAAGATAATTTTAACCGTAACAAAAATGTCGTTGTGGTTGGAGGAGCCGGTAGTGGTAAGACGCGATTTTATGTAAAACCGAATCTGATGCAAATGCATTCTTCCTATGTAGTCAGTGATTCCAAAGGATTGTTATTGATGGAAACAGGAAAAATGTTTGAGGAAGCGGGTTACAATATCAAAGTCTTTGATTTGATCAATCGGCGTGACACCCATCACTACAATCCATTTAAATACATAAGAACGGAAGACGATATTCTAAAAATCGTAAATAATTTGATTAAAAACACTTCAAATCCTGATAAAAAAGGTGGCGATGATTTCTGGGAAAAGGCAGAGACTGCTTTATTGATGGCGATTTTTAGCTATTTGATCCAAGAAGTCGTTGAAGAAGATCGCACATTAGGAAATGTGATTGAATTGGTACGTCTAGCAGATATTGACGAAAATGTTCCTGGATTCGTCAGTCCTTTAGACGTGCTGTTCAATGAGTTAGAAGAGAAAGATCCAACAAACTTCGCGGTTGCGCAATATAAAATTTTCAAACTATCAGGGGATAAGACGACCAAGAGTATTTTAGTTAGTTTAGGGGTAAGGTTGTCTCCGTTTGATATTCCTAGTATCAAAGACTTGGTCTCTAAAGATACATTAGAATTGGACACCATTGGGGATCGGAAAACGATTTTGTACATCTTACTGCCAGATACAGATACCAGTTTTAACTTCTTAGCCAGTATGATGTACCAACAGCTCTTTGATATGCTGGTCTACAAAGCAGATAATATTTATAAAGGACGCTTACCATGTCATGTTCGCTGTATTCTAGATGAATTTGCCAATATTGGTCAAATTCCGGATTTTGAGAAAGTTATTTCGGTTATTCGAAGTCGAGAAATCTCAACAAATGTGATCTTACAAAATATTAGTCAGTTAAAAACGTTGTATAAAGATACTTGGGAAACCATTATTGGTACGAGTGACGTCTTTTTATATTTAGGTGGGATGGAACAAAGTACGCATGAATATATTTCTAAACTTTTAGGTAAAGAAACGATCGAACAAAGAAATATCAGTGTCACTAAAGGCTCAAATGGATCATTCAATGAAAGTTTCCAAAAGCTGGGGCGTAATTTGATGGACCCCGATGAAGTAGCCAGTTTGAAAGGGCAACAATGTATTTTAAAAATACGTGGAGCAAATCCTTTCCTATCTGAAAAATATGACATTGTCAAACATAAAAACTATAAAAAATTAGGGGATGTGACAGACTCATATATGTATGAACGTAATCTCTCTACACCTTCCACTACGTAACATACATATGTAATAGGAATTTAATCCTTGTCAATGATGCTGAGTGAAACTAGTAGAAGATGATATAAGGACTGTCTGGCACTCGGAAATCATGGTGAATCCAAAAGTGGCTTCTTGTTATTTTGAGCATTTTTGATTTTTCGACTTATTTTCAGGAATCAATTCTTAAGCGCTGTGCATTTATTTGAAAAAAATGGATAGATGTTCCAAGTTTTGTAGATGAATCAATCTATTGTGTCCAAAATAACGAATTTTAAAATTTTTTAGAGTAACTATTCTTCTCAGCTAGTCTGCTTTTTGATAAGGACCTCTTACATATATTGACTAAATTAGTCAATTATAAAATTTGAGAGAGGGAGTTTCTAAAATTTCTCAACTTAGAAATAACTGGCAAACATCGGTTGAAAAATTACCATATACTAAAAGTAGTAACAAATAATAAATAACTCAAAAAAGGGGAAATGTTTAAATGAAAGATGCAGCTTTATTAGAAAAAGTTTTTAGTTTAGTATCAAACTTCACTTTAGTAGGTGGAGGTCTTTGGCTAATTTGGGGAACGGTCATTTTAGCTGGTGCATTAAAAGATAAAAATGGTCCGCAATTACAGCAAGGAATTTGGCAAATTGTCGGTGGTGGATTGATTTTAGTTGCTGCAGGCTGGTTCGCAACTCAATTTGATTTCTCTTCACTTTTACAATAATACACTGAAAGCAGGATTTAATTTATGACATCAGCGATAATGTGGCTCTTTAATCAAATCATGTTTTATTTGAATGGAGATGATTTAAAATACACTCTGAGTAAGAATCTATCAGGATACATGTATGATGCATATAAATTAGTAGTAGATTTACAGGAACTAGTTGTTATTCCGCTTTCATTGTCTATTTTAGCCATCTTTATTCTTTTGGAATTTCAAAAAATTTCACTTAAGGTTGAGGGAGCTGGAGGAGCACCAATGCTTGGGTTTGAAATGATCATCAAATCATTTATTAAATTTGCGATTTGTTATGTGGTTATTTTAAAAATTCAAGTTTTGTTAGACGGAATCATAGTGATTACTTCTAATTTAACGTATAAAATTTTACAAGTAGGTGACGAAAAAACTGTAGCGAATGTAGCAGCAAGAGTAGAACAGGCGGTAAATGATCTAGATTTCTGGTCACAAATCGCTGTGCTATTAATTATGTTCATTCTATTTTTAGTGTCACTTGTTGTACGGACGTTGATTCAGGTAACGATTTATTTACGATTTATGGAGCTTTATATTTTTAGCGCGATGGCACCAATTCCGATGGGGGCTCTACCAAGCCAAGAATTTTCTGCTATGACCAAAGGCTTCTTTAAAAATTTTGCCGCCACGGGGTTGCAGTCAACCTTTATCGCCCTGGTTTTAGTTACATATCCAATGCTATTCATGAGAATAATGGAAGACGTTGGCACCCATATGTTTGGGATTATTTTAGGATTAACGATCTATATGATTGGAATCTTACTAGCTATCAATAAAACTAAAGGATGGGCCAAAACACTAATATCTGCATCATAAGGAGGGGAGATATGGCAATAGAAGTAAAAGTTCCAAAAGATATCAAAGAATACAAAGAAAAAGTAATAGCAGGAATGAATCTAAAACAATTATTGTGTCTTTGTATTGCTGGCGGGGTAAATGTCGCGATCGCACTGATATTCATTGCATGGTTAAAAATGCCAATCGAAATCATCAGTTGGTTGATGATCATTGCCTCTATTCCAATCGTGTCTTTTGGATGGTTCAAACGAAATGGCTTATCATTTGAAGTTTATGTTAAGCAATTTTTTAAATACCATATTTCGACAGGAACTAGAAAAAAGAAACGAAAAAAGAATGATGGTCAGCAAGACATGTCAGAAAGTAAAGAATTAGGCGGACAAGAACGATGATGAAATTAAAGTCAAAAATAAAGAATAATCATAAAAATTTAAAGAAGACTTCTAAAAATATAAAGAAACAACAGAAAAAAAATCCACAAGATGTGGATTTTTTGCGCGATACTTTTTACTTTAAATCAATTTTTCCCAGCGGTGTTTGTCAACTGGATGATAATACGTACTCCATCACAGTCGAATTAGAAGATATCAACTATCAGCTTTCATCAGAAGAGAATCAGATTGAGATTTTCTCGCAATATTGTGATTTCCTTAATTCTTTAAGTAGTAAAACCCAGCTACAGTTAACTGTCTACAAAAAGAAACGACCGTTGAGTGAATTGCAATCAATTCTCTACTACCAAGAAAAGAATGATTTTTTAGATCCTTATCGCGTAGAAATGAATGATGTTATTTCCAGAAAACTGGATGAAGAAAAAAATGGCTATAAGAAACGGATTTTGTTTACCTTCATCCAGCAACATCAAACAGAAAAACTTGCTCATAAAGAGCTGGAAATGGTTGTAGATCGCTTTGCAATGTTTGCGAGTCGATTAGGTAGTAGGATCAACCGTCTTGAGAAAAAACAGATGTTGACAATTTTGTCTGATATTTTATTAACAAAAAGCGATAAGGAAGAACCAGAAATTGAGGATATCCTACCAGAAGTGATTGAACTGAAACAAAACAAAAACTACTTGAAAATGGATGATCATTATGCCAAAACCGTTTATTTGCAAGAATATCCATCGGAACTAGCAGATACCTTTATTTTTGAACTGTTAGAAATCCCTCAAGAGTTGGTGATTACATTACATATCAAGCCACTTGAGCAAGATGAAGCATTTGACTTAGTGAAGACCAAATTAGCTTTTATGGAACAACAAAAAGTGGATGAACAGAAAAAAGCCCTACAAAACGGCTACGATTTTGAAATGCTTTCCTATGATTTGACTTATTCGCTAACAGAAGCGAAAAATTTAGTTGATGATTTACAGAACAAGGGTCAAAAGCTTTATTCGATGACTGGAAGTATCCATTTCCATGCCCTAACAGTTGAAAAATTAACAGAAGTACATGACGAGGTATCTTCTATTGGTCGACAATTTGGATTTAAGATCATCGAGTTAGAATTTATGCAAGAGGCTGGGCTGAACGCAACCTTACCTTTAGGAAATAATATATTGCCATTGGATCGAACACTAACGACTGCCAGCACTGCGATATTTGTGCCGTTTACTATTTCAGATCTAATTCAAGAAAATGGGAAATATTATGGCGTAAATGCTATTTCAAAGAATATTTTATCTCTTGACCGGAAATTATTAAAAGCACCCAATGGATTTGTTCTAGGAACTCCTGGTTCTGGTAAAAGTTTCTCGGTGAAGCGTGAGATCGTAAATGTACTATTGCGTGATGCCGAAGATGAAGTCATCATTATTGATCCTGAACGTGAGTATTCCGTTATCGGTAAAAATTTTAATGGTGAGATTATCAAGATCGCTAGTGATTCCGCTACCACGATCAATCCAATGGATATCAACGAAAACTATGGAGATGATAGTGACCCGGTTGTTTTAAAGTCGGAGTTTTTGATTTCATTGTTCGACTTGATCATTGGCGGTGCATTGGGGCTAACCTCTACCCAGAAAACGTTGATCGACCGTGTATGTCGTCGAACGTATGAAACGGTTAGCGATCGGATGCCAACTTTTGTAGATTTCTACCACATCTTACAAGAGCAAGAGGAAGAAGAAGCGCACCAATTGAGGACGGACTTGGAAATTTATATCGAAGGAAGTTTGTCAGTATTCTCCTCTGAAACAAATGTCGATATTACCAAACGGCTCGTTGTTTATGATATCAAAGATTTAGGGAAACAGCTCAAAACAATGGGGATGTTGATCGTGTTGGACCAAGTCTGGAATCGGATCACTACCAACCGGGAAAGAGGCGTTCGGACCTGGTTGTATATCGACGAAATGCAATTACTGTTTACAAATGAGTATTCTGAAAATTATTTCTTTGAATTATGGAGTCGTGCCAGAAAGTGGGGGGCAATTCCAACTGGGATTACACAGAATGTGGAGACACTTTTACTTTCGGACCTTGCGCGGCGGATGCTTTCAAATAGTGATTTCGTCATGATGCTCAATCAAGCAAAATCTGACCGTTCACAATTAGTCCGGTTATTTGATATCTCAGAAGAACAAGAAAAATTTGTTGTGAATTCACCAGAAGGTTATGGACTGATGGTATTTGGCGATACAACTTTACCTTTTTATGATCATTTTCCGAAAGATACGCAGTTGTATAAGATGATGTCAACCAAACCTGGTGAAGACTAAAACGAAAATGGAATCAGAAAGGATACGTCACAGTGCCCGATTTGAATGAACCCAATAACGAACAGCAGGAATCACAAAATAGTATTATCAGCACAGGATTAGAAAAAACCAAAGGTCTCATCAAAGACCAAAAAAAAAGTTCAGAACTAACAAAAGCGATCCTTAAAAACAATCAGACAATTAAAGTAACGATAATCGTCCATAGAAATGATAAACTACCAATCATTAAAAAAAAATCTCGTTTAAAAAGAGTCATTAAACAAGGGAAACAAAAGATTAAACTGACTAAGAAACAAATTTCAAAAATAAAACGAGACGTTGAAGAATTTGGAAATAAAACCGTCGTATTAGCTAAAAATAGGTTCCGTAAAGTTTTAGGCATAAAACGCAAAAATGATCAAAAAAAAGTGCGACAGGAATTACGTGCTGATTCAAAAAGTCAGAATAATATCCAGGGAACAAAACAGTCGACAGATCAACCAAAAGTGAATGTGCAAAAGAAACAGCTAAAAAAAGAACAGTTAAAAAAAGTAGCAGAAGAAACAAAAAAAGGCAATTTGGTTGCTCGTTCTTCTAAGGATAGTACCCCTTACAGCTACACTGCTTACAAAGATCAAAAAGGATTTGCACCTCAAGATTCAGTGAAATCCACCAAAAAAAAATGGTACAATATTTTTGGTAAGGGTAAAAACACGGAAGTTGTCTATGTAAATCCTACAAAAGGCGTTGGTAAAAAGGGTGGTTTCTTCAAGAATTTTCTAGGTAAAGCAAAATCAGCGCCAAAATTTTTAGATATGGCTCAAAAGCTGTCACCAAAAGGGCAAGCAAAAGAAGCGACTATGAAAATGCTTGGTGGGCGAGATGAAAAGGGCGATCTAACGATTATCGGGATCCTCATTACGCTGATTTTTTTAGTGATTACAATCAAGGCGCTATTGATCATCGCGATAGTTATCGTTATACTAGCGATCATTCTCGTGGTAATCTCGGTTGTTTTAGCGATTTGGACTTTTATTGTCGCCTTGTTCACATTGAAAACAGAAGATATGGCGATTGCTGAAGCATTTGAGTATATTTCCTATTTGGATGCCTCTAAAAATAGAGATGTTTATAATCGTTACAATCAATTAGTTGAAGAACATGATGAAGTTTATTTTGAAGTGAATGGAATGGTTGCCGATCCGGAACAATTTTCGTTTGCTTCAAATGGGGATAACTATATCTATTACTTAAATGCCAAATATGAAAATTATAATATTAAAAATAGTGCGCTTCCTAATTATCTGAAACGACTAAAAGACCAAACCTCCATGAGTCCTCCATTATATATGTCTTTTTATGCCCAGTTTAAAGATAAGTATTCGCCAATGGAGGAAGAGCCAGTTAAGATTGCAAAAGTAGAAGATGAACTTCGCGCAATCCATGATGGCACTTTTACATACAAAGTCGAATTTGAAGAAGATAAAGATACAGAAGAAAAAGTTAAAGACAAAGAAGAAGAAGATAAAGAAGAAAAAGACAAAGACAGCGTCACGCTGAATGTCAAAGTACAAACGATTGCTGAATTTCTTGATTTAGATCCTCAAATCGAACTCTATTCAAACAATAAAGTGATAGGAACGATCTCAGCATTCTCACAAGATGAAATCGATAAATATTATCCTGTGTTAGAAATCGATCGTTTTCAGGATAAGATTTTTATGGATAATCCTTTAGGGAAAGTTTCGTATGCTTCTGTTATTGGTAATTATGGTTATCGCGGTCGGGACGATGCCAATATGAATGATGAAATAATCATTGATGCGAAACCACAAACGCCTGTCTATGCCACATCAAACGAGAAGGTAACAGAGATCAGTACACGTACGGCTCGAGATCTAAATGGGAAAAAGCAAACGACAACAAGTATCAAAACGGAAACAGGGAAATACCAAGCTTATTATATTAATGTGACGCCGATCATACGTGAAGGAGCTTCTTTAGAAAGCGGAGATTTGATTGGTTACACAAGTGACAAATTTGACGGTAATTTATTGATGATCATGAAAGAAAAACGAATCTTCCTCTACCGCAATCCAGAAATCAATCCGACAATTTTTATTGAAAATTTGGTTTATGGAAATCGTACGAAATTAAGTCAGTATGATCGAGAACAATCGCAAGGTGAGCTTATTTATCCACCTGAAAAAGTGGTTCAATGGCGAGAAAAAGTAGTAACAGAAGCAAAAAAACAGAACATTGAATCATTTACCAATGTCATACTATCCATAATCTGGGTAGAAAGTGGTGGGGATGGTGAAACCGTTCCGGATATTATGGGAATTGCGAAAGCACAAAATTTGAATCAAACGATCAACCCAGAAAAGTCAATTGAATTAGGTGTAGCTTATTTTGCAAATTTAATAAGAAAAGCACAAATGTATCAATTAGGTAACTTAGCAGCGATCCAAGCTTACAATTATGGGGAAGACTATTTGGACGAGTTGATCCGTACAGATAGTAAATATACATTTGAGCATAGCAAAGCTTATGCGCAAGAAAGAAGTAATGGGGAAGTTGTTTCTTATAATAAGGGCGTGGCTTTAGATCTTGGCTATAACTGGCGTTACGCATTTGGTGATATGTTCTATGCACGCTTAATTTCTTACAACCTCTCAAACTCTACTGGCAAGTTGGTAGAGGTGGCAACTAAAGAAATCGGTACGTTAAATGGCAATAAATATTGGGAGTGGGCTGGCTATGAGAGCCGAATGGAATGGTCTGCGATCTTTGTTACTTGGGTAGCAGAACAAGCAGGGTATCTCAGTCAAGGTCGTGTACCGAATACTGTAAGACCGTTAGATATGTTCAATTGGTACAAAAAGAATAATAAATTCAAAGCCACTGATATAGGCTACATCCCGCAACCAGGGGATTTGATTTTCTTTGATTGGAAAGGTAATAAAACGGGGAAAGACCAGGTGGGGATCGTTGAATTTACAGGTGGAAATACGATTCAAGTAATTGAAGGTAATTCAGAAAATATGGTTCGAAGAAGAACCTATACACTCGATCATTCAGCAATCTCTGGATATGGGGTGCCTTAATCTTTCGACTAGCTAGTTAATGATTCATTAGTCAATTCGTGAAAAGTAAAGGTGGTGAGTAATTCCTAAAAATAACGAAAATCTTTATTTTTAGGAAAAAATATGATCAAAAATTTTTTAGAAACCAAAACAGGTAGAAATTTTTTAATAGGGGTAACAGTTTTTTTCGTTGTGGTCTTGGGTTTGACAAGCTATTCATTGTTCTCAAACACAGCCAATCGGGAAGAGACGACTAAAAAAGGTCAGACAGAAGAAACAGCGGAAAGTAAGGAACGATTAGGAGAATACAGTGCCACTACTTATAGTGGTAAATGGTACTCCAATCGAAGTGACGAAATGGTACTAGAATTAAAAACCGACGGGACCTATCGTGCTTCTTCTTGGCTAGCAGCTGGTAAATATTACTTAGTCGATAACGGGTATTTAGTGCTAGAAGATAAAGAAGGAACCATGAAAAAACTCAAATTACAATCACGTATGGGAAGTACAATCTTTTATTTAAAAGAAGATAAAGAAGAAATCTACTTCTATCCAAATGAAGAAGTTAAAGTCAAAATGGAAGAAGAAATCACCGAACAAGCAGAAGCAGCACAACAAGTGATTTCACAAGCTTGGTTAGACGTCTTACAACAAGGCGCATGGGAAAATACGAATACCGATCGAACATTTACATTAGAATTTAAAGACGGTAAGTTAATCCAGAAAAAAATCGAAGAAGACAAAACGGTCAATGAGCTCACTTATGATTATCGTGTTGTCACCGTCAATCCAGATCAAGACGGTGCAGTATTTGTCATCACGAAAATCGACGATAACGGTAGAAAAGAAGAAGTTTCTTTCTCTATTGGAGAAAAAGGCTCGAAATATGCCCTAAGAGGCGACCCTGGTTCATTTAATTGGATTACGATATACGAGAAAGAATACGAAGCGGTATCTCCCACTCAAGATGGGACCACACGTGAAGAAGCAACGAAAAAGAATGTCTGATTCAGATGAAAAATAAGAAGGAGGTGAAAATATATGATGGAACCGGGAACGGAAAGAGAACTAGATTATACCGAAAGACTCTTTAAAAAGATGCCAGGATGGGCTGTTACTGCGACACTTTTTATTGGAAGAATGCTAATACGCGCAGGTCGAGCTGGGAAAAAATTATGGAATAAACGGAAAGAGAATCAACAACGAGCTTTTCTTACTCAACTATGTGAAGGAAAAAACGGTAGTGAAATAGAAAAAATAATAAAAGCAGATCCTAAACTAGCTAAATTAATCGAACCGAAAAAGAGAGGGTTGATTGGGCGAATAATTGATAAAGTGAGAGGTATTACGCCAGAAGCTAGGCAAAATAAATGGAAAGATAAACTACTTCAACAACCACTTCATAAATTTGATAAGAACCTATTAAAACCACTCATGAATGAGAATGAGGTCATTCGCGATAAAGTCCTAAGTGAGAACAGATTCTTGGGTTCGATTGATCCAAATGCAAGAAAAGTTTATCAAGCCACTCTAAAAGATACAACTAATCAGAGAGCTTTCGTTACGCAACTATGTGCAGGGAATCCAGAGGTAGTAAAGGCACTAGAAAAACAAAACTCTCCATTACTTAAATTAAACGGTCCGAAAAAAAGAGGCTGGCTTGGGCGAAAGATTGATGAAGTGAGAGGTATTACGCCAGAAGCTAGGCAAAGAGAATTGCTCCAACAACCACTAAAAAAATTTAATAAGTTAGCATTAGAAGACCTCATAACTAGAGATGATACTAAGGTAATTAAAGATCGAGTCAATAGTCATATCAAATTCAAGGGTTCGATTGATCCAGTTGCAAGAGCAGAGTATAAAACTCATTTAATAGATGCAAAGATACAGGCTCAAAATGCTAAAAAGGGAGTGAGCGCACTTGACGTCGGTAATACCATGTCTCGTAAAGGAGAACTAAGTAAGCTTACTGATCTTACGAAACATGCAATACCACAGGCTAAAAGACTAACTGCACAAAACCAACGAATAATCGGCGGCAATACACTAACGAAAGGTTTACAGGGACAGCTTTTGCAAGCACCTGTAAGGTAAAAGATTAGCATTCTAAGATAACTTAAAATTAACCCATGAAGTCACAGCTTTTCATTGACTTCATGGGTCTTATTTTTATTTGAAAAATCAATGGATCTCTAAACATAAGACAACAGAATACTGCAAAGTAAGCCCAATGCATAACTACTGTTGAACAAGATCATATTTTTGATGGCATAGCTAAAACTGATGGGGTGAGGCAAGGATTGTTTGAATTGTTGCAAGTTACGATAGATCGTTGGTAATGTGAGAAAAGTCAACAAGATTGGCCACTGGTAGACATGGCTCAATAGTCCAATCAAGACGAACAGATAACAAGCATACATCAATAACTGGAACAACAATTGTCCAATGGGACGCCCAATATAAAAAACTAAAGTATAGCGATGATTTTCGATATCTCTTTCTAAGTCCCGTAGGTTATTAGCTAACATGATATTGGCAATCGTAAAAACCAAGGGGAGTGAAGCTAGGATGATCGTTAGGATACTCCAAATGTTTCCTTCTAAACGGAAGGTTCCTGTCTGAAAAGAAAGAATCAGATCAAATACTTTCGTACTGTAAGTATTGATGTAAATGACCATGGCAAAAATTCCCAACCCCATTGTTACACCGCTGAAAATTTCCCCTAAAGGCATTCGTGATAAGGGAATGGGCCCAAAGGTATAAAAAATGCCAATGAAGCAACAAGTAGCGCCCATCAATAATAATAAAATCCCAGTTCTAGCGGTTAGGATTACACCAATCAGTAAGACAAATAAAATCATTCCTAGGATCATTTTTTGGATCAGTTTTGGTGAGATGCCAGTTCGTCCAATTACGTTTTCTTGGTATTTATAAGTTTTCGAATGGGCTTTTTGGTAGTCCATATAGTTGTTGATTGCTGTAGTTGCTAAATCAAAAACCAACATACCAATAAAAAACAACCCTGTATTAAGCCAATGTATTTCATGAAAAAAAGCGATAGAGAATAAAACCCCTATCGCAAAAGGAAATACACTAGCCACCTTTGTTCGTAGTTCTACTACTTCTAAAAAGATCTTTAGTGTCATAGTTCATACTCCTTATTTCAATTCAGAACGATTGCCCATCGTATATTTAGAATCTTTGTCCAAAACGAAAGTATCTTTGATCGGATCGGTCACGTATACTTTGTTTTCTTTGGTAACAAAAATGGCTTCCGTTCCATCATTCAGTTCACTTTCGACGTATTCCAATCCTTTTTTCACACCCATTGAGAAGACAGCTGTCGACAAGCCATCACCATCAATTGATTTATCTGTGATGATTGTTACACTAGCAATATCATTGTCAAAAGGATAACCAGTATCTGGATCAAATAGATGATGATATTTTTTACCATCTACTTCTAAATAACGCTCATAGATGCCAGAAGTCACTAATGTTTTGTTCCGTTCTTTGATCGTCCCTAAAACAGAACCACGTGCTAGATTCGGATCTTGGATACCAACTGTCCAGTCTTGATCTTCACCACGTGGGCTATGACCTAAAACATAGACATTTCCACCTAAGTCAACGATAGCTGTCGTTACACCTTGCTGTTTTAACACTTTGACAACTTCATCTGTGATATAGCCTTTAGCAATGGCTCCAAGATCGATGATCATGCCTTTTTCTTTCAGATAAACAGTTTTGTCTTTATCGTTCAGCTCAATTTTATGGTAATCAACCAGCTTTAATGCTTGATCGATTTCTTCTTGGGCCGGTTTTCTCGCATCGTCAAACCCAATACGCCATAATTGAGTAACAGCCCCGATTGCCATGTCAAAACCACCTTGTGAATCTTGACTATATTCATAAGCACGTTTTAGTAACGTGTAGATATCATCAGAAACCTTTACTGGCTTGATACCCGCTTGTTGGTTCACTGCGTCGATTTCGGAACCCTCCTGATTGATCGTGATTTTATCACCTAGTTCTTTGACCCGAGCAAAGGCAGGTTTTAATGCTGCTTCTTTGCCTTCATCATAGATTCGAATCCGAACATAAGTGCCTAATAAGAACTGTTCATCAGAATAAGGTTCTTGTAAAATTTTGGTGGTCGTTTTGCTCTCAGAGGTCGTTTGTTTCGTCGCTGTGCTGCAAGCTGCTAACGTGAACAAACTTAAAAAAGCTACGAAAGAGAGTAATCGTTTCTTTAACATGTGTTTCCTCATTTCATTAGTGGAAGGGACGGTTGCTGAGAAATCAAAAAGTGTACTTTGAGAAATAAGCCGAAACATCACAAAAATTTTTCAAAGAAAAATTTTGGACATCTCGGCTTGGATCTCAAAGAAACAACTTGTGCAATCGTCTCTTCCACGGATAATTATAGAAAATTTATTTTGTTACGATATTGTCAACTTGAATTGTTTGAGTGTCGCCTTTTTCAGCAGCATTCACTAATTGTTGTGCATACATTACAAATGAATGTGAGCTGTGAGTCGCACCAGTAACAACTTCAACATCTGCAGGTGAACCATCTTCTTCGCCCATTGCTTTGACAAGTTCATCGTTCAATTCAGGGATGTAAGTCTCTGGAGACGTACCACTTTTTGCTTTCATATTTTTGTTGTAGTCAGCATCGTCTTGTTTTGAGTTGCCGTCTTTGTCGACATAGTCAAATTTAGATTCAGATACTTTACCATCAGCGACTGTCATTTCAAATTGGACACGGTAACCATTAGAATAGTTTTTCTCTTCTAATTTGTATGTGCCATCTTGAAGATCTGCACCGTTATTGATTTCAATTGTATCAGTATTACCAGCTTGAGCAGCTTGGATCAATTGTTGTGCATAGTTTTGGAAGCTTTCTGAAGAATGAGTTGCACCAGTAACAACTTCAACTCCACTTGCGCTTTGTGCTTCGACTAATTGTTCATTCAATTGTGGAATGAATTTTTCTGGGCTAGTACCAGCTTTTGCTTCCATGTTTTTGTTGTATTCTGTATCTTTGGTTTTAGACTCGCCATTTTCGTTGATGTTGTCATATTTAGATTCAGTGATTTTGCCATCTTTGACAACCATTTCGAAGACTGCACGATAACCGTTAGAGTAATTTTTTTCTTCTAATTTATAAGTACCATCTTGTAACTCGCCGCCAGCAACGATTTGTGCTGAGCTTTCAGTTGTTTTTGTTTCTGATGTCTTAGCAGTTGAAGCTTCTGTTGAGCTGTTAGAGCTTCCGTTATCATCCGCACCACAAGCACCTAACATTAAAGCTGAAAAAGCTAATACAGCAAATCCAGTAATAAAACGTTTTTTCTTCATTTTACTCCCACCGTTTCCTTTTTTAGTACACAATATTCTTTGTGATTCATTATACATTCTAATGAAAATCAGCCATAAGTCAACCGTTTTCGTCAAATAACTAGTGTAATCTTTAAACCGTTTTCTTTCTGTAAATTTCGTGAAAAAGAGCTTAACCACAAATTTTTAAAAATAATGAAAATGAGTTAGACAAAAGGGAATAACATCTATATAATGTATAAAGATTGTGTAATAGGTAGCAAACTAATACAAATGTTAATCATTTCAAATAAAGGATTACCAATAAGGAGCGGATGAACAATGACAAAGCAAAATATTGTCGTTGTGGGTGCAGGTTATGCCGGGGTATCAGCAACAAAATACTTGGCAAAAAAACTTAAAAAAGAAGATGTGACAATCACTTTGATTGATCGTCATTCGTACCACACGATGATGACAGAATTACACGAAGTTGCAGGTGGACGGGTTGAACCAGAAGCAATCCAATATGATCTACAGCACTTGTTTGCTCGACAAAAAAATGTTCAATTAGTGACAGATACGGTCACTGGTATCGATAAAGAACAAAAAGTTGTGAAAACAAAATTAGGCACTTACCCATTCGATCAGTTGATCTTGGGAATGGGGGGAGAACCAAATGACTTTGGGACTCCTGGAGTAAAAGAAAACGGCTTTACCTTATGGTCATTTGAAGATTCAGTTAAAATACGTGAACACATTGAACGTACCGTGGCAAAAGCAGCTTTAGAACCTAACGATGCGTTACGTAAAGCAATGCTGACGTTTGTGGTGTGTGGTTCAGGGTTCACCGGAATCGAAATGATTGGTGAATTGATTGATTGGAAAAACCGTTTGGCAAAAGACTACAAATTAGACCCAAGTGAAATTACACTGATGGTTGTAGAAGCAATGCCGACGATTTTAAATATGCTGGATCGTAATGATGCAGCCAAAGCAGAGCGCTATTTAAAGAAACATCAAGTAGAACTACTATTGAATGCACCAATCGTGGAAGTAGCGAAAGACCATATCAAGTTAAAAGATGGTCGCCAGATTCCTACCCACACATTGATCTGGACAGCTGGTGTCAAAGGAACTTCTGATGCTGCTGATTTCGGCTTAGAGTCCGCTCGTGGTCAACGTTTGGTAGCGAATGAATATATGCAGGCAAAAGGATATGAAGATAAAAACATCTATATTATCGGAGACTTGGTTTTCTATGAAGAATTTCCTGGAACACCAACGCCACAAATCGTTCAAGCGGCTGAACAAACAGGTCATACAGCAGCAGCCAATATCGTGGCTGCCATCAAAGGCGGCGAAAAGCATAAGTTTAAAGGAAACTATCAAGGTTTCATGGTATCGATCGGTGCCAAATGGGGCGTTGCCAATTTATTTGATAAGATCCATTTAAGTGGTTTCTTAGCAATTGTGATGAAACACATCGTCAATTTGAAATATTTCTTTGATATTCGTTCTGGCTATTATATGTTCCAATACATGATGCACGAATTCTTCCATATCAAAGACGATCGTAATGTGACACGTGGCCATTCTTCCCGTTATGGAAATGTCTTATGGAGTGTGCCTTTACGAGTGTTCTATGGTCTGGTTTGGTTTATCGAAGCTTTCAAAAAAATTGTTGGTGATGGGCAAGTGTTGAAACCAGGTACTTGGTTTGGTGAAGGTTCATGGTTTACAGGTAACAGCGTGTTCCCTTGGACTTGGGAATACAATGTGACCGATGTAGCAAGTGGGGCTTCCGCTGCTGGCGATGCAACAACAGCAGCTACTGGTGCAGCAACCAGTGGTGCAGGAGAAGCAGCGACACAAGCTACTCACTTTGGTCTAAGTTATGCTTATGGTGAACAGCCTATGGCCGTGATTGAAAAATCACCAGACTGGTTCACAAAAATGATGCAAGTGATCATGCCAAACAATGATGTAGCAATGTTTTTCCAAAAATTCATGGTATTCTTTGAAATTGCTTTAGCACTCGCTTTGATTGCTGGTTTATTTACCTGGTTATGTAGTGCAACGACCATTGTTTTAGTGATTACTTTCTGTCTATCTGGAATGTTCTACTGGGTAAACATCTGGTTTATCTTTGTTGCTTTTGCATTGATGAACGGTTCAGGTCGTGCAATTGGTCTTGATCGCTGGGTGATTCCATGGTTACAAAAAACACTAGGCAATTGGTGGTATGGGAGACCTAAATCCCGATATGGATCAAAATAAAAAATTAGCCTAGAGCTTAAACTGAACAATTTGAGAATAATGGCTGATTGAAGAAAGTTCTGGGGAAACCTAGGACTTTCTTTTGTTTCATGCTAAAATTGGAGAACAGTTCAGCAAGAGGAGGCGTGCGAAAAGATGAAAGAATTTATCAAGAAAAGTTTGCTTAAACCTTGGGATATTTTCATTATCGTTCTTTTGATTGCTCTTTCTTTTTTACCCATCATCGTATTTAGTTATCAACAAGACAATGTAGCTCCTGATAAAGAAGCTGTACTCCGCGTTGATGGTGATGAAATCAAAACCTTCCCATTAGTAGCTGGGAGTAAAAAATATACGTATACTTATGAAGATCCACATGGTGATTATAATTTAATCGAAGTTGATGGCGACAAGATACGCATAAAAGAAGCAGATTGTGGCGATCAGATTTGTGTGAGACGAGGGTGGGCTTCTAAGAATGGCGAAACGATTGTTTGCTTGCCTCATAAATTAGTGATCGAGGTTCGGTCAACAGATGGGAGTGACAAAGATGGTCTGATCTATTAGGCTATCCACACCATGACAAAATTACAAAAAATGATTTATATATCTTTACTAGTGGCGCAAGGAGTCATCATTGGATTAATTGAGAACATGATCCCATATCCTTTTTCATTTGCTCCTGGAGCAAAGTTAGGACTTGCTAATTTGATTACCATTGTAGCGATTTTTACGATGAAAAAACGGGATAGTTTTTTATTGTTATGGCTTCGCCTATTTTTAACAACTTTGTTAGGTGGGACGATCTCTACCTTTCTTTATAGTATGAGCGGCGCGTTACTCAGCTATGTAGGAATGCTGTTAGTGAAACAGTTAGGTCCTAAGCGAGTCAGCATTATTGGAATCAGTGCAACAGGTGGCTTTATGCATAATGTCGGACAACTAGTGATGGCTTCGTTCATTGCTCAATCATGGACAGTCATGTTATATCTGCCGATTCTATCTTTCTTAGGTATTCTGTCTGGAATTGCGATCGGGATTGCAGCCAATTATTTGTTGCAACATGTACGTACATTACAACTTTTTCAAAGAGACTATGAGAAAGAACAAAAAGAGAAATGGCAACCGCTTTTTTTGAAAAAATAATGGTTATACAAGGAGTTTTTTTATGAAGCTACATCCAATGTGGAGTGAGTATCCAACTTTGAAAAACGAATTAAACGAGACGTTGAAAAAGATGGAAGATGTTGTCCGCTTAAAGAACAAGCCAGTCGAACAAGCAATCAAAGAGACGATTCATGCGGGAGGTAAACTGCTAAGACCTGCCTATCAATTGCTCTTTTCTCAATTTGGTCCAGAACAAGATCGTGAAAAGGCGATTGCGCTAGCTGCTTCGATCGAAATGCTTCATACCGCTACATTGATCCATGATGATATCGTTGATGAGGCAGATGTTCGACGTGGTCAGCCTAATTTACGTGGTCGATTTGGGAATACGGTAGCCGTTTATGCAGGAGACTATTTATTTGTTTGCTGTTTCAAATTACTTTCAAATTATTCTAATTCGCTAAAGAGCTTACAATCTAATTCTCGGAGTATGGAAAAAGTATTAGATGGTGAGCTTGGACAAATGGACGACCGTTACAATTATCATTTAACTGTGCCGGAGTATTTAGAAAACATCTCAGGGAAAACGGCCGAACTCTTTCAATTAAGTTGTTCAGTCGGAGCTTATGAAAGTGGAATGAATGAACGGTTTGCTCGAAAAGCAGGTTCAATCGGTTTAGCTGTCGGGATGGCGTTTCAGATCATTGACGATATCCTGGATTACACGAAAGATGCGGTCGATATCGGTAAACCAGTATTAGAAGATATGCGTCAAGGCGTGTATTCTCTACCATTGATTTACGCATTACAAACAGATAAAAAAGCAGAATTGATTGCATACTTGGATAAAAAAACTGAGTTGACACAAGAGGAAGCAGAAAGTGTTCGTCAGATTGTCAGGGAAGTCAATGGTGTGACAAAAGCCAAAAAATTAGCGGAAGATTACACAAAAAAAGCCTTAAAGGAAATTAGTAAGCTCCCTGATACAGCCTTTGATACACGTGAGATTCTTTTGTCAGTTACTGAGTTGATTTTAGATAGGGAAAATTAAAGAAAAATACCAGAAATCAGCCGCTACAATGGCATATTCTATTTCAAGAATCAAGAAGTAAAAAGAGTAGGCATGTGATGGTTGAACTTGAGAACCTTATTGTTGAGGAATTGCTTCTTGAACGCCGTTTATTCGTTTTTAGATATACCAGAAGAGATTGAGGAAAGTTTTGGCTCAGTCTCTTTTTTATTTTAGAAAAATATTGGATCTATTTCAATCACTTTACTTCTTTTGGCTTTTTTCCAACAATTTGTATTACTTCTTTATTTGGAAGATCGGTCTAAAGTTTATTCTTTAATTTTACCAATTTTTTTTATTTTTAGAAAAAATAGTTGTCAAAGAGTATTGAGAAGAAAGTATGCTAATAATAGATGCCAGTGAAATCTGAGGACTTTGCTGTTGCAGTCTGAAATTTACTTAACTTTAGGCATGTACTTATAAGTGAGACTTTGTATACACAGAAAGTCGCTATCTGTATAAAAGGAGGGATCAGACTATAGGTTACAATCTTTAACTGACTATTCGTAGTTTTGGGGGAAACGACGAATAAATTTTAAATAACATTCAGCCGGTTTTCTATTTAGGAAATCGGTTTTTTTATAACTGGATGACAAATCCAAAAGGTAAGAGTGAAAAAAAGAAATTTTAACGTGTATTATTCATTAAAACAACTATTTTGCGAAACAATCTTTCCTAATTTTGAAAATAATTGTTCTGGACCAAGACTAAAAATATGTTATATTCACTAGTGAAGAAATACAATTAGAAAGGAAGATGTTGAGTGAAAAAACGATTAACAACGGATTTAACCAGAGTAGATGTAAATAAGATTTTAACCCGAATGATCAGTAAAAAAAATCATTTCTCATTTGAAGATATTGAAAAAGAATGTCAAAAACCGTTAACCACGGCGGATAAATTTCTAATTAGGACACTTGTTGTCAAAAAATTTAAGCTGAATGTAGAATATCTTTCATCTAATCAGTTAAAATTTTATCGTGTAAACAAAGAAGCGTGTTTGTAAGTCCTTTTTGTACATAATAAAATTAAAAATGTTGCAATACCATACAAAATAACACAGACCTTAAAGAATAAGGTAAGATAGAACCAGAAAGAGAAAAGGAGGAGAGCTAGGAAAGAAAAAGTGTTGTTGTGTATGGATCAAGAAGCAGCATGTTTGATTGAACAAGATTTTGGGGAAATCCGTTTAATGAAACATTATATATTGGGGAAGCGACAAATAGTAAGTAGAAGTCATACTTATATGACAGAATAGCATCAGAAAAACAAACCTTTTATAGGTGGAAGTTTGTCTGTGGCTTTTGATTGAAACATTCGATACATCAGATCAATGATATTGCAGTTGTATAAAAAAGCACATAGAGGTTTAAAAATTGTGTAGCATTTTTGTTATGAACAGCAATAGCACATAGAATAACAACTTCATTTTACAACTCGCTAAATGAAGGGGCTATGAAGTATTCTGCGAGATCACATAAAAAAGGAACCACCATTGATGAAGAAAGGGATGGGCATTTTTGCCCATCCCTTTCTTTTTGACTTACTCAATGGAGGTTAAACTAATTTCGCCAGAAAAAAGAGTGAGAAATTGGTCTTCTATTTGTACGATCAACTCTCCATGTTCTCCGATTTCTTTAGCAATCCCAGTATAATGCTGCCCTTTTTGGGTAAATTGTACTTTTTTTCCAAGAACGAAAGACTTTTCACGATAAAGTGTTAAGTATTCGTCTGTGGGTTCTGAAAGATAGTGAAAGAAATTTTTCCAAATTTGACTAATCAATTGATTCCGTGTGATGGATTTCTGACCATCAGGGAAAAGAGACGTTGCTTTCTGTTGAATGGTTTCAGGAAACTGTTTTTGCGGGATGGAAAAATTTAGACCAATGCCAATAATGATCGAACTGATCCCGCCAGTTTCCATGTCACTGATTGCTTCAGATAAAATCCCGCTAATTTTTTTTCCATTTAAATAAAGATCATTGACCCATTTGATCGAAGGGTCTTTTTTAGTCAATTCTTGAATGGCTTTCACGCATGCACTTGCTGCAATAACTGTATACTGAGGCAATTCATCAAATCGTTGATTGGGATGGATCAATAAGCTCATATAAATACCTTGACCAGGGGCTGCAAAAAAAGGACGTCCAAATCGGCCGTGTGCCTGTTCTTGGGTATCGGCGATAAAAAGAGCGGGTCCGATTTCTTTGGTTGCCGCAAGTTTAGCATCTTTCATCGTAGATTCTGATCGTTCTTGTACCGACACCGTCAAATCTGGTATCCAAGGTTCTAATGCTTGGCGAATTTCTTGGGCATCTAACACATCAGAAGGAAGATAACGGTATCCCTTAGCTTGATGCTCAAAATGATAACCTGTTTTTTCTAATTCTTTGATTGCTTTCCAAATACTGGTACGTGACACTTGTAATTGCTGTGCCATTTTTTCACCTGATAAAAAATCAGGAGATTCTTTTAATAGTTGGAGTACTTTATCTTTTGTCGTCATCCATTGCAACTCCTTTCATGTAGTATTGTATCAATAAGAAAGCAGAAAACAAATGAGAAATTTGTCAGTTGTTATGGAAGTGACAACAGATGATTGCTAACTTAAAAGTACTTGGTCGTCTTTCAATGCAGCGCCACTATTTTGTTTGAACATTTCTAGTAGCTGAGGGACAGTCAAATGTTGTTTTTCTGCCTGTTGAATATCCACGACGATTTGCCCTTGGTGTAGCATGATCAATCGATTTCCGTAGCGGATGGCATCTTCCATATCATGGGTGACCATGAAAGCCGTCAAGTGCTGTTCGCTAATTAATTTGTCCGTGAGTTCCATCACCGTTTTTGAAGTTGCCGGGTCGAGGGCTGCAGTATGTTCGTCTAATAAAATCAATTCAGGACGTTGTAAAGTAGCCATTAATAAAGTGATCGCTTGACGCTGTCCTCCAGAAAGCAAGCCGATTTCAGTGGTCAAACGATTTTCTAACCCAAGATTCAAACGTGCGAGATGTTCCTTGAAAAAAGAACGATCTTGTGGCTTGACGCCACGGAAAAAGCCTCGTTTTTTACCACGTTTCATTGCTAGTGCTAAATTTTCTTCCACCGTCAATCGGACAGCAGTGCCTAATTTAGGATCTTGAAAGACACGACTGATTTCTTTGGAGCGAGCAACCACTGACTTTTTGGTGATATCTTTGCCATTCAATAAAATCTTCCCTTGATCCACTGGAAAAGAACCAGCAATACTGTTCAATAGTGTCGATTTACCTGCACCATTTCCGCCAATAATTGTTACGAAATCACCTTGTTTCAACGAGAGATTAACTCCTTTTAGCACATGGTTTTCATTGATGGTTCCTTTTTCAAACGTATGGTGGATAGATTGAAGTGTTAAAACATCAGTCATTGATAGATCCTCCTTTTGCTTTCGTACGCTTAGGTAACTTTAATTTTTGTTGGATTTGTGGAAAAGATAAACAGATAACCAGAACAAGTGCAGAAGCTAATTTTGAATCGCTTGGTTGAACGTTCAACTCAAAAACTAACGCTAAGATAAAACGATAGATCACGGCGCCTAAAATAATTGTCAATAATCGAAGAAGCAATGGTTGGTTTCGAAAGAGGACTTCAGCGATGATGATTGAAGCCAAGCCAATCACGATCGTACCGATCCCAGAGTTTAAATCAGCAAAGCCATTGTTTTGTGCAAGCAACGAACCAGATAAAGCAATACAGCCATTTGAGATCATATACCCAATGATTTTCATCGTATCGGTGTTGATGCCATTTGCTTCACTCATTGCTAAATTATCGCCAGTCGCTCGAATCGCCAACCCCGTTTCTGTCCGTAAAAATAAAACAAGCAACGTGACAACGATCAATGCGACAAGTAAGCCAGCGATCAATACAGCATTTTCCTTTGAAACACCGAGTGATTCTGCCCATGTAAAGACGGTTTTTTGTCCTAATAATGAAAGATTAGGTGCGCCCATGATTCGTGAGGTAACGGAATATAAACCAGTCATCGTGATGATTCCAGCTAGAAGTGCCGGAATTTTAAGTTTGGTATGGAGCAATCCTGAAACTAAGCCAGCTACTGCGCCTCCTAAAAATCCTAAGAGGCAAGCAACGATTGGGGAAAGTCCATTAGTGATACTGACGGCAGCAATCCCAGCACCTAAAGGGAAACTGCCTTCAGCTGTTAAATCAGCGATATCCAGGATACGAAAAGTAAGGAAGACACCGATTGCCAGTAGTGCCCAAAGCACGCCTTGTGAAGCAGAAGATAAAAAGATACTTATTAAATTAGTCATGATTGTCCTCCTGTAAAATTATTCAGTCTCTTTGATTGTTGTTGGATCGATCCCAAGGGCTTTTGCCATGTCTTTATTGACATATAAGGAAAGATCATCTGCTGATTCAACCGGTAATTCACTCGGTTTTTTGCCAGCTAAGATCTTAGCAGCCATTTCGCCTGTTTGTCGCCCTAACTCTTCATAATCAATCCCAACAGTTGCTAAGCCACCTTCTTTGACTTGATCCACGGAACCAGCAACGATCGGTGTTTTTGTTTCTTTGGCTACTTCACCGATAACGCTAGCAGCACTGGCGAATGTATTATCCGTTGGGATGTAGATACCGTCGACATCTTTGGCTAAACTTTTTGTCACTTGTTGAACATCATTGGTGGAGTTTGCCGTCAATACTTTGACTTTCTCTCCGGCTTTTTTCAATGTTTTCTCGGCTAAGTCTCCTTGGATTTTAGAATTTGCTTCCCCGTTGTTGTACATGATCCCGATCGTTTTTGCTTTTGGCACGATCTGTAATAATAGCTCAATTTGTTTTTCGATCGGTACCATATCCGTTGTACCAGTCACGTTTCCACCAGGTTTGTCATTAGAAGAAACTAAGTGTGCTTTTTCTAAGTCGGTAACTGCTGTCACTGTAATAGGAATCGTAGTTGTTTCATTAAGGAGTGATTGCGCAGCTGGAGTTGCAATCCCTAATAATAAGTCGGGTTGGTCTTTCACTAATTTTTCACTCATACTTTTTAGATTGTCTTGATTGTTTTGCGCATTTTGATAGTTGATTGTTAAATTGTCGCCTTCTTTATAGCCATTTTCTGCTAGCCCTTCTTTGAACCCTTTATATGTAGCATCTAATGAATTGTGTTGAACCAGTTGTAAAACACCGATTGTTTTCGAGTCATCCGATTTTGCTGAGGAACTATTTGCAGTTCCACATCCACCAAGTGCTAGTAATAATGTTGCGCCTAATCCGATCAATAGATTTTTTTTCATTTCTTTTTCCTCCTTCAATTTTGAAAACAAAAAATCCATTTAGACAAAACGTCTAAATGGATTGAGTATCGAAAGAGTATGTAAGTAAGAAATCGTGATTACTTTGTACTTTTCGCTTAGCCACTTAACGTAATGTCTACGTGGCTTTTGCGTAATACAAAGTTCTTTAGCCATCATAGATACAAACCAGTTGTTTGGTGTTTGTATCCATAATTCATGAATACAAACCTATCTAAAGTAGCTAAAGTAAAAGTTATTCAATTGTGTCGGGATAAGTTGTATATTCGGTTTTTGCATAAATAAATCCTCCACAAATAATAAATTTTCCTAAGTATAGCGGAGATGTAAGGGGATTGTCAAGACGAACATTCAGAAAATTCTCAAAATCCGTGAATGTTTATTCGATATACTATAGTAAGAAAAGTTTAAGAAAAAATGATGAAAAGAGGAGGGAAACGCCAGGAAGTGTTGACTTTTATGAAAAAAGAGTGTAATATATGAAGTTGCAAAAACTATCTGATGAAGTAAAGGCAGAAACGAAATATTGTCCGTTTCGGCTTTATAATAAGGAAACAAAAATAGAAGCGCATGAAGAAATGGTTTCAAAAGAATGCTCTATTTTTGGTTTTTTTTTGCCTAAAAGCCGCAAAAAATGTCTATTGTTATCTAAATATAATATTTTTAATATTATTGTAACAATTGATCGGGTAGTCTTTTTGAATGACATTTTAGAGGGGTGAAGAGCTTGGCTGGACACGTAGTAAAGTACGGAAAACATCGCGAACGTAGAAGTTTCGCACGAATCAGTGAAGTGTTGGAATTACCAAATTTGATCGAAATTCAAACAGACTCTTACCAATGGTTCCTAGATGAAGGACTAAGAGAAATGTTTGAAGACATTTTGCCAATTGATGACTTCAATGGCAATCTATCTTTGGAATTTGTGGATTATGAATTGAAAGAACCTAAGTATACGGTAGCAGAAGCACGCGCACATGATGCAAATTACTCTGCACCATTACATGTAACGTTACGTCTAACAAACCGTGAGACAGGTGAAATCAAAGCGCAAGAAGTCTTCTTCGGTGATTTCCCATTAATGACTGAACAAGGAACATTCATTATCAACGGAGCAGAACGGGTAATCGTTTCTCAGTTAGTGCGTTCACCTGGTGTGTACTTCCATGGAAAAGTAGACAAAAACGGAAAAGAAGGTTTCGGTTCAACTGTGATCCCGAACCGTGGTGCATGGTTAGAAATGGAAACTGATGCAAAAGATATTTCTTACGTACGTATTGATCGTACCCGTAAGATTCCTTTGACTGTGTTAGTTCGTGCCCTAGGGTTTGGATCGGATGATACGATCTTTGAAATCTTTGGTGACAGTGAAACGTTACGTAATACAGTTGAAAAAGACTTGCACAAAAATGCAAGTGATTCAAGAACAGAAGAAGGATTAAAAGACGTTTACGAACGTCTACGTCCAGGCGAGCCTAAGACAGCCGATAGTTCTCGGAACTTATTGAATGCTCGTTTCTTCGATCCAAAGCGCTACGACTTAGCCAACGTTGGTCGTTATAAAGTAAATAAAAAATTAGACTTGAAAACACGTCTATTGAACTTAACATTAGCAGAAACATTGGTTGATCCAGAAACTGGTGAAATCATCGTTGAAAAAGGAACTGTGTTGACTCACCAAGTGATGGAAACATTAGCACCTTTCATTGATAATGGATTGAATTCAGTGACTTACTATCCATCAGAAGATGGTGTTGTGACTGATCCAATGACTGTTCAAGTAATCAAAGTCTTTTCACCAAAAGACCCAGAACGTGAAGTGAATGTGATCGGTAATGGTTATCCAGAATCAGCTGTGAAAACTGTTCGTCCGGCAGACATCATCGCATCAATGAGTTATTTCTTAAACTTGATGGAAGGGATCGGCAACGTGGACGATATCGACCACTTAGGAAACCGTCGTATCCGTTCAGTCGGTGAATTACTGCAAAACCAATTCCGTATCGGTTTAGCTCGGATGGAACGTGTTGTACGTGAAAGAATGTCGATCCAAGATACAGAAACATTGACACCACAACAATTGATCAACATCCGTCCAGTGGTTGCAAGTATCAAAGAATTCTTCGGTTCTTCTCAGTTGTCTCAGTTCATGGATCAAACGAACCCACTTGGGGAATTGACACACAAACGTCGTCTTTCAGCCTTAGGACCTGGTGGTTTGACTCGTGACCGAGCTGGTTATGAAGTTCGTGACGTTCACTATTCTCACTATGGCCGTATGTGTCCGATTGAAACGCCTGAAGGACCAAATATCGGGTTGATCAATAGTTTATCTAGCTATGCGAAAGTTAATAAATTTGGATTTATCGAAACTCCTTACCGTCGTGTTGATCGTGAAACTGGTCGTGTAACGGATCAAATCGACTATCTAACAGCTGACATCGAAGACCACTACATCGTTGCCCAAGCAAATAGCCCATTAAATGAAGATGGTACTTTTGCACAAGACGTTGTTATGGCTCGTGCGCAAAGTGAAAACTTAGAAGTTTCAATCGATAAAGTCGATTATATGGACGTATCACCTAAACAAGTAGTTGCGGTAGCGACAGCATGTATTCCTTTCTTGGAAAACGATGACTCCAACCGTGCCTTGATGGGTGCCAACATGCAGCGTCAAGCAGTGCCATTGATCAATCCACAAGCACCATGGGTTGGTACTGGTATGGAATATAAATCAGCTCATGACTCAGGAGCTGCTTTGCTATGTAAACATGATGGTGTCGTTGAATTTGTGGATGCCTCTGAGATTCGTGTTCGTCGTGACAACGGTGCATTAGATAAATACGCTGTAACAAAATTCCGTCGTTCAAACTCAGGAACAAGCTACAACCAACGCCCAATCGTTCATTTAGGCGAAAAAGTTGAAAAAGGCGATACTTTAGCAGATGGACCTTCAATGGAACAAGGTGAAATGGCGCTAGGACAAAACGTTTTAGTTGGTTTCATGACTTGGGAAGGTTACAACTATGAAGATGCGATCATCATGAGCCGTCGTCTTGTGAAAGACGATGTCTATACTTCGATCCACATCGAAGAATATGAATCAGAAGCTCGTGATACAAAATTAGGACCTGAAGAAATCACTCGTGAAATCCCTAACGTTGGGGAAGATGCTTTGAAAGATCTAGACGAGATGGGTATTATCCGTATCGGTGCGGAAGTCCAAGATGGTGACTTGCTAGTTGGTAAAGTAACACCAAAAGGGGTAACCGAATTATCAGCTGAAGAACGTCTTTTACATGCGATCTTTGGTGAAAAAGCTCGTGAAGTCCGTGATACTTCATTACGTGTACCACACGGTGGTGGCGGGATCGTCCACGACGTAAAAATCTTTACTCGTGAAGCCGGCGATGAATTATCACCAGGCGTAAACATGCTTGTACGTGTGTATATCGTTCAAAAACGTAAAATCCATGAAGGAGATAAGATGGCCGGACGTCATGGTAATAAAGGGGTTGTATCCCGTATCATGCCGGAAGAAGATATGCCATTCTTACCAGATGGAACACCAATCGATATCATGTTGAATCCTTTAGGGGTGCCATCACGGATGAATATCGGACAAGTATTGGAATTGCATTTAGGGATGGCTGCTCGTCAGTTAGGTATCCATGTTGCAACACCAGTATTTGATGGTGCAAGTGATGAGGACGTTTGGGAAACAGTTCGTGAAGCTGGTATGGCCAGCGATGCGAAAACCATCCTTTATGACGGACGTACAGGTGAACCATTTGACGGCCGAGTGTCTGTCGGTGTCATGTACATGATCAAACTTGCTCACATGGTCGATGATAAATTGCATGCTCGTTCAATCGGACCTTACTCATTGGTTACACAACAACCATTGGGTGGTAAAGCACAATTTGGTGGACAACGTTTTGGTGAAATGGAAGTTTGGGCTTTGGAAGCTTACGGTGCCGCTTATACCTTACAAGAAATCTTGACATACAAATCAGATGATGTAGTTGGTCGTGTGAAAACTTATGAAGCGATCGTCAAAGGCGAACCAATTCCAAAACCAGGTGTACCAGAATCATTCCGAGTATTAGTAAAAGAATTACAATCACTAGGATTAGACATGCGTGTCTTGGATATCAAAGATTCTGAAATCGAACTCCGTGATATGGATGACGAAGATGATGATTTGATCACTGTAGATGCTTTGACAAAATTTGCTGAACAGCAAACAGCCAAAGAATTAGAAAAGAAAGCTGCTGAACAAGTGGAAGATGAAAGACAAGATATCATCCAAAACTTTGAAACCGCAGAAGATAACTTAGACTAATCCGGTCTATGAGCTGTAAGGCGGTCGATGATCAGCCGCCTTGCGGTTTTGCCATTAAACGAAATGGAGGGAACCCCTTTTGATCGATGTAAATAAATTCGAAAGTATGCAAATAGGTTTGGCTTCTCCCGAAAAAATCAGAAGCTGGTCTTATGGTGAAGTAAAAAAACCTGAGACGATTAACTATCGTACCTTAAAACCTGAACGCGAAGGGTTGTTCTGTGAGCGGATTTTTGGTCCTACGAAAGACTGGGAATGTGCCTGCGGAAAATATAAACGTATCCGTTATAAAGGAATCGTTTGTGACCGATGCGGTGTTGAAGTGACACGTTCAAAAGTTCGTCGTGAACGTATGGGTCACATTGAATTAGCAGCACCTGTTTCACATATCTGGTACTTTAAAGGAATTCCTTCTCGTATGGGACTTGTTTTAGACATGAGTCCTCGTGCCTTAGAAGAAATCATTTATTTTGCTTCATATGTGGTTATCGAACCAGGAAACACCAACTTAGAGAAAAAACAATTGTTGACAGAACGTGAATACCGCGAAAAACGTGAACAATATGGACAAGAATTCCAAGCAGCAATGGGTGCAGAAGCAATCAAACAATTACTAGACAGTGTTGATTTAGATGCTGAAGCAGCTGAATTGAAAGAAGAATTGAAATCTGCCCAAGGGCAAAAACGGACTCGTGCGATCCGCCGTTTGGACATTTTAGAAGCTTTCCGTGCTTCAGGAAATGAACCAAGTTGGATGGTTATGGACGTTATTCCAGTTATTCCACCAGATTTACGACCAATGGTGCAATTAGAAGGTGGACGTTTTGCAACAAGTGATTTGAATGATCTTTACCGTCGAGTAATCAACCGTAATAACCGTTTGAAACGCTTGTTAGATTTGAATGCTCCAGGAATCATCGTCCAAAACGAAAAACGGATGTTACAAGAAGCTGTTGATGCGTTGATCGATAATGGTCGTCGTGGCCGTCCAGTTACTGGACCAGGTAACCGTCCATTGAAATCTCTTTCTCACATGTTGAAAGGGAAACAAGGTCGTTTCCGTCAAAACTTACTTGGTAAACGTGTTGACTATTCAGGACGTTCCGTTATCGTTGTAGGACCTTTCTTGAAAATGTATCAATGTGGATTGCCAAAAGAAATGGCGATCGAACTATTTAAACCATTCGTGATGCGTGAATTGGTTCAACGTGAACTAGCTTCTAACATCAAAAATGCGAAACGTAAAATCGAACGTCAAGAAGACGAAGTTTGGGATGTCTTGGAAGACGTAATCAAAGAACACCCAGTATTACTTAACCGGGCACCTACGCTACACAGACTTGGTATCCAAGCATTTGAACCTGTTTTAGTGCAAGGCCGTGCGATTCGTTTGCACCCACTTGTATGTGAAGCTTATAATGCCGACTTTGATGGAGACCAAATGGCCGTTCACGTACCATTGAACGAAGAAGCACAAGCGGAAGCTCGTATGTTGATGCTAGCTGCTCAAAACATCTTGAATCCAAAAGACGGTAAACCAGTTGTAACACCTTCCCAAGATATGGTTTTAGGTAACTACTACCTAACAATGGAAGAAGAAGGACGTGAAGGCGAAGGAATGGTCTTCCGTGACCAAAACGAAGCTGTGATCGCATGGCGTAACGGCTACGTTCATTTACACTCACGTATCGGTGTGAACCCTAATTCATTAGGTGAAAAACCATTTACTGACTGGCAAAAAGAACGTACGATGATTACAACTGTTGGTAAGATCATCTTTAATGAGATCATGCCTCCAGAGTTCCCTTACTTGAATGAACCAACAGACTTCAACTTAACGGTACAAACACCGGATAAATATTTTGTTGAAGCAGGTACAGATATTCCTGCGCATATCAAAGAGCAAGAATTAGTCTTACCATTCAAGAAGAAAAATCTAGGAAATATCATTGCGGAAGTCTTCAAACGTTTCAAAGTAACTGAAACTTCTAAGATGCTTGACCGAATGAAAGACTTAGGGTATAAACATTCTACACATGCTGGTATCACAGTAGGTATCGCAGATATCAGTGTACTGAATGAAAAACAAGGAATCATCGAAAATGCCCATAAACAAGTTGAAACAATTACAAAACAATTCCGTCGTGGATTGATTACTGATGACGAACGTTATGAACGAGTAATCGCTGTTTGGAATGCTGCTAAAGATAGCATCCAACAAAAACTGATGGAAGGGTTAGAAGCGAAAAACCCAATCTTCATGATGTCTGACTCTGGAGCTCGTGGTAACATCTCCAACTTTACTCAGCTTGCTGGTATGCGTGGACTGATGGCTGCTCCGAATGGTCGAATCATGGAATTACCGATCATCTCAAACTTCCGTGAAGGACTTTCTGTCTTAGAAATGTTTATCTCTACTCACGGGGCTCGTAAAGGGATGACCGATACTGCCTTGAAGACAGCCGATTCAGGTTACTTGACTCGTCGTTTGGTTGACGTTGCCCAAGACGTTATTATTCGTGAAGAAGATTGTGGAACAGACCGCGGTCTTGAAATCCAAGCGATTCGTGAAGGAAACGAAATCATTGAATCATTAGAAGATCGTTTGATTGGTCGTTACACACGTAAAGAAGTACGTGATCCAGAAACGAACGAATTGATCATCGCTGGTAACCAATTGATTTCAGAAGATATTGCAAAACAAATCGTGGATGCAGGTGTGGAAACTGTAACGATCCGTTCTGTCTTCACATGTAACACAAAACATGGTGTCTGCAAACACTGTTATGGACGTAACTTGGCAACTGGATCTGACGTTGAAGTTGGTGAAGCAGTTGGTACGATCGCCGCTCAATCAATCGGAGAACCAGGTACTCAGTTGACAATGCGTACCTTCCATACCGGTGGGGTAGCCGGAGACGATATCACTCAAGGTCTTCCTCGTGTCCAAGAAATTTTTGAAGCACGTAATCCTAAAGGGCAAGCAGTGATCACCGAAGTAACTGGTGACGTCATCGATATCTCAGAAGATGCTTCAACTCGTACAAAAGAAGTAACAATCAAAGGGAAAACCGACACACGTACGTATACTGTTCCTTATACAGCACGTATGAAAGTCGCTGAAGGCGATATGATCCACCGTGGTGCACCATTAACGGAAGGTTCAATCGATCCTAAACAATTGTTACAAGTTCGTGATGTATTATCAGTTGAAAACTACTTGCTGCGCGAAGTACAACGTGTATACCGTATGCAAGGGGTAGAAATCGGCGATAAACATATCGAAGTAATGGTTCGACAAATGTTACGTAAAGTCCGTGTAATGGATCCAGGTGATACTGATATCTTACCAGGTACATTGATGGATATTGCTGACTTCAAAGACCAAAACTACAATACATTGGTAGCTGGAGGCGTACCTGCAACATCTCGCCCAGTCCTACTAGGTATTACAAAAGCATCATTAGAAACAAACAGCTTCTTATCTGCTGCATCCTTCCAAGAAACAACTCGTGTCTTGACTGATGCTGCGATCCGAGGTAAAAAAGATCCACTTCTTGGTTTGAAAGAAAATGTTATCATCGGTAAAATCATCCCAGCTGGTACTGGTATGGCTCGTTACCGTAACATGGAACCAAAAGAAGTCGGTGTTGCAAGTGAAAATGTTTATAGCATTTCAGACATCGAAGCACAAATGGCTGCAGAAGATGCAATGAATGAACAAACAAAATAATGTGATACCAAACAGAGCTAAGATGAACATCTTAGCTCTGTTTTTTTTGTCGTGCTAAAGTTGATAGAAACAAACGAAATTGAGAATTTGTTCATTACAGACGAGCATTTTTTCTTATTTTTGTACTTCTAGAAAAATAGGTTCATGAATCATTGAATTGCTTAGCAAAACTTGCTAAAGATTGCTATGCTAGATCAGGTTTGTTCATCGTTCAGGTGAAACTGCTATGTAGGAGCGGATGGGTTGAGATTTTTTCAGGTAATAAACGATACATAATCGAGTTTGAACCAAACGTTTCAGTAAGTGATGCGAGTGCTTGTTGAGCTTGAAGTATAAAAACTTCTTCTTGTAGTTGGGAATGTGAGGACGAAGGATGTGTGGTATTGAGAATCAATTTTTCAAGTAGATTTTTTGGGTTGTCTTGATCTACTAGCGTACCAGAATTCTTTACTGACTTGCTTGGTAAAATTTGTTGAATTTTATCAGTGAAATTAGTTTTTTTGACATAACGTGTCCCCCTGAAGTTAAAAATTTTAGCGGTTGTTAATTCAAAATCTGTGGAAAAGTATAATATAAAAGAACTATCCACAAGGAAAAAGAAAAACCGTTTATTCTCTCTTGTGGAAAAAACAGTTGAGAGGAAAAAGAAAGTTATCCACAAAAGAGAATGAAAATAGGGAAAATTGATAAAAATACCGGGTGGGGGTAAAATGAGTATTTCTTTCAATAAATGTAAAAAATGTGAGAACAATAAATGGCGTTTAGGTTTAAGTCCTAGGAGTATTGTATATACTTTTAAATAGATGGATAAAAAATCAAATCAATAAAAAGATTAGTAAAAAAGAAAATGCTGCAATATTCTATCTTAATAAAGCAAGCAGGTAAGTATAGGAGTATCGATTCTTTGTTTATTCGTTTCGAAGGTAAGCAAAACAGTATCACCCTTTTATAAATCAAGGTATGATGAAAGACAAAGGGGGATTTTATATGACGAAAAAAGCAGTTTTTGCAGGTGGTTGTTTTTGGTGCATGGTCAAACCTTTTGAAACACAGCCAGGAATCATAGCAGTAACCTCTGGCTATACGGGAGGACATGTCCCAAATCCTACCTATGAACAAGTAACCACAGGAACGACAGGTCATACGGAAGCAGTAGAAATCGAGTATGATCCGTCTCTGGTTTCTTATGAACAGTTAGTCGAAATCTACTGGCAACAAACAGACCCAACGGATGCTTTCGGTCAATTTGCTGATCGCGGAGACTCTTATCGACCGGTCATTTATTATAGCAATGAAGAAGAACGTGAAATCGCTGAAGCATCAAAGAAACAACTACAAGAAAGTGGTCGATTCGATCGTCCGATTGTCACAAAAATCGAACCCCGAAGTGAGTTTTATCCCGCTGAGGAGTATCATCAAGACTATTATAAGAAGAACAAAGTCCACTATAATCTTTACCGAGAAGGCTCTGGACGAGGGAGTTTTTTACGCAAACATTGGTCTGGAAAATAAGACACATTGCATTTTGAAGAATTTCAGTTAGGGATAAAAGCTGGCTATGCTTTGGCTTGCTGTGAATTTAGTGATTTTTATAATTTTTTAGGTAAAGTTATCTAAGTGTCAATGGATCGGCCATCTGGTTGATCCATTTTTTTATAAATCAAGGTTCATTATCGTTTGTTGAATGACAGCAAGCAGAAAAGATACTAAGCTATCAAAAGCGTACGTAATGAGGCAAATAAGCAAAGTCCGTCAAATCATTAATCATCATCAGTTAAAAGGCTCGCATCGTTGATAACCAATAAATAGACAACTAAATTACTACACATGAAGGAGAAAAAGTGCGACACTCAAAAAAGGCACAAAAGGTACTCTTTTAGATTTTTTATCGTGAGAGAGAAAAATAAAGAAAAAAAGTAATCCCAATAAACTAGCAAGAAAGAGGAGTTGCATCAGTTGATTGAGAGTTAGACCGCCACTCCAGCTTAAAAGCAATAAAACATCGCCTAACCCTAAAAATTCACTCCCGTAACGAGTAAGGAAAAAACTGATCAAGAATAAAACAGCAAAACTAAGCCATTGAAACTCTCCTTTGATCAACCAAGTCATCCATAAGATAAACCAGATAAAATAAAGTGTTCTTCCCTCGATCATCAAATAAAAACTATCCATTAACGATAGTAAAAAGGCTGACAAAAACCAAAAAACAAGTAACCCGTCTGGGCGCTGTGAAAAATAAAATAGCCAAACAGATAAACAACCACCGATACATTCTGCTATAAAATAAATCGGCGAAAGCTTGCAACGACAGTTTCGACAACGAAAACGTTGGTAACAGATGGAAAGCAATGGGACCAATTCATACCAAGCCAATACATGCTGACAGTTGACACAATGAGACCGTGGGTAAATAATAGAGTGTCCTTGTGGCAGGCGTTGTGCCACTAAGCATAAGAACGAACCAATGCAACAACCAATGATAAAATAGAGAAACATAGCGAGGGCCTCCTTTTAAAGAAAGATACGCCAATAACAACCATTTTATTTATTTTTAGTAGAGGTGACAAAATGAAGATTTCGATCGGAGTCGATATCGGTACGACACAAACAAAAGCAGTGGCATTCAACGAACAAGCTGAAGTCATCGCTTCAGCTTATTTCCTTAATCCGATGATCCAAGAAGCACCAGGAATGGCAGAACAAGACCCAGAATTGATCTTCCACGGTGTATGTACAGTAATCAAAGAAGTCGTCAAACAGTTACCTAAGTCGACAACTATAGAAGTGATTGCCTTTTCATCAGCGATGCACAGTTTGATTCTGTTAGATGACAATAAACACCCTTTGACCCGCATGATCACTTGGGCAGATAATCGTGCGAAAACACAAGCTGAAAAACTAAAAAACAGCCAACTAGGGTTTCACTTTTATCAACAAACAGGCACCCCAATCCATCCAATGACGCCACTAGTTAAAATCCATTGGTTGAACGAAACCCAACCAGAACTAACGAAGCAAGTGGCATATTATATTAGCATAAAAGAATATATCTTTTACCGTTTGTTTGGGAAACTAGTCTGTGATTACAGTACAGCCTCAGGCACAGGTTATTTTGATATCCATCAATTCAAATGGGCAGAAGAAGCGTTAAATTACTTATCAATCACTCAAGAACAACTACCTGCAGTGATGCCGTCAACCACGATACTCAATGGATTATCAAAAGAAAAACAAGAAATTTTAGGATTAGAAAATGATATATCATTTGTTTTGGGCGGTGCTGATGGTCCTTTATCTAATTTGGGGCTAGGAGCTTTTGGCGAAAAGGTAGCTGCGTTAACAGTCGGAACCAGTGGGGCATTAAGATTTATTACAGATAAACCACAACTACATCCAGAGATGGAAACCTTCTGTTATGTACTGGATCGTACACACTGGGTAGTCGGTGGCGCAACAAGTAATGGTGCGGGAATTTTTGATTGGGCAAGTCAAACTTTGATGCAAGAAGTAACTCAAGCGGCTATTGACCAAGGTGAAAATCCTTACGATGCTCTTTTCTCAGCAATTACGTTTGTCCCACCAGGAGCGAACGGATTACTCTTTCAGCCCTATTTATTAGGAGAACGAGCCCCTCTATGGGAGGCAGAAGCTTCTGGGAGTTTTTTAGGTTTGCAAAGAGACCACACGGAAAAAGAAATGATGCGAGCTATTCTAGAAGGAATTTGTTTCAATTTAAAAAGGATTTTGACAGGAGTTTGTTCAGAAGATCAATTAACAGAAATCAGAGCTACAGGCGGATTCTCACAATCGCCTGTCTTTCGCCAATTAATGGCTGACGTTTTGGGGTATCCGCTCATTTTCCCGGCGGTGTCTGAAGCCTCCGCTTTAGGAGCCGTTTTCTTAGGGTGGCAAAGTATCGGGAAGATCACTGACTTAAGCGAAGCTATAGAAAAAGTACAGCTTGCTTCACAAGTACCAGTTCAACAAACGGTCAAAGAGACATATCAAAAAATCTTTCCGATTTTTGTTGAAACACAAAAACAAGTAGCGGCGACTTATCAGCCTTTAGCGCATTTACGGCAAACTTTAAGTACTATGGATGAAAAATAGGATGAAAAAGTAGAATGACGGAATAAGAGAGGAATAGTGTAAGAACTAGAAAAAACGACTAAAGCAATAGAAAGTCTTTTCTAAGAAATGATAGGATGAAAATCGTTCTCAACTAATTGGTTTTATTGTACTTTTGTCTCAAAGTTTACTATGCTTTTATTGTAGACAAAAGTTAGGAGGAGAAAAGAAAATGAAATTTCCACAAACAAAAGAAGTATTAAATCAATTAGTTGCAGACTTGAGTCAAATGTCTGTTGTTGTTCACCAAACACATTGGTATATGCGTGGACCAGGTTTCTTGACATTGCACCCAATGATGGATGAATTTATGGATGACTTGAATGAACAATTAGATGAAATCTCAGAGCGTTTGATCACACTAGATGGTTCTCCTTATTCAACCTTACGTGAATTTGCAGACAACACCAATATTCCTGACGAAGTAGGCAATTGGGATCGGACTATTCCAGAACGCTTGGAAATTCTTGTGAAAGGCTACCGCTATTTGGCAGACCTTTACCAAAAAGGAATTGAAGTAGCTGGTGAGGAAGGCGACGACCCAACACAAGATATCTTTATCGAATTCAAAACAGCGACTGAAAAACGAATCTGGATGATTCAAGCACATTTAGGAAAAGCACCAGAAATCGATGTGTAAAATGATCATCAGCTGATGATATTATATAATAGTAGAAAAACTGCGAGGGAAGTTATTTTCCTTGCAGTTTTTATTTTAGAAAGAGAAAGAAACGTTCTTCGTTCTAAAAAAGAATGAGTGCATCACAAGGATACGGGCAATAAAAACGAAAGTTTTGGATTGCTAAGAAAAAACGTTGACATTAAGGGGATTAGCAGGTAATATGTTAAATGGTATTGTTTGCCCCACAAAGAGCCCCGGAAACTCGAAGTGTATGTCAAACATCAGAACTTAAATTGGAGGAAACTAACGTGCGTACAACATATATGGCCAAACCAGGCGAAGTAGAACGTAAATGGTATGTAGTAGACGCAACTGATGTTCCATTGGGACGTCTTTCAACAGTTGTTGCATCTGTACTACGTGGTAAAAATAAACCAACTTTCACACCTCATTTGGACACTGGCGATTTCGTCATCGTAATCAATGCAGATAAAGTGAAATTAACAGGTAAAAAAGCGACTGATAAAATTTATTACCGTCACAGCAACTACCCAGGAGGATTGAAATCAATCACTGCTGGTGAATTGCGTGCTAAAAATTCTCGTCGTTTGATCGAAACTTCTGTAAAAGGAATGCTTCCTAAAAATACTTTAGGCCGCAAACAATTTACAAAATTGAATGTATACGCTGGAGCTGAGCATCCACATGCAGCACAACAACCAGAAGTTTTAGACATTACAAACTTAATCTAATAGGAGGGAATTTCATTGGCACAAGTTCAATATATCGGCACAGGCCGTCGTAAAAATGCAGTTGCTCGTGTACGTTTAGTACCAGGAACTGGTAAAATTACTGTAAACAAAAAAGATGTTGAAGAATACATTCCACATGCTGACTTGCGTGAAGTAATCAATCAACCTTTCGCTGTTACTGAAACAAAAGGCGCTTATGACGTATTTGTTAACGTAAACGGTGGAGGCTACGCTGGACAATCAGGAGCTATCCGTCATGGTATCGCTCGTGCATTGCTAGAAGTTGATCCTGACTTCCGTCTAGCTCTTAAACGTGCTGGCTTACTTACTCGTGACGCACGTATGGTTGAACGTAAAAAACCAGGTCTTAAGAAAGCTCGTAAAGCTTCACAGTTCTCAAAACGTTAAGACTACTATTATATCAACGTTTCAGACACTTTCCATTTTTGGAAGGTGTCTTTTTTTGTACTTTTGGGTACGAAAATGGGTAGGAAGATTTTAAACCTGCCATTCATTTTCCATTTTTTACTTCTTCCAAGCGTTGTTCAAATTTTCGTAAGTGGATAGATGAACGATATTTGGTGTTTTCATATAAACTTCTGTTGTTTATGTATCAGAATTGATGACTGCTCTAGAAATTTGTTCAATTGTTGCGCCACCTCTACCTGCTAGCGTGCTAAAAGTATGTCTTAACTTTTGAGAAGAAGTATTTATCAAGTGTTTGTGTCGGCGTTTCACTGATTTGATGCGGTAGTTAAGGTAGTCTATGTGTACTGGGACATTCACATTTCACTTTCTATCAATATAAGTGAAAAGAAATTGCTCTGCGTTTTGTTTAATTCCAAGTTGTTTCTCTAAATTCACAGTTTTCTTTTAGTACTTCTTCTATTTTGCTGATAATCATGTCTATATGAACAACAATTTTAAATTTTTATACTATACCATGTTTATATAGACAACACAGGGGAGGAAACACAAATGAATGAAAATGAAGGTGGTAGAGAAGTGGAAGTGCTGATTAATGATTTGTTAGCAGAACGTCAAATGTCATTAAGAGAACTCGCAAGATTATCTGGAATTGAGCCATCAAATCTAAGTAATTTGGCAAATGGAAAAAGACAGAAAATTTATTTAGAACACATTGAAAGAATCGCGGATGCATTGGAGATTGATGATATCGATAAAATTATTAAACTGAAGAAAATGAAATAAGCTTTTATAATTTGTAATTACAGATTACCAGCTCACACTTAGATAGAAATGGAGAGATAAATTTGATTTACGATAGAATTTCTTTCTTTAAGGAAATGAACTTAACAAATGAGCAGATTAGTAAGTATAAGAATTTTAAATTTACGGAGGATAAAGTAACTCAATTAGAAGAACTGAATAAGGTATATAAGATTGAAAGACATTTTAACTTTTCTGATATAAAAAAAATTTGTAATTCAGAAATTTCCTTAGGAGATAATATTATGTTGTCTTTAATAATATATTTAATAGAGAAAGGAGACTATTCGTTTCTTGATTTATTTAATGAAAAGATATCCGAAGAATCTTTTGTAGATAATGAATTTAAAAGACAAATTTTTTTATCTATGGAGCAAGTTGAATCGCTGAATTTGACATTAGAAGATGTTTTAGAATATTGTCATACGATTTTTAAAAAGACTAATGATATTACTTTTTATCGAACACTCTCTCAATATGTAAGTGATGAATTATTAGAAGATATTAAAATTGAGTTTGTAACAAACCCTAATAGAGAACTGAACTATCTTATAATATTCAGTTTAGAAAAAAGAGATATGTTATACAAGTTTATTGAAGATTATCAAGTGAAGGGTTTTGAGGAGACTCTTTTTTTGATTCAATCGTGTTTTGAGATTTCTAAAACCGACAAAAAATTTGCTTATAGAATTGCTAGAGAGAAATTAATTACAAAAGTAGAATTAGATGTAATTGGCGAGGAAAACGCTTTATTAATTGGAAACTACTCACATCTTTTATTTATGTTATTACTTAATAATAACGATGAAGCTATAGTTGATGAAATAAGTAAAATAACTGAACAACTTGGAGAATCAAATATCGAAAGGATCATTTATCTTGTATACCAAGATAAAATAGCAATTAGTAAAGAGTGTGCTGAATGTTTATATTCACTTATTATTCAATTATCAGATGAAAAAATTGAACATTTAAAGTACCCGATAAGTCACATCTACTCTTTGCTAGAAGATTCTATTTTTGTGAAATTTTTTATACCAATATTATCAATTATTGGTATCGAAGAACATGATTCAATACTTTCTAGGATAGAAAATAATTCAGGGATTTTTTTGAAAAATTTATTGCAAATAGCACTTGATATGAACAAATATTTTAATGTAGCTATTAAAGTGATCAAGCATCTCTATAAAAAGAAAAAAATGTCTTTAGGAGATTTAAAAGAAGATTACTATTTGAGGTTATTAAGAATTTTTCATTGTTATGAGATAGATGCTGATTTCATTTGTGACATTTCTATAGATTTATTTCTGAATACAAGGAATGAAAATATTCAGAAAGAATTATATGATTATATTCTTACTTCAATATATGACAATTACTTCTATTTGTTGGAAAAAAAAGTAGAATATTTTGTTTTAGATGAGCCTAAACTAAAAAGAATTAATATAGAATTGATGCAAAGACGGGAATTACACGAAAAAAGTGTAGAGAATTTTGATTTCAAACCATCTGAAAAAAATATGAATATTTATTATGAAAAGGTAGCCGAAAGAACTAGAAAAATAAATGAAGATGCTGAAAAATTATCTGTTTTAGATGAGCTTTTTTCTAAGCAAACGATCTTGTACGGAAATAAAGTTCAGTATAAACATATAGATGATGACGGTAATTTACACATGCAAGTGAGTGAAATGAAGAAAATGAGTCATAGTATGCCTATACCAGTGAGATTTCTAAATGATCCATTATTTCATAAAACTGAGACTGCGATAATCTTGGAGGACAAATTACATGATTGAATTGATACTAGAAGATTATTTAGCTTCTTTAAAGGAAAAAGATGAATTGGATATTTTATTGTCTGATTTGTTAAAATTAGATGGGTATACTGTAAAAAATCTGCCCAAGACAGGGGAAAGACAATATGGTGTCGATTTACTCGCAGAAAAAGGTGAGGAAATCTATTTATATGTTATAAAACAAGGAGATTTAACTAGACAGACATGGGACGGAGATAAGAATTCTGTCCGACAAAGTTTCTCGGAAATTGTTGATGTTTATTTAAACACAATGTTGGATTCAATTTATCAAAACAGACAAAAAAACATTGTATTTGTAACAAATGGAATAATACAGGATGCTGTTAGACCTAACTGGGAGGGGTATAAAAAAAGTAATAGTACAGAGGATATTAATATTTCTTCAATCTTGCTGCCGGATTTAGTAAACTTAGTTCTTCAAGAAGGTTTTAATGAAACGTTATTTAGTAAAAGTAAACGTTCTGAGCTAAGAAAATGCCTTTACTACTTAGATGAATCAGATTATAAATTAGATTTTTTTGAATCTATCGTAAGTAAATATTTTAAAGAACTTGAAGAAGTAACAACTGAGAAAAAGAAGAATAAAATATTTACATCATTACAAATGGTATTGAGTTTGGTAACCCACACTGCAAATGAAAAGAAGCGATATCGGATCAGTATACAGTTTACAGAATATGTACTAATATCTATGTGGTCCTATATTCAAAAAAATAATCTCTTTGAAAAGACGAATGAAATCTTATGGTTGAATAAATTCATCAAGTTGTATATAAATTCAAACGAAAAATTCATGGATAATCTGAGCGGATTTTCAACAATTAGAAATGGCTTACCCTCCTATAATCCCGTTGAATATAGAATATTATGTTTTGAGATATTGGGCTATCTCTCTGTGTATGCAGCATTTTTATCAACTGAGAATAGTTCAAAAAATTTTGATTTAAAATATTCTGTTGAAGATACTATAAATTTGTTAGTTGATTTAATGAATAATAATTATGGTTTCTATTATCCAGTGTATGATAATGATGGGATAGAGATATCTATTCTGTTTTATGTAATGCTATTGAAAAGAAATCTTGCTGATATTGAGATCTTAGTGAAAAACTATACTAGCCATATTTTTTCTAATATCAGAAATGGAAAATATCCTATTTTGGAAAGACAATATAGTTTAGCCATGGAAATTGAGTTTCAAGAGATTGATTATGTAAACCGATATTCTGCTTCATTTCTCTGGGGTATTCTTTTTGAGTGGGCGTTGTTAACAGAACAAGAAGACTTGGCTAATCAAATATTAGAATTTGATTTTCTTAGTGAAGCAACAATTCAAAATTGGAATTGTTCAAGCGAAGAAGAGTTTAATTTATATATTAAAAATGAAATTCATATGCAAGGATACACTGATATACTGAATGAACTTGAATCAAAAGAAACAAAGAAAATGATTTTAGATACATCAAAAATTGATGATTTTAATCATTTTAGTTTTATTGAGTACTCATTTCCTACAATAGGTTTGATGATTAGTAGAAAGTATAGAATACCTGTTATTCCAAGTTATTGGAGAAAAGAATTTATAAATAGAGGGTGAGAAAAGTGTATGACAAAAGAATATAGTAATTTTTTAGATGAAATAAATGGTAAGAATATCAATTTTTTAATTGGATCAGGTGCATCAGCGGGGATAATTCCTACTTTATGGATAGATGCATTTTCAAAATCATTTGAAGAATTATTGACCTCAAAAGAATATAGTGAGAATCAGAAGATAGTTCTTTATTATTTATGGTTTAACCTTTGGGTGAAAAAGACACAAATTTTAGAGATAGAGGATCAATCAAAAGAAATTGTTGAAAACTATGAGAGATTTATCTCTAACCTTATTACTTTATCTAATCATGAAGGGTTTGATAAACCCAAAAGGGTTAATATTTTTACGACAAACTATGATACTCTCTTTGAATTATCTTTTGATAAATTAGCGTCACAAAATAGACTTACATTTTTCAATGATGGAAGTAGAGGTTTTTTAAAAAAATATGTTTCCTCAGAAAATTTTTATATTACAGCTGCACATTCTGGTATTAGTGATGGGTTTCAAAGAAGTATTCCAACTATCAATTTGATTAAATTGCATGGATCGGTAACGTGGAAAAAAGATAATGAAAAAATTGAGATGAGTTTAGAGAATAAAATTTTTGAAGACCTTGTGAAAGAAGCAGAAAAAGTTAATGAACTGATTTTGGATAGTAAAGAGGATATTGATCCTATTGGGGATAATTCTGATTTAAATAAAGCAATTGATTTTTTTTGCATTGAAAGTATTGAGCAGTCAATTTTTGATAATACTCTTACAGAAGATGTATTAAAAGAGCATATTAATCAGATTTATTCTATTGCAGATGATAAATTAAAATATTTTAAAGAAAGATATGATTTATTACCAATAGTAAGTCCAACTAAACAAAAGTTTTCTGAGACTGTTTTTGAACAACACTATTACCAAATGTTAAGAATGCTAAGTTTCGAATTAGAAAAGAAAGATAGTGTTTTGGTTGTATTCGGCTTCTCTTTTGCAGATGAACATATCTTGGAGATAGTCAGAAGATCAATGGTGAATCCATTCTTAAAAATATATGTCATTGCATACAATAAAAAATCTAAGGAAACGATAGAAAAAGCTTTAGGAAAAGGGGTTCAAATTGAATTTATACCTAACTTTGATGAAAAAGTAGATGGTAGTCTTATTAATGGTAATTTTACCTTTCTAAATAACCTATTAGGGGGCAAAGAATGAATGGGCGAGTCAACTAACACCTCTTCTTTAGATTTTATTGTTGGAGCAGTTCGTGAGATTAAAGGAACTGCTGTATTAATACGATTATTTGAAAATACAAGTCAATTAGTACATTTTTTTAAAGGAGAAAAATATTCAGGAGTAATCATTGGCTCTTATGTGGGGATTATTCGTGGACAATATACAATTGTGGGAAAAGTGGAAAAAGAGTATGCATATGATCAGTTAAGAGATTCTTCAATACAGGAGTTCAGAAAAGACAGATTTGTAAGGGAAATTGAAGTCAAAATCATTGGTAGTTTTAAAAGAAATGATTACAAATCAGGTATGGTGGCTTTTCCACAAATTTTTAACGATGTAGTTTTATTATCTGAAAGACAGAAAGAAGCAATATTATTAGGCAGTGAAGGTAATGAAGGTTTTGAGAGTAAAAAAATTCCACCAGTAACAATTGGTAAAGTATGGCCAGACGGAATTAATTTCAATTTAAAATGGTATAAATTATTTAATAGTCATATTGCTATTTTTGGAAATACTGGAAGTGGAAAATCTAATACTTTAGCAAAATTGTATCATGAATTGTTTGAGTTGAGTTTTAGATATAACGTTCTTGATTTCGGAGAATCTAAGTTTGTGTTGCTAGACTTTAATGGTGAGTATGTAGGAGAACAGTCAGTTACAGAAAATAAAAAGATATATAATTTGAGTACCAATAGAAAACAAGAGACAAAAGTAGACCAACAAGATACACGTCTTAATATACCTGAGACAAGATTTTGGGACAAAGACATGCTTTCTGTTCTTTTTGGTGCAACTGAGCAGACCCAACAGCCTTTTTTAAGTAGAGTTCTAAATTACTATTTTAAAGATGAAGGAGTTTTTAAAGATAATTTGCCTAGATATATCGCTGAAGCTTTTTCTAATGTTTATATTGTTTCGAATCATAATAGTTTAGACCTATTTAAACAAGTGTTAAAACTGTTGGATTTAAAAAATGAAGATGTTTCAGAGTGGATTGGAAATTCACTGTACAATAATACAAGAGAGTGTTTTTATTCTAAAGTTTTTTTAGAAGGATGGAATGAATCTAATAATGGTAGTTACTATTGGAATCCTGATGAAGATTTATTGAAAGAAGAGAAAAGAAAAGTTTCGTTAAAATTGAATACAAAGGATTTTGATCTCGATAATCCAATGAAAAACTTACAAATTGCTTCTTATTTGAAAATGATATATGAATTAAGGCAACACACAGTTCAGTATGATCATATTGCACCTTTACTCCATAGAATTGAATCTCGTGTAAATGATTTTTCAAAAGTATTTAAAATAGCATCTGGCGATGAAGAAATTTTTGATAGTACAGTCAATGTAGTATCTTTCAAAAACGTTAATCAAGATATGAAAATGATGATTCCAATGGTTATAGCAAAGCTAACATATGAAATGAATAGGGAACAAAATAGCGGTCGAAATAGAATTTTTAATTTAATTATCGACGAAGCACATAATATTTTATCAGACTCATCAAGTAGAGAGTCTGAGAAATGGAAAGATTATAGATTAGAGGTTTTTGAAGAGATAATCAAAGAAGGAAGAAAGTTTGGATATTATTTGACAATATCTAGTCAAAGACCAGCTGATATCTCTGCTACAATAGTTTCTCAAATTCATAATTATTTTATCCATCGATTAGTTAACGACAATGATTTGCGTTTACTGGATAAAACAATGTCTTCATTAGATAGTGTTTCCAAAGAGAGTATTCCTAATTTAGCGCCAGGACAAGTTATATTGACTGGTGTATTATTTGAGCTTCCAATAATTATACAAGTTGATCAGCTAAATAGTGCATTAGCGCCAAATAGTGAAAATATCCCATTATTAGATATTTGGAAATTGAAAGGAAATAGTAAGGGATAAAATTCAATGAAATTTAGTGAATCTACTCTGTTCGTGAGCTTAAAGGCTCTTTTCAATTTTTGGGTAGTGTTTTTCTTCCAACAAGTATGTAAGGAAAGAACGTAAAGATGAGTACTAGCAAAAGTTGCCCTCTATCTCGTACAAGTTGATCCCTGTAAAACAAATTATCTATCTTTTGAGGCGTTAATAGGCTACTACTTATGGGTACTGAATCCTTTAATATAGACAATTTGATTTTTTGGATTATTCTTGATATGATGATGGTGCGAAGTGATATTAATTTTTACCAATGGAACACAAAAACCACTCTACGGCGAATAGAGTGGTTTTCTTTTACAATCGTTGCGACTTCGAATGTGTGGGTTAGAAGCAACTTGCTATTAGTCATTGTCTTTCTCATCTAACCAGTGAGAAATTAGTTGAATAACTAAACCTACAAAGATAGGTGCAATAACTAGCGATATTAATTTTTCCAATGGAATCACCCCCTTGGGGGCAAGTTGCCAAAGTGAGTATAGCATATTGTGCATTAGGAAGTGAACTTAAATTTTATGGGTGAGAAATTGTTATAAAATAGTCTTTTTGATTCACGTATATTTTTTAGGTACGTCTTTAGGTACGAAGGCTTTAAAATGTGGTGAAATCCATTAAAACCGTACTTGTTGAAGAGTTGCTCAATCTATTGCTATCCATTCCCTTCAAAATCTCTGCCACAGAACTAGCTCTTAAGAAAGCTCGTAAAGCTTCATAGTTTTCAAAATGTTAAGAATACTATTATATCAATGTTTTAGACACTTTTTATTTTTGGAGAGTGTCTTTTTTTTGTACTTTTGGGTATGGAAATGGGTACTAGCTTTTTAAGCATGCTATTCATTTAGCATTTTTTACTTCTGCTAATCGTTGTTCAAATTTTTCATAAGTGGATAGATCGATAATTTAGTAGTTATCTTAGGAATGTTTGGGGTATATAAATAATGATATTGGATATTTCTTGACTTTTCTTGCCTAAAAAATGTTGTTTTTTTTACAGTGTAGAGAAAATATAATAAATGAAATACTTTCTCCGCCAAATAGTATAAAATGGCGGAGAAAAGAGGTGGATGGCGGTGAAAGAATTTAATTATTCTACACACCTTTTGTTCGTTATCTTGTCGGAATCATTTTGCGAGCTTACGGAAACTTCTCAGATAGATTGGGCGAGTTACGATAATCACACTGGGCGAAGCTATGCTGAGCGCAGTTACCTTGAGCATGTCTTTCAAGGCACTTTCCAAATTTTGGAGAGTGTCTTTTTTCATTTTAAATCATAAAAAAGTTGTCGTGAGTCTCACCAACATCAAAAAGTATAGGGTCATAATAATCTCTTCCACTTTAATGTGGAACAGATTACGTATTTATCTTTAGGGAGAAAAACTCTATGATATAAACAAGGAAAACGTTTTCTGAGGTGATGATGGATGTTATCAAAGCGCGAGAGTCAGTTAATTGAATTACTTTTAGAGGAGGAGAATTTTCAACCAGCAAGTTTCTTTAGTGAAAAACTCAATGTTTCGAATAAAACAATTTATCAAGATATTCAGAAGCTGGGACAGTTCTTGAATCGTTTTGAGTTAAAAATTGAAAAAAAACCTCGCATTGGGATTTACCTAATTGGAACATCAACTAAAAAAAATGATGCCAAAATATTTATCACTAGTAAAGAAGCTATGTCAACAGAGGTAAAGTATAGTTCAAATTATCGGAGAGTGTACTTATTCGCCAATCTAATTTTTAAAACGGATAAAAAAAGATATGAGTATTTTGAAAAAAAGTTTTTTGTCAGTATTGCAACTTTGCGTAAGGATTATGAGGAAATCATCAAATATTGTCGGTTAGCTGGGATTAGGATTACTTCAAATCATGTAATAGACACACAAAAAACACCTGAAGAGTTGATCCAGCGGACATTTGTCAATTATTTTGAAAAAAACATCGGTGTAGGGAATGAAAAATGTCAATATCACTTTGTTTTTGATCAAGCGATGGTTCAGTTTGTGGATGATTTTGTAAAGAATTTTTACCAACAGTCTAAACAGCAACCAACAAATTATATTGTCCATTCACTCAAACTTTCGTTGTTAACTTTGATTGGTCGAGTAAAGCATGGCTACCATTCACAAACAAATAAAAATCCTTTGTTTGTCGAAATAAAGAAAATGGAATTATATATGGTGGCACTAGATTTTTCAAATGGGGTCAAAGATGAATTGAATTGTTCCTTTACGATAAATGATCTTTACTTTATTTGTTCGTTGTTTATGGGACATGGAGTGAGACCGTTTGTGAATCTGGCAACCCATAGTCAACAAATCATGGAGACCACCAAACAATTTATTCAAGATATGTCGACACTGGTTGAGAAGGATTTGGAGCAAGATAGTCAGCTGCTTCAATCTCTATTTGCCCATATTGAGCCAATGGTTTATCGGTTGCAAATGGGGATTACCATTAAAAATCCTTTAAAAGAGGATATCATTCGGCAATACAGCACAATGTATACGCTAACAACTTACTGTATTCCAAAATTGGAAAAAGCAATGGGGATCAGAGTAACGGATGATGAAATTACTTTTTTGACTATTCATTTTCAGTTAGCTTTTGAAAAAATTGTGAATACGAAGCATGTTTTTCTTATTTGTCCAACGGGGTTGGGAACTTCGCAATTATTATTTCAACGTATTCGTCATAGTTCTCCTAGCACCGTAGTCTATGAAGTGATTGATGTTCAAAAGTTGCAGGATTACAACTTAGATAGTGTCGATTTGATTATTTCAACAGTCAAATTAGAAAATGAGTATCAAACGCCGATTATTTATGTTCGACCATTACCAACGAAAGAAGAAATTGCATTGATTAATCGTCATCTTCTTACCTTGAATCAACAAGACAATACATTTTTACCATCTATTGCACCGGATAAAACGATTTTAAAGAAATATTTGAAGGATGGTTGGATGTTCTTGAATCAAGATTTTGATAGTAGAGAATCTGTACTTTCTTTCATCACTGAGAAATATAAAGAAGAACAATTAGTAAAGGATAATTTTCTTGAGGTTGTACTTCAAAGAGAAAAACTAGGAGCTACCGGACTTTCATCAGGCGTAGCCATCCCACATGCAAATCCTAAATATGTAGTCAAAACAAAAATTTCTATTATCACCCTAAAAAACAAAATTACTTGGGGAGATGTGGATATAAGGGTTGTTTTATTCTTAGCGATTGCAGAAGAAGATATGATTCAAGTGAAAAATATGATTGCACTACTTTATGATGTCTTTGTCTCACCTGAGAGAATAAAAAGTATTGCAAGTAAAGAAACAAGGAATGAGATTATTAACGAAATTATAGGAAAGAGGAAGTAAGATGACGAGTTATTTTGGAAAGAAAATTGCATTATTTCAATCTGAGGTAAAGAGTCAGAAGGAAGCTTTATCAATTATTGCAACTTGTCTATATCAAACAGGTTTAGTGAAGGATTCGTTTGCAGAGAATGTACTGAAAAGAGAAGAAGTGTTTCCTACTGGCTTATTAATCAATGATGTTGGGATTGCTATACCACATACGGATGCAGAACACGTGAATGATTCTCAAATTGCATTTATGTCATTGAAAACACCAGTAACTTTTTATGAAATGGGAACTGCAGATAAGGAAATTTCAGTCAGCTTGATCTTCATGTTAGCGTTGAAAGAACCACATGCACAGTTAGAAATGTTACAGAAGTTAATTACGATGTTTCAAAAAAAAGAGGTGGTTCAAAAGCTTCGAGCTGTAAATAATACTGAGGAGTATTATCAAATTATTGAAAAAGAAGGATTCGTTTAATAACCATTTTGAGGGGGAGCATTATGTTAGATTTATTACAAAAATTTGTTGATCTCGGATCAATCGTTGTATTGCCAATCTTAATTTTTGTTTTTGGTTTGATTTTAGGAACAAAACCGAGTAAGGCTTTTATTTCAGCATTAACGGTTGGTGTTGGATTTGTCGGGTTGAATTTAGTTATCGATTTATTGACCAATAGCTTAGGACCAGCAGCACAAGCGATGGTTGAACGTTTTGGACTAAACTTAACAACCATTGATGTTGGTTGGCCGGCAGCAGCTGCGATTTCTTATGGAACCGTTTTAGGTAGTTTGGCGATTCCAGTAGCTATCGTAGTCAATGTGTTATTAATTATTGTTGGCTTAACAAAAACACTGAATGTTGATATTTGGAATATCTGGCATGCAGCATTTGTTGCTTCACTTGTCTATGCGGTAACGAATGACTTTGCAATGGGCATGTTGGCAACGGTTATTTATACAATGATGATTTTATTGTTTGGCGATATTTTAGGACCAATCATCAATAAATTCTATGGATTTCCAAATATTACCTTCCCACACGGAACAGCAGCACCTGGGTTTGTTTTTGCCTTACCTTTAAATTGGTTATTCGATAGGATTCCAGGATTGAAAGATTGGCATGCAGATCCAGAAACGATTCAAAAACGGTTTGGCATCTTTGGTGATTCAACAGTCATGGGCTTTTTAATTGGTTTGGTTATGGGGATTTTAGCTGGATATGATGTTGCGGGAATCGGTCAATTAGCGGTGAAAACTGGTGCTGTAATGGTCTTAATGCCTAAAATGGTGGCACTTTTAATGGAAGGCTTAACACCTATTTCAGAATCAGCAAATTCATTTGTTCAAAAACGTTTCCCAGGAAGAGAATTATATATCGGGATGGATGCCGCATTGTCAGTAGGACACCCAGCTGTATTGTCTTCTTCGTTAATCTTAGTCCCAATCACGATTTTATTAGCAGTGATTTTACCAGGTAACACAACCTTGCCTTTCGGTGATTTGGCAACTATTCCATTCTTAGTTTGTTTGATGGCAGCTGTCTTTGGTGGAAACATTATTCGAACAATCTTAGGTGGGACGATCTACATGGTCACCATTTTATACATCACTTCATGGGTGGCACCATTTTTAACAAAAGCAGCACAAGCGGCAAACTTTGATTTACAAGGACATTCATCAGTAACTGCGATGGCAGAAGGTGGACTGTGGACAACACTTCTATACGTGGGTGGTGCAAAACTATTTGGTTACTTTGCCCTAGTCGGAATTGGTCTGATTATTACAGGTTTACTATTCTACGTGAATCGCATTTTACCTAAAAGAGCAGCTAAACAAACTGAAGCTTAATACAAAATAGGAGAGATGACAGATGAAAAAATTATTAATTATGTGCGGAACAGGTGTGGCTACTTCAACAGTGGTAACAGGAAAAGTAAAAGAATGGTTGAAATCAAAAGGATTCGAAAATGAAGTGAAACTATATCAATCAAAAGTTGCGGATGAAATTGGCAAAATTGATGACTACGATATTGTGGTCAGTACGACCGTGGTTCCTGACAACATTAAAGATAAAGTAATTATGGGGCTTCCTTTATTAACCGGAATTGGCATTGATGGGTTGTTTGACGAAATTGAAGCGAAGATTAAAGCCTAAAAAATACTTGAAAAGAAGGTAATCAAATGTTAGTTACAACGAAAGAGATGTTTGAAAAAGCGCAAAAAGAAAACTATGCGATTCCGGCAGCAAACTTTTTTGATTTAGATTCTGCAAGAACCTTTGTAGAGGTTGCAGAAAAAATGCAAAAGCCATTAATTTTAGCCTTTGCACAAGCGCATATTGAAGAATGTCCTCTTGAAGAGGCAGCGTTAATTGCAACATATTTAGCCAAAAAAGCAAGTGTACCAGTAGCACTTCATTTGGATCATGGACAAGATGAGGAAATCATCAAGCAAGCAATCGAGCTTGGGTTCACTTCTGTGATGATAGATGCTTCGCAGGATGAGATTGAAACAAATATTCGTCGTTCAAAAGCAATTACGGAATATGCTCATGAAAGAGGCGTTGTGGTAGAGGCTGAGATTGGACACGTGGGAACGGGAAATAGTTATGAATTTAAGGAAACCACGGACACCATTTATACCGAAGTGGAGGAAGCAGCACGTTTTGCGAAAGAAACCGGCGTCGATTCATTGGCAGTTTCGATAGGTACAGCTCATGGGCAATACAAAGGAACACCGAAAATCAGCTTTGAGCGGTTGGAAGAAATTAAAAATGAAGTTTCAATTCCATTAGTGTTGCATGGGGGCTCATCATCTGGTGATGAAAATCTCCACAAATGTGCTGTTTCAGGGATCAATAAAATTAATATCTTTACTGATTTTATCACAGCAGCAATGGATGTAATTAACGAAGAAAAACCAGAGGATTATTTTACACTTAAACGATTAGCGAACCAAGCGATTGCGGATACGTTAGCGCATTATTACAAAGTATTTGCAACAAAATAGAGGAGGGTTCTCATGAGAACAGTAAGAAAACCATTTTTTGTGGTTAATCCTAAATCTTATTTGTATGGTGAACAGGCATTGGAACTAGCAAAAACAGCGGATCAATTAGCTGCAGCATACGATATTGATATCATTTTTACTTGTCAACATGTTGATGTTCGGCTAATTAAAGAACAGACAACGCAGTTGATTGTGAGTGTTCAACATATCGATGGGATAGTCCCTGGTAGAGGGATGGGACACGTTTTACCTGAAGGCGTTGTAGCGGCTGGAGCAGAAGCGACCTTCCTTAATCATGCAGAACGTCCTTTATCGGTTAGTGAGCTGTGTGATGCCGTCAAGCGAGCAAAGGAACTTGGTCTATTGACTATTGTCTGTGCGAATTCTTTAGAAGAGGCGAAGCTCGTAGCTTCATTGAAGCCGGATGTAATGGTTTGTGAGCCTACGGAATTAATAGGCACAGGTCAAGCAAGTGACATTTCTTATATGATTCAAACCAATGAAGCTGTACGTAAGATGGATCCTGAAATTTTTGTTCTGCAGGCAGCAGGGATTTCAACGGTAGCAGATGTTCGCAAAGCACTTGATTCGGGGGCTGATGCAACGGGTGGAACCAGCGGGATTGTTTGTGCCAAAGATCCTGTGGACACATTGAAAGCGATGATTGAAGAAGTAAGTAAATGGAAAAAGGAGCAATCGACAAAATGATAACTTATACTGAGCAACTTGTTTTGACTTCAAATGGACAGCGAGTGACGTATCATAATATTACCGAACAAGTAAAAGAAATTGTGGCAAAAAGTGGGATAAAAAATGGCATTTGTCTTGTTCAGTCGCCACATACTACTTGTTCAGTTATTTTTGAGGAATTCATGCACGATTTAGATTTTAATGGGGATGAATTTTTACAGGTTGATTTAAATCGGATTCTTGATCGGATCATTCCTCGAGAATTAACGGAAAATACCGATTATCGTTATCCTGGTCCGAAGCATCTTGATTTCTTGCTGTCCTTAGATGATCCAGACTATGCTGGTGATGCTGGAACGATTTTAAATGGAGATGCACATATCCGAGCATCATTCTTCGGAGCAAGTGAAAATTTCATTGTCAAAGAGGAAACACTAATGACAGGAGCTGTCGGCTCCATTTATTTCATTGATTTTGATCAAAATCGTGTTAGAAATCGGAAATGCCATATTTTAGTAATGGGCGAATAGAAAAGTAATAAGAAACAAACATTTGGGAAACTAATTGAATGATCACACCTATAAAAATTAATACGAAAGATAATAGTTAGTTCATTCCGTTTTTTTGGTTAAACTACTAAAATTCATCATAGAGAAAACTATAGGGAAACAAAAACTATTTAGTTTAGAAAAAGTATAGCCAGTTATCTGATCGGTAAATAAGATCATTGGGAAGACCTTGCTTAAGGCGTTCTTCTCAGTGATCTTAATTTGTTGTTATTTAAATCCATCCTTGCTTTATTGCAAAATTTATCGCTTCAATTCGTGAACGTGATGCTGTTTTGCTTAGAATAGCAGAGATGTAATTACGTACAGTTCCCTCACTCAAAAATAGAGTTTGGGCAATTTGTTGGGTGCTGATGCCGGTTTTTAACAACGTTAAAATTTCAAGCTCTCTTGGGGTTAAAGGGTTTTTTTGAGTAATGAATGATTGAATAACCAATTCAGGTGAAAAAATCGTATCACCCGCCATGATTGAGCGGATCGAACGAATAAGTTCTTCACTGGGACTATCTTTTAGCATATAACCGTTGACATTGTTCTGTAAAGCTTGCTGAAAATAGTGTTCTTGCGCAAAGGTAGTCAGAACCATAATTCTCACATCCTGTTTTAATAAACGAAGCTGCTTAGCAATTTCCAAGCCAGTCAACTTAGGCATTTCAATGTCTAATAAAACGATATTTGGTTTCAATTTGATGATGTCAGATAATGCCGTATCACCATCTGTTGCAGAACCAATAACTTCAAAATCTGTTTCAAGATTCAAAATCATCGTTAATGCAGTGTTCAATAATTGTTGATCCTCTGCCAAATACAATTTAATCATGCTCATTCTCCTTAGGCAACGAGATGACAATCTTTACTCCTTGTGTTCCAGTGATCGTCAACTGTCCTTTTTCAGTTTGAATCCGTTCTTTCATTCCGCTGATTCCATAGCCGGTTGATTTTAGTTGAGTGAATCCTTGTCCATTATCTTGAATGGTAATAAAATAGGTGTCTATATTCTCGGTAAAATCAATCATCGCAATACTAGCTTTGCTGTGACGAATCATATTTGTGATGGCTTCTTTAATAACTGCGGATACTGTATGTTGAATGTTCGTCGGCCATTTTTCGGCTAGTTCCTCTCCTACAGAATGAAGCTGAATATTGGTAAGGACTAAATTTTTTTCTTCTTCTAGCATCGTTTGGGCAATTGTTCGCTCTTGTAAATTTGAAACGATCCCACGAACTAATGATAAGTTTTTTCGGGAAGTCTCAGCAATATCATGTAATTCATTGGTTGCTTGGCGTGAATCAATTGCTATTAATTTCTCCGCTAATTCAGCCTTTAATGAAATGATGGAAAACGCTTGGCCTAAATGATCATGGAGATCACGAGCAATACGATCTCGTTCATTTTGGCGCACAACTGCTTCTAAACGTTTATTTTGTTGGTTGAGGCGATAGATCCGCCGATAAGATTCCCCTACCGACTTAGCTGCTAGTGGTGTAATAATAGCAGCTATGATAGTGATACCTACATTAATGTAACTGGATGAATGGGTGAAACGAGTGGTCCACAACATAGCGCCAAGACTAATCATGACGCTTACATAATAACCAGTCAAATAATGATAGAATAAACGTTTGGTTACTGGCAGGGAGCCAATCTCCCAGGCAACGAAAATAAAGAGATATCCATTTTTTTGAAAGATACCAAATAAGCAGGCAATCAATAATTGAAGGAAAACGTCCCATGTTAAAAATTTATGAACTTCATAGCCATCTCGGTAAGCTTTTAAAAAAATAACTAAAAGTAATATAAATAACCAGTCAAACCAAGAATTAAGGGGGAACAATGAATAGATCGTCGGTATTAAAAATACTAACCAGAAATAAGGTGCAATGCCGAATCGTTTTGGGAAAAATATGTGCTTTTCGAAAAAACTCATATGGTAGAAACCTCACTTTTACTTTGAAAAAAGACGACTACTTTGAACAGTACGAATAAAATAATCGTCCAAACTAAGAGTACCCCAAAACTAACAAAATTAAAACGTTGATAATTGATAAATCTTCTTAAAATTACAGCTGTTTGATAAGTTGGTAGCCAGTGTCCAACCTTTTGTACCCATGGGGGCATTATGCTAAGTGGCCACCATAGTCCGCTTAAAATTGCCATGGGAAAAACGATGAGATTACTAAGCAAATTTACTACGTTATCTGAACCTAATAGAGAGATGATCATTCCAATCAATATAAGTGGGAATGATAACAATGGAATGAGGAATAAAAGACCTATTAAATGAAACCAATTAATTGTTAGCTGATTTACTAAAAGTCCAGTCATTATTAGTGCCAAAACCGAAAGTATATTTAACGATAGAAAGACGATTAACATCGATAGATAATATTGTGATTTTGAACCTGGACGTAGTGCTACAAATAAATCGAACTTTCTAGTATGATCTTCTAACAGAGTATGTGCGACTGTCATAACAGAACTAATCAATGAGCTATACACAATCATACTAATCATATAAGCGATATTCCATGTTTTCGAAGCTACTGGTTGTGTTATTACCTGAGTAAATATAAGGTAAAAGCCTGTTGGCATGGCGATACTGAATAAGAGGAAGCGCAAGTTACGGAATACGATGCGTTTATAGTTGATTTGAACTTGAAACAAGAATTTTTTCATTTACTGCTACCTCCAATTACTTTTTGAAATAAAGAAGCCAACGAATTTTGCTGAATGGCTAATTCGTCTAATTGATTAAGATAAGGAATTAAAGCTTCCATCACTACGTTTGGCTCATCAGTTATTAATTGAATATGCTGATTAGTTTTGGAACATTCTTTAACAGCTGAAATGGATGTGAATGTTTCTTTTGGTAATGGAGTGGTAAATTGGATGGTTATATGACCACTTTTTTTCCGCAATGATTTCAAGGTACCATCGTATACTAACCTAGTATCTTTTAAAATAAGGATTCGATCTGCAATCTGATCTAGTTCCTCCAGATAATGGTTAGTGATAAAAAAAGTCTTTCCATTTTGCTTCAAACGGTCAATACTTTCCCAGAATGATTGTCGACTATTACTATCCATTCCAGCAGTCGGCTCATCTAAAAAAATTAGTTGAGGGTTTCCTGCCATAGTTGTTGCAAAAGTCAACCGACGTTTTTGTCCGCCAGACAATTGATCTAAGTAACACTTCTCCTTTTCTTTTAAGTTGGCTAAGCGAATCAAGGCTTCATAAGATAATGGGTTGTGATAGTAACTACGAGCAAGATTTAAACACTCTTTGACGGTGACTCGTTCGAGTGATAAGTTTTGTTGCAACATTACACCGACTTTGTCACGGACTTTCCTGATATCTTGGGTTCCCATCACATAAGTAGTTCCTGAATTTGGTTGAATCAATTGGTTAAGTAGATTGATCAGAGTGGATTTTCCTGCACCATTTTCTCCTAATAGTGCGACAGTCTCTCCGGGTGCAATCTGAAATGAGATATTATCTAAAACGGTTGTCCTGTTATACACCTTCGATAAGTTTTGTACATCGATTATTGGATTCATATTCTTTCCTCCTGCTGATGTTATCTTAGCTATTTTTTGAGTTGTAAAACAGTCATGGATGTCATCAGTTGGACATGACAATTGTCATGTCTAAAGAACACAGAAATGTAGACTGCTGACTGAATAGTCAAAAAGTTGTTATTATTAATTAAAGAAGTGGAGAAAAGCTAAACTACCTTGTTGATTGTTCATTATGGAAACTCTTTTCACTTATATCTACTATTAAATTTCGCTAATTTTGATGTGGGGGAGGACTTTTGTTACTTGGCAACCAACTGATTTTTTTTGGAAGTTTGTGATTCATGGGGCACGTAAATTACTTTTATCAGACGTTCTACGGTATAATAAATGACGAACATGTTTCATTCATTTTCCTCTTACAACCAATTGAAAGCGTTTGTATTTTTGATTCAAGAAAGATACTTAGATGCTTGGAGTATACTTTCGTTGATATCATTGATTGGAAAACGATACCTGATGCGCTTGTCACTAAAGTTTTTCCTGACAAGTGTGCATTTGGTGGTGTTCTAACTTCGTTTACTAAAGCAATTGAAATAAATTTGAGATGAAAAAGGAGCGGATAGGATGGCTTTTCCAGAGAATTTTTTATGGGGCGGTGCATTAGCAGCCCATCAATTTGAAGGTGGTGTAATTGGAATATCAAAAGGGCTTTCGGTGGCTGACGTGATGACGGCTGGCTCACATGGTGTACCTCGAGTGATCACGGATGGAGTTGTGGAAGGTAATTATTATCCCAACCATGTAGGGATTGATTTTTATCATCGCTATAAAGAAGATATTGCACTGTTTGCTGATCTTGGGTTCAAATGTTTTCGTACATCGATTGCTTGGTCACGTATTTTTCCAAATGGAGATGAGCTGGAACCTAATGAAGAAGGGCTTCAATTTTATGACGATGTCTTTGACGAGCTGTTGAAATATGGAATCGAACCGGTTATTACATTGTCCCATTTTGAAATGCCCTATCATATTGCCAAAGAATATGGTGGATTTATGAATCGTCAAACGATCGATTTCTTTCTTAAGTTTGCAGAAGTGGTATTTAAGCGCTATCAAAATAAGGTGAAATACTGGATGACATTCAACGAGATCAACAACCAAATGAACTATTCAAATGATATTTTTGGTTGGACCAACTCAGGTGTTCATTTTGGCGATTATGAAAATCCAGAGGAGGCGATGTACATTTGTGGCCATCATACGTTAGTTGCTTCTGCTAAGGCGGTTAAACTAGGAAAATCAATTAATCCAGATTTCGAGATTGGGAATATGATTGCGATGGTGCCTATTTATCCGTTTTCTTCTCGACCAGCGGATCAAATCTTAGCGCAACAGATGATGCATGATCGTTGGTTTTTCTGTGATGTACAAGTTCGTGGACACTATCCAAATTATGCCCTTAAAATGTTTGAGCGTAAAGGGTACCAGATCGATATAACAGAAGCAGATCGACAAGCACTCGCTGAAGGCACAGTGGATTATATCGGTTTTTCATACTACATGAGTAATACGGTCGATTCGCAAGTCCATCAAGATGTTTCAACGAATGTTAGTGGTGGAAGTACGTACTCCGTAACGAATCCATTTATTAAGGAATCTGACTGGGGGTGGGCGATCGATCCAGAAGGTCTCCGCTATTCATTGAATGCTTTTTATGAGCGTTATGAACTCCCATTATTTATTGTTGAAAATGGGTTTGGTGCCATTGATGTTCTGGAGGCGGATCACACGATTCATGATCCTTACCGTATCGAATATTTACGTAGTCATATCCAAGAGATGGAAAAGGCGATCAATGAAGATGGTGTCGTGCTTTTGGGTTACACGCCGTGGGGTTGTATTGATTGCGTGTCATTTACAACAGGGGAGATGAAAAAGCGTTACGGTTTTATCTATGTTGATCGGAACAATGATGGTTCTGGTACGCTAGAAAGGTATGAAAAAGACTCCTATGATTGGTATAAGCGGGTAACAACCTCTAATGGAACAGAGCTTTAGACGAGCAAACATGTAAATAGACCACAAAAAATCAGCTGGTTGTTTTCAAATCAGCTGATTTACTATTTATTTGTATTAAATTGAGAGAGAGTAAAAAGTTTATGAAAGTTGACCAACCTTATTTATAGAACCGTTTTTATTTTTTCCCATAAGTGATCCAGATCCATTGTTCCGTACTCTGCTTTAGAAATAGCTATCACTGGTATCTGAGGGAATTTCTTCTCAATTTCTTCTTTGGCATAGGCAAACGTTGGGGTTAGTAAAATAATATCTGCTTCCGAGGCGTGTTCGTCTATCTGACTTGCTTCATATATTTTAAGAGCCCAAGATTGATTTTTTTCTCTTAAAAACTTCGCTAATTTCATTTCTAAGAACTGGGTTTGCAAACTACCATTGGTAGAAATAAAATTAAAAGACAGATCAAAAATGACAATAGTTTTCATTTTTTGTTCCGCATGTTTTTGAGGATTGTTCATCGAAGTAGTAGCCATTTGTTTTCTTCCTTTCGTTTCACCTATTCGTTATCTCTAGTATACGACAATTATTTTGTAAGCGCTATTTTAAGTTGGTGGAAATAAGTGTGCTTTTTCTTTTAATTTCATTTCACATAGCTACATAGTGAATAAATTGAATAAATATGAATAAACAGCTATTTTATGTTGAACTTTCATTATTCAGCTCATAAAAGGGGTCAAACAATGCTATACTTTATCCAATGGAAAACAGAATAGGAGAAAAATGTATGGATCAAAAAACATTTATTGTGCTATTGATTTGTGGCGTGATCGTTTTGCTCATTGCTCTAGATTTCAATGCGCGTCGAAAATTAAAAGAAAGTGTCCATCAGAAGTGGGGAAGAGTGCCTTATCAACCTCGATTTGATAAAGAAAAAAGTTTAAAGGAAGCGTGGCTCACAGAAAAAGAATTTCGTTCATGGTCAAGTGAAGTGGATGACTTGACGTGGTACGATTTGGATATGTTTGAAGTTTTTGAAGGCATCAACCTGACATACTCTAGTATTGGTTCGGAAGCTTTATATCAACGGCTGAGGAGCTTTAACTTTGGGGAAGATCAACGATTAGAAAAGTTAATTGCTTTTTACCAAGAAAACCCTCAAACAAGAGAAAAAATCCAATATCAATTTGCACGACTAGGGAAAAAAGATGGTAATTTTACGAAGCAATATTTAGCGGATGGCCAAAGTAAACAGATCGGACATGTCGGCTTTTATACTTTTTTAGGTCTCTTACCGATCATTGGTTTAATTTTATTATTATTTGGACAAGTCTTAGGTATCTATCTAGCGATTGGTAGTTTAATTTTTAACACACTTCATTATCAAGTCAAGAAACAGACATTAGAAACTGAGATCAATAGTATGGGTTACCTAGTCTCAACGATCTCAACAGCGAATCAAGTAGCAAAGATTGCTACACCGGTTCAAGATGAATTACGGCAAAATGTTAAACCGTTAAAAGATATTCCTAAATTTGGTTTTTCTTTTCGAGTTAAGAGTGGGTCGGAAGCAGAAATTTTATTTGATTATGTCAATATGATGTTCATGTTGCCGTTTATTTCTTATCACTTTGTTATTAGCAGGTTAGAGAAAAAAACGAAAGAAGCAATGAAGGTTTGGGAATTATTGGGAGAAATGGAAGTAGCGGCTGCGGTTCTCAACTATCGTACTTACATGCCCATTACCTGTCAGCCAGAATTTACGGACAATGGCGTAGAGGCAGAAGATCTCTATCATCCTCTCTTGAAGGAAGCGGTAGTGAACCCAGTAGATTGGCACCAGAACATTTTAGTGACGGGCTCGAATGCTTCAGGTAAATCTACTTATGTGAAAAGTATTGCGATCAATTGTATCTTAGCACAGACGATCCAAACAGCCCTCGCAGAAAAATTCACCTTGCAGCATGGTCACGTACTGACTTCTATGGCGATCGAAGATGACTTGTTTGCAGGAGATAGTTACTTTGTTTCAGAAATCAAATCGATTAAAAGACTACTAGATCAAGTAGAAAAAGGGGAAAGATGTTATTGTTTTGTGGATGAGATTTTAAAGGGAACCAATACGATCGAACGGATTGCTTCTTCTGCAGCAGTAGTAAGATGGTTGTCAGACTATCCATCACTAGCTTTTGTGGCGACTCACGATATTGAATTGACTGAGATCTTGAAAAATGAATGTGAGAATGTCCATTTTGAGGAACAGGTCACAGCAGAAAAAGGAATCAGTTTTGATTTTAAATTAAAGCAAGGTCCAGCAAAAACCAGAAATGCGATTGCATTATTGAAAGTCTTAAATTATCCGGAAAAACTAGTTGCGGATGCAAAAGAAGCAGCAACATTTTTTGATCAACATCGAAAATGGGAGATTTTTGACTAAAACGTACGGACTTAATATGTCAGGCTTGAATGGTTTGTCGCAAACTCATTTATATTAAAAAAGGAAGAAAGCGTGCCTTTTCCTGATGGAGAAATCATGCTTTCTTCCTTTTTGGACATGGATAAAAGAATTCATTTATTTTAGTAGAACAACTGATCGAAAGAAGATGAAATGATTGATTTTATATTGGATGCTCGAATACATAAAATTCTATTTTTATTTTGAAAACTTTATTCATTTTCTTTCAATCATTCCATGTTACAATAGAGAATCAGATGGAAAAAAGGAGATCGTTAAAAAAATGACACAGGCTCTTGAAATAAAGAATTTAAAAAAAGTATACGCAACGGGAGTTGAAGCGTTGCGAGGGATTGATTTAACGGTGGAAGAGGGCGATTTTTATGCCTTGCTTGGTCCTAATGGTGCGGGGAAATCTACGACAATTGGGATCATCACTTCACTTGTGAATAAAACTTCTGGTGAAGTAAAAGTGTTTGGTTATGACTTGGATACTGATTTGGTTCGTGCCAAACAACAAATCGGATTAGTACCGCAAGAATTCAATTTTAATCCTTTTGAAACAGTTCAACAGATCGTAGTGAATCAAGCAGGATATTATGGTGTTTCACGACAAGAAGCAATCAAGCGTAGTGAAAAATACCTTAAGCAATCCAATCTATGGGAAAAAAGAAATGTTCGTGCACGCATGCTTTCTGGTGGGATGAAACGGCGACTGATGATTGCTAGAGCATTGATGCATGAACCGAAACTATTGATTTTAGATGAACCTACTGCAGGTGTAGATATTGAACTAAGACGTGAAATGTGGGAATTCTTGCGAGAATTAAATGAACAAGGTACCACGATTATTCTAACGACTCATTATTTGGAAGAAGCCGAAATGTTGTGTCGGAATATCGGGATTATCCAATCAGGTGAATTGATTGAAAATACAAGTATGAAATCATTACTTTCTAAATTACAATTTGAAACGTTTATTTTTGACTTAGCACCGTATGAACAAGCGCCAGTTCTACAAGGGTACACTAGTACGTTTGAAGATGAGCGGACCCTTGCTGTTGAAGTAGAACGGGATCAAGGGGTCAACGGAATCTTTGATCAATTAAGTGAACAAGGGATAAAAGTGCTTTCGATGAGAAATAAATCGAATCGCTTAGAAGAATTATTCTTGAAAATCACGGAAGAAAATGGTCATGTGGAGGAAAAAAATGTTTAGTCTTTATTTTACAGCTTTAAAAAGTTTAGCCATCAAGGAAACCAATCGCTACTTGCGGATTTGGGTCCAAACACTGGTTCCACCAGTGATTACCACCTCACTTTATTTTGTGATCTTTGGGAAAATGATTGGCGGACGTATTGGTGATATGGGTGGATTTTCCTACATGGAATTTATCGTTCCAGGGTTGATCATGATGTCCGTTATCACTAGTTCTTATTCCAATGTTTCGTCCTCATTTTTTTCTCAAAAATTCCAGAAAAATATTGAAGAAATTTTAGTTGCGCCCGTTCCCACACATGTGATTATTTGGGGATTTGTGATTGGCGGACTGGGACGTAGTATCTTGGTCGGGGCGTTGGTAACGATGATTTCGCTATTCTTCGTTCCGCTAAATGTCTTCTCTTGGGGCATCGTGATTGTTACTTTGCTGATGACATCGATTTTATTTTCACTAGCGGGTTTGATCAATGGGATTTTCGCACAGTCGTATGATGATGTGTCGATCGTGCCGACCTTTGTCCTTCAGCCATTGACATACCTCGGTGGTGTCTTTTATTCGATCTCTATGTTGCCACCGATCTGGCAGGCAATTTCTAAAGTTAATCCGATCGTTTACATGATTTCAGGATTTCGTTATGGGTTCCTTGGAACGACAGATGTACCCATCATGGTTTCGATCACGATTCTTGTGTTATTTAGTTTAGTGCTTTATTCACTATGCTGGTATTTAATCAATAAAGGTAGAGGGTTAAGAAGCTAGAGTTTGTGGAATGATCAAAAAAACTTATTCGGTTTTCTACAGAAACGGATTGATTTGATCAAATTTTTGGTAATAGACAAGAAATAGTTGAGTCTAGGATAGATGCTTATCCTAGACTTTTTTTGTTCGATTAAAGGACTTCCTCATACAAATTTAGACGATCTACTCTTAAATTAACTAAATATAATATGTTAAAATGATAACTAAACTTTAGTTTTTAGTGTTTTATCTAGTATAGAAAAATAAAAAGGGGATATGGAATGACAATTGAATTTCGCGAAACGACGTTAACTGATGTGCCAGCCGTCATGAAAATCATTAATGAAGCAAAACGGTTATTAGCTTCCGCTGATAGTCCGCAATGGCAAAATGGTTATCCAAATGAAGAAACGATCAGGCAAGATATCGATAAAACATGGTCTTATGTTTTGGTAGTCGATGGAATCATTGCTGGAACATTAGCCTTACAAAAAACACCTGATAAAAATTATCAAGAAATCTTTGAAGGAAGTTGGGAAAAAGCTGATGCGCCCTATACAACAATCCATCGCATTGCACTAGCTGATGCATTTCGCGGACAAAAGCTGGCTTACCGACTCGTTGAGTATGCAGAAGCAGAAACAAAGGCCTTAGGAATGGCACAAGTAAGAGTTGATACGCACAAAAAGAATACTAGTATGCAACGTATCATGGCTCATTGTGGGTTTGAGTTACGTGGTATCGTCTATGTCGACGATGAGATAGACAATGAACGATTGGCGTATCAAAAATTGCTTTAGTAAAGGAAGCAGTGGTTTTGCTTCTTTTGTTGATTCCTAGTATAATGACTCTGTTTTTTAGAATAGTGAACGAAGAGTATTACATGGCGAAACTACAATGAAATGGAGAGTTATCAGTGAAAGAAAATTTTTGGGCAGAATTACCGAAGCCCTTTTTTATATTAGCACCAATGGAGGATGTCACAGATGTGGTGTTTCGACATGTTGTGCAGGCGGCAGGAGCGCCCGATGTGTTTTTTACAGAATTTACAAATTCCGATAGTTTCTGCCATCCTGATGGTAAAGAAAGTGTCAGAGGTCGCTTGACATTTACCGAAGATGAACAGCCGATGGTTGCTCATATCTGGGGTGATAAACCAGAATTTTTTAGACAAATGAGTATCGAACTAGCAGAAATGGGTTTTAAAGGGATCGATTTGAATATGGGATGTCCGGTTCCTAACGTTGCTGAACGTGGGAAAGGGAGTGGCTTGATTCTTCGTCCGGAAGTTGCAGCGGAACTTATCGAAGCAGCGAAAGCAGGAGGATTACCTGTAAGCGTCAAGACAAGAATCGGCTATACAGAACAAGAAGAGTTGGAAGGTTGGTTGAGTCATTTATTGAAACAAGATATCGCCAATCTTTCTGTTCATTTACGTACGAGAAAAGAAATGAGTAAAGTAGATGCGCATTGGGAGTTGATCCCTCAAATCGTAGCATTAAGAGATCAACTTGCGCCACAAACGTTGCTTACGATCAATGGCGACATTCCTGATCGGCAAACGGGCTTGGAATTAGTTGAAAAATATGGCGTAGACGGGATTATGATCGGTCGTGGGATCTTTAAAAATCCTTTTGCTTTTGAAAAAGAACCAAGGGAACATTCAGCAACTGAATTGATTGATCTTTTACGTCTGCAATTAGATCTCCAAGACCAATATGCCAAAGAAATCCCCCGTTCAATGACTGGGCTACATCGTTTCTTTAAAATCTATATCAAAGGATTTCCGGGCGCAAGTGACTTACGTGTTCAATTAATGAATACTAAATCGACCGACGAAGTCAGAGCGCTTTTAAATGCTTTTTCTAATCAAGAGTAACCGATGAAAATTTCAAGAATACTGTATTCTGTTTGTATTTTTGAATCTTATAAAAGAAATCAGAGGTAGATAAAACGCCGAATGATCCGAATGAATTTTCGTGATCATTGGGCTTTTTTTGTAAAAGTAGTTATTTAATGAGAAAATTGAATGGCAAATGAGACAAAACTTGTCACAGTCTCTTCTAGTATCTCTAAAAACGAATAAACGAAGTTCAAACATCAGCTCCTTGAAATAAGCCTGAATTTTTCAAAACATGAGAAGCTGTTTCAAAAAATTCTTTCTTATTGTCATCAGAGCTACCCGATGTTTTCACGACCTCTGATTCACGGTGTTCAAAGAGCTGACCTTCGGCGATAAGTCAAAAAATCTCAAAACATGGGAAGCTGTTTCGAGATTTCCATCCTTAATGCTCCTGCGATTACTCGTCGCAGTTTTTACTCGGTGAGCGCTCAGGTCAAAACACTCTTTTCACGACCTCTTGTTCACGGTGAGACAAAAGTAGCATCTTCGGAAAATTTGCTGAAATTTACCAAAAATTTGAGAAGCACCAAGTAGGTAACAATCAACATCAAAAACGAGTTTTTGTGTTTCTTGTCAATTTTCGGAAATTCCTTCTTATTTCTTGAGGCTAAACACTTTTGTCTCAACCTCTTTGAGCATATTATTTTATCACTTGATAAATTTTGCGTTATCATTAAATTTATCAAGTGATAAAAAAGGTAAGTAGGTGATCCCATGAAAAAAATTATTGTCATTGGGGCGGGAGTAGCTGGATTAAGTGCCGCAGTTCGGTTGCAAAAGCTAGGATATGAAGTCACACTGTACGAAAAAGATCGTCAAGTTGGCGGGAAAATGAATCAAATCAAAACGGCAGGATTTACCTTTGATTTAGGACCAACGATTGTGATGATGCCAGAAATTTATCGGGAAGTATTTGAATTTTGTGGGAAAGACCCCGATGACTACATTCCAATGAAAAAAGTTGATCCAATGTTAAAACTGTATTTCAACAAAGAGGAACCAATCGAGTTTTCCAATGATTTAATTGAATTGACAAAGACGTTGGAAAACATTTCGCCAGAAGATACACAAGGTTATTTCGCATTTTTAGCAGATATCTATCAGCGATATACGATCGCAAAAGAAGCCTTTATCACGAAATCATTTCGTGGTTTTTGGGATTTTTATAATCCTAAATCATTATGGGCAGGGATCCGCTTGCGGACATTCAGCGATGCGTATACGTCTATTTCTAAATTTGTGAAGGATGACCGTTTGCGTAAATCATTGGCTTTTCAAACACTTTATATCGGGGTATCGCCTTATCAAGGACCCTCTTTATATACGATTATTCCAATGATCGAATTATTTTATGGCGTTTATTTTATTGAAGGTGGAATGTATACGTTAGCGACTTCATTGGCTCGATTGTTTGAAGAATTAGGTGGAAAGATCGTTTACGAAACATCAGTAGATGAAATCCTAATTGACAATAAGATTGCTAAAGGGATCCGAATCGGGAAAGAACAAGTGATGGCTGATGCTATTGTATGTGGCGCTGATTTTCCTTATGCGATGAAGGAATTAATTCCTGATGAAAGAAAACGGGGAAAGTATACAAATAAAAAAATCGCTAAATTTGAATATTCATGTTCTTGTTTTTTGATGTATCTTGGCTTAGACAAGAAATACCCAGAGGAACACTTGCATAGTATTTATTTTGCAGAAGACTTTAAACAAAATGTTGATGATCTCTTTGAACGAGGAAATTTACCAGATGATCCATCTTTTTATTTGTACCGACCGTCATTGATGGATGATTCGCTTGCACCTGAGGGTCAGGAAGGCTTATATGTCTTAGTACCAGTGCCAGAATTGTCAAAATATGAGAAGTGGACGGAACAAACGATGCAAGCCTATCGCCAAAAAATCATCCGATTGCTCAAAGAAAAGACGATTTTTAAGGATATCGATGAGCATATCGTATCCGAAACATTGATCACGCCCAAAGATTTTTCTGAACGTTTCAATGCTTATAATGGAGCGACTTTTGGCTTAAAACCGACATTGAAACAAAGTAATTATTACCGCCCGCATAACAAATTTTCTGCAGCAGAAAATTTATATTTTTGTGGGAGTAGTACCCATCCTGGCGCAGGGGTACCAATTGTTATGCAAAGCGCAAAATTAGCGGTAGAGGAGCTGTTGAGAGATGATAACCATTAACAATGATCCTTTTCAAGAATACCAAAAAGATTTTGCCTATTGTGAATCAATCATCAAGAAAAATTCAAAATCGTTTTACCTGGCTTTCTCACAGTTGCCTAAACGAAAAGCTCAAAGTGTCTATGCCGTGTATGCGTTTTGCCGACGTGCAGATGATTTGATTGATCGCGACAACAATCAAGCGGGATTGAGACAGTTAGAACGGCAATTGCTAGATTTTAATGAGGGAAAGGTTCCCAACGATCCAGTCTGGCGTGCGCTATCAGTGGTCTTTGACAATTTCCCCATGGTAACCGCTCCTTTTTTTGATATGCTGACTGGTCAACGAAAAGATGCTGATTTTAAGCAACCAGAAACAAGAAAAGATCTTGAAGAATATTGTTATTACGTTGCAGGTAGTGTAGGTTTGATGTTGCTTCCGCTTTTAACTGAGCGCCCAGCTGACATCGTTGTACCAGCTAAAAAATTAGGAGAAGCGATGCAGTTAACGAATATTTTACGAGATGTTGGAGAAGATTATCAAATGGGGCGAATCTACCTGACAAAAGAAGACATGACTAGATTTGGGGTAGCAACTACCATGTTAAAAGAAAAGCAAGCCCAAACACAATTAGTCGCTTTATGGGAGTCACTGGCTCAGCAGGCTGAAACCTTATATGAAGAATCTTTTGAAATGTTTCCTCTTATTACAGAAGATTGTCGTCAAGCACTTGCCAGTGCTGCGTTTATTTATCGTGAGCAATTAAATATCGTGAGAAAACAGCATTATTCTTTATTTGATAATAAGAATAAAGTTAGTCATTATCGAAAAGTACAGCTTTTAAAAGAGGTCAAAAGTTATCTCAAAAGCTATTGAACCGTCTGATTATTAAAGAACCGAATATAAATTCAATATTGTTGTTTTCAAACGATCATTAGTTGAAAAAATTGAAAGCAATGAGCCCGAGACCAAATGATATGCTCCCCCTATATAGGACACTGAAATATAAAAGTCCTGTATAGGGGGGATTTTGTATGCCGAAAAGAAAGATGAAACTCACTCCAGAAAAACGAGTAGAACTAGTAGAAAGCTATTTGAATGGTGAAGACAGTATGACCAGCCTAGCTCGCACTGCAGGCATTAGTTGGGCTGCTTTAAGTAACTGGGTTATGCTTTATGAGAATGAGGGGCCTACTGGCTTATTAGCAAGACGAAAGAATACACACTATACGATTGAAACAAAGATTCAGGCTGTAAATGATTACCTAAATGGTTTAGGGAGTCTGTCGGAAATTACTAAGAAATACGGACTAAGACAGTCTAAACAACTACGAAATTGGATAAAGATATATAATACTCATGGAAACTTCAAAACAGAAAGCGGTGGAAGTCAAATGAGTCAATCAAGAAAAACAACCTTCAAAGAACGGGTGGAAATTGTCCACTATTGTATTGTGCATGATCATAACTATGGCAAAACGGCTATCAAGTATCAGGTATCGTACCAACAAGTACGTAATTGGGTACTAAAATATAAGGAAATGGGCGAAGCCGGCTTAAAAGATCGTCGAGGACATCGAGCTGGAACAGAACCCAGTCGGACACCAGAAGAAGAAATGCGTGATCGACTGGCTGAACAAGAACGCAAAATTAAACTGTTAGAAATGGAAAATGACCTCTTAAAAAAAGTCAGGGAGTTAGAAAGGAAGTGGGACTAGACCTCATCCGTCATATCTTTGAATACCAAGCAATTAAGGAACTCCATGATCTCAAAAATTATTCGATAAAATTAATGTGTGATTTTTTACACGTCTCCAGATCAGCGTATTACCGTTGGTTAAAGCAACCAAAATCAGCTCAAACTATCTTTAACGAGCACCTGGCAGACCTAATAAGATACATCTATGAAGCAGATAACGACAAGGGGTATCGGAGAATCCGTGACGATTTGGTTCAAAACTTTGGTTTGCACGTCAATGACAAAAGAGTCTTGCGGATTTGTCGTAGTCTTCAAATTAAATCTACCGTCAAACACCAGCCAAGCGGAATTACTAAAGCGTCCAATAATCCTTATCATATTGCCAAGAACTATCTAAATAGAAATTTCCATGCAGATAAACCAAATGAAAAATGGCTAACTGATATCAGTGAATTCAAGTACACTCTAGGAAACCAAGTAAAAAAAATTTATCTTAGTGCCATTCTAGACTTAGCAGATCGGCGTATTGTTTCTTTCGTCATTAGCGATAGAAATGATAATAAGTTGGTTTTTGATACCTTTGACGAAGCGATTCGACTTGAACCTGTGGCTCATCCGCTATTCCATAGCGATCGAGGGTTTCAGTACACCAGTAAAAACATGAGAAATAAAATCAAAAATCAAGGGATGAAACAAAGCATGTCTCGTGTAGCCCATTGTATTGATAATGGGCCAATGGAAGGGTTCTGGGGAACATTGAAACGTGAAAAATACTATCGTCGTAAATTTACAAGACGCGAAGATCTCGTATCGATGATCGAAGATTACATCAACTACTATAACAATGGCCGTTATCAACGATGCTTGAAATCCAAAACGCCATTACAAGTTCACCAACAGCTTTTAATGGCAGCGTAATAATCGTATCTCTTAGATGGGTGAAATGTCCTTTGTTTCGCACATCTGAGGGATACGCCAACCAAGCGCAGCCGAGGTTTAAACAATGAAAAACAAAAGAACTGTTTGCCACAAAATTAGCAAACAGCTCTCTAAAAATTTTATTATATTTCCGTGTCCACTTGACGGGGAGCCAACCAAAAAAGGTTGTCGGGCTTTTTATCACTGTTTTGTTACATAGGTCTTTCTATGCGAGAAAAATTTTCAGATAAAAATAAAGATTTAGCGGAATATTTTAGAACTTGTCGTATATTATTCATGACCAAGGTAATAGTTTTACCAACTAAATGCTAGGAGGATGGAAGAATGGGACCAATTGCAGTTACGCCTGATCAATTAAAATCACAAGCGAAGATCTATCAGCAATCAGCGCTCCAAATACAAGAGGCTATCCGAAAAGTAAATACGATGAACCAGCAAATTGCTCATAATTGGAAAGGACAAGCTTTTCAAGCATATCTTGATCAGTATCACCAGTTAGAAGGTAGCGTTAAACAAATGACACAATTATTTGAAAGTATTTATGAGCAACTCAACAACTATGCGAATACCGTTTCAGAACGGGATCGTCAAGATGCTCGGAATTTTGGGTTGCTATAGCGTTTATCAGTAAAAACCAATCTTCGTTTGACTTGTACCCATTAAAGCAGCAAATGTCAGTTGTTTTTTAGCTATTTTCATTTGGTTTTTGTTTTGATTCCTTGACTTTAAATGTAAAAAATAAGCCATACATGAAAAAAGGGGTAACTCAATGAAACAGGGAATAGTCATTGATATTTGTTTGCAAATCGAACAGCAAACGATCGACTTGCAAATACCTAGGGAAATAACCATTAGGCGCTTAAAGGAATTATTTGTGAACGCACTTCAGGTTTCTTCGATCGTGCTACCGGCTGCGTTCGATTTAGAAGTGACAAATAAATCAATACGATTGAATGAAGAATTTCTTTTATCAGATTATCCAATTAGTCATGGTGACCAACTGTTAATCAAGCCACGTATCCTTAATGGTGGTGACAACAAGTAATTGAAGAGCGAAAAGGATGTATTTAAAAAAGAAGGTATTAAAATAACCGATGAACGAGTGGAAATTCAGCTACAAGCGAATCAATATGCGCTGGATCAGATCGAACAATATACATTTTTTTTAAAACCTAAAAGAAATTTACTGGCAGGTGACGTTAGCCATTTATCTACAGAAAAATTAATCATTCAATACAAAAAAACAAATCAAATGAAGTGTTTCTCACAGGTTTTGATTAAATTAGATTTTTACCAACGATTATTGCTTGCCCAAAAAGTCAATCAATTGTGTGATTTTATGAATGGACCGATCCAACCATTGTTTCATCCCGATAATTTGTTTCTGTTTGGAGAAGAGATTTTTCTTGCACATCGAGGGTTTATGCAAGTTATCGCTCCATATACGGTCACTGAAAATGATTTTCTGAAGCAATATCGGGCACTGGTGTTGGCTATCTTATATCCTAATTTGAGTTATGAGAGTTTAAATGGAGGAAGTGAAGGATTAACAGATGACTTGTCGAAATTGCTCCATGGAGCAAAAAATGTAACAGAAATCAATCAGATTATTAGCGACCAAATCGAAACACAAAAGGAGATTCGAGCGACAGAATTACGTGTGGTCAGTAGGAAAAATTACTTTATTTTTAAATGGGGTAGCCTTTTATTCAGCTTGTTAACCATCCTTTTTGCTTTATTAACAGGAAATTATGCGTTTTATCAATTACCACAGATAGAACGGAGCGTGGATGCACAAGCAAAATATATAGCCAAGGATTATGCAGGTGTTTTAACGGCTTTAGCAGATGTAACCCCCAGTTTGTTTTCTCAAAGTATCAAATATATAGTGGCTGTTAGTGTCATTCAATTAGATCATTTAACTTCATTAGAAAAAACAGCTATTTTAAATCAATTATCTCAAGAGTCAAGTGAGAATCGTTTGCTTTATTGGATTTACATTGACAGAAATAATCTCCAACAGGCATTGGATATCGCTCAAAATATAGGAGATGAGCAGTATCTTTTGCATGTCTATACTAAGTTATATCTGACAGTGAAAATGAACGATCAAATGAGTGGTGAAAAAAAGCAAAAATTACTAAAAAACTATCAAGAAAAAATTAGTCAATATAGCAAAAAGCCAGGAGAGAATAAATCTGAAAATCCCACAAAATAAGACACTATGCACCGAAAATCAGATGAATATCAGTCTTTCCATCCTTTTTGATCTCTTTTATTTTGGGGAGATGTTTATTCATGAAGTATTTACTCAAAATGATAAAGAGCTGGTGATCGCCGGCAAAAAAATCTGTTATATCAAACAGCATATAAATTTTTCAGACTCTTCGATCAAAGATGATCCGAGGTTTCTGATATTAAAGCATGAAACATTGCAGAGAAAGTGGATCGATCCACCGAATCAATTGATTGATATTTCATGTGCAACGACCTCTGCTTTGATGATTGAATCAGATGCAATGATTGCGATAGATTATCAGGATAATAACTATCAATTGAGTATATATCCTAGTAAAGCACCCGTTTATTATAACCAGCAACTTGTAACAAAAGGTGTATTTACTTTCCAAGTAGGTGATCAGATCGTAGTGGATCAGTGGATTATCGAAAGGCGGGAAAAGCAGTGGCAGATCATCGGTTTAGGTCAAGCGATCCAATTAAATCCATGGGTACTTTCTGAAGTCCCTTATATACCTGAATATCCTAAGCACTTCCCCTTTTTTAGAAGAAGCCCTAGAATCTATCTGGAAGAGCCAAAAGTACAAGTGGAGGTTCGATTACCGAGACACGAAGCAGCTCAGGAGAAACAATCCTTTTTTAAATTGGTTCTCCCGTCTTTAGGTATATTTATCTTAAGCGGAATGTTTCTATTTTTTAGCAATCGAAACCTGCTTCTGATACTAGGTATGTATGGACTTAATTTATTGACGTCCAGTATCTCTACTATCAATTATTTATTAAATAAAAAGAAAATAAAACGAAAAAAAAGTGAACAAAAAATAACTATCCAACAATATAGAATCAAAAAAGCTTTTGAATTAAACAGGTTACAGCAAAGACAAAAAGAAGTTTTACAGTACATGTATCCTTCTAATGATCAATTAGCACGAATGACAAAGGAATGTCATCCAAGAATCTATGAACGTCGACCAAAGGATAAAGATTTTTTAACTGTTTGCTTAGGAATAGGCGAACGTCCATCCAGTTTTAAAATTGTTAGTTCTCATTTGGATGAGGATCAATGGAACGATGAAGTTCTATCCGATTTTATTCGTCCTTATCAGAAATTAAAGAACGCACCTATTGCGATTTCGTTTGCAACTCAGTCAGTGGGGCTTGTCGGTCCATCGAATGTTTTGCAGGAAGCTCTTCAATCTTTACTATTTCAAATTTCTGTCTTGCACTCTTACCAAGAGGTTGAGTTTATCACTCTTCTTCAAGAAAAAGAATATGAAAAAACATGGAAAAATTGGCGTTGGTTACCACATCATACGTTGCGATCCTTTCCACTTAAACAAAGAGGGCTCCTATTCAATTTAAAAAATCGAGAGTTGGTTTTAAGTGCATTTTATAAGATCCTTTCTAAAAGGAAGCAAAAACTACAACATGCTGATTATCAGAAGATAGCTTTTAAACCAACTTATGTTTTTTCAATTATCACAGAAGAAGGCTTGTGGGAGCATGAAATCAGTGAGTTTTTAACGGAAGAATTAAATCGGTATGGTGTCGTAGTTATTTGGGCGAAGGAATCTATCGATCAGTTGCCTGAAACTGTAACGACGTTAATAGCGTATCAAAGTCAAGATATTGCTATGTTGATCAATCATAAAGAACAACACATTAATCAACCATTTACACCTAATCGTTTACCAACTAGTTATCCACTTGAACAAGCAATTTTTCGCTTAGCTAACTTATTCCATGAAGAAATTGAAAATCAAAATCTGCCAGAAAAAATCAATTTATTAGAGCAATATCAAGTTCAGACTGTTGAGGAGTTAATGATTTCTAAGCGCTGGTTGAACGCAGAGCCAAGTAAGACATTACGTTCATTGATCGGCTGGCAGAGAAAAAATCAGGGAATCTACTGGGATCTCCATGAACAGGCACATGGACCTCATGCTTTAATTGGTGGCACGACTGGTTCAGGGAAGTCAGAATTTCTGATTACTTATTTAGTGGGATTAGCCATCAATTTTTCTCCTGAAGATGTAGGGATTCTAGTGATTGATTGGAAAGGTGGCGGCCTCGCACAAACAGTAAGTAAGTTGCCACATTTTATGGGTGCGATCACTAATTTAGACCGAGTTGGTACGTCCCGTGCATTGATCAGTATCAAAGCGGAGCTGGAAAAGCGACAAAGGTTACTTGCGACCTATGAAGTAAACAACATCAATGAGTATATGCAGTTATACAAACAACGAAAACAAAGGAACGTTTCTGCGTACCCTGATCAGCCGCTGCCTCATCTTTTTCTAGTATCCGATGAGTTTGCCGAATTAAAAGTCAATGTGCCAGAATTTTTGGAGGAGCTGACTTCAGTAGCGCGGATTGGTCGTTCACTTGGCGTCCATTTAATTTTAGCTACCCAAAAACCAGCTAGAGTAGTCAACGACCAAATCGAGGCGAATAGTAAAAGTAAAGTGGCATTGAAAATGGCAAGTGTTCAAGACTCAAATGAACTTTTACAAACAACAGATGCAGCTTATGTATCAAGTCCAGGGTGGGGTTATCTTAAGGTAGGAGAAAATGACGTCTATGAATTGTTCCAAAGTGGTTATACAAAAGCACCTTACGCACCAAACCAATCTCTTGAAGATGAACGGATCGTTGTTGTGAATGAATTTGGTCAAAAGGAAGCCCTCTTTGCTCCTACAGAAAAAGATTCGAGGAAAGCAGCGGGCAGTATAGTTACGCAATATGAGGCAGTCAGAAGGTTGATTGTACAAACTTTTCAACAATCAACATTTAGCCAACCATCACAACCTTGGTTACCAGAATTACCAACGTGGTTAGTAATGCCTGTCTTTAAAGGAAATGAGCGGAATACATTAAAGGTTCCCATAGGCTTGTTAGATGTACCTCATGAGCAAAAGCAAAGTCATTATTACTATGATTGCGAGAAAAGTAGTCATACCGTTGTATTCGCTAGTTCTGGATATGGAAAATCTACGTTATTACAAACAATTGTTTTAAGTCTTGCAAGACAAAATACTCCGAATCAAGTATGGTTTCATCTAGTTGATTTTGGTACTAATGGCCTTTTACCGTTGAAGAAGTTGCCACATGTCGTTGACATCGTCACTTTAGAAGAAGAAGAAAAAAGACAAAAAATGTTTGTGAGAATCAATCGATCATTGGCGGAGAGAAAACAACTGTTTAAAGAAAAGGGTGCCACAAATCTCTACCAATACCAAGAAAAAACGAGCATCCAACTACCGATCATTTTTATTATATTAGATAGCTACGAGAGTTTGGGGATAGAGGATAAACGAAAAGATTCCATCGATGAAACAATCGTGCATTTACTAAGAGATGGTGCAAGTTTAGGGATTTATCTTATTCTATCTGCCAATCGTGTCGGGAGTATTCGCCTAAATATGATGAGTCAATTTGCAACAAAGCTATTTATGTATTTACATGATGAAAGTGAAATCAAACAAGTGCTGGGAAGAGAAGCGATTGTTGCGTTACCTATTAAAGGAAGAGGTCAAGTGATGCTTGATCGACCAACGATATTACAATTTTATTTACCCACTAATGGTCGAAATGAATCAGAAATATTCGAAAAAATGGCAGAAGAAATAACAAATATAGATCAAGACTGGGTAGGAAAACGTCCTGAAAAAATCCTGATGGTGCCCGAACGGTTAACGCCAAAAATTTTCAGTCAGTTTGTGCGCAATAAAGAAAAAGACTTGGTGTATCTAGGTTTGAATAAGCAAACAGTTGAGGTGGAATCATTTGCATTTTTTCTTGGAAAGCAGCTAGGTTTATTTTTTACTTCCAATGTACAATTGCAGAGGATGTTTTCATGGTGGCTGTCACAAATGATGGATGTGGAAGAAAATGTTATTTTAATCGATGTTTCTGGAACATTGGAGCAAATAAAAAACGAAGTGACTTCGTATTTTAGCTTGCATGATGTCGCAAAACGAAGTGAGAAATTTACTCATTTCTGGGATGAACTGTGGTTCACGCCAAAAACGAGAAAAATCGTAGTTCTTAATGGACTGGCTGATTTCGTGGAAGAAATGGAGTTACTCTCGGGAGAAGTGGGCAAGTTATTAAATAGAGGAAATTCGTGTTTTCAATTCATTTTTATTGATCTGTTAGCGAAAACTGGCAATTTTTATGGTGGAATGACTCAAATAGTAAAAGAAAATGTTTCTCAGATCCTTTTTGATGGGAGTCTCCAAACTCAAGGATTTGTTGATGATTTTACATTTACAAGAGAAAATAACCCAAATAATAAAAATAGTTTTTACAGTTTAAAGGATGGAAAGTTGGAAATCATAGTAGTTCCTGTCGAAGAAGAGTGAGGGTAAAAATGATACCGCACTAAAAATAATGTACCCGAACAAGAGGGCACGGGTGCAAGGGTTAGCTCCAACAACAGAAGGAAGAATTTTTTGTAATAGCTTCTCAAGTGTTCGAAAATTCATGCGATTTCGAGGAATTAATTCTGGAATGTCTATTTGGCAAGAAGGTATGCTCACCATTTATTCATTTTTACACCTAAAAGAGTCTGGGAAGTCCTTTTTTGTCCCAGACTCTTAACGGTAATTTTTTTGAAAACTTCTTCTTATTATTGAAGTTTAAAGCATTTTTTTCTGTCTTTGGCAAAAAACTCAGGATCACTCGTAAATAACGTTGGCATAATAAATAGTTACATTTTTTTTTCGAGTAATTTTAATTCTTGGATCATTGCTTTTTTTCGCGGGTATTTTTCTTTTAATTCTTTGATCAACAATTGAACCGAGATCATGCTGTTTGGTAAAGTAGCCATTTCTTCAATATATCTCACCAGTTTATGATAATGATTCCGAGTAGTCATAGTGTGGGCTATTTTCCGCAATTCATATTCATATTTCTGTAATAGTGCTTCGGGAGTCTGTTTTTTTAAAATATTGAAATAACGATTAGCTTCTTTGATTCCAGAGGTCTCTAACACACGATTCAATAATAGATCATAGCATTTTTCCTGTGAATAAAGTAAGCCAATGTCTTGATGATTATGTAATTCTTGGAACAAACGGTTTCGCAACGATATCCATTCGTCTTTTGAACAAGTTTTTTTCAATTGGTGAACTAGATTCATATCTAATGCATCATTCTCAATCAATAACTTAAAAACTTGATTTATGTATGCTTCTTTTTTTCCTAATTTATAATAGAGTTTTTTTAGAGAATAACGATGAAGTTGAACGAGATCAGGAGATTGACGATCCAAAAGCAGACTCTCCTGTAATACTTTTTCTGCTTCTTTGTATATTCTGTTTTTAAGTAAGTAATTAACATATTGTGTCCTGATAGTAGGGGAGTGCCAGTTTTCTTGGATAGTATGTTGAATTTTTTGCTTGGAATAGTTTAAGTACTCCATTTGTTTAACAGATAAAATTTGTTTCTTTTTTTTCAATCCTCTTTTTTTGTCTGCGGGTTCTTTCTTCAACGAGGAAGCAGATTGTTTCTCATAGTATGCTTGATATTTATTGATATCAAAAGAAGCATCTGAATAAATATATTGTTGAAAACGTTTTGCTAAGTGGTCATTTTCCTTTAAAATCATCTTTAAAAAAGGACGGATTTGTGAATCTTCCGCGTAGGAAACCAAATATGCGCTGTTATTTGCATCTTTCTTTTGTAAGTATTTATTGTATTCGAATAAAACGGCTACTAAATGGGGACAATGATCGTTCGATAAGCAGGGGCAGCTACAAACCATTTTTTCTAAATAAAAGTGGTCAACGAGGTCAATGATTGCATGATAGTTTTCATTACTAGTAATGTTGGCAGTAATCTGTTTTTGCTTAACCTTAAAGTTTTTTACCTGTTCCCCAATAAAATAGGAGTATCCTAAATCTATTGTAGTTTCTAAAAAATATTCTTTCCAGTTGTTCACCTAATCTCCTCCTTTATATTAATTCTTACTTAATAAGTTTAACGGATAAATGAATGAAAAACAGTATTTTTTTGTTGATACGTAAGTTATTTAATTTTAATATAAATGGCTATTTTTAGGTATATTTTTTATAGTAAAATAATTACCAATTGTTGTTTAAAGAAATTTTTTTATTCTTTCGTGATTGTGAGGGCGTTTTTCAATTTCTAATACAGCAATTTTGTGTAGCAAAGAGTCTAACGTGATATGTGACATTTCTTCCTCTACTTTTGCTTGGAGTTGGGTATAGCTTGCCGTCAATGTTTCTTGAATATTCGCACCAACGATACAATTTGGGTTTGTTTTCGGATCCACTTGAATGAGATTAGTATTTCCTTCAATACTTTTATAAATATCTAAAAGTGAAATTTTTTCAGGAGAACGAGCTAAAGAAGGTGCAGCTTTTCCGACTTGCGTAATAATCAAATTCGCTTTTTTTAGTCGGCTCATGATTTTACGGACATTAGCTGCACTGGTTTCAATACTTTTCGCAATCATCTCACTAGATAACATATCGCTATCTTGAAAAATTGCTATGTAGGCTAAGATGTGGATCGCATCGCTCAATTGTAAAGAATATTTCATACTATCCCATTCCTTTCGACGTTTATTCTTGACTTATTTTAACATACTCTTTAAGATAATGGTGTAACTTAAAAATGTACAGGTTTTATTTAAAAAATTTATCAATGTGAAAAAAGGAGTGGTTAGAATGAATTATCTCATTACTGGAGCAACTGGTGGTTTTGGTAACTATGCTATGGAGTACTTAAAACAGCTCGTTCCTCAGGAAAATATCTATGTGTTGGCGCGGAATGAAGAAAAGGGAAAAACACTTGAAGAAAAGGGTTGGAATGTCCGTTTCGGAGATTATGCTGATTATTCTTCTATGAAAAATGCCTTACAGGGAATTGATCGCTTGTTGTTTGTGTCTGGTGCACCTGGTAATCGGCAAGCTGAGCATGAAAATGTTGTGAAGGCCGCAAAAGCAACTGGTGTTTCTTACATTGCTTATACTAGTTTTGCTGATGCCGATCACTCGACCAGTATTCTAGCGCCAGATCATCAGTTTACAGAGAAAGTAATTGCTGATTCTGGAATCGCACATACTTTTTTACGTAATAATTGGTACTTAGAAAATGAATGGCCACTCATTGAACTTGCCTTAAAGAATGGGCGCTTTATTTATTCAGCAGGTGAAGGTAAAACTGGCTGGGCATTAAAACGAGAATATGCCGAAGTTGCAGCAAAAGCACTAGCGAACTTGAACTTTCCAGAAGTTCTTGAATTATCGGGTAAACCGATTACGTATGAAGAACTAGCTAAAGAATTAAAAAAAGTGACAGGCAAACCTATTGATATTGTAGCTACCAATGACCATGAGTTCATCAAAAATTTAGAGGAGGCTGGTTATCCTGAATCTGCTGCACAAATGTTTGCAGCTATTCAAAAAGATATCAAGAATAATCAACTCGATGTTTCCTCAAAAGATTTTGAACAAGCTTTGGGACATCCACTTGTCTCTTTAAAAGATGGACTAGAAGAACTGTTGAATCAATAGTTGTAAAAAGCGGTTGAGACAACGTTATTAATTTTATGAAACAAGGGTAAATTCTCGCAAGTGACAAGAAGTATAAAAATAAGGTTTTTACGGTTGACACTTACCTGCTTACTGTTTCTTATTGAGTTTATTGCTGAAAGTTTAGTCAGTGAAAACCGTGAACAAAAGGTCGTGAAGCATCGTTTAGCTCTGATAACCATAAGAAAGATTTTTTGGAACCAGTTTTTTGGTTTTGAAAAATTCGGACTTATTTCAAAGAGTAGCTGGTTGAACACTGTTTATTCGTTTTCACACCTATTTAAAGAGTCTGGAATCAGGCTCTTTTTTTGCATTTAAGTGATAAGTAGAAGATTGACTTTTTTGAATGTAATAAAAAAAACACTTACGAGAAAATGAGAAATATGCTACGATACTTTTCGTGACAAATTTAAAGGAGTGGTATAGTTGCCTACAAACAAAAAAGAAGGAATTATTTTTACATCACTAATGTGTTTTCTCATGGTCTTAGGAATGAGTGTGTATAATCTCTGGCTTCATGGGGATTTATATTTTTCAAATCTATTGATTGGTTTAGTTCCAGGATTCATCGTGGCTTTTATTCTAGATGTCTTTATTGTTGGTGTGATTGCGAAAAAAATAGCTTTCAAGTTGCCAGTAAATTCAGAAAGTAAATTTCAAATGATCGTAACGATTTCTTGTCTGATGGTCTTAGGAATGGTTACCTGTATGTCGTTGTTTGGTGTTGTGATTGAGCAGGGAATACCTGACCAATTACTTTCAGCGTACCTTACCGCATGGAAAATGAATGTGATTGTTGCATTGCCTTTGCAATTACTAATCGTAGGTCCTATCTCTCGATTGGTATTAAGCACGATCCAAAACTAAAAAGATCTTTTAGATTATAAAAAAAGAGGATGCGACTTGTATAGCATCAAGAGATAAAAGAACTTGCCTAAAATTGCGTATACGCTTATTAGGAAGTTTCGTTTATTTTTTGAATGAGCTACTTCAGTCACATGCTCTTTTTTTTAAGAACAATTAATCAAAAAATGTTTGCATCATTTCACGAACCTGTGTACACCATTGTAGTTCTTGCTGGCAAAGTAAAATTCTTCGTTGAATAACGACATAGCGTCCAAATTCTTCTTTTTTATTTACTGAAAGATCTGCTAGTTTTGCTTGGTTTTTTTGCATGATTTTGTTTAATTGTTGTTCTCTTGTAAATAAAAGACCCGTCGCTGTTGTTTTATCTAAGGTAGAAAAAGCGTACAGTTTGGCTAAAAATTCATCTTTTTGAGTAGGAGCAGGGGTCTCTTCTTTGATCCATTCTTCTACGATCGCTTTTCCTTCATTGGTGAGGGTATAAATTTTTTTCTGCGAATGTTCTTCGATTTCCAGGACAGAAATATAACCTTTCTGGTCTAATTTAGCCAGTGTCGTGTAAATCTGACTGTGGTGAGCTTCCCAGAAAATGGTGATTAATTGTTTTAGTTCATAACCGGAACGAGGTTTAGACAAAAGAACGCATAATAAGATATAGGCTAAAGTATTCATACGATACCTCCTGACTGATTTTCTCTTATTATAGCATATTTTTTATTTTTGTTTTTACATGTGCATATTGACATGTAAAATAAATCATGTATGATGCTAGATAGAGAAAGGAATGGGGAATTTGGAGAATCAAATAGAAATCAAAGAAGAACTAACAGAGAAAGGACAGGAACAAAGTAAAGGAAAGAATTCAGCGTTAGTAGTCGCTGCGACTTGTATGTTTGCATTTATGGGAGTCGGCTTAGTAGATCCTATTTTAAAAACGATTGCTGCTCAATTAGATGCAACACCTGCCCAAACGACATTATTATTTACGAGCTACATGTTGGTAACGGGAGTAGTGATGTTGTTTACAGGTTTTTTATCGAGTCGAATTGGTTTGAAAAAAACATTGATGGCAGGTTTGGTCATTATTGTTGTATTTGCTGGCTTAGGTGGATTGTCCAATGATATTGGTACATTGATCGGATTGCGTGCTGGTTGGGGTGTAGGGAATGCTTTATTTGTTTCAACAGCACTTGCGACTATTGTAAGTATTTTAGTGGGGAACACTGAAAAAGCTATTATGATGTATGAAGCAGCACTAGGCTGTGGGATGGCTGTTGGACCATTAGTTGGCGGCATACTAGGAAGTGGCTCGTGGCGGTATCCTTTTTATGGGGTAGCTACGTTGATGTTTATTGGCTTTTTAGCATTGGCGATCCTTCTTCCAGAGGCAGGAAAACCACAAAGAAAGGTTGGTTTTTGGGAAGGGGTCAAGGCATTAAGTAATCACAAATTGCGTTCCGTTGGTCTGATTGCCTTATTATATAATTTTGGTTTCTTTACGTTACTTGCCTATGCACCATTCTTATTAGTGGGGTATAGTGAGTTAGAGGTCGGTTTTGTTTTCTTTGGTTGGGGCGTTTTATTAGCAATTGCTTCGATTTTTGTCGCACCAGTACTAGAACAAAAATTCACTACTTACCGAACGATTTTAGCAGCGTTTGTTTTCTTTATTATTTGTTTGGCGTTACTAGGTGCCGGTTCAACTATCCAAATTTTAGTGCCAATCAGCATTGTACTTTCAGGTTTTTTCCAAGGGATCATCAATACATTATTGACAACGATTGCTATGGAGATACCAGGTTTACCAAGAAATGTGGCTTCTTCAAGTTATAGCTTTGTTCGTTTCTTTGGTGGGGCATTAGCGCCATTTATTGCAGGGATCATTGGCGAAAAACTAGGTGAAAGTTATGCTTTTTATTTTGCTGCGATCATTGTCGTAATTAGTGTCTTTTGTATTATTCATCATCAAAATTATTTTGTAACAGATGAAGATCAATAAAAATGAGGTTTTGAAAGAAAGAATAAAAACCGAAAAAATAGTTAATGATGAATCAATAAAACCTTGAATTTCACATACTGTGTTTCAAGGTTTTTTTTCTGTTATTTGTGACGTTCGATCTACAGTTCTGGTAACTGGTATCGTGAGAGGATTTATTTTTAACATGTGTTTCAACGAAAAAGGTCAATGAATACACTGTTTTTGTCATAAATCATGTTATGATGAGAATAAGACACAGCCAGTAAAAAGTGAGGAAAAGCGATGATTGAAGAATATTTCAAAGAAGTAGGTATCACGTTGGTTGAACTTCCCATCGAGTTGGTGGATGATCGACCCGTTTATGGTGGTTATCTAAAAGAGCTGCCTGTAATCAATGCGACAGGAGAATCTCGAAAAATCATGCACCAGAAACTAGCGAGTATGTATCAAGCCTATCGTGAACAACTACTTACAGATATGGAAATAGAAAAAGAAAAAACAATGAATCTGTCGACAGAAGAATTGTTAAGATATTATGATGGTGAGACATTCGATGGGTTTGCTATTTTTTCTAACGATAATGAAGATCATCTTGGCTAAAATAAGCTATTATCGACTTAAAGTTACGCTAAATGCGTTTCTTTTAGTCGATAATAGCTTATTTCAATCATTGTAGTTATGAGGCATTCTAGTTAAAGCGCTTGGGTAAGTTATTTTTGTTTAATTGATATTTGAAAGACAAATGGAAAATCCCGGCAATCAATAAAGTGATCGTATAAGCAATCGAATGGTGGAACGCTAGATTGTAATTGATCACAGCTAAAATGCCTAAAGCGAGCATATAACTAACATGTAGCCTTTGAACAATGCCTTTAGGACCAATTTTTTGAAGATAAACTTGCCATTTTTCCTGAGTGGGATTAAAATTTCTTTTTTTTATTTGGAAAAAAGTGGCTAAAATCATCACTCCTATAAAGGCAGCGATGTTTAAAGAAATCAAGTATACTAAAAATATCGTGAAAATTTCGAACATAAAAGTAACCTTTCTAACTAAAAAACTTTTCAAGAATCAAAAAATAAAGAAAAATTTTGTCATATTTTTATTGTGAAGACTAAAATGTTTCGTGTGAAACATTTTAGCGGATTTGACCTTCGCCGTAAATGATATATTTCGTAGAGGTCAGTTCATTCAATCCCATCGGACCTCGAGCATGTAATTTCTGAGTAGAAATACCGATTTCAGCACCAAAACCAAAAACAGCTCCGTCAGTAAAACGAGTTGAGGCATTCACATAAACCGCAGCGGCGTCCACTTCGTTCAAGAAACGTTGGCTTGCTTGGTAACTATCCGTAACGATGGCTTCAGAATGTTTTGTATTATGGCGATTGATATGGTCGATCGCTTCATCTAAAGAATCAACGACTTTCACAGCCAGAATATAGTCTAGATATTCCGTATCCCAATCAGCTTTTTCTGCAAGGGTTGCAGTTTCTAAATATTCCATGGCACGCGTATCTGCACGTAGAGAAACCCCATGTTCTACTAATGCTTTTTCAATAACAGGTAAAAAGAAAGGGGCGATCTCTGAATGGATCAACAATGTTTCTGCAGCATTACAAACAGATGGACGAGAAGCTTTTGCATTGACGATGATATTCGTTGCCATGGTCAACTGAGCATCTTTATCGATATAAATATGATTGTTACCAGTGCCAGTCTCAATGATTGGGACTGTGGCTTGTTCCTTCACTCTTCTGATCAAATTTGCGCCGCCTCGAGGAATCAACACATCTAAGTACTCTGTTAATTTCATTAATTCAGCAGCCGTTTCATGAGATGTATCGTCCACAAATTGAACAGCGTAAGGAGACAGGCCAGCATCAGTTAACGTTTGTTGCAGAAGCTTCACTAATAATTGATTGGAAAAGAAAGCTTCCTTTCCGCCTCTAAGAATAACGGCATTTCCTGATTTAAAAGCCAAGCTGGCTGCATCAGTCGTCACATTCGGTCTAGATTCATAAATGATTCCGATGACACCAAGTGGGACACGTTTTTTTCCAATCAGTAACCCATCAGCATTCTTCCACATTTGTTCTACTTTTCCAATTGGATCCTCTAATGAAGCGATTTTACTGATTTCTTCAGCCATATCATGGATACGCTCAGGCGTTAATCGTAAGCGGTCAAGCATCGTTTCGCTCATCTGATTTTCGGTTGCTTGCTCTAAATCTTTCTGATTGGCTTCAAGTATCGCTCCTTGATTTTTTTTGAGCATCAATGCCATCTGTTTGAGAAGGTCATTTTTCTGTTCTGTGCTCATCAAGGCAAGAGTTTGGGCGCTTTGTTTTGCATTTTTTCCAAGTTGATTTAAATCAGTCATACGTGTTCCTCCTTAAATAAGGTTCCAAGTTCTTTACCGGCTAAAAGATCGAAAATAATGGTAGGATTTTTTCCGTTTGCCAGGATCATTGTACTGTTGGCTTCAAAAATACGTAATGCTGCTTGTAACTTACTAGACATTCCTCCTGTTCCAAAGGTGCTGCCAGCACCACCCGCTTGTGCCATTAAACACTCGTCAATGACCGAAACGGTTTGATACATCTTTGCATCTGGATTTTTTGAAGGATCGGCGGAATAAAATCCGTCAATATCAGATAAAACAATTAATAAATCTGCTGTGATCAATTTTGTAACGATCGCAGATAGTTGATCATTATCACCAAATTTCGTTGTATGTTCAAGTTCATCGACTGCTACAGTATCATTTTCATTAACGATCGGGATGGTTCCCATTGCTAATAACTGTTCAAGTGTGTTGATTACATTGACTCGACTTTGAGGAAAATCGATCACATCCCGAGTAACGAGGATCTGAGCTGTTTGCTGATTGTAAACACTGAAACGTTGATTATAAATGTTCATCAATTCTGCCTGCCCGATCGCAGCGATTGCTTGTTGTTCCGGGATCGTTGTGGGGCGTGTAGCTTGATTCATTTTGTGCATCCCGACACCAACAGCGCCGGATGAAACTAATACGACTTCTTTCCCTTGATTCCGAAGATCAGACAAGACAAAGGCAAGCTGATCAATCGCAGCGAGGTTGATGTTTCCATTGGGATAGATTAAAGTACTCGTTCCCACTTTAATAACAATTCGTTTGGCTTTTGTAACTTCTTTTCGCATGTGACACCTCTAACTAAATACACGTTTTGATTTCGTTCTATTCTACTTGTTTTACACCATAAAGTCATGTATAAAATTTATTTTTTTATGACAGCAGTATTTTATTCATCTTAACATAAATTAATGAAGAATTTTTTAAGTCGTCCTTTTGGTATCATGAATATGGTAAAATAAATATAGTCTATTTTGGGAGGAAATTCGGTGAGAAAAAGAGGATTTGAAGTTATTTCAACATATGCACAACAAAAGATACAATTACCTCAACGAGCAACTCATCATGCTGCTGGATATGATTTTGAGGCGGCAGAAGATATTGTTATTCCAAGTATTTGGAAAGCTGGATTAAAACAAGGGATAACAGCTCTTTCAGAGGTATTGAAAAATGAAGAAACAACAGTCGACGAGAAAAAATTAAAACCAGTTCTTGTTCCTACTGGGATCAAAGCCTATATGGGAGAAGATGAATTTTTACAATTAGCCAATCGTTCAAGTAATCCGTTGAAGCGTTTTTTAGTTTTAAGTAACGGAGTAGGTGTCATTGATAGTGATTACTATAATAATGATGCAAATGAAGGGCATATCATGTTCCAATTTACTAATTTTGGTTTGAAGGATGTTGTCATCAAAAAAGGTGAGCGAATTGGACAAGGAATTTTCTTACCATTCTTAAAAGCAGATCAAGACCAAACAGAACAGGCCCGTAAAGGTGGCTTTGGTTCATCAGATGTATAACTACTCAAGGTTTATTTAATTCAAAAATAATTATTTAAAGGAGGCGGGACAATGGCAAAAAAAGCGAAAGTCCAGTTTGTTTGCCAAAATTGTGGCTATGTTTCGCCTAAATTCTTAGGGCGTTGCCCAAATTGCGGGAAATGGAACACGATGGTCGAGGAAATCGAGCAAGATACGACTGACCGTAGAACACGAACAAGTTTGACTGGAGAAAAAGCCAAACCAACGAAAATTGCAGAAGTGATTCCTAAAAAGGAACCACGAGTCAAAACAAAATTAGATGAATTGAATCGAGTTTTGGGTGGGGGCGTAGTTCCGGGGTCAATGATTTTGATTGGTGGCGATCCAGGCATCGGCAAATCCACATTACTTTTACAAGTATCCCAACAATTAGCTGATATCGGCGGGAAAGTATTATATGTTTCTGGAGAAGAAAGTGCAGAACAAATTAAATTACGTGCCGAGCGTTTGGGCTCAATCAATACAGAATTTTACTTGTATGCTGAAACTGATATGAATGAAATTAGCCGTGCCATCGAACAGATTTCACCAGATTATGTGATCATTGATTCGATTCAAACGATGACACAACCTGATATTACGAGTGTAGCAGGGAGTGTCAGTCAAGTGAGAGAAACGACTGCTGAGTTGTTGAAAATAGCGAAAACAAATGGGATTGCGATTTTTATCGTAGGACATGTAACGAAAGAAGGATCGATTGCGGGTCCACGTATGCTTGAACATATGGTTGATACTGTTTTGTATTTTGAAGGAGAACAGCATCATAGTTTTCGTATTTTGAGAGCAGTAAAGAATCGATTTGGTTCAACAAATGAAATTGGTATATTTGAAATGCATGAACATGGATTAGAAGAAGTTGCGAATCCTTCCCAAATCTTTTTGGAAGAACGATTAGAAGGAGCAACAGGCTCAGCGATTGTTGTGGCGATGGAAGGTACCCGCCCAATTTTAGTGGAAATCCAAGCACTGGTAACACCAACAATGTATGGAAATGCTAAACGAACCACTACTGGCTTAGATTTTAACCGAGTATCATTGATCATGGCAGTTCTCGAAAAACGAGCAGGCTTACTGTTGCAGAATCAAGATGCTTACTTAAAAGCAGCAGGTGGGGTAAAATTAAATGAACCAGCCATTGATTTAGCGATTGCTGTGAGTATTGCTTCCAGTTACAAAGAAAAAGGGACACAACCGACAGAATGTTTTATTGGCGAAATCGGGTTGACGGGCGAAATTCGCCGTGTCAGTCATATTGAACAGCGTGTCAAAGAAGTACAAAAGCTGGGTTTCACAAAAGTTTATTTGCCAAAGAACAATCTAGGAGGGTGGAATCCTCCGACTGGCATTGAAGTCGTAGGTGTCGCTACCTTGGCGGAAACGTTAAAACGTGTCTTTCGTTAAAAATAGTAAAATTAAAGAAATGGAGGAAAGAGTATGCAAAAACGTGTCATCACCTTGCTGATGATTATTGTCGGTGCCAGCTTAGGTATTTCTTTTTTACCAATGGCTTGGCAGACAATTGGTCAGCAAACAAATGGATGGCTGAATAATACATTTACCAATAGCCTGTTAGGTGCACTTATTTTCTTTTTATTGTCTTTGCTATTGGCAAAACATATCTCAGCTGTTATCAAGCAAATTGAGGAAAAATTAAGTGAGGTTAGTTTAACTTACCTATTGTTTGGTGCAATTGGTGGGATTATCGGGCTAACTTTAGGTGTAATTATTTCAACGCCACTATATAATTTGAAAATTCCGTTTGTAAATAGTGTTCTTCCCATCTTATTAATGGTTATTTTAGGCTATTTAGGATTCAGGATGGGAACCACTCGAATCGATGAATGGAAAAAAATCTTTGGTTCAAGAAACAAGAAAGTGGAACAAGAAACACCTAGTCAAGTGGAGAGCCAAATACTGGAACGGAAATTAGGCGAGAACTTTCATAAATACAAGATCTTAGATACTAGCGTGATCATTGACGGACGAATCTATGACATCACCAAAACTGGTTTTTTAGAAGGCACACTGATGATTCCGAATTTTGTGCTTTATGAATTACAGTATATTGCTGATTCTGGCGATAGCCTAAAACGTGTTCGCGGACGCCGCGGGCTGGATATCCTCAATGCTTTGCAAAAAGAAGAAGGAATCTCTGTTGAAATGTATGACGGTGATTTTGAAGATATCACTGAAGTGGACAGCAAATTGATCAAATTAGCGAAACTTTTAGATGGTGTCATCGTGACAAATGATTATAACTTAAATAAAGTCTCAGAGTTTCAAAATGTACCAGTGTTGAATATCAATGCTTTAGCGAATGCAGTAAAACCGGTAGTTATTCCAGGTGAAAACATGAATGTTTTAGTCGTAAAAGCAGGAACAGAACGTCAACAAGGGGTTGCTTATCTCGATGATGGCACCATGGTGGTCGTGGAAGATGGACAGCATTATATGAACGAACATATCGAAGTGGTTGTTACAAGTGCCTTACAAACAGCTGCCGGGCGGATGATTTTTGCAAAACCAGCCCATGCAGGTCGTGGGATCGATAATAAAGACAATAAAAAAGAAACTGAAAAAAGTAAACATGCTTAACGAAAGAAAAATCGGAATATGAGTATAAAAAGTAGCCAACTGGTAAGGAAATTCAACCAGTTGGCTTTACTATTTCCCATATTAAAGGTAAAATTTGTGCTGAGTGGCTTTCATTTTAATGAAAAAGCCTTTAAGAAATATGAGGATGTAAAACAGAACATGTTTTTCGTGTTTTGTCTCATATTTTAAAGTCTAGTTTGAAAGAAGAGGAAGAAAATGACGAAAGTACGCGTACGCTATGCACCAAGTCCAACTGGGCACTTACATATTGGGAATGCTCGAACAGCATTGTTCAATTATCTATTTGCTCGCCACAACGATGGAGACTTTATTATTCGTATTGAGGACACAGACCAAAAACGAAACATTGAAGATGGTGAAAAGAGCCAATTGGAAAATTTGGCTTGGTTAGGTATCGATTGGGATGAATCTCCTGAAAATCCTGGAGAATATGGTCCTTATCGTCAATCTGAAAGAAAAGAAATTTATCAGCCTTTGATTGATCAACTTCTTGCAAGTAATCGGGCATACAAATGTTACTGTACAGAAGAAGAGTTAGAAGCAACTCGTGAAGAACAACGTGCACGTGGAGAAATGCCTCATTATGCGGGTACTTGTGCAAATCTAACACCAGAAGAACAAGCAGAAAAAGAAGCGCAAGGGATTGAACCAGTGATCCGATTCCGTGTACCACGTAATACGGAATATGCGTTCAAAGATATGGTCAAAGGGGATATCACCTTTGAATCAGATAATATCGGTGGCGACTATGTCATTCAAAAACGTGATGGTATGCCAACATATAACTTTGCTGTAGCTGTAGATGATCATATGATGAAGATTACTCATGTCTTACGTGGGGATGACCATATTGCAAATACACCTAAACAATTGATGATCTATGAAGCTTTTGGTTGGACACCACCAACATTCGGTCACATGACATTGATCATCAATACAGAAACTGGGAAAAAACTAAGTAAACGTGATGAATCGATTTTACAATTTATCGAACAGTATCGTGAATTAGGTTACTTACCAGAAGCAATGTTCAACTTTATTGCATTATTAGGTTGGTCACCAGTAGGCGAAGACGAAATTTTCAACCAAGAAGAATTGATCAACATGTTTGATCCAAATCGTTTGAGTAAATCACCTGCAGCCTTCGATGCGAAGAAATTACAATGGGTGAATAACCATTACATGAAAGAAATGGATTTAGATAAGTTAACAGACATGTGCTTGCCTTACTTGATCGCTGACGGTCGAGTACAAGAAAATCCTGATGAAAAAACGATCGAATGGGTCAAAAGAATCGTTAGTCTGTATCAACCACAAATGAGTTACGCAGCTGAAATCGTAGAAGCTTCTTCCTTATTCTTCAATGAACATCCTGTATTGAACGATGCGGCTAAAGAAGTATTAGCAGGCGAAACTGTTCCACTTGTTCTTAATGCGTTTAAAGCACAACTAGAACAAATGGAAGTCGTGGATGCCCCAACCGTAAAAGCAGCAATCAAAGCTGTCCAAAAAGAAACTGGCGTTAAAGGTAAAAATCTTTTCATGCCAATCCGAGTAGCTGTTTCAGGACAAATGCACGGACCAGAATTACCAGATACGATCGAATTGCTTGGTCGTGAAAAATCATTAGCACATTTAAATCAAGTCATCAACTAAACACGATGAACAGAAAGAAGTAAGTAATCATTGATCTCAAGAGAGGTGACGGGCGGTGGAAGTCACTGATCGATGTTTACTGAAATGCCTCTGGGAGTGGTTTCGGCGAGTGAAATAGACACATCTCTTTGTGACGAATTTCAGGTAGTCGAGAACGTATAAGCTTACGTTAACAGCTAGAGGTAATCATATCTGATTATAAATAAAAGTGGAACCACGCCAATTAGCGTCTTTTAATAAGGAAACTTGTTAAAGGCGCTTCTTTATTTGTCAGAGAACTACATAAATTATTGAGAGGAAGGAGCGATGACGATGGGGTGGTTTGCCCGAGCGGTAGAGGCAGCTAAAAAAAATGACCCGGCTGCTCGTTCAACATTAGAAATCGTTTTGACATATCCAGGGTTTCATGCCTTATTTTGGCATCGGGTGTCACATTACTTATATCAGCATAAACTTTACTTGCTGGCAAAAATCAATGCACAATTTTGGCGATTTATAACAGGAATCGAGATACATCCTGGAGCCCAGATCGGACAAGGTGTTTTTATCGATCATGGGATGGGGATCGTGATTGGAGAAACCGCAGAGGTCGCTGATGATGTAGTTCTTTTTCATGGAGTTACGTTAGGTGGTACAGGTAAAGAAACGGGCAAAAGGCATCCCACAGTGAAACAAGGGGCAATGCTTTCTGCCAATGCTCAAATATTAGGACCGGTCACGATTGGGAAACATACGAAGATTGGTGCCGGTGCAGTCGTTTTAAAAGACATTCCAGATTATGCTACAGCCGTGGGGGTTCCTGCAAAAGTAGTACGGATTAATGGAGAAAAAGTGAGGAGATCAGAATGATAAAAATTTACAATACATTGACTAGACAAAAAGAGGAATTTGTACCGATTCAAGCAGGAAAAGTCGGTATGTACGTGTGTGGTCCGACTGTTTATAACTATATTCATATTGGAAATGCCCGCAGCACGATTGCTTTTGACACGATTCGACGCTACTTTGAATATCGGGGATATCAAGTCGATTATGTTTCCAATTTCACTGATGTAGATGATAAAATCATTCGTGCTGCTAATGAATTAGGGATCACGGCGCCAGAAGTAGCCAACCGTTTTATCCAAGCATTTGAAGAAGATACCAAGGCGTTGAATGTGGAGCCAGCTACAGCGCATCCTCGTGTGATGGATCATATGTCAGATATTATTTCTTTCATCCAAGTATTGATCGAAAAAGGTTATGGATATGAATCAAATGGCGATGTCTACTACCGTACAAGAAAATTTTCAACCTATGGACAACTTAGTGATCAATCGATTGATGAGTTAGAAGTGGGCGCGAGTCAACGGACGGGAGCAGAACAAAGTCAGAAAGAAGATCCGCTTGATTTTGCACTATGGAAAAAAGCAAAACCTAATGAGATCTCTTGGGATTCTCCATGGGGACCCGGACGTCCAGGATGGCACATCGAATGTTCCGTTATGGCAACGAAACATTTAGGGGAAACAATTGATATCCATGGTGGTGGGCAAGATTTAGAGTTTCCACATCATGAAAATGAGATTGCCCAAAGCGAAGCAAAAACGGGAAAGAAATTTGCCAATTATTGGATGCACAATGGTTACGTCACGATTGGCGATGATGATCAGAAAATGAGTAAATCATTAGGTAACTTTATTACTGTCCATGAAATGATCCAAACGGTAGATCCACAAGTGTTACGCTTCTTCATGGCAACAACTCAATATCGCCGACCGATTCGTTATAGTGAGGCAACGATGAAGGAAGCAGCGACAAACTTGCAACGCTTAAGAAATACATTTGATAATCTTAAATTCCGCCTAGCAACAGCAGAAAAATCTCTGGCGGATGACACAAAGTATTTAGCTGAGCTTGAACAAATCGAACAACGTTTTATTGAAGAAATGGACGACGATTTTAATGCTGCGAATGGAATTACCGTCGTTTATGAATTGGCAAAATGGTTAAACACATATTTGGAGAAAACAACTGTTTCAGCGGATGTTCTAGCAAAAGGGGAAGCATTATTTACCCAATGGTTGGCTATTTTTGGTATTTTATTTACATCTGAGGAATTACTTGATGAAGAGATCGAGCAGTTGATCGAAGAACGTACGCAAGCAAGAAAAAATCGTGATTTTGCCCGTAGTGACGAAATCCGTGACCAATTAAAAGAAAAAGGGATCTTGCTTGATGACACACCGCAAGGAACTCGTTGGAGAAGAGAAGCATGAAAGACTATACACAATTAAACGGACTAGCTTTAGCTTATGTAGGGGATGCCATCTATGAGATCTATATCCGTGACTATTTGATCGAACAAGGGGCGACTAAACCGAATAAACTTCATAAAGCAGCCACGAATTATGTTTCAGCAAAAGCACAAGCTTATCTGATTAAAGAGATGCTAGAAGAAAAATTGATGACACCAGAAGAAGAAACTTTTTATCGTCGTGGTAGAAATGCCAAAAGTCATACAAGTGCAAAAAATGCAGATGTCACAACTTATCGAATTGCCACAGGTTTTGAAGCTTTGATGGGGTATCTGCATTTGACGAAACAAACAGAACGGTTAGAAGAATTAATTGAATGGTGTATCCAGAAAGTCGGTGAAAAAAATGGGTAGAGAACAAAAGGAACGTCATTATAACAAACGTAAAAAAGCAACGAAACAGCCAATGAACGCTTCATCACAGAAAAAATCGCAAAAAAAGCGAAACCATTATGACACTTCCTATGAACCTGTAGTTGGGGAGAAAAAAGAGGAAGCAATCGAAGATAATTTTGTCTTTGGTCATCATGCAGCAGTAGAAGCCTTACAACAAGGTAGAGGGAATAAGTTATTTTTACAAGAGGACTCACGGGGAGAAAAAACCGAAGAGTTAAAGAACATTGCTAGAGATCAAGCTGTACCAGTTAAATGGGTTCCAAAACAAAAATTAGATACCTTAAGTGATCATGGTGTACATCAAGGAGTAGTTTTAGCGATTACCCCGTATGAATATTTATCTTTAGACCAGCTTCTTCAGCAAACCAAAGAAAAAACAGAAACACCTTTCTTTGTCATTTTAGATAGTATTGAAGATCCTCACAATTTTGGTTCGATCCTACGAACAGCGGATGCAAGTGGGGTAGATGGCGTAATCATTCCTAAGCATCGGGCGGTAGGCATTACGCCAATCGTTACAAAAACCTCTACTGGAGCAGTCGAACATGTACCTGTAGCACGAGTGACCAATCTTGTTCAAGCAGTCCAACAACTAAAAGAAGCCGGTTTTTGGGTTTTTGGGACAGATATGGATGGTACAAATTTCCAAAAATGGAATGCAAAAGGCGCTATTGCTTTAGTGATTGGTAACGAAGGACGAGGAATGAGTCCTGGATTGAAAAAAGAAATGGACGAACTTTTGACCATTCCAATGGTCGGTCACGTTCAAAGTTTGAATGCGAGTGTTGCTGCTGGATTGTTGATGTATCAAGCTTTTTCTCAACGTCAAGGAGAGTGATCAGATGAAAAAGCAGCTCCTAATTGTTGATGGTTATAACATGATCGGTTCTTGGCCAGAACTCGTTTTGTTGAAAAAACAAGAAAAGATGGCGGATGCTAGAGAAGCTTTGTTGCATCGTTTGTCAAATTATGCCAAATACGAAGGAATTGAAGTGATAGTTGTTTTTGATGCACAATTGGTTCCAGGTATTCAGCAAAACTACAAGAAATACCAATTAGAAGTCGTCTTTACAAAAGAAGATGAAACGGCAGATAGTTATATTGAACGTATTGCTGGCCAATTGAATGATCGTTTAACGCAAGTAACTGTTGCCACGAGTGACTTAGCCGAGCAATGGATGATCTTTTCACAAGGGGCTTTGCGGACTTCTGCCTATGAATTATATAAAACGATCCAGAAAACAGAGAAAAACATTGCACAAGATAATATAAATATGCAATTTGATAATTTTCGTCGTAATTCGCCTTGGAGTAAAGAACAATTAGAAAAATTGTCCCAAAAGTTAGACGATTTAATGCGAAAAGATAGATAACACAGTTATATGATTAGTCAATCGGATGATTGATGGTAAGATTCCTCCATAATCGAAAGAGATGGAGGAATTATTTTATGTCTGAGGAGTTATTGCGCGCCGCACGTGACGGTGATGAAGAAGCATTCGCTATCCTATATCAAAAATATTTTCCACTTTTGTTACGTTTAAAAAATATGTACTACCTAAGAAATTATGTGTATGAAGATTGGGAACAAGAAGCAAGGATCGCCTTATACCAAGCTTTAAAGACTTATGAAAATAACAAAGGCGTTAGCTTTGGCAGCTATTATAAAAGCATTATCAGTAATCAAATTTATTCATTATTAAGAAAACAAAATGCCTTGAAACGCAGAGACCAAAAAGATGAATTATCGATTGATCAGAAGGTTGAAACAGAAGGTCCGGACTTTTTAGCAGAAATCACTACTCAAGAACCACTTGCGATGCAACGATTACTGTTAAATGAAGCCATTGAAGATTGTGAAATCAAATTTTCAAAAAAGGAAGCAAAAATATTTTATTATTATATGCAAGGAACCGATTTCAAGAGGATGGCAGAGGAACTTTCAATGGATGTCAAACAAGTCAAGAGTGCGTATAGCCGTGTGAAATTTAAAATAAAACAACATCTCAAAAATTATCATGAGGAATAATTTATAAAATTATTAATGTTTTTCTTATTTGTTTTTATTGCATTTCTTTTTTTTATATGGTAAACTTGAAAATTTTTAGAAAGTGTGGTATATTGGGTAATGAGGTGAACTGTATGCCAACAACTTTAGCTACAATCAAAAAAGATTTAGAAGGTCGTATCGGCAGCCCAATCATGCTGGTTGCTCAGACAGGAAGAAAGCGTCAAACAGAACGCCGAGGCGTTTTAACAGAAACCTATCCTTCAGTATTCGTTGTTGATTTGGATCCTGAAGAAAATTCTTTTGAACGAGTATCGTATAGCTATTCAGATGTACTTACTCGAACAGTCGAGATTGAATTTTTAACTGAAGCAGTTTAAAAAGCAAGCGAGCCTAGTTTTTTATAAGGTTCGTTTGCTTTTTTGTTTGGAAATAGGTATGCTGAAAAAAAGAGAATTGGAGGCACTTTCAAATGGAACATTATGTAAAAAAATTTGCGGATTTGACCACTCAAGAATTTTATGAGATTGTCAAAGAACGCATTGCTGTTTTTGTCGTAGAACAAAATTGTCCCTACCAAGAAGTGGATGAAATTGATAGCCAAGCTTGGCATACGTATTTCAAAGATGAAGCAGGGAAAATTTCTGCTTATACACGTATTTTTGAAGAAGATGGAACCATTCATTTTGGTCGAGTGTTGGTCAATAGTGAACATCGTAAAGAAGGGTTGGGACGTAAGATCGTGCAACGTACGATGGAAGTAATTGAAGCCAATTACCCGCAACGACCGATCGTCATTGGGGCGCAAGTCTATCTTCAATCTTTTTATGAGTCATTTGGATTCGAGGCCATTTCAGATGTTTATTTAGAAGATGACATTCCCCATATCGATATGAAAAAATCGAGCTAAAGTGATCATGACGATAGGTAGCGCAATACAAAAAGAGGTTGAGACAAAAGTGTTCAGCATCAAGAAATAAGAAGGAATTTCCGAAAATTGCTTCTCAAATTTTTGGTAAATTTCGGCTTATTTCCGAAGATGCTACTTTTGTCTCACCGTTTATTCGTTTTTAGAGATACTAGAAGAGACTGAGACAACTTTTGTCCCAGTCCCTTTTTGTATCATTTAGTTTTCTTTATTTTTCAGTTGTCTGATCAACGGTTGCTTGTGTAGTTGGTCGTCCGTTGTTTTCTGCTGTTTGTTGTGCAAGTAGATCACGAATGTCGCTCAAATAATCTTCAGCAGTTGGTTTGGCAGGTGCTTCTTCTGTTTCTTTTTCAGGACGTAATCTTTTAGCGTGGTTGGCTGCTTTCACAACTAAGAATAAGACAAACCCTGTAATAATAAATGTTATGATTGCACTAATAACATTGCCGAAAGCAAACGTAACTCCTTTAGTAGGTGACCAGTCCAAGATAGAAAGGGCGCCTTCCAAATCAGACGTGCCAGTAATCATCGCTACAACCCAGCCTACAAGAGGTGTGATCAAACCTTGAACGATCTGATTGACAATGCTAGTAAATGCACTCCCGATAACAACCCCAACGGCTAAATCTAATACGTCGCCACGCATAATAAACTCTTTAAATTCTTTAATCATTTTTCTCCTCCTTTCACTTATCCTTAGTATAACGAAGAATAAAAAAATATAAAAACGACATGCATTTATGGCTAAGGTCTGTCGTTCAAGTACTTATATGCTATACTAGAAGGTGACTCTTAAGTGATGCAAGAGAGAATTAAAGCAGTAAAAAATAGTAGCCACATATTCTTTTATCCTCCAAGATAAAATCAACCATGTCGGAGAACGAACTGCTAATAAAGGAGCATGTACTATGACATATCAACTGGCAGAAGGTGTAAACCTCCACGTCTTGCAAACAAAACAATATAAAACGGTTCGTATCTTTGTTCGCTTTACTACGCGTTTAAAAAAAGAAGTCATCACGAAACGTTCCCTTTTAAGTAGCTTGTTAGAAACGAACAGTTTAAATTATCCTGACCAGACTCAGTTAAGTGCAAAATTGGCGGATCTTTATGGTGCTAGTTTTGGAACGTCCGTGAGAAAAAAAGGCAATCTTCACTGGTTGGATGCTAGCATCAACTTTGTCAATGGCAAGTATATCAACGATACCAGCATTTTAAACCAAGCTGTTGCTTTTTTGAAAGAAGTTCTCTTTTATCCAAACATTACGGGGAAAAAATTTGATCCAGCCACTTTTGCTTTAGAAAAAAACAATTTGAAACTTTATTTAGAGAGCTTAAATGAAGACAAGCAAACGATGGCTTCACTGGCGCTTCAAGAGTTGTATTTTGATCTGTCGGAGGCGCAGAAAATACCAAGTTTTGGAACAATCGAAGATCTAGATGAACTCACAGCTGAAGTGTTAGCTGACTATTATCATCAGATGATCACAGAAGATCAGATCGATATCTTCGTAGTGGGAGATGTCTCTCCTGCAGAAGTCCAAGCAGCTTTTAGTGAATGGGCATTTCCAGAGCGAGAAAGATTACACCCGGAAATTTTTTATAGCCAACCGCAAGAAAATATCATCAAAGAGCGACAGATCGAAGAACCAGTGACTCAGGCGAAATTAAATTTGGCTTATCAAACCAATGTCTATTATGACCAACCGGATCGTTTTTCATTGATGGTCTTCAATGGATTATTTGGCGGTTTCCCACACTCTAAATTATTTATGAATGTTCGTGAAAAAGAGAGCCTAGCTTACTATGCTTCCAGCAGCATTGATACTTTTCGTGGGTTCCTAAGTGTACAAACAGGAATTGATGGACGTAAACGTAACCAAGTATTGCATCTGATCCATGAACAATTAGAAAGTCTACGAAATGGGGAAGTCACAGAACTTGAATTGACACAAACTAAGGCTATGTTACGAAACCAATATCTATTATCATTAGATGCCCCGCAAGTAGCTGTCGAGACTGCCTATTTAGAGAATTGGTTGCCAGAAACGAAATTAACAGCTGACGAATGGTTAAAACGGATGGAAAAAGTAACGGTCGAAGACATCCAAAAAATAGCTCGACAAATCGAGTTGCAGGCAATTTTCTTTTTAGACGGAGGTACAACAAATGAATAAAACAGAATATGATCAAATCAACGAAACACTGTACCATGAAGTATTACCAAATGGTTTGACTGTTTATTTATTACCTAAAAATGATTACCATAAGACATATGGTTTATTTAGTACAAATTACGGTTCGATCGATAATGAATTTATTCCATATGGTTCAGATAAAAAGATAAAAGTTCCAGATGGTATTGCCCATTTCTTGGAACATAAATTGTTTGAAAAAGAGGATGGCGATGTCTTTCAATTATTTGGACAACAAGGGGCCTCAGCTAACGCGTTTACCAGTTTTACCAAAACAAGTTATTTATTTTCAACGACAGATCAAGTTGAAAAAAATTTGACGACTTTACTTGATTTTGTCCAAGCACCTTATTTTACGGAAGAAACTGTTAATAAAGAAAAAGGGATCATTGGACAAGAAATACAAATGTATGAAGATGATCCAAATTGGCGGATGTTTTTTGGCATTTTGAATAATTTATACCCTGAACATCCTTTGCATATCGATATAGCTGGCACAGTTGAAAGTATTGAAGCAATCACTGCTGATGATTTATACACCTGCTATCGGACATTTTATCAGCCAAGTAATATGGTCTTGTTCGTAGTAGGAAAATTAGAGCCGGAAAAGTTGATGGAATTGATTCGAACCAATCAAAATGCTAAGGATTTTCCACCAGCTCAAAAAATCAAACGTTATTTCCCTGACAATAATGGTGATATTATTGCGAAAAGCTCAATGCGCTCAGCAATCACTAGAGATAAGTTTGTCTTGGGAATCAAAGGGCTAGATGTTTTACCAGCAGAAGGGAAGGAATTATTGAGATACAAGACCGCTCTCAATCTTTTATTCCAATTGTTATTAGGGAATACTTCTCAAAATTATTTGAAAATGTACAATGATGGTTTAATTGATGACAGCTTCGGTTTTGAATTTAGTTTAGATCGAGAATTTCATTTTGCTGACTTTAGCGGAGACACGGATCAGCCAGAAAAAGCAGCTGAAAAAGTGAAAGAAATTCTTCTGCATTTTGAAGAGGATCAAGAACTGTCTGAAGAAAATCTAACATTGTTGAAGAAAAAGATGTTAGGACAATATTTCCAAACATTAAATTCACTGGAATACATTGCAAACCAATTCACGCAAAGCCTATTTGGGGATCAAACATTATTTGATTTACCAGAAATTATTGAATCCATTCAATTAGCAGATGTATTAAAAGTAGGTCGTTCTTTTATCAAAGAAGAAGCGTTCAGTGAGTTTTATATGCAGCCAAATGTCTGATATAGAAGTAGAGATGACGAATGGGAAAGTAGTTAAACTCTTAAATTTCGTTATAGAGTGCATTCAATGTTACCCTAAGATAACTTCGTTTATGGTATTCTTAAGAAGATAAAGAATAAAAAATGGGCGTTGGTGTATGGCGTGTTACATTCTTAACGAAAAGGAACAATTAGACGACTAGCGTTTATACAATTGCTGGTTAGAATAAAAAGACTGGAGAAGATGAACGAGTGGCTTTTGAAACCATCGGAGAAACATTAAGGCAAGCTCGCCTAAATAAGAAAATATCTTTAGATGAATTACAGCAGATTACGAAAATTCAAAAACGTTATCTAGAAGCAATCGATAATGATGATTTTGATCAACTACCTGGAAAATTTTATGTTCGGGCATTTATTCGTCAATATGCAGAAGCTGTCGGTGAAGATGGCGATCATTTAGTTGATGTATTTGATGGGAAAAGCAAATTATCAGCTGGAGAAGTTGTCGCACGTCCTGAACCAGAAACAGTGAGTGGTTCGAGAAAAGCGATGCATCAGGAAGAAGCCAATCCAAGTAAGTTTTGGACAAGTCTACCGGTTATTTTACTTGGTTTAGTCGCTTTAGCAATTATTACTGTTGTGGGTTATATGACTTGGCAGGATCGAAAATCTGACCCGATTATTGATACAACGGCAACTTCAGTTTCGGTTGACGGTGCAATTACACAAACGACATCTAGCACTAAGAAAGAGCGTGAATCCTCTTCTTCAACAAGTACGACAACCACTTCAACAACACAAGAAGAGAAAAAGATGGCGATTACGGCTGGTGAAGACACAGGTAGTACGATCGCAGTGAATGTTACGGATGCGAAAAAACCTGTTACACTTGAATTTGCAGCGACTAACCGAATTTGGATCGGTGTATTAGTGGATAATGCCTATGTTTATCAAGGGACATTAGCAGCAAATGAAACACAAAGCACGCAATTACCGGAAACGGCAACCAATGCAACGATTCGATTAGGAGCTGCAAGTAATGCAACGGTTAAGATAAACGGGGAAGAAATCCCTGTTAATCCAGGAGCGAATAATCAAAATCCTAAAAATGTCACATTGACACTACAGTATGCAGAGTAAATCGCTTAAAATCGCTTATAAGTAGAATGATGTGAAAAAAGAAAACAAGATAAGTACCTGGGAAGGCAGATTCATCTTAGGTGCTTATCTTTTTTCACGACTGCTGATAAAAACTGATCATTATCGGTGGAAAGTTTAGAACGAGTCACGTAGAATAGGGAAGAAAGGAGTCGATAGTGTGAATTTACCAAATAAATTAACTGTACTTAGAATTTGTATGATCCCGATTTTTATTTTAGTTGTCGGATTACCCTTAGATTGGGGACAAGTAACCGTAGGAACAACATCACTTGCTGTAACACAATTAGTAGGAGCGATTATTTTTGCTTTAGCAAGTATTACCGATTGGCTCGATGGAAAAATTGCTCGTGCCAGAGGATTAGTTACCAATTTTGGAAAGTTTGCTGATCCATTAGCAGATAAAATGTTAGTGATGACCGCTTTTATCATGTTGGTGGGGCAAGGTAAGGCACCAGGATGGGTAGTTGCGATTATCGTTTGTCGAGAACTAGCTGTTACCGGTCTGCGACTATTGTTAGTCGAAGATGGGGAAGTCATGGCAGCAGCGTGGCCAGGAAAAGTAAAAACGGCTACGCAAATGGTGGCTATTATTTTATTATTCATCAATAATATTCCATTTAATCTGATCAATTTACCGATGGATCAAATCATGTTGTATGCTTGTTTGATCTTCACGATTTATTCAGGTGTTGATTATTTTATGAAAAATAGTGGTGTGTTCAAAGGTTCGATGTAAGATTCCTTACAAAGATGTACCATTTCGATAATTCGTCTTACCCCAAAATAACATTTTATATTTTGGGATAAGACGAATTTATTTATGCTGATTCACGTTTCAATCATTTATTTGATCGCCATTTTTCTAAACTAGCTAGATGCCTAGCTATCTTATGATGAAGATGAAAATGAAAATGATGAAACTCTTTATCAGAAAATGAGCAAATGATAAATGAAACGTTTAGCAAATGGCGTATACTATTAGTAGATAAAAAGAGATTGAGAAGAGACCAAAACAGGCCAACGAGAATTCGTCTGTTGTAATGAAGGAAGCGAAAAAATGAAATCAGAAATCATAGCAGTAGGGACAGAGCTTTTACTAGGACAAGTAGTCAACACGAATGCCACGTTTTTATCCGAACAGTTAGCAGACCTCGGGATTGATGTGTATTATCAAACGGTGGTTGGTGATAATCCCGACCGTTTAGAATCATTACTCCAATTAGCAGAAACTAGAAGTGACTTGATCATTTTATGTGGAGGGTTGGGACCGACAGAAGACGACCTGACGAAAGAAGTTACTGCGAAACATCTAGGGAAAGAATTGATCCAAAACACCGAAGGCTATAAAAAATTGTTAGCATTTTTTGAAACGACCAAGCGTAAAATGACTGAAAATAATTTACAACAATCACAAATCATCGATGGGGGGATTGCTTTACCTAATCGCACAGGCTTAGCATTAGGTACGTTCTATCAAACAGCGGACCATGTCTATCTCTTGTTACCTGGACCACCGAGCGAATTAAAGCCAATGTTCATTGAACAAGCTCGCCCATTATTGGAGCAAAACTTTCCATCTGAAGAAATGCTGATCTCAAAAGTTTTACGTTTTTACGGTATCGGGGAATCCCAACTAGTCACAGAATTAAAAGACTTGATTGAAACACAGATCAACCCAACGATTGCCCCTTACGCAAAAACTAACGAAGTCACTTTACGATTAACTGTGAAGACCAAAGACAAACATGCAGGAAACCAAGCTTTACTTGCTTTGGAAGAAAAAGTATTGGCGAGAGTAGGTGAGTACTTCTATGGATATGGTGATGATAATTCATTGCCTAAAGTGGTCGTAGAATTATTAAAGGAAAGAAACCAAACAATTACTGCAGCAGAAAGTTTGACTGCTGGAGCCTTTCAATCAGCTTTGGGAGAGATCTCTGGTGTTTCTCAAGTCTTCCCAGGAGGCTTCATTACCTATTCTTTAGAAACTAAAGCAGAATTTTTACACATCGATGATGCACTATTGAAGCAGCATGGAACCGTCAGCCAAGAATGTGCAGAACAAATGGCTATCCAAGCACGTAATTTAGCAAAAACAGATTATGCGATTTCGTTTACTGGAGTGGCTGGACCAGATACCTTAGAAGGACAGCCAGCTGGAACAGTTTGGATCGCGGTTGCAACAAGTGAAGGGGAGGTCATTTCGCAGAAATACCAATTTACCAGAGACCGTTCTCATATAAGGAATAGCGCAGTAATGCAAGGATTTGATCTCATTAGAAGACAACTATTAAGAAAAAAATAAATGCGAATATTTGTTCGGTTTTTTCTTGCTTTTTGTCATTAAAAACGATATGATTAGTACAATGAAATGTCGCACTGATTTGTGAATATAAGGAGGATTATCGTATTGGCAGATGATCGTAAAGCAGCCTTAGATGCTGCGTTGAAAAAAATTGAAAAGAACTATGGGAAAGGCTCGATCATGAAACTTGGCGAAAAAATCGACCAACAAGTTTCGACTATCCCAAGTGGTTCTCTTGCATTAGATGTTGCTTTAGGTGTTGGTGGTTACCCACGAGGACGTATCATTGAAGTATATGGTCCTGAAAGTTCAGGTAAGACAACCGTTGCCTTACATGCAATCGCTGAAGTACAAAAAAATGGCGGAACAGCCGCTTTTATCGATGCTGAGCACGCTTTAGACCCACAATATGCTCAAAAATTAGGGGTAAACATTGACGAATTACTTCTTTCACAACCAGATACTGGGGAACAAGGACTAGAAATCGCTGATGCGCTTGTATCAAGTGGTGCAGTAGATATCGTAGTAGTCGATTCGGTTGCCGCTTTAGTTCCACGTGCTGAAATCGATGGAGAAATGGGTGACTCTCACGTAGGGTTACAAGCTCGATTAATGTCACAAGCATTGCGTAAACTATCTGGGTCGATCAATAAAACCAAAACGATTGCTATTTTCATTAACCAAATTCGTGAAAAAGTTGGAGTGATGTTCGGTAATCCTGAAATCACACCTGGTGGACGTGCATTAAAATTCTATGCAACGATTCGTTTAGAAGTGCGCCGTGCGGAACAATTGAAACAAGGAACAGACATTGTTGGTAACCGTACGAAGATCAAAGTAGTTAAAAATAAAGTAGCGCCACCATTCAAAATTGCTGAAGTCGATGTGATGTATGGGCAAGGAATTTCTCAAGAAGGAGAATTGCTTGATATGGCGGTTGAAAAAGATATCGTTGATAAAAGTGGTGCTTGGTATTCTTACAAAGAAGATCGTATTGGACAAGGTCGTGAGAATGCAAAAAATTACATGTCCACTCATCCTGAAATGATGGCAGAAGTTTCTGCTTTAGTCCGGGCGGCTTATGGGATCGGTGAAGATGTAGAAATACCCGAAGAAACGCAAGCAGAACTTCCTTTAGAGGAATAAGACGAAGTAAGAATAGAAATAATCGAATAACTATTCAAAGGATGTTTGAGCCTCGAGAGAACTCGCATCGTTCAGAGAAAGTGTTTTCCTTTGATATGTTGTCGATTGAATCTAATAAGCCGAAATTTTTTAAAATTTCGGCTTATTTTTTGTTCTTAATTTTCATTAATGCAAAATTATTTGTTCTTAATATGTTTTGGTTATTATTTAATATTATCTTTTATTCATAAAATGACCTTTAAATGAAAATCGAGAAAGCCGTTTCTTATGTATTTAAAGTTGACACTACGGGGTACAAACATTAGAATAAACTTGTGCATGTTTTTGTACACCTATGCATAAAGCATATTAACAAGTTTAGAGTACTTTATCATAAAAGTTATATAGATGATAAAAATGAAAAAGATAGTATGGAGGTGGATTTTATGGTATTCAATATTCTCCTCGCTATCATCGGTTTAATTGTCGGTCTTGGTTTAGGGTTTATGGTTGCAAAGTCACGTCATGAAAAAGAAATTGCAGGTGCTCAATCATCAGCAGCTGGAATTATTGATAGTGCAAAGAAAGAAGCAGAAACTCTAAAAAAAGAAGCATTGTTAGAAGCTAAGGAGGAAAACCAGAAATATCGTTCTGAAGTGGAGAGTGAGTTGAGAGAAAGCAAGTTAGAATTAAAATCTCAAGAAAATCGTTTAATTCAGCGTGAACAAACGTTGAATCGTAAGGATGACTCATTGGAAAAACGTGAGACCTCACTTGAAAGCAAAGAAGAAGCACTTAGTTCAAAACAGCAATTGATTGAAGAGCGAGAAAAAGACGTTGAAAAGTTGATTGAAGAACAACAAAGAGAATTAGAAAAAATTGCTGGTTTATCTAAAGAAGATGCAAAAGATGTCATCATGAAATCAACTGAAGAAGAATTGAATCATGAATTGACGTTAATGGTCAAAGAATCGGAACAACGTGCAAAAGAAGAAGCAGATCGTAAAGCCAAAAATCTTTTATCGTTAGCGATTCAGCGCTGTGCGGCAGACCAAGTATCTGAAACAACTGTATCTGTAGTAACTTTACCAAATGATGAAATGAAAGGACGCATCATTGGTCGAGAAGGACGAAATATCCGTACACTAGAAACATTGACTGGAATTGACTTGATCATTGATGATACACCAGAAGCAGTGGTCCTTTCAGGTTTTGATCCAATTCGTAGAGAAATCGCTCGGATGACTTTAGAAAAACTGATCCAAGATGGACGGATCCATCCTGCACGAATCGAAGAAATGGTCGAAAAATCGCGTAAAGAAATGGATGAACGAATCCGTGAGTATGGGGAAGAAGCGGCGTTTGAAGTTGGTGCGCATACCCTTCATCCAGATTTGATCAAAATCATGGGTCGTCTTCATTTTAGAACTAGCTATGGACAAAATGTTTTGAAACATTCAGTAGAGGTTGCTAAATTGTCAGGTATACTAGCCGCTGAGTTAGGCGAAGATATCCAATTAGCTAAACGAGCTGGTTTGCTTCATGATATCGGGAAAGCATTAGATCATGAAATCGAAGGTTCTCACGTAGAGATCGGCGCAGAGTTAGCTGCTAAATACAAAGAAAATCCTGTAGTGATCAATGCGATTGCATCTCATCATGGAGATGTTGAAGCAACGTCAGTTATTTCTGTCTTGGTAGCTGCTGCAGATGCCTTATCCGCTGCACGACCAGGAGCTAGAAGTGAATCCTTGGAAAATTATATCCGTCGCTTAAGAAGCTTAGAAAACATTTCAAATAGCTTTGCCGGAGTAGAATCTAGTTTTGCTGTTCAAGCTGGACGAGAAGTTCGGGTTATGGTAAAACCAGAAGAGATCTCTGATTTAGATGCAGTTCGTTTAGTACGAGATATCCGTAAACGAATTGAAGAAGAATTAGATTATCCAGGGCATATCAAAGTCATCGTTATTCGTGAAACGCGTGCGACAGACTACGCTAAGTAAAAAATAAAAGAACGTTACGATTAGTTAGGATAATCGTAGCGTCTTTTTTTTTTAAACCACTATTTAATCAAGCTTGATCGTTTTAACATTATTTTGATAAGAGGTTGAGCAGCTATAAACATGGTGTGTTAACTTTGAGTTCTAAATTAGCTTCTTAATAAGAAGTAGGCATAATCTAACTAGAGACGATTATTCTATCATTAAAGTAGATCAAAATTATTCTTAATGACTACTAGAAAATCAAACTAGGATGAAGAATAGTTAGGAAATAAAATTTGTTGCATTAGTGTACATTTTGTTAACGAGAAATAAAAGTTGTATAAACTAGTAATATATTGATCTATGAGTTTGAAATCAATTTTATGTACAATTTTTTACTAGGATTTATTGGGTAGAAAGATATAGTTTTTGTTCTTGAAAACACAAGTAATTGATTCTATATGATCTAAATATAGATGAGGTGGGGTAAGCAGATGGATAATTATGAGTTGTTGGAATACAATTTAGCAGAATTTATGACTTCAGATATGCAAGAGGAATTTTTACAATTTTTTCATTTTCAGAATATTAATGAATTTAAGGAACAGTATGTTCATTCAAAAAAACTGCTAAAAGATCAGAACGAAGAGATGTTGAATGAACTAAAAGAATGGAGACAAGTTGATTCAATTGAAAAATTCTCGCAACAAGTAACAATAAAGCTAACTGAGCAATATTTTATGAAGTACCCAAATCTAATAAAATACAAAAATGTTAGCAATAACATTAATGAAAACCTTTGCAAAGATATTCATGAGATTCTTTTGCGAACGATTGTTTATGACTTTAATCTATTAAAGTCACAGTTACAAAAACTCTCTGTGAAAAGTTATATTAGAAATTATTTATCTAATGAGAAATACGTCACAGGTTTGTTTCAAAGATTTCCTGTTTTATTCAATTTAATAGATAAAAAAATCAAAGAAACAATCTGTTACATTTCTGAAGTTATCCAACATGTAGAGTATGATTCAAAGGAAATTAACGAATTGTTTGGTATTCAACTTGATCAAGAAATAGGAGTTGAATTTTCTTCGGGTGATCCGCATCTGTCAGGAAAATTTCCACTCGTGATAACAGGTAAAAAGAATAAAATTATTTATAAACCACGAAGTAATTACAATGATTTATTATTTGGAGAATGCGTTGCTTTATTTAATAAAATTAATTTTAACAAACAACTAGCACAAATAAAATTATTGAATCGTAAAACGTATTCTTGGTCAGAATTTATTGTAAGTGATCCTTGTCAATCAGAAGAAGAAGTTCAAGATTTCTATTATAAAATGGGGGCAATTATTGCAATTCTTTTCTATTTAAATGCTTCGGATATTCATCTTGAAAATCTAATTGCAAGTGGTGGTTCACCCATGCTCATTGATTTAGAATGCTTGTTTAACAATTTAGATCGTATGGAAGCATTATCTGTAAATGATAAGATACATGAAATTTTGACTAATTCTGTTCTTAATTCTGGAATTGTACCTATGTACAACGAATTTTTTAAAGATGATATTTCGGCTTTAGGAAGCCATGAAAACTTATTCCAACGTTTTTCAGTACCACAATTGATTGTTTCAGAAGATGATTTAGAAATTAAATTCACTGAAAATTCTGATGAATTTAAATATTCATATTCTAATGTTCCGATGTATCATGGACAAAATTATCGTTTTTTAGACTATAAGCAACAGATCTATCAAGGATTTACAGAAACATTTCACCTATTTTTGGATAAAAAATCAGAGCTGATTGATATTGTTGAGCGCTATAAAAATGATATTACTATCCGACATTTAATAAAACCAACAGCAACTTACAGTAAAATAGCGACTTTAAGTTATCATCCTAGGTTCTTGACAGCACCGTTTGATCGCTTGTTATTTGTCTATTCTCAAATGGCAAGATTTGGTTCTACACCATTTCTTACCTATGAAATTGAGGACATACTAGAGGGGGATATCCCTTATGTTTTTTCAAAACTTAACTCAAATACACTTAACATTTCAAAAAAAATGACATTTACGAATAACAGTCGTATAGATTTCTTAACACTATGGAAAAAAAAGATCCATTCTCTTAGTGAGAAAGATTTAAACTACCAATTAAATATTTTGCAAAAAAGCTTTGGAGATAAAAATATTACGTTAGAAGATCTTTTTATAATTGGAGAAAAAAATGATGAGATCAAGACTTTAGAATCTTACATCCATAGTAAAAGGATAGTACACAATAAGCAGGTGACGTGGCTTCATACCGGTTATGAAGATTTAACAAAAGACAAAGATTTTAAAATTCGTTTAAAACTGCAGCCAATGAATAACAGTTTGTATAATGGGAAAATTGGTGTAGCAATCACTTACTATTATTTATGGAAAACAAAAAATGATTTTGATTACAAAAACAGATTTCTATTAATATTGAATGATTTACTTGATCATTTTGATTTATCTAATCAAAAAAATTATGATATAGGGGTTTTTTCTGGATTAGGTGGTTATATCTATTTATTTAATTTGATTGCTCCATCCTTGCGAACATCAAAACTGATCGCAATTGAGCAAGATATCCTTCAATATCTGGGACAAAAAATAAAAAAAGACAAAATTCTGGATATTATGAGTGGTACGGCGGGGTTATTACTACTTTTTTGTAATATTTATAAAAAGAGCCCTAATAAAGAATTAAAAAAATTAATTGGACTTTGTGTGGAGAATTTATTAAATAATTTAATAGAATCAGAGGGAAAAGGAAGTTATTGGGAATCCTCTGTAGAAAAGAAACTTATTTTAGGTTTTTCTCACGGAACATCAGGTATTCTTTATGCTTTAGCGATTTATGAAGAGTTATTTTCGGTAACCAAAATAAAAGAAACGATTGGCGCAGTTACCTTATTTGAAAACCAACATCGTAAAAACGGTGTGTGGTTTGATACAAGAGGAGAAAAATGGATTGAGCAAAATACTTTTTATTGTAATGGTCTTGTAGGAATGCTTACTCATCGATATCTTATGGAAGGAGAAAGCCCAGAGGAGCTATTATATTTTGCTCGATTAAAAGAAGAATTAAACAAAGAACGTGTAGATAGTTGCTTATGTCATGGCTTTTTAGGAAATATGTGGCTTTACCGTCATTTCTTCATTCATCATAATATAAAGTCATATGCGTTCTTACTCGATGATTGGAATGCATACTTAGACAAACGAACAATTAATGAAAGTTGTTTAGAAGACGAGTTTCTAGATGTTGGTTTGATGACCGGTCTTTCCGGGGTGATTTTGGGATTGTTAGCGTTGGAGAACCCTAACATACCAAACATACTTTTATTCGATTTATAGATAAATCCTTCAATCGAAAATACGAATGAAGAGATAGGATCTGATTGAATAATAGATTGATAAGTGTAACAAACAGTTGATGACAATAAAAAATGATTGATCAACTTGAAAGGAGGTGAAGAAAATGGCAGTAGGACTATTAATGAAAGCAGGCAATGTTTCTGAAGAATTAGCAGTATTAAACAACGAACATAGTTTGAATGCTTCGCTAGATACCATCTGCGGAACAATGGGTAGCCTTGGTTGTGGTAGTTTTGGTTGTGGCTCTTTATCTAGCTGTTGCTAAAATATATACGGATGAAAGGTTTCAGAGGTTTTATTGTGAATATTGAAAAATAATAATTCAGAATGAAGAGTCTGAATCTGGGACATTAATCAGAAAAAATCTGATTAATGTCCTACTTTTTTTAGTAAAAAGATTCCTTCAGACTCATTCGTTTTATTTCTTATCCAGCATTTCTCGATCTTTTTCGATCGTTGTATTGATCCCTTTGATAATAGCAGGAATGAAGCCAGCTTCTTCTAAAGCCACAACACCTGCAACGGTTGTTCCGCCAGGGGAAGAAACCTGGTCAACTAGCTCCCAAGGGTTTTCATCACTTGCTAGGAATTTTTGACAAGATCCCATAATAGCTTTGGCAGCGATCTCGGTTGCCATTTTTTTAGGTAAGCCATTAAAGACACCCGCACGACCCATGGCATCGATCAACATATAAATAAATGCTGGTGAACTACCGGCTAACCCAATAAACGTACTGAAATCACCTTCTGCCAGTGGATAGACACTGCCGATCGCTTCAAAGATTTGCGTTGCTTCTTTGAATTCCTCATATGTGACATGATGATTTTTACAGATAGCAGAGACACCTGCACCCACACTAACGTTTACGTTTGGCATGACACGAATGATTTTCGCTTCGGGGTCATTTAGGGCTTTTTCCAGATCATGTAATGATTTTCCTGAAGCAATTGAAATAAAGAGACATTTCTGACTATATTTTCTTAAATCCTTCAGTACTTGGTCAATGATTTTAGGTTTGACTGCCAGTAAAATGACATCTACTTGTTTTGCGACTTCTTGATTTGTTTGACAGGCGGTTACACCAGTTGCTTCTGCAAAACGTTGTGCATTTTCGAAATGACCACTTGAGACAAAAATATCTTCTTTAGCCACTGTTTCGTGTTCAATCAAGCCGTTAATGATTGCTTGCGCCATATTACCTGTTCCAATGAATCCAATTTTCATGTTATCCTCTCCTTTTGTTTTAGCATAGCTTTCTTTTCAATGAAGGGCAAGCAAAGAATAAAGCGTGTGGATAGATACATAAACAGGTGAAACTAGTGCATAAGTGGTAAAAATAAGGTAAATAAGCTAACATTGATTTATAAATTGAAAGTTTTCAAGTAAGGATGGTAAAGTGTGAAAAATAAAAGTCATACGGCATTTCAGTGGTTGAAAAATCATAGCTTGATTTTAAAAATGATTTTTTTTGGATCTATTATAGTTTTCGTTGCCAATCAAGTCGTAAATATTGCAAATGGAATGAGTTGGCAAGATATTTGGCAAACTATGCGACAACAAAGTTATGTTACGCTGTGTTTAATGGTTTTAGTGGGGTTGATCGGTGTTTTGCCAATGTTGTTGTATGACTGGGTGACGATTCGCGTGTTGGAAAAACAAGGGAAACCTAAAATGAAGCGTCACGATTTTTTCTTAGCTGCTTTTATTACGAATACAATTAATAATTTAGCGGGCTTTGGAGGAATTGTTGGAGCTAGTCTTAGAGCAAATTTTTATGGAAAAGAAACAAATCGGAAAATGGTACTTGCTACTGTTTCTAAAGTTGCATTATTTATGTTGACTGGTTTATCATTATGGTCATTTCTAACGTTCATTGATGTTTTTTTTCTACAAACTACTAGTATTTTTAGAAGTTATTGGATTTGGTTACTTGGCGGTAGTGTGATAGCACCGGCTATTTTTTTCTTTGCTTATTTAAAAAGAAGAACATTATTTGCGGAATTCTATCCTAAGGGTCTAGTCGGGTTACTGTTAGCTTCTGTGGGGCAATGGACTGGAGCATTGGTCGTTTTTTTAGCGATTGGTTATTTGATGGATGTAGATATTTCCTTATTTTCGATTTATCCAATGTTTATTATCGCTACGTTAATCGGTATGTTGACAATGGTTCCTGGGGGTGTCGGGACATTTGATGTGTTGATGATCTTAGGTATGAGTCAGTTAGCTGTTCGACAAGATATTGCAGTGGTTTGGTTACTTTATTACCGTTTGTTTTATTATGTGGTTCCTTTTGCGGTTGGCTTATTTTTATTTCTGTCACATACTGGAGTAAAAGTGAATCGTTTTTTAGACAATATACCACGACTGCTCTTTCAAAAAATCGCGCATTTTATTTTGGTCACAGCCGTTTATTTTGCAGGGATCATGATGGTGTTACTATCTACGATTACGAATCTTTCTGCGATCAGTCGATTGTTTCAGATTTTATTACCTTTCTCGTTTAATTTTTTAGACCAAACGTTGAATCTATTGATTGGATTCTTATTGCTTGGGTTGGGAAGAGCGTTAGCAATGAAAGTGAAGAAGGCTTTTTTACCAACTATTGCTTTATTAGCTTTTGGAATCATTAACACAGTTACTCGAACATTATCTTGGCAATTGATTTTAGTGTATATCTTGATTCTTCTGGCTGTCTGGCTAGCTCGGAAAGAATTTTACCGTAAGAAATTTGTTTATTCATGGGGTGCCATTCTTTTTGATCTATGTTTGTTTGGGTTTCTATTTATCGTCTATGCAATTGCAGGGTATCATAGTGGACGTTTTTGGGTAAATCGATTGACAGCTGATCGCTTTCTCCTGTTCCCATCCGATGAAGTTTGGTTTTCAGGCTTGATTGGTCTAGGGATCTCGCTGTTGGCATTAGTAGCATTGTATCAGTACCTTGCTTCTGAAACGAATGAGTTAGGGTCAGATTTACAAATCGAAAGATTCAAACAGATGTTGACCGTCTATCAGGGGACATCTGCTAGTCATTATCTTCGTTTACCAGGATATAAATATTATTACTATCAACAAAATGGAGAGGATCAAGTCGTCTTTGGTTACCAGATCAAAGGAAATAAATGCTTTGTTTTGGGAGACCCGATTGGCAACCCACAAATGATTCGTCCTGCTATTACAGAATTTATGCAAAAAGCTGATTGCTTAGGGTATCAAATTGCTTTTTACAAGATCTCAGAAAAATATGTGGTAATGTTGCATGAATTAGGTTTTCATTTTACAAAAGTCGGCGAGGTAGGAATGGCAGATTTGACTACAGAAGAAATGCCTTGGGTCAATCAACAGCTAGAGTACCAGCGTCTAACTAATGAAGGCTATCATTTCACTTGGTACGAACAATTACCTGAGGAACTATTAGCTGCGGTGAGTGAGGTTTCGGATCAGTGGTTACATGGTGCGAGAGAAAAGCATTTTTCTGTTGGCCGTTTTGACGAATCTTATCTGTTAGCCAGTGGTGTTGGAGTGGTACGCAAAGAACAAAAAGTGGTCGGATTTATTACAGAGCAACCAATATCTGAGAGCCAAGCAGGCTATGATCTATTACGTGTATTGCCAGATGAACCTGCTGAACTATCCGATTATTTATTAGTCAATCTATTTGTTGTCTACCAAGAAAAGGGCTATCTTGAGGCAAATCTTGGTTTAGCTCCGTTAGCAAATGTAGGGGAAACAGACTTTGCATTCTTTCAAGAGCGCATCATGCATATTGTTTATAATTATGGTAGTTTCTTTTACTCCTTTCAATCGACCTATGAAGAAAAACTGCGCTATGTCACTCGCTGGGAAGGTCGCTATTTTGCTTACATGAAGGGAAGCAGTTTTACATTTGCCACATTACAGTTGTTTATACTAATTGGGAAGGGAAAAGAAAAAAGTATCAGTTTTGCAGAAGAAGTATTAACGGAATTGTAAATTGCGTAAATAGAGGAATAACTGGTGACGTGTTTTAGCTACCTATAGTTTAAAACGTGAAAAAGCGATTGACGGTAGCTAGAGAAAATGAATGTGGTCGAAGGATGGTTTGTTTTATCTGTAGACAGAAAAGGTCTGAGAAAACCGCTAAGATCGTAAACACGTCACTCGTATGAGCTATACTTTTATTTTTCTCTGTGATAGAATACTTGCGACTTAGACTTTTTGAATGGGTGAGAGGATGGAACTGATAGAAAAAGCACCAGCTAAGATCAATTTGGGATTAGATGTCTTGTACAAGCGTCCCGATGAGTATCACGAGCTGGAAATGGTAATGTCGAGTGTAGATTTAGCAGATCACTTATTCTTTGAAGAGATACCTGAGGATCGAATCATCGTAGAAACGAATAAGGCATTTTTGCCAGTAGATCAACGAAATAACGTTTATCAAGCAGCAACATTGCTTAAGAATAAGTATCATATCAAAAAAGGCGTAAAAATATTTGTGAAAAAAAATATTCCAGTTGCAGCTGGACTGGGTGGGGGCAGCACAGATTGTGCAGCTGCACTGAGAGGGATCAATCAACTATGGAATCTCGGTTGTTCTCTGGAAGAATTAGCTGAGATTGGTTTGGAAGTTGGTACGGATGTGCCTTATTGTGTTTATGGTAATACTGCGTTTGTTGGCGGCAAAGGAGAAGTGGTCCAAGTTCTCCCTTCAATGCCTCAGTGTTGGGTAATCTTGGTGAAACCTAAAATGAGTGTTTCGACTAGGACCGTCTTCAAAGAAGTAGATGCGCAAAAAATCCAGCATCAGAACATTCCTAGACTAGTGGAGGCAATCCAGCAACAAGATTACCATACGATGATTCAATACATGGGAAATAGTTTAGAAGATGTTACCGGCAAACGTCATCCAATTATCCATCAAATCAAAGAACGCATGTTAAAGTATGGGGCAGATGCCGCTTTGATGAGCGGAAGCGGACCGACAGTCTTTGCCTTATGTCAACATTATTCAAGAGCACAAAGAGTCTATAACGGGCTGAAAGGTTTCTGTGATGAAGTATATTTAGTACGCACGTTGTAAAATAGGCCAGAACTAGTTGTTGCTAAGAGATGAAGAATAAAAAATCTCAAAACAGAAGAAGCTGTTTTGAGATTTTTTTGAGTTGGTTGCAGCTTAGCTACTCTAAACGTTATTTATTCTATTTAGAAATTGGAAAAAATGGACTAGAAAGCTTGTTTTGCTCTCAGTAACATGAACAAACTATCATTCATTTTACGGTTTACATTGAATTTGTTCGTATAAATCAGAAATTGAAGGATTTCTATTGACTCTATTTTTTTATTCTGATACATTAAGTTCCGTTGATAAATCGTAATTTTACGATTTGTTCGAAAGGAGAGTCTTATGAAAAAATATATGATTGGTATAACACTAGCTGTAGGGATGTTTTTATTAGCGGCTTGTGGTGGTACGAACCAAAAGGATTCAAAGAAAAATGAGTTAACGATTGTTACGACCTTTTATCCGATGTATGAATTTACGAAAGAAGTAGTTGGAAATGAAGGAAACGTCAAGTTGTTGATCCCGTCTGGGACTGAACCGCATGATTTTGAACCTAGTGCAAAACAACAAGCAGAAATCGCTGATGCGGATGTGTTTGTTTATAATAGTCCAGATATGGAATTTTTTGTTGACTCATTGAAAGATTCTGTCGATACGAATAAAACATTGATGATTGAAGCAGCTAAAGGAATTGATCGTCTGAAATCAGCAGAAGAAGACCATGACCATGATCATGAACATGAAGAAGCTTCTTCTGAAAGTCATTCGCATGAGTATGATCCACATATTTGGTTAGATCCTGTGTTAGCAATCAAAGAGGTCAAAACAATTGCTTCAGAGCTTGGGAAAAAGTATCCTGATAAAAAGGCAACTTTTGATAAAAATGCGGATGCTTATATCAAAAAATTAGAAAACCTGAACCAAAAATATACGGATGCACTCAAAGATGCCAAAAACCGCACGTTTGTGACGCAACATGCCGCATTTGCGTATTTAGCGAATCAATATGATTTACACCAACAAGCGATTGCAGGGGTAACGCCTGATCAAGAACCCACACCAAGCCGCTTAGCTGAACTAAAAGATTTTGTGAACAAAAATAAGATTAAAGTGATTTATTTTGAAGAAAATGCGTCATCCAAAGTGGCGGAAACATTGTCGAAAGAAACGGGTGTTAAATTAGAAGTATTGAATCCATTAGAGAGTTTGACAAGTGAACAAATCAAAGCCGGCGAAAATTATATTTCGGTAATGGAAGAGAACTTAAAAGCGTTAAAAGAAAGTATTAATTAAGAACGGAGGCATTTCGCGTGCATTATATCGAAATATCCGATTTGACTTTTTATTATGATGAAGAACCTGTATTAGAAGATGTGTCTTATCACGTTGATGCAGGAGAGTTCGTTATTCTAACAGGAGAAAACGGTGCAGCAAAATCAACATTGATCAAAGCTTCCTTAGGCTTGTTAAAACCTTCTAAGGGAACAGTGAAAATCGCCCCCAAAAATCAAGAAGGACAAAAATTAAGTATTGGTTACATTCCCCAACAAGTGGCATCTTTTAATGCTGGCTTTCCAAGTACAGTCTTAGAATTGGTTCGTTCGGGTCGCTATCCGAGAGGACGTTGGTTCAAACGACTTTCTGAAAAAGATCATCAGCATGTTAAACGAGCTTTAGAATCTGTTGGAATGTGGGAGATGCGTCATCGACGGATCGGAGAATTATCCGGTGGACAGAAACAACGGATTAGCTTAGCCCGTATTTTTGCGACTGACCCAGATTTATTTATATTGGATGAACCGACAACGGGAATGGATGAAGAATCTCGTAATGAATTTTATCGACTATTGCGTCATAGTGCCCATGAACATGGCAAGGCAATTTTGATGATTACTCATGATCATGAGGATATCAAGCAATATGCAGATCGACAAATTCGTTTGGTAAGAAAGGAGGATTCTCCATGGCGTTGCTTTCATATGAATTCATGAGACGAGCTTTTTTAGCAGCCATTTTTATTGCGGGGATTGCTCCAATGTTAGGTGTCTTTTTAGTGATCCGAAGACAATCATTGATGGCAGATACACTGTCACACGTTTCACTGGCAGGGGTGGCATTGGGTTTCTTTTTGAATATCAATCCAACGTTGACTACGATGTTCGTAGTAATATTAGCTGCGGTGATTTTAGAATATTTACGTACGATTTATCGTACTTACTCAGAAATTTCAATTGCGATCTTAATGGCTGGCGGACTGGCGCTGGCATTAGTTTTGATGAATCTTAGTGGTGGAAACTCAGCCACAAGTATCCAATCGTACCTCTTTGGCTCGATTGTGACGATTACTTGGGATCAAGTTATCTTTTTGGGTGTATTATTTGTTATTATTGGTTTCTTATTCTTTTTGTTCAAGCGACCAATGTACGTGCTGACTTTTGATGAAGATACCGCCCATGTTGATGGTCTGCCTGTTCACCGTATGTCAATGCTGTTCAACGTGATCACGGGTGTTGCGATTGCTGTCATGATCCCAATTGCCGGGGCATTATTGATTTCAGCAATTATGGTCCTGCCTGCAGCGATCGGTATGCGCTTAGGCAAAAGTTTCAATGTGGTGATTGCCATTAGTATCGGTGTTGGCTTTATCGGCATGTTATCGGGACTAACAAGTTCCTTTTATCTAGATACGCCACCGGGTGCGACGATCACACTAGTCTTTATCGTGTTGTTTCTTGTGGTCAATTTGTTCAAGCGGGTGCTTGTTTCCATTAAGCGAAAAAATAAATAAAAAATCAAAAAGAAAAGCGATGAAAACGAAAAATTTTCATTGCTTTTTCTTATATTTAGATAAATACCGAACTATTTAACTTATTTTCTTACAAAATGCTCGAATTTTTAAATGAAAACTTATATAATGTAAAACGATATAATTTCTTAAAAGGAGCTGAAATATGTGAAAGTACGTCGCAGTGAACGTCTTGTTGATATGACTCAGTATTTATTAGATCATCCTCACGAATTAATTTCATTGACAAGTTTTGCCGAACGTTATGAATCTGCTAAATCTTCGATCAGTGAAGACTTGGCAATTATCAAAAAAACATTTAAGGAACGAGGGTATGGTACCCTAGAAACAATTCCAGGTGCCGCTGGTGGGGTTTTATTTATACCAGAGATTTCTTACGAAGAAGCCAAAAAATACATTGAGTCGTTAGCTGAACGATTGTCTGAACAAGATCGTTTGTTGCCTGGAGGTTATGTTTATCTATCCGATTTACTAGGTGAGCCCGAATTATTGCGCCAAGTTGGAAAAATCATTGCTTCTAAGTATTTAGGTGAAAAAATCGATGCAGTGATGACAGTTGCTACGAAAGGCGTACCGATCGCGCAAGCTGTGTCCTATTATTTAAATGCACCGTTTGTTATCGTACGCCGTGATTCAAAGATCACAGAAGGATCGACAGTTAGTGTGAATTATGTTTCTGGTTCTTCTGAACGAATCGAAAAGATGGAATTATCAAAAAGAAGTCTTAAACGTGGTTCTCGTGTCCTAGTCGTTGATGATTTTATGAAAGGCGGCGGCACGGTCAATGGAATGAAGAGCTTGATCGAAGAGTTTGAATCTGAACTTGTAGGAATCACCGTTTTTGCAGAATCCAAATTTAATGGTCATCGTGCAATTGACGATTATACTTCATTACTATACGTGAAAGATGTCGACACGAAGACCAAAAACATTACAGTTGTACCAGGAAATTATTTCAAAGATTAGAGATTGAAAATTTATCTATTTGCCGATCAATAATAGCTGGAAGAGATTGTGACAGAAGTGTCCAGCTCTGAGAAATAAGCCGGAGAATCCGAAAATAGTTTCACCTATTTTGGGAATTCTTTGGCTTATTTTCGATAGAAACACTACAGCAACCAGCAACAACAAATCAGATATCCAGCTGTTATCTGTCAGATGAGAGAAATTCGTTCTCCTTTTTCATACAACCCTATTTTTCTCTCACTATTGTTGATTGACTAATTGATTTTTGAACCCCCAAGATAAAAATGGTCTAGTTACAAATATAGTCTGCTTGGTTGAAAAATTGAGTAGAGTGGGCTAAACTTAAAACCATCAAATACAATTAGGAGTGACGCAGTTGGACGCACGTTATGCAATCATTTTGGCAGCGGGAAAAGGAACTCGCATGAAGTCAAAATTATATAAAGTTTTACATCCAGTTTCAGGACAGCCGATGGTGGAACATATTATCAATCGAGTAAGTGAAACCAACCCAGATCAAATCATCACGATCGTCGGGCATGGCGCTGAGCAAGTAAAGGCACAGTTGGGTGAACGTAGTGAATACGCTCTGCAAGCAGAACAACTTGGTACAGGTCATGCAGTATTACAAGCCGCATCTTTTTTACAAGGGAAAGAAGGCACGACACTGGTGATCAGTGGCGACACACCACTTTTAACCACTGAAACATTGAACAATTTATTTGAGTATCACCAAGGAAAAAATGCGAGTGCCACGATTCTAACCGCACAAGCCGAAGATCCAACTGGATATGGCCGTATCATTCGTGACCATATTGGGATCGTTGAAAAAATCGTTGAGCAAAAAGATACTACACCAGAAGAAGCATTGGTCCAAGAAATCAATACAGGAACTTATTGTTTTGACAATCAAGCTCTGTTTGAAGCATTGAACAAAGTAGGAACAGACAATGCACAAGGGGAGTACTACTTGACCGATATCATTGAAATCCTCAAAGATGCTGGAAAAACAGTAGCAGCTTATCAGACAGAAGACTTTGATGAATCAATGGGAGTCAATGATCGTATTGCATTAGCTAAAGCTAATGAATTGATGCGCCAAAGAATCAACAAAATGCATATGGTCAATGGTGTAAGTTTTGTTGATCCAGCAACGACTTATATTGATGCCGGGGTAGAGATTGGTTCTGATACAGTGATCGAAGCAGGCGTCCAACTTCAAGGTAAAACCGTCATTGGATCAGATTGCGTGATCGGTGCCCATTCTCGAATCGTAGATAGTGTGATTGAAGATCATGTGGTAGTTGAACATTCTGTGATCGAAAAAAGTCTTGTGAAAAGTCATGCGGACGTGGGACCATTTGCTCATTTACGACCAAAAGCAGAAATTGGTGAAGGTGTCCATATTGGTAATTTTGTGGAAGTCAAAAATGCTGAAATTGGTAAAAATACCAAAGTTGGTCATTTGACTTATGTCGGTGATGCCACATTAGGCGAAGAAATCAATGTTGGTTGTGGCGTGGTCTTTGTGAATTACGATGGGAAAAACAAGCACCGCACGACAATTGGTGATCATAGTTTTATCGGTTCTAATGCAAATATCATTGCCCCAGTGGAAATTGCTAAAAATACATCAGTAGCTGCAGGGTCAACAATCACAGAGGATATCCCTGAATATGCTATGGCAATTGCCCGTGCAAGACAGGTCAATAAAGAAGATTATGCTAAAAAACTCCCTTATTTAAACTAAGACTTTTGTAAAACCCCTTGATTTATTCAGAAAATATGACTAGTATTTAATAGGTAGAATTCTAGAGTTGTGAAAAAGAAAGTGGAGGTCCCCATGTCAAAACATTACTTTGACCCAAGATTAAAAATTTTTGCGTTAAATTCAAATCGCCCGTTAGCAGAAAAAATTGCTGCAGCTGTCGGTGTCGAATTGGGTAAATCATCGGTTACTCAATTTAGTGATGGAGAAATCCAAGTGAATATTGAAGAAAGTATTCGCGGATCACATGTTTATGTTATTCAGTCAACGAGTAGTCCTGTAAATGATAATTTAATGGAATTGCTGATCATGATTGATGCCTTGAAACGTGCCAGTGCAAAAACGATTAACGTAGTAATGCCTTACTATGGATATGCACGTCAAGATCGTAAAGCTCGTGCCAGAGAACCAATCACTGCAAAACTTGTGGCGAACATGATTCAAAAAGCTGGAGCAACTAGAATGTTGACGCTAGATTTGCATGCTGTCCAAATCCAAGGATTCTTTGATATTCCTGTTGATCACTTGATGGGTGCACCATTGATTGCAAATTATTTCTTAGAAAAAGGGATTAAAGGGGACGATGTAGTAGTTGTATCACCTGACCATGGTGGTGTAACTCGTGCGCGTAAATTGGCTGAATTTTTAAAAGCACCAATTGCGATCATTGATAAACGCCGTCCAAAAGCAAACGTAGCAGAAGTAATGAATATTATTGGGCAAGTAGAAGGAAAAACTTGTGTATTGATTGATGATATGATCGATACAGCAGGGACGATTACCTTAGCGGCTAATGCACTAAAAGAAGCAGGCGCAGTAAGTGTCTACGCATCATGTACACATCCAGTATTATCTGGACCAGCTTTACAGCGTATTGAAGATTCTGCGATTGAACGCTTAGTTGTAACAGATTCGATCTATCTGCCAGATGACCGTAAGATCGAAAAAATCGATGAAGTAAGTGTCGGTGGTTTGATGGGTGATGCAATTAAACGTATCCACGAAAACAAACCTGTTAGTCCATTGTTTGAAACAAAAAAATAAGAATTAAAAAATTGAATAGTATCACAAAGGGGAGCCTTATGAGGCTGAGATTGAAGTTTTTCTAAACCCTTCGTACCTGTATCGGTTATGCGAGCGTAGGAATTGTGACGATCAATTGACGTTAGTCATGTAACGTTAGTTGTAGAAGTATGTTGTATTTACTTCCTCCTTTGTGATTTCAAATGAACGGAGGAAGTTTTTTTATGGAGAAAAAATATAAAGTATGGATTGAGGGGACACTTGTAGCTGCACTAGCGATGGTGTTATCCTTTATTCCTCTTCAAATAGGTAGTAGCTTTGAGATTTCATTAGGACAGATTCCACTGACATTGTTTGCGTTAAGAAGAGGCTGGAAGGCAGGGATTTTATCAGGATTTATTTGGGGGATTTTACATTTTCCAACAGGACAAGTGTATTATCTCAGTGTCATTCAAGTATTGATCGAGTATCCGATTGCTTTTACCTTTGCAGGATTTACAGGAGTGTTCGCTAAAAGGCTGCAAAACAGTCTAACGATGGGCAATAAAAAAGGGATGACAACCACTATTATATTAGGAACTTTAGTTGGTGTTGGTGCTAGATATTTCTGGCATTTTGTCGCAGGCGTCGTTTTTTGGGGAAGTTATGCTTTGTGGGGAATGAATCCATGGCTCTTTTCTTTAGTCATGAATGGTGCAAGTGCCTTGGCTACAGGAATTGTTACAATGGTTGTTTTGCTTGGGATCGGTCGGACAGTTCCAGCTTTGTTCATCGGGAAAAAATAAACGAAAAGAGCCTCAGTCACTATAAAAGTGTCTAGGCTCTTTTTTTATAAGTATAAAATGATGGAACATCCAAGCATCAGCTTAAAGGAGTATAGTTGAGTTCCGCAGCTTCTCCTACAAGCTCCCAGCGTTTTTCTTCTGCATGATAAACTAAGGTGCCAATTGCTTCTTCATCAAGGTATCTTGTTCCTTTTAGCTTCCAAATATAATCTTCAATGACATAGATCGGGATATGATAATCGTTATCGATCAATCCACCTTGTTCAAAAGAAAAAATGATTCCTTCTTGCATCAAATTACGCATATTCTTCAGTAATTCCACACTAATTTTTTCGACCGGAATATCTCGTTTGAAAAACGATTTTTTCTCATTGATTTTTTTTGACAAGATGATACTTAGTTTATTGGCAAAGATCCGATAAAATTCATCTAAATAGCGATAATAGATTCGTTCTAGTTGATCGTTAAGATCGAAGTAGACGAAATTATTTTGTAATTTATAAAAAAATGGGGAGTGAAGATGGGTCTTCATGTGTCCAAAATATAACAATTCTGAAATTTCTAATGGCGTTAATTCTTTCAGCATCGTTAAGTCGTTAAAATCGATCCATTTTAAATCACTCGAATGATTACGATTACGTGCAGAAGAGAAAAAGCGTTGGATATTTTCTGTTCCACGAATCACTTTCAACCCAGTATGGGATTCGTATTCACCAGCATTTTCTGAAGGATCTAATAACAATAAATTTTGTGGGAAATGCACGATGTTGTTTGAAAAATCACTAATAGTCAGCCCCTTAGTCACAACCGCATTGCTAGTAGTATCAATATGTACATAAACTGACTCAGACATCATGCTCCTCCTCTCACTCATTATCACTTTCATTTTACAACATTTATTAAAAAAAAGCTTGTTTCTTTTATTTTAAAATTCCATTACAAAATCACTTTTTTTGTGATAAACATGGACATTTTCATTGTTTTTGTATAAATGGATGGAATGGATTTTGTTATAGCTTTTACAAGAACAATGTATTCATTTTAGTATTTCTCAAAAAAATAGTATACTTTAAAAGAATATATTTGTCTTGTTATAATAAAAAAGGAGAAGATTATGCTGATTCAACAAGTGTACGGTTCAGAAAAAACAGTCCTCTACTCTACACTTCAACGAGCCAAACAATTGCTACCCTTTTATGCTACCCATCAGGAAAGCCGTGATGCCTTTTGGTTGGCAACAAAGAAAAGGCAAGCTTGGCGGATGATCGGTAACAAACATACCCTTTATTTTATTGCCGAACGAACCAGTGAACAATGGCTGATTAAAAATGTGCTAGTGGTGGGTGACATGCCTGGTTGGACGCTCTTTTTTAAAGAGATAGAGTGGTGTTCCCGTTTTTATTTCAAAAAATATTGTTCTTTTCAATGGATTGAACCACTGTCGACATATTGGCAGACACTCCTATCTCATCATGGTTATACGCAAGACAATCAGTTGGCTCAGACAATTTGGCAAAAAAAACTGACCTATCATATTGGTTTAGTATTAGGTGGCGGTGGCGCTCATGGTGCCTATCAAATCGGTGTTTGGCAAACGTTAAAAGAACATCAGATTCATTTTGAAGTAATTACGGGAACTTCAGTTGGTGCGTTAAACGGTGTATTGATCTTGCAAGATGATTTATCGCAAGCTCTTTCTTTATGGCAATCCCTCGCAACGAATCAAGTATTACAGCTACCAGAAACTGCATTATCAGAAGATCTACGGAAAAGGTTTATCCAAGAAACACGGCAAATGACGAGAGCAGCAATTATCAAGGGGGGAGCCTCAATCACCCCTTTGGAAAAGTTACTCAAAAGTAAATTAGATGCTGAGAAGATTTTAAAAATGAAAAGTCCTCGTTTATTTACCGTTTCGACTCGACTTCCTGATTTTAAAGAAGTGGTGACACCGATCCAGCAATTGGCAAGCAATGAAATTGCTGATTGGATCCTAGCTTCGGCTTCGTTTTATCCCGCTATGAGTTATCGAAACATTGCTGGACAAAAATATATTGATGGTGGTTATCGAAATAATTTGCCTGTGGATGTAGCAATTAAAGAAGGGGCAACGGAGTGCTTAATAGTAGATGTGGATGGTCCCGGAGTGACTAAGAAGATTACGATACCAGAAGAGACTGTTCCATGGCTCTGCCGCTCTAATTGGTCATTGGGAACCTTCTTGATTTTTGATCGGCAGAGAAACCAATTCAATCTCCAATTAGGCTATCTGGAAATGAAAAAAAAGTTAGGTGATTTTGAGGGGAATTGGTATACGTTCTATTCAACGAAACTTGCAGAACAATATTGGCGTAAATTTTTAAGCTATCTAGTGAATGATCTTCAGCTAGAAACAACTTTTGTTCAACAACCAAAATTTTGGCAAACTCTGCGTAATATATATAAAGACAGGGTAGTAATTGAAACATGCGGGGTGGCGATGCTTGAACTATTAGCCAAAAAAAAGCTCGTTTTACCGAATAAAGTTTATGATGTAGATGAATTGATCGAACAGATCATTCAAAAAGAATCAAGTTCATTTTTCGATCAAATGATTCGAGAGGTCGGACAATTAAATAGTAATGAGTGGCGCAGAGTCCAAAAATACCAAAAAAAGCAAAAGAGTGAACAGGAACAAATCAATGAAATTGCTCATTTAGTTAAACAAAAAAAGAACGAGCAACTTCAATCTAAGCTTCATACGCAGTTATTTGACACCCTATTGAATTTATATTTACTTTATCTAAAGGAGGAACAACCATGGCACAAGAATTTTCCTACGAAATCATAGAAGAGATCGCTGTTTTATCCGAAAATAATAAAGGATGGCGAAAAGAGCTGAACCTAGTCAGCTGGAATGGCCGCCCACCTAAATTCGATCTTCGTGACTGGGCGCCCGAACATGAGAAAATGGGTAAAGGGCTTACTCTAACCAATGAAGAATTTGAGGCATTACAAAAAGCTATCGAAAATATGTAACAGAAAGGACCCTGTTGAATGAAAAGTATGACTGGTTTTGGTAAAGCCACCCATGAAACCGCAGAGTATCAAATAGAAGTTGAGATCAAAAGTGTCAATCAACGCTTTTTAGATATGCAAATACGTAGTCCTAAATTGTTAAATTATCTCGAAAATGATATTCGCCAATTGATGAAACAACATTTAAGTCGAGGTCGAGTCGAAGTTTTTATCAATCTGACGTATTTGGGACAAAATCAAAAACAAGTTTTTGTTGATTGGAATTTGATTGACGAGCTGATGACGAACTTAACTGAAGGAATAACCCAACGTTATGGAGAGAAACAGCAATTACAGATTGGACGTCTATTAGAGACTTTGACAACGAATGAATCTTTTGTCGTGATTGAAGAAAAAAATGAAAACAATATGGATGAACTGACAGCTTTGGTTTTAGAAACGGTCCATGAAGCACTAGCTGAAATTGAACAAAGTCGCCAAAAAGAAGGGACAGCCTTAGAGGCGATCATTCAGAAAAACAGTGATGAACTGAAACAAGTATTAAATGACTTACAACAATTTGTTGAGTTATACGAACAAGAGTATCAGGAAAAATATCAAAAGAAACTAGAAGATTACTTGGGAGCAACGGTCGATCAACAAAGATTGCTGACTGAACTCGCTATTTTATTAGAGCGAGGAGATATTCATGAAGAATTGGATCGCTTAGTGATCCATATCGGCAAATTGGATGAATTACTTCAAGTAAAACAGCCAGTTGGCAGAGAACTCGACTTTTTGATCCAAGAAATGAATCGAGAAATCAATACGATTGGTTCAAAATCAAGTGCGATTGAAATCAAAAACCAAGTGATCCAGTTAAAAACGATTTTAGAAAAAATCCGAGAACAGATCCAAAATATTGAATAGCAAGGAGACGAAAAAAATGAACTATTATGATATCACGTTTCATGAATTAAGTGGGAAAACGGTCATCAAAAGAAATGTTCCTTCTGAAAAAGCAGGATTTGAAGCTTGGCAAGATGCCTGTGCGCAAGTGACGGAGAAAGAAATCCAATTGTTAGTTAACGATGGGACTTATGTGACGATGAATCGTCAATTTATTGTGAGAATCGATGCAGAAGAAGTGAAAGACCCAACTGAAAAAGCACTCTCTCGAAAAGATGAGATCATGGGTGTTGTCAATACCTTGTCAAACATGGGTTTTTAAAAACGACGGTAATCGGCATGTTAGTGAGAAGAGCTGCAACCATATGTTGCGCTTCTCACTATTTTTTTGAAAAAGAATGCTGCTCAGTTAGAACCTGTAAAGTGAGAGGGACCTTTTTTTGAACTTTTGAATGAAGGATGAACTTGATAGTTAATCACTATCATCAAAAGCCCGAGTGAAAAGCAAAGGTTTTGCCAGTCAAAGGCGCTTTTTTTTGCTATAATCAAAGATGCCCTTGAAAGTTGTCGAAAAAAAGTGCAAAATAAACGTTAGTATAAAAAGACTAGTTGAAAGGACGTCGTCATGTCAGAGCGTGGATTATTAATCGTGTTGTCTGGACCATCAGGTGTAGGAAAAGGCACAGTGCGAAAAGCAATTTTTGAGAGTGAGGATAATGATTTCCAATATTCGATTTCAATGACTACTCGTAAGATGCGTGAAGGAGAAGTCGAAGGAGTCGATTACTACTTTAGAAGCAAAGAAGAATTCGAAGCAATGATCGAAGCCGGAGAAATGCTGGAATATGCTGAATATGTAGGGAATTATTATGGAACACCTTTGTCTTATGTCAATAAAACATTGGACGAAGGAAAAGATGTATTTTTAGAAATCGAAGTCCAAGGTGCTCAACAAGTCAAAGAAAAAGTACCAGATGGCGTATTTATCTTCCTAACTCCTCCCGATTTAGCCGAATTAAAATCAAGAATCGTTGGCCGTGGGACAGATGCAGATGAAGTAATCGAAGAACGAATGAAAGTTGCCAAAGAAGAAATTGAAATGATGGCACTATATGATTATGCCGTAGTCAATGACCAGGTACCCCTGGCGGTAGAACGAATCAAAAATATCATTGCCAGTGAACACTTTCGTGTCGACCGTGTGATCGGCAAATATATCAAAATGTTAAAGGAGATGTAGTCTTATGATGTTAAAACCTTCAATCGACTCATTGTTAGATCGCGTAAATTCAAAATATTCTCTAGTTATCTTAGCAAGCAAACGTGCACACGAGCTAGATGCAAAAGCACAACCTACGATGGATTCATTTGAATCAGTAAAAAGTGTTGGACAGGCATTAGAAGAAATCGAAGCAGGAAATGTGATCAATGATCCTCATCCTGAATTAAAACGGGAACGCTTGAGAATGGAAGATGAAGAGCGTAAAGCCAAAAAAGATCGTGAACAACAAGAGTTAGAGTCACGTATCCGTGAAGAGCAAAACCAATAAAAAGTGCTAGATTCTTTGGATAAGCCGAAATTTCCGAAATTTGTATTCTCAAATTTTTGTGGAATTTCGGCTTCTTTTTAGGATCACGTTTTAGCATATAAGAATGACTTTTCTGCGGAATGCTGCTGCGCCGTTAATTTTTTGTAAGGATTCATCAGAAAATAAGACAAACCAAGCAATCTCTAGTAAAATAGGCAAGAACGATTTTGTCTATTTGATAGAGTAACTAAAGGAGGAAGGAAACCATGCCAATCACAGCTGATGTTATCGTCGATGTACCCACTATGCAAACCGATCAGCCTTTCACCTATCTGGTTCCTTCTGAAGTAGAAACGGCGATTCAAGTCGGGATGCGAGTAGAAGTTCCTTTTGGTAACGGCAACCGTCATGTTCAAGGGTTCGTTGTAGGTTTGCGAGTACAAGATAGCATCGAACAAAAAAATTTAAAAGCGATTGTTCAAGTATTAGATTTAGCACCTGTGGTTAATCAAGAACTACTTCAATTGGCTGATTATATGAAGACGATCACTTATGCGTTTAAGATCACTTGCTTACAAACGATGCTTCCTGCTGTCATGAAAGCATCCTATGACAAACAAATCTATCCTGTAAATGAAGCGGCGGACGTCCAGGCATTCTTTAAAGGACGAACAGAAATCTCCTGGAAAGAAGCGCAAGAAGAGGGCATTTTATCCCAATTGATCCGTTGGCGTCAGGACAAGTTAGTAGATATCAGATATGAAGTACACACTAAGAACAAAGTCAAAACGATTCGTTTGATCCGCTCAAATTTGAATAGTGTCCAGCTTGAGAAAGAGTGGGGAAAGTTAAGAGCGAATGCGAAGAAACAAAAAGAACTTCTGCTTTGCTTATCTGAGCAAAAAAAGGCTGAACCAATTAGCTATTACAAAGAAAAAGGTATCAGCACGGCAACTTTGAATCAAGGAAAAGACAAAGGCTGGTTAACTTTTGAAGAAGTAGAAAGTTATCGTGATCCTTATAAAAATCGCACGTTTGAACAAACACAAGCATTCCAGCTAAATAAAGAACAACAACATGCAGTAGAACGTATCATTGAAGCAGGGCAACAAGAGAAGAGTCACACTTTTTTATTAGAAGGAATTACTGGAAGTGGAAAAACAGAAGTTTATCTACAGGCCATTGCTGAGGTATTAGCTCAAAATAAAACAGCGATTATGCTTGTTCCTGAAATTGCTTTGACACCACAAATGGTAGAGCGTTTTAAAGGGCGTTTTGGAGAGGCGGTCGCTGTCTTACATAGCGGGCTATCTCAGGGAGAAAAATACGATGAGTGGCGTAAAATCGAAAGAAATGAAGCCCAGGTTGTTGTTGGCGCCCGCTCGGCAATTTTTGCCCCTTTAGAAAATATCGGATTGATCATCATTGATGAAGAACATGAATCAAGCTATAAACAAGATGAAACGCCACGTTATCATGCCAGAGATCTAGCGATTTGGCGTGGAAATTATCATCATTGTCCAGTAGTACTAGGAAGTGCGACACCATCTCTTGAATCACGTGCTCGAGCACAAAAAGGGCTGTATGAATTACTCCATTTGAGTCAAAGAGCCAACTTGTCTGCTCAACTTCCAACAATTGAAGTTGTTGACATGCGACAAGAATTGCAACAACATAATACGTCCACATTTTCCAAACAGTTACAAGCAAAAATCCAAGACCGTTTGGCGAAAAAAGAACAGATTGTGCTGTTACTAAATCGGCGAGGATATTCTTCCTTTGTGATGTGTCGGGATTGTGGTTTTGTTTTACCTTGTCCCAATTGTGATATTTCTCTGACCCTTCATATGGACACCCACTCCATGCGTTGTCATTACTGTGGACATGAAGAACCAATCCCACACCGTTGTCCTAACTGTGGAGGGAATAAAATTCGTTACTATGGAACAGGGACCCAAAAAGTCGAAGAAGAATTAAAGACCCTTTTCCCAGAAGCTGGTGTTTTACGTATGGATGTTGATACGACCAGAAAGAAAGGTGCGCATGAACGTATCTTGCAACAATTCGGTCAAAAAAAGGCGAATATCTTACTGGGGACGCAAATGATTGCCAAAGGGTTGGATTTTCCTGATGTGACGTTGGTCGGCGTTTTGAATGCTGATACTTCCCTTAACTTGCCTGATTTTCGTTCAAGCGAGCATACGTTCCAATTGCTTACGCAAGTTTCGGGAAGGGCAGGCCGAGCCGAAAAAGCAGGCGAAGTGATTATCCAAACCTTTAATCCGCAACATTATGCAATTGAATTAGCAAAAGAACAAAATTATGAGCGATTCTATCAACAAGAAATGGCCGTCCGACATCGTAGTGGATACCCACCTTATTATTTTACTGTCAAAATCACGACCAGCCATGAGGAAGAACAAGTTGCTGCTAAGAAGATTTTTGAGGTTGCGAATCAGTTACGGCAAGTGTTAGGAAATCAAAGCTTGTTATTAGGACCGACCCCTAGTACAGTGAATCGGGTAAAAAATCGGTACTATTACCAGTTGATCATTAAATATAAACAGGAGCCTAATTTAGCGAATATCTTAAAAAATATTTTAGACCAGAGCCAAAAAGAACAACGACAAGGATTATTTGTCGCGATTGATAATGAACCATTACACTTTATTTAAGAAGGGAATTTACATGCGCTATCCTATATTGATCCACCCCAATGATAAATTGAAACGTGTCGCACAACCAATCGATGTGATCACAGATGAAACAATTACTTTACTAGATAACCTATATGAAACGATGGTTGCTAACGATGGTATTGGCATTGCCGCTCCACAAGTTGGTCAAAACAAGCGAGTTGCAATCGTAGAAGTAGATGAAGGTGAAAAGTTTGAATTAATCAATCCAGAAATTATTGATGCAAAGGGAGAAAGCATTGATGTAGAAGGTTGCTTAAGCATCCCTCATGTTTATGGGACCGTCAAACGGTTTGACGAAGTAACGGTTCGCTATTATGATCGTGAAGGCGAAGAAATCGAAGTAGTAGCCTTTGGTTACTTAGCTCGTGCCTTTCAGCATGAGATCGACCATTTAGACGGTATATTATTCGTTGAAAAAATGATTGAGCAAATTCCAGAAGCCGAATTAGAAGAGTATATGGAGGAACATCTTGATGACTAAATTAGTATTTATGGGAACGCCAGCTTTTTCAGTACCGATCCTTGAAGGCTTATTAGAAGAAGGGTATGAAGTAGTCGCAGTCGTGACACAACCTGATCGCCCTGTGGGACGTAAAAAAATCATCACCCCTACCCCAGTAAAAGAAGCAGCCGTGAAACACGGTTTATTGGTTTTACAACCTGAAAAAATCTCTGGTTCAGAAGAAATGGAAAAAATCATTGCCCTCCAACCAGATGTGATTATCACAGCTGCATTTGGTCAATTTTTACCAGAAAAATTATTACAGGCACCTGTTCACGGAGCTATAAATGTACATGCATCTTTATTGCCAAAATATCGAGGAGGGGCGCCAGTTCATTACTCGATTATCAACGGGGAAAAAGAAACCGGTGTAACGATCATGGAAATGATCAAAAAGATGGATGCAGGGGGTATTTATGCTCAAGAAAGTTTACCAATCACTAAACAAGACGATGTGGGAACCATGTTTGAAAAGTTAAGTGCATTAGGGAAACAACTATTACTTAAAACATTACCTGATATTTTGAATGGAAATTTGAGTCCACGTCCACAAGATGAATCAAAGGTAACTTTTTCGCCAAATATCACACGGGAGCAAGAAGCAATTGATTGGAACAAGACAGCAGAAGAGATCGACAACCAAGTCCGTGGGATGCGACCATGGCCGATTGCATTTACGACATACGAACAAACTCGTTGGAAACTTTTAAATGTAGAAGCGTTAGCTGAGAAAACTACGGCGGAGCCAGGGACCATCATCAAAAAAGATAAGAAAAATCTGTGGATTGCTTGTGGTAAACAAACGGTGTTGGCAATCAAAGAATTACAGCCAGCAGGTAAAGGAAAACAAGCAGTCAATGAGTTTTTGAATGGTAGTGGACAACAGGTAATGATTGGGCAGCAGGTGAAATAATGGCAAAAATACCAAAAAAAATGAAAAAATCTGTTCGTTATATGGCACTGATCACCCTTGAAAGAGTAAACAAGGGCGGTGCTTATTCTAATTTATTATTGAACGAAATGATCAATCAAGGGGATTTAAATCAAAAAGATGTTGGCTTGTTTACTGAATTAGTTTATGGAACGATCAGTCGTCAACTTTTACTGGAATTTTATGTCGCTCCATTGATAGCAAAAGCAAAAAAAGTGGATGATTGGGTTAAAACATTACTTTATTTGTCAGTTTATCAGTTGGAATTTCTAGATAAAGTTCCAGCTCATGCGATTTTAAATGAAGCGGTCGAAATTGCTAAGATCAAGGGAAATCCTGGTACTGGGAAATTTGTAAATGGTGTTTTAAGAAATTATCAACGACAAGGTAAACCAGATGTTGAACAAATCAGTGATCCGATTGAACGCTTATCCGTAAAAATCAGTTTACCGATCTGGTTAACCAAGCGATTGACTGATCAAATCGGTTATGAAGAAACGGAAAAATTAGGACTTTCACTCTACCAGCCAAGTCACGTCAGTGGTCGAGTAGATATCAGAAAATACCCTAGAGAACAAGCAATCGAGACACTCCAAGCAGAAGAAATTTCAGCGACAGCAAGTAAACTTAGTCCTTATGGGGTAATTGCTGAAAAAGGACATTTAGCATCTAGTTCCTTATTCCATGACGGGGTCATGACGATCCAAGATGAAAGTTCGATGCTGGTCGCACCCGCTATGCAAATCGAGCCAGAACATCATGTTTTAGATGCTTGTGCGGCACCAGGAGGAAAAACAACGCATATTGCCACGTTTTTAGATCCAACATGTGGTGGTGAAGTTACAGCACTGGATGTTCATGAACATAAAGTAAAACTCATCGAAGAAAATGCGGAACGCTTAGGTGTTTTTACAACTGTTTATGCACAAAAAATGGATGCACGTGAAGTGAAAGAGGAATTTTCAGCTGAAACATTTGATCGTATCTTAGTTGATGCCCCATGCTCAGGATTAGGACTATTGAGAAGAAAACCGGATATTCGTTATAAGAAAAATGCCAGCGAGTTAGCTAATTTACCAGCGATCCAATTGGCGATTTTGGAAAGTTGTGCATCTGTGTTAAAATCTTCTGGAATATTAACTTATAGTACTTGTACGATTCTTAAAGAGGAAAACCAAGAAGTCATTGAAACATTTTTACAGCGACATACTGATTTTGAAAGGATTGATGTTTTAGTTGATCCTGTGCTACAATCATCAATCGAAGATAAAATGTTGACTTTATACCCACATCAGTTCTATACAGATGGGTTTTTCATTTGTTGTTTGCGTAAAAAGTAATGAGGTGAAAGAATGCAGATTGAATATCAATCAGATGTAGGAAGACGACGTAATACAAATCAAGACTATGCGAGTGTTTTTACGAATCAAGCTGGGATTAAACTAGCAGTATTGGCAGATGGAATGGGCGGTCATCGTGCAGGTGATATCGCGAGCCAGATGGCAGTGACAAACTTAGGAACTGCTTGGGAAAATCTAAGTTTAAGTGATGACGAAAAAGTAGCGCAATGGTTCATCCAAACGATCCAAGAAGAAAATACTCGTATTTATCAACGTGGCCAAGAGCAACCAGAATACAATGGGATGGGAACGACGATCGTAGCAGCAGCTTTATCAGAAGATCAGTTTACTATTGCTCATGTGGGGGATAGCCGTGCCTACTTGATCCGTGAAGATAAAATCATTCAACTGACAGAAGATCATTCTTTAGTGAATGAACTAGTAAAATCTGGAGAAATCAGTGAAGAAATGGCAGCGAACCACCCACGAAAAAATATTTTAACTCGTTCTGTAGGAATGCCAGGATCTGTAGAAGTCGATGTATCGACTTATATTTGGCAATTAAAAGATCGTTTGTTGTTGTGTTCGGATGGGTTAACGAACATGTTATCTGAAGAAACGATTGGAACGATTATCAATCAAGAAGGGGCTTTGTTCGACAAGGTAACAGAATTAATCGAACGTGCAAATGAAGCAGGCGGAGCAGATAATATTACCGTTCTTCTGATCGAATACAAGGAGGACGTAGCATGATTGAGTTAGGCAAAAAGTTGAATGGTCGTTATCAAATCACTGGAAATATTGGTAGTGGGGGCATGGCAAATGTTTTTCTAGCCCATGACCTTATTTTAGATCGTGATGTCGCAGTCAAAGTGTTACGATTCGATTTCCAAAATGATCAAACGGCAATTAGACGATTCCAACGAGAAGCACTAGCTGCGACTGAACTAGTTCATCCTAATATTGTTAGTGTGTATGATGTTGGAGAAGAAGACAACATGCAGTATCTCGTGATGGAATATGTAAAAGGAATGGACCTGAAACGCTATATTCAAACCCATTATCCTGTTCCTTATGATACAGCAGTCAATATTATGCAACAAATTTTATCAGCTATTTCTTTAGCACATACGCACCAAATCATTCATCGTGATTTGAAACCACAAAATGTCTTGATCGATAATGAGGGCGTGGTCAAAATCACTGATTTTGGTATAGCAATCGCATTATCTGAAACATCGATCACACAAACGAATACGATGTTAGGCTCTGTCCATTACTTATCTCCTGAACAAGCTAGAGGAAGTATGGCTACGAAACAATCAGATATCTATGCCTTAGGGATCATTCTTTACGAATTATTAACTGGCAGTGTTCCTTTTGATGGTGAGTCTGCAGTGACGATTGCTTTGAAGCATTTCCAAGATGAGTTACCTTCAATCAAGGATCTAGACCCAACAACGCCGCAAGCTTTAGAAAATGTGGTATTGAAAGCTACTGCAAAAGAACCGGCAGATCGATATAAAACAGCAGAAGAAATGTCAGAAGACTTAGCAACAGCGCTGTCTCCTGCTCGGGCAAATGAAGCCAAATGGGTGCCACAAGCAATGACCAAAGAAACTCAAGTGATCACACCATTAGAAGAAGATACACCAATGCCAGAGTCATTTAAATCCATGCCATTACCTAAAGAAAAATCAGAAGAAACTCCTGTGATGGCAGAAGAGACAGTTCCTGATCCAAAGAGTAAAAAGCATAAAAAATGGTGGATTATTTTATTGGTGATCTTAGCCTTATTAGGAATCGGAACAGCCGTCTTTTTTGCTTCTGGAGGTCGTGGAGAAGTCGAAATTCCTGACGTTTCGGGATTATCAGAAGCGTCTGCCAGAGATACTTTAGCAAAAGCTAAATTAGAAGCAGCAACAAAAACCGAAGAGATCCCTGATGAACAAATCGAAGAAGGAGACGTTGTCAAAACGGACCCGGCAGCGGGAACTACAGTGAAACAAAACCGTGAAGTTACCCTTTACGTCAGCACAGGTAAGAAAAAAATCAAGTTAGATGATTATACTGGGATGAATTTTGACGAAGTAAGTAGCCGATTGAAGAAGCTTGGTTTTCCAGCTGATAGTATCGAGAAAAAAGACGAGTTCAGTGATGAAGTAGAAAATGGACGAATCATTTCCCAGTCGGATGAAGAAGGAACGGAAGTCGATCCAACGACAGATAAGATCACATTTGTTGTAAGCCAAGGCGCGCAACCAACGATGGGGGATTATACTGGTCAAAATTATGACACCGTTCGTGGGATATTGAGCTCAAATGGTTATAAAAGGATCAGTGAGACGTATGATTACAGCGATACGGTTCCAGCTGGTTCAATCATTAGCCAATTACCTAGTTACGGTGAACCATTGACTGAAAATAGCTATATCAGTTTTGTCGTTAGTCAAGGACCAAATGCGAAAACATTAAATGATATTTCAGGCTATACGAAAAGTGATGCACAAAGTTATTTATCAAGTATTGGCGCAGAATACATCGGACATGAGTCTTATGAATATTCTGATACCGTAGAAAAAGATAAAGTAATCCGAACAGCTCCTGGCGTGGGGGCATCGATCACTCCAGGAACGATCGTCAATGTCATTTATTCAAAAGGACCAGAACCAACCAAAGAATCAAAAGAATCATCAAGTTCAACCAAAGAATCGTCAAGCAGCAAAGAAAGTTCAAGTACTGCTACGTCTAAAGAAGAAAGCACGTCGTCTTCATCCAAATAGTAATAACAATAAAAAATAGCAGAGCGTTTCTAAACGTGCTCTGCTATTTTTTATTGAGTTTCGCTAAGTTTCTTGTCAGGAACGCCACATGATTTTTCTTTCCTGTGGTAAAATAAGGAAAACTGGAGGTGGCATACATCAAAGGACAAATCAGAAAAGCAATTAGTGGGTTTTATTATGTACACGCAGACGGTGAGACCTATCAAACGAGAGGACGAGGAAACTTTCGTAATCGAAAAATCACTCCGTTAGTGGGTGACCAAGTACTATTTGAAAGCGAAAACAAGACGGACGGTTATTTGTTAGAAGTGATGCCTCGTAAAAATCAACTGGTGCGTCCACCGGTAGCAAATGTCGATTTAGGTGTCGTAGTTACAAGCTTGGTAGAACCAAATTTTTCTTATAATTTATTGGATCGCTTTCTAGTGACTTTAGAATATGAATCCATTGAACCTGTCATATTTTTGACAAAAACAGATCTTGCGTCAAACGAACAGCAAATCGATGAGATCAAGCAAACGTATGAAACGATCGGTTATCCAGTGATTGTTCCGAAATATCCTGGAGATACTGCAGAATTAATTCGTTACTTCCCAGAACGATTGACCGTTTTTATGGGCCAATCTGGTGCTGGAAAATCTACACTCTTAAACCAAATTTCGCCAGATCTAAACTTAGAAACGGGGGAAATCTCTGATTCTTTAGGACGTGGGAGACATACAACGAGACATGTGGAATTACTCCCATTGTATGATGGTTTAGTAGCAGATACACCAGGATTCAGCTCGATCGATTTTTTGACGATCGAAACGACTGAATTACCAAAACAGTTTCCTGAATTTGTCAGTGCATCGAACCATTGCCGTTTTAGAGAATGCATGCATGCTAAAGAGCCTGGGTGCGAGGTGAAACGCCAGGTCGAAACAGGTGAGATTGCCCAAACACGTTATGAGAACTATTTGCAATTTTTACAGGAAGTCGAAAATCGAAAACCAATCTATTCTAAAAAAGAAGGTAAACGAAAATAGGAGGAAGCATTGATGAAAATAGCACCATCTATCTTAAGCGCAGATTTTTCTAATTTACAAAGAGACATCGAACTAGTAGAAAAAGGAGGGGCAGATTACATCCATGTAGATGTAATGGATGGACAATTTGTTCCAAATATTACATTTGGTCCCAATATCGTACAAGCCATTCGACCAATTACTAAGTTGCCACTAGACGTACATTTGATGATTGTTGACCCGGAAAAATATATTCCGGCGTTTGCGAAGGCTGGAGCAGATATCATCACGGTGCATGTGGAAGCCACTCCACACATTCATCGGGCATTGCAAATGATGAAAGATCTAGGCGTGAAATCAGGAGTCGTGATTAATCCAGGCACACCTATAACGATGATCAAACATGTTTTACCGATAGCAGATCAGGTCTTAGTGATGACTGTTAACCCAGGATTTGGCGGACAAAGTTTCATTGAAGAAACGGTAGAGAAAATTGCTGAATTATCAGAATTACGCGAGCAAAATAATTGGCATTATTCCATTGAAGTAGATGGCGGTATCGTTCCTGAAACCGCACAAATTTGTCAAAAAGCTGGAGCAGATGTTTTCGTTGCCGGTTCTTATATCTATAACTCAGAAGATCCAGTGGGACAAATCAATCAGTTAAAAGAGGCATTGAAATAAATGCAGGTTTTATTAGTGGCAGGAGGTTCTCCTGGAAATTGGCCAGAACTACAAAACAGTTATGACTGTTATATAGGCATTGATCGTGGTGCATGGTATCTTCTTCAAAACAATTTTCCCTTGGATTTAGCAATCGGTGACTTTGATTCGTTATCGGTAGATGAAAAAAAACAAGTTGAACAAGCAGCGAATGAACTGATCCAAGCACCAGCAGAAAAAGATGATACAGATACGCAGTTGGGGTTGTGTCAAGCCATTGAACGATATCCAGAAGCAACAATCACGATCATTGGCGCAACTGGTGGGCGATTGGATCACCTGCTTGCTAACCTTTGGCTACCGTTAGAACCAAGATTTAAACCACATGCTCAAAAGATCATTATTTGGGATCGTCAAAATCATGTCACCTACTATTTACCTGGCAAACATGTGATTACCAAAATGGATAAAATGCGTTATTTGGCCTATTGTTGTTTGACGCCTGTAACAGAGCTGTCCATCCAAAAGAGCAAGTATGAACTGGAAACAACTGATGTGAGCCAAGCAACTTCTTATGCAAGCAATGAATTTGTTTCAGATACGGCTGATTTTTCCTTTTCAACTGGGATGGTCGCAGTGATTCAAAGTAAAGATTAAGTTTGCTCTAACCGAGTAAATACAACAGAAATAGTTAAAAATGACAAGTCAAATTATTTACTAAAAAAAAGCTTAAGAGAGGTGTCATACCTTTTGTTTCGCCTCAATTAGTGATAAAATTGACCATAAGAGTCTAATTAATTCGAGGTGTCTTTGTGAAGAAGTTCAATCCTAATAAAAATATTATTATTACCTTAATCATTGTTATCATTGTGGTGACAATCTTAAGTGTGACTGCCGCGCAACGAGCGAATGAAGGAAAACCTAATTTCTTCCAGTCTTTTGTCAATGACAGTGTTTCATTTGTTGACCGTGCAATCTCTGCGCCCGTAAGATGGGTCGAAAATGGAGTGGATTCAGTCCATAATCTTTTCACGACTTATTCTGAAAATGAGCGATTAAAAGAGAAAATCGATAGTTATGATGAATTAGCATTAAAAAATAAAAATGACCAAAAAGAAATCGAAGCATTAAAGAAAGAACTTAACTTAAATCAAACATTGACTAACTATGAAAAAGTAACGGCGAATGTGATTACACGCTCACCAGATACTTGGCAAGATATGTTGATCGTTGATAAAGGATCAAAAGATGGCATTGAAGTGAACATGGCGGTAATGGCACAAAAAGGATTAATTGGTCGAGTAGTTGAAGTCAATCGTACTTCTTCTAAGATCGAGCTGCTGACTTCGTCAAATGAAAGTTCGAATCATTTCCCAGTTCGGGTATCTTCTTCTAGTGGAGAAGCGTTTGGATTATTGAAAAACTATGACGAAAAACTGCAAGCGTTAGTCGTGACACAATTAACTGGAGATACGAATATCAAAGAAGGCGACGTCGTTCAAACTTCTGGCTTAGGTGGGAACTCACCAGCAGATCTGCCGATCGGAACAGTCATCAAGACCAAACCAGATAGTTATGGCTTGGATCGTGAAGTATATGTGAAGCCTTACGCTGGAATGTATGATCTGCCAGTTGTGACGATCGTGCAACGACTGGTGGAGGATTAACCTATGCTGAAAAAAGATACAATGAAATATTACTTGCCAGTTGTATTGTTCTTATTGATGTTGATTGATGGGCATTTGACTAGAATGTTTGTCGAGTGGTCAAATGGGCAATACATGGCTAGTGCCCATTTTCTCATTTTGGCTTTGCTGTTTTGCAGTATGAAATTTCCTAAAAGGTATTTATTGATTACAACGGTCGTCCTTGGAGCAATCTTTGATACCTACTATATCGGTGTAATCGGGATCTATGCGGTGGCATTACCACTGATGGTCTTTATTATGTATTCGATGAGTTCTTATATCCACTTTAATATCTTTACAGAATTTTTTAGTATGATTATTTTTGTTACGGGGTATGAGTTGTTCACTTTAGCTGTACAATTGATTTTCAAATTAGTATCTGTAAATAACACTTACTTTATTACTAGATATCTTGGGCCAACTTTATTATTAACGATGATTCTATTCGCAGTTTTTGTTTTTCCATTCAAGAAATTATTCAGTGATGAATAATTTCTTTTTTTTGTACTGATTTCTGAAATAAATGTCATATTTTGTGAATAATCATTGAAACTTACATGTTTGTCATTTTAAGATTTTATTTTGAAATGTTTTTGTAACATAACTATTATATCGTTGACATACTGCTATGGTACAATTTTTATATCGTTAAGAAAGACTTAAATATATTTAGATATTTATTAAATTAAGCCAGTCGGAGGAATGAAGAGTGAAAAAGAGTTTATTATCAGCGGTAATGCTAAGTTCAATCGCTTTAACTGCCGTAGGATCACCGATCGCTGCCGCGGCGGACGATTTTGATTCTCAGATACAACAACAAGACAAAAAAATTGCAGACTTACAAAACCAACAAGCAAGTGCACAATCACAAATTGAAGCATTAGAAGGTCAAGTTTCTGCTATTAACACAAAAGCGCAAGATTTATTAACTAAACAAGATACATTGCGTAAAGAATCTGCTCAATTAAAACAAGAAATCAAAGATTTACAAGAACGTATTGAAAAACGTGAAGCAACAATCCAAAAACAAGCACGTGAAACACAAGTAAAAAATACTAGTTCAAACTATATTGACGCTGTGTTAAATGCAGATTCATTAGCAGATGCTGTTGGTCGTATCCAAGCAATGTCTACAATCGTTAAAGCAAACCAAGACTTAGTACAACAACAAAAAGAAGACAAACAAGCAGTAGAAGCGAAAAAAGCTGAAAATGAAGCAAAACAAAAAGAACTTGCTGACAACCAAGCTGCTTTAGAGTCACAAAAAGGCGATTTATTAGCAAAACAAGCTGACTTAAATGTCTTGAAAACTTCATTGGCTGCTGAACAAGCAACAGCAGAAGATAAGAAAGCTGACTTGAACCGTAAGAAAGCTGAAGCTGAAGCAGAGCAAGCACGTATCCGTGAACAAGCTCGCTTAGCAGAACAAGCTCGTCAACAAGCAGCTCAAGAAAAAGCTGAAAAAGAAGCACGTGAACAAGCTGCTGCACAAGCTGCACAAACACAAGCTTCATCATCAGCATCAACTACAACAGAAAGCTCATCAGCTGCACAATCTTCAAGTGAAGAATCAAAAGCTCCTGAGTCTTCAACAACAGAAGAATCAACATCTACTGAATCTTCTACAACAACAGAAAATTCATCAACTGGCTCTTCTTCTACTGAATCATCTTCAACAGAAGAATCAACAGTTCCTGAATCTTCTACACAAGAGTCAACACCTGCGAATACAGAAAGCAGTTCAAGCAGCTCTAATACAAATGTAAATAATAATACAAACAATAGTACTAATAACAGCACTAATAATAGCACTAATAACAGTACAACAAATAACAACAATAACAATAATACTGTAACACCAGCTCCAACACCTACACCAACGCCTGCTCCAGCACCAGCACCAAATCCTTCTGGTAGTGTGAACGGCGCTGCGATTGTAGCAGAAGCTTACAAATATATTGGTACTCCATATGTATGGGGTGGTAAAGATCCAAGTGGCTTTGACTGTTCTGGATTTACACGCTATGTATATTTACAAGTAACTGGCCGTGACATCGGTGGTTGGACAGTACCTCAAGAATCAGCTGGAACAAAAATTTCAGTTTCTCAAGCAAAAGCTGGAGACTTATTATTCTGGGGTTCTGCTGGCGGAACTTATCACGTAGCTATTTCATTAGGTGGCGGACAATATATCCATGCACCACAACCAGGTGAAAATGTTAAAGTTGGTTCAGTTCAATGGTACACACCTGATTTTGCAGTAAGTATGTAATAATAAATAGAATGAACAGGAGGAGAAATCTTCCTGTTCATTTTTTTTTGTGGCTCTATTCTTTTTGATGTTGGTGAAATTCACCAACATCTTTTTTATAGTTTAAAAAGTATAAAAATGATACCCTATGATTCTAAGGTTTCTTTTTACCAATATCCTTTGACAACGTGTCTTTTTTAGTCTGTAATGCAATCAGTGAGTAAAGAATGAAGTTTATATGTAGCTATAAAATAGTAGGGGACATTGGTGATTTTCACAAAAAATGATCATGGATGTTTGGAATGAGAGACGAAGCAACCAAAATAAATGAGCTAGAGTGAAGAAGGTTGGTGTAAACCAATCACTATTCTCTCTAGCTCATTTGGACTTATTAGTCAAAATAGGATTTCCAATGAATGAAAAAACTGCTATTTTTACTGTTTATGAATCGATCATTTTATCTAGTAATGATTTAGCTTGATCAATTAATGTACATATTCTTCAGAAAGTGTCATGAAACTATTGATATCCTCTAAAACCATATCGATGCCAGCTTGCCAGAAATCTGGTTTCGTTAAGTCAACACCTAAATGTTTTTGAGCAAGTTCTTCGGTTGTCATTGAAGCTGTATCTCTTAATAACTCAATGTATTCTTGCTCAAAACTTGTTCCTTTTTTGTTTGCATAAGCATAAATACCTAAACTAAATAAATAGCCAAACGTGTAAGGGAAGTTATAAAAAGGAACATCATCAATAAAGAAATGCAATTTAGCTGCCCAGAAGTGTGGGTGGTAAGTAGCTAAGGCATCATGATAACCTTCTTTTTGAGCTTCAACCATCATTTGAGTGATTTCTTCTTCTGAAACAAGTCCTTCTTGTCGCGCAGAATAGAAACGATTTTCGAAAATGAAACGAGAATGGATATTCATAAACATGGCCAAAGCATTTTGTAATTTAGTATCTAATAAATTGATTTTTTCTTCTTTCGTTTTGGCTGCTTTTAAGGTAGCATCAGCGACAATCAATTCAGCAAACGTGCTAGCAGTTTCTGCAACATTCATTGCGTAATCACGGTTCAATGCTGGCAGATCCCACATGACACTACTATGAAAGGCATGACCTAATTCGTGGGCTAGCGTAGCTACTTCATTGACTGAGTTACTATAGGTCATAAAAATTCTGGATTCTTGGGTTTCTGGCAGCTCAGTACAATACCCGCCAGGTCGTTTTCCCGGACGATCCTCTGCTTCAATCCAACTTTTTTCAAATGCAGATTGTGCAAAGGTTGCCATTTTGGGACTGAATTTTTGGAAATTCTCAATGATAAAAGAGGCAGCTTCGTCAAAGGTAAACGTCTTTTCCTTTAGATCTCCTAAAATAATTGGTGCATCTTGATCTTGCCACTCCATTTTTTCTTTACCGAAAAGATTGGCTTTTCTTGTTAAGTAATCAACTAACGGTTGTTTATTTTTTTGGATAGTTGCCCACATCACATCAAGTGTTTCTTTTTTCAAACGATTGTATTCTAATGGTTTTTGTAAATAGTCGTTCATACCATGTAGTTTATAGGTTGATAAACGGAAACCATCTAAGTGATTTAATGTGTCCGATAGTAAAGACGTTTTTTCTTGCCAAGCTTTTTCCCAGGCAATAAATAACTTTTCACGTACGAGTGGATCTGGATCACCCATCATTTTATTGAAGGCTTGACCTGCTGACAAGTCAGTTACCTTGCCATTTTCTTCAAATGGAATCACGATTGTTCCCACAATTGTGTCGTAATGACTGCTCCACGCGTTCAGCCCGTCTAATGAGAGTGTATTGATGATGTTTTCTTCTGCTTCGGACAATAAACGATGACCGTCTCTGCGAATCTCATTCATACGAAAAGCAATCAAAGAAAATTCATCTGTTTGGAGCAATGTTTGCCAATTATTGTCAGATATTTCTGCAAATTTTTTCGATAAAATCGTATCGGCTGATTGCCAACGTGGTAATAGTGCATATAATTTTCCTGATAAAAGCTTTGCTTGGGTATCTTTGACATTCGCAGATAACAAAGCCGTAATATAACTATTACATTGAGAAAAACCTTCTGTAATTGTTTCTTGTTGTTTGATCAGTGTCGTAAGTTCATCATTTGTACTGACTGAATGATCCCATTGATTAACGCATTGATAATAGGTATTGATTTGTTTTTCTAATTGTTCTAAGCGTTCATTTAAGGCTGGGGAATCACTTCCACCTGAAAAAATTGAATCAAGATCCCAATTTAGTGAATATGTCATGAAAAAGCTCCCTTCAATTTATAATACAATTAGTATAGCATTATTTTCTTATTTAAGTCTCTAAGAAAAGTTTGTTGTTTCGTAAAAAAAGAGCTATTATAAATGGCAGAGGTGACTTATGAATTCAATAAAAAAACAAATGAAAAATGGCAACTTTTATTTAGTTGTTGCAGTACTCATCATGGCTCTCTTATTTTACAGTTCATCGCAAACTTACGGACAACAATCCCAAGTCTCCAGGATCGAAGAGTGGTTTCCCAATCATCCGTTTAAACAAGTATTTGATAATATTCGTTTTACTTATGGCGATGGTGTAGTGAGTGTAGATCATTTAGGTTATGGTAAATTCGTTGAATTTTTCTTACGAAAAGGTGCTCATTTTGGGGCTTATTTTATTTTAGGTGGTAGTTTGTTTTTAGGGGTCTTTCCTAAAATGAAAATCTGGTGGTTAACAAGTGTCTTAGCTTGGTTATCGGCGACCGGTTATGCTGGGTTAGATGAATTTCATCAGATGCTTACAGGGGATCGAACACCGTCTTTCCAAGATGTCATGCTCGATTCAATGGGGGCATTGACAGCGATTGTCTTATGCTTGATCGTTGGTTTTGTGAGAAAAAAATTTTAGGTAGAAGGATCAATTAGTGTACATGAAAAAATGAGTTATAGAAGTAATTAAAATTGAGTATGAAGCCGAAAAATCCTAAAATAGTTTTCTATTTTAGGATTTTTCGGCTTCATTTCGTAGTATACTTGTGATTCATTTTTATAAAATAGAACTTGTGGATCAAAGCCAGCTGTTGTTTATTTATGGATAGATTGGATTGGAATTTATTTTAGGAGTGGTTGATTTTATCCTTGAATCATTATCTGTACCTCTCTTTGGGCACTAGTTTTTTATACGGTGACGCCTTTTGTGTATCGCTGTATAATCCTTTCATTATTTCTTCAAACAGAAGTTCATATGTATGTAATAATTTCTGGTGATTAGCTTCGCGATCGTAGTATGAATATTATCCAGTTGCTGAAGGATTGAACAGAGGAGGCCCTTACCATTTAAAAATGATTGCATTTTTCTCTTGTCACTAGCTAGTTTTTTGACTAAAATCTTTTGTTCAAATTCATTATTCTCTGGTTTGACGAGTAGTTTTTGCTGGTCTGCGATACTAGCGGTTAATTCTAAGATCTGTTGCTCAGTGTAACCAAGAAACTGTTGATAATAAGTTTTTTTAGCTTGTAACTTATCGTCCATGTTATTCCCCCTTTGATAGTGATAGACGTAAAAAAACTGGTCTCTCTAAAGTTTAAGATAAACTTTGTTGAGAAACCAGTTTTTTTATGAATTCATTTTTTATTGAAGCTATCAGAAAATGATTACTGGTGTACCTTTTTCTACCATGCCAAACAATTCTTTCATGACACTTGGTGGCGTATTGACACATCCATGAGATCCACGAGTTTTCCAAAGATCGCCACCATATTCAGGTTGCCAGTCGGAATCATGGATACCAACGCCTGTCCAGTCAACTGGCATCCAGTAGTTTACAGGACTTGCATAAGGGGTTCCATCATCATTCGTTCCTTTTAATGTGGCATTTTCCTCTTTGTTCCAAACATAGAAAACACCAGCTGGAGTAGGGGTCTTAGGTTTTCCAGACACGATGTCAGTTTCTAGCGCAACTTTACCATCCTTGTAATACCACATATGCTGGTTTTTTAAATCAACTTCGATATAGGTATCTTCTATTAAAGGATGATCAGCTGTTGTGGCACCTTGAACAATTGGTGAACGGGTAAAGTCTTTACCTGCCAAAATGGCTGACTTCAAAGCTTCTGTTTCTGCATCAGTTTTGATTGACCAACTATAGGTACCAACAGGAACCGTTACTTCACCACGTTTTGTACTTTTAAATTTCGTGTCATTCGTACTCGTGTTATATTTTTCTCCTAAACCTGTTACATAGTTTTTAACTTGTGTTGTATCTAAATCAACTTTACCATCTGTATAAGTTAGCCAGTTAGCAATTTCAGAACGAGGTATCTGGAAAGTATTGCCGTTGATACTATAGGTTCCTTTGATATTAGCAATGGCATTCATTTCATCGACTTGTTTTGTTAAATTTTTATCGGTCGCTGTCACTTTTGGTTTTGTTTGAAATTTAGTTAAATCAATTTTGTTTTTGCCATCCTTCACACTGGTTTTCAGCGCGTTGATAGCTGCTGTCACATCAATCGTATCGCCAGTTACTTCTGGTTTTATTTTGAAAGAGTCACCAGATTTTTCAATCGTCGCATCTTGTGTCTGTGTCCGATCTTTATTTAATTCGGTTAGCTTATTCGTCGTGGAAGCCAGCGTTTCATCTAGTTTTTGATGATCAGTATCTTGCGGATCAATTTCTTGTTTTTCACTAGCGGAAACATAGTTCATGCCCCATGACCAAGCATTTTGTTGGTTTAACAATCGAGATAAATCTGCTGAAAAGTCATCTTTATAACCAAGCTCAGATTTTGCGATCTCTTCCCAAACTTTCCCATTTTCTTCAATCGTCAGCTTTTTATTGGAAAAGGTGTCTTTTAATTTGTCATTTGCCTGTTGCACGGTCAGGTTACTTACATTGATGGAATTAATTTCCGTGTTAGGTAAAAAATGATTGGTGTAATATGTACTGCGGTAAGCGTAAAAGCCGATTAATGCAAGGAATACGCCTAGCGTAGTTAATAGACCAATGTGTAGCGATTTCGATTTTTTATGATGAGAAGATCTTGTCATGCGGGCAGCTCCTTATTTGATAGTTTAGCGTATAACGAACTAATCATAGCATATTTTGAGAAAAAAGACGAAGGGGACAAATGATTTAGCAAAAATTTAACGATCGTTAAGTAAAAAAATCAAGCAGAATGCTGATATTCTGCTTGATTAAGTGGTTAAATTTATTCTAATTATTCAGCGTCTAATTTAGAAAAAGCTTCATCTAAGATTTCTTTTAATTGTTTAGCTGAAGCAGCCATACGATCTTGTTCGCTGTCACTTAGAGGGATTTCGATAACTTTTTGGATACCTTGACGGTTGATTACTGCAGGGGCACCAATGTAGATATCGTTCAAGCCGTATTCACCATTCATAAATACAGATAGTGGAAGTACAGCATTTTCATCATCTAAGATGGCACGAGTGATACGTGCTAAGGCTACAGCGATACCATAGAAAGTAGCGCCTTTCTTTTCAATGATTGTGTAAGCAGCATCACGTACACCAAAGAATAAGTTAACCATTGCTTCTTCATCAACGTCTGGATTGTTTTTAACCCATTCATAAATTTGTAAACCAGCAACGTTAGCATGTGACCAAACAGGAAATTCTGAGTCACCGTGTTCACCTAAGATATAAGCATGGACGTTACGTGCATCAACATCAACTAATTCTGCAAGTGCTTGACGGAAGCGAGCTGAGTCAAGTGAAGTACCTGAACCGATTACGCGTTCTTTAGGGAAGCCTGAGAATTTCCAAGTTGAGTAAGTTAAAATATCTACTGGGTTAGCAGCAACTAAGAAAATACCATTGAATCCTGATTCAACAATTTGTGTTACTACATCGCGGTTGATTTTTAAGTTTTTATTTACTAAGTCTAAGCGAGTTTCACCTGGTTTTTGTGGTGCACCAGCAGTGATAACTACTAAGTCAGCATCATGTGCATCTGCATAAGTAGCAGAGTAGATTTTTTTAGGTGAAGTAAATGCTAGAGCATGTGATAAATCAATAGCATCTCCTTCAGTTTTTGCTGTGTTGATATCTACGATACCTACTTCTTGTGCAATGTTTTGAGTAACTAGAGCAAAGGCATAGCTAGAACCTACGGCGCCATCTCCAACAAGAATTACTTTTTGATGATCTTTTTTTTCTGCAGCTGCAGTCATTATATATCAATCCTTCCATTGATTTTGTTTTTTCCCATGCCTATGCTAACATTTATCAAGCCCGCTGTCACGCTATTTGGCTATAAAATATAACAGATAACAAGGTTGTATTATATGTAAAAGCTTACATGTGCGTGATTTCACTATTTTTAAAAGGTTATTAATTTATTAGACTTTGAAGAAAATTTTAATTTCTTTATCATTTGTTAAACATTCTCTTTTTGTTGAAACAGGTACTTGTGTGTTATACTTAATAGTAGAAAGTAAAAAAATGAAAAAATGAGTCAAAGACTGGATTGCTTTAGGGCGCTCCAGCCTTTTGTGCTGCTTTTTTCAATTAGGTGGTAGAACAAATGAAAATGATCGTAGGGCTTGGAAACCCAGGAACCAAATATGCACAAACCAAACATAATATCGGCTTTATGGTCGTTGATCGCATGGCTGAAAAGCAACAAGCTGTGTTTAAAAAAAATACATTTGAAGCGGAAGTTGCAGAGTTTTTCTATCAAGGAGAAAAAATCTTATTAGTGAAGCCGCAAACTTTTATGAACGAATCTGGTCGTGCTGTAGGACCATTAATGACTTATTTCGGTATTTATCCGGAAGAATTAGTTGTTGTTTATGATGATTTAGATCTTGTAACTGGCAAGATCCGCTTGCGCCAAAAAGGGAGTGCTGGAGGGCATAATGGAATAAAAAGTATCATTTCTCACTTGAATACAAATGTATTTGACCGTATCAAAGTAGGCATTGGTCGACCAGAAGGAAACAAAACTGTTGTTCAACACGTGCTAAGCCCATTTAGTAAAGAAGTTCAACCATTGATTGAAGCAAGTATCGATCAGTCAGTGGCAGCACTCGAGTTTATGCTGGATGGTCATTCGTTTATCGATACGATGAACAAATTCAATTAGCGAAGGAGGAAAAAAATGGATATCGTTCAATTAATTGGTAAAGATCCACAGGTAAAGGAATGGCTCAACCAGATAGAAGAAAAATCACCAAGACAATTGATCACTGGTTTAGCTGGTTCAGCCAAAACTCTTCTCTTTGCTCGAGCGTTCAAAAAAACAAAGAAAAACTTAGTCGTATTAATGCCTAATCTGTATTATGCGAATCAACTAGCAGAAGATTTGCAACATGTTTTGCCAGCAGAACAAATACATTCTTTTACAGTAGATGAAGTTCTTTCTGCGGAAATGGCTTTTTCTTCCCCAGAAGCAAGAAGAGAAAGAGTTGCTACACTAAATGCCCTGCAACAAAAACAACCAGGGGTCTATTTATTACCAGTAGCAGCATTGCATAAACGATTACCCAGTCCAAAAGTTTGGAAACAAGCCCAATTGACTTGGCGAACGGGAGAGGAAATAGCCGTTGACGATCTGCCTCGTCTATTGACTTTATTAGGCTACGAACGAGTTGAGATGGTGGCAAAAACAGGAGAGTATAGTATTCGTGGCAGCATCATTGATATCTATCCGATCAATCTCGAACATCCCGTACGTATCGAATTATTTGATGTAGAGATTGACTCCATGCGATATTTTGAAGTAGAAACTCAACGCTCGATCGAAAAAGTAACAGAAATTTGGATCGCACCGACAAGTGAACAGGTCTACGACCAAGCTGATTTACTTCATGGGATCGACCGACTGGAAAAGTTGTTAGAAAAGAAACTAGCGACGATTTCAGAAGAAACAGACCGCCAATTCGTGCAGGATTATTTTGGACAAGTGATCGCGCAATGGCAAGCAGGAAATCCGACAGAAGACGCGAAACTTTATGCTGATCTTCTTTATCAAGAAGAAACGACGATCCTTGATTATTTTCCAACAAGTAGTTTATTCATTGTGGATGATTATCAACGAATCATGGAAACAAATCGGGAGATCGAAAGAGAAGCAGCTGAATGGCAAACACAAAAAATTAGTGAATTACGTGTCTTCTCAGAGCAAGTCTTTGTCAATGATGTGCATAAATTAGTTCAAAAAGAAAAATTTGTGACGACTTTTTTTGCGCTTTTTCAAAAGGGTATGGGGAATTTACGTTTTCAAGCGATTCACAATTTTCAATATCGTACGATGCAACAATTTTTCGGTCAAATGCCATTATTGAAAACAGAAATGGACCGATGGCGTAAGCAAGAACAAACAGTAGTCATCTTTATTCCTACGAAAGAACGGATTAGAAAAGCGGAGCAGATGTTACGTGATGAAGAGATCCTAGTCGTGGAAACCGAAAAAGAAAAACTGATCAGAGGACAAGTGCAACTAGTGGAAGGGGCGCTGCAAACAGGGTTCGAACTTCCTCAAGAGAAAATAGTCGCGATTACGGAAAAAGAAATTTTCCAAAAAACGACGAAGAAACAAACACGGCGACAAACCGTAACGAATGCGGAACGTTTAAAAAGCTATAATGAACTAAAAGCAGGCGACTATGTCGTTCACGCAAATCACGGGATCGGTAAATATATTGGGATGGAAACGTTAGAAGTGGATGGTGTCCATCAAGACTACATGACGATCCTTTATCAAAATGACGATAAATTATTTATTCCGGTTACCCAGCTGAATTTGATCCAAAAATATGTTGCTTCTGAATCAAAAGCACCTCGTATCAATAAATTAGGCAGTAGTGAATGGACGAAAACCAAAAGAAAGGTTTCGTCTAAAATTGAAGATATCGCAGATGATCTGATCAAACTATATGCTGCCAGAGAATCAGAAAAAGGGTATGCGTTTGGACCGGATGATGGGTATCAAAAAGAATTTGAAAATGCCTTCCCATACTCTGAAACGGATGACCAATTACGGAGTGCCGCAGAGATCAAACGAGATATGGAAAAAGAAAAACCGATGGATCGTTTGCTCGTTGGTGATGTTGGCTACGGTAAAACGGAAGTGGCTTTACGAGCTGCTTTTAAAGCCGTCAAGGAAAGTAAACAAGTTGCCTTTTTAGTTCCTACGACCATTCTCGCCCAACAACACTATGAAACGATGTTGGAACGTTTTGAAGGATTTCCAGTAAATGTAGGTCTATTGAGTCGTTTCCGAACGAAAAAACAACAAAAAGAAACGATTGAACAATTACGTACTGGACAAATCGATATCGTAGTCGGAACGCATCGTATCTTATCTAAAGACATTGAATTTAGTGACTTAGGGTTATTGATCGTTGACGAAGAACAGCGTTTTGGTGTAAAACATAAAGAACGTTTGAAACAACTACGTGCCCAAGTGGATGTCTTGACGTTGACAGCGACACCGATCCCACGGACACTCCACATGTCAATGCTCGGGGTTCGTGATTTATCAGTGATCGAAACACCGCCTGCCAATCGTTATCCGATTCAAACTTACGTGATGGAAAAAAATCCTGGAGCGATTCGTGAAGCTATCCATCGAGAAATGGGGCGTGGCGGTCAAGTGTTCTATCTCTATAATCGAGTAGAGACGATCGAACAAAAAGTGGAAGAAATCCAAGAACTTGTACCAGAAGCACGGATCGGTTATGCGCATGGTCAAATGACTGAAGCACAATTAGAAAATACATTGTTTGATTTTATTGAAGGACAATATGATGTGTTAGTCACAACGACGATCATTGAAACGGGTGTCGATATTCCAAATGCGAATACGCTCTTCGTTGAAAATGCTGATTACATGGGGCTATCGACTCTTTATCAATTACGAGGTCGTGTGGGACGAAGCAACCGAGTGGCGTACGCCTACTTCATGTATGAACAACAAAAAATCTTGAATGAAGTCAGCGAAAAACGTCTTCAAGCCATTAAAGATTTCACCGAACTAGGCTCTGGTTTTAAAATCGCTATGCGGGATTTATCGATCCGAGGAGCAGGAAATCTGCTAGGTGCGCAGCAGCACGGCTTTATTGATGCTGTCGGATTCGACATGTATTCGCAAATGTTAAGTGATGCTGTTTTACGTAAACAAGGAAAGAACAACCAAGTGGAAAAAACAGCAGTTGAAATCGATCTTGGGGTCGATGCTTACTTGCCAGAAGAATATGTTTCGGACCAAAGACAGAAAATTGAAATTTATAAACGGATCAGGGAACTTGATTCACAAGAAATGCTTGATGAATTAGAAGATGATCTTTTAGACCGTTTTGGGGAATACCCTGAAGAGGTGGCACATCTCTTAACGATTGGCCAAATCAAAATGGATGGCGATCGCGCCTTGATTGAAACAATTCGCAAGCAACAGCAGACTATCGTCTTTAACCTAAGTAAAGCAGGAACAAAACGCTATACTGTAGAACAGTTATTTGAAGCTTTGACTGCAACAAAACTAAAAGCAAGTTTAGGTGTAGAAAAAGAAAAAATGGTGATTCGACTAACGGTTCCTAACAAGACCGATGAAGCAGTTTGGTTGCAAGAAATCCAACGTTTTGTCAAAGCTTTACGTGAACAAAAATATCTGTCTGCTTAGGAAGGAGCGAATACTTTGGACCATAAAGAGATGCGTCGCGTGATGCATGGCGCATTTATATTGACGATTGCTTCTTTCATAGCAAAAGTCCTAAGTGCGCTGTACCGCATTCCGCTCCAAAACTTAGTTGGTGATGAAGGATTTTATGTATACCAACAAGTATACCCAATCTATGGGATTGCCATGACTTTAGCGTTGTCTGGTTTACCGCAATTCATTTCAAAATATGTCGCTGAACGAAAAGATCCAATTCAGCGAAAAGAAGCACTGCAACGGCTTTATCCATTAGTTTTTTGGACAGGGATTGTTCTGTGGCTGTTTACTTTTCTCTTTAGCCGTTGGATTGCTTGGATGATGGGGGATCAGCAATTACGACCGCTGATCCAAATCGTTTCATTTACTTTCTTACTGATGCCAGGACTATCTTTTTATCGAGGAAATTTCCAAGGCAGATTTTTGATGGAACCGACAGCTGTTTCACAAGTCGTTGAACAATTTGTGAGAGTGGCGATCATCGTTTTCAGTGCCTTTGCTTTTCGACTATTTGGCTGGTCAGTTTACCAAACAGGAACTGCGGCTATGAGTGGTGCAGTCATCGGGGGACTTTGTGCCTATGGTGTGTTGCGCTATTATGAACAAAAGATCCATGGTGGGGCGTTAAGTTTTCGACATTTTTCGGTCACGAAACGACCTGACAAACGATTGATCCGGCGTTTTTTAGTTGAAGGGGGCTTAGTGTCAATCTATAGTGGTCTGCTGATTTTCTTTCAGCTGATCGACTCATTTTTTGTAAAAAATGCGCTTCAAGTTTATGGATTATCTGAACAAAGTGCAAAAATTGCAAAAGGAGTCTATGATCGTGGGCAACCGTTAGTTCAATTAGGACTAGTGATTGCGACTGCATTAAGTGCGACTTTCTTACCTGCATTGACGAAGTACTTGATGACGGCTGTGCATAGTCAATTTCTAAAGACTGCCAAAATCTATTTACGGTTAACAACGACTTTAGCATTAGCTGCTTCTGTAGGACTAGCTATGCTTTTACCGTATATCAACTATGCGCTATTTAAAGATTACGCTGGGAATGCAGCGTTGGTGCTATTCGTCTTTGCAATTGCTTTAACAGCAATCATCCAAACCTATCAAAGTATTGCCCAAAGTAAAAATTCTTTTCGTCCCTCTTTGAAAGGTGCAGGCTGGGGGCTGTTAGCCAAAGCTTTGGCAACCCCGTTTCTAACTGGTTATCTAGGGACAGTAGGAGCTAGTTTGTCGACCTTGCTAGGATTGGCTGTCACTCTATGGTATTTTGTCCACACGGAGACTAGTGAAATCAATCAGTTCTGGAAAGAACGTCGCTTTGGAAGTAAATTGCTTCAATGTTTGGGATGGATGATCTTAGCCTTACTGATTTATTATGGCGGACTGACGATGATTTTTGGCCCGGTTGCTCATCGGTCTTCTGCATTCTTTGCCAGTTTAGCAGGTGTAGGAATCGGAGCGTTCGTCTTTGTGAATGCTGTGATCTGGACAAAATTATTTACGGTTAGAGAATGGTTGATGTTACCGTTTGGAAAAAAGATTTTACGATTTAATAAACTTATAAAAAATAAAAGTGAGGAATCCTAATGCGATTAGATAAATTTCTTAAAATTTCCCGAATTATCAAACGCCGCTCTGTAGCAAAAGAAGTGGCAGATAAAGGAAGAATTCAAATCAACGGAAAATTGGCTAAATCTTCTAGTGATGTCAAGGTAGGCGATCAATTGAAGATCCAATTTGGAAACAAAACAATGGAAGTAAAAGTCAATGAATTACATGAGTCGACGAAAAAAGAAGATGCTCAAAAAATGTATGAGATCATTTCGGAGATTCGCAAGCAAAACACTGACGAAATAGATTAGACAACCCTCAATGATATTGGTATAATGAAAACGACAATCAAAAAAGATTGGAGCGAAGAGAAGTGACAAAAAAAAGCAACAAAATTGCTGCTTTAGATACAGAGTATGCAAAGAAAAAATATGTCGAATTTCAAGAACAACAACGCCAGTTGATTTTTCGTAGACGTCGATTAGCAGTTATTTTTATAGGTGCTTTGGTCATTTTCGCAATTTTAGGTTTTCAAATTTTTCGTGATATGCAAAGAATGAATCAATTAAACGAATTGAAAGTTGAAGCAAATACGGAATTAAGCCAAGTCAATGCTGATGTGGATCAGCTAACACAGGATGTCTCATTATTGAAAGATGATGACTATGTGGCGAAACTTGCGAGAAGCAAATACTTTTATTCAAAAGAAGGCGAGCAGGTTTATCCAGTATTAGAATCAAATACGGATGACACAGACCAAACAACTAGTTCAACAACTGCAAAATAAGCAGTATTATAAATAGGTTAATAATTAGGAGGAACATTTTTTTTATGTCAATCGAGGTAGGAGCAAAACTGCAAGGGAAAGTATCAGGAATTACAAATTTTGGCGCGTTTATTGATTTAGGAGCTGGAAAAACTGGTCTAGTTCATATCAGTGAAGTCTCAAATGGCTATATCAAAGATATTCATGATGTTTTAAGTGTCAGTGATGAAGTAACTGTTAAAGTTATCTCAGTTAATGATGATGGTAAAATTGGATTATCAATCCGTCAAACACAACCAAAACCAGCGGAATCAACAGAATCAGATGATGATAAGCGTCCAAAAAAATACCAACAAAGAGATCCTCGCGATAATCGAGGTCGTTCAACACAGAAAAAACCTTTTTCTCGCAGTCAATCTTCTAATAACCATAAAGAAGACTTCGATTCATTAATGAGTTCATTTTTAAAGGATAGTGATGATCGATTGACTTCCTTGAAGCGCAATACAGAAGGTAAACGTGGCGGACGCGGCGGACGTCGCAGCTAACCAAAAACTTAAGAGCAGGCAATTGTCGCAGACTTTTGTCCGCTCTTTTTTTCATTGGAATCTTTGATGGTAGGTTGATCGAAGCCGAGAAGGAACAAGGAAGTGATTCGATGGAAGAAGAACAAGACGCAAGGAAGATCAGACAACGTTTTTTGACAAATTGTGAAATCAATGGTTATTTGAATGAAAAAACAAGAGCGCTACTGGCGGTTTCTGGGGGAGTAGATTCTATGGTTCTTCTGGATTTAATGATGGAAGCGCAAAAAAAATGGGGTTTCTTTTTGGCAGTGACCCATATCAATCATCAATTAAGAGAAGAATCTGTTCATGAAGTTGCGTATTTAAAGAAGTATTGTCAACAACATCAACTCCCGTTACAAGTGGAAGTTTGGGAAAAGCCAACAAAAAAGGGCATTGAAACAGCGGCTCGAGAGTTTCGTTATCAAGTGTTTGCGAAGCAGATGCAAAGCGGCAGCTATGACTGCCTAATGACGGCACATCATGGGGATGACCAAATGGAAACGGTTTTAATGAAGTTGTTGCGTGGGGGGCAACTTAGTACCTATGCTGGGATCAAAGAAGCCCAACCCTTCTCCAATGGTCGATTGATTCGTCCGTTACTAGGATTTAGTAAGGCGCAATTATATCAATATGCTTCAGAGCGAGAGCTGGTTTATTTTGAAGACCATACGAATCAAGAGTTGGATGTTCAACGTAATCGCCTTCGTCATTTGGTTCTGCCTCAACTAAAACAAGAAAATCCACAAGCAATGGTTCATTTTCAACGTTTTTCGCAGCAGATCCAATGGGCAGATCGATTGATTCAAACACACATGAAGAAAGTCTTGATGGAAAATGTCGTAGAAGAAAACGAACGGGTGCATTTTCCTTGGAAACTATTAGCGGAGATGCCAGAAGAAGAAAGCTATTATTTCTTATACGCATTCTTTGATCATTTTTTTGAAAAAACAGCGATCGTGATCAAAGAAAAACAAATCCAACTGATTTTACAACAGTGTCAACAGAAAAAAGGCCAATGGAAAATTACTCTTGAACGAGGGTGGGTTCTGCAACGTAGCTATGAAAAAATCTATCTTATCCAAGAGAAAGCTGATCCCTCAAAAACAATACAAGAACGAACAGAGGCGTATAAGTTGGAGTTGAATCAACGCATCAGGTTAGATGAAAGCTGCTGGATCGGCTTGTTTACACCTGAAGCAGCCGAAGAAGCTAGAAAAGCAGATGATTGGGACGAGTTTTCTCATGATCTTTGGCTATCTTCACATCAAGAACTGTTTGTAGGAAAGAGACAAGCAGGAGAGCGTATCCAGCTAAATAGCAAACTAAAAAAGAAAATATCCAGATATTTGATTGATAACAAAGTACCTGATTCACAAAGAAAAGAGGCATGGGTCGTGAGGGATCAAAATGAAAATATTTATAGTTTGGTCCCATTTACCTATTCCTATTTGAGTATTGGTGTAGAAACTGATAAAATACACTACATACTTCTTTACAAATATCACAAAGAAGCAATTGGAAGGAGAACCTGATGTTAGAAAAGGATATTGAAAAAGTTTTGATTACAAGAGAAGAAATACAAGTTCGTTGTGAAGAACTAGGCAAAGAATTGGCAGAAACTTATAAGCATAATAATCCACTCGTTGTTGGTGTTCTAAAAGGCGCTGTTCCATTCATGGCAGATATCATACGTTCGATTGATGCTCACTTGGAAATAGACTTTATGGATGTTTCAAGTTATGGAAATGCAACGGTTTCATCAGGAGAAGTCAAAATCGTCAAAGATTTAGATACCAATGTTGAAGGCCGTGACTTACTGATCGTTGAAGATATCATCGATAGTGGAAGAACACTCGCTTATTTGGTTGATCTATTTAAATACCGTAAAGCAAAATCAGTGAAAATTGTCACATTGCTTGATAAACCAGAAGGTAGAGTAGTTGATATTGAAGCAGACTATGTTGGATTCAATGTTCCTAATGAATTTGTAGTGGGTTACGGATTAGATTATGCAGAAGCTTACCGTAATTTACCATACATCGGTGTATTGAAGCCTAGCGTTTATCAATCAAATTAGTGCTGTATCTACTATAAATTGTGTTACAATAGAATGGTCAGGATTGATAAAAAAAATGCTAAATTAAAATAACGCATAGGGAGGGCAACTATGAACAAAAAAAACAATGGCATGATGAAAAATGCCTTGTATTATGTCCTCGTAATCTTAGCGATGGTTATGGTCGTATATTTTATCTTTGGTAATAACGGCCAACGATCGTCAGATATCGAGTACACAAAATTTACAGAACAATTACAAGCAGGTAAAATCAAAGAATTTGAAGTACAACCTGCAAATGGTGTATATAAAATTTCTGGAGAGTATAAAGAACAGCAAACCGTCTCTAACAGTGGTGGACTTGCTATCTTAGGATCGACAGATACAAAAACGACACACTTTACAACGATTATTTTGCCAAACGATACCACACTTAGCCAAGTGACTGATTTAGCGAAAGAACATAACGTAGCTACAACAGTCAAAGAAGAATCAAGCAGTGGCGTATGGGTATCCTTATTGCTAAGCTTCTTACCAATTATCATCCTTGTGTTCTTCTTCTATATGATGATGGGGCAACAAGGTGGTGGCGGAGGCGGCGGTGGCCGTGTCATGAACTTTGGTAAATCAAAAGCCAAAGAAGCCGACAAAAAAGCTAACCGTGTACGCTTCTCAGATGTCGCTGGTGCAGAAGAAGAGAAACAAGAGTTGGTTGAAGTTGTTGAATTCTTAAGAGATCCGCGACGTTTTGTTGAGTTAGGCGCACGTATCCCAGCTGGTGTTCTTTTAGAAGGACCTCCAGGAACTGGTAAAACATTGTTAGCAAAAGCTGTAGCTGGAGAAGCGGGTGTACCGTTTTACTCTATTTCAGGTTCTGACTTTGTAGAAATGTTTGTGGGTGTTGGGGCAAGTCGTGTTCGTGACTTATTTGAAACAGCGAAGAAAAATGCTCCAGCAATCATCTTCATCGATGAAATTGATGCTGTTGGTCGTCAACGTGGCGCAGGCATGGGCGGTGGACATGATGAACGTGAACAAACACTGAACCAATTGCTAGTTGAAATGGACGGATTTGATGGGAATGAAGGTGTTATCGTCATTGCTGCAACAAACCGTTCAGATGTACTTGACCCTGCACTTTTACGTCCAGGACGTTTTGACCGTCAAATTTTAGTTGGTCGTCCAGATGTAAAAGGCCGTGAAGCAATCTTACGTGTTCACGCACGAAACAAACCGATGGCAGATGACGTTGATTTGAAAGTCGTGGCACAACAAACACCAGGTTTTGCTGGTGCAGATTTAGAAAATGTCTTAAACGAAGCAGCTTTAGTTGCGGCTCGTCGTAACAAGAAGAAAATCGATGCTTCAGATATTGATGAAGCAGAAGATCGCGTGATTGCAGGTCCAGCTAAGAAAGATCGCGTAATCAGCAAAAAAGAACGAGAAATGGTGGCTTATCACGAAGCAGGTCATACGATCGTTGGTTTAGTCTTGAGTCGGGCACGTGTGGTTCATAAAGTAACCATTATTCCACGTGGACGTGCAGGTGGTTATATGATCGCCTTACCAAAAGAAGATCAATTCTTAATGACAAAAGAAGATATGTTTGAACAAATCGTTGGTTTGCTTGGTGGTCGAACAGCAGAAGAAATCATCTTCAACGTTCAATCAACTGGGGCTTCTAATGACTTTGAACAAGCAACAGCTTTAGCACGAAGCATGGTAACTGAATATGGAATGAGTGATCGTTTAGGTCCAGTTCAATATGAAGGAAATCATCAAGTATTCGTTGGTCGTGACTATGGTCAAACGAAAGCTTACTCTGAACAAGTGGCCTTTGAAATTGACCAAGAAGTGCGTAAGATTTTGATGGAAGCTCATCAAAAAGCGCATGAGATCATCGAAGCACATCGAGCACAACATAAATTGATCGCTGAAAAACTGTTAGAATTTGAAACACTCGATGCGAAAGCAATCAAATCTTTATTTGAAAAAGGTGTTATGCCTGAAGGTTCAGAATCTGCTAACTATCCTAGTGAAAAAGAAGCGCAAACTTTTGAAGAAGCAAAACGTGCTTTGGAAGAAAAAGACGCAGAAAAACAAGCGGAAGAAAAACAAGATTTTGAGCACGATAAGAAAGAATTTGAAGAAGAGAAAAAAGAATTAAATGAAGAAGAACATCAAACTTCTTCAACAGATGATTCGGATGATCAACCGAAATAATCGCTAAAAAATGAGAGCTACGACAAAAGTCGTGGCTCTTTTTTAGTAGTTGTTTTATTTTTTATTATAGAATAGGCAAATAAAAGAAAAGATAACATTCATAAGTTGAAAATTATCAGCGTAACTAGTATGATTCACTATGAATTTAAAAATCGGAAAAGAGGTACATAAATAAATGGAAGATTATTTGATCAAGGCACTGGCCTATGATGGCTATGTACGTGCTTATGCAGTTCAAGCAACAAACACTGTTGCAGAAGCCCAAAAGCGACACGACACTTGGCATACATCATCGGCTGCATTAGGTCGTACGCTTGTTGGCGGACTTTTACTAGGTTCGACGCTAAAAGGCGAAGACAAGTTAACTGTGCGGATTCAAGGGAATGGTCCGGCTAATGGGATTGTGGTAGATGCGAATGGCAAAGGAGAAGTCAAAGGCTATATCCAAAACCCTCATTTGAGCCTACCTTTGAATGAAGCAGGAAAAATTGATGTGCGTGGTGCTGTGGGAACGCAAGGGATGTTCAGTGTTACTAAAGACCTCGGTTTGAAAGAACCATTTTCGGGACAAACACCTATTGTTTCTGGAGAAATTGCGGAAGACTTTACCTATTATCTTGCAATCTCAGAACAGATTCCTTCAGCAGTTGGATTGAGCGTTTTAGTTAACACGGATGACAGTATCAAAACAGCTGGTGGATTTATGATCCAAATCATGCCTGGTGCAGATGAAGAAACTATCAGTAAAATCGAAGAACAATTAAAAACGACACCACGTATTTCTACTTTATTAGACGAAGGATTAACACCTGAAAAAATTCTTGAAGGTTTACTAGGAACTAGTGAGTTGAATATTTTAGAGAAAATGCCGGTACAATTCAAATGTGATTGCTCAAAAGAAAAATTTGGGGAAGCAATTATTGCTTTAGGGGCAGAAGAAATCCAAGCGATGATTGATGAAGATCACGGAGCAGAAGCCGTTTGTTCATTCTGCAACAACAAGTATGAATACAGTGAAGCAGAATTATCCGAGCTAAAAGCAGAAGCGCTGGGAGGAAAATAAGTGGAACATACATGGAAAATCGGACATGTTGAAATTCCCAATCGAGTAGTTGTCGCACCGATGGCTGGAATCACTAATTCAGCTTTTCGTGTGACCGTCAAAGAGTTCGGTGCTGGATTAGTCGTCTGTGAGATGATCAGTGACCAAGGAATCCATTTTAGAAACAAGAAAACATTAGAGATGCTGCATATCGAAGAAACAGAACATCCACTAAGCTTGCAAATTTTTGGTGGAAACAAAGATACTTTGGTCGAGGCTGCCCAATTCGTTCAAGAAAATACAGCGGCTGACATCATTGATATCAATATGGGTTGCCCAGTGAACAAAATCATCAAAGCAGAAGCAGGTGCTAAATGGTTATTGGATCCAGATAAAGTTTATGAGATGGTACAAGCTGTCTCTTCTGCTGTTGATGTACCAGTTACTGTGAAAATGAGAATCGGTTGGGATGAACAACATGTTTTTGCTGTGCAAAATGCTTTAGCGGCTGAAGCAGCTGGCGCCAGTGCAATCGCCATGCACGGACGTACGAGAGTACAAATGTATGAAGGTAAAGCAAACTGGGAAGTATTGAAAGAAGTTAAAAGTCAGCTCAAGATCCCATTTATGGGCAATGGAGATGTCAAAACTCCGGAAGATGCTAAAAGAATGTTAGAATACGTAGGAGCGGATGGTGTGATGATTGGGCGTGCAGCGTTAGGCAATCCTTGGATGATCCATCGCACCCAGCATTACTTAGAAACCGGCGAGTTAATCCCTGAACCAACACCAAGAGAAAAAATCGAGACCGCTAAATTACATTTGAAACGTTTAGTCGATTTAAAAGGGGAGGTTGTTGCGTGCCGAGAATTTCGGACACATGCTTCCTATTATTTAAAAGGAATCTCTCGAGCAGCAAAAGTAAAAGTTGCAATCAATCAAGCAGAAAAACAAGTAGAAATCAATGAATTGCTTGACCGCTTTTTAGAGAAAACAGAAAAAGTATCTGTGAAATAATCTAGTGATTTTCTAAGTTTTTCGTGAATTTTCAAGTCGAACTTTAAGTTCGGCTTGCTTTTTTTGTGTTTCATTGGCATTATAGGAAAGAGAATAACATGAGAATGGAGGAACTTTTGTGACACAGGAACAACAACATCAAGTAGAAGATTTAAACGATCAAATGCTTGTTCGCCGTCAAAAAATGGAGCAATTAAGAGAAAATGGGATTGATCCTTTTGGTAAACGATTTGAACGTACGCACAATTCAGAAGAATTACATGAATTGTTTGATCCAAGAACAAAAGAAGAATTAGCAGAGATGGGGCTAACTGCAAGTGTAGCCGGTCGAATGATCACTCGTCGTGGTAAAGGAAAAGCTGGATTTGCTCACTTACAAGATCGTGAAGGCCAAATCCAAATTTATGTACGTAAAGATCAAGTAGGTGATGAAGCCTATGATGTATTCAAACATGCTGATTTAGGAGACTTCTTTGGCGTAACAGGTGAAATCATGAAGACTGATACGGGCGAAGTTTCAATCAAGGCATCAGAAATCACTATTTTATCAAAAGCTTTACGTCCGCTACCAGATAAATACCATGGATTGACTAATATCGAACAACGTTATCGTCAACGTTATCTTGATTTGATCAGTAACCGTGAAAGTTTTGATCGCTTCATGAAACGTAGCCAAATTATTAGCGAAATCCGTCGTTACTTAGATGGTAATGGCTATATTGAAGTAGAAACACCAGTCTTACACAATGAAGCCGGTGGTGCTGCAGCTCGTCCATTTATTACACACCATAACGCACTAGATATTGATTTATACTTACGTATTGCGTTAGAACTTCATTTAAAACGCCTAATTGTGGGTGGAATGGAAAAAGTTTACGAAATCGGTCGCGTTTTCCGTAATGAAGGGATCGATACAACTCATAATCCAGAATTTACGATGTTAGAAGCTTACACCGCTTATACAGATTTCCAGGATGTCATGAACTTGACTGAAGGAATCATTCGTAATGCAGCCCAAAAAGTTCTTGGTACAGCAGAAATCACTTATGATGGCCAAGCAGTTGATTTGGAAAGTGACTTTAAACGTATCCATATGGTAGATGCGATCAAAGAGCAAACAGGTGTCGATTTCTGGAAAGAAATGACATTAGAAGAAGCATTAGCACTTGCTGAAGAGCATCACGTAGAAGTGACCGAAGCAATGGGCGTAGGTCATGTCATCAATGAGTTCTTTGAAACTTTTGTGGAAGAAACATTGACACAACCAACTTTTGTTTACGGACATCCAGTAGAAGTATCTCCATTGGCGAAAAAGAATCCAGAAGATCCACGCTTTACCGATCGTTTTGAATTGTTTATCGTTGGTCGGGAATTTGCGAATGCCTTTACCGAATTAAATGATCCGATTGATCAAAGAGAACGTTTTGAAGCCCAAGAAAAAGAACGTGAGCTAGGAAACGATGAAGCACACGGTGTCGATGAAGACTTCTTGGAAGCTTTAGAATATGGTATGCCACCAACTGGCGGTCTAGGTATCGGAATTGACCGTTTAGTTATGTTATTGACGGATGCACAGTCGATCCGTGATGTTTTACTATTCCCAACGATGCGTTAGATATGGTGAATATGAATAAAAAAGAAGCCAAGAACTGTTGGCTTCTTTTTTTATAATCTAGTAAAAGAGAGAAGTTAAAGGATCACTCTATTTTTAATAGATAGCGTAAAACTTACACCACTTTTTGTCAGTTTCTTTTTTGAAATAATGAGGTACGGTAAAAAAATGCAAGGCGAGGATAATCGAGAAATTTATTATGTGGAGGCATAGATAAAGGAATTGCTTGCTTGTATTTGAGTGGATTGATTAAACGATCTTCTTATTTATAACGAATATTAAAGAATAAGGGAGGAGTAATATCGCAGGAAAACTATTAAAATACGAATGATTATTTTTAAAATTACAGAAATGATCGTCCAATGAAAAAAACTTGAAAAAATACAAAAAATTCGTTGACCGTTAAAGGTTTAGTTGGTATATTATTATTTGTTCAAAAGTTATCACTAAATAACTTCTGACAAAAATAAAAAATAACTTCAAAAAGTTCTTGACGTGTGAGAGATCACATGATAAGATAACTGAGTCGTTAAAAAACAACAGCTTACGAAGCTTGATTCTATCGAAAAAAACTTCAAAAAAGTTGTTGACAAATAACAAACGATGAGTTATGATAAATGAGTTGCTGAAACACTTCCGAAAAATGAAGTTAAAAAACTTTTAAAAAAAGAGTTGACAAACAAACGACACTCTGATATGATATAAAAGTTGCTACGGCAATCTCAAATGATTAGCTTTTAATCAAGTAGACCTTTGAAAACTGAACAAAGCAAAGACAAACCAAATGTGTAGGGCGTCTTGATTGATTCAAGACAACAAACATTTTTAACAAGCAAGCAATATGCTAGCAAACAATTGAGCTTAACAATCGTAAGATTGTTCGAACTTTTTATGAGAGTTTGATCCTGGCTCAGGACGAACGCTGGCGGCGTGCCTAATACATGCAAGTCGAACGCTTCTTTTTCCACCGGAGCTTGCTCCACCGGAAAAAGAGGAGTGGCGAACGGGTGAGTAACACGTGGGTAACCTGCCCATCAGAAGGGGATAACACTTGGAAACAGGTGCTAATACCGTATAACAATCGAAACCGCATGGTTTTGATTTGAAAGGCGCTTTCGGGTGTCGCTGATGGATGGACCCGCGGTGCATTAGCTAGTTGGTGAGGTAACGGCTCACCAAGGCGACGATGCATAGCCGACCTGAGAGGGTGATCGGCCACATTGGGACTGAGACACGGCCCAAACTCCTACGGGAGGCAGCAGTAGGGAATCTTCGGCAATGGACGAAAGTCTGACCGAGCAACGCCGCGTGAGTGAAGAAGGTTTTCGGATCGTAAAACTCTGTTGTTAGAGAAGAACAAGGATGAGAGTAACTGTTCATCCCTTGACGGTATCTAACCAGAAAGCCACGGCTAACTACGTGCCAGCAGCCGCGGTAATACGTAGGTGGCAAGCGTTGTCCGGATTTATTGGGCGTAAAGCGAGCGCAGGCGGTTTCTTAAGTCTGATGTGAAAGCCCCCGGCTCAACCGGGGAGGGTCATTGGAAACTGGGAGACTTGAGTGCAGAAGAGGAGAGTGGAATTCCATGTGTAGCGGTGAAATGCGTAGATATATGGAGGAACACCAGTGGCGAAGGCGGCTCTCTGGTCTGTAACTGACGCTGAGGCTCGAAAGCGTGGGGAGCAAACAGGATTAGATACCCTGGTAGTCCACGCCGTAAACGATGAGTGCTAAGTGTTGGAGGGTTTCCGCCCTTCAGTGCTGCAGCTAACGCATTAAGCACTCCGCCTGGGGAGTACGACCGCAAGGTTGAAACTCAAAGGAATTGACGGGGGCCCGCACAAGCGGTGGAGCATGTGGTTTAATTCGAAGCAACGCGAAGAACCTTACCAGGTCTTGACATCCTTTGACCACTCTAGAGATAGAGCTTCCCCTTCGGGGGCAAAGTGACAGGTGGTGCATGGTTGTCGTCAGCTCGTGTCGTGAGATGTTGGGTTAAGTCCCGCAACGAGCGCAACCCTTATTGTTAGTTGCCATCATTTAGTTGGGCACTCTAGCAAGACTGCCGGTGACAAACCGGAGGAAGGTGGGGATGACGTCAAATCATCATGCCCCTTATGACCTGGGCTACACACGTGCTACAATGGGAAGTACAACGAGTCGCAAAGTCGCGAGGCTAAGCTAATCTCTTAAAGCTTCTCTCAGTTCGGATTGTAGGCTGCAACTCGCCTACATGAAGCCGGAATCGCTAGTAATCGCGGATCAGCACGCCGCGGTGAATACGTTCCCGGGCCTTGTACACACCGCCCGTCACACCACGAGAGTTTGTAACACCCGAAGTCGGTGAGGTAACCTTTTGGAGCCAGCCGCCTAAGGTGGGATAGATGATTGGGGTGAAGTCGTAACAAGGTAGCCGTATCGGAAGGTGCGGCTGGATCACCTCCTTTCTAAGGAATATTACGGAGACTACACTGTTTGTTTTATACTTTGTTCAGTTTTGAGAGGTCTACTCTCAAAAATAAATCGGGGCCTTAGCTCAGCTGGGAGAGCGCCTGCTTTGCACGCAGGAGGTCAGCGGTTCGATCCCGCTAGGCTCCATTAACAACATTAGTTGTTAAAACATTTTGTTCATTGAAAACTGGATATTTGAAGTAAATTAGTAATACAAACCGAGAACACCGCGTTGAATGAGTTTTTTAATAAGTTCAATTGCTTATTTTCTTGATCGGACTTCTATCGCTAGAAGAAAGATCAAAACCCAACCGCAAGGTTGATAAGGTTAAGTGAATAAGGGCGCACGGTGGATGCCTTGGCACTAGGAGCCGATGAAGGACGGGACTAACACCGATATGCTTTGGGGAGCTGTACGTAAGCTATGATCCAGAGATTTCCGAATGGGGGAACCCAGCATCTTTTATAGGATGTTACGTTTGCGTGAATACATAGCGCATTCGAGGTAGACGCAGAGAACTGAAACATCTAAGTACCTGCAGGAAGAGAAAGAAAATTCGATTCCCTGAGTAGCGGCGAGCGAAACGGGAAAAGCCCAAACCAATGAGCTTGCTCATTGGGGTTGTAGGACTCCGATATGGTAGTTCTTTCAGATAATCGAATGACTTGGAAAAGTCAGTCAAAGAGGGTAAAAACCCCGTAGATGAAATTTGGAAGGCACCTAGGAGGATCCTGAGTACGGCGGAACACGAGGAATTCCGTCGGAATCCGGGAGGACCATCTCCCAAGGCTAAATACTCCCTAGTGACCGATAGTGAACCAGTACCGTGAGGGAAAGGTGAAAAGCACCCCGGAAGGGGAGTGAAATAGAACCTGAAACCGTGTGCCTACAACAAGTCAAAGCCCGTTAATGGGTGATGGCGTGCCTTTTGTAGAATGAACCGGCGAGTTACGATTGCATGCGAGGTTAAGTTGAAGAGACGGAGCCGCAGCGAAAGCGAGTCTGAATAGGGCGTTTGAGTATGTAGTCGTAGACCCGAAACCATGTGATCTACCCATGTCCAGGTTGAAGGTGCGGTAAAACGCACTGGAGGACCGAACCCACGTACGTTGAAAAGTGCGGGGATGAGGTGTGGGTAGCGGAGAAATTCCAAACGAACTTGGAGATAGCTGGTTCTCTCCGAAATAGCTTTAGGGCTAGCCTCGGAATTGAGAATGATGGAGGTAGAGCACTGTTTGGACTAGGGGCCCATCTCGGGTTACCGAATTCAGATAAACTCCGAATGCCATTCATTCATATCCGGGAG
>NZ_JBIOLU010000001.1:2247500-2647500 GCF_051711025.1 Enterococcus sp. DIV1421a | reverse complement strand
AGTGATGCGATCTTGGATGCAATTTTAGCAAAGGATCCAAATGCACGCGTGGCTTGTGAAACATCTGTTACCACTGGTCTTGTATTGGTATTTGGAGAAATCTCAACCACTGCCTACGTGGATATTCAAAAAGTGGTACGTCAAACGATCAAAGAGATTGGCTACACACGAGCAAAATTTGGCTTTGATGGAGATACAGTAGCTGTATTAGCTGCAATTGATGAACAATCACCAGATATCGCTCAAGGTGTTGATGAAGCACTTGAGATTCGTGACGAAGCGAAGAGAGATGTATTGGATGAGATCGGTGCTGGAGACCAAGGATTGATGTTTGGTTTTGCAGTCGATGAAACACCTGAATTAATGCCTTTACCAATTGCATTAAGCCATCGTCTAGTTCGTCGTTTAGCTGATTTACGTAAATCCAATGAATTAACTTATCTACGTCCAGATGCAAAATCACAAGTAACAGTTGAATATGATGACAATGGTCAGCCAGAACGAGTGGATACCATCGTTATTTCAACACAACATGATGATGCAGTGGACAATGAAACAATTCGTCATGACGTCATTGAAAAAGTAATAAAAGAAGTTATTCCAGCTGAATTACTTGATGACGACACAAAATACTACATCAATCCTACTGGTCGCTTTGTTATTGGGGGACCTCAAGGAGATGCTGGGTTGACGGGAAGAAAAATCATCGTTGACACATATGGCGGCTATGCTCGTCATGGTGGTGGAGCATTTTCTGGGAAAGATGCTACTAAGGTTGACCGTTCAGCAAGTTATGCCGCTCGTTACATTGCGAAAAACATTGTAGCAGCTGGTTTGGCAAGAAAAGCTGAAGTTCAGTTAGCCTATGCGATCGGTGTTGCACAACCTGTATCTATTTCAATCAATACTTTTGGTACGTCAACTGTTCCAGAAGAAGACTTGATTGCCGCTGTGAGAGAAAACTTTGATCTACGACCTGCAGGTATTATTGAAATGCTTGATTTACGTCGTCCAATTTATCGTCAAACAGCAGCTTATGGTCATTTCGGTCGTACGGATATCGAATTGCCATGGGAAAAAACAGATAAAGTTGATGCAATTAAAGCAAGCTTAGCAAAATAGCTTTTTGATGGCTGGAATGGTTCTCTTTATGGGATCATTCCAGTTTTTTTTATCCTAACGACTGAAGAGAAATCCATGGTCGTTTTTGATTCGTGTTTTTGATAAATGATAAAGCCTATTTTTTTTGGCTAAAATTTATTTGGTAACAACAAAAAAAGGAGGAATAAGATGAAAAGAGAAACAAACGTCAAATTAGTAACGATCAGTGTGTTTATTGCAACTTTCATGACAGCAATTGAAGGAACGATCGTGACCACTGCTATGCCTACGATCGTCGGCTCTCTTCACGGTATGGAGATCATGAATTGGGTATTTTCGATTTATTTACTAACGAATGCGATGCTGACACCGATCTATGGCAAACTTGCAGATAAAGTGGGGAGAAAACCTATTTTTATCTTTGGAACGCTATTATTTATTATTGGTTCTTTATTTTGTGGACTTTCTCAAACCATGATGGGGTTGATTGCTGCTCGTGCTGTTCAAGGAATGGGCGCTGGAGCAATGATGCCAGTGGCGTTAACGATCATTGGCGATTTATATACGATTGAAAAAAGAGCAAAAGTTTTAGGTTTGAACAGTTCGGCTTGGGGAATTGCTAGTGTTTTTGGACCATTAGCTGGAGGTTTTATTGTAGAAACGATCAGTTGGCATTGGATCTTTTTTATTAATGTACCGATCGGGCTTTTATTGATGGTTTTGATCTGGCTTTATTTGAACGAACCACAGAGAGAACATGAGTCAAAACCGATGGATCTATTCGGGAGCTTTAGTTTGATGGCGATGTTGGTTGCTTTACTTCTTGGATTTCAATTGTTAGGGGATCAAGGATTTACTCCAGTAGTGATCGGGCTTTTGATCGGAAGTCTTCTTCTATTATTTTTATTTATTGCAGCCGAAAAAAGAGCAAAAGACCCTGTGATCATGTTGCATCTTTTTGCTAATCCACTATTTGTGGTCGTGAATCTAGCAGCTGCTTTAGCCAGTGGGTTCTTAATGGGCATCGATGTGTATATCCCAATGTGGATGCAAGGGGTATTAGGGCTAAATGCTGCAGTAGGGGGATTGGTCTTAGCACCGCTTTCACTTGTTTGGATGGTTGGTTCTTTCTTAGCAAGTAAGTGGATGACTCAAATGGCAACGAATTGGGTATTGCGAATTGGTCTATTGATTGCCTCTCTAGGCGGTGCCTGGCTCTGGTTAATGCCATTTGAAAGTAATTTTTTATGGTTCTTTGCTATTTCAACGGTCATTGGTGTAGGACTAGGAATCACGATGACTACCTCAACTGTTAGTGCCCAAAATAGTGTGTCTCGAGATCAACTAGGGGTAGCTACCTCGTTCAATACATTGGTGCGGACGATTGGACAAACTGTGATGGTAGCAGTCTTTGGCTTATTGATCAATGGAGTAACACAACGGGAGCTGAATGCGACTAATTTGACGAATGATGCAGATATCATGAATAAGCTAGTCAACCCACAAACAGCTAAAAACATTGCGTCAGAGTTGATCACGCCTTTACGGAAGATTTTATATGAAGGATTGCATCAAGTCTATTTTGTGGGGCTGTTACTAGTAGTGATTGCTTTTGCATTGACATTTGTCGTTCGTGAAAAAAGTGATAGAATAAGAGAGTAGTAGTACAAGAAAGTAGTACTAAATGTTACTTTGTGAGGTCGTTTGACCAATTATTTCACAACGATAACCGGTGTTAGAATAGTTGTTTTATCAAAATTTGTCATTATTGGTCAGGTCAAAAACACTATTTTTCACACCTTAGAGAGGATGTTTCAACGTGGCATTTATTCAAGCAAATATTTATTCGAATGTTTTAGAGATGGAAGTAAACCTGAATGTAATCCTTCCACAAACAACAAATAAAGTGATCGGTACGAGTTCACAACAAGCGACAACAGATGTTCCTGTCTTATACCTTCTGCACGGAATGGGAGGAAATCATAGTGTCTGGGAGCGTCGGACGTCAATTGAAAGATATGTCGCAGACCATGGATTAGCGGTCATTATGCCTTCTACTGACCTAGGTTGGTATACCGACACGGCCTATGATATGAAATACTGGACGTTTATTTCAGAAGAGCTTCCCGAAATCTGTCATGAACTGTTTCCACAATTAACGACAAAAAGAGAAAAGACTTATGCTGCTGGATTATCAATGGGTGGCTATGGTGCTTTGAAACTTGGACTAGCAAAACCAGAAAATTTTGCTGCAATCATTTCTTTATCAGGAGCCATTTCAGTAGGCAATCGGATGGATGATTTATTGATGATTCGAAAGGCAAAATTCTGGGAGGGCGTATTTGGACCGTTAGATCAGATCAAAGGTTCAGTTAATGATCCTCAGTATTTATTAGAAGAATTAGTAAAGAGTGACAAAACAGCACCTCGTATCTACTTGGCATGTGGGGAATCAGATTTTCTTTATCAAGCAAATCAAGAAATGACTGATTCATTGAAAGCAAATGGGATTGGCGTAACCTTCGAACATGGTCCTGGCGAACATAACTGGGTATTTTGGGATCAGTGGATTCAACGTGCTTTGGAATGGTTATTTGAAGAAAAATAGGTGAAGAACCCTTGATCTTTCTTAGCTTTTGAGACTATTTTTCAGGACGATTGCTAGGGCTCGGACATTGTCTTGGCCTTAGCTTTTTTATAGGACGAATCATTAGGAAATAATTTGAAAGAGGTGTTTTTTTGGAAGAGATAAAGCATTGTAAAGAATCGATAGTCATTCAAACACATCGGATTTTTCCATTCGATCTTAATCCTTTTGGGTTTTTATTTGGTGGAAAATTGATGACGATGATTGATGATGCTGCGTCGATCTCTGTGACAAGACATTGTCGTAGAGGTGCAGTTACCGCTTCTTTAGACAGCTTGAATTTTTTGAAACCATTGCATGAAAACCATTCTGTGTGTGTAGAATCTTATGTAAGTGGTACTCATCATAAATCGATGGAAGTATTCGTTAAAATTATTGGGGAAAATCTGACAACTGGGGAGCGTTACTTAGCCGCAACTTGTTTTACAACATTTGTCGCTGTTCCGTCTCATATGAATGAAGAAACGGAATTTACAGTACCTAAAGTCATACCTGACACGGCAGAAGAAAAACTAGTGTGCGCAGGATACGAAAAACGTCGCAAACAGCGCTTACAAGAACGAGAAGACTACCGAGCTTTTGCTGCTCAATTATCAAAAGACCTTCCTTGGTTAAAAAATGAAGGAATAGATGATTAGACTGCTTCATCTAGGATAAGTGAAATGGCTAAACTAGTAGCTAAACTGACTATTACTTGTGGAATAGGAAGTTTTATTCACGTAGTCAACTCAAACAGTAAACAAAAAATCATGAAGGCAAGTTCGCGAACTTGCCTTCATGTCTTTTTTTGTTTACGATTCTTTTTGTACAGCCAACCCTTGAAGATAGATCGTCACGCTATCAAGAAAGAGTTGTTTTTCATTTTCTTGGTTCTGGTGAGCGGTGATACTAGCCTTTAGTCCAACTAGTGCATTTTCTTCGACATAACTTCTCATAGAAAGAATAGCATCTTTGAGTAAGTGATTACCAGCCATGATTTTGTGCCGAAGATTCTGTTCATGCTGTTGATCCATCAGTTGACCAATCAACAAGTTATGAAGAGCAAACACTGCTTGACGACTACGGTCAATCGAAAAGCCCGCTTGGATAAGAATCTGGATCATCATTTCTAAGTGTTCCAAACGACTCGCATAAGAAGGAACGGTATTGATTTCTAGCTCTGCACCACAAGGAAAGTGGGTGTAAAGGTCGTAGTAGTTTTCCATGAATTGAACAAGACGTTCCTGCCAAGGTAAACGAGGCTCGGGAATGATTAGTTCATTTTCCATGAATTCAGCCATTTTTTGGAGCAAGTCTTGCTTATTTTTGAAATACCAGTAAAGCGCAGGGGCTTTTACTTGAACTTTTTGAGCAAGGTTTCGCATAGATAGTTTTGATAGTTCTTGCGTTTCTGCCAGAATCGCAAAAGCAGATTTGATAATCATTTCTTGGGAAAGCTTTGGTTCCAAATTTAATCAACCTCTTGTATTGCAATATTTTTTTAAACATGGTAAATTGTTAGTCGGCCTTATTTTACAGTGTTAAATAAGACCTGTCAATTTTAATAAAAAGGGGTGTAACAACCAATGGGCTTAATTTTAAGACATGCAAAAAAATACAAAGTTGCTGTATTTATTTCATTGTTTTCTGTAGCGATTATGGTAAGTGCCGCATTATGGCAACCGAAGCTTTTACAACAAGTATTAGAAGCTATTATTACAGAAGATAACGACAAGATGAAAACGATCGGTGTATACTTGATCAGTTTAGCTTTGTTAGGACTAGCAGCTGGAGTTTCAAATACGATTTTTTCAGCGAAAGTGGCACAAGGGATTAGTGCTGATATTCGGGAAGAAGCATTTCGTAAAATCCAGACTTTTTCATTTGGAAATATCGAAAAATTCTCTGCTGGAAATCTGGTAGTTCGACTAACAAATGATATTACACAAATTCAAAACCTAGTCATGATTTCTTTACAATCGCTCTTTAGAATTCCATTTCTGTTTATCGGGGCTTTTGTTTTGGCAATGATGACGATGCCGCAATTATGGTGGATCATTGTCGCATTGATCGTAGCAGTTTTCTTGATTACAGCTTTATCATTTACCAGAATGGGTAAACATTTTATGATCATCCAAAAACTGATTGATAAAGTCAATAGTATTGCCAAAGAAAATCTTATGGGGATCCGTGTAGTCAAATCTTTTGTCCAAGAAGACAATCAATTGAAAGAGTTTAGTAAAGTCAGCGAAGATCTAACGAAACACAACATCATTGTGGGAACCTTGTTTTCTGTGATGATTCCATCCTTTATGTTGGCTGCTAATTTAGCAGTAGTTGGCGCAATCTTTTTTGTTAGTGATTTAGCAAAAGATGATCCAACCTTAATCGGTGGTTTGGCTTCTTTCATGAACTATTTGATGCAGATCATGATGGCAATCATTATTGGTGGAATGATGATGATGATGACATCAAGAGCTGCAGTTTCATTGAAACGGATCAAAGAAATCTTAGACACAGAACCAGATTTAACATACCAAGATGTACCAGAACAGAATTTAACTGGATCAGTCACTTTTGATCATGTTTCTTTCCGTTATCCTGGCGATGATGCAGACACATTGAAAGATATCAGTTTTTCGATCCAACCAGGTGAAATGGTGGGGATTGTTGGTGCAACAGGAGCTGGTAAATCGACACTCGCTCAGTTGATTCCACGATTGTTTGACCCAACAGAAGGAAAAGTGGAAGTAGGGGGCGTAGATTTAAGACAAGTCAATGAAAAAAGCTTACGTCACACTGTATCCTTTGTTTTACAAAAAGCGATCCTTTTCTCTGGAACGATTGCGCAAAACTTGCGTCAAGGGAAAAAAGATGCTTCTGAAAAAGATATGGAACATGCTTCTGCGATTGCTCAAGCACAAGAATTTATCGAAAAATTAGCAGATCGCTATGAGGCTCCTGTGGAAGAACGTAGTAGTAACTTTTCAGGTGGACAGAAACAGCGGTTGTCTATTACCCGAGGTGTCATTGGTGATCCTAAGATTTTGATCTTAGATGATAGTACCAGTGCATTAGATGCACGTTCTGAAAAGTTGGTTCGTGAAGCATTAGCAAAAGAATTAAAAGGCACTACTACGATTGTAATCGCTCAAAAAATCGCTTCTGTTGTCAAAGCAGACCGGATTCTTGTGTTAGATGAAGGCAGATTAGTGGGTGAAGGAACACACGAAGAACTAGTAGCAACCAATCGGGTGTACCAAGAAATTTTCGAAACACAAAAAGGAACGGAGGAGTAGCCATGACTGATTTAATAAAAGCCAGTAAGTTTTTCTATCACTATTTAAAACGGTATAAGGTCTCCTTTTTCTTTATTTTTGTTACAGTTATCATTGCCACTTATCTTCAAGTGAAGGCACCACAATATATCGGAGAAGCCTTTCAAGAACTAGCCAACTATGTTGGGGCTTTGATGCAAGGAGTCGATGATAAGAGTCGCTTCGTTTCCATTATTTGGAAACTATTAATGTTTTATGTTTTAGCGAGTGCCGCAAATTTCATTTACAGTATCTTATTTACGCAAGTGGTGGGTAAATCGACGAATCGGATGCGTATTGGTTTATTCAATAAACTAGAAAAATTGACGATCCGCTTCTTTGATTCTCATCAAGATGGGGAAATTCTTAGTCGATTTACGAGTGATTTAGATAATATCCAAAATAGTTTGAACCAAGCTTTGCTCCAAGTAATCACCAATATCGTTTTACTTTTTGGGATATTGATTATGATGTTCCGCCAAAATATTGAGTTAGCTTGGGCAACAATTGCTTCTACACCAGTGGCAGTTTTGATTGCTGTTTTGATTATCCAAAAGGCAAGAAAATACGTTGATTTACAACAAGACGAAGTTGGGAAATTGAACGGCTATATGGATGAAAAAATCAGTGGTCAACGTGTCATCATCACCAATGGATTACAGGAAGAGACAATTGATGGTTTCTTAGAACACAATGAGACTGTTCGTAAAGCAACGTTTAAAGGACAAGCTTATTCAGGATTGCTTTTCCCAATGATGCAAGGGATGTCTTTAGTGAATACCGCAATCGTCATCTTCTTTGGTGGATGGTTAGCACTGAACGGGGATCTGGAACGCTCGGTTGCTTTAGGATTGGTAGTTACGTTCGTTCAGTATTCCCAACAATATTATCAACCATTGATGCAAATTTCATCTGGTTATAGCATGATCCAATTAGCGATCACAGGGGCACGTAGACTGAATGAGATGTTTGCTGAAAAAGATGAAGTGAAACCAGCGAATGGTCAATCCTTTGATGGGATCGATAAAGGCTTATCTTTGGAACACGTTGATTTTGGTTATAACCCTGATAAATTAGTGTTAAATGATGTATCTATTGATGTAAATAAAGGTGAAATGGTCGCGTTAGTTGGACCGACTGGCTCAGGTAAAACAACGATCATGAATCTATTGAATCGTTTTTATGATGTGAATAGTGGTGCAGTAACGATTGATGGGACAGACATCCGTGAGTATGATTTAGATGCTTTACGAAAACATGTAGGAATCGTTTTACAAGAATCCGTCCTATTCTCGGGTACTATTCGTGACAATATTGTCTTTGGGAAACCTGATGCGACAGATGAAGAAGTGATCAATGCCGCTAAGCAGGCGAATATTCATGACTTTATCATGAATCTAGAAAAAGGGTATGAAACAGAAGTATCTGAAGAAAACAACTTGTTCAGTACCGGTCAGAAACAATTGATCAGTATTGCCAGAACGATCATTACGAATCCTTCATTGTTGATTTTAGATGAAGCAACAAGTAACGTGGACACAGTAACAGAAGCTAAAATCCAAAAAGCCATGGACGAAGCAATCAAAGGACGTACCAGCTTTGTGATTGCCCACCGGTTAAAAACGATTTTAAATGCGGATCGTATTGTTGTTTTACGTGATGGAAAAGTAATCGAAGAAGGAAATCATCATCAGTTGTTGGCAGAAGATGGCTTCTATGCTGAACTTTATCATAATCAGTTTGTCTTTGAATGATCTGTTTTTGATGAACAAATAAGCTAACTAATAGACTACTTAGAAGAGGGAATGGCTCTTTTCTAAGTAGTCTTTTTTTGCATATAGAGATCTCTTTGACTTTAGCTATTGTGAGATAAGAAATGTTATTTTTCAGACTTGTCTGAAAAAGTTGAAGTAAGCTGTTTCAAGAAACCTGTTATATTTCATGTTAAATAAGGCGCTCCTTAAAAACTATAAAAAGGCAGGTAATGGGTATGAAGGTAAAAATAAGGCAGGTGTGCTTACAATTGATGATGCTCTTGACGATTTTGGTTCCTTTGTCCAACCCGCTCTTTTTGATGGGGCCGCTAGTCCATGCTTCCTCAAATGGTCATTTCCATGTAACTGGACAACCAACAGGGTTTCAGTTAGGTGAGACTCACGGGAACAATGATAACGGCGTCCAATTGATGATCGATCCTGAAAAAGACGGCACGTATACGAGTGATTTGCCCGAAACAGGCGTTCCAAGCGATACGAATGTCCGCCTTCAAATCAATTGGTGGTTGGTCGATGACGATATTTATCCTAGTGGCGATCTAATGGCTAATGAACGCTATACGATCATTGAAAATATTCCTGACACATTATTGATTCCAGCAGGTGGTCTATCGGGCGAATTGATGGATGAAACTGGACGATTTTCTTTTGGCACGTTTTATGTAAATGAGGATCGTAGTATAGCAATCCAATTTAATACCCGTATTTATAATTTTAGTGAGATTCAGGGTTCGTTTTCTATTGATACGAGTTTTGATAATATTACCGAAGAATTGATCGTAGATTTGGGAGAATATGGTGTAGTTGAAGTGCCAATCATTGTTAAAGGGGAAGAGATCGTTGAAAAACAGGGGATTAGTTTTAATCGGGATACTGGAATTGTTGAATGGGAAGCGTTGATCAACGAAGAACATCGGGCGTTGACAAATGTGAAAATCACAGATTTCTTTGGTGATAACCAGGAATTTGTGTCAGTTAGTATCCAAAAGAAAGAAGTTGAAGATGAACAGTTCCATCCTTTATTAGCAAGTGATTATAGTCAAGCGCAACAAGACAACCAAATAACTTGGACGATCAGAAATAATGAAGCACCTAAACGAACCGCTTATCGATTAATCATCCGTACCAGAGTCAAAGATCTGAGCCAACCAACTGTTCATAATCAACTCATTGTCGAAAGTGATGAGTTGGGTCGGACAGAAACGAATGACGTCGAATTTGATATCGTAAAACAAGACTTTTCAAAACGAATAGCTAAAAATCCAAATGGATCAGACAAAATTGATTTTTATCAGGCGACAGATGAGCCTGGTCAACCAACGGGGAATCGCGAAGCGTATGACTATGTACTCGTGACTTGGCAAATCGACACGTATTATTACGTCGATGGTGAAAAAGACCCTATCGTCGATCGATTATCCGTCATTCCAGCAAATGCTGCGAGCCATACCTTTGAACAAAACTCACTGCAGATCACTGGAACGAATGCGGAAGGCTTTACAGTCGGTTTCAATGCAGAAAACACAGAGATGACGCTCACACCACCAGGGGATGCGAATGGCACCTACCGAATCACCTACCAAACGAGGATACAAACGACGGATGGACAGGTTTCAGCGGATACGATCCAGTTTTCCAACCATGCGATCCAAGGAAGTTTTGGTGAAGGTAGCGCTGGCGGAATCATTCCTAACCCAAGCATGCCAGGGATCGTAAAACGTGGAGTTGGGGGTGACCAGACTCAGCAGATCCAACATTGGGAGATTTTGTTCAATCAGGAAAACAAATTAGTTGAACAAGTAGAAATCCGTGATTCTTCCATCATCTTTGAAGAGGATCTCGTGCGATTGTTCGATCCTAATAACTATCACGGCTACTATGAGAACAATGTTCGTCCTTTTAAATGGATCTATTATGCTCGCTCATTACTAGAATCGACATTAGTCATCACAGATGACGTAGGCAACACATTAGAAAAGGGTGTTGATTTTGAGTTGGTTTTGCATAATCTTTCTGAACCAGGCGAACGATTGATGTTGCCGGATGGGAGTTATTTACATCAAGCGAATAGTGCTTATCAAACAGGGTTTACGATCCGCTTGATTGGAGATTATGAAACAACGGATCGAACCATTAAGATTCATTTTTCAACGAAAGAGCATCAGTTATCTAGTAGAGGTTATTTAAAAATCTGGGATGAAGACCCTTCTCAGTTCAATAGAAGTAATTACTATTCGAGCGATCCAGTAGTCCAAGGGATCTATCCTTGGTTAGGTGGAACGTATATCCATCCAGATATTACGTTCTTCAACTACGCCAAAGCAACTTGGCGGCAAGGAGACGTTCAGTATTCTCAAGATTCAGTTGGTTATGGAACATTTGGCAATTGGCACTATAGCCTCATAAACGATGGACATAAAAAAGGGTTATTCCTACAGCCAGGGCAAAAGTATGAAGAAGCAATCGCTGAAGATGCAGAACAAGCTGATGCTGGAAATATCGGAACGTTTGAATATTGGACAGATGAAAGTTTTTCAAATGAGAGTCGACAACCGGTCTACACTGGAATCGTTGATCGCTACCAAACACTGTTTCGTCTAGAATTCAATCCTTCCAGTGGTCCATTACCAGCAGGAACCGTCATTGAAGATGATTTTTCGACCCTTGCTGGTTGGGAGTTTAAGCCAGACTCTGTTCACGTCTTTCAGGGGACCGCCAACCTAGCTGGTCCGATTGATCCTGATACGAATCAACACCGCTGGAAAATAGCGGCAGGAGATTATGCAGGGAATGAACGACTAGTGGAAGGTACGGATTATCGCCTAGAATATGATCCGCAAACACAATTGATGCGGATCGTTCTCTTAAAAGAGAGTCATCGACCAATCGTTATCTTCTTCATTGCCGATTATGTTGCCACTCAAGAACTAGCTGATAATCCATTACTAGCAGGTTCTTATAAAAATATAGCGACACTGACAAGTCCTGGTGGGCGCAAGACAGAAGTAGAAACGCAAGTCACGATACCGACAGAAAGTTTAGTGATCAAGACGGGTGAAGTAGCAGACGACGGCGAACATATCACCTACCGCGTGATCGTGAATCCAGGTGGCGCCAAATACCAGAATTTGTATCTCTTTGATCTCATGGATCATGAAGAAGAAACGACGCTTCTGCTAGATCCCGATACTGGAAAATATCGAATCAACGTTTTTGAAGGAAAATACAATCCCCAGACTCAGCAATTTGAAAAAATACGCCGTTTAATTGATGAACAAGATTTTCTACTGTTGGCACCACAACAACTCTTAGTCCCATATTTGCCAGAGTACATTGGCGTAGATGGGCGAGGTGCTTATCAAATCTTTGAATGGCAAGCAAATCCAGAAAATGATACAAGTGAAGCTCATTGGATCAGTCAGCAAACAGGAAGAGCTTTAAGTGAGCCAGGTGTGAAGGCAGAAACCGCCTTTGACCAGTTAGCTGCGGACGGGTTGATCAATTTATCGCAAAAAACTGCTCATTTCCAATTAGTTGTAGGTGATAATACTGGTCAGTCAGAAGTGACAGATAAAACATTGATCGTAGAATATACTGCCCAAACAACCGCTGATTCTGTCAATAATCGTGCAGGTGTTTTCTTGAATGGAAAACAAAAAGTGACGGAAGAATCCATTACGGACATCACGACGGGCGAAGGTTATGCTTCAGGAATCCACCGAATCGTGGAATTCTATAAAGCCGATCACGAAGGAAATGACCTTACAGGTTCAGAATTCCGTTTAGAGAAAAAATCTAAAGATTTTTTCCAAGAACAATTTCCTGAAAGAGTATTAGGGACATTTACGGTAGATAATCCTACTCAGATCGGTGGTGTTCATGAAGAAGAGGCTTATGGATTGACGAACGGAATCTATCGTCTGACAGAGATTACTCCACCAGCAGGTCCGTTTGCTGTACTACCAGAGCCCATTTATTTCAAGGTACAGGCATCAGGAACGACTAGTAGAGAAGAGGAAATTTTTTTCACCGATGAACAAGGGATTCCAGTGACACAAGAACGAGCAACGATCCAATTAGACAATGGACAGTTCAAGTTGACTGTTGAAAACCGACCAAAGCCTTTCATGATCGAAAAAAATTGGGATTTTACCACGCCTAATGCGGCAGTACCAGAGGAGATCAAAGAAGATTATAAAATTACGGTCAATTTATTAAGGGAACAACGGCATGAACAAAGCGATGAGTGGCGCTTGGATGCTTCATTCACACCCATGACTTTCACTTTGAATCAGGAGAATGAGTTTAAAGTGCTGGTCGAAGAGTTAGCCGATTTAGGTGAGGATTATCGATATATCGTAAAAGAAACCAGCATCATCAATACCAAAACAGGAAAAAACCTGCAACCATATTTTGATTTAAGTAGTGGGGAAGAGGGCGATCAGGTTGATAATCTCAATAAGATCGTGAAAGATGCTAATCAGAATTGGCAAATTACCCTGAAAAATAGCACGACACCTGAAAGTACCCCTGAACGCGTCTATGTGGGATTTGAGAAACAATTTGAATTCAGCGATTTAGATTACTCGAGCATTAACTACATTACCTTTGAGTTATTTAGAAGTGTCGAAGAAGGGGAAAAGCAGAAAATCCAAACGATTCTCTTAACGCCAGGAGATACAGGTGAAGGGTTGAAATGGATCAGTAACCGCTTGGAGAAATTTACTCCAGATGGTCAAGCTTATCATTATTACATTAGAGAAATAAGTATCACGGATCACGAAGGTAGTGACCTTTCTGAACGATTTAGGCTAGCTGATACAGATTACATTTTGCTACAACCACATGAAGCTGTCCAAAACTTGGACGAAATGGAAGTCGTACCAATCATGAATACGGAAACGTCTGGCTTATTGCCAATGACGGGTGGACCTGGACTTCGCTTCTTTCTAATTGCAGCCCTCACTACCATTGTTTTATTACTAGGTTGGTTGTTCTATCGCTTGAGAAGTAAGCGAAATAGCAAATAGTAATTAGGACGGTCTGATGGCATTTCAGCAAATGAGAAAGGAGTAGAGGATATGCAGAAAAAAAGAATGTTTCAATGGCTGCTGCTAGGTCTGCTGTTAGTAACCGGATTCTTCCCATATAGAGGCTATGCTACTGATCCTGAGACTGTGACGTTCATCTTACACAAGAGAGTCCTTGTAGATGAGTCGATCACAGATCCACAGACCTCTCCATCAAATGGCAGACAATTGACAGAAAATGAATTGGCTAACTTAAATGGCCTTGGTCTGAGTGTTCCTTATAATGGCGCCACGTTTCATGTCTATCATTTGACGGATTACTATCTTCAAGCACAAGAAGATGCGCAAGCTTTAGCTAAACGCTTGGGACAGATGAACCCGATCCAGATCGAACAATTTATTGCAGAGCAGCAATTAGAAGAAGTGACAGGTAGTCCTGTCCTAACGCAGACTCATGCTGAATTTGGCGAAGGAGTGGGTGTGATCGATGTTCCCAGAAAGCACAACGGTCACTATGGAATTTATCTGATCGTTGAGGATCATTCCCAGCAAACTAGTTATTTCAATGTGACAAATGCTGCACCGATAATGATTGGCTTGCCTCTAATGGACCCATTAAATGAAGTAGAGCTGACTCAGATTCATCTTTATCCTAAAAATGCTGGGTATTTTCGACAACCGTATTTTTACAAATATGGCAAAGAAGAAGACACTGAGCAGACCGAACCTCTCGAAGGTGTGATTTTTTCCCTGTTTCGTTATAACGAAGCTGGGGAAAAAATCTATTTAGCACAAAATCAGGAGGCGTTAGGGGATGTATGGAAACAAAGTGATGATCCCTTAAATGATGAAGCAATCGCAACCTTCATCTCTGATGCTGCAGGGCGTGTCAAGATAGCAGACCATTTTTTGATCGGTGGTGAATACTATTTTGAAGAATTGCAAACTCTTCCGGGGTATGAGATCAGTGAAGAAAATCGGCAGATTCCATTATTTATCCCAAATACTTGGAAAAATGAATCAGGTGAGTTTTTATTCATGACACTTAATGAACAAAAAATGTCGGAACCTTTTTCTGATGAACAGGACGAATCGGTAGAGAAAGGACCTAGAATCTATAACATTTCACGAGCAGGAGAGTCTCAAAAGGACGATGATCTGCCAACGGATGCTGGGGGAGAACAAGGAGGAACAGCGACAGGGAAGGAACAGCTATTCAATCGTCTGTTACCACGTACTGCAGAAATGAGACAAGCGCTAGCTATTTTAGGCATTGCGTTGTTATTACTGGCTTACTTGTTAAGGAAGTACATGAACAAAACTAGGAGGGAAGAAGATGACTGAAAGTAAAAAGAATAAATTCAGGATATTCGTGATGCTTGCTACGTTGTTGTTTTCGGCATTCAGTATTTTAGGAATGAGTCTTCCAGTAGCAGCAGCCCCAGAGCATGTGAATGTCACGCTTCATAAACGTGTTTGGCAGGATGAAATCCCGAAAGAAGCGTATCAACAAAATACTGGTGAACTAATGGAAAACTTTGGCGGCGATCCGTTAGACGGCGTGACATTTTCTGTCTATGATGTCACAGAACAATATTTTCGTTCTATCAGAGAGGATGGGAAAACAGCACGAGAAGCCTTGGAAAGAATCCAGTCTGATGCGGCTTTATATAAAAGAGCCCCTGATTATGCCAGTGGCCCTTTGCAGACTCAAGTGACAGCAACAGCAAGTGGCGAGACCGATCCAAACAGACAGGGGATTGCGGTCTTTGACCAATTACCTCGAAAAGATGCCCAAGGTAGAGATGCTGTTTATCTCTTTGTCGAAGAAGAATCACCAGCGAATATATATGAAATGGCATACCCACTACTTTTGGCTTTGCCAGTCTATGCTGGTGATGGAGAACTAACAGAGATCCACCTCTATCCTAAAAATATTTTGAAAGAACATTCGAAAACTTTAGTAGATAGCGGTCGGTTTAATGAAGTAACAATCACTCAAGATGGGAATCAAGTAACCTACTATGATGTTGGAACAGATGACATCTTAAATTATCTGTTGACGGTTGCTGTTCCCCGTGACTTAGGTAACAAAGCACTTTTCGAAATCACAGATACACCAACTAATGGGTTGCGACTAACGACCCCTGATTCAATCGAAGTATTGATTGATGGTATAGCGGTACCTAGTAGTTATTTTACGATTGATACAGCTACTCCGAATGGTGGGTTTACGATTACTTTCCACATTGACAATGAGGAAGTGGTTGAATTATTACAAGGAAAAACGCTCACGATTTCTTATGACATGTCGCTCACGGGTGATGCAATCACTCAACTATCTGATAATACTGCCACAATCGATTTTGGCTCGGATCCTACGATCTTAGATGGACCAAAAGTCAAGACGAATGAGCATCAATTTAGAAAGATCAATAGTCATGATGGTAATCCATTAAGTGGGGCGGTCTTTCGGATTTTTAAAGATTCTGATGGTCAAGTATTGTACGCACGTCTGAATGAAGAGAATGTCTTGATTGGTTGGGATGATGTCGGGACAGAAATAACCTCAGGACCAGATGGCTATTTTGATATTCGGGGCTTTAAAGCGGGAACCTACACGTTGGAAGAGGTGACGGCTCCAAGTGGTTACGTCATTTTAGATCCTTATACCACTTTTGAAATTGATTCAACTGCTTCAGAGACACCTTTAGTCACGATTGAAAACCAACCTCAAGGGCTTTTACCGGAAACCGGTGGTATGGGTATCTATATTTTCCTGCTGATCGGGGGACTGATTCTCTTAGCAGCTTATGTGGTGTACCGACAAACGAAAAAAAAGCCAATGTAAACAGGTTTTGAAGGAGGGAATATCCAATGTCCCAAAAACAGCGACCAAAAAAGTGGCTTCGGATCGTGATGTATCTCCTTTTTTTAACAGGTGGATTGATTGCGAGTTATCCTTTTTATGTCAATGCCTTCAACCAACTCGTTGATCATTATCGTATCAATGAGTCTCAAAAAACGAAAGCAGAACAGCAACAGACACGAGAAAGAGCCAAAAAGTATAATCAAGAACTAGCAGAAAGAGGCATGGGGGCGATCACGCTCCCAACCTACACTGGACGGAAAGAAGCGGACCTCGCTAATTATTTAGCAAATCACTTGATTGGTTCGATTCAAATTCCTAAGATTAGGGTCAGTGTTCCGCTGTTTGACCATGCAAGCCCAACGATCCTCCAATATGGTGCTGGTGTTTTGGAAGGGACGTCCTACCCTACTGGTGGTAAAAATAACCATAGTGTGATCTCTGCCCATAGTGGGATTCCTGAAAGAAAACTTTTTACGGATCTCGATCAACTGGAGTTGGAGGATATTTTCATTATCACCTATGCAGAAGAAAAGTTGGCCTATGAAGTGAATGACATCACTATTGTGACCCCTGATGACGTTAGCTCTCTAAAAATTTATCCAGAGGAAGATCTCGTGACTTTAGTCACCTGTACACCGTATATGATCAATTCCCATCGATTATTAGTCAGAGGACATCGAGTGCCTTATACAGAAGAACTAGCCCAAAAAGAAGCGAATGCAGAACAAAGACAATGGTGGCTCAATCTCATGATCTTACTCATTTTATTGCTCTTTGTAGGAAGTCTATCCCTGTTCATTCTGCGAGTCATACGTGAAAAGCCAATAGAATAGAAAAAGACATGTTGGATTACTTGAGAGAACCAATAATGAGAAAAAGCCCATAACCATAGAAAGCTTAGTGAAAACTTTCTAGTTATGGGCTTTTTTATATTCGTCAATTAACAAAACTGTCCAAAAAACATTGATAAGCCATAAAGAAGCGAACGGAGTAATTGAACAAAGCCAATTATTTCAACATTTTTTCTTCTCCACACAATACAAAATCGGTGGATTGTTTTTTTGATTAATAAATTGATAGTTTAAAACATTATACTGATCTTGAGAGAGCATTTGACAAAACTGTTGTACCATATCCAGTTCTGATTTCCCACCTTCATGACCATAGTAGACGACGATAATCATGCGTCCTCGAGGGGCTAAACGTTTCAGTATCTCTTCCATTGCGATTTTCGTTGTTTCAGGTAAAGTAATGATTGCTTTGTCACTCTTAGGAAGATAACCTAGATTGAAAATCCCTGCTTTGATTGGTTGCTCTGGAGCCACGACATTCCCCAGTGTCTCATGACCTTGTAAATAAAGAGAGACTCGATCGGTCAATGCTTGTTCAGCGAGTTTTTCTTTCGTGGATTGCAAGGCAGCAGGTTGGATATCAAAACTGTAAACATGTCCGGTCTTCCCGACCAATTCAGCCATAAAAAGCGTATCGTAGCCATTACCCATGGTGGCATCAATAGCATGGTCACCTGGTTGCAGGATTTCTGTTAATAACGTATGGCTAAAGTGTAAAGCAGTTTGTAGCATTAGCAACGCACTCCTTTACGAACATCAAATTTCCCTTGATAACTATTGCGACGAACCAATTCTTCATCTATCGCATTCAAGACTTCCCACTTTTTCAAACTCCACATTGGTCCGATCAACGAATCCCAAGGGGCATCACCGGTAAGCCGATGGATAATGATTTCTTGAGGGATCATTTCCAATTGATCACAAATCACATTGACATAATCAGGACGGGTCATCAGTTGTAAACGACCTTCATGATAATCACGAAGCATCCTTGTTTTGCGCATCAAGTGCATTAAGTGAAGCTTGATTCCTTGGATATCTGAATCAAGGATCGTACGTCGGACATTTTCACGCATCATTTCTAATGTTTCACCAGGTAAACCGTTGATTAAGTGAGTGCAGACACGAATGCCATGTTTTCGTAATTTATTCACACCATCAAGGTAAGTTTGGTAGTCATGTGCGCGATTGATCAGTGTAGAGGTTTCTTCAAAAGTCGTTTGTAATCCTAATTCGACCCACAGATAAAGCCGTTCATTTAGTTCTGCGAGATAATCCACGACCGCATCTGGTAAGCAGTCTGGGCGAGTACCAATCGACAACCCGACAACACCAGGAAGGTTGATCACTTGTTCAAAACGCTCGCGAATGATTTCTACAGGTGCATGAGTATTCGTGAAATTTTGGAAATAAACGATATATTGGGTTACCCCTGGCCATTTTTGATGCATCATATCGATTTCTTTATGGAACTGAATAGGTAATGGGTCTTCGGGAGCGACGATCATATCACCTGATCCAGAAACACTACAAAAAGTACAGCCCCCGTGAGCTACTGTACCATCACGATTGGGGCAGTCAAATCCTCCATCGATTGGCACTTTGAAAATTTTCCCGCCAAATTCATTTCTTAACGCATAATTCCATGAGTGGTAGCGTTTATTTCCATCTGAATATGTAAATTCCATTGTTATCCTTCTTTCTTAATGGTGCTAAATTCATCACTTTCTTCTACTCGTATTGAACGATTCAGATCATTATACCTGATGAATGACGCAAAATCTAAGCACTTTATAACGAGAATCGTTCTTAGAATCAAGTAAAGAGACAGATTAACTAATCATCAAAGAAAAAAGTTAACTGTCTCTCCACAATTTTTTATTGATTTGGATGATTTGTAACAAAAGTTCTCACTAAAAAATACTTGTGTGAGATCAAGACGTTTTCTGCGTGTTTAGCCATTTTTCTTTTTGGGTTCGATAAATTGGATACGTGAAGCATAACCACGAGAGGCTAAGTAAAAAGCCACCTAGAATATCACTTGGAAAATGAACGCCTAAATAAATACGGCTAATCCCAACACTTACTATAATAAACGCTAGAAGTATTTGAATCAATGGACGAAAGACCTTTTTTTGAATAATGACAGGAATTAGAAAAATCAGTGTACCATATAAAATCATACTACCAGCTGCATGACCACTAGGAAAACTGTAACTGTGCTCTACCACAAGGTGTTCAAGGGTTGGGCGAACGCGCATCACGAATAGTTTGATCACAGGATTGATGATCCCAGCAATGGCAATAAAATTAACCGCTAACCAAATCATTTCAGGGCTTTTTTTCTTCCACCATAACAAAAATGAAACCAGCAAGAAGACTAAGATGACCGTGAGTGGATTGCCAAATTTTGTCATAAACAGCTGATAAGCATTCCAATGAGGGTAGGGAGCGCGGATCATTTCTGTTATTGATTGATCAAATCCCGCCAGTAAAGAAATACGGTATTTGACAATGTAGCCTAAGACTAAAAAGAGCAATAAAAAACAAGCTCCAGCTACATGAAAAGTTGTACGTTGCTTCATAAATATCCTCCTTTTCAACAATGACTCATTATAGCATTATTCGCTCTATAAATAATATCCATAATTATTTATAGAATCGAGCACTTAATCAAAAAATAAAAAAAGGTATTTTATTTGTAAATCACTTTGTAATCTCCTAGACATTTTCAAGTAATATAACTGACATACTTTGACTGGGAAAGTTTAAATCGATTATTTGTTAAAAGTCGTTAAAATCAAGCGGGGAAAGGAGCTATTTTTTTCTCAGTGTTGAACATTACGAAAGGTTACAGTCTGATTACAATAAGCAGTCACACACTTAAATAACTTTTAATAAAGATTAAGAGAAGTTATAATTATTATAATAGTATAGAAATTGTAGATAGAAGTTGGAGGATAGAAGATGGAAAACATTGCAAGAAAAGAACGTAGACGTTTAAATGAAACCAAACGTTTTCGTAAAGTAAAACGTAGTGCTGCACTTGTCGGTACGGCGATGGTCGGCTGTTCTGTGGCAGCGCCATTGATTCAGCCTGTACAAGTAGATGCTGATCAAACCCCCACACAATTCGGTGCCAGAATCAATACAGCAGCGTTTATTGCTGAGATTGCTACGTATGCACAACCAATTGCTCAAGCCAACGATTTATATGCCTCAGTCATGATTGCTCAAGCAGTCGTCGAAAGTGGTTGGGGAAGTAGTGCCTTGTCACAAGCACCTTACTATAATCTATTTGGGATTAAAGGAAGTTATCAAGGTCAAACTGTTTATATGGATACACTCGAATATCTTAACAATAAATGGGTATCTAAAAAAGAACCTTTCCGTCAGTACCCTTCTTTTGCAGAGTCATTTAATGACAATGCCTATGTTTTAAGAAATACCTCTTTTGGTAATGGCTATTATTATGCAGGTACTTGGAAAAGCAACACTAAATCTTATACTGATGCTACTGCTTGTTTGACAGGTCGTTATGCAACTGATCCAGGGTATGCTGGAAAACTAAATAATATTATTACAACCTATGGATTGACCAAATACGATACACCAGCTAGCGGCAACGCTGGAGGCGGTGCAACGATTGGAAATGGCGGGAATACGGGAAATACATCCAATTCTGGAAGTACTAGTGGGAACTCAGGCGGTTCTGCAACTACGACTGGTACGACTTATACCGTCAAATCAGGAGACTCCGTTTGGGGAATCTCTCATTCATTTGGAATCACGATGGCGCAGTTAATCGAATGGAATAATATCAAAAATAATTTTATCTATCCAGGACAAAAATTAACAATCAAAGGTGGCCAATCTGCAGGTTCTTCAACCACTAACACTGGTAATAATGCTTCTTCTGGAAATACTTCTGGCAACACGAATACGTCTGGCAGTACGGGGCAAGCAACTGGTGCAAAATATACGGTTAAATCAGGCGATTCTGTTTGGAAAATTGCGAATGATCATGGGATTTCGATGAATCAACTGATCGAATGGAATAACATCAAGAATAACTTTGTTTATCCAGGTCAACAGTTGGTTGTTTCAAAAGGTAGTTCTTCAGCAAGCGGTTCTACTTCTAATACATCGACAGGTAATACATCTAGTAATACGGCAAATACAGGAAGTACTACTTCTGGAAGTACTTATACTGTCAAAGCAGGCGAATCGGTTTGGAGTGTTTCGAATAAATTTGGAATTTCCATGAACCAACTGATTCAATGGAACAATATTAAAAATAATTTTATTTACCCAGGGCAAAAATTGATTGTCAAAGGTGGTTCATCTTCAAGTAATGCGTCCACTTCGACAGCTAATAACAAGAACACCGCATCAAGCAATACCAGCTCAACTGCGACAGGGCAAGCGACTTATACTGTCAAGGCAGGCGAATCAGTATGGGGTGTTGCAAATAAAAATGGGATTTCCATGAACCAGTTGATTGAATGGAATAATATTAAGAATAACTTCATTTATCCAGGACAGAAATTGATCGTCAAAGGTGGAAGCAGTAAAGCAAGCGCAACAGCAACAACCAAACCAACAGCTTCAACGCCAGCTTCTACAACTCCAACGGCTTCTTCAACGGGTGATACGAAGTATACTGTCAAAGCAGGCGAATCGGTGTGGGGCGTTGCCAATAAACACCATATTACGATGGATCAGTTGATTGAATGGAACAACATCAAAAACAATTTTATTTATCCAGGACAAGAAGTCATCGTTAAAAAAGGCACTGCACAATCAACGCCAGCGAAATCAGATGAAAAAACCTATACCGTCAAAGCAGGCGAATCAGTATGGGGCGTTGCCGATAGTCATGGAATCACCATGAATCAATTGATCGAATGGAATAATATCAAGAATAACTTTATTTATCCGGGACAACAGTTGATCGTCAAAAAATAAGTAATGACACATGGCAGGAAATCAGTAAATGTGTGAAATAATATTTGAACTTGTAGCATTTATTTGTTACTATGAATCTACACTTTTGAGTAAATAAAAATCAACGCCTGAAAAGGAAGTAGTAAAAAGTCGAAAGTTTTAGAGAGCACATGGTTGGTGGAAATGTGTACGGACGCTTTTGAACTCGCCTTTGAGTTGCGCCTACTGAAATCACAAACAGAGTAAGTAGGAGCGGTGACGACCGTTACAACGTTTGAGGCCTTTGTGAAAAGGCAAAATTAGGTGGTACCACGTAGATTACGTCCTATAAAAAGAGCAATCTTTTTATAGGACTTTTTTGTTTTCTTCAGATGAAGAAGCAAAAAAGTGAGGGAGACCTCACTACACTTCGACAGATTGATGTGGAAGTACAAATAGATCAGGGGGATAGAAAATGAGTTATAACCATAAAGAAATCGAAAAGAAATGGCAAAAATACTGGGCAAAAAACAATACCTTCAATACCCATGATGATCCTGAAAAACCAAAGTTCTATGCGTTGGATATGTTTCCATACCCATCAGGTCAAGGACTGCATGTTGGACATCCGGAAGGCTATACAGCAACAGATATCTTATCTCGTTTTAAACGCAGTCAAGGATTCAATGTCTTGCATCCGATGGGATGGGATGCGTTTGGACTACCAGCCGAACAGTACGCATTAGATACAGGAAATGATCCAGCTGAATTTACACAAAAAAACATTGAAACATTTCGTCGTCAAATCAATTCTTTAGGGTTTAGTTATGACTGGAATCGTGAAGTCAACACAACTGATCCAGAATATTACAAATGGACACAATGGATCTTTACAAAATTGTACGAAAAAGGCTTGGCATATGAAGCAGAAGTAGCAGTTAACTGGGTACCTGAGCTTGGTACGGTGATCTCTAATGAAGAAGTGATCGATGGAAAAAGTGAACGTGGCGGCTACGATGTCGTCCGCAAACCAATGCGTCAGTGGATGCTGAAGATCACTGCATACGCAGATCGTTTACTTGATGATCTTGATTTAGTAGATTGGCCAGATAGCATCAAAGAAATGCAACGCAACTGGATCGGTCGTTCAGTAGGAGCAAATGTTGAATTTAAAGTTGCTGGAACAGACAAAACGTACACGATTTTTACCACACGACCAGATACACTATTTGGCGCAACGTACTCTGTTTTAGCTCCTGAATTAGACTTGGTGCAAGAAATCACGACACCAGAACAAAAAGCAGCAGTTGAAGCATACATCGAAGAGACAGCTAAAAAATCAGATTTGAAACGTACAGATCTAGCGAAAGAAAAAACGGGTGTCTTTACTGGAGCTTATGCCATCAATCCAGTTAATGGAAAAGAGATCCCGATCTGGATCGCTGACTATGTGTTAGCTTCTTATGGCACTGGAGCAATCATGGCTGTACCTGCTCACGATGAACGTGATTATGAATTTGCAAAAACCTTTGATTTAGAAATTCTTCCCGTGATCGAAGGAGGAAATATTGAAGAGGCTGCTTATACGGAAGATGGTCCTCATATCAATTCTGAATTTTTGAATGGCATGAATAAAGCAGAAGCCATTGCTAAAATGAATGAATGGTTAGAAGAAAATAGTTGTGGGAAAAAAGAAGTCAGCTATCGTTTACGTGACTGGTTATTCTCACGTCAACGTTACTGGGGGGAACCAATTCCGATCATCCATTGGGAAGATGGTACAGTCACAGCTTTACCAGAAGAAGAGCTGCCATTACGTTTGCCTAAAACGACTAATATCAAACCAAGTGGAACAGGAGAATCGCCACTTGCCAACATCGAAGAATGGGTGAATGTTGTCGATCCTGTGACTGGTAAAAAAGGTCGCCGTGAAACCAATACAATGCCACAATGGGCAGGAAGTTCTTGGTATTATTTACGTTATATCGATCCACATAATAAAACAGAATTAGCGAACTATGATAAATTAGAACGCTGGTTGCCAGTAGACATCTACATTGGTGGAGCAGAACATGCCGTTCTTCACTTGCTGTACGCTCGTTTCTGGCACAAATTCTTATATGATATCGGTGTTGTACCTACAAAGGAACCATTCCAAAAATTATACAACCAAGGAATGATCTTGGGAGAAAACAACGAAAAAATGTCTAAATCACGTGGCAATGTCGTTAATCCAGATGATGTCGTGGCCAAATATGGCGCAGATACATTACGTTTATATGAAATGTTTATGGGACCATTAGACGCATCGATTGCTTGGAGTGAAAATGGACTAGAAGGAAGCCGCAAATTCTTAGATCGTGTTTGGCGTTTGATCGTGGATGAAAACAATAAGATGCGTGATCGAATCACCACTTTAAATGATGGGAAATTAGATAAAGTGTATCATCAAACCGTCAAAAAAGTTACGGAAGATTACGAAAATCTTCACTTCAATACAGCCATCTCTCAATTAATGGTGTTTGTCAATGAAGCGTATAAAGTGGATGCACTACCTTATGAATATATCGAAGGATTTGTTCAATTGTTGGCACCGATCGCACCACACATGGGTGAAGAACTATGGGCAATCTTAGGAAATGAGGAAGGTATTTCTTACGCAGCTTGGCCAACTTATGATGAGTCAGCTTTAGTCGAAGATGAAATCGAAGTTGTCTTCCAAATCAATGGTAAGGTCCGAGGAAAAGCTAATGTTTCACGTGACTTACCAAAAGATGAACTTGAAAAAATAGCGATGAACAATGAAACGATCAAAGAAAACATTGCTGGCAAAACTGTTCGTAAAGTGATCGTTGTACCAAATAAATTAGTAAATATCGTGGCTAATTAAAAAGCAGGAACAAGTGAATTATAAGAGATTGTTGAAGGAGCTTTCGATGAAACCCAGAGCCACTTCCAGAATGAAGAACAGATCATTAAAAACAATTTTGGCTGTTTCAGTATTTTAAGATGTTTTATAAGTCGCAATCAGTCCAGCAAGTTTATAACTGAATAAACAAAATAGAGATTATGACAAAAGTGTCTAGCTCTGAGAAATAAGCCGGAAAAGAGGTTGAGCCATGTGTTGGCTCAACCTCTTTCTTCGGCTTATTTTCCGTTAGAGCTTGATACACCGTGGATAAGATCGTGAAAGAGGCGGATAGCTCCGAGCAGATGCTTAAATACTATTTATTTGTCTTGAAGGTCGCTTCCTCTCAAACTCTTTTATAGAAAAATAAAGTGAAGAGAAACTAAAACAAAGAAAATATCAATTGAAGAGTTAGAACCATTCACCGAGTGGAAGTTTGCTGACGTTTTTTTTTGTGAATGACTATCCAAGATGAACAGTTATTTTTTGTTAGTTACAAAAGTGAAAAAAACAAAAAGTGTTTTATTAAAATTGCTTATGTCTCATAATATTTGCATCGTGATACCTTTTGAACGTAAACAAATGACACATTTTTTTAAAACATTGTTATTTTTATTTAGTTGGCATGTTTTCTTTTTTTTTTAATACCAAGCTATAGTATTACGCTATTTTGTTTTTTTTATTTTAGAAAAATGACAGTCCGATGAAACAACCGCAAATCTGTTAAAAATTACCATTCTATCGGTAAAAAAAGGTTTTGTTCTAAGCGGATAATCGTAGATAATTTTAGTGTAGGTGTTTCATATGTTTTTGGAGGTGAGTATACGTAAGATTAAAATGAAAAATTTTTCTTTACATAGTGATTTTTGTTATGTTAATAGTCAAATAAACTATCATCTCATGAGCAAAAAAGTAACCTTTTACAAATATTAGGAACGTTCACACTAGGAATGTTCATAAGAAATAATAAAAATTTTGTTTATTTAATCTTTCCTTTTAGAGAATTTGAGCAAGGAAAAAGAGTGAGTGTATTAGTAAGAGAGGAGGACAGAAAATTTGAAAAGCAAGCATTTGCGAACGATAACAACCTCTTTGTTGTTGTTCCAAAATTGTCTTTATCCATTAACCGTTTTTGCTGAGGAAGCACCACCAGAACTAGATACGGAGTTTGTACAGGATTTACAAAATCAAGGGGAACAACCAGTGATGCAAGAACCTGTTTCACCTGAAACAGCTGCAAACGACTCAACAGAAGAGTCAATCGAGGTAGAGGAGCCAGTAGAAGAAAATACAGAGGAAATCGTAGAAGAAGCACCTGTAGTTGAGGAAGTACCGATCGTTGAAGAACAAGAAGTGGAAGAAGTACCAACTGAAATACCAACTGAACAGCCAACTGAAGTAACGGAACCTGTGACTCCATGGGAAGATCCTGTACCACCAGTCCTTCGACAAAGTGCTGAGTTAAGGAAGAATAATTTACCAAACCTAGATAAATATCGACCTGATCTGATAGCAAATGGGAAAAAAAGTTATATTGAGAAAACGTTAGCGACACAGATTAATCGCACTATTATGTTGGGAGCTGCCGTTGGTTCGAAGACTTCCTTTACTGTGAATGTGCCTACCTATGAGAAGGTCACTCAAGATAAAGATCATGGTTGGATTTCTTGGATAGCAAGTAATCTAACCACAACGGATGATTATCCATACGATACGATGTATTATGGGAATCATTCATCTTACCGCGGAACGTATACGTTAACGATTCCATCTGATCAAAGTGTCAATGGGTACCAAGTGACGGTTACGAAGCCTAGTATTTCTTCTTATGCCGCATCTTTTACCGTCACGATCACTAGGCTGGCATCGACCAGTGCAAAAGAAGATCGATTAGTACTTAACGGAGACGTGAAACTAGGGACGACGGCTGTAGCCTCCCAATACTCTGTTTTAGACTCGATCCCGATCGAAGATGTTTCGTATGTCAATGCTTTGCTGGGAACGATTACAGTGAAGAAAGAGCAACCTGAATTTGAGATCAAAAATGAAGTGACCGTTGAAGCACAAAGAGGAAAAGAACTGTCTACGAGCATCCTAAAATCGTGGTTTTCTACGATATCGGAGAATTCAGGGAATTATGACTATAGTCTGTCTTCCGGACCGGCAGAATGGGCACCTGGAGCAACTGGAAAAGCTACAGTTATTGTCAAAAATAAAACAACGAATAACACGCAAGAATTTACGACTAACTATACTGTTGTAGATACTACTGCACCAAAATACACAGTAATCAGGGATGCACCATTGGAGGCTAGACGAAAAGGGAGTCTTACTGATGAAGAACTAAGGAGTATATTTGAAAAACTAGAAGATAACTGGAGTAAACCGGAGGATCTCCAGATTGAGTTATTTGATTATAACGGTTCCAACGTTCCTTGGGAAATTGCTGGGACTCAACCAGGTGTTGAAATTGTCAAGGTACGTGTGACCGACCAAGCAGGGAATGCTGCTACGGGAAGTGGTTATCGTATCCAAGTGGTTGATACTACGCCTCCTGATGGGAAACTAAAAGACAAAATCGTGATTGAACAAGGAATGGAACTGAAAGATTTAAGAGGTTTACTAGAGGGTGATCCAACCGACAATTGGTCCTTGCCAGAAAAAATCAGTCTTTCGTTGGCTGTTGATGGCGGCAAGCAAGTCTCGGAATTACCTAGGGGAGAGCATAAATTTACGCTAACCTTGACGGATGAGGCTGGAAATCCTAAAGAGCTCAAAGGTACGTTACACGTCGGTGATGCGTTTAAAATCAAATCGGAAGTGGTTGTCCAAGCACAAAGAGCCAAAGAGCTATCAACTGAAATTCTCAAAAGCTGGTTTGAACAATTACCAAACAATCCTGACAGTTATGACTATCGTCTAGTCTCCGGACCGGCAGAATGGGCACCAGACACTAACGGACAAGCAACAGTCGCTGTCACAAATAAAGCAACAAATGAAACAAAAGAATATGAAACGAAATACTCCGTCGTAGACACTAAAGCACCCACCGCAACACTTAAAAAAGAGATCGTGTTTGAAGCAAGGCGTACAGGTGCGCTCACGCAAGCAGAACTACGAGAACTGTTGATTGAGAGTGATCTGCAAGATAATTGGAGTTTACCAGAAAAGATTACGATCGGATTGACTAAAATCGGATCCGCAAATGAACCGTTTGAACTTGTTGGAAAGGCACCAAGTATGTACGGTAACATTTTTATTACTTTAACAGATGAAGCTGGAAATACGGCTCGATACATGAAAAATATTTCAGTCGTTGACACGCAAGCACCAGAGGGCAAGCTTAAGGAGTCACTGTTTTTTGAAAAAGGCAGTAAAGAGCCAGATTTACGAGAGTTATTAGATGGCGAACCCACCGACAACTGGTCGCTACCAGAAAATATCAAACTTGCGTTAAGCTTCAAGGACGGCAAGCAGTTTTCAGAATTACCTGAAGGGGCGCACGAGTTTACGTTAACCTTGACGGATGAAAGAGGAAATGCTAGAGAACTTAAGGGTAAGTTGTACATCGGTGAACGGTTTGAAATAAAGTCTGAAGTGGTTGTTGAAGCACAACGAAGCCAAGAATTATCTCGGACGATTCTAGAATCATGGTTTGATAAACGACCAAAAGATACCGATGATTATGAGTATCGTCTGACTAATGGACCGAAAGAATGGGCACCTGGAGCAACTGGAGAAGTAACAGTTGCTGTGAAAAACAAAACAACGAATCACACGCAAGAACTTACTACTAAATATACAGTAGTAGATACGAAGGCACCGACAGCAGAGTTTGAACGGAGTGTTTCATTTGAAGCAAGACGTACAGGCAGTCTTAGCCGAGAAGAGTTAATGAGTGTGATTAAAGAAGGGACTTTACAAGATAATTGGAGTTTACCAGAAAAGATTACGATTGGGCTGGAGGATCTTCAAGGAGGAAAGTTTGAAATTGCTGGGAAAGTGCCTTCATCTACTGCGTATGTTGTAGCCTCTGTTCTAACAGACGAAGCAGGAAACCAACAACACTTTTCACCTATAAATCTATTGATCGAGGATACAACACCTCCAGAAGGAAAGCTAAGAGATTCACTTGTCTATGAGCAAGGAAGTGAAATGCCGGATTTACGAGAGTTGTTAGATGGCGATCCAACTGACAATTGGTCCTTACCAGAAAATATCCGACTTGAGTTAACTTTCGAGAATGGCTTAGAATTTTCTGAGTTGCCTGCAGACGATCATCGATTTACGCTGAAATTGATTGATGAATTTGGCAATAAAACAGAACTAGACGGAATATTGACGATTACATCTAACGCACAATACATCGATGTCACCATTCCTGCACGTATGAGTTTTGTACAGGAGGATATTCTAGCTGGTATCGCTTCACCAAATTATGAGATCAAAAATAATTCCAACCGTCCGGTATCCGTTTATGTGGATGCCATGACTAGTCTTGAAGAAACCGAACGATTAACTGAACTGACATTAGGTTTGCAAAATACAGATCATGAACAAGAGGTAGTTTTAGTATCAAATGGTCAAAATCTATCAGAAACCGTTGAACTTGTCACTTTAACAAGTGAACAGAATGCTTATGAGTTCTCTTTCTTTGGAACAGCAGGTGACAACATCTTGTCGGAAACCTTAGATGCGCCAATCAGACCTAGTTACTTGATGCAGTTGCATTTTAAAACACCATGAGATATAGACCTATTCAAAAGAGATCGTGAAAGCATCGGATAGTTCCGAAAACAAACAGAAAGAATTTTTTAACCAACTAAAAAAGAAACTGAGGCAAGTTTTAGCTCAGTTTCTTTTTTTGTATGTTTTTTTCTTCCTAATCGATACGGAAGTATTTCTTTTGTAAAGAAAACGTTTACAATCTATACTTTAAATAGAACGAAAAGGAAGGAGCAAATAAAATGAAAAAAGCATTGATTATTTGTGCAGCAGGGATGTCATCTTCTATGATGGCTTCTAAGACCACGGATCTATTCAAACAAAAGGGGGAAGAAATCGAAGTCGATGCGGTATCTGCGACAGAAGGCGATAAAATGATCAAGTCAAGCGACTTTGATTTATTTCTCATTAGTCCTCAAACCACGATGTTTTTAGATAAGTTTGTTAAACTAGGAAAAACGGTTGATAAACCTGTGGTTAGTATCCCCTTTCAAGCGTATGTTCCGATTCCCACAGGTATTCAGAAATTAGCGGAATTGATTGAAGAAAATATCTAACTAGGAGTGGATAAAGATGAAACAGATCGAAAAAGCATTGTTAGGGCTATTGATCAACTACCAAAAAAAATATATCACTAGTCATGAGCTTTCTTCTGAATTGTCTTTATCTGATCGAACAATCCGTAAATACATGGTTGATGTCAAAGAGAAAATTGAAAAAAACGGAGCAAAAATTATTGCCAAACAAGGACAAGGATATCAGTTGGCGATCTTAAAGCCTTTGGCATTTGCATTTTTTTTAAAACATCAAAATATCGCAGCTGATCAAGGCATGTCTGAAATGGAATTTTTTGAAACTGAAGATCGTCAAAAATATCTGTTAAATAAGTTATTGCTAGAAGATGAAGCCATTTTTATGGATGAATTAGAGTCGGAACTCTTTATCAGCCGTTCTAGTTTATCCAATGATCTAAATGAGATAAAGGCAAAAATTGAGCCCTATGCGTTAAAAATTTGTTCTAAACCACGACAAGGAATGTGGATCGAAGGATCAGAGCAAAACAAGCGCCATTTTATTATGGACACGTTTTTTGGTGATCAAGCAGCAAACTCTTTAAAAGATTATTTAGTGAACAGTCACTTTTTCAATGAATTCAATTTTGAAGAGGTTTTAATCATTATTTTAGATGAGATCCGAGAAGCAAATTTAAAAGTTTCTGATTTTATCATGCAAAATCTAGCATTACACCTAGCCTTAACGATCAAGCGAATCAACGAAGGATTCCCCATTGAAGCTTTAGATTTTAGTGAAGAGTTAGTGGATCGCCGTGAATATCAAGTAGCAAAAAAGATCGTTCAACGAATGAATCGTGTGACAAAAGTACCTTTTCCAGAAGCGGAAATTCATTATCTGACGTTGCATTTGGTTGCTAAGTCTAATCCCATCGAAAAAATAAATGATGAGCTGCTTTACGAGGAATTAGCAAGAGTGATTGAGCAGCTTGCCGACTTTTTTGGCGATTCACTGATTGAGGATCAACAATTAAAAAATGGTCTGCTTAATCATTTGACGCCAATGGTGGTTCGTCTACGGCAAGGGATTACTTTAGAGAATCCGTTGACTGAGGATATAAAAAAAGAAAATATGGTCGCCTTTGAACAGACGAAAAGAATATTTAGTCAAATGCCTATGTTACGACAATTCACGATCAATGAAGATGAATGGGCGTATCTTACCTTACACATCATGGCAGCTTTAGAAAAAGTCAGAACAGCGAAAAAAATACGGGTATTGATCATTTGTGCAACTGGTTATGGAAGTGCGCAATTGTTGAAGAATCGTGTGCTTGCTGAGTTTGGCGAAATGCTATTAGTGACTAATGTCAAAGGTTATTACGAGATCAATGAAATGACTTTGATGGGCGTAGATATGATTATTTCATCAATCGATTTATCAACGATGATTTTTAAGATCCCCGTATTACATGTGAGTGTCTTTTTGAATCCACTAGATAGCCAAAAAATTCGACAGACGATTGCGGACTTACAACCTTGTCCGTCAAAAAGAATAAAAACTATTTGCACAGATTCTCCGAAAAAAAGACAGGATTATCATGGCCAGCTTTCTGAAAGATGGTACAAAGTCTATTCTGAAAGACCAACTAAAGAGACGGTGATTTTAGACCTACTCTCGCTTTTAGAAAAAGACGAAGTAAAAGATTATACCCTTGAAATGATGGCACAAATCAGCAAGCGAGAGAAAATGGGACAGATTGTCTTCAGTGAAACCGTTGCAGTCCCACATCCAGCTATTCCAGTAGGGGTCACGACAAAAATTGCAGTCGCAGTGATTCCGGAGGGGATGTTTTGGGATGATTACCAACAGATCAAATTTGTTTTTCTCGTGTCACCATCTTTTATTGAAAACGAAGAAATTACTATAGTGACAAAAGCAATTGTGCAATTAATTGATCGCACAGATTTGCAACAACAAATTTTAATTGAACCAACGTTTGAAAATTTTAGCAATCATTTTGACGAGGTGATTGAATAAGGAGGAATACGTGTGACTGGAAATATGACGAGTGAAGAATTACAAGTCATCGCTTTTGATATTATTTTGCATAGTGGAAATGCCCGAACATTGATTCATGAAGCCTTCAAACTTCTACGGCAAGGAGAAAAAGCGGAAGCGAGTCAACAATTAGATAAAGCAAATGAAGCTATTTTAGAAGCGCATAAAGCCCAGACAAACTTGCTAAAAGAATATGCAAGTGGGCAAAAAATCGAGATGGAGATCATCATGGTCCATGCCCAAGATCATTTAATGACAACAATGACCCTTTTAGAAGTTGCAAATGAAATGAGTTATTTGTATCAACAAAAAGCTTGAAAGAGGAGATTAAGGTGGATGAAACTAAGAAGCAACAATTAGCTTTAGAAAAGAAACAATTTAGTTTGAAAATCATGTACTTCAATCGTTATCTTGTGATTCGTTATTTGACAGCCTTTTTCTTTTTCATCAATCTTAATTGGCTAGTACTACTATTAATCGCAAGAAGCAGTGCCTGGCTACTGCCGCTTAGCTTGCTGGGTTTGATCGTTCCTGCTATCGGTGAACAAGTCATACTTTATCGTACGCACACGAACCGAGCACCTTGGACGAGCAATTATTTTAAGATTCAAGGAATGATGAACGTAGGAATCAGTGGCTTACTACTTACCCCATGGTATCGCTCATTTTTTCCATTTATGGCTAATGATCATAGCACCAAGCTATTTTTACTCGCATTATTTGTAAGCGGTATCTTTATTTGTGGCTTTTGCTGGTTCCGCTTAGAAAAAATTGAACGTAATCAAGACCGTCAATATCAACGTGTTAAACAATATGAAAAGAGTTCACAATTAGGGAAGGGGAGTAACTAATGTTTAAATTTTTGGAAAAGTATTTGATGGGACCGATGGGGAAAATTGCACAAATGAAAATCGTTCGGGCGGTAATGGCAGCAGGGATGGCTTCGATTCCATTTACGATTGTCGGGTCGATGTTTTTGGTTTTGAATATCTTACCTTTACCATTTCCATTTCTTGAAGGGTTTTTCAACGCTACATTTTTTAAAGTCAGTGATTTGTACATGATCATCAACACGATGACCATGGGGATTTTATCCATTTATTTTGCTATTGTTTTTGCTTATGAACTGACTTCAATCGAACGAGATGAACAAGGGTTGAATGTCAATCCTTTAACTGGTTCACTGCTTGCGGTATTTGCTTTCTTCATGTGTATTCCGGAATTAGTGTTATCCGATGGGAAAGTAAGCTTGATTGCTAGTATCTCAGATACGGAAACTGTCGTGAACGGGATTCGGATGGGCTCATTTGTCGAGCGGCTAGGCACTTCCGGTATCTTTACAGCAATCATCATGTCATATATAGCTGTTGAATTATATTGCATCTGTGTCAAACGGAATTGGGTCATCAAGATGCCTGATGTAGTACCTCCAGGTGTTTCTCGTTCCTTTACAGCTTTGATCCCTACATTTGTGATTGGCTTCGTCGTGATGCTTGTTAATGGTCTGTTGGTTGTATTAGGAACAGATATCTTCAAAATGATTGCGATCCCATTCGGATTTGTTACGCAATTAACGAACACATGGTTAGGGATCATGGTGATCTATTTCTTGATCCATGCACTATGGATCGTGGGTATCCACGGCGCCAATATCATTACTTCTTTCTTGACACCAATCGTATTAGCGAACATGGCAGCAAATGCACAGGGAGCGAATTTCCCGCTTGCTGGCGAATTTAATAATTCCTATGTAACAGTAGGAGGATCAGGGGCCACATTAGGATTGATCTTCTTCATTGCCTTTTTGGCTAAATCCGATCAATTAAAAGTACTAGGGAAAGCTTCTCTAGTTCCAGGTATCTTTAATATCAATGAGCCAATTATTTTTGGGATGCCAATTGTTTATAATCCGTATCTGGCTGTTCCATTTTTCCTAGCACCGATGGCATCGGCTTCACTAGCTTATTTTGCCATTCGCTTCGAGATCGTTAAGCCAATGCTGGCGCAAATGCCTTGGCCTTCGCCAGTTGGTGTGGGCGCATTTGTCGGTAGTGGGGGAGACTGGAAGGCGGCTGTTTTAGCAGTATTATGTGCAATTTTAGCGTTCTTCATTTGGTTACCATTCATCAAATACTATGACAATAAACTGTTGACTGAAGAAAGAGAAAAAGCAGCCGAATTAGCTGCGGAATAAAGCCATGTGATTTGCTTCAATTAATTCAATAAAAACAAAGATAGAAAACTACGATAAATATGAAGCGACCTCCAAAAAATCTAATTTTTGGAGGTCGCTTTAATACGTTTCGCATCTCGTATTTTTTATTGTAAACAAGTGGTATTCATTGAAATACTCAGTCTTCAATCAGTTCTTTGACGACTTCATAATCGCCTTTATAAGGAACATCTATCCCATTGATTTTTTGATAAGGATCGACTCCTTTTCCAGCGACTACAACGGAATCTTCGGGATTGCTGATCGCTAATGCTTGTCTGATCGCTTCTGGGCGATCCATTTCATAATGAACCTCAAGTTCAGCATTAGTGATAGCTGCATTGATTTCTTCAGCGATTTTTTGCGGATCTTCAAACGCTGGATCATCCGCTGTTAAAAAGACGACGTCAGCCGTTTCTGATAATACTTTTCCGAAATCCTGACGGCGAGAAACTGCTTTGTTTCCGGGGCTACCTAGAACAACGATGACCCGACCCTTCGGATGTTCTTTTTTGGCAAATTCTAATAATGTTTTTAAACTGAGATAATTATGTGCATAATCGACATAAACATGACTACCATTTTTTTGGATCAACTGATCCATCCGTCCAGGCACACGTGCTGCTTTGAGTCCTTTTTGGGCATCCTCGATGGAGGCGCCAGTCAACGCAGCCGCAATGATAGCACTTGTTGCATTTTCTTGGTTGAAATCACCGGCTAATTGGATCTCATAGTCTGCTTCGATATCAAGTTTTCCGTTGTGTTTGATCAAATGAAAGGCATGGTTCCCTGAAGTTAAACTTTTTACTTCATAATCAGATTCGGCAGAACGTCCATAAGTGATGTAAGGGACGTTTGCTAACTCAGCCGTTTCCTGTAAAAGATCGAAATGATCACTTTCATGATCTAAAATCACAGTTTTAGAATTTAAAATCAATTGACGTTTGCAATAGAAATAATCATCAAAAGTTGGATGTTCAATGGGGCTGATATGATCAGGAGAGATGTTCAGGAAGATTCCTACATCTAGCGTTAAACCATATACCCGTTGCGTTTTGTAAGCTTGTGAGGATACTTCCATCACTAAATGTGTCATGCCATTTTTTACCGCTTCCGCCATCATGCGATACAAGTCTAATGATTCAGGCGTTGTTAAATGGGATTTAAAAAAAGTTTGTCCATCTAAAGTCGTGTTCATTGTTGAAAGCAACGCTGTTTTATTGTTTGTCGCATGATCTAAAATGGCTTTGGTAAAATAAGCTGCCGTTGTTTTTCCCTTAGTTCCAGTGTAGCCGATCACTTGCAATTGGTTTTGGGGATACTGATAAAAAGCCATGGAAAGGATCGCCATCGCTTTGCGAATATCAGTCACGATGATACCAGTTGCTGTATTTTCGTAAGGCTGTTCAGCAACGTAGTAGCTCAAACCATTCGAGATCGCACTTGTTAAATACTCTTCTTTGAAATTCAGACCTTTACAAAAAAACAGCGTCTCATGATCTACTTGGCGTGAGTCATAACTTAACTTTTTGAATACAAATTGCTCAGGAGCATCTAAATGCCAACCTTGAACAGAAACAAATTCTTTTAATAAATTTTCTTTGATCAATAATTTACGGATATCTTCTAAAGAGAAGCTCATTGAATCATCCCTCACTTTATTATTCATTGGGTTCTGATTTATTATAGCATACTTCAAAAGAGTTGCTAAAAAGGGAATCAGCTATCTAAAAAGAGAATAGGAAAGAGAAAAAAACTCAAAACGACCGAACGTGTTGAGCTTTTTCTCTTTTTTATATAAAAATTGCTTGTTACTTGCCTAGCATTACTGACCTATCTGAAACGAATGCATAACACATTGTTCCAACAGAACAGTTCTTGATTTTTTTGCACGTAATTCTTGAATCAACAGTGAGAGCATCACGCCTCTAGATCATTTGTGATCGGATAGATCCGTCCCAATAGCTTTAAGAATAGTGAACTTAAAACGATAGAAAATAAGACATAGAGGGTTTCCCTCAATCCAAACACAAGATAATTCAACCAAACAATGATTAGATTCGTTAAGAGTAATCCTTTAGAAACCGGGATACGGAAGAACTTTTGGAGGATGATTGGTGGGATTGTCACGCCACCGTTTGATGCACCAACTGTATAAAGCGTATAGACACCCGTACTAAAAAGTAGACTTCCCATGATCAACGAAAGAAGATGAGAATAAAAAATCGGTGTTTTAGGAATCACATCTAACACAAGTGGAAAGAGCAAACTACCAAATACTGCTTTAATGAAGATCATTTTTCCTAATAAGAGTATAGCTAATAGCAGCATGATGACATTCACTGACCAAACCGTGATGGATCGTGGAATCAAAAAGGCGGTCTCAACTAAATGTCCGATCGCTCCGACTCCTGCTGAAGCAATGTCATGTGGCAGTAAAAACCAATTCAAACCAATGGCAATAAAAACGACACCTAGTAAAATGATCGGTGTTTTTTTCAATTCTTTCAGCATAAGCGCATCCTCCGTTCGCTAATTATAGAACTAGTATAGCATAAGAAAAAAACAACTCGTTAGTAATTATAAATGTTAAATAATAACGAACATTATTGAGGAGAAACTTTATGATAACTAGAAAGAAAACGTTATCTTAAAAATGTTGAATTTACAGAAAAATCACACAAAAAAGATTGCCAGTTTTCCTTTTTACTATTAAACTGTTAGTAATGTTTTGAAGAAAGTTGGAATCTGATCGATGACTAATCAACGAAAACCAGCAATGGAAAATTTAACACCTCAAGAAAAAATGGCTCGTGGCTCTGCTTGGATGACAGCTAGTAATATCATATCCCGGTTACTCGGGGCTATCTACATTATCCCTTGGTACGCTTGGATGGGGGAGAATGCGAAAGCTGCTAATGGATTATTCAATATGGGCTACAATATTTATGCTTTGTTCCTATTGATTTCGACAGCTGGGATTCCGGCGGCGATCGCCAAGCAAACCGCTCGCTACAATTCATTAAATGAATATGGGACTTCTCGGCGTTTATTTATTCGAGCATTACAGATGATGGGTGTACTAGGACTCTTATTTTCATTATTTATGTATGTGGCTTCGCCTTGGCTCGCACATGCTTCTGGTGGCGGAGCAGAATTGATTCCAACGATGCGATCACTCAGTATTGCGGTACTTGTTTTTCCTTGTATGAGTGTTATACGAGGGTATTTCCAAGGAAACCAAGAAATGATGCCGTATGCACTTTCCCAAATCGTGGAACAAGTCGCACGGATCTTTTACATGTTGCTTGCGACCTTTATTATTATGAAAGTCATGAAAGGCGATTATGTCACAGCAGTTACTCAGTCGACTTTTGCTGCATTTATCGGAATGTTATCAAGTATTTTGGTTTTGTTGTATTTTTTGAAAAAACAACAGGCGTATTCAGCGGCACGTGTCCAGTATAGTCATAACCAAGTCAACGTAGCGACAAAAGAATTGTTACTAGATACGATCAAAGAAGCGATTCCGTTTATTATTGTTGGGTCAGGAGTGACGATCTTTAAATTGGTGGATCAGTTCACCTTTATTAAAATCATGTCAGCAACGACTGAATATTCCAAAGATCAGTTATTGGATCTCTTTTCAATTTTCAGTGCAAACCCAGATAAATTGACGATGGTCGTGATTGCGCTTGCTACTTCCATCGCTTCTACTGGGTTGCCGTTGATCACCGAAGCAGTGACGATCAAAGATCACCGTGGTTTAGCGAAACTGACAAGTGGCAATTTACAATTGTTTTCGTTCTTTATGTTTCCTGCTACCTTTGGCGTGATCCTGCTAGCCTATCCTTTAAATACGTTGTTTTATGCACCTGATAAACTAGGAAGTCACGTGTTGATCCAAGCCAGTTTTGTGGGGCTGTTCCTTGGTCTATATATGTTAGTTTCCAATATGCTTCAAGGGATGTTTGAAAATGCCGCAGCGATCCGTTATCTTGCAATCGGTTTTGTCGTGAAGGTGATCTTGCAATATCCAGCGATCCGTCTGTTTGAAGTCTATGGTCCACTATTTGCGACGATGATCGGTTTTGCTGTTTCTTGCACGCTGATTTTAAAAAAGATGCGTCAAGTGGCACGTTTCAAACCAAGTTTTGTTTGGCGGAGAACACTATTGATTTTTATTTTGACACTGATCATGCTGATAGCAGCTGGGGTCACGAAGTCTGTTTTCGGTTTATTCCTCAATCAAGATAGTAAAATTCAGTCATTGTTCTTGATTTTATTTGTAGCTGGTGTTGGCGGTACGGTGTACGCATACTTAGCGTTAAAAATTCGATTAGCAGAACGTCTTTTAGGGCCAAGTATGGTTCGATTACGCCATCGATTAAGGATCAAGTAGTAAATAAAATTTGAAAAAAGAAGTTAGGAATAATGTTCCCTATTATCCCTTAACTTCTTTTTTCAATCAAATGGAGGAAAAGCATGCGATTAGACAAATTTTTAGCGGATGTCGGATTAGGCAGTCGCAAAGAAGTCAAGGCACTAATCAAAAAAGGGCACATCAAAGTGAACGATCAAACCATTAAAAGTGACAAATTCCAAGTAGATGAATGGAAGGATCAAGTGACTTATGAAGGCGAACAGTTCATTTACCAAAAAGATTTTTATTATATCCTCAATAAACCAGCTGGAGTAATTTCAGCCACTCAAGACAACTACGATCAAACAGTGCTTGATCTATTCGACGATACTTCTTATCGAGAAGACCTTTTTCCAGTCGGGCGTTTAGATAAAGATACAGAAGGGTTATTGGTTGTGACAAATGATGGCGGCTTGGCGCACCGTTTACTATCCCCAAAGAAACACGTCGAAAAAGAGTACTTCGCTGAAGTTAACGGTATCATGACCGAAGCCGATGTACAGGCATTTAGTCAAGGATTGACGATTGATGGTGGCGAAGAAACCAGACCTGCTCAGTTATCGATTGTTTCAGTCAATTCGGAAGATGAAACATCGGTGATTCGCTTGATCCTGCATGAAGGAAAATTCCATCAAGTCAAACGGATGGTCAAAGCCGTAGGAAAAGAAGTCACTTATCTTAAAAGAATCCGAATGGGGAACTTCCTGCTCCCAGAAGACTTAGCACTCGGTGAGTATCGACCAATGACAGCTGAAGAAGTCAAGCAGTTAGAGGGAAAGGAAATGTAATCAAACAAAATACAAGAAGAAACAAAAGCCAGCTAGCCTGTTTTTAGGCTCATTGTCAAATGATAAAATGATAGTTAGGGTATCTTCGATAAGCTGAGTATAAGACATCTTGAATCCTTCGATGAATTGGTTCGCCCAATTCATTCTAAAGGAGTTCAAGGTGTCTTTTCTTATTACAGCCACATCGCTTTAGTTTATATAAAGCAATATAGTTGCTGTTAACAAAAGAGTGAATAGAAGCAGTATAGGATTGATCGTCTGTTCAAAACTCCTGTTCAACTAATCGTGAGTATTGTCTATCTCAAAACGAATATAACTTGTACAGTAGCAACTTAAGTACCTACTAGAATATCAGTGATTTTCATTCTAATGAGCGGCTGATTTTTCTGCATGTTCGACTTCTTTATCTATACCTAACACCCTTTTTTATGCTCATTTCATCCGTGTTTATTTAGAAATTACTGCCATTAGCCAACGATTTTTTGAAAAAATTGATCGCTAAAATTGAACCTCTGCCTAATTTTGTTATCTATATTTTGTATCATTTTATCTATAATTTGTTTATTTATTCCTTTTGTTGTAAGCGCTATAATTGGCTTGTGAATGACACGAAAGGAGTTTTACGATGAAAAAAAGAAAGGGGTTAAATCATTTTTTTGCTAATCTATGGCGCTACAAAGCTTTAGTACTGATGGCTGTGCCGGGGATGCTATGGATGATTTTTTTCTTTTATATCCCAGTATTAGCAAACGTAGTAGCATTTAAAAACTTCCATATTTCTGCTGACGGGTTTTTAGCTAGTTTAAGAGAAAGCCCTTGGGTTGGTTGGGAAAATTTCCGCTTCTTATTTACTTCTGATCAAGCTTTCTTGATCACTAAAAACACCATTTTATATAATGTTACTTTTATTCTTTTGAATTTATTGATTTCCGTTGTTTTTGCCATCATTATGAGTGAATTACGGAATAAACGACTGGTAAAAGTTTACCAAACAATGTCGTTACTTCCTTACTTTCTATCATGGGTCATCATTGGGTATTTTGTTTATGCCTTCTTGAGTCCTGACAAAGGAATCTTTAATCAGTGGATCACTGGGCATGGTGGAGAAGCGATCAACTGGTATAACGAACCGAAGTATTGGCCGTTTATTCTTGTCTTTATCGGCACGTGGAAAGGGATTGGCTATAACAGTATCATTTATTTTGCTTCTGTTATGGGGATCGATCCTACTTATTATGAAGCAGCGATGGTGGATGGTGCCAGCAAATGGCAACAAATCAAACATGTGACGATTCCACAATTGATTCCGTTGATGACGATCTTAACGATTCTAGCTGTCGGGAATATTTTCCGAGCAGACTTTGGTTTATTCTACAATATCCCGAGAAATTCCGGGGCACTTTATGATGTCACACAAGTATTAGATACTTACATTTATAATGGCTTGACCTCTACTGGTGACTTTGGAATGACAGCTGCAGCGGGATTGTATCAATCCGTTGTCGGGTTTGTTCTATTGATGATCACAAATACGATTGCTCGTCGTTTCGACAGCGAATCAGCATTGTTCTAGGGAGGAGAAAGAAATGAAAAAAAAGAAAGTCGAACGAGTACAGATTCGTTCATTTAACAAAACAACCAATTTTTTCTCTAACTTGTTGATCGCATTGTTTGCTCTTTCTTGCATCTTACCGTTTCTATTCGTGATTGCGATTTCTTTTACGAAAGAATCCGCTTTGACACAATATGGCTACAGTTTTTGGCCAAAAGAATTTAGTACATTTGGGTATACTTACTTATTCGGTCAAATGCAAGACAAGATTTTCCAAGCTTTATTTGTGACGATCCTTGTCACTGTTCTAGGGACTTTGATCAATAGTACAGCGACTTCTTTATACGCTTATGCGATTTCAAGATCAAACTTCCCATTTCGGCGCTTCTTTACCGTATTTTGTTTGATCACGATGTTGTTCTCACCAGGGATGGTTGCGAACTATTTAGTAATGACAAATCTCTTGCAGTTAAAAGATACGATCTGGGCATTGATTTTGCCAATGGCGGTCAGTCCGTTCAATATCATCGTGATGCGAACGTTCTTCAAACGCTCGGTTTCAGATTCGATCATTGAATCTGCAAGAATTGATGGAGCTAGTGAGCTGCGAATCTTTGTGCAAATTGTTTTACCACTAGCAATTCCAGGGATTGCAACGATCAGTTTGTTTGCTGCCTTAGGGTATTGGAATGATTGGTTTAATGCGTTGCTTTATATTCAAGATGATAAACTGGTTCCTTTGCAATATTTATTGATGAAGATCCAAAGCAATATTCAATATTTGACACAAAATTCAGGAGCGGGCAGTCAATTGACAGGCGGACTTGCTTCTGTTCCGGGAGAATCAGCTCGAATGGCGATCGTCGTGATTTCTACTTTACCGATTGCGATCAGCTACCCATTCTTCCAGAAACATTTTGTTAAAGGATTAACGATTGGTGGAGTAAAAGAGTAATGCAATAAAAATATAAAACAATTTAGGAGGAAGAAAAATGAAGTTATGGAAGAAATTAGCCTTTACTGGCGTTTCTGCAATGATGGTTGGAACATTGGCAGCCTGCGGATCGGGGACAAAAGAAAAAGCTGAAGCAAGTGATTCAACAACCCTTCAAATGTATCAAATCGGTGATAAACCAGAGAATTTCGATCAGTTGATGGATATTGCAAATAAACGGATCGAAGATAAAATCGGAGTTAAAGTTAACATCAACTACATCGGTTGGGGCGATTACGAGAAGAAAATGAATGTCATTATCTCTTCTGGTGAAAACTACGATATTGCCTTTGCCAACAACTATGTATCAAATGCGCAAAAGGGTGCATTTACTGATTTGACAGAATTAGCACCAAAATATGCAAAAGAAGCGTATGATTCTTTAGATGAAGCGTATATCAAAGGGAATTTAGTTAACGGAAAATTGTATGCCTTTCCAGTAAATGGCAACGTGTTTGCCCAACAAGTGTTGACTTTCAACAAGCCGTTATTAGACAAATACAATTTATCGATTGATGGAATCGAATCTTATCAGGATGCGGAAAAAGTGTTACAAGAATTCCATAAAAAAGATCCAAATACAGCTGCTTTTGCGATTGGACAAGGATTTAAGGTCCAAGGAGATTTCGATTATCCATTAGGGAATACATTACCATTTGCGGTTGATTTGAACGGCGATGACACTAAGATCATCAATCAATACGATAACAAAACGTTTATCGAATTATTACGTACGATGCACAGCTGGTATAAACAAGGATTGATTCCTAGCGATGCTGCTACTAGTAATAAAGATTACCCACTTGAAGGAAATACTTGGTTAATGCGTGGCGAAACGCAAGGACCATACGATTATGGCGATACGATCTTGACTAATGCAGCGAAACAAGAATTGGTTTCAAAAGCAATCACTGTTCCATTGAAGTCAACTGGACAAGCACAAATGGCCAACTTTGTCGTATCAAATACCTCTAAAAACAAAGAAAAATCAGTTGAATTTTTAGGTTTATTAAATAGCGATCCAGAATTATTGAATGGTTTAGTTTGGGGTATCGAAGGCGAAGCATGGAAAAAAGATGGCGATGACAAGATCAAATTATTAGATGGGTACCAACCAAACATGCACATGTCTGCTTGGAATACCGGTAACAATGAAATCTTATACACACAAGATACGATCACAGACGAAATGATCGCTGAAAGAGATAAATCAATTGAAGAAGCAAAAACTTCTCCAATCTTAGGCTTTAGTTTCAATACAGATAGCGTAAAAACAGAACTAAGTAATATCTCAAATGTCATGAATCAATACCTAGATGGATTAAATACTGGGACAGTTGATCCTGATGAAACATTACCAAAACTAAAAGATGCTTTGAACAGAGCAGGTTATGACAAAGTATTAACAGAAATGCAAAAACAATATGATGCATTTCGTAAGGAAAGTAAATAATTCAAGGAACTGAATCAGTTTCTTGAAAGAAGCAGAACTTTTTCCGAAATTTGCATGTCGAATTTTTGGAGAGTTCTGCTTTTTGATTAGTGTCCGAAGAAATGAAAGAAAAGCAACCAAGTAGCTAAAAGTTCATTAGGTTTTTTATCAAACTGGTTCTTTTACTTTTTTACTACTCTTGTATAATGAAAGGGAATACAATGTTTTTTATGGAGGGAATCGCATGTTAGGTAAAGCACTAGAAACATTATTTATCAGAGTGTGGGTGGTCATGAAATTAACTTTTTATTTTTGGATCTATACACTGATGGGAGCCATCGTATTAGGGATTGGACCTGCTTATAAAACAGTCAACGAATTGTTTTATCTTTATGGTTTTGAATATAAAGAGATTACGTTTAAGCGAGGGTGGGAAACATTTAAACAAACATTTGTCCGTGGGAATGTGTTGTTTGGTTTATTTTTAGCGGGGACATTTTTGCTTGGCTATAATTTATACTTATCGGTTCAAATTCAAGGCATTCTTTTTTTGATTACTGATTTTATCCTGATTTTTAGTTTACTTTATATTTACTCCACTTATCAGTATAGCTTGATTTTAGATAGTGAATACGAAATTTCGATTCCTAACCTACTTAAGTTAAGTTTTGTTTCAGGCTTTTCCAGTTTTTCGACCTTTTTGAAATTGTTGATTGGCGGAGGCATTATTTTTTGGCTAACTTGGAATTATAAAGGACTGATTCTCTTTGGTGTGATTGGCTTATTGACTGTTTGGAATGGGCTGGTAACCAAACAATGGCGGGAAAAACTGGATATGCAGTTAGAAAGCTATGAATAAATGGCGTATTTTATTTTCACAAGGAACACTTCTGAATCGTCTTTTCCGAAAATATGCGCTCGTCCTGATTTTATTAACAACGGTGGCGACTGCTATCATCAGTGTTCATACGTGGGTACAAACGCAAGAGCAAGCCAAGCGAACGACAAGTGAGGCGTTACAAAGTACCAGTCGTACACTGAACGATAAAACGACACTAAGTAAAATCATTAAAGACCAATTGTTGGGGAACTCTGATAAAATCGAGAATGCGACTACTTATCTGACAAAACCGATCAATGAATATTTGATGTACGCTTATGATCAACAACAAAAAACGACCGATTTTGTCTCTTTTCCTTATCTAATGAGAGATATTTATGTCAGCTATGAGGAAGTCAGCTCCGTCTATGTTGTTTTCAGTCAATTGCCTGAGTATCTGGAATCTTCTAGAGCAAATAAAGGTGGGGTGATTAAAAGTGGTACGCCTAAATTGACAGATGCTTTTTATATCAAAATGTCGATCACGCAAGGTGGAAGCGAAGTCGGGAGCATGTTCGTCGGTTTTGAAAAAGCGGAATTGGATGCGGCATTAAAGAGTTTGAATACCTTTAGCGGCTTATCATTGTATATGATCTCTGGTACCACCAACCGTTTATACACATTCCATGATCAAGGAATGACAAAGGATAAACTAGCAACCCAAGAACAATTGATTACAACCAGCCTTCAAGAAAATTCCACTTTGCCACTGATAAACCTTGAAAAAAATAATTTCATCCAGTACCAACAATTACCCGATGATTACCGGATATTGGCTACTTTAGATCGTTCGATGGTTAGACGAGCGGTTATCCAAGATTTAGCACCATTGATTTTCGGTGTATTTCTATTAGATGTCAGTCTGTTATTCTTTTTATACCAAACCTTCAAGCGCTATTCGCAACAAGTAGATCTCGTGATGGATGCAATGAATGAAACGGCCAAAGGGAATTTGGAGACGCGGATCGATACGACCCAAACGGAATATGAATTAAAAGACCTTTCTATAGGGATCAATGAGATGTTGGATAGCATCAACCAATATGTTGAAGATATCTATAAATTGGAAATCAAACAGCAAGATGCCCACATGCGTGCATTACAAGCACAAATCAACCCTCATTTTCTCTATAACACGTTAGAGTATATTCGGATGTATGCATTAAGTGAAGGCAGCGAAGAATTGGCAGATGTGGTGTATGCTTTTTCGGCCTTGTTGCGAAACAATACTAATCAAGAAAAGACGATCAGTTTAAAGGAAGAACTGGACTTTTGCGAAAAATATGTCTATTTATATCAGATGCGTTACCCCAACCGGATCGCCTATCATTTTTCCATTGATCCATCATTAGCAAGTATCGAAGTACCGAAGTTTGTGATTCAACCATTGATCGAAAATTATTTTAAACATGGGGTCGATTTTACACGTTTTGATAATGCCTTAAGCGTGAAAGTGTTTCGTGAAGGGCAGCGAGTCCAGATTATTGTGAAGGATAACGGCAAAGGGATCACACCGGAACGCTTGGCAGAGATCGAATCAAGATTGGCGCATCCTAAAGTCGAATTGTACCAATCGATTGGATTGCAAAATGTGAATGAACGTTTGCGTGCTAGTTTTGGACATAGTTATCAGATGAAGCTAAGTACCAATCAAGAAGGAGGATTGTCTGTCACTATTACATTTAAAGAAAAGGGGTAGGAACATGTACCGAGTGTTATTAGTCGACGATGAATATATGATCTTGGCAGGGTTGCAAAAAATTGTTGATTGGGCAAGTTTGGGATTTCAGGTAGTCGCAACGGCAGAAAACGCGATGCAAGGATTGTCTGTTTTAGAAAATCAATCCATTGATTTAGTTATAACAGATGTCACGATGCCCGAAATGAATGGTTTAGAATTTATCGAGGCGGCTCAAAAGGAACATCATGCGTTTGAATTTATGATTCTTTCTGGTTATCAGGAATTTGATTATTTAAAAAGTGGGATGCAATTAGGGGCCATCAATTACTTGATGAAGCCAGTTAATAAAACCGAACTGATTGCTAGTTTAACCAAAGTGAAGCAGCAATTAGATCATCAAATTGAACAGAAAAACCAGCAAGAAATCTATCAAGAAGTCCTTTTTAGTCAGTGGCTCAATGAAGAATTAGATGAAGTGAGTGAAGAAGAGATTTTAGACAAAATCGGAGGGAAACAACGAAGAGTTTTACTCGCTCAAGTGTCTAGATCCGTCGGGAAATCAGTGAATCAGTGGCTGAAAAACCACCAAGAACTTTTTTATTATCAACGAAACTTTGGAGACATGGAACGCTTTACTTTGTTGCTGGAAGAAGCGTCAGTTTCTGCATTTTGCCGCTTCATTCAAGAGAAGAGTATGGAAGAAAACTGGTTGATCAGTATTGGAGATGAAACAGCAGATCCTGATAAGATCCCTGAGAGTTATCAACATGCCAAAGATAATTTACAACTGCATCAATTCTACGGTGAAAAAGACCAACATATCTTTTTTGCCGAACAAGAAGCAGCAAAAGAACAGGCAATTGATTTTTCTTCGTTTAATCGTGTGTTGAAAAGCGGGCAATTGGCTAGTGCCCAACAAATGATCACTCAATTTTTTGACCAATTTCAAACTGCTGTAATGACACCGGATGATATCCGTCATTTTAGTTTTTTGTTGTTTATGGATATCCACCGGGAATTGATTCGGCTAGAAGACGATGAATATTTAAAAGGGATTCAACAGATCAATCAAGCAAAAACAGTCCAAGAACTGCATCAACTCTTACTATCTTTGATCAAGGAACAGCAAAAACAAGTCCGATATAGCGAGAATGTCGAACGAGTGATGACGATCTTACACGAACACTACCGAGAACCTTTAACCTTGAAAGAAGTTTCAGAAAGCCTGCATTTGAATGTGATGTATTTGGGGCAATTATTCAAAAAAGAAACGAAAAAAAGTTTTTCAACTTATTTAAATCATCTCAGAATGGAACAAGCGAAATGGTTGCTGCTGCATAGCAATCAAAATATCAATGAAATTTCTAGTGAGATCGGCTACAACAACACCACCTATTTTTCAAAGTTGTTCAAAAAAATCGTCGGCAAGTCACCAAAAGAATATCGTGAAAAAAATGGAATGATCGTATAAAATCAGCTACTGTGGTTCAGAGGAAAGTGCTCATTACCCTCATCAAGTAAATCCAAGGTACCGGATGTCTTGAAGCTTGTTTAAATTAGTATAATTCGGTACAATTTTTCTAGATGATGTCCAGAATGTTGAAAGAAAGCGAGCATGAAACTTTCTTTTTTCTGGTTGGTGAAAAGAGGATGCAGGATGGATTTTTTACGTAAGTATGGATTTTATTTTTTATTGTCAGGAGTAGTAAGTGATTTTCTGACGCCGTATGTTTTAGGGATTTTTTATCCTAAACTTAATCAAATGACTGCTGTGATCAGTCTTTTTGGGGATGTTGGTAGTCCCGTACGAAAAGCATTTTTGATTTGGTCGGTCATATCTGGCTGCTTGTATGTTTTGGCAATGCCAGCGTTATATCAAGCTTTTGTTACTACTTCAAAACCACTTGCTTTATTAGTGACAGCTGCCATCGGTCTATATGGTGTTACAGATTGTATTTTTACCGGGTTATTTAGTGTGGACACGAACGAAACTTCTTGGAATTTTTCGACTTGGATTCACAATCTTGGTTCAGGGATTGGGTATGGTGGATTTATTTTGTTCCCTTTATTTGTTTTCTTATTGTATCGCAAAATGGGCGATGCACAATTAACTCAATCGTTTTTTATTTTACTAGTTGCCAGCTTGGTTTTTGCAGGAATTTATGGCGCAGCACGTATTCCCGGATTAAATCAATTGCCGGTTTTGAATCAGTTAGGTTTTTGTCAACGGATCAGTTTCTTCTTTAATTATTTACCAATTGTGTGGTTAAGTATCTTACACATTAGGGCATAGCGGACTGTAGCCCTAACTAAATGCTGGAAATTAGTAAAACTGATTGAAACCACAGGACAAATGTGTCAGACTAAACCTTGACCGCACATCGTGATGTGCAAATGTATATCGTAGGGGAGTCTAATGAAAGACATGAGAAATATCAAATTAACGATCGAATATGATGGGAAACGTTACTCAGGCTGGCAACGTCTGGGAGATGACGATAAAACGATCCAAGGCAAAATCGAAGCAATCATCTCACAGATGACTGGAGAAAAAATTGAGATCATTGGATCGGGGCGCACGGATTCTGGGACACATGCCAGAGGACAAGTGGCAAACTTTAAAACGACTTCTCAAATGAGTCGTAATGAAATGCTAACTTTTCTCAACCGCTATCTACCAAGAGATATCGTGATCAAAAAAGTGGAAGAAATGCCTGAACGCTTTCATGCTCGATACAATGCGACAGGGAAAAAATATAGCTATTATGTGTGGAATAATCCCGTTCCAACTGTTTTTGAACGAAATCATAGTTTCTATTTTCCGCAAGAACTAGACCTGGAAAAAATGAATGAAGCTTGTCAAAAACTAATGGGAAGTCATGATTTTATCGGTTTTTCTGCCTTGAAAAAATCAAAAAAATCAACAGTTCGTACGATCCATGAGCTCTCAATCGAACAAGAAGGCGGCATGTTGCACTTTACCTTTGTGGGCAATGGCTTTTTGTATAAGATGGTTCGGATCTTGATGGGTACACTCTTGGAAATCGGTACAGGAAAGTTACCTGTTTCGGCGATTGATGATATTTTTGAGAATAAAGTAAGACAACAGGCAGGAGAAACCGTGCCGGCACATGGTTTATTTTTAGACGAAGTGTATTACCAATAAACATTCATATCAAATAGAACAAACTGAGAGAGTCGTTTGATTGCCTGTAGCAGGCAAAAGAATGGCTGTCTCAGTTTTTTTGAGTAGCCTACTCTCTCCCACGACTCCTCTAAGCGGTCTATTCGCAATTTCGCTAGTTTCGTGATACATTCAGGACGAATTTACATATTTGACCAAGAAGTGAGGGGAAAAGTGGTGGAGCAAGAGCTAGCAGAATTATACAATCTCATTTTAAACCCTAATACCCGTGAATGGGAACGGACATTGTTGATCCAAGCGAAAAACCAAGTAGGGGAAAGAAAACAAAGAAAAGAAATCCTTGAAATGATTGAAGTCTCTTTGCGACCACTAGCACTTCGGGGGAATTTGACGCCTGACGTGATGGACTTTTATTTGAAGATCACCCATGATCCGATGGGACAAGTGTCTTACGACTTTGCGAAACACCAGATCACCGATGAACGCTATCAAGAAAAAGCCGTCTTTGCCGGGGGCTGTTTCTGGTGCTTAGTCGAACCGTTTGAAACACGGCAAGGGATTATTTCCGTGTTGTCCGGATATACTGGCGGGGAGGTCGAACATCCTAACTATGACCAAGTTAGCAGTGGCACGACTGGGCATGTGGAAGCAGTGGAGATTATTTTTGATCGGCGAATGATAAACTATGAAGAACTATTAGCGATTTTTTGGCAAGTCACCGATCCAACAGATGCCTTTGGACAGTTTCAGGATCGTGGGAATCAATACCGCTCCATCATTTTTGTAGAAAATGAAGAACAAAAAATACTAGCAGAAAAATCCAAGCAACAAGTGATCGCTTCGCATCAGTTTGCGGAACCAATCGTCACACAGATCAAGCCAGCAACAACCTTTTGGCCTGCTGAAAATTATCATCAACAATTTTACAAAAAACAACAAAAACGTTATAAGAAGATCAAGAAGTCTCATCAACAATTTTTATTTTTTAAGCGGGCAAAGAAAAAATGGTCTGGAGGAGACGAATAAGTAATCGTGTAAGTGGAAGATGTTCTGTAAAAATCAGTCATTCCCTTAAAATTGCTAGATGATTTAATAACGATTAAAATCTAATAATACTTTTAAGTAAGCGCTGTTGATTAAGTGGTACACTTATTTGAGAAACCTCTCTCAAATAAAAGAAAGAAGGTACCTATGATGAAGAAAAGGCGTTTATTGGTTTTTAGTGTTCTTTTTTTATTTTCAGTATTTTCAATATTTTCAACATTTTTTGTGGTCCATACTTATGAAAAATCAGAAAGCACCCAAACAATTATCACTGAAAGCAAACAGCATTTACTAGACAATGTGGTGGCAAAACAACGTAATAATCGAGTAAATTTGTTGGATTCGGGGTCAGGCATTTCTGCTTCTGAAAATAGTAGACCGCCAAAAGATTTTATTGATGTTTCCTCACATAATGGTTATTTATCTGTCGAAGCATATGAAACAATGAAAAACTATGGGATCACAGGTGTAGTAGTTAAGTTAACAGAAGGGGATTCTTATAGGAACCCACTGGCCCCCGAACAAGTTGCGAATGCTATCCAGGCGGGGTTGAAAGTGAGTGTCTATCATTATGCTTGGTTTAATTATGCAGAAGACACCGAAAAAGAAGCCTACTATTTATTAGCCTATCTAAAAGAATTAAATTTACCTTATTCTACTGTAGTTGTGAACGATAGTGAAAATCCTCAAATGAATCTAGCAAGAGTGACTGAAAATGCGCAAGTGTTTAGTCAGGCCATTCAAGCAGCTGGTTTTTCCCAGGTGGTTCATTATTCCAATCTTTCATGGTTTACGAATGGAACTTTAGACTTGGATGTCTTAGGAAAAGAGAATTGCTGGGTAGCACAATGGCCTCAGAATCCTTCAGAAAACGAACTTTTACATATAGAAAAAGCTGCTTGGCAATGGGCAAGTGATTTATACTTTCCAGAATTTACCGAAAAACAATTCGATATCAACACCGATTACCTAGGGATATTTACCAAATGATCCATGGTGATGATTGAGGCTAAAGAGGATTTTTGTTAGTAATTCGCCAACGATAAGCGTATAATGCACATAGAACGATAGTTATCAAAAACGAAATACACGTACGCATACTAGGAAAAAGAAGTGACGAGTCACATTTTTTGAAAGCGTATACTTGGTTAAGAGGAGGATAAAAAATGTATGTAGCAAATCAGCAGCGATATGAAAAAATGACGTATCGAAAAACTGGAAAATCTGGGTTGAGATTGCCTTTGCTGTCTTTAGGATTATGGCAAAACTTTGGTGATTATGATCCTATAAGTAATCAACGGGAAATTTTACGTGGCGCCTTTGATATGGGGATCACACATTTTGATTTAGCCAATAACTATGGTGGACCAGCAGGAGCAGCAGAGAAAAACTTTGGTCGGATCTTTAAAGAAGACTTTCAAACGTATCGTGATGAAATGATCATTTCAACCAAAGCAGGTTATCACATGTGGGAAGGACCTTATGGGGAATGGGGTTCCCGTAAATCGATCATTGCTAGTTGTGATCAAAGCCTCAAACGGATGGGGTTAGATTACGTAGATATCTTTTATCATCATCGTCCTGATCCAGATACACCTTTGGAAGAAACGGCAGAAGCGCTTATGCAATTAGTTCGTCAAGGGAAAACACTGTATATTGGGATCTCCAACTACAACGGGGAAGACACGAAGAAAATGTCTGCTATCTTACGTGAAATGAACGCTCCATTTATTATCCACCAAATGCGTTACAATATGTTTTCAAGAGAGTTATTAGAAGAAGATTTAGCACCTGTTTTAGAAGAGACCGGTCTGGGAGCTATTACTTTTAGTCCTTTAGCGCAAGGGTTATTAACTAAACGCTATTTACATGGGATTCCAGAAGATTCTCGAGCCCATCGTAAAGAAATTCCTTTTCTATCAGAAGATCAAGTGACACCTACATTGGGTAAGATCAAGCAATTACAGGATTTAGCTGATTTGCGTGGACAGACGTTAGCACAAATGGCTTTAGCATGGAATCTACGACAAGAGTCAGTTACCAGTGTGCTTGTAGGCGCTAGTCGACTTAGTCAATTAGAAGAAAGTGTTCGGATGATGGATAATCTTTCCTTCTCACCTGAAGAAGAACAGAAAATTGAACAAATCTTAGGACACTAATGAAAGCTGTTTTTTCCTTTTTCTCAGAAAAATAACGTAAAGGAGGAGTGGCCATGGCTCATCAAGATTACGTTCATCTGAAAACAATTGATACAGATATTCGTTCATTTATTTTACAAAAAAATAAGAAACTGACCATAGAGTCCCAAATCCCTTTTATTACTTTTATGAATTATCATTTTGAGTATATAAAAGAAAAAATCATTCAAGACCAGAATGAAACAAAAAAAATTAATCAAGAAATGCTAGAGCAGTTGAAAAATAAGCAAATCATTAGTCAAAATTTAAATACAACGATCAATCAAAAAGCGACTTTTGGTCAAAAATCAGCAGATGCAATTGCCAAGTTTGGTGGTAGTTGGCCGTTTATCTTTCTCTTTGTAGTAATTTTAGGTAGTTGGATCTTGTTGAATACGTTACATTTTTTTGGCCTATCATTTGATCGATATCCGTTCATTCTTTTGAACTTAGTGCTTTCTTGTTTAGCTGCTATCCAAGCACCGATCATTATGATGAGTCAAAACAGACAAGCAGCTAGAGATCGGATAGCAGCCGACCATGATTATCAAACAAACCTAAAAGCTGAGTTAGAAATTAGTTTGTTGCATGAAAAAATCGATTATTTGATGTCACAGCAATGGCAACAAATGCTGGAATTACAACAATTACAAATTGAGTTATTAACCCAATTAAACAAAAAATTTCAAGAAACGACCAAAAGTGAATAGTAGGACAAGCAGATGAAAATAAGCTGGAATTCGCTCAAAGGAGTCATTTTTGCGAAACTACGGCTTATTTTTTTTGATACCATGAATGAGCTACACAAATTTATCAGAGAAATGATCAACTTTTGCACACTAATTTTAGTGTGCAAAGAAAAAAGAAGTGTGCATCTATACAGTGTTCTATTGAAAGCGTTAGCACGACAAGGGATTAAAGCGCTTTAAAAGTTGGCACGGTAATTGCTTTATATAAAAGTGTAAGATACAAGAAAGGGAAGTGTAGAAAATGGAAAAGAAAACAATCATGCTTGTATGCTCAGCTGGAATGAGTACTAGTTTATTAGTAACAAAAATGCAAAAAGCGGCAGAAGAAAAAGGAATCGAGGCTGATATCTTTGCAGTATCTGCTTCAGATGCAGACAATCAATTAGAATCAAAAAATGTAGACGTTTTACTTTTAGGTCCACAAGTACGTTTTATGCAAAATCAATTTGCTGAAAAATTAGCACCAAAAGGAATTCCTTTAGATGTAATCAATATGCAAGATTACGGTATGATGAACGGTGCCAAAGTATTAGAACAAGCAGAATCATTAATCAATAAATAATGGAGGAAACCAACAATGCAAGAGCAAAAAAATCTTGAAGCAATCATGGGTTTGATCATGTTTGGCGGAAATGCAAAAAGCGATGCAATGGAAGCGATTGCTGCAGCGAAAAAAGGAGATTTTGAGTTAGCTGATGCAAAAATCAAAGATGCAGAAGAATCTTTAGTGCAAGCTCATCACTCTCAAACAGAAATGTTAACACAAGAAGCACAAGGTAATCATATGGAAGTGACTTTATTGACGGTTCACAGCCAAGACCATCTGATGACTTCGATTGCATTTACAGATTTAGCAAAAGAAATCATTGATTTATATCGACGTTTAGATGCTTAAAGTAAACTGGTGAAATAGAAAAGAGGAAAGAAACATGGATAAATTTGTTGCATTTATGGAGAAACATTTTATACCTGTGGCATCAAAAATTGGTGCTCAACGTCATTTAGTAGCGATTCGTGATTCATTTATGGTCAGTATGCCTTTGATGATTTTAGGTGCGTTAGCAGTAATGATCAATAACTTGCCTATTCCTGGTTTCCAAGAATTAATGAATAAAATTTTTGGTGGCGAAGCTTGGAAAGGATTTGGCGCAGCTGCTTGGAATGGTACATTTGCGATTCTTTCAGTTTTGATCGCCTTTCTACTTGCTTATCATTTGGCAAATGGTTATCGTAAAGACGGCGTTTCTGCTGGAGTAATTTCTTTAGGTTCATTCTTCGCATTAGGCGGAGCGTTGGGCATGAGCTCAAATGGTTTATTTATTGCAATTATTGTTGGGATTATTTCAACAGAAATCTTTGTTCGTTTAAGTGGAAATGAAAAATTAATCATCAAAATGCCTGATGGCGTGCCACCAGCTGTAGCTAAAGCCTTTGCTTCATTATTACCTGCAATGATCACGATCTCATTCTTTGCTTTGATTGCTGCGATCTTTGCTGCATTTGGTGTAGATGATATCGTAGGCGCGTTTTATACAATTGTCCAAGAACCATTCATGGGACTAGCCAATTCTTATCCTTCAGCTTTGTTGTTAGCATTCATTACACCATTCTTATGGTTCTTTGGATTACACGGAGCAAACATGGTAGACCCTTTGATGCAAACAATCAATGCACCAGCAATCGAAGCAAATGTTAATGCGATCGCTGCTGGTCATAGCGCACCATACATTGTAAACAAACCTTTCTTTGATAGCTTTGTCAACTTAGGTGGTACAGGGGCAACATTAGGTCTGTTACTAGCGATTTATTTAGTGGGACGTAGAAATAAACCTTATATGGTTGTTACGAACTTGTCGATCGCACCAGGTGTTTTCAATATCAATGAACCAACAATGTTTGGTTTACCAATCGTATTGAACCCAATTATGTTTATTCCGTTTATTTTAACCCCAATGGTTTTAGTATCTGTTGCTTATTTTGCTACTGCTACCGGACTAGTTCCAGCTGCAACGGTGATGCCACCATGGGTAACACCACCAGTAATCGGTGGGGTATTAGCAACAAAAAGTATCGCTGGCGGTGTCTTAGCTGCTATCAACTTAATCTTATCTGTCTTGATTTACCTACCATTTGTGAAAGTAGCGACAGTTCAAGAAAAAAGAAAAGAAGCATTAAACGGCTAAAAGCACATAAAAGAAAGAAACAGCACATACTATCAAAAGTAACTATTCTTTAGTGAAAAGATCTTGTTTCGTTTAATGAGCGATCAAAAAAAACAGTTGTCTGACAGAGGTCATGACAACTGTTTTTTTTTTTGGATAAATGGCTCAAGGAATGCTTTCTTTTTTCTTAGTGAAAAAGAAGGATAAAAGGAGGTTTTTTTGGAGTTTAAAAAAACCATTTCGATAACAAGCGTGCTATAATAGTGCAAATGTATAGGGGAGTGAAAGGACGAAATGAAAGGTTATGAGTTGGTTAAGATCAGAGAAAGACCTGAATGGTTGGAACAGGCAGCGCAATGGTTTACGTCAAAATGGCATCTTCCGCTTTCCTTTTACCAAGAGAGCATGGAAGATTCTCTTCAATCATCTAACGCTGTTCCTCAATGGTATATAGTCGTGACGTCAGAACAAAAAATTATCGCTGGAGCAGGGGTCATCGCGAATGATTTTCATGATCGTCCAGATTTGACTCCGAATGTTTGTGCATTGTTTGTTGAAAAAGAGTATCGTAATCAAGGAATTGCCAAAGAGATTTTATCATTTATTCGAGAGGATATGGGAGCGCTTGGGATTTCGCAGCTCTATGTAACGACTGATCATACAGGTTTTTATGAAAGATATGAGTGGGAATATCTGACGACGGTGCAAGATAATGAAGGGATCCCGGTTTATTTATATCAACTAGCGATTTTTACAACGTGATCGGAGTTGATTACTCAAAAGGGTTCTTTGTCTGATCAGTAATCTTTTGTTTCTGGTGAGCAATGCCAAGAAAAATCGGAAATTGTTTCTTGATGCTATTTTTGTTGGTATATTGGTTATTCGAGTATTATTTAGTGGACGGTCCCATTTTTTAGCTTCAAAAAAATTCCAGGAGCAATAGAAAGTTCTATCAGTCCTGGAATTTAGAATGGTTGATTTGTTGGAAAAGCATGAATGAGCTCGCTGTCCTAAATAGGCGTTCCGTCTTTTTACCGAAAAATTAGGAAGCTTTCTTATTCATTCTTTTTTTCGCTCTTTTTTTGTTTTTTTTTTCTCGTCATAGATGAAGACATTACGTACTATTTTCAAAATAGGTCGTGCAGTCAAAAAGATCGCTCCTACTAGATAACAATAGGTACTATAACGGTCTGGAATATCTGTTAACAACGCTACGCTTCCAAAAATATAAAAAATCCCTGTTAATAAATCAACTGCAAGAGACAATAATGTATAGCGGTTCTGGAAATAAAGACGAAAACGTTGTCCAGCAATTTCGATATCTTCTTCTTTCCCAATATCTATTTCATGGCTTTTTCGTTTTATTTCTGGCATCTCTCACTCACCTATCTGTGAACAAAGCTAAGGTTTCAAAACAACTTTGATATTTTTATCTTCTTTTTTGTCAAAAATCTCGTATGCTCGGGCAGCATCAGCTAAAGGCATCGCATGTGTGATGATTTGGGTTGGATCGAACAGACCCGCAGCAATCATCTCGTAAATTTTAGGCATCAAATGAACGATCGGTGCCTGACCGTGCTTCACTGTGATATCTCTCATGAAAAATTCTTGTAGTGGGTACGAAGAAGCCGGGGTCATATAAACACCAGTGATTTGTACGGTTCCAAATTTTTTGACAGCTTGCGCAGCCATTTGGATCGGTGAAATCGTCCCGCTTTGCAAACTAACGAGATTCTTAGCTTTTTCTTTCACTGGTTCCAAGCCATCCATCCCTACACAATCAATGATGACATCAGCGCCACCTTTTGCTAATTCGTAAAGTTCTTTCCCAGCAGATTGAGTATCTTCTAACAAATAAGTTTCTACATGATTGTAACGAGCGGCTTTATCAATACGATGTTGGACCGGATCGACAGCAATCACTCGCTCTGCTCCTGCCATAGCGGCAAATTTTTGTGCAAACAACCCAACTGGTCCTGACCCTAAGACCACTACAGTATCGCCTTTTTTTACGTTGGCATTTTGTACGCTCCAATAAGCAGTTGGAAGGATATCAGATAAGAAAAGGACTTTTTCGTCTGCAAGATCATTGTCAGGTACGATAAACGAAGTGCTATCAGCAAACGGTACCCGAAGATACTCAGCTTGACCACCCCAATGATTCCCATTTAAACGGCCAAAGCCAAATAAACCACCATAAAGTTGATCTGGATTTGAGCGATCACATTGACTCTCCATCTCATGGGTACAGAAATGACAATGCCCACAACTAATATTAAAAGGAATAACGACCCGCTGTCCCTTTTTTAGTTTTTTTACTGCAGGACCTACTTCTTCAACAATCCCCATTGGTTCATGACCAACGACATATCCTTTTTCTAAAACAGCCTCCCCATGATGATAGAGGTGAAGATCCGAGCCGCAAATCGCAGTAGCGGTAATTCGAATAATAGCATCTGTCGGTTCCACGATTTTTGGATCATCTACGTTTCTGATTTCCATTTTTTGGTTTCCTTGCCAGGTAACAGCTTTCATGAAATAAAACTCCTTTCTTCAAACCCTATAACATGTCATTTTTTGAACGAACAGCTAATTTCATTCTAAAGGAGGAGCTGGCTTTTGAGTAGTGAAACGCTTTTAGTAAAGGGAAAATCACTTTAAAATAACTAGTGTATTATTTGGTTTACATTGAGAAGCTTTATAGTTAGAAGTATAATTAAATTATGTTGATTTCTTAGGTTAAGTAAATAACAGATTAAAAAATAGATCAAAAGGGAGGTTATTTGTGATAAAAGAAAAAAAGGGAGAACAAATCAGAAAACTGATGGTCACATTTGCTTGTTCAGTGACTTTTTTTGTGATTATTTCCGTAGGAATCATTCAAGTGACGTTTTTTGATCAGGCGTATTTACTCGGTCAAATCGAAAAAACAAAGTATAGCGAATTGATCCTCGCAGAAGCTGCTCAGAATTTTCGGAAAGAAAACACAGAAGAAAGTGAATTTTCAGAGGTCGTTGCAACGGCACTTTCACCAAGTTTTGTCGAAGGAGCCCTTCGACCATTTATCCAACATACATATGAAGAAACAAATTATGAGCTAAGAGACAGCAATGAGGTGAGTGAGAAAATTGCTCAGGCTGTGGCTACAATTGCAACAAAAAAACAACTGACTATCGATAAAGAGGAAAAAAATAAAATCGAGACAATGATCTTTATTTACATGTATCACTTCCAAAGTGCATTAGGTGATCGATACTTGACTATTTTTATCGAAAACATCGTGTCTGCTCGAAAAATAGTGGTACCTCTTTTTTACATCTGTCTGGGTCTTTTGGCGTTTTGGCTAGTCTATTTATATCGGGTAATTAACAAAACACCCTTTTCTTTCCTGCGTTACGGTATGTTTATTTTGGGAACGACTGGAAGTATGTTTTGTGTTTTAGCAGGATTGCTTTATATACAAGACGTTTTACATAATATAGCTTTTCATTCACAAGCGACTTTACAATTAATGACACATTACGTGCAAGATCTACTGATGTATCCAGCGATTATTGGAGGCATTCTTTTGTTTTGTGCTGTATTATTCGGTGGGGGAAGTAAGCTTCTGCAGAAACGGCAAAGTAAAAAGTGGCTGAAAACTGGAAGCAGTACCTTAAAAAAAGCCTGAGATCAATAGCTAAATAAAAATCATTTGTTGAATGATGAAATACTAAAAAACGACTGTCACTTCCATTACTAGGAAGTGACAGTCGTTTTTTGTTGCGGTTGTTCCTTGTTGATAGCTTGTTGCATCGATCATTCAAACATTTTCTTAGCAGCACGCATCAATGTAGGAATATCTTTGTCATATCTTGGAGTTTTAACAAGACGTGACATTGGAATACCAGCAAAATGGAAAGCAGCGATCTCGCCAGAGCGTACGGCACTTTGTTCCGTAAAGATCATTTGATAAGGTTGTTCGACAAATTCTCCAGTAAATGCCAAGTTCGTTGAGTGTTGAGGAATCACTTTTGGTCGGTCGCTTTTTGCTCGATTATTAAATAATGCAGAAGCATAAGGCATATACACAGGAATATTATTCACAACGCTATCAAAAATCTCGGTTTCCTTCGTTCGAATATTTTCAGGACCAGGATCGACTTTCGAAAGTTGTCCGATCAATTCTTCTAACATTTCTTTCCCAGTCATCTTGATATATTGCTTATCCACAAATTCTCCACGACGTCGAGGGTATAAGAAATATCCCCAAATGACGGTTTCGTTTGGTTTTTGTGAAGTAAAATGTGGTTGGTGATGAACGACGATCGACATATTGACATCTTTTTGTCCGAGTGGCGTGATTGGTGTAGTGGAGATAAATGAATTCAATGCATTACCAGGGACTTGTGTCGTGATCCGAGTAATTTCATTTAAAAGCAAATGATCCTTAGTTGTTAAAGTGAAACTAACCCATTCGCTGGCATCACGATCGGCAAAAAATTTGTCAGGGTTACCTAAATTATAGAAACGTTCACTGGCTTTCTTCCACAAACTAGAAGCAGCACCATAATCCATATTTTCAACAGCTGGTGTATCGTAGTCACCTAGTGTAGCCGAATCAGTAATTGATCCGTTAGTGAAAAGCACACCCGTATCACCATCAACCACGACGTGTTCTTCCTCATTGGTTAACGTGTTGATCATTTTTAAGCCAGTCACTGTAATTTCATCTTGCATCGGAGTTTCTTTGAATTCCCAATCGACTACGCGGCGGTTCAAAATGATTTGACATCCTTGGTCTTTTAAATAATTGATCAATGGCAACATGATACTTTCATACTGATTGTAGCGAGTTCGGTTTACTCCTACCAAATGTTCGATTTGTGTAAATTCATAAATCATTTGATGCATATAGCGACGAAGTTCTTGGGCAGAACTACGAGTACGAAAAGCAAAAGTTGTTTCCCACATAAACCAAAAGTTTGTCTCAAAGAAGTGAGGATCATCTTTGAAGTATTCTTCAATTGTGACATTATCTAATTTTTCTTCTTCTGAATCAGGCATGGCGATCAGCTTAGTCAATAACAAACGATCTTTATTGTTAAATCCTAGTTTGCCTCCGTCAATAATTCCTTTGCCGCCTTCCATCAAACGTGCTTTATCAAATGTTCGGTGTTTTGCATCAAAATCTCTAGTATCTTCAGCCGCAGTCATTCCTGGTTCGGTGACAGAGGGGATTCGGCTTAAGAGATCCATCAAATCTACGTATGTTCGATAATTGAGCATACGTCCACCACGGGCGATATAGCCCTTTTTGTTTTCTAAGGGATGATTTTTATTCCAATATTCATCGACAACGGTATCCGTTGGGGCACCATCATTGGAGCCATGGTCATCTAAAGAATAAAACGTAATCTGATCACCACGCCAGTTTCCTTCTTGAATCAAATAAACAGCAGCTGCCATATTGGCGATTCCAGCGCCAATCATTATTGCTTTACTTTTTCTCATTGTGATTCCTCCAGTATTTTACAAGTGAACAGTCTGACGATTCGTTTCTTTGACTAGATCGATTCAAATTCATCATACAAATGACGATCATCTTCTAACAAGCCTGTCTTTTTACCAAGATAAACAGCACCCAATGTTAATATGCCTAGTCCAATACCTAGTTTGATCCATTTTTTACTCATAAGATATTCCTCCTTTGTTTTTTCTCTCGTCCTTCTATGTAAAAGGATAGAACCTTTCATTCTAATTGCCAAATGATAGGGTAACCAAATATCCGAACTTTGGACAGATTGAACAGAGTGTCTAATTTTGAGCAAAAGTAAGTCAATGGAATCGAAAAGTTGGTCAGCTGAAAAAATGGAAAGCTTGGGAAGGAAATCAAGATTGGCAGAAAATCTGGAAAGAATGGTTTGCCAGATAGCAATGAAAAGATATGTAAGAGATTTGCGTTATTTTATATTTGATAAAACATTAGGTAATTAGAATTATTTTTTAAAAAAAGTTTCATTAGATTTGATTTTAAAATCAAAATTCTAAATAAAATGCTTTCAAAAATAAAAATCGCATAAAAATTTTGTGTTATAGTAAAACTGTTAAAAATCCTATATATAACAAAAAAAGGCAAAATAAAAAAGCACCGAGACAGTGCTTGCTTTAAAAGCTGATAACGGACAATGCCTTATTTTAACTCGCTATGTTGATTTGAATGCTACCAACAAATTGATTATAGCATAATACCAAAGAGTTACAAGTAGAAAAAGAAAATCACTTTGTCTAACTATTCATGATGGTTGGCAATTGTAAAGAAGACAACTTGCTAAGTTGTGTAAATGTTAAAAGAAGGGATGGATAGTGAATGACAAAGGACTATACGATTGGTTTAGATATAGGAACCAATTCTGTGGGCTGGGCGGTACTAAAAGATGATTATCAATTAATGAAAAGGAAAATGAGCGTTCACGGAAATACTGAAAAAAAGAAAATCAAAAAAAATTTTTGGGGCGCACGATTATTTGATGAAGGTCAAACAGCGGAGTTTAGAAGAACTAAGCGAACGAATCGCCGAAGATTGGCTCGCAGAAAATATCGACTCAGCAAATTACAAGATCTTTTTGCTGAAGAACTCTGCAAACAAGATGACTGCTTTTTTGTACGTTTGGAAGAAAGCTTCTTAGTTCCAGAAGAAAAACAATACAAACCAGCATCGATTTTCCTCACGTTAGAGGAAGAAAAAGAATATTATCAAAAATATCCGACAATCTATCATTTGCGCCAAAAGTTAGTCGATTCAACGGAAAAAGAAGATCTCCGATTGGTTTATCTGGCATTGGCTCATCTATTGAAATATCGTGGTCATTTTTTGTTTGAAGGAGACTTGGATACGGAGAATACCTCTATTGAAGAAAGTTTTCGTGTTTTTTTAGAACAGTATGGCAAACAATCAGATCAACCACTAATCGTTCACCAACCCGTTTTAACTATTTTGACAGATAAATTATCGAAGACGAAAAAAGTGGAAGAAATCCTCAAATATTATCCTACAGAAAAAATCAACAGCTTTTTTGCTCAATGTTTAAAATTGATCGTTGGGAATCAAGCGAACTTTAAACGTATATTTGATTTGGAAGCAGAAGTAAAACTCCAATTTTCAAAGGAAACCTATGAAGAAGATCTGGAGTCTTTGTTAGAAAAAATCGGTGATGAGTACCTAGATATCTTTTTGCAAGCGAAGAAAGTCCATGATGCGATCTTATTATCAGAGATTATTTCTTCAACTGTCAAACATACGCAAGCAAAACTGTCTTCAGGGATGGTCGAACGGTATGAACGGCATAAAGCTGATTTGGCAAAATTCAAACAATTCGTGAAAGAAAACGTACCACAAAAAGCAACAGCTTTTTTCAAAGATACCACCAAAAATGGTTATGCTGGTTATATCAAAGGAAAAACAACTCAAGAAGAATTTTATAAATTCGTCAAAAAAGAGCTAAGTGGGATAGTAGGAAGTGAACCTTTTCTAGAAAAAATCGATCAAGAAACCTTTTTATTGAAACAACGTACTTATACCAATGGGGTTATTCCTCATCAAGTACATTTAACAGAATTGAAAGCGATCATTGATCAACAAAAACAACATTATCCATTTCTAGAAGAAGCAGGACCAAAAATCATTGCGTTATTCAAATTTCGAATCCCTTATTATGTCGGTCCTTTGGCAAAAGAACAAGAGGCTAGTTCTTTTGCTTGGATCGAGCGGAAAACAGCTGAAAAAATCCTTCCGTGGAATTTTTCAGAAGTCGTAGATATCGAAAAATCAGCGATGCGTTTTATTCAAAGAATGACAAAGCAAGATACGTATTTACCGACAGAAAAAGTACTTCCTAAAAATAGCTTACTTTATCAAAAATATATGATTTTCAATGAACTAACCAAAGTGAGCTATAAAGATGAACGAGGTGTGAAACAGTATTTTTCCGGTGATGAGAAACAGCAGATTTTTAAACAGTTGTTTCAAAAAGAGCGAGGAAAAATCACTGTCAAAAAATTACAAAACTTTTTGTATACGCATTACCATATTGAAAATGCCCAGATTTTTGGTATTGAAAAAGCATTTAATGCTTCGTATAGCACGTATCATGATTTTATGAAATTAGCAAAAACAAACCAAAAAGCCATGCAAGAGTGGTTGGAACAACCCGAAATGGAACCGATTTTTGAGGATATCGTAAAAATACTCACCATTTTTGAAGACCGTCAAATGATTAAACATCAATTAAGTAAGTATCAAGAGGTCTTCGGTGAAAAGTTGCTCAAAGAATTTGCAAGAAAACATTATACTGGCTGGGGAAGATTCTCAGCTAAATTGATCCATGGCATCAGAGATCGAAAAACGAATAAAACGATCCTTGATTATCTAATCAACGATGATGACGTCCCGGCTAACCGTAACCGTAATTTGATGCAGCTGATCAATGATGAGCATTTATCTTTTAAAGAAGAAATTGCAAAAGCAACGGTGTTTTCTAAACATAAATCATTAGTTGACGTCATACAAGACTTACCAGGAAGTCCGGCGATCAAAAAAGGAATTTGGCAAAGTCTTAAAATCGTGGAAGAACTGATTGCGATCATTGGATACAAACCAAAGAATATCGTGATCGAAATGGCAAGAGAAAACCAAAAAACGCATCGGACGAAACCACGTCTTAAAGCTTTAGAAAATGGGTTGAAACAGATAGGAAGCACGTTATTAAAAGAACAGCCAACAGATAACAAAGCGCTCCAAAAAGAACGGTTGTACCTGTACTATTTGCAAAATGGCAGAGATATGTATACGGGAGAACCGCTAGACATCGAGAATCTTCACCAATACGAAGTGGATCATATCATACCGAGAAGTTTTATTGTAGATAATTCTATTGATAACAAGGTGTTAGTTGCTAGTAAACAAAATCAAAAGAAGCGCGACGATGTGCCGAATAAACAAATAGTCAACGAGCAAAGGATCTTTTGGAATCAACTGAAAGAAGCCAAATTGATTAGTCCAAAAAAATATGCGTATTTAACCAAAATTGAACTGACACCAGAGGATAAAGCTCGTTTTATTCAGCGGCAATTAGTCGAAACGAGACAAATCACGAAACATGTTGCGAATATTTTACATCAATCGTTTAATCAGGAAGAGGAAGGAACAGATTGTGATGGGGTACAGATTATTACGCTAAAAGCAACATTGACGAGCCAATTCAGACAAACTTTTGGGCTTTATAAAGTACGTGAGATCAATCCACATCATCATGCGCATGATGCGTATTTAAATGGTTTCATTGCGAATGTTTTGTTAAAACGGTACCCTAAATTAGCACCTGAATTTGTCTATGGAAAGTATGTCAAATATAGTTTAGCAAGAGAAAATAAAGCTACCGCTAAAAAAGAATTTTATTCCAATATTTTAAAGTTCCTTGAATCAGACGAACCGTTTTGAGATGAAAATGGGGAAATTTATTGGGAAAAAAGCCATCATCTCCCACGGATCAAAAAAGTTCTTAGCTCTCATCAAGTGAATGTAGTGAAAAAAGTCGAACAACAAAAAGGTGGTTTCTATAAGGAAACGGTCAATTCAAAAGAAAAACCTGATAAACTGATCGAACGGAAAAATAATTGGGATGTGACGAAGTACGGTGGTTTTGGAAGTCCAGTCATTGCCTATGCCATTGCGTTTGTTTATGCCAAAGGGAAGACACAAAAGAAAACCAGGGCAATTGAAGGAATTACCATCATGGAACAAGCGGCTTTTGAAAAAGATCCGACTACATTTTTAAAAGAAAAAGGCTTTCCTCAGGTGACAGAGTTTATCAAATTGCCAAAATATACCTTGTTTGAGTTTGATAATGGGCGCAGAAGATTCCTGGCAAGTCACAAGGAGTCGCAAAAAGGTAATCCTTTCATCTTATCGGACCAATTAGTAACCTTGTTATACCATGCGCAACATTATGACAAAATCACCTATCAAGAAAGTTTTGATTACGTCAATACTCATCTTTCTGATTTCTCAGCCATCTTAACCGAAGTTCTCGCTTTTGCAGAAAAGTATACACTTGCGGATAAAAATATAGAGCGAATTCAAGAACTCTATGAAGAAAACAAATATGGAGAGATTTCGATGATCGCACAATCCTTTTTGCAGTTGTTACAGTTCAATGCGATAGGTGCTCCAGCAGACTTTAAATTTTTCGGAGTAACGATCCCTCGAAAACGTTATACCAGCTTAACAGAGATTTGGGATGCTACGATCATTTACCAGTCGGTCACTGGTTTATACGAAACGAGGATAAGGATGGGTGACTTATGGGCTGGCGAACAGTAGTAATCAATACCCATTCTAAACTGACTTATGCAAATAATTATCTGGTGTTTAAAAATGCGCAACAAACGGAAAAAATCCATTTGTCTGAGATCGATATCCTTATTTTAGAAACAACCGATATCACGATCACGACAATGTTGTTGAAGCGTTTAACAGATGAAAAAATCTTAGTGATATTTTGCGATGACAAGCGATTGCCGTCATCGCAATTATTCTCCTATTATGGGCGACATGATAGTAGTTTGCAGTTATCTAAACAAATTCAGTGGGAATCGGACTTGAAGAGCGTAGTTTGGACAACGATCATTGCCCAAAAGATCCATAATCAATGTCGTTTTTTACAAGAAAATGATTTTGTTGAAAAGGCATCTGCGCTTTCCAAGTTATCAGAAGAATTGGAAACATTTGATCCGACGAATCGTGAGGGGCATGCGGCAAGAATCTACTTTCAAACGTTGTTTGGTAATCAATTCACGCGGGAGGAGTCGAATGAAATCAATGCGGGGTTAGATTATGGTTATACGCTGCTAATGAGTTTGTTTGCAAGAGAAATCGTTAAAAATGGTTGTATGACACAATTCGGTTTAAAACATGCGAACCAATTTAATGATTTTAATCTAGCAAGTGACTTGATGGAACCATTTCGTCCGCTAGTTGATCAAATTGTTTATACATATCGTGATCAACCTTTCCCGATTATCAAAAGAAGGCTGTTTGATTTGTTTTCACAAAAGTATTTATATGGGAAAAAAGAAATGTTCTTAACGAATATCGTGACGGATTACACCAATAAAACGATTAAAACATTGAATAATGAAGGGAAAGGAGTTCCTTATTTCGGAATATGAGTTATCGTTATATGAGAATGTTATTAATGTTTGGTCTGCCGACAGAGACGAGCGATGATCGAAAAGTTTATCGAAGGTTCAGAAAGTTTTTACTGAGTGAAGGCTTTATCATGCATCAATTTTCAGTATATAGTAAGTTGTTGTTGAACGGTACTGCTAATCAAGCGATGCTCGGTCGATTAAAAGCCCATCATCCTAAAAAGGGCTTAGTTACCTTACTAACGGTCACTGAAAAACAATTTTCACGAATGGTTTATTTGTGTGGGGGAAAAAGACCTGAGTCCAGCTAATTCAGACGAACGAGTCATTTTTTTAGGAGAGGATGTGGAGGATGAACCTTAACTTTTCTTTATTAGAACAACCGATAAGCTTTGAAAAAGCGCTGATTTTTGTAATTGAAGATGTGGAAGTTTTTTCAAAAGTCGTTCATGGAGTTTACCAGTATGGTGAAAATAGCATGTTAAAGTTTTTCAATGATAAATTACAGCTACTCAAACCATCAGAATTGATGGTTGTGACGGATATCTTAAGTTTTGATAGCCAAGCTCCGACTACATTGAAGCTGATCTATGCTGACTTAGAGCAACAATTAAATGAAAACATCGAACTAAAATCAAGGATTGATCAATTAACCACCAAGGTTCAGGAATGGATTAGTGAGGAACTCTTAGAACATGAATTAGATTTAGTCTGTGAAGAAATGAGTATGGTTGAGCTATTCAAATCATTAAAAAAAAGAATTACGACGCAACCAGAATCAATCTTTCAAAAAATAATGGAGATTTTACAGATTTATAAGTATCTAGTGAAAAAGAAATGCTTGGTTTTTATCAATGTTGGAGCGTACTTAACAACCACAGAAATGGCTGAACTACAGGAATACATTTCTTTGTGTCATATGCCTGTCCTTTTTATCGAACCACGAAAAATAAAAGGATTGAAGCAAACTGTTTTAGATCAAGACTATTTTTTGTGTGAAGAAATGTGGTAAAATAAGAACAATCAAAATAACAAAAAAACAGCATGAATGAGCATTCAAGACGAAAGTTTTGCTATGGACGAGTAGCGCGATTACGAGATTTCGTGAGAAAAAAATTTTTCTGCGAGGTTTTAGAGCTATGTTGTTTTGAATGCTTCCAAAACGTCCGTCATTGGATTTATATTATTTCTGGAGTTTTAGAGCTATGTTGTTTTGAATGCTTCCAAAACTAAGGGTTCAACGCAGTACACATTGAGTTTGTTTTAGAGCTATGTTGTTTTGAATGTTTCCAAAATGTAGAAGCGTTGTGCTTTATTCGATCGCTGTTTTAGTTTTGTGTTATTTTGAGTGCTGACCTCATCAACTATGATAAGAGGTAGCTTTAGAGTTATGTTGTTTTGAATGAATGAAGATGCCTACTTTATCATGAAAAGTAGGCTCTTTTTTTACTTATATATAGGAAAGTGTCTTCGGTTGTTGAATCTGCTAAGTTTTGATCATTGAAAGGGGGAATCGTGCCTTTTAAAAATGAATGGATATGTTTACGGAACAGGACACAATTGTTCAGTCTTTTCAACATTGAAACGAATTCATTTTCTCAAAGAAAAGATGAGTTGCTAATTTCGTGCTTTTTCTCTATCATCAAACAGTAGGCATTTGTTCGTGAACTAAAATGAATGTGAGAGGGGACAGTGAGATGTTTGATACAAATTTGATAACTTATTTGGACTGGTTGATCGCAATTTTGAATATTGCTTCAATCATTATTTTGCTGGTAGGGATTTTTTTAGTCTTAAAAAATCTTTTTGACTGGCACCCACTGAAAAAAGACTACGAACAGCGTAATTTCCGAAATGCGGAAGTACGCAAATTATTGGCTAGTTATATTTTGCTGAGTCTAGAGGTGCTAGTGGTAGCAGATATCATTGAATCAGTTATCAAACCAACTTGGACAGATATTTTAAAATTAGCAGTGATCATCATTATTCGAACGATTATTTCCTATTTCTTGAATTTAGAAACACAAGATAAAAAGCAAGTAAAGGTAGGAACACATAATGGAAATTAATTTGATCGAGAAACTTGCCCCTTATTTGGAACTATTAGTCATCGTATTAGACGTTTTTGCTATTTTAATCATTCTCTGGGGTGCTTGGTTAGCTATCAAAGATTTTCTCTACTTTTCTTTTACGGAACGAAGAATCAAAGCAGAGCGGATTAACCAAAACAATGCAATCAAAAAAATGTTAGGTGGCTATATCTTGTTGAGTTTAGAAGTCCTGATCTCAGCTGGTATCATTGAGTCCATTATCAAACCAACCTTGGAAGATGTCTTCCAGTTAGCTGCTTTGGTTGTGATCCGAACGATCATTTCGTTCTTTTTAAATAAAGAAATCGGCTCGGATGCACGACAATAAGTTATAAATATCACGCAACTCGTTTATTACGATGTGCCAACGTAGAAACATTTGCAATATAGAAAAAATCTCAAAACAACTTTCCAGGTTTTGAGATTTTTTGTTTTGCTTTTTAATTGCCTAACATCGGCCAGTTTATAGAACGAACGTTATTAAACAGTTGTGCTAACAACTTGGTTTCTTCACTGGAAGCTGGCTTTCAGTGAAGCATACGCCGGTTTTTCCCAGCACGGCTTATCGAACTGCTTGAACTGCCCAGACAATCGATTTTTCAATTGTGTCTACGGAAACGGGAACAATTGTCGGAAACTGTTCTGCTTCTGGCGTATAGAGAGTTTTTTCACATAAAATTCGAGTGTTTTCTTGTTGTGCAGCACTTTTTATTGCTTCGTCTAAGTGCTGATAAACAACGGGATCGACTTCCATATCGAAAGTAGTGACGGACTCTAAGGCTTCTCGGTAAATCAGATATTTTACGTCTGAGTTGGTAACGATACGGACGTTGAGTTTTGTTTTATTAATGCGTAAAATGCCACTTAATTCAATAACGAAAGCGTCCAAACAATTGATTTTAAGTCGTAGTCTATAAGGTAATTGGGCTAACCATTGGTTGAATAAAGGCTGTATTTCGGCTAATAAGGATTGCTGTTCTGGGGACAAAAGATAAAATTTTTCAGGTACAAAGAGTTGATAATTATCCCATGCGGTGCGCATCAAACGAATTAAAGCGCGTTCGAATGCTCGGTTACCGATGAATTTTCGATTGAAATAGCTTTCAAACTGGGTAATCAGTTGTTTGATTGATTGGCTATCTTCAATGAAAACTTGATGGAGGTGACAGAAGTCTTCTTCGATTGCTTGGTAAGAATTGAAGCCATAATCACTGAGATTAAATAAGATCAAAGCAAAGTATACTTCATTTTCTTGATAATAATATTTTAGTTTAGTTGTATGCCATGCATCCATCACATATTGATAAATGGGGCGTTTTTGAAGTTCGGCTATAAAATCTTGTTCAATCGATAAGGGATGCCTTTTTTGAGACAAATAGCTGATCAACAATCCAATACGTAAGATCTCACGGTTGTCTTTATCGTAGATACGCCTGCTATTAAAGGTTACCGATTCGATAAATTCATCTATTGCCAGGAAGTAGTCTGCTGGAAGTGTTGGGATCTTCAAGGTACCCGTTCGATAAGTCACATTCAATAATAATAAACGACGTTCGATCTCCGTAAATCGTGGAGAGTGGTGTTGGATTTGAATGTCACAATCTTCAAAATAAGCAAGTACTTGTTTTTTTAATGAATACGCTTTGCTAACAGAAATATACTCGATTTCAGTCAGTTGGAGATAATTAGGTTCATTTTCAAGATATAACTGACAAGTTTTAAGAAATAAAGAAGGGCGTGCTAATTTTTGTATCAGGCGAAAACGAGGGATCGTAGGATCAAAATACAAGGAACAAGTATCTTTTTCTCGTTGGCTATAGATGATCTCATCCTTGAGTTCAGTTCGAATCGCTTTGATGTCATTGAGTAACGTTGTTTTGCAGACTTGTAATAAATGGGATAGTTCGTCTAAATCGATTTCTTTTTTGTGATAGAATTGACCGCAAAGAAATAACTGGCGTAAAATATTTTTTTCCAAATAGTCTTCAAACATTAAAACTCCTCCGCTTTGTAGATGGTTGAACAATGTACCATTCATTATGCCATGATTTAAAGTTTAAAACACCTTTATTTTTTTTCATATGAATGAAAAAGCTTGTGTTGACAAGCTTTTTTGTTATAAAACGATGTTTTATAAAAATATAAAGAGAAAAGATTCTTGTGAAAAAAATACAATAAAAGTAAAAAATGGATGAGTAAACGGATAAATAAAATAATTATTTTTTTAATATACGTATTTATTTTTAAACACACTTAAGAAACGACAGTTTTTTATCTCACGTTTTTATAAAATATTCGTTATTATGAGTAGAAAATTCTGAAAAATCAGACTTTCTTTATTTTTTTCTAAAAAAAGGGGTTATTTTACAATGTTATAAAAAAAATTATCTCATTTTTTGTTCTATAGTCAGTAGTGTGATACAGATGGATGGTTTCATCTGCAGTTACAAAATCGTTGGCCAACGAGAACAATATGGAGGTAATAGACATGAAAGATATGGATATCAAAGCCGTCTTTATTGGCGACAAATCAGAAAATGGCGCATTTTACAAAATGCAATTGAACAAGATGGTCGATGAACATTTAGGCTGGAGAGAGAATTATCTTCCTGGTGACGTTGCAGCCATTAGTGAAGCCGACAAACAAGCACCTCGATATATCGCCACTCGTGAGCATATGGTGGAAGTCTTGGATGAAGTCAGTCAACGGATGCGTGCAGGATCAATCCCTTGGCATTCTGCTGGGCGTTATTGGGGGCAAATGAACGCTGAGACATTGATGCCTGCCTTGCTTGCTTATAACTTTGCTATGCTTTGGAATCCGAATAATGTGGCATTGGAATCTTCTATGGCAACTTCACAAATGGAGGCAGAAGTAGGGCAAGATTTTGCTGATTTATTCAATATGACCGGTGGCTGGGGCCATATTACAGCAGATGGCTCGATCGCAAACCTTGAAGGTCTTTGGTATGCACGTTGTATCAAATCTATTCCCCTTGCAGTGAAGGAAGTTTATCCTGAAAAAGTCAAAGATAAAACAGATTGGGAACTATTGAATCTTTCTGTCGAAGAAATCTTAGAAATGGTTGGAACCTTCAGTGATGAAGAATTAGATGCTGTCAAAGCAGCTTCATCTCGTAGTGGGAAACACCTCCAAGAACTTGGCAAATGGTTAGTGCCACAAACGAAGCATTATTCATGGATGAAAGCTTTAGACATTTGCGGGATTGGGTTAGATCAAATGATCGCTATCCCAGTTCAAGAAGATTATCGTATGGATGTTGCTATTTTAGAAAAAACGATCCGTGAATTAGCCGCACAAAAGATTCCAGTCCTAGGTGTGGTAGCGGTCGTTGGGACTACGGAAGAAGGCCAAGTGGATAGTGTAGATAAAATCGTCGAATTGCGAGAAAAATTATACAAAGAAGGAATTTATTTCTATCTTCACGTTGACGCAGCTTATGGCGGGTATGCACGTGCATTGTTCTTAAATGAAGCAGGCGAGTTTGTACCTTATGAATCTCTGCCAGACTTTTTTGAAGAACATCATGTATTTAATTATGATGTTTCCATTGATCAAAGTGTTTACGATGGGTTCAAAGCAATCTCTGAGGCAGATTCGGTCACGATCGATCCGCATAAAATGGGCTATGTTCCTTATGCTGCTGGAGGTATCGTAATCAAACACAAAGAAATGCGTAACATTATTTCCTATTTTGCTCCTTATGTTTTTGAAAAATCAGTAAAAGCACCGGACATGTTAGGCGCCTATATTTTAGAAGGATCAAAAGCCGGGGCAACGGCTGCTGCTGTTTGGACTGCTCATCGTGTATTGCCATTGAACATTACTGGTTATGGTCAATTGATTGGTGCCTCGATTGAAGCAGCTCAACGTTTCCGAGCATTTTTAGAACAATTGAGCTTTACCATCAAAGGGAAAACGATTGAAGTTTATCCTTTGAATCATCCAGATTTTAATATGGTCAATTGGGTATTTAAAGTCAAAGGATGCACGGATTTAAAAACGATCAATGAATTGAATGAAAAAATGTTCAATCGTTCTTCTTATATGGAAGGGGATGTTTATAGTGAACATTTCATTACTTCACATACGACCTTTATGAAAGAAGAATATGGAGATTCCCCACTTCCTTTCATTGAACGGATAGGTCTTTCGAAAGAAGAATGGCAAAAAGAACAAAAAGTGACATTGCTAAGAGCGGCAATTATGACACCCTATCTTAATGATGACAAGATTTTCGAGTTCTATACGCAAGGCATTACCAAAGCCATGGAAAAAACACTCAATGAAATCTTATAACAATAAAAATTAACCGATAAACTGTCTAGTGAAGAACGGTGTTACAGGAAGCTATGATCAAAGAAGATAGATGATGCACGTTGAATTGTTGTATTCAGAGTAGAAAGAGTGGATGTTCAAACGCTTTTCCGATTCAAGATATCAAGATTATGTCAAACTCAGATAGTTGAAGACTAGTGAGTAATCGGGTAAACGCAAGCAGTTCTTTTTCAAAATGAAATACTGCCATTAATTTTTTTCGTTCATAGCTTTTCCCCCCTGTAACGTTCAAATTAGATAGTTTATTCTGTGTTGATGGAAAGAAGGAAAATAACAATGACAGATTCGAAAACTTCACAAATCACTACACTGACATTCATCGGTATGACTTGTGCCTTAGTTGCTAGTGTTCGGAACATTCCTGATGTTGCAGCCACGGGTTGGACGATGCTTTTCTATATGCTTGTAGCGGTATTATTTTATGCTTTTCCTATTTCGTTGATCTCAGGTGAATTTGCTGGGATGTTTCCCCAAAAAGGTGGACCAGAACTCTGGGTCTCAAATTCTTTAGGACGAAAATGGGGCTTTGTTGTCTCATGGCTTTTATGGGTCCAAATGTTTCCAGGGATGGTGATGGTCGCTTCAGCGCTAGCACCTTTATTGGGTAATATGATTGATAACGTTCCTTTAGGGTTGAACAGTAAATTTACTTTGATCGTTATTCTAGTCGTGTATTGGATCATTACATTATTAAATTTGAAATTTGATATGGCTAAAATTGGTGGGAAGATCGGTGTTTGGTTAGGTCTATATATTCCATTAGCAATTATGCTTCTTTTAGGTATTTTTTCATGGATCAAAGTCGGTATCCAACCACATGCAACATTAGGTCATTTTTCTTGGGCTAAATTGATCCCTGATGCCGAAACAGCGAAATCATTCGTTTACTTTGCACCAATCATGTTTATCTTTACGGGGATCGAGATGTCTTCTGTCTACATCACCCGTTTGAAAAATCCTGTAAAAACTTATACTAAAGGGATCTTTGCTGCATTGATTTTTCTCTTCTTTGTGAATACGTTGAATGCGTTAGTCGTAGCAAATGTGGTACCTAAAGGCCAAATGGAGTTGAATAATATTGCGCAATCCATTTCAATCTATTGTCAGATTCTAGGATTACCACATATCATCGTTAATATTTTCAGTCTATTAGTCTTTGTAGGTGTAGCTGTCCAATTATCTGCATGGGCTTCAGGACCAGCAAAAACAGTCACTGCAAGTGCGAGAAAAGGAGCATATCCACCAAAATTCAATTTTTGGAAAACGAACCAATTTGATGTGTCAAAATCAGTGATCTTAACACAATCAACGATTATTTCGATCTTTGCTTTGTTTTATTTGTTGATACCAGGTGTCAATCAGGCATTTCTGATGTTAGTGAACTCCACGACAGTGATTTATTGTATTGTATATGTCATTATGGGGATTGCTATTTTGAAATTAAGAAAAGCCAAACCTGAACTTGCTCGACCATTTAGAATCGGTAAAAAAGGTGGCAAGGGTGATTTAGGTGCATGGATCGTTGTACTTGTTCTTTTTGCAGCAATTGGCTGTTCGGTAGGTTTGACGATGCAAGCTGGAACGTTGATCAACTTTATCGCAGTAACAGTGATTAGTTTGATCCTATTCATTGCCCCATTATGTATTGATAAAATCAGAAAACCATCATGGGAACAAGAAGTCCAACAAAAATTGAATCAAGAATAAAGAAAAGGTGAGTAAGATGGAAAGAACCACAATGAAGAAAACTTTGACGAACCGGAATATCCAGATGATTGCGCTAGGAGGTGCGATCGGGACTGGACTATTCTTAGGTTCTGCCAAAGCAATCAAGTTGGCGGGACCTGCTGTCTTGCTTACTTATTTTGTTTGCGGTCTCGCTATTTATGGGTTGATGTATGCGATGGGTGAGCTCTTTTTATCCAATAATGAGTTTCAATCGATCGGCGATTTCATCCAATACTATTTAGGCGAACGATGGGCATTTTTAGTCAACTGGACGTATTGGTTATGTTGGATGGGTGCTGGATTGACCGAATTGACAGCGATTGGTTTATATATCCGCTTTTGGTTACCAGCACTCTCTCCCTTAATCAGTGGGATCTTCGCACTTATTGCCTTAGTGATCATTAACGTAGTTGCGGTTCGTTGGTTTGGTGAGTTGGAATCCTTGTTTTCAACTATCAAGATTTTTGGGATTTTATTATTTATTCTTTTAGGGATTGGCGTTTGCTTTTTGTACTTCAAGTCACCAAAAATTGGTGTCAGAGAAAATTTTGATCAGCTCCAAACCATTTTTCCATTTGGACTAACCGGCTTAGTTGCTGCTTTTCCAATGGTTTTATTTAGTTTTGCCGGAGTTGAAATGATCGGTTTAACGGTGGGCGAAACAGCAGATCCACAGAAAAACCTTAAAAAAGCGATCCAATGCTTACCCGCACGTATCCTCTTTTTCTATATTGGAACGATCGTGGCGATTTTGTTAGTCGTTCCTTGGCAATCTTTAGATTTAAAAGAAAGTCCGTTGGTCACGATGTTACAGTTCATTCATTGTAGCAAAGGGGCAGGAGTCATCAACTTGATCATCTTGGTTGCTTCCCTTTCTTCCACGAATAGTGCCATTTATAGTACGAGTCGTATCTTATATAATACGGCAAAAGAAAAAAATCTTTCAAAATGGTTTCTAACATTATCTTCTCGGGGTGTGCCCTTGCACGGTATCTTATTTACTGGAGGCATGTTTTTATTAGGTCTTTGTTTACACTTTTTTGTATCAGATAGTCGGATTTTATTTCAATTACTTGCAGGCATGACCACGATTTCGTTCTTATTTGTCTGGTCTGCTATTTTATTTGCCCATCTAAAATTAACGAAAAGTCAGTTGAAAAAATGGAAAGATCGACTCATTCTATGTTTTTTTGGTTTGGTAGGAATCAGTTTATTTTTTGAACCAACTACTCGTATGATTCCCGTAGTTTCCGTTGTTTGGTTTGGTGCCTTGAACTTGATCTATCAACGGATTCGTCAGACCGCTCCAAAATGATTCGATATTTTTCCCCTATTTTTTTCAGGGTCCTCTGAAATAATTGACGTTAAATCAAGTCTCTCCTACCTATAATAAAAGTATCACAACCGAAAGAGGAGGGATTGCGATGGTCTGGTATAAAGAAACAGCCCAAGAAGTGATGAAGACACTCAAAACGACTCCAGATGGGCTAAACCAAGATGAGCGTATCAGTCGTTTAAAAGAAAACGGCTATAATCATATAGAAGTAAAAAAGAAAGTTAGTCCATTACGAAAGTTTTTGAAGCATTTGACAGAATTATTGATGATTATCTTATTGGTTGCTTCTTTGTTAAAATTTTTTACAGGAGAAGTGATTGAAGGCAGTATTATTCTGGCAGTCGTTCTCGTCAATAGTTTTGTTGGTTATTGGCAAGAGCGAAAGGCTGAGGAAGCGTTAAACGGCTTAGAAAAACTTTTAGGACAGAACGCGGTGATTTTCACAGAAGGGATCAAAGAATTGGTTCCAGCTAAAGAATTAGTGCCAGGTGATTTGTTAGCGTTGAAAGCAGGCGATGTTGTACCTGCAGACGTTCGCTTGATTGAGGTCCATGACTTCATGGTAGAAGAAGCCGCATTGACGGGGGAGTCGGAAGCAGTTGAAAAGACTAGCGAACGATTGACGACAACCGTCTCAACCGGTGATCAGAAGAATCTAGCATTTTCTGGTACCTTAGTTCAAACAGGGACTGCGATTGGTGTGGTTATCGAAACGGGAGATACCACTGAAATCGGGAAAATCAATCAGGCACTACAATCAGTCCAACAACAAACTACACCACTCGTTAAAAAGATCAACCAACTAAACAAGCAGATCTTTCGTGGGATTCTTTTCCTTAGCTTGTTCTTACTCTTTTTCACGACATTTAGATATGGCTTGGAAATGAACTTCTTATTTTCAACGATTATTGCTTTGATCGTTTCGATGATCCCGGAAGGTTTACCAGCAGTACTCACGATGATCCTTTCTTTAGGTGTGAACGAAATGGCTAAAGAGCAAGCGATTATTAAAGGTTTGCCTTCTGTGGAAACTCTTGGCTCTATGACCGTGATTTGTTCGGATAAAACAGGAACCCTGACAAAAAACGAAATGAGTGTTGTCGAAACAGTGACGGATCAAGAAGAAACCATGTTGGCAATCATGAAAAACTGCCAAGAGATCCAAACCAAAGCAAATCAAAACGTGGCCGAATTAACAGGAAACCCGACCGAACTTGCTTTACTGCGTTACACGGCAAAAGCATCACTACCTTTGGAGCCAGTCAAAGGAAAAATCCCATTTAGTTCAAGCTATAAATACATGGCAACAATGCATGACAAACAGGAACATGCGATTGTTTATGTCAAAGGGGCACCGGAAGTATTACTAGCAAAAGCGAACTTGACACCGAAACAAGTCGGAAAATGGCAAGAGGAAGCGATGAAACTCGCCCAAAAAGGACAACGAGTCTTAGGCTTTGCTTATAAGACACTTGCTCCTGATCAAGAATTGGGACATGATCAATTGAATGAACTGACCTTTGTAGGGATTGCAGGAATTATCGATCCACCAAAAGAGAGTGCGATCCGAGCAGTCAAAGAATGTCAAAATGCAGGGATCTCGGTGAAAATGATCACAGGAGACCATAAAGACACTGCGCAGGCAATTGCTGAACAAATCGGTCTCAAACACACAAAAAACGTGTTAGAAGGAATTGACATTGATCGCTTATCAGATGAAGAACTAGCGAAACAAGTGAAATCAGTAGATGTATTTGCCCGAACGACACCGGAACACAAGTTACGGATCGTGGATGCTCTTCAAAAAAATGAAGAAATCGTTGGAATGACGGGTGATGGTGTGAATGATGCGCCAGCTTTGAAGCGTGCTGATGTAGGAATCGCTATGGGAATCAAAGGGAGTGAAGTGAGCAAGCAGGCAGCGGACATGGTACTGGGTGATGATAATTTCCATACGATCGCTAAAGCGGTCAAAGAAGGGCGGAGGATTCTCGACAATCTTCAAAAAACAATCAATTTTTTCTTACCAACAGCTTTAGCCCAAGGACTGGTCATTATTTGGGCACTACTCGTTAACCAGCCGTTACCACTGACACCTGTCCAAATTTTATGGGTGAACATGGTTACTACGATCACGTTATCCTATGCTTTAGGATTTGAAAAAGCTGGTAAGGACACGATGAGTCGCTCACCGAGAGATCCAAAGCAAGGGATTCTCACCCGCTACAGTGTGTTTCGAATCTTTTATGTGTCATTGCTGATCATGATTCCTGCTTATTTACTAGCAATGAGCTTTGAAGGACAAGCGCTCCAACAAACCATGCTCTTACAAAATATCGTAGCTGCTCAAGCTGTGTATATGATCAATTGCCGCGAGTTACTGGATCCTTCATTGAATCGTAGTTTATTTGAAAACAAAGCGTTGTTCTTGTCACTCGGGATGTTGGTCCTCTTGCAAGCAGGAGTGATTTACTTACCGATCGCACAACAGCTAATTGGGACAACAAGTCTTTCCCTGACAGAGCAACTACCGATCTTACTAAATATTCTATTACTTTTTGTAATCGTTGAGATCGAAAAGCGGATCAGTAAGATGATCGCCAAAAAAAGAAATGCTGAGTTACCCACGTAAAAAGTACCACCACAAACAGGAAATAAAAGCTTATAAACGTACTCTTTGGCCATTACCAAATAGACATTTATAAGCTTTTGTTAGTTACTTGATCATTGATCGATGTTAAGACAGAGCATAAAAAAACTAAGTGTGAGTTACAAATACGATCGCAACGATAAGTCACTTAAACGATCCAATTCATTTTTTGTCGGGATCGTTGAAAGATAAATGACAGGCATTGGCGGCGTATCGATCGGAATATTTGAAACTAATAGATCATTTTTCTTGATAGTGATATCTGACAATTGACTCAATTCAATTGGCTCCAAGATCACTCGTTTGCCTAAATAAGCATTTAATTCTTGTTGCAAAAAAGCTTTCCATGAAGGTTCCCCTTGAAAAATAAAATAAATCGTTGCTTGATACGGCTGCACGGCTAAAAGTGTCTGTTGGATCAATAAAGAAAGTAAATAAAAGAAATAAGTCTCATTGGTGACCTTTTTGACCATGCTCGTCGATTCTTTGACTTGTTGCAACAAAGCGAATTTATGAGGATATAACTCTGGGTATTCTTGTTCATATTCTTTTAAATAATAGTGATATTGCTTGGTTGTTTGTTCGATCAATAACGGTGATTCATAGTATTTCAGGAGTAGTAAAATCAAATTTTCCGGTAAGTTTGTTTGTTCTAACTCTTTGATAGCTAAGCTTTCTGATAGACGATTTACAAATTCACGAATGTTTGTTTCTGCAGGGTGACGGTGTAAAATATCCAAGATCATAGGCGGGTAAGAGTTGTTATAGTTCCAGCTGTCAAGAAAACAGGAAAAAGCAAACGCTGCTTCTTTATCTTTAAGATAGACCCCTTCAGTTCGGTACAGTTTTTCTAATTCAGGAGCATAGAGTAAAAATAATTGATCCTGGGTAGAAAACAATGAAGTCGGGATTCGACAACCAGCTTTGATCCGAATCGTGTTGATAAAAAACCAACAAATCCCGAATACCTCTTCGGTGTCAACAGCTAACTCAGCTTGTCGTAAACGTTTGAGAAATCGGAAGTAGTGAGATTCATGGATCGAGTAATCCTCGAAGAAATAGTTGTTATGAGTAAACGGCATAAGTAACCGATGATAAAATAGCCGAATGGTTTCTTCTTCACCTGAAAACGACAAACGGTGGCGGTTTTGTTCAATCTGTAATTCGTAGACGACTAATTGTTGATTCAATTTTTTGACATGACGATTCAATGTTTCATAAGACAAGCCGTTACGTGCTAAAAAGGTGGGGGTAGCGACTTCTTTAATCGTTAATAATTCTTTCAATAATTGAACACTGATCGACTGTGTCAGAAAAATTTCCCACAGTTCATTTGTCAGGAGATTCTGTTCGTTTTTTAGTTGAATCCCTGATTGGTCACTATTGATTAGCCAGCCTTTAGGTAATTGGGTTTTGATTGTTTGAAGATCAGAAAAAATCGTACGCTCTGTGGTATTGACAGCTTCGGCTAATTCGTTCACAGTTATTTGCGAGTGATTCAGTAATAGTTCCACTAAAGAGACTTGGCGTTTGATATCTTTTTCAGTAATGATTTTTTTCATTAAAGAATACATCGGATCAACCTTTCTTTGTTAAGTATGACAAGTGAGGAAGACACTCGTTTCGCCGTATCTTCATAATGAAATCTGATTATTTTAGATAGCGCTTACCATTAGTATAATGAAAAAAGGCACAATATCAAATAAAGGATGAGTTTTTTGGATTTTTTTACTTCAATCAGCCTTCGTTTATTTAAAGTAGAAGTTAGCTAAAAAATTTGACTTATACTAAAATAAGTAAAAAGATAGTCATGTGAGAGGAGTGAGTAGAATGGAAACTAGACTAAACGATTATCGCCGCTTACTAGCGATTGCTCAAGCTGGATTGCTTTATGGGAAAGACGTGTTTGACAAAGAACGATATGAAGAGCTGCAAGAAATCTCGTTGAAGCTGCTGAGTGAAGTGGGATTGGAAACAAAGGAAGAATGGACAAGCCTAATAGAAGCTCATGAAGGATATCCAACACCAAAAGTTGACGTACGTGCATGGATCAAACAAGACGAGAAGATTCTATTGATCGAAGATACAAAAACACAAGAATGGTCATTACCAGGAGGATTTGCAGAAGTTGGTTTGTCTCCTAAAGAAAATATACGTAAAGAAGTCAAAGAAGAAACTGGGTTAGAGGTAGAAGTAGGTCAATTATTAGCGATATTTGATACGAATCTGCGCACAGACATCCCTCAAGCCTTTCAGTACTATAAAATTGTTTTTTCTTGCGCTATCTTGTCAGGTACGTTTGTGGCAAACCATGAAACTTCTAATATGAAATTCTTCCACTTAAATGATTTACCAAAACTCTCGCTGAAACGTACGACCAAAGAGCAACTATTGATTTTAGAAAAAGCTACCTTGCCTTATTGTGATTGATCAGGGAAGGTAGTTTTTTATTTTTAGTGATTTTTTTGTTGCAAATGCAATAAAAAAGAGTAAAATCATACTAAAGCTAGATAAGGGAGGGTTAAAATGGACGAAATCATTCGAGAGATTGGAGCAATTGCCCGTGCCTTGGACTCGATTAGTAACATTGAGTTTCAAGAAGTTGATTTGACAAGAGGACAATACCTGTATTTAGTACGAATCTGTGAACATCCTGGCATTATTCAAGAAAAGTTAGCTGAGATGATCAACGTTGACCGAACAACGACGGCACGTGCGGTGAAAAAATTGATAGCAAAAGACCTGATAAAAAGCATGCCAGATAAAAACAATAAAAAGATAAAAAAACTTTACCCAACGGATCGTGGAAAAAAAGTCTATCCGTTTATCCTTCGAGAGCATCATTATTCCAATCAAGTAGCTGTCAAAGGGTTATCCCCGCAAGAAGTTTTGCAATTACACACACTTTTGCAAAAAGTTCGGAAAAATGTGAGTGAAGATTGGCATTATATAAAAAAAGGAAACAAAAGAATTTATTGAAAGGACTGGAGCGGTGAAAACAATCGAAATCGTAGGGATCAAAGAAACGGAAGTAGAAAAATTACAGGCAATTAGTATCGAGACCTATCAAGCTACCTTTGGTGAACACAACAGTGAAGAATTGATGACGGCCTATTTGGATGAAGCTTATGCGCTCGATAAATTGAGGCGAGAACTACAAGAGGAACAGTCAGAATTTTATTGGGCAGTACTAGATGACCGGATTGCTGGCTATCTAAAATTAAATATAGGGCAAGCACAAACAGAAGCAATGGGAGAAGGATTTTTAGAGATCGAACGTATTTATGTCCGATCGCCATTTAAATCTAAAGGGATTGGATCTAGATTGATCGAATTTGCTGTGCAAAAAGCGCAAGAAAAACAAAAAGAGGCGATTTGGTTAGGGGTATGGGAACATAACTATCCTGCCTTAACTTTTTATAAAAAACATGGATTCCAACATCATAGCCAACATATTTTTTATATGGGAGATGATGCTCAGACAGATTATCTATATGTCAAAAATTTACAGAAATAAAAGGAGCAGAAACATGGAAAAAATCATCGCAGAACAAAATTTTTGGGAAGTCTTTCCAGAAGCAACAATTGAAGTTTTGGTAGTCGAAGGTATCGATAATCATGTAGATAAAGCCAAAGAAGAACACTTCCATCAACTATTGAATGATGCAGCGAAAGAAGCAAGAGGATATTTGACAGAAGAAACATTCAGTCAAAATGAAGTCATTGCCCAATGGCGTCAAGCTTTTTCACGTTTTAAAACCAAAAAAGGAGCCCGTTCATCAATTGAAGCGTTATTAAAAAGAGCTAGCCAAGAACGTGAATTTTTCCCTATCAACCCATTAGTCGATATCTATAACAGTATTTCTCTAACATTTGGTGTGCCGTGTGGAGGAGAAGATCAAGAAAAAATCAAAGGGGATCTTCATCTAGGAAAAGCTCACGGTGGTGAAAGTTTCTTACCTCTAGGAGCAGAAGATGATGCACCAGCTTTACCAGAAGAAATCATTTATTACGATAACGAAGGAGCAATCTGTCGCAGTTTCAACTGGCGAGAAGCGCAACGGACAATGTTGACGGAAGACACGACTAAAGCCATTTTGGTTATTGAATCAGTCACAAAAGAGCAAGCATCACGTGGCGCAAAAGCAATGACAGAATTGAAAAAACGCGTGGAACAAACATTTGGCGTAGAAGGGAAAACATTTACGCTAACAAAGGAACATCCAGAAATGAACATTTGAAGTAGGAGCGAAACGTAGGAAGGAAAAGTCGCTCCACCAATAAGATCACATAGAAAAACGAGGGATTTTTCTATGTGATCTTGTTTTCTCTAACGAGTGTAGTTTTGAATGGTTTCGTTTCGCTGTTGTGCTATCAAATCTTATCAAAACAAGACAAACTGACAAAGAATCGTCACAGTCTGTCAAATCTTGTCGGATTTTTCGATTCTTAAACTGAGAATTCTTTGATTATCCGCTTTCATGATATACTTAATGAAAAGGATCAACACCATCAAAGGAGGATCAGAGATGATCGGTAAAACCAGAGTCATGCTTTATGCAGAAAATGTTGAAGTGCTTAGTCAATTTTTTGTCGAAACTCTAGGCGCAACAGTTAGTGAAACGATTGAGTTACCAGAAGAATTTCAAAGTACGATCGTGCAACTTTCACCAGAATTTGAATTAGGGATTTTTCCAAAAGTTTTTGTCCAACGATTTTCGCCAGAAGTGTTAGGTACGACTCCTTCGATCATTTTCTTTACGGATCAATTTGAGGAGATCTATCAAAAAATAGAGAATGCTGGTGAAATCATGGAGAACAATGGCGTAGAGACGTTCAACTTTTCTGATCCAGAAGGAAACTATTTTGTGATCGGTAAGTTGTAATGTTTGAAATCAGAAGAGGTCCTGGTGTTTGAAAAGGAGATGCACAGGACAAGGAATTTAAATAAATGAATAACAAATTTTTGAAGGAAAGGAGAGACTGTCATGAATCTAATCGCAAAAATGGAAGAATATTCACAGAGACGACGAGAAGAAAAAAGTGAAAAAATCCGTCTGAAAAACTTGAAGACAGGGAAAAAGCCAACAAAAGGTTGGGGGAAAATGGTAGATACAGGATATGGCGGCTTGAATTCGTTGACTCATTCTAGTGAAATTAGTAAATATTTTTCGGCAGAAAGTGACATCAAGGGATTCATTGCTGAAGAACAAAAACGCATCGGAAAAGAGCAGCTAAAAGAATAGCTAAAGCAAACCGATTTGGTACGCTATTTTGTTTGAAATGCTCCTTTTCTATTAAAAAAACTGTTAAATCAGTACATAACGATCAAAAAAACTTAAAGTTCGGATTTTGCTTAAAATCCGACTTTTTTGTTTACTTATGTTCTGATTTAGTATATGATTAAACACGTTGTTTTTAAATAATTCAAAATTTTGAGGGACTTTTTTATAAATGTTCGGTTTTAGGGGGATGAAAGATGAAGGAAAAACTACTTTCCTACTTCGAGATTGAAAAATTAGGTACCACCGTCAGAAGAGAAATACTTGCAGGCTTTACAACATTTATCTCAATGGCATATATCTTATTTGTCAATCCAACAGTTTTGGGTGCATCAGGAATGGACGAAGGTGCGGTGTTTACGGCTACAGCATTAGCAAGTGCGATCGGCTGTATTTTAATGGGGGTCTTAGCGCGTTACCCGATTGGTACTGCCCCAGCATTAGGGATCAATGCCTTTTTTGCTTATTCCGTTTGTTTAGGAATGGGGATTCCTTGGGAAACAGCTTTAGCAGGCGTGTTCGTTGCTTCTTTGATTTTTATTTTGATCACGATTTTCAAATTACGTGAAATGATCATTGATGCAATTCCAGCTGATTTAAAATATGCGATCTCAGGTGGGATTGGCTTATTTATTGCTTTCCTTGGCTTAAATGAGGGAGGAGTCATCGTTTCAAATGAATCCACATTAGTGGGGTTAGGATCACTAAGCGTAGGTTCAACATGGTTGACGATTTTTGGGTTAGTTGTGACAGCGATCTTATTGATAAGACGTGTTCCAGGAGGTATTTTTATTGGGATGGTAGCTAGCACGATTCTTGGATTAGTGACTGGACTTATTCCTATGCCTTCTCAATTAGTTTCGGCTGCACCAAGTTTAAAGCCAACATTCTTAGTTGCATTGAAACATATCGGAGACATCAACTCGCTACAAATGTGGGTAGTCGTATTAACCTTTTTATTAGTTACATTCTTTGATACAGCAGGCACGTTAGTCGGTTTAGCTAATCAAGCTGGTTTTATGAAAGATAACAAAATGCCTCGTGTTGGGAAAGCGTTGGCTTCTGATTCAACAGCTATGCTTGCAGGTTCTTTATTAGGAACTTCACCAGTTGGGGCTTTCGTTGAATCTTCTGCCGGAATCGCTGTTGGTGGCCGTTCTGGGATCACTGCAGTAACGACCGGGATCTTATTCCTATTCGGTTTATTCTTTTCACCGTTGCTATCAGTAGTGACTTCACAAGTAACAGCACCAGCACTGATCATTGTCGGTGTATTGATGGCACAATCGTTGCGTCAAATCGAATGGGGCAAGTTAGAGATCGCCATTCCAGCTTTCTTGATCTTGATCGGTATGCCGTTAACTTACAGTATTTCTGATGGGATCGCATTAGGATTTATCTTCTATCCAATTACTATGATCGCAGCAAAACGCGGAAAAGAAGTATCACCGATCATGTATCTGTTATTCTTTGTCTTTATTGGCTTCATGTGGATACTGAACATTAGTTAACTTGATTTAGTTGATTAATTTTTATGATGTGTGACAAGTAAAAAAACCTTGGCAAATGGAGATCTCGCTATTGTTAGCGAGAAAACAAATGCCAGGGTTCTTTTTTGGAAAAAATTGTTATCGGTAACAACTGAAAGTAAAAGACGATAGCATCAAGGTTTAGGCGTGGTGAAAGAAATAAGGAGAATAATGGCTATTTACTCTCGTTTTTGAAAGCGTTACAATTTTTGCGAGGGATCAATAATCTTTAACCAATGGAGGAAAGTATGGAGAAAAAATGGTGGCATCAATCAGTTGTCTATCAAGTATATCCTCGTAGTTTTCAAGATATGAATGGGGATGGAGTCGGGGATTTACAAGGAGTGATCGCTCGATTAGATTATCTGCATTATTTAGGGATCGATACGATATGGTTATCTCCCGTATATGAATCTCCTAACGACGATAACGGTTACGATATCAGTGATTATCAAGCAATCATGGCCGAATTTGGCACGATGGCTGATATGGAGGAACTGATTGCAGAAGCAAAGAAACGTGAAATAAAAATCATTATGGATCTCGTCGTCAACCACACATCAGATGAACATGCTTGGTTTATCGAAGCTCGTCAAAGTAAAGAAAATCCGTATCGGGATTATTACATTTGGCGTGACCCAATCAATGGAAATGAGCCTAATCAATTACGGTCGATATTCAGTGGCTCTGCTTGGCAGTTTGATGAAACAACTAGTCAGTATTATTTACATCTTTATAGTAAAAAGCAACCAGATTTAAACTGGGAAAATCCCCATTTACGTCAAGAAATCTATCAGATGATGAACTTTTGGATCGACAAGGGAATCGGTGGTTTCCGAATGGACGTGATCGATACGATTGGGAAGTTACCTGATCAAGAAATAACAAGTAATGGTCCCAAACTTCATGACTATTTACAAGAGATGAATCAAGCTACTTTTGGAAACAAAGATCTGATGACAGTGGGCGAAACTTGGGGAGCAACCACGGACATTGCCAAGCTTTATTCTGATCCCAAGAGAAATGAACTATCGATGATCTTTCAATTTGAACATGTCGGTTTGGATCAACAGGCAGGAAAAGACAAATGGGATTTAAAACCATTAAGTATTCCTGAGTTGAAACAGGTATTATCAAAATGGCAAACTTCTTTAGGGAATGAAGGATGGAACAGTCTATTTTGGAATAACCATGATTTGCCAAGGATCATCTCACGTTGGGGGAATGATCAAAATTATCGAGAAGAAAGTGGCAAAATGTTTGCGATTTTGCTTCATATGATGAAAGGGACACCTTATATTTATCAAGGAGAAGAAATCGGGATGACAAACTACCCGATCAAGGATATTTCTGAAGCGCAAGATATTGAAACGATCAACATGTATCACGAACGGTTAACTTTAGGATTTACTCCGGAAGAAATCTTGTGTTCGATCAATGCAAAAGGGCGTGACAATGCGCGTACACCGATGCAATGGGATAATAGTGAACATGCTGGATTTACCACAGGAACTCCTTGGCTACACGTCAATCCAAACTACCAAACAATCAATGTGAAAACAGCCTTAGCAAAGAAAGATTCTATTTTTTATACGTATAAGCAATTGATCGAGTTACGGAAAAACAATGAACTCATCGTCTGGGGAGATTACCAGTTGGTAACAGATACGCCCGATGACGTATTTGCCTATTATCGGACGTTGAATAATGAACAATGGTTAGTCGTTTGCAATATGTCTGAAAAAAATCAGCCATACACATTGGCTGATCAAGCGATGACACTGGTCATTTCAAACTATCCACAAAAACAGATACCAACAGGCAAACTGAATTTACGTCCTTATGAAGCTTTTGTTTTGAAGACGAGCAAATAAATGACTTGTCCGAACACCTCAAAAAAGAGTATGATAAAAGAAATTTAGACAAGTGTGAGGACCATGATGAAAGTATTGTTTGATTTGATTCCAAAAAAACAAGAGGAGATGGTACTTTTTCAAGTTCATGAAAAGGTACCATTTTTAACTTCGATTGCTGATATTTTAGAGAAATACAAAGTGGAAACTATTTTAGTGAGAGACTATAAAAAAGAAAGAGATGTCTATTTAGATTTATTCTCGATTTTTTATATCGAATATCTTGATCGCAAATGTTTTTTTTATACGGAAAATGAAGTGTATGAGCGAAGATTGACACTAGCTCAGTTAATGAAAGAACTCCCAGAACCATTTATCCAAATATCGAAAACGACTATTTTAAATATCTATATGGTTAAAGAAATCAATTCGTCGCTTTTAAATGGAAATCTCTATGTCACATTACAAAATACAGAAGAGTTACTCGTTAGCCGTTATTTTTCCAAAGCATTAAAAGAAAAAATTGATCAGACTTTTCGCAACAAGTGACAAGAAAAATGCAAGAAATGACAATCAAACTAGCTTCAATAAGGAAACCTTGTAGAATAAATGTACCTGATAGCTGGTAAGATGAAAAGGAGAGCCCGATGAAATTGATACAACGTATGATGAGAAGTATTGGTATTGGAAGCTTTGCTTTCTTGCTGTTCAAATTAGTTTCACAAACCCATGAGATCACGAGAAATGAGATTCTTTTTGTCTTCTTTCTCTCGGCTTTTATTGGCGTAGTATCGCTGATCGAGCGAATTGAGAAGCTTAATTATCTTCAGATTATACTGCTACATTTTATTAGTACGTATGCCTTTAGTTATTTCTTGTTGGTGCTGTTGAATGGAAGTGTTTCTGTTCATTTTGAGAGATACACGCTAACCTTTGTGAGTATCTATTTCATTGTGTGGCTTTGTTTGATCATCAGGAACTTTTTACGAGCCCGATTGTTAAATAAACGAATCCAAATAATCAATACACGGCATTCAGGAATTTCAGGAAAGAAAGAAGAATAAAACGTGGAACATCTACAAAATTATCTCATTGTGTTAGTATTGATTCTCTTTTTTTTACAGAGATTACTTAAAGAAAGAGCAATCAAAGACACGATGAAAAGTGAAATCATCATTGTATTAGTTGGACTTTATTTAATCATAAGCAACTGGCAAGAAATCATTAAGACTAACCATACACTTATTCTTATTGTTTTGTCTGTTTTGCTGGGATTCATCTTTGGTGTGTTACGTGCCCAAACTGTAAAAATCTATCAAAGACAAAGTGACCAGCAATGGGTAAAAAAGGGAACTTGGCTGACCGTTCTTGTATTTATCATAGGGGTCATCATCAATCGTGTCAGCGTATTGCCTTTTGGTGAAAGCGTACCTGCAGTTGCTGAAACTTTGCATATCGGTGTCTCATTATTAGGTGCCAAAGTAGTTTATCTGAAAAAAGTATAAACCAATCAGCGCATAAACCATACCAATCAGTCGCAGTTTTTTTCTTATTTGGCGGTACCTAGTGACAATTTTTTTGAATCATTCTTTTATGAATGGAATAAGACCTCTCTTCAACAAGGAGAGCATGTGAAAAGATAACAGTATGAAACATCAAGAAAGTAAGAAGACTTCAAAAATGATAAGAAATACCAAGACAATTTTTTGCCGTATCTGTTCTCTACTTATCTTATTTCAAATTTTTGGTGCAGCTCATTGTTTGAAGGTGCTTGAATCTTGTTTCTGCGTTTTTATATCCCCTAAAACAGGTTATATTATTCTTTCTAGGAATTTTACATGCTCTTGTTTTCCCTTGTTACTACAGCCTTTTTTGACAAATAACAAAAATCATACTATGATATGTTACGCGGATATTAGGGGGAGAAAACATGGAGAAACCGATTGAACAAGCGTTAAATGATTGTCTGTTTTTTAGTGTGAAAAAATTAGATCGCCTGTTGAATAAAATGGCAGATGAAGCATTTAAGAAAACGGGTTTGACACCGACATATGGGTTTATTTTATTAATTTTAAAAGAAAAAGATGGGTTACCACAAAAGGATATCGCCCAATTACTTTGTTCTGCACCTTCAACGATTGCTCGTTTTGTCGAAAAATTGGAATACAAAGGCTATATCAAAACAGTCAGTGATGGACGCTTGTCATTAGTTTATCTGACGGATCAAGGACGGGAATTTGTAAAAGAAATCGATAGTAGCTGGGAAGAACTACATCATACGTATCAAGAGATTCTAGGAGCTGCGGAAAGTGAATGTTTATCTAAAGCAATCAATTCAGCCACTGAAAAACTACAAAAAAAATAAATTTTTTTAATCTCGTTAGTTGTATGCGCAACTAATTATGTGTTTTAATAAACGAAGAGAACTGAATGGAGGAATCACCATGGCAAATTTTAACGAAACAATCACTTTTCCTTCTGGTGTGACATTACCTAACCGTTTGATGATGGCACCTATGACCACCCAGTTAAGTTTTTATAATGGTGTGATTACGGAAGATGAGATCACGTATTACCAAGAACGTTCGAAAGGACTAGGCGCAGTTATTACAGGGGCTGCGAATGTGCAAGATATAGGAAAAGGCTGGCCCGGTGAACTTAGCATAGCGCATGATGAAATGATACCTAGGCTCAGTGACTTGGCAAAGGCAATCAAAGAAAATGGGGCAAAAGCGATCGTACAAATCTTCCATGGCGGACGTATGACGAGTCGAGCAACGTTATCAGGCGAACAAACTGTTTCGGCTAGCGCAATCCCTGCAGAACGACCTAATGCGGAAACACCACGTGCCTTGTCAGAAGACGAAATCTTAGAAACAATCAAGGCTTTTGGTGAAGCAACTAGAAGAGCGATCGAAGCTGGATTTGATGGTGTAGAATTACACGGTGCTAATACGTATTTGATCCAACAATTCTTTTCGCCACATTCTAATCGTCGTGAAGATCAATGGGGCGGAAGCTTAGAAAATCGCTATCGCTTTATTGATGAAGTAGTGAAAAGTGTGTTTCAAGCTGTCGAAACATACGCAACAGAGCCTTTTATCGTAGGCTATCGCTTTTCACCAGAAGAATTTGAAACGCCTGGTATCCGTTTTGAAGATACCATATGGCTAATGGAAAAATTACGTGAAACAAAATTGGATTACCTTCATGTTTCATTAAGTACGTATGATCGTGTTGCTCGTTCTGAGCAATACAATGAGCAATCGATGCTTCACTATCTCCATGAAACAGTGCAAGGAAAAATACCATTAGTGGGTGTAGGGAATGTCCGTAATCGCCAAGATGTTGAAGCGGTTTTATCTGATGCAGAGCTTGTCGCAGTTGGACAGCAACTATTAGTTGATCCCGAATGGGCGGTCAAATTAATGGAAAATCGCGATACAGAACTTGTGACCAAACCATTTGCAAAAGCATATCAAGAACTCTATTTACCTAATCCATTGTATAATTTTTTACAGATCCGTTATCAATCAAATACTAATAGATAAGTGAAGATCTATTAGTAAAGAAAGAAGAGAGAACAATGAAAGTATTGATCGTCTTAACGAATGTGGAAAAATATAAAGGAACCGACCGTCCAACAGGTCTGTGGCTGAGTGAGCTGACTCATTTTTACGATGCTTTAGTTAAAAATAATATCTCAGCTGATTTTGTCAGTCCTAAAGGTGGGTATGTTCCTTTGGAGCCGAAGAGTCTGGAAGCGATGGATGAAATCGATTGGAACTATTATCAGGACGAAGATTTCCGTAACCGAGCGTTAGGAAGCACCTTGAGTCCAGCTGAAGTCGACCCAAACGAGTATCGTGCGATTTATTATACCGGTGGACACGGAACCATGTGGGACTTTCCTGAAGCAACGGATCTAGGAAAAATTGCTTCATCGATCTATCAGAATGACGGAATCGTTTCAGCTGTTTGTCATGGTGTAGTCGGATTACTTCCTGTAGTTGACGTTTCTGATCAACCGATTTTAGCGGGAAAAACGGTCACTGGTTTTAGTAACGAAGAAGAAACAGCGAATGGAACAACGGACAAAGTACCTTTTCTAACAGAAGATGCCTTGAAAGAAAAAGGAGCAAACTATCAAGCAGGACCAGCATTTACAGCGGTCGTACATGCAGATGGACAGTTGTTGACCGGACAGAATCCTCAATCTGCGCATCAATTAGGAATCAAAGTCGTTGAATCTTTGAAGAAGTAAGTTGTTAAGGGAAAAAGTTAAGCAAAAAATGAAAATAAACAGTTCCGACGTAGGCCTTCTTATTACAGCATTATAGTAAGTCTGCCAAAAAACAATCCAATTTAACAATAGAAGAAAACTTTATAAAGTAGAGGGTGGAATCTGAAACGTCCTCCAAAATTTAGATTTTTTAGTCTAACTGTTTGGAGTCGCTTCAGATTTTGCCCTCTATTTCTATAAAAAAATAAAAAGAATGGACAACGTAAGTCTAAAAATTGATTTTTTTATGGAGTATGAGAGGTAAAAAACCATGGTAAAATAAAAGCGGATACATAGAAAGTAACTAAGGAAGAAAGGAATGATGAAATGGAGTTGCTAGAAAAAGAAACGTTCTATTATAAGTGTAATTATCATCTGATTGAACCGGTCAATTGTGCTTTTTTTACTGAGGAAAAGGATCGAGGATACGAAAGTCATCGTGAAGCAGTACTTGCCTTTCTCACATATACTAATCGGGTATGGTCGATACGCTTATCAAGATCAATACCAAGGCTAAAAGAAAAAATAGATGAAGTGCCAGAAGTTGAGATTACACTAACCCCAGAAGTCGAGGCAAGAATAGAAGCTGGGGTAGATGCCCAATTAAAAGCAGATATGCAAGCAACGATCAGACATCTTCAAGTAATCGGGCGGAAAGTAAACCTCAAAAAGCTACAAATGGAGTATGAAGAACGCAAACAAGAACGTTACCAAATAATAAAAGAACTTAGAAAAGATCGCGAAGCGCGATTAATCATGTTTCCTCAATTGTATGAACAAACAGCCGAAGTAACGCTCAGTTATATGGGAGAAACCTCGTTTGATACTTATGACGGCTTTCCCATACGGGTCAATCCCAAAATGATGAAAGCTGATAGAATCAGTTCCACAACTTTTTTTGCGAAGGGTGGGGAATACCAAATTGCTTTTTGTAGTTATCTACAGACCCATCGAACAATCGAAGATTTCCAACGAGTCAATCAACTTCTGTTCCCTAATCGAAGTGAGCTAGTCATTTATCAATGGCATACGGATTTTACCAATTTGTATAACGAACCCAGAAGAGATGATGGAGCGTATCTATGGTCAATCTATGACAAAAAAAGAAAACGATTTACAGTGATTGATATTGCCCTAATTATTCCATAAGTGATAAAAAGTGTTTAAGAAAGGAGTTAAGGGAAAAACTTCCTAGCTATTTGGTGTTCAATTCTTTCTCTTTTTATGAAAAAATAGGTTTATGGTAGTTGTCTTACTTCAGTCGGCTTCATGATAAAATAAAGTGAGGCGTAACTAAGTAGAGGAGAGTGGAAAAATGGAATTGCTAGAAAAAGAAACGTTCTATTATAAGTATAACGATCATTTAATTGAACCCGTCCATTGTGCTTTTTTTAAAGAAGACAATAACCAAGGGATTACGAGTCATCAAGAAGCAGTACTGGCCTTTCTCACGTATTTTAATCGGGTATGGTGCATTTGGACACCAAAATTTGTGCCTGGATTAACTCAAAAATTTGCCGAAGTGCCAAAAGTTGAGGTCACACTAACCCCAGAAGTCGAAGCAAGAATAGAAGCTGAGGTAGATGCCCAAATAAAAGGAGATATACAAGGAGAGATCAAATATCTTCAAGCCGTCGGACGAAAAGTAGATCTCAAAAAGCTACAAATTGATCATGAAGAACGCAAACAAGAGCGTTACCAAATGATAAAAGAGCTTAGAAAAGAGCGTGAAGCATTATTGATCAGATTTCCACAACTCTACGAGCGAACTGAAGAAGTAACGCTTACTTATATGGAAGAAACCTCATTTGATACTTATGACGGCTTTCCCATACGGGTCAATCCCGAAATGATGAAAGCTGATGAAATCAGTTCCACCACTTTTTTTGCCAAGGGTGGGGAATACCAAATTGCTTTTTGTAGTTATCTCCAGACCCATCGAACAATCGAAGATTTCCGACGAGTCAATCAACTTCTGTTTCCTGATCGAAGTGAGTTAGTCATTTATCAATGGCATACGGATTTTACCAATTATTATAATGAACCCAGAAGAGATGATGGAGCGTATCTATGGTCGATCTATGACAAAAAAAGGAAACGATTTACAGTGATTGATGTTGCCCTAATTATTCCATAGGTGTTAAAAAGTGTTTAAAAAAGGAGAGTCAAGGGAAGAACTTCCTTGACTCTCTTTTCTTTAAGGGGAAATCAACAAAATCAAGTACATATTTGTAGTTCGATTATTCCATATTACACTATTATTCATAGAGCAAAGTATTTGTTTCTTTTTTATATCTTTTTAGATCCGGAAAAGAAGTGACAATGTAATAATGCCGATTTTTTCGGATTTTTTGATTGGTTTTTTGAATGATCACCTTGGCGTAAGTAATAGAATTATAAGACTTATACGTATTATCGTCTATTTTATAAACTCCTCGCCCAAGAGGCCAAGTTTCAATGGAATCATATTCAATCCGGTTTTTGGATGAATCAAACGAACACTCCCCTAATGGCGCTTTGATCTTTCCATCTAAATAGCGTTGATTCGCGGTATAGATCCCTGCATTGATCGCAATTAGCGCTTGAACAGGATCATAGAAGGTCGAGGCATGAAGCAAAAAAGTACTTCCTTCAAGCCGCTGTTGTAACTCTTTTTCCGTCTTCCCGATATGTCGCATAATCGTGTGGCCTTTTCCGCCTTTTGCAAAAAATTCATCATAGACTAGATCGATGGGCGTATACCAACTAAATTTTTCATCGTCATCTTTATTGTTAGGGTCTTTCTCTTTCAGTTCTTTGATCCGCTCTTTCAGTAGCGCCATACTAGTTGCTGTCCAAGTAGCTCCTAGCGCCCCTTTGATCAAGACGTCCTTGGTCTTACCGTCAATGATATCTCCGGTCTCTTCATCAAGCACGCCACGCCGACCATCAATGGTGAGGGCATCATCATATGGAATAGCATCGGCACTGTAAGAAATCTCAATGGCGTCCCAGTAGTAAGTAGGAACGGCTTGCTTCGTTTCTGCATAAATAAAGTTGCCTGCTTGATCTAACACCACGGCTTGTCCGTATAAGGAAGCAATCATCCCTGATGGATCAAAATCAATCCCATTATTAGTCGGAGCGAGTGCCTCCGTTAAACGATTGGTAATTTGTGCTTTGCGTGTCGTATATTCTTTTGCCATTGCTTGTGCGGTTTCAACTGCTACTGCTGTTGAAGGCACATCAATTGCACCTAATGTATAGGTGGTTGTTTGTTGCACATAGCCAAGTAAGCCATCAAGAGTAGTAATTTGTTCTAAGGCTTGCGTCATAGAGATAGGTAGTTCTTTTGTATATAAAAAGGCTTGTGAGGCACCATTAGCAATATAGAATTTACCAACGATCTCTAAGATTGCTTGATCACTCGCTCTGGAAGGTTCCGCTAGTTCAATACTTTCTAGTACAAAAAATTGGTCGTCTGCATAAGTGTGTTTCGCTACAGATGCATCGCGTCCAAGAATGCAAGCTTGTCCTTGTTCAGACCATAGAAGGTTGTAACTGATGCGCCTACGATACATCGAAGCGTCACTACTTATGGAAAAGCGATAAGCACCATGATCATTTGTGCCGGTGAGGTATTCACGCATTACCGCATGGCTGGTGACGTCCTGCGCATAGCGGGCTTGTAGATTTTGTGAAAAATTATACGTGCTTGTTGTGGAATTCATCCCAGAAAGTGCGAAATCTGTGAGATCTTGTTGCACATTGGAGGTAGAGCCTAATGATTCACGAAGCCCCTTACTGGTTTGAATAAGATCGTTTGTCATGACACCTAAATAGGAACCTAATTGGTAACTGCTATATGCGATACTAGCACCTAGCATGACGGGAATGATGAATGGGGCGGCAGCAGTTTCCAGAAAACTTGCGCCTAAAGTTGCTCCACCAGATAAGGCAGAAGCATATTCTGACAAAGATAAATGGTTAAAGATATTTAAAGGTGAGGCAATTGCTTGTTTTTCCGATGCAAGAGTTGAAGGAATTGGTTGTACCAAGGGAGGCATTTCTTCTTGCAAGACAGCTTGTGGTTCGACCGTGGTTTCTTGAGAATAGACACTCAGTGGGGACGAGAAAAAGGGCAAAAGCAACAACAAGGACATTAGTATAGATCTTTTTTTCATAATTAAACTCCTTTTGATTATTTTTTCACTAACCCAACAAACTTTAATGTTCTCCTTTCTTTGTATTCGCTTACATAAAAGTTGTAAATGAGATAACTAATTAAATCAAAAATCATGTTATTAAAATAACGTTTATTTTTTTGCTTTAAAATAAAAAAGTTTAGAACATTTGACATAATAGTATCTATTTTTTAAAAAAGTGCTAAAAAATAGAAGATTGAATAAAAATCAGTCTATTTTAAATAACTGGGTATATCTATTTTTCAACTGGCTTATTTGTGCCCTTTATTTTTTCACGGCTGTTCTTATGATCGAAGATTTGCTTCGTTTTTGAGTACATTTTTTGAAACATTAACGGTTACATGATACTCTTCAAATAGGCTATTGGAAAAGAGGGAAATGGATGAGGATCGTGATCATTGGTGGTTCTTTTGCGGGGATCTATGCAGCAATTTCTTTGCGAAAAAGTTGTCCTGACAGTGAAATCATACTTTTGGAAAAACAAGACAAGATTGGGTTTATACCGAGTGGACTCAATTTACTGTTAAAAAAGCAACTCACAAGTAAAGAGCAACTTTATTGGTTGACTAAGGAAGAATTGCAAGCGCTATACGCAATTGATGTTCAAGTACGCACGGAAGTCGTTTCACTTGAAATAGCCACGAAGACAGTGTTTATCCAAAATGGGCGTCAGCTTACTTTTGATACGTTAGTGATTGCAACGGGTTCGAGTCAGCAATTCAAAAATGGAAACAAAAGTACGCAGATCCGTTCTGTTAAAGATATCCACTTAAAAGAATCTTTGGAACAAAGTCTTGCGAAGGCACAAAAGATTGCTGTGATTGGTGCGGGACAAGTAGGACTTGAATTAGCAGAAGGGTTATATCATCAGCAAAAAGAAATCCATCTCTATGAAAGTCGACCAACATTGTTGTTCCGTTATTTCGATCCCGAAATGGTTCAACCGTTAACACATGAGTTATTGCAACGGCATATCCAATTGTTTTTGAATGAACAAGTGCAAACGCTCGAAGAAAACGAGCAAGTGGTCGTAGTGACGGATCAAAAAACAGAAAGCTATGATTTAGTTCTGCTAGCGAATCACACGCGTCCAGACCATCATCTCTGGCAAGATCAGTTGAAGCTAAATGAAGATGGTACGATTTGGGTCGATGAGTATTTGCAGACGTCAGCGAAGGATATTTATGCAATCGGTGATGCGATCCAAGTGACGTTCCAACCGACTCAAGAAAAAATGTATGTCTCTTTGGTCAATAATGCACTACGTACGGCACAAGTGGTCAGTCAAACGATTAGTGGCAAACGTACGAAAGATCCGGGAACCTACCGAGCAATTGGAAATCATTGGTTTGGTTATTTTCTAGGAAGTGTCGGGCTAACGGAAGAAGAAAGTATTTTTTATCCGCAGACTGTCCGTAAAACATATTTGCTTGCCCGCTTAGCTGCGACCAATAGTGAAACGGCGAAAATCAAAGTGATGTGCAATGAAAAGGGACAATTACTTGGTGCGCAGTTGCGAAGTCGAGAGGAGATATTCGATTTATTGGATCGATTCACTCTCGCTATTGAGGAAGGCTGGACGTTAGAGAAATTATTCGAACGGGAGTTATTCTTCCAGCCAGAATATCGGTTGCCGCTTCAATTGATAAAGGTGGTTGATACGCTCGATGAAGATTGAACAATTACTAGAGAAAAAAGAGCAGTTGCAAGTGTTGATTCTTAGGGACATGGTGTTGCATGGTGGAACTGTAGGCACGAATCAATTAAGGGAACAAGTCAATCTTTCTAAAACATCATTTGATCAATATATAGCAGAAATCCCAATGATCGGTAGGATGATGGGGAAGAAAGTAGCAATCAAAAGAAATGAATTTCAAGTCACATTAGAGTTGGCTGAAGATGTCAGCTTAGAAAAAATCATTCTATTCTTAGTTCAACAAAGCTTGAAATTCAATCTGCTTATTTATTTATTAGAACATCACCAAGCATCGATCGTTCGTCTAGCGACAGCGTTTAATATCAGTGAATCTTCTGTCTTTCGTAAGATCAAAGAATTGAATCAGTTACTGCAAGAATTTTCTCTACAAATCAAAAATGGCCAACTCTATGGCGAGGAATTGCAAGTTCGTTATTTCTACTATGTGTTATTCCAATTTATCTCTGAATCACAACGTCCCCTTTTTTTACAACAGACGCCTGATAAAGCGCCGCTTATTTTAGGATTGGAGCGAGCCTTAGAAACGACATTCTCTCAAGAGTCAGCTAGTAAAATCGCCTGCTGGCTGGGGATCACTCGAAAACGGCTATTGAGTGAAAAAACGACGTTTGCTACATTGAAAGAAAAGAAAATACTTTACCAAAAGGATCGTTTGTATCAAGCACTTGATCCGGTCATTTCACTTTATTTAAGTCGGACAGCTGCTGAGATCAGTGGCTATGAGCCTTTAATGTTTTACAGTTTTTTTGTCTCGTTTGCGGTGTTATCAGAAGAACATTTTTATCAATATGATTTAACCCGAAGCAAAAAATTACCAACAGCTGTATTAGATACGTACATTAGAGAAACGATGTTGTGGCACTATCGTCCACGAAAGTTGAAGATCAAGGAAGAAAAAGCAGTCGGTTATCAATTAGCTCAAATCGATAATGAGTTTTATTTTTTTCGAGGAGTCATGATGATCTATGAGCCAGAACATCTCTTGCAACAACAGAAAAAGATGTTAGGCCGCTCCCTTAGTCAATTACTCGAACGATTGAAAGAAACAACGCTGACACAACTACCTGCTAAACAAGGTGAAGAAGCTGCTTTAAGTTATCTCATGATTCAGTATGCCAATATTCTTATGATGATCGATTTTTATATTGCGAAATCGGTCACTATCGGAATCGATATTGAAACATTACCGATTTATCGAGTGGCATTTCAACAATTTTTGTTAAGAGAGTTAAAAGGAATCAGTGGGATTGAGATTGAAAATCGACGACCAGGGAAAAAGTATGATTTAGTGATCACATTTAATCAAGAAGATCTTCATCAAAATTATTATTATTTATCAGAGTTTGCTTCAAGCTATGATATCGCAAGGTTAAAGCAAAAAATCGAAGAAGAAAAAAAAGCAAAAAATTAAAAACTGTCAAAAAAACAGAAAATAAATGTTTTTTTGGCAGTTTCTAAAAAATGAATCGGTGTAAGATAAAGATAAATTTAGAAAGCGTTTGCAGATAATGGAGGAGATCAGAATGACAGAATCAACATACATCATGGCGATTGACCAAGGAACGACAAGTTCACGAGCAATTATTTATGACAAAAAAGGTAGACATATCGGTAGTTCACAAAAAGAATTCACGCAATATTTTCCTAAAGAGAGCTGGGTGGAACATGATGCGAATGAAATCTGGAACTCCGTACAGTCGGTCATTGCAGGAGCATTTATTGAATCTGGGATCAAACCGAATCAAATTGCAGGCATCGGGATCACTAACCAACGTGAAACGACGGTGATCTGGGAAAAAGATACTGGACGTCCGATTTATCATGCTGTGGTATGGCAATCTCGTCAATCCGCATCAATTGCTGATAATTTAAAAAAGGAAGGCTACCAAGACTTTTTCCATAAAAAAACAGGTTTAGTGATTGATGCCTATTTTTCTGCTACAAAAATACGTTGGATTCTTGACCATGTAGAGGGAGCGCAAGAACGTGCTGAAAAAGGCGAATTGCTTTTTGGTACGATCGATTCATGGCTGGTATGGAAATTAACAGACGGTCAAGCACATGTGACGGATTATTCCAATGCAAGTCGGACGATGTTGTTTAATATTCACGATCTTGATTGGGATCAGGAAATCCTTGATCTTTTGAACATTCCTCGAGCGATGCTGCCAAAACCGACTTCTAATTCAGAAATTTATGGTTATACACAAGGGTATCATTTCTATGGAAGTGAAGTGCCGATTTCTGGGATGGCTGGTGACCAGCAAGCTGCTTTGTTTGGACAAATGGCTTTTGAACCTGGAATGGTCAAAAATACGTATGGTACAGGATCATTTATCGTCATGAATACTGGGGAAGAACCACAACTATCCAAGAACAATCTATTAACGACGATTGGTTATGGAATCAATGGCAAGGTTTACTATGCACTGGAAGGGAGCATTTTCGTAGCCGGTTCTTCTATCCAATGGTTGCGAGATGGGTTGCAAATGTTACAAAAAGCAAGTGATTCCGAAGAGGCAGCAAAACGTTCCACAAGTGAGGATGAAGTCTATGTCGTGCCAGCATTTGTTGGGTTAGGGGCACCTTATTGGGATCAAGCTGCGAGAGGTTCGATGTTTGGGTTGACACGTGGGACGACCAAAGAAGACATTATCAAAGCAACCTTACAATCGATTGCATACCAAGTAAGAGATATCATTGATACGATGCAAGAAGACACAGGGATCAAAATACCAGTCTTGAAGGTCGATGGTGGCGCAGCGAATAATGAGTATTTGATGCAATTTCAGACAGATATTTTAAATATTCCGATCCAACGAGCAGAAAATCTGGAAACTACGGCATTAGGTGCGGCATTTCTAGCTGGTTTAGCGGTTGGTTTTTGGAAAGATACAGATGAAATCAGAGAATTTTATGAAGCGGGCAAGATGTTTGAAGTAGAGATGCCTGAAGAGCGTAGAGAAAAATTATATGGCGGTTGGAAAAAAGCGGTAGTAGCAACACAAGCATTTGAGTAAAGGGAGGGAATGTCATGTTTTCAAGAGGAACAAGACAAGAAAGTATTGAAAAAATGCAACACGAAAAGTTGGATCTGCTGATTATTGGTGGCGGTATCACAGGGGCTGGTGTGGCGCTTCAAGCTGCTGCATCAGGAATCAAAACGGGGCTAATCGAAATGCAAGACTTTGCAGAAGGTACTTCTTCACGCTCCACAAAATTAGTACACGGAGGGATTCGTTATCTTAAAACTTTTGACGTCGAAGTTGTAGCAGATACTGTAGGCGAACGAGCGGTGGTCCAAGGCATTGCACCGCACATTCCAAAACCTGATCCAATGTTACTACCGATCTATGAAGATGAGGGGGCAACGACGTTTAATATGTTTTCAGTCAAAGTGGCAATGGATCTCTACGATAAATTGGCAAATGTGACTGGAACAAAATATGAAAACTATACGTTGACGCCAGAAGAAGTGTTAGAACGAGAACCATTTTTGAAAAAAGAAGGGTTAAAGGGCGCTGGTGTTTATCTAGATTTTCGGAACAATGATTCACGTTTAGTGATCGATAACATCAAAAAAGCAGCAGAAGATGGCGCTTACCTAGTAAGTAAAATGAAAGCGATTGGCTTTTTATATGAAGGAGATCAAATCGTGGGTGTCAAAGCACGTGATCTGCTAACGGATCAAGTCGTGGAAATCCACGCAAAAATAGTGATCAATACAAGTGGTCCATGGGTCGATAAAATCCGTAACTTGAATTTCAAACGTGCGGTATCACCTAAGATGCGACCAACCAAAGGTGTTCATCTAGTCGTAGATGCTAAAAAACTGCCTGTTCCACAACCAACATATTTTGACACGGGCAAACAAGATGGCCGAATGGTTTTTGCCATTCCACGAGAAAATAAAACGTATTTTGGAACGACAGATACGGACTATCAAGGGGACTATACGGATCCAAAAGTAACGCAAGAAGATGTGGACTATTTATTAGATGTCATCAATCATCGTTACCCAGATGCAAACATCACCCTCGCAGATATCGAATCAAGTTGGGCAGGGTTACGCCCATTATTGATCGGTAATTCTGGTTCTGACTATAACGGTGGTGACAACGGCTCTATTTCAGATAAAAGCTTTAGCAAAGTCGTTGATACGGTTACTGAATATAAAGAAAACAAGGCTTCTCGGTTAGAAGTAGAGGATGTATTGAATCATTTAGAAAACAGCCGTGATGAAAAAGCCCCTTCTTCGATTTCTCGAGGTAGCTCATTAGAACGTGAATCGGATGGTTTGGTGACACTATCAGGTGGGAAGATCACAGACTACCGTAAGATGGCAGAGGGCGCACTAAAATTAATCCGCCAGTTATTGAAAGATGACTACCGGATGTCAGTTAAAGAAATCGATTCGAAACATTATCCCGTTTCCGGAGGAGATTTTGATCCAACGAAACTGGAAGAAACTGTGGAAGAATTGACAAAAATCGGAGTTGAATCTGGTTTAGCAGAAGCTGATGCAAAATACATTGCAGATTTTTATGGAACCAATGCGAAAAAGATTTTTGCTTTGGCAAAAGAAATGACACCGTATGAAGGACTAAGTTTAGCTGAATCTGCTCGTTTACGTTATGGGTTAGAAGAAGAAATGGTATTAGCACCAGGCGACTACTTGATTCGCCGCACGAATCACTTGTTGTTTGAACGTGATCAACTTGATGCAATCAAACAACCGATCATTGATGCCATTGCGTCTTACTTCGCTTGGTCAGCAGAAGAGAAGAAGCGTCAAGAAGCTCATTTAGAAGAATTGATCGCAGAGTCGGATCTACGTGAATTGAAGGGGGAAAAATAGATGAGTGCAGAAATGACGCAGATCATGGGAGAATTTATTGGTACGATGATTTTAGTTTTACTTGGTGATGGGGTATGTGCTGCGGTTAACTTGAACAAGAGTAAAGCCCAAGCTTCTGGTTGGATCGTAATTGCTTTTGGTTGGGGACTAGCCGTTACAATGGCTGTCTATATTTCCGGATTTATGGGACCTGCTCATTTGAATCCAGCCGTATCTTTAGCGATGGCGATGACCGGTGCAATTGGCTGGAACCTAGTGATTCCGTTTATTATTGCGCAAATGTTAGGTGCGATCGTCGGAGCTGTTTTAGTTTGGTTGACGTATTTACCACATTGGAGTGTGACAAAAGACCAAGGCGCAATTTTAGGTACATTTGCGACAGGTCCTGCCATTCGAAATTATCCAGCGAACTTTATCACCGAGTTGATCGGTACTTTCGTTTTAGTACTAGGATTATTAGCGTTTGGACAAAACTCATTTGCCGATGGTACGAATGTCTTTGCTGTCGGAGGTTTGATCTTAGCAATCGGTCTTTCCCTAGGTGGACCAACTGGCTATGCGATCAACCCAGCTCGTGACCTAGGTCCACGTCTGACCCATGCGATTCTACCAATTGCAAACAAAGGAAACTCAGACTGGGGCTATTCATGGATACCAGTAGTAGCGCCAATGGTCGGAGCTGTCGTGGCTGTGGGCATGTATATGTTGATGGTATAAAAAGGCGGTAAAGTGTGTTATTCCTTAATAAATAATATAGAAAACGGTAAAATAGGTCTTCTATTTTACCGTTTTTTAGCACTTGACAAAGAGCAGCGCTTTAAAAAATGGGTTATTGAAGATCGCAAAATCAACGGGGTGCTTTGCTGACAACCAGAAAATTTTTTTAGATTTGTTCATGGGTCTTGATTGAACTAACCAGAGTGAAATAAAGGGCTTTTGTTTTTGATTGACAGTGACAGCTAAACTTGCTATAGTGAATTTGAAAATAAATAAAACCTAGATGAATGAGGTATTTTGATGAGTGTAGCAGGTATCTAACGTAGTAAGTTGAATAGCCAATAGAGCCGTAAGCTTATTTGGCATGCTTATAGATGATACCTGTCATTTCATAACCAACAATTCTATTAATGAGGGATGGGGCGCGTCTTATTTGAGATGTTCCTCATCTTTTTATTTTTCCTAGGTCTTATTTATTTTAGGACAGGTATCTCTTCAAAAAAGGAGAGAATATGAAACAAACAATCGATAAATTACAATTTAATCAAATCAAAGAAGAAGTGAAAAAACGAGCTATTGGACAATATAGCAAAAAACGTATCGAAGAAATGACCCCGCAAACTAATCTACAGACAGTCAAAAATCGCCAAGAAGAAACAAAAGAAGCGCGACAAATCTTAGAAAGTCAGCAACACGTTCCCTTTATGGGATTGACACGGATTGATGCGTTGACTTCACAAGTGAAAAAAGGCTTTTTACTGACACCAACTGAATTGATCGAGTATGCAGACTTTTTAAGAAGTAGTCGAATGATCCGTCGTTTTTTTGAAAAAAATCAATATCAAACACCCTTGTTGCATGTGTATAGTAAGAATATGCCTGATTTGTCGATGGTCGAAGAGTTGATCTATCAACAAATCAAGAACCAAAAAGTGAGTGATGAAGCCTCACGAAATTTACGGAAAGTACGAAAACAATTACAATTAACAGAAAAAGAAATCCAGGATCGTCTTTTAAAGTTTCTAAGACATCCGCATAACAAAGAAATGATCCAAGAAGCAATGATTGTTCAAAAAGGCGATCACTATACGATCCCAATCAAAGCTAGTTATAAAAACAAAGTGCCAGGCACGATTATTGAACAGTCAAATAAAGGGACGACCGTCTTTATTGAACCAACGGCTGTGGAAAAAGCGAGTATGAATTATCAATTGTTAAAAGCAGAAGAAATAGCAGAAGAATATCAAGTTTTAGCTTATTTGACTGGTGCTTTAGCAGAACAAGAACAAGCAATCGATTTGATCATCGAAACGATTACTAGATTAGATATCATTTTCGCCAGAGGGAAGTATAGTCGAGAAATCCATGGTGTGACACCACTGATCAATCAATCAGAATACATCAAGATCAAACAAGGAAGGCATCCGCTGATCCAAGGGAAGGCTGTTCCGTTAGACTTTGAACTTGGTAATGACTATCGAGGATTAGTGATCACTGGAGCAAATGCAGGTGGTAAGACTGTCGTATTAAAGACAGTGGGGTTATTGACGTTGATGGCGATGTTTGGTTTACAGGTTCCGGCGGCCGAAGGAACAGAGCTAGCTGTTTTCGATGAGATTTTTGTGGATATTGGGGATCAGCAAACGATCGAGAATGCGTTAAGTACATTTTCTGGTCATATGCAAAATATTGCCGAGATGTTACGCAAGGTGAGCAGAAATACCCTTGTATTACTTGACGAGATCGGCAGTGGCACAGAACCTAATGAAGGAGCAGCGCTAGCAGTTGCTATCATGGAAGCCATGTATGAACAAGGGGCATTGATCGTTGCAACTACTCATTATGGCGAAATCAAAAAATTTGCGAATGATCATGAAGATTTTATTCCAGCCGCAATGGCATTTGATAAAGAAGCATTGAAACCTAAATACCTTCTTCAAGTGGGGGAAACAGGAGAAAGCCAAGCGCTATGGATCGCTCAAAAAATGAACATGTCGCAAACCTTGATCGAACAAGCCCAATATTATATCCAGCATAAAGCTTATCGGACAACCAAAAAATTGTTTCAGACAACGAAAGTAAACGAGCCTAGGACGAAGACACAAGTGCAACAATTTTCGAAAGGGGATCGAGTATATTCTGCGGTCCACCAACAAGAAGCCTTAGTTTATGAAGATACAGCAGAAGAAACGGTTACGATTTTCTTGGATAAAGAGTTAATCAATGTCCCACGAAAACGTCTCACGTTAAAGATGTCAGCAGAAAAGTTATATCCAGTCGGTTATGAATTAGACCATTTGTTTACAGACTTTCAAACTAGAAAATGGCAAAGAGATCTAGCACGAGGATCGAAAAAAGCGCATAAAAAATTAGCCAAAGAAGCTAAAGAACGACGAGAAAAAAGAGACTAGGGGTTAAATGAAGACATTGTTTTAAAGAGGAATAGCCAATAGCTCTCGTCTTTTTTCGACAGTCGTTCCAGTAGTTTTTATGATCCAAGTATGTGAATAGCTAAATTGGAGTGTTACTCATAACTTTAGACAACGGGAAAAAATTGGCACTTGTACCGATTTAGGTTAAAATGGAACAAAGTTTATTTAGGGAGATGTCATGGATGAAACTGACTTCGAATTGGCGAAAAGAAATAGGAACGATCCCTAATCTTTTATCAATTTTTCGTGTGGTTCTTTTGCCGTTTTATTTTTACTTTGTTTTAGAGCAATCGTTTATGCTTGCCGGTATCTTGATTGCTCTATCAGGAATCACTGACTTTTTAGATGGATTTATTGCTCGTAAGTTCAACCAAATCACGGAATTGGGGAAATTATTAGATCCAGTGGCAGACAAGTTGACGCAACTGGTCTTGATCCTTTCCATGGCTTGGTATCGACCAATGATTTGGTGGATATTCGGTTTATTTCTGATTAAAGAAGGGTTCATGTTTTTTGCTGGTATCATTGGATTGAGAAAAAATGTGAAATTAGATGGGGCAAAATGGTATGGGAAATTAGCAACTGCGGTCATTTACGCAGGCATGGTGCTTTTACTGTTGTTTCCCGAACTTCCTGCGATCTGGGTCAATTGGATCTTTGGATTGATCACTTATAGCTTGCTTCAATCCTTCATTTTGTATATCCGTGAATATCATAAACTATTGAATTAAGAGAGTAATGTCTCAAATACAAATAAAAGAACTCAAACCAAGGAAGTGGTTTGAGTTCTTTTACTTGATGAGGGGATGGATTTCCGCTCATTGTTTTAAATTCTGTAGGAGAACCTTGCTTAACTCTCGAAGCTAGTAGTCTTAAGGTTTGATATAAGCATAGCCTTTTTCTTGTAATTCAATGAGGTCTAAAATACCAGCTGGTACCACGATGACTTTTTCAGGCAAGGATTCTGTACTGATGTGATTGCCACGTAGCGCATTAGCACAAGCGTGGAAGGTAACCCCTAAAGCAAGAAATTCTTCATTTGCTGGATCAAGGTAGCCGTTGATGCCTTCACCGTTGACACTAACCACAATCGTCGTTTCAGGAGCGATTTTCAATAGATTCTTGACGTTATTCATCGTTTCATGCCACTTTCTCGTTTCATCGATATGAAAAACAACTTTCATTTGAGTCTCTCCTTATTTTTTGATGATCAAGTTGATTGCTTGTTTCATTTTTTTGGCTTGCTCTTCTGCGCTGTTTTCTGGATGCTCCAAACAGTCTTTTAAGTTTTCTGCCACGATCATTCCCATGACACGATCAATGCTAGAACGAACGGCACTTAATTGTGTGATAATTGCCATACAGTCTTTCTCTTCTTCAATCATCTTTTGGATGCCGCGAATTTGTCCTTCTGTTCGTTTTAGTCGATTGATGATGTTCTTGTCATTGATTTCCATTTGAAAACCTCCTTTATGCTTCTAGTGAGATGATACCCTATGCAGGTATATTTTGTAAATAATTATGTCGATTTAAAAAAGCTAGAATTTGAATAGTTGACAATTCTCTCTTTTTTGTGTTGAATATACCCCATAAGGTATTTATAAAAATAAAAAAGGTGGAAATAAAGATGTCACTATTTCAAACAGTCAAATCAATCTCAACAGCGGAATTAAAAGAAAAATTGAATGGTTCTATTCAGTTGATCGATGTAAGAACACCAGCAGAATACCGAGGGGGGCATATCAGACAAGCGAAAAATATTCCACTTCAACGTATTCTAAGTTTTAAAGGAAAACAAGAAGCGCCTGTCTATGTCATCTGTCAATCGGGAATGCGGAGCAAACAAGCTACGAAAGAGTTGAAGAAAATGGGGTATGATGTTATCAATGTACGTGGTGGAATGAATCAATGGTTTGAACCAACAGTAGGAGGGAAATAAATGAAAATTGTTATTGTCGGCGGGGTAGCAGGGGGGATGTCTGCTGCTACTAGATTACGTCGTTTAAAAGAAGATGCTGAAATCGTCGTGTTTGAAAAAGGACCGTATGTCTCATTTGCCAATTGCGGGTTACCTTATTATCTCTCTGGGGAGATCAGCGATAGAGAGAATCTTTTGGTACAGACACCAGAATCATTGGCTGCACGTTTTCAATTAGATGTGCGTCCCAATCATGAAGTCACAGCCGTTTATCCAGATGAAAAGAAAGTTGAAGTTTTATCTGACGGGAAAAAATGGCAGGAAAGTTATGATGTGTTGCTTCTTTCCCCAGGGGCAAAACCAGTCAGACCAGCTATTTCAGGATTAGCAGAAGCCAAAAATGTTTATACTGTTAGAAATGTACCGGATATTGATTTGGTAATGACTGCTCTTGAAGAACAACCCAAAAAAGCTGTCGTAGTAGGGGCAGGCTTTATCGGATTGGAAATGGCAGAGAATTTAAAAAAACGTGGACTGGCAGTTTCAATTGTAGAACTGGCACCACATGTCCTGCCTTCTTTAGATGAAGAAATGGCGGTGCATATCCAACATGAACTCATTAAACAAGGCGTCCATGTCCAAACAAAACGTTCTGTCACTGCTTTTGAACATGGTGGCAAGCAGTTACGCTTGGATGATGGCACAACGATCGATTCTGATTTAACGATCCTCTCAGTAGGCGTTCAGCCAGACAGTACATTGGCAAAAATGGCTGGACTTGAAACAGGGCTGCGTGGGGGGATCGTAGTCAATGAACACTACCAAACAAGTGACCCTTCCATCTATGCGGTGGGAGATGCCATCGTTGTCAAACAACAAATTACAGGTGCCGATGCGTTGATTTCTCTTGCTTCTCCTGCTAACCGTCAAGGGCGACAAGCAGCAGATAATATAGCGGGAATCGTTCGTAACAATCGAGGAAGTCTTGGTACGTCAATTGTGCGGGTCTTTGACCTTGCTGCCGCTTCTACTGGATTAACAGAAAGAATGGCCCAGCAAGCCAACTTACCTTTCTCAGTAGTCCATGTTTCTGGGAAAGACCATGCTAGTTACTATCCTGAAGCTACAGATATTTTGTTAAAACTGATCTTTCATCCTAAGACAGGTGAAATCTATGGCGCACAAGGAGTCGGTGCTAAAGGTGTTGATAAACGAATCGATAGTTTAGCCACAGCCATCAAAGGACAACTAACGATTTTTGATTTACCGGAATTAGAATTTACCTATGCGCCACCTTTTGGTTCTGCGAAAGATCCAGTGAATATGTTGGGATATGTGGCCATGAATGTCGCAGAAGGGCTAAGCGAGACGATCCAATGGCATGAATTGCCAGAAGCACTTGCACAAGGAAAAATCTTACTCGATGTTCGTAATGAAGGCGAGTTGCAAAACGGTGCTTTTAAAGATGCGCTGAATATTCCTTTAAATGATTTACGCTGTCGATTGGCGGAATTAGACCATGAGAAAGAATACATTGTCAGCTGTCATAGTGGACTGCGTAGTTACTTAGCAGAACGTATCTTGAAACAAGCAGGCTTTCAAGTCCAAAATCTCGATGGCGCCTTTGCTTTGTATCACGCTGTTCGTCCAGAAGACTTGATTTATCCAGAAAAATAGAGCTTTGCCTTGCATTCTTAGTAAAATGGCGCTAGACTGGTTAGTTCTACTACTTCGAATCAAAGGAGAATGTGTATGGTCAACACACGAAATTTAGAAGAAGCCTATCTAGCGTCAGTTTATCGGCAATTACTAGAAAAGCAGGAAGAGTATCAGCAACTATTACAAGAAACCAGTGCGTACGGACGGGATTCGTTACAAACGATGTCCGAAGATATTCGGATCAATTTTGATAGTTATTTAGACAATCTTGATACGTATTCACTGATTGAGATGAAAAATCGCGAAATCGATCAATTGAATCTCAAGATCCAATCAGCTAATGAGACTTTGAAAAAAATCGAACGGCTATTGATGAGTCCCTATTTTGGGAAGATCGAAATTGATTTTTTAGAGGAAGAAGCACAAGGAAAAAACAGTCACGAAGCTTTTTATATTGGGACGGCTAACTTTACTAATGATGAAGATGAAACCTTGGTTTATGATTGGCGTTCGCCGATTGCTTCTCTTTTCTATAACAATGATTTAGGTCAGTCTTCTTATTTAGTGAATCAAAACCAAATTGAGGTAATGATCCATGAACGACGTCAATTTATCATCAAAAAAGATCAATTGCTCCACTTTTTTGACACCTCGGTAGCAATCCAAGACGATGTCTTACTTGATGCTTTAGAACAAAGTGAGACGTCAGAGATGAAGGCAATCACGGCTACGATCCAATCCGAACAAAATACGATCATCCGAGACACTACAAGCCAAAATATCTTAGTCAATGGCGTGGCAGGCAGTGGGAAAACCTCAACGATCATGCAGCGAATTGCTTATTTGCTTTATCAATACCGAAACCAACTTTCTGCGGATGATTTGCTGATTTTGTCACCGAACCATCAATTTATTGATTATATCGGTAAGGTATTACCTTCGTTAGGTGAAAAAAATCCGTTGAATGTCACGATGCTTCAGTTGGTGGATCAACTTTTTTTAGGGAATGTTGAGTCAGAAAAAGCTTATTTTCATCGGATTACGCAGACGGATGTGGATGACCAGACAGCAGTTCTCAGAAGTCAGGCATTTATGAAGCAGATCGAGCAAGCGACCTCCTTGTTTACTGAACAGGCTGATTTCTTTTTAGCGATCAAAAAGAAGGAAAAAATCGTGATCTCAAAAGAAGTGATCAAAAAAATCTATGATAGCACGCCCGATTACCCGAATCTAAGAGAAAAACTTCAAGCGACTAAAGACCGATTGTTGCGCTACTGGGAAAAGCAATTGCTGAAACAAGCAGGTAGTGATGCCATTAAAGATCAATTATTATCCTTACCAGAAGAGATGCAACAAAAGTATTTCCAACAGTTGATCACCGATGAATCGCCAGAGAAATTAGTCAGTTATGGCAAACAATTGCTTCAAAGAAAATATCGAACAGTAACGAAACAAATCAAACAGATGGCGTGGGTCGATGAACAATTTTTATTTGAGGAGATTTATCAAAGTTATACTGGGAATAAGTATCAGCGAACAACTCCTTGTACATTAGATGAAGCCGTCGCACGTTTGCATGTACGCCATCTGCTGATCGAAAAAATCACCCAAGTCAAAAAGTTCGTGTTGATCGATGAGGTCCAAGATTATACGAGTGCGCAACTTTTGCTCTTGTTAAACGTCTTCCCCAACGCTCGTTTTACACTCGTAGGAGATGAAAATCAGGGGATTTTTAATTCAACGACTTCTTTTGAAGCAATTGAAAGCTATTTTTCAACGGCTGGACGATCTGTGACGAGATATGATTTATTGAATAGTTATCGTTCAAGCGGGGCAATCACGACTCTCTTTACCCAATATTCAGGGGAAAAAGAAAAGATCGCTATTGTTCCCGTTCGTCCTTATGGGGAAGAGCCGGAATTTGTGACTGCAGCGACTTTCGATCAGTGGCTCAGTCAGGTCAATGAACGACAACAGCACACGGGTGAACAATTAACAGTCATTACATTGGAAGAACAGCAAGCCGCAATGATACAACAAAAAGTAGAGCAAAACAACCAGCTGAACATCCAAGTACGCCCATTGAGTCTTTCTAAAGGACTCGAATTTGATCACGTACTGATTTATCTAACAGCTGAACCGAACACACCACGTGAAAGAAGGCAAATGTACACGGCTATATCTCGAGCAACGAAAACTGTCGTTATTTCTTTGGTAACAGATCAATAGAGAAAAAACAAGTTATCTTTAGTGAGACTCGCTAAGATAACTTGTTTTATATTTTTATTATTTTAGTTATTTTAATTTATTAAGAAAACCTTAACGTCAAGATCAAATCTCATACATATTTCAAGAAACAAGCTACTATTAAATAAACAAATTTAAATAAATACAATAAAAGTAAAGTATAAGTAAGGTCTAGTTGGTCATTTTGATGAATTGTTCGTCTAGCTGTCATCATCAAAAAATGTAAAGGTTTTTATAAAAGGGGACTAAATTTATTTTTTAAAGGTGGGAGAAAAATGAATACTCGAATAAAACGTGAAGAAGTAGCAACTCTTTTGATTAAGGATAAGTTTTTTGCCAAAGGAAATCGACGGTTAAAAATCAAGCAATGGATTGTTGCGATTCTAGGATGGTGTGGCGTGATTTTTCCATTTATTTGGGTAACTATTTCGTTTCGGGCTTCAATGAAAGGGAGAGGATTACAATGGCATTCGTTTCCGGAAGAACGAAAAACGTTTTCTTTTTTGTTGCTATTTTTAGCAGTTGCTTTTTTAGGCTTTGTTCTTTTATTCTTATTCATGACTCGTTGGAATAATCGTCGTTACCAAACGATGCTAAGAAGTGAAAAAATGTATGATGAAGAAAAATTAGAAAAGCGTCGAGATATTTTAGAAACGGAATTCAGCATGCGCTTTGGACCTAAGGAAGAGCGTGAAGCGGTTTGCTATTACGTAGTATCAGAAGAGCAAAATCTTGAAAAAGATTTGATCGAAAACCTCTACAAAAACGAGGGGGTCGAACTCTAATGGTCAGAGTCATTCATACAGGTAATGAACTACTGGATTTTGTAGCTACGATCATTTATTTTATCCTTGTTTCTTATCCAATCCTTGGCAGTTTTGCATGGTTTATTGGGGTATTATGCTATTCGTTTTTATTTAAATATAAGCACATTGATTGGGCGGAGATTCCGACAGAGGTCGAACCGTTTATCACGATCATGGTACCGGCCCACAATGAAGAAGTGGTGATTGAAGACACAATCGATTATTTAATGACAAAAATCAATTATGGGAATTATGAAGTGTTAGTGACAGATGATGGTTCAACGGACGAAACCCCAGCAATATTAGCTCGTTTACAAAAAAAATACCCCAAATTACGAGTGATCCGCATTGATAAAAATAAGGGGAAAGCTCACGCATTTGATATTGGGATGGCTTTTGCCAAAGGTCGGTTGATCTTAAGCAATGATGCGGATACGGTACCTGAACCAGATGCTTTGTCAAATTATGTGAATTACTTTATTCGCCCTGGTGGTAGAAATATCTCTGCTGTTACTGCCAATATGGACGTGAAAAATCGTACGTCTTTACTTGGAAAATCCCAGACGGTTGAATTTTCGAGCATCGTAGGGATCATCAAACGAACACAAGCAGGTGTACTTGGCGGTCTTTATGCGTACAGTGGGGCAAATACCATGTATCGAAAAGACGCATTGATCGATGTTGGCGGCTTTCGTCAAGATCGGGCAACAGAAGATATCAGTATTGCGTGGGATCATCAGTTGAATGGCTGGATCTCGGTGTTTGCGCCAACCATCATATTTTTTATGGAAGTTCCAGTAAGTTTGCCGATGCTTTATCGTCAGAGAAAACGTTGGGCAAAAGGGGGGACGGAAGTCTGGTTGACGAATTTTAAAAAAGTCCTCTTCCATCCTTTTGAAAATATCGGCAGGACGTTCATGTTTATTGATCAAACTTTTAGTATTATTTGGTCGTTGTTCTTTTGTATTTCATTTTTCGTTTTTATTATTTTAATGGGCGTTTATCTTTATCAAGGAAATTTTGAACAAATCTATCGGACATTGACGATTAGTTTTCTGTTTGTTTGCTTCGAAATGATCTCAGGCATCATTCAACTGATTGCATCTTTGGTGGTAGACGATCAAGGAAGAAAATTGAAATATATGTTATTTGCCCCATTGTATATGTTGTTATTCTGGATGGTCAATGCGATCACCATCATGACAACCTTTATCCCAGCAATTAAAACGATTTTAGGATACGGAAGCGGCACATGGAAAAGTCCAGAACGAAAAAGTGAATGATGCAACTGAAAAGGACTAGCAAACAAGTGACTGTAGCAGAAGACGAAAGCCGTCTTTTACTACAGTCTTTTTGGTTACATAACTAACTAAATGATCTTAAAAAAACAGCTAAACGATCCCTGGAAACCGTTTACTAACTGTTTTTTATAATAACCATTATAATGTTTAATATAAACATAAAGGAGGAGATAATGTGGAATTGTACTATCTGACGGGGTTGTTTTTAATAATTATATTGTTGTATTTGTTGGCAAAAAAATATGATTTTGTCAAACAGCTTTTTTCAAAGATCACGATTACTTTTTTAGCTGTTTATTTGATATGGCGCTTGTTTTATACTATACCAATAGATAGTTCTGTTTCTTTAATATTTGGGATCATTCTTTACATTGCAGAATTTATCGGGTTATTTGTCTACGGTTTTTTTATTTACCTATTTTCGAATAAATTGTCAAATGAACATCTCTATGAGGCCTATGACGAGAGTTTTCAACCAAGTGTTGCGGCGTTTATTTGTACGTATAACGAAAATAGTAAATTAGTGATCGCCACGGCTTTGGCTGTCAAAGCGTTACGATATCCCAATAAAAAAATATATATTTGCGATGACGGTCATCGTGAGGAATTAAAAGAGATGGCAGAACGTTTTTCCATCGGTTATTTATCACGAGAGGGCAATGAGCATGCGAAAGCTGGCAACATCAACTATGCACTCTCACAAACGACTAGTGACCTCGTACTACTATTGGATGCAGATTTTATTGTCAAAAAAAATATCATTTTTGAAGCCGTTAATTATTTCAAAAATCCTAAAATGGCACTCGTTCAATATCCTCAAACCTTCTATAATAAAGATCCATTTCAGCTTTTAAGAAATTCCTTTTATAATGAGCAAGAATTATTTATGCGCTTTTTGGAGCCAGCTCTTTCTCGAGAAAATGCCCTGATCCATATCGGGACAAATGCAATTATTAGAAGAAGTGCTTTAGAAGAAATCGGAGGGGTTCCAACGAATAGTATTACAGAAGACATGGCGACAGGGATGTTGTTACAAAATGCCGGCTACGAGACCCTCTTTATCAACAAGGCTTATGCATTGGGAATTACCCCTTATACAGCGAAAGAACTAGCTTCCCAACGCTCGCGTTGGGCACAAGGTACGAAGCAGATTTTTGACCACTTCAAGCCACGAAAGTTAAAAGGATTGTCATTGATGCAAAAATTATGTTATTACAACTCTTATTTGTATTGGTTTACTTCTTTCCAGAAAATTATTTTTTTATTAGCTCCTACGCTGTTTATGGTTTTTGATATTTTTATTGTAAGAAGTAACAACCATCAATTGTTACTATTCTTTTTACCGCCGTTTGTTATGATCACCTTATCCTTTAGGTTATACGTGCCTAAAATAAGAAATCTAACGAGTTCTCACATTTATGACTGCTTTGTGGCACCGATCCACACAGGAGCATTATTAAAAGAATTTTTCAAACCACAAAAGAAATTCAACGTAACGAAAAAAGAAATTGTCGGGAGTAACGCATTTGATTGGCGTACGGTGTTTCCGCATATCGTTCTTTTTTGCTGGATTCTTTTTGCTTGTATCATTGCTCTTTACCGATTGATTCGTGGGGAAGGCTATGAATTTGGTTATATTGTTACGTTAGTATGGTCAGTCTATAATCTTTATGGCTTGTTTTATGCCATCACGATCGGTAAAAACCGAGATATCGAAAGTGACAGTGAAGCATTAAGTATTACAGTCAATCGTCAGTTATCCTATGATTCGAAAATTTTTGAGATGTATCAAATGAGTTTTAATGGCTTTCGGATCAGAACTGGCGGGGAATCATTCATTCCGGGAGAAAACTATATGTTTGTTGATCAACAACAAGGGTTGCAGATTACTTCAGTGTGTCGAGAAACACAGGAAGCTTACACCACTTTCTCATTTGAAGATTTGACCCCACAATCAGCGGAAGAACTAGCAAGTTATTATAGTGACCAGCTGAATGCTGCCAAACAACTAGAATTTGATATGGAAGATGATTTAGTAGAAAGCTAAAAAAGAAGAAAATGGGACTGAAGAATCAATTTTTGATTCATCAGTCCCATAAATTATAGAGCCAGTCTCTTCTAGTATCTCTAAAAACGAATAAACGGTGAGACAAAAGTAGCATCTTCGGAAATAAGCCGAAATTTACCAAAAATTTGAGAAGCAATTTTCGGAAATTCCTTCTTATTTCTTGATGCTGAACACTTTTGTCTCAACCTCTTTTTTCATTTTTTATCAGCTATTCAAGACTTCTCCACAGGCTCGACATGAACGTCCGTTTCGTGAACTTGAAATTGCTCAAATAACGTGTGTTCGATCAAATCAGAAATATCATGACTTTCTTTGACTGTCAAATTAGGGTCCATGGTAACAGTGATATCTACATAGGTATTTGAACCATAAGTACGCCCTTTGATACTCTTCACGCTTTGGACTTCAGGGATATTATTGACTGTTTGTTTGTAGCGCTCTAATTTTTGTTGGTCAAAGCCATCAGATAGAGAAAAGGAGCTTTCTCTAAAGATATCAACCGCTGTTTTTAAAATCAATAAACCCACAATGATTGCAGCGGCACTGTCCAACCAACCCAAATTGAAGGAGGCCGCAAACACTGCCACGGCTGTACCGATACTTGTCCACGCGTCACTAAGATTGTCTTTCGCAGCAGCTAGTAAACCAGGACTGTTGACTTTCGTGGCTAATTTTTTATTAAAGAGATAAACCCCGTACATGATCAGCGCTGAGACAATCCCGACAATGGCTGCGGTCATGTCAGGTGATTCCATTTTTTGATCAGTAATTGAGAGAATCGAAGAATACAAGACTTCCAGACCAACTAATAACATAATAAACGAAGTGATTAAACTCGCAATATTTTCGGCTTTCCAGTGACCATAACGGTGTTCAGTGTCCGCAGGTTTGCGTGAGATTCTCAAACCAATCAATACAGCAACCGAAGCTAGGATATCCGTAAAATTGTTTAAGCCATCGGCTCTTAATGCTTCAGAATTTGCGAGATTCCCGATAGTCAACTTCAGTATCGAGACTACGATATAAGCGACAATACTGATGATTGCACCTAATTCTGCTTGTTTCAATTGTTTATATCTGTCTTTGTTCACACATTTTCACTCCAACATAAAGTATTTTATTATCTTATAATATTTTCGAATAAAAACACTAAAAGTGTGGAAAATATAATGGTTTTGGATAGGCGAAATTTGGAACTATCCCGAGCTTAACTGAATCGATAGGAGCAGCGAATCAAAGAGGATCAGCTATGATGGCACCTGCAGTAGATTCAGAAATCAGCTAAAAACAAAAAGCAGGAAAGTCATCTGATGCGTATGCTTTGAGCTTTAAATTTAACCGTGTTAGGGTAGATTTGTACCGAATAAGAAGGAGGAAAGAGACACATGGCAAAAAGAGATTTACCAAAAGTCGAAACTCGTCTTTATATCAATGGCAAATGGCAGACAGGAACAGAAGGTACCTTCGAGGTGATCAACCCTGCAACAGGTGAAACCTTAGCGAATGTTCAAAAAGGTGGAGAAAGTGAAACACACGAAGCAATCAAAGCCGCTAAGAAAGCATTTGAAGAGTGGTCAAAAACTTCTCCTGCTCAACGGGCAAAATTAATGAACAAGATGGCAGATCTAGTGGAAGAAGACAGTGAACGTTTAGCTACGATCATGACGATGGAACAAGGAAAGCCATTCAAGCAAGCTGCTTCAGAAATCAACACGAACGTTGAAAATTTACGGTGGAATGCTGCCGAAGGGCAAAGAATCTTAGGCGAGATCATTCCTTCTCCGGCAACCAATGAATGGCAAGTACGTAAAGAACCAGTTGGAGTAGTAGGTGCAATCACTCCTTGGAACTTTCCATCCAATATGATTATCCGCAAGATATCTCCAGCAATCGCGGCTGGCTGCACGGTTATCTTAAAACCAGCAAAAGCGACACCGCTTTCTGCATTGGCGTTAATGGAGCTTTTTGATCAAGCTGGCTTTCCTCCAGGGGTCGTCAATATCGTGACTGGAGACTCCTCAACGATCGGTAAAATTCTAACCGAATCAGAAGACGTGCAAAAAATCACTTTCACTGGTTCGACAGAAGTAGGTCAAATCTTAAATAAACAAGCAGCATCAACGTTGAAAAAAGTTTCCATGGAACTAGGCGGACATGCGCCGTTGATTATTTTTCCAGATGCAGATTTAGAATTAGCAACGGATCAATTGATCAAAACAAAATTCATCAATAACGGACAAGTATGTACGTCGCCTAATCGAATTTTTCTTCATGAAGCAATCAAAGAAGAAGCTACGAAATTGATCGTCGAAAAAATCAAACAAGTATCCGTTGGTAATGGCTTAGATGATCCAACGACAGGTCCTTTGATTAATCAAGAAGGTGTAGAAAAGGTAGAAGAACAAATCAAAGATGCCGTAGATAAAGGAGCCAAGATTTTAGCAGGTGGGCAACGACTGACAGAAGGCGAGTATGCGCATGGTTATTTCTTTGAACCCACTGTTTTGGATGGTGTCACGAAGGAAATGGACATCTTTTATCAAGAAACCTTTGGACCAGTGATTCCGTTGATTGCTTTTAAGGAAGAAGAGGAAGTGATCAAAGACGCCAATGATACCATCTTTGGGTTAGCTTCTTACTTCTTCGCAACGAATATCCACACGATCGCGAATGTTAGCCAAAAACTCCAATATGGGATAGTCGGTGTCAATGATACAGCTATTTCAAATTCAGCTACGCCATTTGGAGGGGTCAAGCATTCAGGCTTTGGTCGGGAAAATGGAACTTACGGTGTGGAAGAATATGTAGTAGCGAAGTTTGTGACGATTCGGACAGCTAAATAACTAGCGTATCAAAAAGCAAAAAAATAACCAAAGAAGCTAGATTCTTCCCAGCTAGTTTCTTTGGTTATTTCTACGTTATTTCTGTTGTTCTTGCTTTCGACATTCATGATAGACATGATAGAGATTTAGTTCATATTCTTTTTTGGCATTCGTTACAACAGTATCTAAAATCAACCCAGTAACTAATGAAAGTAAGGCAAGGATCATCAATCCGGTACTTAAAATAGCAGAAGGTACCCGTGTGATAAAGTGAGTCAGCATATACTCTCGGATCACTGGAACACCGGCAAATAAGCCGAATACAAAAAAGAAAAAGGTCCAGATGCCAAAAAACATCAATGGTTTGTAGTCTTTCCACATTTTAACGATCATCATGATCACTTTAAATCCATCAGAAAATGTATTCAGTTTCGATTCACTGCCTTCTGGACGGTCTCGGTAATCGATCGGCAATTCGACCAATTTGAATTTTTTGTCTAAGGCATGGATCGTCAGCTCAGTTTCGATTTGGAATCCGGAACTCATGATCGGGAAACTTTTGACAAAAATACGATTAAATCCTCGATAGCCTGTCATGACGTCTCGTATTTTTGTTTTATATAATCGTGTGATTGTGTTTTTCACTAAATTATTCCCAAAATCATGAAACGGACGTTTGTTTTCGTCAAAGTAAGTCCCATTTGAAAGTCGGTCACCAATTACCATATCCGCTTCACCTGAGCGAAGTTTATCCAGTAATCCATGCACCGCTTCGGCAGGATAGGTATCATCACCATCCACCATGAGATAGTAATCTGCATCAATATCAAAAAACATTTGCCGAATGACGTTTCCTTTCCCTTGTCTTGGTTCTTTTTTGACGATTGCCCCACACGCCACGGCAAGTTCATAGGTGGTGTCAGTCGAATTGTTGTCATATACGTAAATCTCTGCTTCCGGTAATTCTCGTCTAAAGTCTGCAATGACTGTTGAAATCGTCGCTTCTTCATTATAACAAGGAATCAGAACAGCAATTTTCTCTTGTTGTTCCATTTTTCACTCTCCTTAAATCATAGAAAACAAAATCTCTATTAAGAATACTGTATCAAATTCTTAAATGCTAGTACCTAGAGAGAATTTTCACTTCTTTTTGTTTCTATTGTAAAAAGCCCCGTATAAAACCACTATTTTTATGTTAATGGTGATGGCTGAGGCTTCGCTTTATTAAATCAATTCATTCTTTTTTCTTGAAATCTCTAACACGGTGCCGGTATACGCATCCGCTAAAAATTCGTAGCAAATGATTTCGCCATCTTCCAGGCGGGAAATCCCTCCACGATAAGCTTTGGAATGGATCGCAAATTTTCTAGTCGGTTCTTTTTCAAATGAGATCCAAGACCCCTCGATGGAGCCTTCTTTTAAGAATGATTCTTTGACTTGTTCTAAGACTTGATCGGCTGATAACGTTTTCTTACGTTGATACAAAACCATTGAAGTGATGCCACTGATTAAACCAAGTCCGATACCTATAGCAAGACCGTTTTTAAAATTATTTGACTCACATTCTTCAGAATACATACGTCTTACCTCCTTCTTTGTCCAAAAAGATTATCTTCATTTATTCTACCATACTCTGTGTTTTTCTTAGAAATAAATAACCGCTATCAATTAAAATAAGCTATAATAAATGTGAGTGATTGACTAAGAGCAATACAAATTAGTCAGTCAACTATAAATTTGAGAGGAGCATAGTCTGAATCTTAGGCGAACTTTATTATGGATGAAAAAACATTTCAACGAATCAAAGAGTTAACAGAACTTCAAGGAACAAGTGGTTTTGAACAAGACATTCGTGCGTATATGGAAGCGCACATGGAACCCTTAGTGGACGAATTACAACTAGATGGTTTAGGTGGAATCTTTGGCTTACGCCAACATGAAGAGGCAGATGCCCCACGTGTGATGGTTGCAGCTCATATGGATGAAGTAGGATTTATGCTAACCCAAATCCAGGACAACGGTTTATTCAAAGTTGTACCTTTAGGTGGCTGGAATCCGTATGTGGTTTCTGCTCAACGCTACACATTGAAGACTTCTTCTGGCAAAAATTACCCATGTATTTCTTCTTCTGTTCCACCACATTTATTACGTGGAACAAGCGGTCAAAAATCAGTGGAAGTGACAGATATCTTATTTGATGCTGGTTTTGAATCACGTGAAGAAGCAATGAGCTTTGGCGTATTGCCAGGCGATACGATCGTACCATTCGCTGAAACCATCAAAACGGCTAATGGCAAAAATATTATCAGTAAATCATGGGATAACCGCTATGGTTGTACAATGGTGTTAGAAGCGCTAGAAGCGCTGCAAAATGAAAAACTAGGTCATACATTGATCGCAGGAGCAAACGTGCAAGAAGAAGTTGGTTTACGTGGGTCAAAAGCTTCTGTCAACAAATTCAAACCTGATCTATTCTTTGCAGTCGATTGCTCAGCAGCAGACGATACGGTAACGAAAAAAGGGACATTCGGACATCTAGGTGAAGGAACGTTGATGCGTATCCAAGACCCAGGATTGATCATGTTACCACGCTTGCGTGAATACTTATTAGACGTGGCTGAAACAAACAACATTCCATATCAATACTTTGTCTCAAAAGGCGGCACAGATGCAGGTGCGGCACATACGCAAAACGAAGGAATCCCAAGTACGGTGATCGGAGTCGTAGGACGCTACATTCATACACATCAAACAATGTTTAGCATTCGTGACTTTGAAGCAGCAAGAGAGATGTTGATCCAAACATTAAAAGGATTAGACAAATCGACTGTCAATACGATCGTTTACGGAAAATAAGAATATATCCTTTAAACGAAGTGAAACGAGAACCATGGATCGTGGAACAGAGATAAGCGAAGGATAGTATAAATAGTTAAGAAGAGGCTGAGACAAGTTTTGTCCCGGTCTCTTCTTGTTTTGTCGTCAGTCAGTAAATACGGGGGAAATCGGTGAATCGTTTTTTTTTGGTTGAAGCATCTGAATTTTTTGAATACAAAAGTGAGGACTGGTTAGGAGTTGGTGACTTTTAAAGAAAGGTGTATAATTTAAATATAAGAAGAAAAGAGGGACAGCAATGATTATTCCAGAAAACTTAGAAGAATTAGCAGGTTACGTTGAAAAAGGGAACAGTGTCTTTTTCTTTACCGCAGATTGGTGTGGCGATTGTCGCTTTATCAAGCCTCAAATGCCAGAAATAGAAAATGATTTTGCCGCATGGCGTTTTATTGAAGTCGATCGTGACAAATACATAGATGTAGCCGCTGAGTGGAACATTTTTGGAATCCCAAGTTTTGTAGTGATCAAAGACGGTAAAGAATTAGGTCGTCTAGTGAATAAAGATCGGAAAACAAAACAAGAAATCGAGGATTTTTTAAATCGTGTGACGAACGGCTAACATCTGGATATTTGTTAGGAGGGATCAGGATGGAACAAGAATATAAAAATATTTTGGTCGGGATCGATGGAAGTGAGCAAGCACTTTCTGCCTTTAAAAAAGCAGTTGAGGTTGCTCGAAGAAACGACGGAACCGTCTATGTAGCAAATGTGATCGACCAACAATTTTATAATTTCATGGGCTATGTCCCAATAGATCAAACGCTAGTTGACCAACAAACAGAAGCAGCGAAACAAATGATCGAAGACTGCAAAGCTTATGGAAAAACAGTTGACTATCAAAAAATCGAAGGAATCGTCGCTTATGGTTCTGTTAGAGAATCAATGGCAGTCAACTTACCAAAAAAATATGCGATCGATTTGATCATGGTCGGTCAATCAGGATTAAATGCGGTTGAACGATTTATGACAGGTAGTGTTTCCAGCTATGTCATCCGCCGAGCACCATGTGATGTCTTGATTGTCTCTGATGAAGTGGAAAAAACAGAAAATAATTAGTCATGAATCAAGTGAGAGTAGGACAACTGGCTGATGTGTGCTCCAAAAGTTGTACGTGAAAACGACAAGTTTTGCAAGTTTTAGGTGGGCTCACAGCTTGTCCTAGTCTCATTTTTAAAATTCCATGATTAGTTAAGGGGAAAATAAGTATCGTATGCCATGCCAATTAACCCTGAGTTTCAAGTTTTTTGGTACAATGGCAGAGTCTATAAGAAATGATAGTAAGTAATGGTAGCATTGACACAATCAGGCCTAATAGGGGTGCTGGAATATAACGGAATCATAACGAAAAAGATCAGTCATTGCCAAATTGTGAAACACGCTTCCTCAAAAAGTTTTGTGTTTTGGTGATAGAAAGACCAGATCTGGATAAAGAGCTAACTGGCGAATTTCTTGAAACGACAACGCCTTTTATGGGGTGGGAAAACTAGTCAAAAGGATTTTTTTCCAAATTTTCTTTTTTCTTATTGCTTTTTAAAGCGCTTTCTTGTATTATTGTTATAACAATAGAACAATGATGGAGGTGAAAAAATGAAGAAACAGCTTTTCAAAGACAGTGGGAGTTCACCACTATATAGCCAAATCTCGGAAGATCTGCGGTTTAAGATCTCATCGGGAGAATGGGCAGAAGGAGAAAAAATACCTGCTGAGCTTGAACTGTGCGAGATTTATAATGTTAGCCGAATCACGATTAGAAAAGCGATCGATGAACTAGTACGTGCCGGTTATCTATACCGTGAACGAGCGAAAGGAACATTTGTATTAACAAATGACCACTCGGATGAAAAACAACATTATACGATGGTTCGAAGCTTTACTAAAGAGATGGAAGAGTTAGGAAAGCAAGCAAAAACACTTTATGCAAAAGTGGACTTGATTTCAGCCACGGATAAGATGGCAAAACAACTATCTATCGAAAAAGGATCAAAAGTCTTGCAACTTCGAAGGATTCGCGGTACCTCAGAAGGGGAAGCTTTCGCCTATTTCGTCACACATATCCCGTATATCTATGATTTTTCGTTGGATAGCGACGATTATTATGACTCATTCTATAATTATTTGAAAACATTCGGCATCCTTATTAATGACAGTCGAGAATACGTCGAAGCGATTGCTGCAACGCCTGAACTACAGGCCGTTCTTGATATTGAAAAAGGAACGCCTATCTTGAAACGTGTTAGAATGACTGCGGAAAGAGACGGCCATTTTAAAGAAATCAGTGATTGTTACTACATTGGTGATAAATACCGTTACTATGTCGAACTGAATTGAATAAGCAAAAAACGGGAAACTTTTCTGGTAATAAGCCTTACATTTCATCAGTTTTACCAGAAAAGTATACCGGAAATTAACAAATAGCAAGCATGATTATTTTTAGAAATAAAAAATAGTTTGTAATGTCATAACATAATAACAATAGAGGAGTTGGAGAAAATGGCAATATCATTTATTAGAGTAGACGATCGAATTATTCATGGACAAGTGGTAACAAGATGGATGAGTGAAAGAAAATGTGACGGTGTCATCGCGGTCGATGATCCTTCAGCAAATAATCCAGTTTTATCTAAAGTACTGAAAGCAGCAGTCCCAAAACCGTTAAAAGGATTTGTCATGACTGTTGATAAAACAGGACAGAAATGGGAAGAGATCGCAAAAAGCAAGAAAAACTATTTCCTGATCGTCAAAACACCAGAAACACTTGTAAAACTTTATGAAAACGGTTCAGATTTTATTTCTCTTTGTCCACAGTTGAATGTTGGTCCAATGAGTGCCCGAGAAAATGCGCAAAAAATTGGTCCCAATGCAGCAGTGACGCCAGAAGAAATTGCTGCCTTTGAGAAATTAGATTCTTTAGGTATGGAAATTGAATTTAAGCTAGTCCCAGATTCAAAAGGAACATCATGGAAAGAAGTAAGTAAAGAAATAAACTAATAAATTTTGTAAACAGGGGGGAGAAATATGTTATTTTTTCAAGCATCAATGATTGCGATCCTATGTTATTTGGGCGCTTTGAGTACACCTTGGCTGTTCGGTGTTACCGGTGGTTGGTATACGTTGACACGACCATTGGTTTCAGGTTTCTTAGTTGGAATGATTTTAGGAGATGTTAAACAAGGAATTATTATTGGTATTGCTGTTCAAGCTGTTTATATCGCATTGGTTACACCAGGTGGGCAAATGCCAGCTGATTTAAATTTCGTGGCTTATCCAGCCATTGCGTTAGCGATTTTATCACGTTCTTCGACAGAAGTAGCAGTGACAATGGCAACCACAATTGGTGTAATTGGAACGATCGTTTTCAATTTTTATCAAGTAGCAAACTCTTTTTGGAACCACAGAGCGGAAAAAGCGATAGAAGAAAAAGATAATCGGGGCTTTTTTGTCAATACGGTTGTCGGACCACAAATTCTCAACTTTGCATTGCGAGCAATCCCATGTTTCTTAGTGGTTTACTTTGGTTCTTCCTTTGCTTCCCAACTGTTGGCAAGTATGCCACAATATTTGATCGATGTGATGAGTGTTCTAGGCGGAGCGCTACCAGCGATTGGGATCGTAATGCTTTTGACAGCTGTTGTAAAAGAAAACATCTTATTACTCTTCTTTGTATTCGGTTTCATCTGTGTTGTGTTTTTGAAATTGAATATGATTGCTTTGGCAGTGGTTGCGGGTGTCGTAGCGTATATCTATTATCAAGCAATTTCAAACAATAATGGCAGTGAAGCCATGGCAGCGGATGGCGGATATGAAGAGGAGGAATTTTAAATGGAAAAGCAGACCTATCAATTATTAGATAAAAAAACACTAAACAAAGCCTATGTAAGATGGATGATGTACAATCTGGTCGCAATGAGTTTCGAATTTCTGGCAGCTTTCGGGTTTGCTTATTCGATGGAGCCTATTGCAGAAAAACTATACAAAAATCATCCTGAAGAAAAGAAAGCATTACTTAAAAGACACTCTGCTTTTTATAATACAGAACCACAAGTAGGCGCATTGATCAATGGTGTGGTGTGTGGATTAGAGGAACAACGAGCGTTGGGAGCAGAAGAAATCGATGATGGATTTATTAACGGCTTGAAAGTCGGTTTGATGGGACCAGTCGCAGGTATTGGAGATTCCATGATTCCAGGAATGCTGATTCCCATTTTATTATCAATAGGAATGGGGCTAGGTGCTGGCGGAAATATCCTTGGTCCGATTTTCTACATTGTTTCTTTCAATGCAATTATTATCGCAGGAACACGCTTTTTATTTTTTAAAGGCTATGAATTAGGGGCCGAATCTGTCGATGTATTCGTAGGAAAAAAAGCCCAACAGATCACTCAAGCATTTTCTGTTCTTGGCGTAATCGTGATCGGTGGTGTTGCGGCTAGTTATGTGAAATTAGAGTTGCCGATCGTCATCAAAATGAGTGAAGCGTCTATTGACATTCAAAGTTTGATTGATGGGATCTTCCCAAGTCTGCTTCCATTATTACTAGTTATTCTTTCTTGGTTTTTGATGGCTAAAAAAGGAGTATCGCCACTGAAACTGATTGGCTTATACTTTTTAGTTTCTTTTATCGGCGTAGGCATCGCACAATTCTTTTAATACTTGGTAAAGGGATGATGAAATGAAAATCAATGTTTTATTAGTTAGCCATTCTGGACTTGCGGAAGGAATGAAAAAAGCAACCGAATTTATTGCGGGTGAACAAGCAAACTTTTATGCTGTGGAATTAAATGCAGATGGGATCGAGAATTACCGTAAATTAATCAAGAAGACAATCCATCAAGCAAAGAAAACAACAGAATGGATCATCATTAGTGATATACCTTCTGGATCGCCTGGAGCAAATGCATTAGACATTGCCGTGTCTGAAAATTTATTGTTCAAGATGTACTCTGGGATGAATTTAGCAATGGTTCTAGATACAATTTTGTCTAGGGAAAATAAAACCAGCGAAGAACTCGCTCAGGATGCGATCAAAACGGGGCAAGAAAGTATTGTCGATATGTTGGTCGAGGAAGAGAATGAGGAAGAGTTTTTCTGATTTAATGTTATGACAATATGACAAAAAGGAGAGACAACATGGCTTATAATTTGAAACCAGAAACAACGATTAAAAATTATTCAGACACTTGGGAAGGCTATGAGTCAATTTTTAAACAATTGCGAAAAAACAGTACAGACAATACAGAGCAACGGATAGTTATCGAGTGCTATCCAGGAGTTGATCTTGATGAAATAGAAGACGCTCTTAGAAAAGAATGTCATGATTATTTGCTGATCCGATCAGATGACTATGCTTATGATGCAGAAACAGTGACGGAAATGATTCAAAAGACATTAACTGAGGATCGCGTTTTTGGCGTGATGTCCCATGCAGAATTGACCGAGTTTTTCCCGAGCTATGAACGGGAAAAATTACAAAAAAAGATAGCAAACACAAAACAACCTGTGATTGTATATGGAACAGGAGCTTCTCTTTTAGTAGAAGAACCAACAACTTTAGTTTATGCAGATTTAACTAGATGGGAGATCCAACTGCGTTTCAGAAAAGGGATGCCCAACTGGCGAGGAGCCAATGAAGAAGAGGATGCATTGAGAAAATTCAAACGGGGTTATTTTTTTGAATGGAGAATGGCAGATCGGTTGAAACAAAAATTATACAATGATATTGATTTTCTTTTAGATACCAATAAAAAAAATGAACCAAAAATGGTTTCAGGAAAAGATTATCGTCAAGCCTTATCTGAGGTAGTCTCCCAGCCATTTCGGTTAGTTCCTTATTTTGATGCGAGCGTTTGGGGTGGCCAGTGGATGAAAGAGCAGTTTAATCTGGATCCTTCCGCTGAGAATTATGGATGGGCGTTTGACGGCGTTCCAGAAGAAAACAGTTTACTTTTGCGTTTTGGGGCTACGGTAATCGAGATACCTGCGATCAATGCAGTTCACCAATTTCCAGACGAATTGCTTGGGAAAAAGGTGCGGGCCCGTTTTGGAAAAGAATTTCCAATCCGCTTTGACTATCTAGATACTGTGGGTGGAGGAAATCTCAGTCTGCAAGTTCATCCAATGGTCGAGTACATCCAAGAAAAATTTGGAATGCATTATACTCAAAATGAAAGCTATTATATACTTGATGCCAATGAACGATCAACGATTTATTTAGGTGTCAAAGAAGGGATCAGTAAAAATGAATTATTTGCAGATCTTAAAAAAGCAGCAACAGGTGATTTTCGCTTTCCAGATGAAAAATATATCAATTGTTTCCCAGTAAAAAAACATGACCATTATTCGATTCCTTCTGGGACGATTCATTGTGGCGGACCAGAGACAGTTGTATTAGAAATTAGCCAAACACCCTATATCTTTACCTTTAAATTATGGGATTGGGAACGTGTCGGACTAGATGGGATACCACGTCCTGTCCATTTAAAACACGGGGAAAAAAATGTCCAAATTGATTATGACACTAATTGGGTAAAAGAAAACTTGATCAATCAAATCGAAGTGATCGAAGAAACCGACAATAGCATAATCGAAAAGACTGGGTTGAACGAGCTGGAATTGATTGAGACGCGAAGATATTGGTTTTCAGATATGGTAGAAGTTAAAACCAAGGAAAGTGTTAATATGCTGAACTTAGTGGAGGGAGAAAAAATTACCGTTGAAAGTCTGACGGGAGCCTTTGAACCTTTCAATGTCAATTATGGAGAAACATTTATTGTTCCAGAACAACTAAAAGAATACAAACTGGTCAATCAAGGAGACCCTACTAAAAAAGTGGCTGTGATCCAAGCATTTATCCGAGGATTATAAGAGGTGTTTTATGGAAAAACATGAGTTGAATGTCTTTTTTGATCAAAAAAAGAAACGTTTTGTTTACAGCGAGGACATGTTTGGACCAGTGGAAGTAGAACACAGATATTTAGCAGATATTCGTCATAGTTTATTGAATGATCATGTTTCCGGACCAGAAATCGTTTATACGATCGCAATGGATATAGGAAAAAAGAAAGATCAACATGCCCTTCAACAAAAAGGTTTGTTATATGGCATAGTCGAATATGCTGCTGGTAAACTTGGAAATGAACCGATCAAAAGTCAGGGACACCGACATGCAATTTCGAAAATAAGTCACATGTCCACCCCAGAAACATTCGAGATCTTAGAGGGACAGGCTCTGATCTATATGCAAGAAAACCTCGAAAAAAACGCTGGAAAATGTTACGCCGTTGAAGCAAGAAAAGGGGACATCGTCATTGTTCCACCAGGATGGGGACACTGTACGATCAATGCTTCGACAGAACTAACTATGTGTTTCGGTGCTTGGTGTGTCCGAGATTATGCCTTCGATTATACAGATCTAAAAAAGCAACAAGGATTCGCTTTTGTGCCTATTTTTGACCATAGAAACAACCTGGTTTGGAAGAAAAATGATCATTACACTTCTGCGGAATGGCTCATCAAAAAGCCCAGAGAATATCACGAATTTGGTCTTAAAAAAAGGATACCCATCTATTATCAATATGAACAGAATCCAGATCTTTTCAACTTTGTTAGCCATCCAGAAAACTACAAACAACAGTGGGAAGACTTTATTCCATGAGCTAAATATCCGTTACTTTTTGGTGAAAACTATATATAGGCATTTATAGGGTTAGCGATTGTAGACTGATTCATTCATAAAATGTGCAAAGTAACAAAAATGGATGCGACTCCAAATAAAATAGCTTGAGTAAAACTCTTTTCGATAAATTGCTACGTGGTGACCAACTACATAGTAGATTGAAAAGAGTTTTTTGTCGAAGGACGATAAAAGTTTATACATAAGAGCTGGAACCGTAAGTAATCCATTGTTTTATACTGAGTCCATCTATTTAATGAAAAAGTCCTATTAAAGAAAATAGGAATCTTCTCTCTCGATCATTTTTAAAATAGGAAGTCAAAAAGAGAAACCTTACTGATGACTTTATCTATAGTCCCCAATCTACATATAGGTTGATGAATGAAAAAAAACTCATGCATAAAAACCATTTTTTTGTTAAGATAAATGTCAGCAAAGGATAATGGAGGAAAAAACATGATTTTTGCTTATAATAAAGCGCACGTGGGAGATACCTTGATGGTCATCGTCTCAAATGACAATGGAACCGAAAATACGGTCATCCGTAAATGGAATGTTGCTCAAATCAAAGATGAAACAGGACAAATCGTTGGCTGGAATTTTTTCCATATCTCCGACCATCTTACGATCGAAGGTAACGGACAGGTCAAACTAACAGAAGAACAAATTGCACAGTTGAACCGCTTGATCAAAGAAGCTGGTTTTGAAGAAACGTTAACAGAAGAAAATGAACCAAAAATCGTTGTTGGCTACGTCAAAACTTGCGTACCACATCCTGATTCTGATCACTTATCGATCACTGAAACACAAGTAGGAAAAGAGGAAGTCTTACAAATCGTTTGTGGCGCTCCGAACATCGAAGCAGGACAAAAAGTCGTTGTTGCCAAACCAGGAGCTATGATGCCTGATGGAATGATGATTTGGCCAGGAACATTACGTGGGGTTGAAAGTCACGGAATGATTTGTTCGGCGAAAGAATTACAATTACCAGATGCACCGAAAGAAAAAGGGATCCTTGTTTTACCAGAAGATGCAGTGATTGGCGAAGCATTTCCAAAATAAGCAAAAAACAGCACAGTTGCCGAGCAACCGTGCTGTTTTTGTATAGGAAATTAGTTATTAGTTACCAGAGTTCTCTGATTGGCTTTGTTTTAATGCGGATTGATCAATTGTTAATTGAATCGTTGTTGTTTTCTTTTCTTTTCCGCGATAGTAAGTGACCTTCACTGAATCGCCGACTTTTTTCTGATACAAGACAGATTGTAATTCTACACCAGAAGAAACATCAGTATCATCGATTTTTGTAATGACATCATATTGTTTCAAGCCAGCTTTTTCTGCAGGTGTCGCCGGTTGAACGCTGGTAACAATCACACCATTTGTCACAGACTCAGGAATTTTCAAGATTTGTTCTTGTTGTTGGGTTGAAACGGCTGAAAGGTCAACCATTGTGATCCCTAGAGCAGGACGGGTTACTTTTCCATCTTTTTCAAGTTGGTTGATAATATTTACTACATCGTTACTTGGGATCGCAAAGCCCATTCCTTCCACGCTTACACCTGATGAAGAAGCAGAAGTACTTGCAATTTTACTTGAATTGATCCCGATCACTTGTCCTTCAATATTGACTAATGGACCACCAGAATTACCAGGGTTGATCGCAGCATCTGTTTGGATCGCATTGATATTGACCGTTTGATTTGACTCGTTCGTGCTGGTTACTTGGCGATTCAATGAAGAGATAATCCCCGAAGTCACAGAGTTGGCATATTCAGAACCTAGAGGAGAACCAATTGCGATCGCAGGTTCACCTACTTTCAATGAATTAGAGTCACCAAATGAAGCAACTTTGTTCACTTTATCTGCACTGATTTTCAAAACGGCTAAGTCAGAATAAGCATCCGTCCCGACTAATTCAGCTTTGACTTTTGTTCCATCTTTTAATAAAACCTCTAATCCTTGTTGTCCTTCTACTACGTGATTATTTGTTACGATATAAGCGGAATTGCCACTTTTTTTGTAGATGACACCACTACCTTCACTAGAAGCCTCTAGATTGCTATCATCAGAACTTTCTTGTTGTTGTTGGCCAAATAGTTGACCGAAGCCGTTAGTCCCTTGATTTTGGCTTTGAAGATTGATAACAGATACCACCGCATCTTGGACTTTATCGACCGCATTCGTAATATCTGAATCGACATTGACTTTGACATTCTCAACGACAGTTTCGCCCGCTGAATTTTGATGACCACCTGAATTTGACGCTGCGTTTCCAGAACCCATGACAGCATAAAAAATACCAGCCGTTACCAAGCCCCCAATAATTCCACCGACTAAGCCTAGACCCAGCTTACGCCAGATTCCATTATTCTTTTTCATTTTTGGTGTCACATCTTTTCTCTCCATGTGATCTGCCTCCATTTATCATTTTCTTCTATCTCTAAGTATAGACTTATTTGTTAAGATTAGTCTACTTGGAGACTATGAACTTTTTATGAAAAACTTTAGGAAAAATCATTGCGTTCAGATGAAAAAATAAGAAAAAAGTTTTCCACAAATCCTGTGTAGAAATCAGCGGAAAACTCGCAGAAAAACAATACACTTTTTTATCCACAAGATGTGGACAACGTGGATAAATCGGTGCAAAACATACGTTTGCTTAAGAAATACTTATAAAATAAGCCAGAATCATCGTCTTTTCTGTGGATAAACCTGTGGATGATGTGCATAACTATGTGGGAATCTTTAAATAAATAAAAAATAACTCGCTTTTTCTTTTAGCAAACATTTCGTTATAATAGAAAAGAAGGAAATACGAACAACGAACAATGAAGAGGAAAAATGAAGGAGTAAAGCAATTGAATATCAAAATCATTTCAGTCGGTAAACTAAAAGAGAAATACTTGATCCAAGGAATCAATGAATACGTCAAAAGGCTGCAAGCATACGCTAAAATCGAACGAATCGAAGTCCCGGATGAAAAAGCACCTGAGAACTTGAGTGAAGCTCAAATGCGCCAAGTCAAAGAAAAAGAAGGCGAGCGGATCTTGAGCAAAATCAAAGAACAAGAATACGTCTACGCACTAGCAATCGAAGGGAAAAATCCAACCAGTGAAGCTTTCGCCAAAGAAATCGACCAACTAGGAATCAAAGGGAAAAGCCAGATCACTTTTGTCATCGGTGGCTCACTCGGCTTAAGCGAAGCCGTCATGAAACGCAGCAACGCCCAAATCTCATTTGGTAAAATGACCTACCCCCACCAACTCATGCGCTTGATCCTCGTCGAACAAATCTACCGTGCTTTTCGGATCAATGCGGGTGCGCCTTATCATAAGTGAGGAGATTTTTAGGTTTTATTGACAGAAAAAAATAGAAAAAATAGGTGAATAACAAGTGAGTGAACTTAACCATTTTTCTGCGTCTACTCTAGCCGAGTTGCAAAAAGACGAGAAACATCCTTACTATGTCTATTGTTTGGTTGATCCTAGAAACAACCAGACTTTTTATATTGGGAAAGGAAAAGGAAATCGTATTTTTGCCCATCGTCAAGCGGCACTGAATATGCTAAGAAAATCAGATTTACTTGAAGAAAATGAGACAGTTAGAACATTAAAAATAAAAACAATTCAAGAAATAAATGGGATGAAATTGAAAATATCGAGCTATATACTTAGCTAGGGCTTAACGGAGAGTGAAGCTTATGCAAGCGAAAATGCATTGATCAATTATGCTCAATTGATCCAAGGACTTTCGTTAACGAATTTAGTAAAAGGACATGGATCTAAGGCGATGTCAGTTGAAGAAATCGAAGACCGATATGGGTTTCAACCGATGTCTATAAATGAAATAGCGACGAATGAGTTGATTCTAGCAGTAAAAGTAAGAGATGCGTTCAATCTTTCTAAAGATGAGTCACAAGGATATCCAATCGATGACAGATTTCGTGATGATAATAATTTAAAATCCCGTACGCTAGGTAACTGGGTAATCGGTCGTGATAAGATACATCGGATTCGCTATGTTATAGCTGTTAATACAGGAGCAGATAATGCGGTTGTTGCAGCATATAAAGTTTCTTCTCAATATTCTGAATCGAAGAAATTTGAAAATGGTCGAACACGCTATGCGTTTCAGGCATTATCGAATAGAGAAGATACTTTGCGAGAACTTAATTTATATAAACGATCTTTACCAGATATCAAATTTGGTAGTGGGAGTGCAATTGCATATATTAACAATTAGAACAATGATTATTATAATTATTTCCAATGGTATTTTTGGTAGTAGTAGTTACCTGAAATAAATATAAATTTAAATATATATTATATCCATGAAGAGAGTGGGACAATAGTCAGAAAAAATCTGATTATTGTCCCATTTTTTGATTTTAAGGTACACAAAAATCAAAAAAAATTTGTATGATTATAAATCCGTTTTTTACTCATATTTCAACATCTTAATAAATGTTTTTTACGTTTTTTTGAAAGAAAGTACGTTACTTAATGAAATTTGGCACGATAAAGTCTATCAATGGGTATCTAGAGATAGGGATCTATTTTTTGTTGGTTTCGGCTTATTTCAAGGTACTACTGCTTAAATATCGCTTTAGAGTGAATGATAAGATTGAGGTTCCAAATAAATCTTTAAATAAAAATAACGATATTTTGAATCATCAACTCGATGAAGCCTTTTCATGTCTATGTTGTAGGTTATTAAATGACAAAACTAGTTGTTTTTTGATAAAATCACATACGTTATAAATTGAAATCTGTCAGTCGTTTAGAAGGGAGAAGGGATCAATGAAACCATCTATTCGTCAATGGATAGCTTAGGATTTAATAATGGATTTTGAGGGAACTAACTCATATGTTGAAAATAATCACACCTTTTCATTATTCAAAAGATGAAAAAAATAATGAATGAGTGAGAGAATAGAAAAAATATTTTCTTGCTGATTAGGTATAGTGTATTTCATGTTAGTTAAGAAAAATAAGTATGTCATAAACATAACTAGCAAGCTCTTTTAATATGAAATGATAAAAATGAGAGGTATTCACCCAATGAATAATCACTGAGTCATTTCAAATAGAGTGACGTATGAAAGGAGAAATAAAAATTGTTATGAGATTCAATCGAAAAATCATTTTGTTTGTTCTGCTAATAGCTATTGCAAGCACTTATTCCTTTATCTTTTTTAATAATACAGAAAAGATCGCAACGACAGGAGATATCGCTTTTCATTTTTCCAGGATCAAAGGATTGGCTTCTGTATTTTCGGGTCCGATCAATTTTACTACATTCAATAGTTATGGTGGTGGGGTCAACTTTTTTTATCCTTATCTAACCCTATTTCCAGCTGTGATCTTTTACTGGATTACCCATAATTTGATCTTAAGTTATATGTTATATGTTTGGGTACTGAATGTGTGTACCATCCTCATCACCTTCTATTACGGACGGAAATTTTTTAAACGTGTAGATGCGGCATTTTTATTTAGTTGTTTCTATACTTTTTACGGGTATCGAATGATCGATATTTACCAACGTTCAGCGATTTCAGAATCAATTGCTCTGACGATTATGCCAGTAGTCCTCTACTACACGTATAGACTTCTTTTTGAAAAGAAGAATTGTGTGATTCCTTTAGCTGTTAGTATGAGTTTGCTTATTTATACGCATGCTCTTTTTACGTTTATGAGCGTAATAGTTATTGGGCTTTTGTTTATCGGTTCACTTTTGGCTAAACGAAAAAAGAAAGAAAATGTTTTGGACTTGTTTGTTGGAATGGCAAAAGCTGTCGGCTGGACGATTCTCTTAACAGCGTATGTTTGGTACCCAATGCTGCAGCAAGTCCTGCATCAAAGCATCAATCGTCCTTTCCGCACAAACCTTCAGGAGCGGGGAGTGAACATTTTTGAAAGTTTGTTTGGTGCGATGACTAATGATTTGACGACATTTACAATGGGAACGATTGGTGTCGTGTCATTAGTCCTCCCGCTTTTCTTTTTGAAAAGATTTGAACGAAGAGAAAGAGTCATTTATTTTTGTGCAGTAGCTACGTGGTTTTTATCGACGAATGTTTTTCCATGGTTTCTTTTCCAAAATACACCTATCCAATTGATTCAATTTCCTTGGAGAATCTTAGGGTTTCAAGTGCTTTTCGGATCATTGATCTTGGTGATGGTCTTTTTGAAATGCAGACCAGATCAGAAAAAAAGTATATGGTGGATTGGCGGAATCGTCCTCCTGCTTTTAACACTAACAGTAGTAACGAAAATAAATTATACGCAAAAAATCCAATCCTATAACGGTCGTCTGATTATGACAAAAAAAGAGATTAAGCATTACACGACTTCAGGGACAGGGGGACTTTATGATTATGCACCGTCTGATGCACTGAAATACAAAAAACAGTTGAAAAAACATGAAGTAAAAGTTGGGGATGAATGGAAAAATAGTTCTCATAAAGCGTATGATTCAAAAATCATTTATACAGTGGAAGATGCGCAAGGGCAAAAAATCACGTTACCTGTGTTTGATTATTGGGGAACCGTTGCGAAAGTAAATGGTCAAACGACTAGCATAGAAAATGATGACGGGTTAGTAGCGGTTAAAGGAAAAGAAGGAACGACTACGATTGAGGTTTCCTCTACCTATCCGCCAACGATGATTCTTGCATTACTAACAAGCGTTGGAACTTTTTTATTTATCTTTATTCGATATTTGCTAAGAAGAAAAAATTTAGTAAAAAGTAAAATGGTCCTCCGATGAAGGGATCTAAAGTGAATGGCAGTGCAGAACAAACGTGAAAATGAATAAAGAAAATTTATAGAGTTGCCTTTTATTTTATGGGTGAATAAATTGTCTATTAGAGACACCATTTTCAGCCATTTTTGAAATAGCAACCAATGATCGTATTCCTCAACGATACCGCTAGAAACAAGGCGGACGTTGAGGATTTTTTTGTTAATTGTATCAGTCTATTTGTTTTAGCTGTTTCTCTTGTGCCTAATATTTTAAGTTTTGTATATTCACAGCAATTACGGAGAATATCTGAACAAAGAGTTAGATGTATTTGATACTAGTCATAATTGATAAATGAGGGGCTGCGTTTTTCCGTGTCTTCTTATAGTTGATCAGTATTTTCTATGGCGAACTAATCCTTAGAAACCTACATAAAACTTTTCTTGAGTATCTGATTCTGATTTCGTAACGGTTAAACCAATTTTCTAGTTTGCAGATGAGGGATTGGTTAGAAATAATTTTTCAAATTTTCGGCATAATCTCAAGTTTGGTTTGTTAGAATGAGTGAAACAATCAAGGAGGAGTTTTATTAATGAAAAAGGGGATATTGTTGGCTGTGGGGTTGTTGTTTGTGCTAGCTGGTTGTGGAACGGATCAGGCAAAAGATGCTTCAAGTAAATCGACAGACACTATTGTTACAAAAACAAGTAAGACAGGTTCAACAACGACGAAAGAATCTGATAAGACTGAATCATCCAGCTCATCAGAAACAAAGGGAAAAACAGAGTCCACGGCGACGAGTACATCAGAGTCAACTCAAACTACAACGGCTGAGTCTACGACACCAAGTAGTCAGCCAGTAGAAAAAAATAGCTGGGATGCGAGTAAAGCGACTGAATTAGCTACGTTTATGTCAACTTGGGGTCAGGAAATGGGACAACAGTATAGAAGCTACAATGATCATGTGAATGCTAATTATTATGGATTGCAAGTACCACAATACATTTTTGATGGGCAATGGTCTATGGTGATTGATCAAACACCGGTCACCGTAGAATGGTCAGAAAATGGCAGAGGACAAGCGGGATTTGAATTAGTGGCGATCTACTCTGATATCGATCATCCAAAACCGTCTGGAGCTCATTTGTATTTTTTTGGTTTCCAACAAAATCAACCTAAGGTAATGGTGACTCAGCAAAACCAAGGAAACCCAAACAATTATTTGTATTTCAAAGAAACTGAGAATAATGAATTGAAGAACGGTTTCGAGCGGATTGTGAATAGCTAGAGGAGACGTCCTTCCAAACTTAGAAAGAAAATTTCTTGGAAAAGAGGTTGTGAAAGCATCGGTTAGCTCCGATGACAATAAGAAAGAATTTTTTGAAACAGCTCCTCATGTTTTGAAAAAGTCAGGCTTATTTCAAGGAGCTGATGCTTGAACACCATTTATCTGTTTCCAGAGCAAAGAGTGAGATGGATGTCTCAGTCTTTTTTTTGTTTCTGAAAGGATAATTTGCTAAATAAAACAGAAAAATTTATGAAAAATTCCAATAATTACGTTATACTTATTATGATTTTTTGAAAGGAGTTACTAATGAAAACAAAGAAAAAATTGCTCTTATTTGTTATATTAATACTTATTGCGGGTCTTTATTCTGTGAATTATTTTAGGCATGCACAAACGATTTCTACGACAGGAGATATCGCATTTCATCTTTCCAGAATTAAAGGATTATCCTCTATATTCTCAGGACCAATCAATTTTACGACTTTTAATAGTTATGGCAGCGGTGTGAACTATTTTTACCCCTACTTGACCCTTTTTCCAACGGTAATTTTTTATTGGATTACCAATAATTTGATCGTAAGTTATATTTTATACGTATGGGTGTTGAATGTTTGTACCATCCTATTGATGTTTTATTATGGTCAAAAATTTTTAAAGCGAGTAGATGCTGCCTTTTTATTTAGCTGTCTGTATACATTTTATAGCTATCGAACGATTGATATTTACCATCGTTCAGCGATTGCAGAAGCGATTGCACTGACGATTATGCCTGTAGTTTTGTATTATGCTTACAAAATGATCTATGAGAAAGCAACGGCTGCGATCCCGTTAGCAATCAGTATGAGTTTGCTTGTTTATACGCATGTTCTCTCTACTTTCATGTGTGCGTTTTTCATTGGAATGATGATCATAGGCAAACTGATTGTGAATAAACTAAATAAGGAAGAAACCATTCGCTTGGTGTTGGAGATGTCAAAAGCTGTGGGAATGACGATTCTTTTAACAGCCTATTTTTGGTATCCTATGTTCAAGCAAACCATGTATCAATCCATCAATCAGCCAGGAAAAACAGATCTGCAAAATCAAGCGATCAATGTATCTGATAGTTTGATTGGGGCCATGAATAATGATTTGGCCTCCTTTACAATCGGAATTATCGGGATTGTTTCCTTGATTCTTCCGCTTGTGTATTTTAAAAAGCTAACGAGCAAGGAAAAAGTGATTTACCTGATTGCAGTAGCTACTTGGTTATTATCAACTAAGCTGGTCCCATGGGCACTATTGCAAAATACACCCGTTCGATTGCTTCAATTTCCTTGGCGGATATTAGGGTTTCAGGTACTTTTTGGCTCATTAATTTTATCCATTGTTTTTAATAGGATGATATTTGGTCAGAAAAAAAGAATACTTAGTATCGCAGCAATTGTTTGTTTCATGTTTGTTGTTTCGGCAGCCACTAAAGCCAATTATAATCACAAAGTGCCAACACTAGGTGACCATTTAGAGGTGAATAAAGACACTCTAGGTAGTTACATCACTGTAGGTGTTGGAGGGGTCTTTGACTATGCACCACTAGAAGCCATGAAATATAAGGAGCATGTGCAAAAGCATGAAATAAGAGTAGACAATAAATGGCAAACAGCAACATATAAAGCTTCTGATTCCAAAATAGTCTATACAGTCAAAGGTGCTAAAGATAAAAAAATCACGTTACCCGTGTTTGATTACTGGGGAACTACAGCAAAAGTGAATGGGCAAAATACCAAGATTGAAAACAATGAAGGATTAGCAACATTTGAAGGAAAAGCAGGAACAACGGTAATTGAAGTTTCTTCTAAGTATCCCTTTACAATGATTCTTGCTTTTATTGTCAGTCTAGTAAGCTATCTTTTTGTTTTTATTCGTTTCTTGATCGGCAAATGTTTCGTTTCGAAAAAAATTGCGTAACATAAATATTCGTACTAGGACAAAAAACTGAAAGATTCGTTTTTATTTGTAAAAGACGGGACACCGAAACATCTAGTGAGATCACTAGGTGTTTTTTTATTCTTATTTAGTTCATGATGAATGACAGTAGAAAAAATAGACAACATCGAGTGATTAATTTTTAGAATAAAGTTGAACGATTATGATGGCAAAAGAACTTTTTATGAGTTTAAAGTTATTTAATAGTATTTTTCTAGTATTTTTATAGTGGGTTGCATTATATAAATACGTGGAAAAAGTATATACGTAGCTTTTTGTTTATTGATAAAAATAAACAATTTAGCTGTTGGAAATCCGATTTTAGCGAAGGATGTTTATTGTTTAAGTATATAAAGAAGGAGAAAATATGATGTTTGAAATATTTAAAGGGAAAACTATTTCTCTAAGTAATCCGACTGTCTTATTAAGTCATAGTTCTAAAAATAAAAATTATGGTGATCTCATCCGAGACCTATTGGTAAGCTGTGGAGTTCCTAATGATATGTTATTGTATTCTTCTCATAAAATGAATGAAATACCAGTTGGCAATAACATTTTTGACTATCTCGAAAAAACTATAAAAGTAAAAAAACATGCAGTTTTTTTACTTTCTGATGACTATTTCGAAAGTACTGCTTGTTTAAATGAAATGGGAGCTATTTGGCTCAATCAAAATCAGTACACACAATTATTTTTACCTGATTTTGATTTAAAGCATTATAGCTATTTAAGCTGTTGTATAAATAGTAAAGACAAAGGGATATTTTTAACTGGAGATGACCGTTGTCAAAAGGGTTTAACAGATTTTGTAAGAAATATTCTAAGGGATAGCTTTTTATCATTTAATGAGACAGAACTGGCTTATAATGCGGAGATATGTTGTAAGAATTTAAGAGATTTAATCCCCAGAGATAAAGTATGGAAATCAAGAATTAGTGAAATAACGGAGAACAAAGGATATGTTTTCGCTAAAATTGAAAATTTAATTCCTACAGGAGAAGTTTTTAAAGAAGGTGAAAATCACTGGTTACAATTAAACACGAACTATTTTCCTGAAGCAGAATCAATGAAAGTGGGAGATAGGATAGCATTTAAAGTGAAGGATTTTACAGAGTGCAAAAGTTTTCAAGAGTTAAAAAATTATAGAAATATATATGCTTATAGAGAAACACTTGAGATTATTGATTAGTATAAGCTATATTAGGAAATTTTATGCTATTTTGTAGAATATATGTGTAATAGAAAATACAAGAATGACTTTTATTTATTAGAATATTAATGAATAAATTGGTTTGGCTATCCAACCGTATTAAATAAGAATAACGCATATTAGTGAACAGAAAAGGAGTCGCTTTCTGTTCATTTTTTATAAATTTTAAAAAGCTATCAAGTGACAACAGGTGAGACGTCCATTTAACTGTTAGTTATTTCTTCACAGTTGCCAGTGCCTATCAGTCTCATAAATGACATATAAGTCGTTAATCATATTCATAAAATTGAATATTCTTTAATGAAAAAATGGTTTGATATTTTTAGAGAGAAATCCAGTTTTTTTTAATTTGTTTCATCAATGATTATTGGATAAGGCAATCTTTCAGATTCGACAGAGATCCTACGCTTATAAGCATTCTTTTTCACCCAGTCAATGGTTAATACAGAATTTGAATAGATCATTATCTAGCAGTCTTGCTTTTAATGCATTGATTAACACTTAACAAGCAGAACCCCAGATTCAACATTCATTTGTTCGTTTATTAATTTTTTTTCATAACTAAGTTATTGCTAGTCAATTTATTGTAAAGTAACGTATGGAATAAATGGACTGATAACATAGCTTCTGAAATTGCCGTTTGAGCTAGTGTAGCAATGAGGGATTTCAGCGTTAGATTGTTGCTAACAGAAGATGAATGGGGTGGGGGAACATGAAGAAACATTATTTGGCTTGTTTGTTGTGTCTGTTCTTTTTATTTGCTTTGCCAGTACAGGGTTTTGCAGTAGCAGGTGGACATGGTGGTGGCTCAACGAGAAGCGGTGGATCTGGCGGAAGTTTTAGTGGTAGTTCGGTCGGACATCATTTTTATGACGATCGGCCAATTATCGGACGATCACGAGGGTATTATCGATCGAGTTCATACGGTGACGTAGAGGACTATGTATTAATGGGGGCGTCTGTTGGTGGTTTTGCGGCGTTTGCTTTATTTAAAAGGAAGAAAGAACAGCACAGTGTGACCAGAGAGCTATTTTCTCGTATGCCGGGGAAAAAGAAAGCGAAGAAAAGATTGCTTTCAGAGATCGAAACCAGCTTCTTTGCGATTCAAAACGCTTGGGAACATGAAAAAATGGAAAAAGCCTCGCGCTATTATACGAAAAAATTATTTTTGGAACATCAACAGGTCTTACAAAAGAACCAAGAAGAGGGTATTAAAAATCATACTAAGAAAATCGTACTGCAACAGTTGGGGAACTATCGTCAAATAGAGGAAGACAGTTTCTCGATCCGAATTGATTTTAGTTGCTATGATTATACGATTGATCGAAAAAATAACCTGCTCTTATCAGGGTACAAGCATCAGCGACAATATTTTTCTCAGATCTGGTATTTCAATTATTCAGACAAAGAACAAAAATGGCAGGTAGATTATATTCAACCGATTTCATTGGGTTAAGGTAACGGTAGGAATGATTGGTTGAAACCAAGGTTGTTGGTAACAAAGCATAAATCAAAAAATGGCATAGAGGGGGAGCCGTGATCAGAATGAATCTGGTCGGCTCTCTTTTTTTGTGGGAATGTTTTTCTTTTTTAGTGAAGTACGGGGATATTCACAGGAATGTTAGCCAGCTGATGATATGAGCCTAACTATCAGGATTCGTTTTTCAACAGAACTGGTGGAGTAACTAAGAGGAGTATACCCTATAATAGCTAAAAGAGAACCTCACGTTAATTAATTTCCGCTACCTAGGAAAAAAGTAAGTTTGAAAGCGCATACCTTGGTAGCTACACTAAACGTGTAAGAAAAAAAGGGGAGATGGTAAAGATGGCAAAAAATATTTTGTTGATTTGTGGTTCTGGTGCTTCTAGTGGATTTATGGCGGCTGCTATTCGAAAAGCAGCGAAAAAAAGAGGGGAAGAGGTAACTGTGAAAGCGGCTAGTGAGTCGCAATTGGATGAACGGATCAATGAGATCAATTATCTGTTGATTGGTCCGCATTTGTCTTATATGTTGGCAGATCTCAAAGCACAAATTGAAGGAAAGAACGTGAAAGTAGCAGTCATTCCACAAGCAACCTATGGCACTTTAAATGGAGATAAGGCACTAGATCTGATTTTAAGTATGGAGGGCTAACGAATGATGAATAAAATTATGGACTTCATGACGAACAAATTTGCGCCAAAAGTAAATAAAATTGTCAAGAATCCTTGGGTCTCGGCGATCCAAGATTCGATCATGGCGGCTTTGCCGTTAGTTTTTGTTGGTTCTTTAGTTACAGTGGTTTCTCTGCTGAAAAATATTTTTGCAGGTTTACCTGATTTTTCAATGATTAGTAATTTTTCTTTTGGGATGTTTGGTTTGATTGTTTCTTTTTTGATTCCTTATTATCTCATGGAAAAAAAGGGAAACAGCGGTCAAAAGCTGATTTCAGGTGCTACCGGATTAGTGTTATTCATGATGTTACTATTTCCCACAGTATCTGCTGAAGGAAATGCTACGTTTATTCTTTCTCGGTTTGGCGCTACAGGCATGTTTCTTGCGATTATTTCGGGCCTTTTTGTTGCCTGTGTAATGAATTTTGCTGCTAAAAGATCATTTTTCGATGAAGATACACCGATCCCTGATTTCGTGGTGGGGTGGTTTAATAGTTTATTGCCGATTACGTTTATCTTGATCGTTGGTTGGTTTATCACGGTACAAATGAATGTTGATTTCTTTGAAGTGGTCGTTTGGGCATTCAGTCCATTGGCAAAAATCGTGCAATCTTACCCAGGTTTTGTCTTATCCGTTTTTATCCCAGTCTTTTTATATACGTTCGGTATTTCAGGTTGGGTGATGATGCCGGCTATCTATCCTGTATATATGGCTGGATTAGCTGCTAATGCTGAGGCTGTTGCAAATGGTGGACAAGCAATGAACATTGCTACTCAAGAAACTTGTTATGCTTTTTCATCAATGGGTGGTGTGGGGACTACCTTGGCCTTGTCTGTGATGATATTGCTGTTAAGTAAATCAGCACAATTAAAAGCGATTGGTAAAGCGGTCTTTATCCCTTCGATCTTTAATATTAATGAACCATTGGTTTTTGGGGCACCGATTGCTTTTAATCCTTACTTGATGATTCCTATGTGGATCAACGCACTGATCGTACCAACGATTTCTTATGTGGTGATGAATATGGGCTTCGTGAATATTCCTAGTCAATCATTCTTGTTGTGGTACATGCCATATCCATTTACATCTTATTTAGCCACTCAAGATTTCCGTGCGGTCATCGTCTGTCTGTTGATCTTTGTTATCACATGGTTTATCTTCTTACCATTTTTTAAAGCATATGATAGTTCATTATTAAAACAAGAAAAAATTGCTGAAGAACAAGAAGCGGCGCAAGCAAAAGCAATGCAAGCTTCAACGGCTCAATAATTGGAGGTAGTAGTATGTCACAACAGTTTGTGGAAGAAACAGATAGCCTAAACGAATTATCGATGAATATTTTGATCCATGCAGGTAATGCTCGTGAATTACTGGTAAAAGGTCTGAATGCACTGGAGGAAATGGCGTTCGATGAAGCAGAAGAATTGATTCAATCGGCACATAAAGAAGTGGTGATTGCTCACGGCTTGCAAACAGACACGTTACAAATGGAAGCTTCAGGAGAGCAGATCCGCTATTCTACGTTGTTCTGTCATGCGCAAGATACGTTGATGACAGCACAAAGTGAGATATTGATTGGTGAACATATGGTGCGGTTGTTTCGGAACTTTTCAAAAAAATTAACTAAATAGGAGGTATTCCATGTTTAAAGAATACAAAATGCCAAAAGATTTTCTTTGGGGAGGGGCGATTGCTGCCAACCAAGCAGAAGGGGCGTATCAAGTTGATGGTAAGGGCATCAGCCTCGCTGATTTACATGTTTTCCATGCGGATAAAACAAATGCAGAAATTGCGGAAGAGCAACATAAAGGAATGTCTTTGGCTCAGTTGAAGGCGAATATGACAGATGAACAAGGCTATTATCCTAAACGCCATGGGATCGATTTTTATCATACCTATCCTGAAGATTTAGCGCTATTAGCAGAGATGGGCTTTAAAACATTTCGGACGTCGATTGATTGGTCGAGGATTTTTCCTACGGGCGATGAAACGGAACCGAATGAAGCGGGTTTGGCTTATTATGATGCATTGATTGATAAAATCCATGAGTTAGGGATGGAGCCGATTATTACGATGCTTCATTATGAAACACCAGTAGACATTACTTTAAACTACGGTGGTTGGCATAATCGGAAAGTGATCGATCTATTTGTAAAATATGGAAAAACAATTTTAGATCGTTACAAAGATAAAGTGAAGTACTGGATCGTCATCAATCAGATCAACTTGATCCAATTTGAACCATTCAATTCAACTGCTATACCTTATGATACGGTGGATCATTACGAAGAAGCTAGTTATCAAGCGATCCATAATCAGTTCGTTGCCAGTGCTAAAATCTATGAATATGGGAAAAAGCTCAACCCTGAAATGCAAATCGGAACGATGGTTGCAGATTGCACCGCCTATCCATTTTCTTGCGATCCAGATGATATTATTTTGGCTTTACGTCGTAATCGGATGGAGTATTTCTATACAGATGTGCAATTTCGAGGGGAATATCCTCAGTATGCGTTGAATTATTTTGCTGAAAATAATATCCATCTCGAGATCACTGAAGAAGACAAAGCCATTTTACAAGCGAATACGATGGATTATCTGGCTATTTCTTATTATTATTCGCAAATGGTCGACTCCAAGAAAAACGATTTGAACCCTGCATCGGTGACACCTAACCCGAACTTGAAAGCGAATCCATGGGGGTGGGCAGTGGATCCTAAAGGGTTGTATCATTCACTTTCGCAATATTGGGATCGTTATGGTAAAGCGATTATTATTGCAGAAAATGGCTTTGGAATGTATGACCAGTTGGAAAACGGCAAGATTCATGATGATTATCGGATCGATTATCTGGCTAGTCACATTGAAGAAATGAAACGTGCGATGTATGATGGAGTCAATGTGATTGCTTATTGTGCATGGGGGCCGATTGACATTATCAGCTGTTCATCTGCTCAAATGGAAAAACGTTATGGATTTATCTATGTGGATCTGGATAACGAAGGAAAAGGTAGTGGTGATCGGATCAAAAAAGATAGTTTTTACTGGTACAAAAATGTGATTGAATCGAATGGAGAAAATTTGTAAAGTCGCCAGTTTAAAGAATAGGTGTGATGCGAGACATGGATCTTCGTATCCACCTTTTTTTGAGATAGTGTGGCAAATCAATGGATAGCAACACATGTGTGGGGGAGATAGAAAGTGGCAACGAAAAGGCAAAGAGAGATTATCGCGTATCTTGCAAAACGACAGCAGCATTGGGTCACTGCGACGGAACTAGCAACATTTTGTAACTGTACGACTCGAACCATTCGTAATCAAATCACAAAGATCAATGAGACAGAGCAACAAATTATTTCTAGTAATCAAGGGTATCGGATCAAACAACCTACCCAGGATAAGCAAGTGATCCAAACAACGAATGACCGGCAATCACAGTTGTTTTTGACGTTGTTAAAAAGCAATCATGGCATTGATCTCTATGATTTGGCAGACACGATGTTTCTCTCTGAGTCAACGTTAAAAAATGACATCCAGCTTTTACGTAACGAGATTCAAAACAAACAATTGAAATTAACGATCAAAGCCAATCAAATTTATTTAGAAGGATCAGAAAGTGATAAAAGGCGTTACATGATTTCGCTATTGTATGAGGAAGGCGATTACCAGGAAAAACTAAAGTACCATGTCCAAGATATGATTGGTACGCTTTCGCTTATTGATCTAGAGCAAACCATCCATGATGTCTTAGCTTCACACAAAATCAAAATCAATCGCTATTCGATGAACAATATTGTGCTTCATTTTGCGATTAGTATTGAACGGATCCGCCAAGGAAATGATTTGAAAAGTGTGAAGGACTTTCCATTAAGAAATGATGCAACGGAATTTCAATTGTGTGTGGAGATTACTGAACTTCTTTCAAATACTTATCACATTCATTTTTCTGATGCTGAAGTCAAGCAGTTATCCTTACTTTTTATTGGATTACAAAATGAATATCTTACGAATCGCAAAGAGCTATCCTTGTCCAAAATTGTTGAAGCTCGAGTGATCGAAACACTAAATGAAGTTTTAGAGAAAGTCAAAGAAACCTATTTGATTGATTTACAAGATGAAGCTTTTTTCAATAAATTAGCTATCCATCTGCAAAATCTTTATGATCGCTCTCAATATGAACGGTTCACCCGGAATAGCAGCCTTTTAGATATTAAAACAGCCTATCCGTTAACGTATGACATTGCGGTTTACTTGTCGATGTTGGTACAGGAAAAATTAGCGATTTGGTTTAATGAGGATGAGATTTCTTTTATCGCTTTACACATCGGGGCTTACTTAGAAAGCAAAAAAGAAAAAAGACCGAAGCTGCGAGTGCTAGTTGATCACAACAATTACCATGATTTTGAAGAAACAAACGTTCAAAATATTCGTAGTATGCTAGGGGAAGATGTGGAGATCGTGGCGGTTGATCATCATGAGGTAAGCGTACAAGAAAATGACGTTTATGTCTCTTCTGATCGTGACAGAGTGACTGAAATCAATGGCGCAGTATATGTCCATCCTATTTTGACACGTAAAGATTTTGCAAAGATCCAAAAACGGGTGACTGCCAAGCGAAAAAGTAATTGGCGAAAACAGATGTTTCATTTGATTGATCGGTTTATTATTGAAGATCTCTATTTTAATCAATTTGATCCGACCGATCAGACACCTAAAATGATTCGAGAAAAATTGTTTGATCGATTGTTAGTGACAGGGTATGTGGAGGAAGAATTTTCCCAGAGGATGGAAAAACGAGAAGCGATGTCATCGACCAGTTTCCCATCAGGTATCGCAGTACCCCACTCGCTGGAACAACAGGCGAAAAAAAGTGCCCTTTCGATTATGACCTTGCAAGAAACCCTCAAATGGGACGAATATCCTGTTCAAATCGTAGCTTTAGTTGCCATTTCACAAGATGAAGCCAAAGAATTTAATGATTTTTTTGAAATGTTTATCGAAATCGTTTCTGATCCGATCAATGTGCGATTGTTAGCGGGTGCAGAAAATTTTACAGAATTCATCTTAAAAATGAAAATGTTGGTCGAAACGGAAGAATGATCCGTGAATGTTGAGGGCGTTGGTTTTATTCTTGTATGAGAGGAACGCTTGCTTTTGTCTTAGGGATCACTGCTAATCGATCATTGCCAAAGTAGCCGAAAGCTTTCTATTGATGTTCGGTTACTTTTTTTTGTGCTTGCAGTGATGGAAGGAAGTAATTTGAAACATCTTTCTGCTAACTTCCAATTGAACGGAGAAGTTTAGGATTGCCCATTTTTCTCTTAGGCAAGCTGATTTCACGTAAAGTAGTGTAAAAAGAAGGCTAAGCTATAGAATAAAATTGTGTAATAAATCTTAGATAGGTATAATGTAAGGCAAAAGGGAGGAATAAAACATGAAAATTGCAATTGCAGGAGCTGGAGCGATGGGAAGTCGTTTCGGTCTGATGTTACATCAAGGTGGAAACGAAGTACTATTGATCGACGGCTGGGCAGATCATGTCCAACAAATCAAAGAGCATGGGTTAAAAGCAGATTTCAATGGCAAAGAAGTAGTTGAGAAGTTACCAGTCGTTCTTCAATCAGAAGTAGGCGAAGAAGATCAGGTAGATTTGATCATCTTATTTACTAAAGCGATGCAATTAGAAAAAATGCTAACAGATATCCGTCCATTGATCAAAGAAGAAACGGAAGTATTATGCTTATTGAATGGTATCGGACATGAAGATATCATTGAAAAATTTGTTCCAATGGCAAACATTTATATTGGTAACACCATGTGGACGGCGGGCTTAGAAGGACCTGGAAAAGTCAAACTGTTTGGAAGTGGTTCAATTGAGCTGCAAAATCTTGGAGAAGGCAAAGAAGAACAAGCGAAAGCACTAGCTGAAAAATTATCAGAATCAGGCTTACATGCGAAATTCTCTGATAACATCCATTATTCCATTTACCGTAAAGCTTGTGTGAATGGCACGATGAATGGGTTATGCACGATTTTGGATGTGAACATGGCAGGGTTAGGTCAAACTTCGACTGCGCATAAGATGGTGGAAACGATTGTTCGTGAATTTGCGGCAGTGGCAGAAGCTGAAAATATCCACTTAGATATCCCAGAAGTGATCGCTCATTGTGAATCTTGTTTCGATCCAGAAACGATCGGATTACATTATCCATCCATGTATCAAGATTTGATCAAGAATCACCGCTTGACGGAAATCGACTACATCAACGGTGCGGTTTCAAGAAAAGGGAAGAAATATGGTATTGCAACACCTTATTGTGACTTCTTAACAGAATTGATCCATGCGAAAGAAGATAGCTTGCAGGTAAAATAAAGGGGGATAATTGATGGAACAGACACAAAGCATGTCACCAAAGATTTTTCTGAACAAAGTACTAGCTGGTACAGCAACGGGGATTATCATCGGATTGATTCCTAACGCAGTATTAGGGGCGATTTTAAGATACTTTAGTGGTTCTTCTTTTGCGATGGCTGTTGCCCAAATGGCGGTTATCTTCCAATTAGCGACACCGTTGATTATCGGTGGATTGATTGCTTTGCAATTTGGTTTTGCACCGATGAAGATGATGGTGGTGGCTGGTGCCGCATTTGTCGGGTCAGGGGTGGTGAAGTTTACTCCTGAGCTTGGTGAAACAGGTGTGTATGTTGGTGCTGGTACAGGCGATATCATCAATACGATGATCACTGCTTCTATCGCAGTTGGGTTGATTTATCTGATTGGTGAACGGTTTGGTTCGGTAGCGATTGTGTTGACTCCGATCGTTGTTGGTGTAGGCGCAGGGGTGATCGGGTTTTATCTCTATCCTTATGTGGCAGATATTACCTCAGCCATCGGAACGGTTATCAATAATTTCACGACACTACAACCTTTACTGATGTCGATCTTGATTGGCTGTTCTTTTGCCTTCTTGATCATTTCACCGATTTCCACCGTAGCAATCGGAGTGGCAATCCAACTAGATGGTGTTTCAGCAGGAGCGGCAGCAATGGGTGTCGCAGCAACGACTTTCGTTTTGATCGTGAACTCGTGGAAAGTCAATAAATCAGGAGTGACGATCGCCATTACGTTAGGAGCGATGAAGATGATGATGCCTAATCTGTTTCGCAGACCGGTTATTCTCGTTCCTTGTCTGATCAGTGCAGTGATTACAGCTATTCCAGTTGCTTTGTTGTCTATTTCAGGAACCCCTGCCTCGGCTGGTTTTGGGATCGTTGGCTTAGTTGGTCCTTTAGCTTCTTTAGATGCAGGTCTAAATCCGGCTCTTGTTGTTTTGAGCTGGTTAGTCGTCCCAGTTGCGGCAGCATTGTTCACTCAGTTTTTATGTGAGAAAGTATTGAAACTATATGATCGAGCAGATGTGTTTGAATTCTTAGGCTAGTGAAACGGCTGATTTTTTGGCTGAGTCTGCTCCTTTGGTAGTGAGACAAATCATCTCAATAAAAAAAGCTTGAATTTTTAATTCCTTTTTTTTAAAGGAGATTAAAAGTTCAGGCTTTTTTAGTAAGTGATATTTTTCTAAGACCAACCAGATTTTCATTGATCAACTATTCTTTCTTTTCCAGTGCGCGCTGTCTCATTTTGATTACATAAGCTCCGATTTCATAGTTGGCCATCTGAAAAGCGTTGTTAAAATCAATGGCGAGCAATTGCTCTACTTTATGCAAACGATAGCGAATAGTTTTAGAATGGAGAAACATTTTTTCAGCAGTTTGTTTATAGTTACGATTATTTTGTAAAAAACAGTAAAAGGTTTCAAAGAGATCAAAGTTTGTTTGAGCGAGTGCCACTAAGTTTTGAGGAAGACTTTCTTCGATGGATTGAAGTTGTTCTTCTTGAATAAAATGTTTGAAGATACCGATGTCTGCTAATGTCACAATCGGACCATTGTAAAAATCTCGATTGAAATTCAGAATATCAAGACATTCAAATAATAGTTCTTTGATTCCTTGTTTGGGTTTCAAGCTACTGATCGCAAAAGTTAAGTAGGGATTTTCTAAGAGAAAGTCTTGGACGACCCGTTGCAAATAAGCTTTTGTGATCGGTCCATCCGCCTGATCGAAATTATATAAGACAGCCGAATAGTGATGCTGATCAAAGAAGATTGCTTCTTTCTTTAAGGTTCGCAGTAGTGAAATGATCCGGGTTTTCATTAATTGTGTTTGGGTATCTTTTGTCGGAAATACAATAGTTTGATAAGAATCTTTTGACAACATATGGACTTCATGAAGTAAACTATTTAATTCATCAGGATTTTTAGGCGTATTTTGTAAAATGGCATCTGCTAAATTGTTCAACCGGGTGTAACGTTCTTTTTTTAAGAGACTTTCGGTATTGAATTTTTCTTGGAGGGCATCAATTGCATTTTCGATAATCACTAAATCAGTTTCTTTGACGACATCATCTGGAAGATAGACTAAAAGTAAACAGTTTGCTGAATAATTATTGAAAATCGCTACTTCAAGCGCATAGTGTTTTTGAGGGTTGGTATGGGCATATAGTGTTAACAAGGAATAATCATTTTTGGTGAAATCAGTGTTGCGCAAAGTTTCTCGTGCTAAAACAATTGCATCTCGAGGAATCTTCCCATCGCTGATTTCGATTCCTTTGTCGATCAATTTTAATGAAAAGGGTAATTTTATAATTCGATAAAATTCCTCCATAATCGTTTCAATAGAGGAAGACTGGCGTTCTAATTGGTTGAAACGTTGACGAACTTCATAATACGTTCGGAGTATATGGGACTGGGTATTTAACAAAGGTTCATAAATCGTCAAAAGGATTTTTTCATAACTGACCTCTTGCTTAATCTTGATCAAAGGAATACGGTACTTGAAACATAGATGGATAAATCGGTCAGGAATCGTTTTGATAAAACGGTCTGTCTTTAAAATCAACCCACTGATTTCGATTTGGCACATTTTAACAAAAAAATCTTCTAACTCTGCTTCCGTTAAATCATTTAAAGCGTAAAAAGAAGTGAGAATCAATTGATTTTTTTTACTCCAATTCTCAATATCGATCGCTTCTAAGATCATCGCTGTTGTTACTTCATTGTCTAAACCGATGTCTTTCGTTAGGATCTCGCCTTTTTTTAATTCACCTAGTGTCAAAAGCTCTTTTAGTTTCATCGTTTCCTCCTTTTTCCCCTTTATGGATAAAAATTATAGCATTTTTTTAGAAATACGTCCGATGAAAACACTTTCTTAATGTCCTACAATAATAGTGTCAAAAGAAAGAGGAGGAGAAGGATGTTAAACACAGTCATTTTAAAAAATAATTACCAAGATTCAATCAATCTGATGCTTTTAACAAACAAAATCAACTCACTTGAACAAGTGGTCATGAGTCAAATCATGATGGGAACAGATGCGAATAAAGATATTTTAAATAATACCAATTTGTTAACAGATGAAGCAAAAACTGCCTCTCCAAATGATCTGATGATCGTGGTTTCAAGTGAAGACCCAAAAATAATGGATCAAGTACTACCGCTAGTCGACACGTTTTTAGCTGATTTGTCTGCAAAAAGTACTACGAAAGATAACCAAACAGTGACTTCTTGGCAAGAAGCATTGGATCTTTTACCAGGGGCAAATGTTGCTTTGTTCAGTATTCCAGGAGAATATGGGGCAGCAGAAATGGAACGTGCGTTGAAAAATAATTTACACGTTTTTTCTTTTACAGATAATATTGCGATTGAAGATGAAGTACGTTTGAAAAAACTAGCGCATCAAAAAGGGTTATTAATGATGGGACCAGATTGTGGTACGGGGATTCTTTCTGGCATTCCAATTGCTTTTACCAATGTGGTCGCACCTGGAAATATTGGAGTCGTAGGCGCATCTGGCACCGGCATCCAAGAAGTGACGACGATCATTGATCGACTAGGTGGCGGCGTGGTCCATGCCATCGGTACAGGTGGGCGAGATCTCAGTGACAAAGTCGGAGCAACTACCGTTAAAGATGCCATTATTGCTTTGGAACATCATGAACCTACCGATGTGATCTGTGTCATTTCCAAGCCACCTGCAAAAGCTGTGCGCGATGAAGTCGTACAATTATTACAGAGCATCACAAAACCGGTTGTTGCGATTTTCCTAGGGGAAAAGCCAACAAACCATGAAGGAAAAGTTTATTTAGCCCATACCTTAGAAGAAACTGCTCAAATCGCTGTTGATTTAGCAAATGAGCAAGTAATCAAGAAAAACTACTTTCAATCAATAGAAAAACCCGATGTGCCAGTTTTACCACAAGAAAAAGTGGTCAAAGGATTATATTCTGGTGGAACTTTAGCTGCAGAGGCAGGAATGCTGATCTCTGAAGCGTTGGATCTTGGTGGCTTAGTGAAAACGGAAGGCTATGTTTTAAAATCGCAAGGGTATGAAGTGATTGACTTAGGCGATGATCGCTATACTCAAGGAAAACCTCATCCAATGATCGATCCCGAAGTGCGGATTCAAAAGATTCAGGAATATGCTTCGGCACAAGATACGGGCGTTATCTTACTTGATGTCGTTTTGGGCTACGGAGCGCATGAAGACATGGTTGGTGCGCTACTACCAGCGATCCAAGAAGCACAAATGCAGGCTGAAAAAGCAGGGCGATTGCTTTATTTTGTGGCGACAGTTTGTGGCACGGCCAATGATCCGCAAGATCGTCAATCAGCTGTAGATCGGTTGCAAGAGGCAGGAGTATTTGTGACTGAAAGCAATGCCAAAGCTGTTCAGTTAGCTCTCCTATTAAAGGGTGTCACGTTATCTGAAGTAGATAAAGAACTACTTCCTTATACTGGGAGAACGGTAGAAGTTCCTCAACCGAGTGAACGTGTCATGGAATTACTGACGACAAAACCAAGAATCATAAACGTTGGTCTGCCAAGTTTTACTGAATCGATCCTTGCTTATGGTGGACAAACCGTTCAATTTAATTGGCGACCAAGAGCAAGTGGTAATCAAAAAATGATCAAACTTTTGGATAGCTTAGAAGAATACAACGAAAAAATAGAAGAAGAAAATCAACAAGTAACAGAAAAAATCAAAAATGCGCAACCATTCTTGATTGATGTAGTACCAGCAAAATCAGTGATTCCAGAGTTAAATGAGCCAGCAAAGAAAACGTTACTCCACGCTGGACCGCCCATTACTTGGGAAGGAATGACCGGTCCGATGAAAGGAGCTTGTCTTGGAGCAGCACTCTTTGAACGTTGGGCAGAAGACGAAGAAGAAGCCAAAAAATTATTTGAGGCGAATGAAGTCCGCTTCATACCTTGTCATCATGTACAAGCTGTTGGACCGATGGGAGGAATCACTTCTGGTAATATGCCGGTTTTTGTTGTAGAAAATCGATTAGCAGGAAATCGAGCATTTTGTATTTTGAATGAAGGAATCGGCAAAGTACTTCGTTTCGGTGCCTATTCGCAAGAAGTAGTGGATCGCCTTGATTGGATCAAAGAGGTATTAGGACCAACAATTGCTGAAGCGCTGGCGCTGACCGACAATGGGTTGAATCTAAATGTGTTGATTGCACGTTCTATCACGATGGGGGATGAATTTCATCAACGCAATATTGCTGCCTCGTTGAACTTTTTGAAAGAGCTGGCACCATTGATTATCCAAACGACTATTGCAGAAAAACAAAAATACGAAGTCATCAAGTTCTTGGCGGACACGGATCAATTTTTCTTGAATATCATGATGGCAACAGGGAAAGCCATGGTTGATGGTGCACGGCAAGGCAGTAAAGGGACAATTGTAACCACCATGACACGTAATGGGGTTGACTTTGGTATCCGAATCGCGGAAACAGGAGATACATGGCATAAAGCACCGGTAAATACCCCTAAAGGACTGTACTTTACAGGTTTCAGTGAAGCAGACGGGAATCCTGATATTGGTGACAGTGCCATCACGGAAACGGTCGGGGTTGGCGGAATGGCGATGGTTGCAGCGCCTGGCGTGACACGATTTGTCGGTGCTGGAGGGTTTGCGGATGCACTTGCCACTTCTAATGAAATGGCTAAGATCTGCGCCACCCATAATGCTACTTTTTCTATTCCAACTTGGGATTTTCAAGGGACTTGTTTAGGAATTGATATCCGAAAAGTGGTAGAAACAGGAATCACTCCTGTCATCAATACTGGAATCGCTCATAAAAATCCAGGAGTCGGTCAAATTGGTGCAGGAACAGTTAGAGCCCCACTTGCTTGTTTTGAAAAAGCGTTAGAAGCCTATGCTGAGAAACTAGGGATTATCATTGACTAGAGAAAATTGTAAAATCAGTGATTATTTGATTCCATTGCATCAGTTTGGGAAAATCGGGAAAATCCACAGTGTCTTTAATCGGTCATTTAATATTGAGATTGGCGGACAGTTGATCAATCTAGCGGATTACTATGATTATCTTTCTAGCTTTGGTATTAATTTACCTCACTCTCTATTTCAGGAGTTGTTACCATTTATCCAACAAGGAAATCAAGTAAGATTCAGTGAAGAGGAATTGCTGATTTATAGTCGAGCAGGCGTCAAAAAAATTCATTTGAGCCCCTCTACGATCGTTTCCTTGGATCTTCCCCAATTAACGTTGACGAAAGCGCAACAGGTAACCTTGAAAACAAGGTTAGAAGAACAACACCTAACAAATAAAATCGGTCTTCCGCTTGATAATCGAACTCGTCATTTTTTTGAGAAAATGAGTCAAAAAAATCATTACTGGCGTTCGGAAGAATGGCAGGAGTTGATTCACTATTTAATTGGAAGAGGACAAGGATTAACGCCAAGTGGTGATGACATTTTAATCGCCTACCTGCTCATGTTGACAATTTGTTCAGATGCTCGAGGAGACGCTTTGATGCGTTCCCTTGAGCTGACTGAATTAGCTACAACTGATGTCAGTAAGGCCTATATCATTAGTTCTATGAAAGGTTATAGCAATTCTTTCTTTTATCAACTAATTTTCGCACTTTCCCAAACGGACTATGGAAAACTAGATCAATTGATCGCAAAATTGATGGCTATTGGTCACACATCGGGCAAAGATTTATGTTTTGGGCTGTTATTAGCTTTACAAGGAATAGAAAACGAAAAGTGAGGGAAGAGACATGGAGAATAGCAAACAACAGCAAGCAGTCAGGGTAGGAAATAGCTACTGGATCAAAGTAGTCGCTATTTTTTTCATCGGTTGGATTCTCATGTATGCAACACGAACCATTTTCAATCCGATCATGGGAGTGGTTGGTGAGCAGTTTGGTCTGAGTAATACTCAACTAGGTTTAGCAAATAGTATTTTTTTCTTAACTTATGCGATCGCACAGATTCCTTTTGGGATAATCGGTGACAAGATCGGTCGAAAATTGATTATTACGGTTGGGTTTCTTTTGTTAGCTGTAGCTACTTATTTTAGTGGTTTAGCGACTACTTTCGTATTGTTTTTAACTATTCGAGCGATCGCAGGAATTGGACAAGGGGCTTACTATGGACCACAATTTGCGTTATCTACTGAAGCAATCCCCAAAAGTAAACGAACGATTGGAAATGCCATTATTAATAGCGGCATGGCTTTTGGTACTTCTGGGGGTTATCTGTTATCCAGTAAATTAGTATTAGAAAATGGTGAATCTTGGAGTAAACCGTTCTTTATTATGGCATTACCCACGTTGATTGTGGGGCTTTTGTTCTATACAGTCTTAAAAGAAAAAGTGATTCGTCCAGGAGAAGAACCAGAAGAAGAAACAGGTCCTAAAGAGAAAATTTCATTAAAACAAATTTTTAGCAATCGTAATTTAGTGGCTGCGTTCATTCTCTGTTTTACCAGTATTTATGCCAATTTTGTGATTCTTACTTGGTTACCACAGTTTTTAATCGCTGAGCGTGGTTTTACTGGAGCAAGTGTTGGTTTTATTTCTTCTTTGGTACCTTGGGCATCGATTCCTGGAGCGCTCCTTTTTGCACGGATCAATGATAAAACCGGTGCTACAAAAAAATTAGTTTTTCTTTTGGTTCCTTTGGCAATTCTTTCAGTCTTTGCGATTGCTTTTGTCACCAATCGAACGTTGTTGATCTCGGTCTTGATCTTGTATGGATTGACTGGCAAATTAGCCTTAGATCCTATTATGGTAACTTTCGTAACGAAGCATGCACCTAAATCGGCATTAGGAACGTCCCTTAGTGCATACAACTTCATCGGGATGTCTGGCTCGATTCTAGCACCTTATGTAACGGGGTATCTAGCAGATACTTCAGGATCAATGCAAGTTGGCTTTTACTTATCCTGTGTATTGTTAGCCATTGGTTTGTTTCTCTTTGCATTTTTAGCAAAAGAAGAAACGTTACCTAGTGAATCATAAAAAGGGAGAAGTTGAGCTAAGTCTGTCGTGGTTGAAAAATACTCATTTGTGTTTTCAACGCAGATGGGACAGTAGCTCTAAAATAGCTCTAAAGTAGCTCTTAGGATAAGTCACATCAAGAATCGGTTGTTCTTAGATAAATAGGAGAATTTGTAGTTCATTACACGATATAGATAGTAGGTAAATGAGAAATGAGCTACTAGGAGAGTTCTTTAATGCCAGTGATTCGACAAATGAGGTAGAAGACGATGAAAAAATTATCCATGATCACGCAAATTAGTCTAGCTTTATTCATTGGGATCATTGTGGGGATTATTTTTCCTGAAAGTAACGTTGTATTGAAACCAATCGGTGAAATCTTTTTAAGACTGATGCAGATGGTAATCCCCTTATTGATTTTAGGACAGATCATTCAAGCACTCGGAGGTATTCAGCTCAAAGAATTAACAAGCATTGGAGCAAGGACCATGGCTGCATTTGCAGTTTCTTCCTTTTTAGCAGCTGCTTGGGGGATAGTAATTGCTGTTTTCTTTCATCCGGGACAAGGTATCAGCTTAAGAGAATCACACGAAACAATTCAAGTCCAAGAGATTTCACTTCAAGAAACGTTCATCAATTTTGTACCCAAAAATATTTTTGAGTCACTCGCACAAGGGACGATCATCCAGCTCATTGTTTTTGCGCTATTTTTTGGCTTGGCGTTAAATCATTATTTACAAAAGCACCCTGAATCACAGCTTTTCCAACTGGTGATTGATTTTAACGAAGTAATTATTACAGTAATCAATTATGTGATGCGCTTGGCTCCAATCGGGATTTTTGCACTGGTCACGTCAAGTATTAGTCAACTAGGGATCCAAGTGATTGTACCGTTGTTGAAGTATTTACTGGTTTATAGTGTCGGCACGATCTTGTTTTTAGGTTTTTGGCTGTTGATCATTACTCTTTTTTGCCATTTAAACCCATTACGAGTCATTCGTAACATGAAAAACATGTCGCTAGTGGCTTTAGCAACCACTTCTTCAGCGATCACTTTGCCTGTGGAACTAGAAGAAGCACAATACAAACTTGGATTAAGCAAACGAATCACTCATCTGGTGTTACCTTTAGGGATGTCATTAAATAGTAATGGTTCAGCACTACACATGACTGTGACGGTAATGACGATCGCTCAAATGTACCAAGTAGATTTTGATTTAACGAAGTTGATTTATTTAGCAGTTGTCGCTACCTTTGTTTCGTTGGCAAATGCTGTGGTACCGGGTGCTGGACTTGTATCATTAGCAATCATCGTTCCACAAATGGGTTTACCCATTGAAAGCATTGCAATTTTTGGAGGAGTTGAATGGCTGGTTGGTATGTTGCGTACGATCTTAAATGTTCATTCAGATGTCTATTCAGCAATCTTGGTTGCTAAATCTGTCAATGAAATCAATCATGAGATTTTTAATGAAGGGTAAGAACGATTACAAAAAAACATCCTTTGAGAGGTGCTTATTCTCAAAGGATGTTTTTATTATTGTCAGTAGGAGGTAGGGCATACTTGTCTAACATCCGCCAAAGGATTGAAACCTCACTTTTTCTGTTTATTCCCACCAATGAAAACTAGACTACTGATTCTTCGTTTTCAGAAAAAATTAGAGTTGTACATTCGCCTCCGATAAGGAGTAAGGTAGATCTGATTTTGAACGTTTCTTACTAGTAGGAACAATCCCCAACTGATAAGCAATCGTGCCACCAGTCAGCAAGTCTTCATGTGTAAAGAAGAGTTTGCGATAGCTAGTTTCATTTCTTGTGATCTCATGGATAAATTGTTGTTGTGGGTGATTAGGGCTTGTTTCGATTGTTAAATGTTCACCATTAGACAACGTAAGCACAGCTTTGTCGACTAAAGGCATCCCGATGACATATTCACCTGTTCCTGGCGTGACAGGATAAAAGCCTAAACTATTAAAGATATACCAACCTGCCATGCTCCCATTGTCTTCATCTCCTGGATAACCGGTCGGGGTATCATCGAATGTTTGTGTCAGCAATTGTTTGATCAATGGTTGTGCCATTTCGGGTTTACCAATATAACTGAATAAATAAGGATAGTGGAAGCTTGGTTGATTGGAGATGGCAACTTGACCAAACTCGATCGCTGCCATTTCACTCATTTCATGGATCTCAAAACCATAACCGCCAACTTCAAAAGTCGGTGCTTGGTTACATAATTCAATCAGTTTTTCTTCAAATTGATCTGGTCCACCGTGAGCATTGATCAAACCAGCAAAATCATGGTAAACAGCAAAACTACTTTGCCAAGCGCTACCTTCTGCATAATCCTGACCCCAACGTGTGGAAGAAAACGGAGTACGGAATCTTCCTTCGGGATCTTTGGAACGCATGAAGCCAGTTTCCGGATCAAAGACATTTTGATAATTGAAAGATTGCTTTTGATAGTGTTGTGCGGTTGCTGTTTCATTCAAACCGGTGGATACTTGGCTGATACAAAAGTCACTATAAGCGTAATCAAGGGTGTGGTTGATTGATTCGTGGTAAGTATTTGGTACATAACCATATTTTAGATAATCAGTCGTTCCTTGACGTCCGTAATTTTGTTTTTCACTTTGGACCGTAGCGCCTTTTTTCATTGCTTCGAGAAATTCAGCCATTAAATCTTTACGGATTCCCTTAACCGAGGCATCAGCGATCACTGCATCAATCAATGTTCCTGGCATGAGTCCACGCTCATCTGGCGAAAGCCATTTTGGTAAAAAGCCAGTTTCACGATAGCTGTTCAAAAAGCCTTCAAGCATCTCTTCATATTTTTCGACAGCAATCAAAGAGTAAAGTGGATACACTGTTTTATAAGTATCCCAAAAGCCATTATTGGTATAAAGTACACCTGGTTTTACACTTCGACTAGTGGTATCATAATGGATTTTTTGTCCGGTCGAGTCGATTTCATAGAACGTTTGTGGGAATAAAAATACACGGTAGAGATTGTGGTAAAACGTCCGTAACTGTTGCGGATCATGATGCTCGACTTTGATTCGGTCAAAATAGTTTTGCCATTGTTGTGAACTATTCAGCAAATAGTCATCAGGCGTTTGATGTAACTCTTGTTCTAGATTAAATGAAGCTTGTTCAGAACTGATGAAGGAAGTACCGAAACGAATGACTTGTTTTTTTACGTCGCCAAAATAAATCGGAACCGACCCAGCGTCATCGGCTGCTAACTGTGACAATTCCTTTGATTGGATTGGCTGTTCAAAATGTAAGACAAAATAGAACGTAAAATCAGGATCTTCGGCGCCTGCAAAATGAGTGACTTGTCCTTCAATCGTATAGGGATCTTTTAGAACTAATTGATGTTTACCAGGAAACGACAAAAGTAAACCGCTCTCATTTTTGTGGTAATCAATGGTTAGGACACCACCGTACATGCTAGGGATCAACGTGGAGCGAATACCATCACGTAATTGGTTGATCGTTAAATGAGTTGGACAGAATGTGCTTTCTTCTGGACGATACGAACTTTGTGCATGGAACAGGGTATTTTCAGGTAATAACCCATTGATCGGAGTGAAGACAAAATAGCTGAAGTCACCCATCCATGGACTTGGCTGATGAGTCAAACGGTAGCCTTGGAAGGTGTGATCGTCAGGATGGAACCACCAGCTACCTTTTTGATCAGTTGTCTGTGGGGCAAAGTAATTCATCCCAAAAGGAACACCAGTATAAGGCTGGCAGTTCCCATTTGAGAAGTTCGCTTGATTGGCTGTACCGTGACGAGTATCAATATGTTGAATGTTCATGTTAAATCTCCTTTGTTGAGTGTCGTTTGATAAATGAGACTGGTTGGCTCGTATCTTCGGGAATGTTATTTGTTTTGAGCCAAGTGATCAAAGCATTTCCTGCAAGTTCTCCTAGTTGGTGGAAATCTTGAGCAATCGTTGTTAATGGTGGATCAACTAAAGCGGCTGCTTGGATATCATCGAATCCAACGATCGAAAAATCATCTGGGATACGATAGCCTTGTTGTTTTAAATGATTCATCGTTTGAATAGCTACCAGATCGTTTTCGCAGACAAACGCAGTGACCTGATGTTCACTGATGTAGGTCAGTAACGTTTCAATCGTAGTGCCTTTTGCATCTAAAGTTGTATGAAACGGCAAATTGGCTTTGTCCAAAGCTTCCAGGTAACCCAAGTATCGTTGTCGGACAGATTGTGGATGCGCCTGTTCACCAAAAAGATAGGCAATCTTTTTATGCCCTTTTGAAATCAAATGAGCCGTAGCCAAAGAACCACCTTGGAAATTATCTGAAAGGACAGTTGGAAAAGGAAGTTCATAGATTTTTTTATCTAAAACAACAACTGGGAATTGTTTCAATGATAATTCAAAGAGCAGATCCAGATGTTGATCGGTCGCAAACGCATAATAAATCATTCCGTCAAATTCTTGCATGATTTCCTTCGCCGTTTTGTTTGCCAGAAAATCAACAGTCGTCATCATGACCTCTAACTGATTTTCTTGCATCACTGGATTTAGTCCTTTTGTAAAATCTCCGACAGAAAGGTCAGATAAAAAGGGAAGTAGGAACAGGATGCGACTATTTTTAATCACATCGTTTCTATTAAGATCACTAGTCGTTGCTTTGACAAAACTGCCTTTTCCTCTGACACGATAAATCAGACCTAATTGTTCTAATTCAGTTAATGCACGTTTAGAAGTGATTCGACTCACTTGATACTTGGTGGACAATTCCTTTTCGGTAGGTACCTGGCTGTCAACAGGTAACGATCCATCAGCAATTGCTTGTTGTAAGTCATGAAAGATTTGTTGGTATAGTGGTTGATTCATAAAAGCACCTTCTTATAAGATATATCATATAAAGATCATAGCATAAAACCACTAAAAGTAAATAAGAAAAATCTCATTTTGAAAGCGTAGACAATTGTAAAACGACGAGGTATAATCCTCTTATGATATACCAATAAAGAAAAGAGGAAAATAAATGGCATATAAAGATATACCAAAGTCAGTTCAACAGTTTATGGATGAAATTACTGCAAAATGTGGGGAAGAGCATGCAGATTGGGCAACGAATTTCTCTGCTGCCTTTGCTAATACATTGTTAACGACAGTCAAAAGACATGAAGACGGGACGACTTTCTTATTAACTGGTGATATTCCAGCGATGTGGTTGCGTGACTCCACCGCTCAAGTCCGCCCATATTTAGTCATTGCAAAAGAAGATGAAGACTTAGCTTCGATGATTAGTGGGCTTGTCAAAAAACAATTTGAATATATCAACATCGATCCATACGCAAACGCATTCAATGAAGAAGCAAATGGAGCGGGGCATCAAAGTGATCACACTGAAATGAATGACTGGATCTGGGAGCGTAAATATGAAATCGATTCCTTATGTTATCCTATCCAATTAGCTTACTTATTATATAAGAACACTGGTCGAACGGACCAATTGAATGATTCGTTTGTTGAAGGAATCAAAAAAGCCTTACATGTCTTCAAAACCGAACAAGATCACAATCAATCTCCTTATACTTTCGAAAGAGATACGACGAGGAAAGAAGATACCTTAGTCAACGATGGACGTGGAAGTGCAGTTGCACCAACTGGAATGACTTGGTCTGGTTTTCGTCCAAGCGATGATGCGTGTCAATATGGCTACCTCGTTCCTTCAAATATGTTTGCTGTAGTAGTGTTGGGTTATATTGAAGAAATCTTTACGAACATTCTCACGGAAGAAACAAGTAGTAAAGCAATCCTTGAAGAAGCCAAACGTTTAAAAGAAGATATCCAAAAAGGAATCGAAGACTATGCGTTGACTAAAAACCAACAAGGAGAAACCATCTATGCTTATGAAGTTGATGGATTAGGAAACGCTTCTATTATGGATGACAGTAATGTACCTAATTTGATTGCTGCTCCGTATTTAGGTTACTGTTCTACCACAGATGAACAATATTTGGCAACGAGAAAAACGTTACTAAGTAAAGAGAACCCTTACTTCTATGAAGGAAAATATGCAAAAGGGATCGGATCATCTCACACTCCAGAAAATTACATCTGGCCGATTGCATTAGCGATGGAAGGGATGACCACTGAAGATAAAGAAGAGAAAAAGCGGATTTTAGACTTATTAGTTGCGACAGATGCTGGTACACATTTGATGCACGAGGGGTTTGATGTCGATGATCCAAACAACTACACCAGAGAATGGTTCTCTTGGGCGAACATGATGTTTTGTGAATTAGTGATGGATTACTTTGATATTCGAGTAGCGAAATAGGAGGAATAAAATGAAAAAGAAAGTATATATCATTTCACACAGTCATTGGGATCGTGAATGGTACATGGCTTATGAACAGCATCATATGCGTTTAGTCGAATTGATGGATGATCTTTTGGAATTATTTGAAACCGATCCAGATTTCAATAGTTTCCATTTAGATGGACAAACGATTATTTTAGATGATTATTTACAAGTACGTCCAGAAAAGAAAGAAGCGGTGCAACGAGCAATTGATGCGGGGAAATTAAGGATCGGTCCTTTTTATATTTTACAAGATGATTTCTTGATCAGTTCAGAAGCGAATGTCCGTAATATGTTGATTGGAATGGAAGAAAGTAAGAAGTGGGGAACGCCTGTGATGCTCGGTTATTTCCCGGATACTTTTGGAAATATGGGGCAAACACCACAAATGATGAAACAAGCAGGACTTTCAGCTGCTGCTTTTGGACGAGGCGTAAAACCAATTGGCTTTGATAATCAAGTCTTGGAAGCAGAAAATTATTCTTCTCAATATTCTGAAATGTGGTGGAAAGGACCAGATAGCACAGAAATCTTTGGGTTACTGTTTGCCAATTGGTACAGTAATGGAAATGAGATCCCGGCTGAAAAAGAGAAAGCAAGAGCCTTTTGGGACCAAAAGCTGGCAGATGCAGAGCAATACGCATCAACCAATCATCTGTTGATGATGAATGGAGTGGATCATCAACCGGTTCAAAAGGATGTAACAGCAGCAATCAAATTAGCGAATGAATTATATCCAGAGTATGAATTTATCCATTCCAATTTTGTCGATTATCTTGCAGCGGTGCAAAAGGACTTGCCAGAAGAACTTGGTTCCGTTGAGGGAGAGTTGACCAGTCAGGAAACAGATGGCTGGTATACGTTAGCGAATACTGCTTCAGCACGTGTCTATTTAAAACAATGGAATACTAAAGTTCAAAGACAAATTGAAAATATTGCTGAGCCATTAGCAACGATGGCTTATGAAGTTACTGGTAAATATCCCCATGATCAATTAGATTATGCGTGGAAAACGTTGGTGCAAAATCATCCACATGACAGTATTTGCGGGTGTTCGGTTGATTCTGTCCATCGAGAAATGATGACACGGTTTGAAAAAGCAGATGAAGTAGGGAAGTATTTAGCAGAAGAAGCGATCAAACAACTTGCCCAAGCGATCGACACTAGCAGCTTACCAGCAAAAAGCTATCCTTTCTTAGTTATGAACACGGCTGGATCAGCAAAGACTGGTGAAGCAGAAATAACGATTGAGTTAGAAAGAAAATGTTTTGCAGAAGGAATACCTGAGAAATTATATGAAGAATTAGAAAAGCAACCACCAAAAAGCTATCATGTAGAAACATCCAATGGTGAAGAAGTCCCTGCATCACTATCAGAAACATTTGTGACGTTTAATTATGATCTGCCAAAAGATCGGTTTAGGATTCCTTACATGGCGAGAAAAATCACGGTCACTTTACCAGTGAGCGAAATGCCAGCTTTTTCTTGGAACACGTATGTATTAATAGAAGGAAAAGCTAAAGAAGAAAAAGAGACGATGATCCAAAACGATGGACGAGTATTAGAAAATCAACAAGTTCGGCTAGAGATCCAACCGAATGGCACCTTGACGTTGAAAGACAAAACAACGGGCAAACAACTAGATGAATTATTGACATTCGAAGATGTTGGGGATATTGGAAATGAATATATCTTCAAACAGCCTGAAAATGACCAACCTATTTTATCAAAGGAAAATGATCAAAGTACCGTAGAAGTCGTAACTGATACGAGTGAATTAGCACAAGTAAAAGTTACCCAGGAATTATTGATCCCAGTAGCTGCTGATGAACGTTTAGCAAAAGAACAACAGATGGTCATTGAGTTTCGTCACCGTAAAGCAGGTCGTTCAAAAGAAAAGCGTGTGTTAGAAGTAACAACTGTTATCACTTTAAGAAAAGACAGCAAAAAAATCGACTTTGAAACAAAAGTGAATAATCAAATGGATGATCATCGCTTACGTGTGTTGTTTCCCACAAAGTTACATGTGAAACAACATCAAGCTGATAGTATTTTTGAAGTGGTTACCCGTCCCAATGATGTATCAAGTAGTTGGGAAAATCCAACAAATCCACAGCATCAACAAGCGTTCGTTCATTTAGAAGGAAACGATTATGGCGTAACAGTTGGCAATTATGGATTAAACGAATATGAAGTAATCGATGACAGTGTGATTGCGGTGACTTTACTACGTTGTGTAGGGGAATTAGGAGATTGGGGATATTTTCCAACACCAGAAGCCCAATGTCATGGGGTACATTGCTTTAACTACAGTATCGAAGTGCATCAGCCAGAAGAAAAATTTGCTAGTTACCATCATGCTTATAGCGCACAGATTCCTTTTTCTACCACGCAAATGGCGATTCAAACAGGAACCTTGCCAGCTGAAAACAGCTATTTAACTTGCGAAGGGGAAACGTTTGCAATTACTGCTTTGAAACGAAGTAAATTTAGTGATAAAGTAGTGGTGCGTGGGTTTAATCTGTCCGGTCTTGATTCACCATTACAAATCACTAAAAATGGGAAACAAGGGGAATTATTGAATCTGCTAGAAGAAACAGTTGAGCAAACGATTGCTCCGACCGTTAGACCTTATGAAATTCGGACAATCGGATTCGAGGAGGAATAAGCAATGTATGGTGGAATAGAAGCAGGGGGAACAAAATTCATCTGTGCCGTTTCAAATGAAGGCGTTATCGTAGAAAGAGTAAGTATTCCTACAACTACACCTGAAGAAACACTAAAGCAAGTATTTGATTTTTTTGATCAATATGAACTAGAGGCGTTAGGGATCGGTTCGTTTGGTCCGATCGGTATTGATAAAAATGCCGATAATTATGGGTATGTTTTGGCAACACCTAAACCTGGATGGGGAAACTACAATTTTTTAGGCAGCATCCAAGAACGTTACGGGATTCCGATGGCTTGGACGACAGATGTGAATGCAGCAGCTTACGGCGAATTGCTAAAAGGAGCCGCACAAGGGAAAAAGAGTTGTATTTATTTGACTGTCGGTACAGGGATCGGTGCCGGTGTGGTCCTTGAAGGAGATATCTTTTCTGGACTTGCCCACCCAGAAATGGGGCATATCTGGGTAAAACGTCATCCAGAGGATACCTATGAAGGAACATGTCCTTACCACAAAGATTGTTTGGAGGGATTAGCGGCTGGACCTTCAATTGAGGCACGAACTGGAATCAAAGGCCAAGAACTTCCTCAAGATCATCCAATATGGGACATCCAAGCCTATTATATTGCTCAAGCATTGATCAATTATACGTTGACGTTAGCTCCTGAAAAAATCATTTTAGGTGGCGGAGTGATGAACCAAGACCATTTGTTGCATAAAATTCGACAACAATTCGTTGAGTTAATGGGTGGGTACATGGAAACGCCACAAGTAGATGAGTACATTGTACGCTGGGGGCTGCCGAATGAGAGTGGAATTATTGGCAGCTTGCTTTTAGCAGAAAAAGAACATGGTAAACAATAAGGTGTATATATTCTATATATAGTAATAAAAAACGGCTAGAGGTGTATCCCTAGCCGTTTTTTGATTGTGATCAGTAGTGGATCGCTCCTCACAATAGTGTCTTTACCATAAACCAGGGAGGGCTTTTGCTACAATGGTTTCTTGCGTGAAAGGATGAGACATGTGTAATTCTAACGCATGGAGCATGAGACGGTTCGCAGGCCGTGTTTGGTAAAGTGGATCCCCGACGATGGGATGACCAATGTGAGAGAGATGGACTCTGATTTGATGGGTACGTCCGGTTTCCAAGACACAGTAAACCTGAGTCTGACCATTCAATACTTGATCAACGGAAACATGTGTGAGAGCCGTTTGACCTTTATGAGGATCTACCACCCGTTTTCTGCGATCGTGCCGATCACGACCGATTTTGTCTTTCAAAATCAAATCCTCTTTGATTGTTCCCCAGACAAGTGCTTGGTATCGTCGATAAATCTTCTTTTGTTCCAACATTCTGCCTAGGATAGGTAAAACAAAGGGATTTTTAGCAAATAAAATTGCACCACTTGTTTCTTTGTCCAATCGATGCACGACATAAGGGCGTTGCTCTTTTTTCTTTAAATACGCAGCTAAGTGATTCAATAAAGTATCATTTTCGGTTGGTTCATTCGGATGAGTTTTCATGCCGGCGGGTTTATTGACAATGAGTAAATGATCGTCTTCATATAATGGTTGAACGAAGGAAGCTTTACCCAATTGGACTTCTTGGTATTGATAATCAGTTTCTTCAAAACGTAACGTAATATGGTCACCAGCGTGGACTTCAAAATGAAATAAGGCAGGTTCTTGATTGATCCACACATTTTTTCTTATACGTAAAAAGTGGCGGACTTTTCTTGGAACGAGCCATTCTTGTTCTAATAATTCTCGAATGGTGGTTGTTGGCTGAGTGTCAGGTAACGTGATCGTGATTTCCATAAAAATACTCCTTTTAGCAAAAATGCAGCTCTATTGTACCATTTTTAAAACTTATTTAAGAAAAAAGTGACTAATTTCTGATACTTCTTATGCTAAACTATCGTCAAAACTTAAAAAAACAGTTTGCCTACATCTCAAGCAGGAAGAATGAAGAACGTACCTGTGGTAGAATAAGGCGATTCAATCAAATAGACAGGAGAAGAATAAATGGATTTTCAAAGCATTTTAAGTAAAATAAAAGCTGCTTTGATCAGTTTTTGGCATTGGATTAAACCTTATTTAGGGCGATTCCATCGATGGCGAAAACGTATATGGAAAAAGTATCATATCAATAAACTGATCCTATTGATTGGCTTGATCTGTGTATTGATCGTCAGTATCTATCTTTTTATTTTAGCAAAACAGGCAAATGTCTCCACATTAAAATCGGGGCTAAGTCAGTCTACCGTTATCTATGATAAAAAGAATGAAGAAGCAGGCACCCTTTATGCTCAAAAAGGGACTTATGTGGAATTGAATGCAATCTCTCCAGCTATCCAAAATGCGGTTATCTCAACCGAAGATCGCAATTTTTATCAGCATCATGGATTTGATATCAAAGGGATCGCTCGGGCAGCAGTTCGGATGGTCCTTTCAGGTGGCACTTCTGGTGGAGGTGGGAGTACAATTACCCAACAATTAGCTAAAAATGCTTATTTGACACTTGATCAAACTTTTGACCGTAAAGCAAAAGAATTATTTTTAGCCATTGAAATTGAAAAGAAATACAGCAAAGAAGAGATTTTGACCATGTATCTCAACAATGCTTATTTTGGAAATGGGGTATGGGGCGTACAAGATGCTTCAAGGAAATACTTTGGGGTAGATGCTAATCAGGTTAATTTAGCAGAAGCGGCAACGTTAGCTGGGATGCTTAAAGGTCCGGGTATCTATAATCCGATCGATCATCCAGAAAATGCAAACAATCGAAAAAACACCGTATTGAGTGTCATGGAAGAAAACGGCAAGATCACGAAACAACAATACCAAACGGAAAGCAAAGTGGATATCAAACAATACGTGAAAGATACGTATGATAATTCGGAATCAGGCTATCGCTATCCTTATTACTTTGATGCCGTGATTGATGAAGCAGTCAATGATTATGGTTTAGATGAAGAAGATGTGATGAACAAAGGATACAAAATCTATACATCACTTGATCAAAATTATCAAAAACAATTAGAAACAACGTATCAAAACAATGCACTATTTCCGGCAAATGCTGCGGATGGGGCAATGGTTCAATCCGCATCAGTCGCATTAGATCCTAAAACTGGTGGTGTTGAGGCGCTGGTAGGGCGACGTGGTGAACATGTTTTCCGGGGATTCAGTTTTGCAACACAAATGAAACGTTCTCCTGGCTCAACGATCAAACCTTTGAGTGTGTATGCACCAGCGTTAGAAGCGGGATACACCCCAGCAAGTATTTTGAAAGATGAACCATTATCTTATTATAAAGCTCATAATTACGACGGAACGTACCGTGGTGAAGTACCGATGTATCAGGCAGTTGCTGAAAGTTTGAATCTTCCTGCTGTATGGTTGCTTCATGAAATCGGTCTTCAAAAAGGTTATGATAAAGCAGAAGAATTTGGATTGCCTCTATCGAAATCAGATAAGTATTATGGTTTAGCATTAGGTGGTTTAGCTAAGGGAGTTTCGCCGTTAACGATGGCTGGAGCTTACAGTGCATTTGCTAACGCTGGTAAAATGTACAAACCACATCTGATTACTAAAATCGTGGATTCAACGGGTGCAGTAATTGTTGACAAGACCAATGAAAAACCTAAACAAGTCATTTCAGAAGAAACGGCTAATCAAATGACTTCAATGCTGCTTGGGACTTTTTCTAATGGGACAGCCGTTGCAGCTAAACCGGCTGGTTACACAGTCGCAGGGAAAACAGGAACGACTGAAACCAATTTTGATCCTACCAAAGCTAACGACCAATGGATTGTTGGCTATACGCCTAATGTCGTGATTTCAACTTGGATGGGATATGAAGAATCTAGTGAATTGCATTATTTAGCAGGAACAAGTGGGAATGTGGTTGGTAAAGTCTTCAAATCGGCCGCAGAAGGCATTCTTCCTTATACTGAGCAAGAGCCTTTCCCTGTAGCAGATGCATATGCGACTGGCGGAAAAGTAGTTCCTGCTGATCAAGTCAATAATAATACGCAAACCAATGAGAACTCAGAACAATGGAAAGAAAATCTGAATAAATACGGGGAACAAGCTAAAGATGGGCTGAAAAATATCGGTGATATGGTAAAAGAAGGCGTAAGAGGTTTAGGTGAAGCTGCGAAAGATCTCTGGCGGAAATATCAAGGACAGTAATCCTATGAAAAACGATAAACAAATGGTACAATAAAACTAAACGATCTATAGAAAAGAGGCTAACTATGTCAAATATTTATGATAGCGCAAATCAAATCGAACGCGAGATTCGCGAATTGCAAGAATTCAAAGCTTTAGAAGAAGCCTATGCAAAAGTTAAAGCAAATGAAGAAGCACATCGTCTATTCAAAGATTTTCAAGCGATGCAAATCGAATTGCAGGAAAAACAAATGAGCGGGCAAGAATTTAGCGATGAAGATGCAATGAAAGCGCAAGAAATGGCAATGAAAATTCAATCAGAAGAAGTGATCAATGATTTGATGCAAAAAGAACAACAATTCAGCACGATCATCAATGACTTGAATCGCATCATCATGACACCAGTTAGAGATTTATACAGCGAATAATTAACGTTGTAGAAAATAATTTAGCCAGAACAAGCAAAAGCAACGTAAAACAAAATTGTTTTGCGTTGCTTTTTTAGTATGAAGAAATCAGACGGGGAGAACTCATAGAAAATTAGCTTATTTTTCATTGTTTAATAAATAATTATTGTTAACCTAGCTATAATAGCTGATTTTGTCTATTATAGAAGCGTAGAAATGTCTATTCAAGTAGTGAATTTCTCTCATATAAAGCAAGGAGGTGGAGCGATGAAATACAAAAAATTTTCTTGGAAAGATTTTTGGGAAATCAGTGGCTCGTATCTTTTCACGATTATTTTGCTACCCGCATTTTATTCTTTAACTACAAATCAGCCATTAACAAATGTTTTTAGCGACCAATATCTGATCGATATTCTTCTCTTGTTTCTTTTTGTGATCTTGCCATTAGCTATTTATAAAGGTGTGCGGTATCGAAAGTAAGATATGAGAGATATTTGATGATTGAGTATGAAAATAGCTAGCCATTGCAGTAATCGTCTGAAGTACCGATGAGTCTAAATAAGAAGATAGGCAACTAAAGTAGGTTAGACCAATAGAGAGAAATAAAGTAAGGTGCTACTAAAATTAATTTTTAGCTTGACCATTCTTTTTTTTAATGGTAAAGTAATTGACGTTGCTGAAAAAGAGAAAAAGATAGTGAAATTTATTTAGAAAAATTCATTGACATTTACTTTTTAAGGTGATAAGATAACTGAGTCGTAAAAAAACGATAGCTTACGAAGCTTGATTCTATCGAAAAAAACTTCAAAAAAGTTGTTGACAAATAACAAACGACGAGTTATGATAAATGAGTTGCTGAAACACTTCTGAAAAACGAAGTTAAAAAAACTTTTAAAAAAGAGTTGACAAACAAATGTCACTCTGATATGATATAAAAGTTACTACGGCAATCTCAACTGATTAGCATTTAATCAAGTAGACCTTTGAAAACTGAACAAAGCAAAGACAAACCAAATGTGTAGGGCGTCTTGATTGATTCAAGACAACAAACATTTTTAACAAGCAAGCAATATGCTAGCAAACAATTGAGCTTAACAATCGCAAGATTGTTCGAACTTTTTATGAGAGTTTGATCCTGGCTCAGGACGAACGCTGGCGGCGTGCCTAATACATGCAAGTCGAACGCTTCTTTTTCCACCGGAGCTTGCTCCACCGGAAAAAGAGGAGTGGCGAACGGGTGAGTAACACGTGGGTAACCTGCCCATCAGAAGGGGATAACACTTGGAAACAGGTGCTAATACCGTATAACAATCGAAACCGCATGGTTTTGATTTGAAAGGCGCTTTCGGGTGTCGCTGATGGATGGACCCGCGGTGCATTAGCTAGTTGGTGAGGTAACGGCTCACCAAGGCGACGATGCATAGCCGACCTGAGAGGGTGATCGGCCACATTGGGACTGAGACACGGCCCAAACTCCTACGGGAGGCAGCAGTAGGGAATCTTCGGCAATGGACGAAAGTCTGACCGAGCAACGCCGCGTGAGTGAAGAAGGTTTTCGGATCGTAAAACTCTGTTGTTAGAGAAGAACAAGGATGAGAGTAACTGTTCATCCCTTGACGGTATCTAACCAGAAAGCCACGGCTAACTACGTGCCAGCAGCCGCGGTAATACGTAGGTGGCAAGCGTTGTCCGGATTTATTGGGCGTAAAGCGAGCGCAGGCGGTTTCTTAAGTCTGATGTGAAAGCCCCCGGCTCAACCGGGGAGGGTCATTGGAAACTGGGAGACTTGAGTGCAGAAGAGGAGAGTGGAATTCCATGTGTAGCGGTGAAATGCGTAGATATATGGAGGAACACCAGTGGCGAAGGCGGCTCTCTGGTCTGTAACTGACGCTGAGGCTCGAAAGCGTGGGGAGCAAACAGGATTAGATACCCTGGTAGTCCACGCCGTAAACGATGAGTGCTAAGTGTTGGAGGGTTTCCGCCCTTCAGTGCTGCAGCTAACGCATTAAGCACTCCGCCTGGGGAGTACGACCGCAAGGTTGAAACTCAAAGGAATTGACGGGGGCCCGCACAAGCGGTGGAGCATGTGGTTTAATTCGAAGCAACGCGAAGAACCTTACCAGGTCTTGACATCCTTTGACCACTCTAGAGATAGAGCTTCCCCTTCGGGGGCAAAGTGACAGGTGGTGCATGGTTGTCGTCAGCTCGTGTCGTGAGATGTTGGGTTAAGTCCCGCAACGAGCGCAACCCTTATTGTTAGTTGCCATCATTTAGTTGGGCACTCTAGCAAGACTGCCGGTGACAAACCGGAGGAAGGTGGGGATGACGTCAAATCATCATGCCCCTTATGACCTGGGCTACACACGTGCTACAATGGGAAGTACAACGAGTCGCAAAGTCGCGAGGCTAAGCTAATCTCTTAAAGCTTCTCTCAGTTCGGATTGTAGGCTGCAACTCGCCTACATGAAGCCGGAATCGCTAGTAATCGCGGATCAGCACGCCGCGGTGAATACGTTCCCGGGCCTTGTACACACCGCCCGTCACACCACGAGAGTTTGTAACACCCGAAGTCGGTGAGGTAACCTTTTGGAGCCAGCCGCCTAAGGTGGGATAGATGATTGGGGTGAAGTCGTAACAAGGTAGCCGTATCGGAAGGTGCGGCTGGATCACCTCCTTTCTAAGGAATATTACGGAGACTACACTGTTTGTTTTTCACTTTGTTCAGTTTTGAGAGGTTTACTCTCAAAGATATATTTTTGTTCATTGAAAACTGGATATTTGAAGTAAATTAGTAATACAAACCGAGAACACCGCGTTGAATTTGAGTTTTTTAATAAGTTCAATTGCTTATTTTCTTGATCGGACTTCTATCGCTAGAAGAAAGATCAAAACCCAACCGCAAGGTTGATAAGGTTAAGTGAATAAGGGCGCACGGTGGATGCCTTGGCACTAGGAGCCGATGAAGGACGGGACTAACACCGATATGCTTTGGGGAGCTGTACGTAAGCTATGATCCAGAGATTTCCGAATGGGGGAACCCAGCATCTTTTATAGGATGTTACGTTTGCGTGAATACATAGCGCATTCGAGGTAGACGCAGAGAACTGAAACATCTAAGTACCTGCAGGAAGAGAAAGAAAATTCGATTCCCTGAGTAGCGGCGAGCGAAACGGGAAAAGCCCAAACCAATGAGCTTGCTCATTGGGGTTGTAGGACTCCGATATGGTAGTTCTTTCAGATAGTCGAATGACTTGGAAAAGTCAGTCAAAGAGGGTAAAAACCCCGTAGATGAAATTTGGAAGGCACCTAGGAGGATCCTGAGTACGGCGGAACACGAGGAATTCCGTCGGAATCCGGGAGGACCATCTCCCAAGGCTAAATACTCCCTAGTGACCGATAGTGAACCAGTACCGTGAGGGAAAGGTGAAAAGCACCCCGGAAGGGGAGTGAAATAGAACCTGAAACCGTGTGCCTACAACAAGTCAAAGCCCGTTAATGGGTGATGGCGTGCCTTTTGTAGAATGAACCGGCGAGTTACGATTGCATGCGAGGTTAAGTTGAAGAGACGGAGCCGCAGCGAAAGCGAGTCTGAATAGGGCGTTTGAGTATGTAGTCGTAGACCCGAAACCATGTGATCTACCCATGTCCAGGTTGAAGGTGCGGTAAAACGCACTGGAGGACCGAACCCACGTACGTTGAAAAGTGCGGGGATGAGGTGTGGGTAGCGGAGAAATTCCAAACGAACTTGGAGATAGCTGGTTCTCTCCGAAATAGCTTTAGGGCTAGCCTCGGAATTGAGAATGATGGAGGTAGAGCACTGTTTGGACTAGGGGCCCATCTCGGGTTACCGAATTCAGATAAACTCCGAATGCCATTCATTCATATCCGGGAGTCAGACTGTGAGTGATAAGATCCATAGTCGAAAGGGAAACAGCCCAGACCACCAGCTAAGGTCCCAAAATATATGTTAAGTGGAAAAGGATGTGGGGTTGCACAGACAACTAGGATGTTGGCTTAGAAGCAGCCACCATTTAAAGAGTGCGTAATAGCTCACTAGTCGAGTGACCCTGCGCCGAAAATGTACCGGGGCTAAACATATTACCGAAGCTGTGGAGTACACCTTTAGGTGTATTGGTAGGAGAGCGTTCTAAGGGCGTTGAAGGCAGATCGTGAGGACTGCTGGAGCGCTTAGAAGTGAGAATGCCGGTATGAGTAGCGAAAGACAGGTGAGAATCCTGTCCACCGAATGACTAAGGTTTCCTGGGGAAGGCTCGTCCGCCCAGGGTTAGTCGGGACCTAAGCCGAGGCCGACAGGCGTAGGCGATGGACAACAGGTTGATATTCCTGTACTCGTTGTTTTTGTTTGAGCAATGGAGGGACGCAGGAGGCTAAGGAATGCAGACGATTGGAAATGTCTGTCTAAGCAGTAAGTCTTGATAGGAGTCAAATGCTTCTGTCTGTACGGACAAGCTGTGATGGGGAGGGAAATAATAGTACCGAAGTTCCTGATGTCACACTGCCGAGAAAAGCTTCTAGTGAGAAAACAACGACCCGTACCGCAAACCGACACAGGTAGTCGAGGAGAGAATCCTAAGGTGAGCGAGAGAACTCTCGTTAAGGAACTCGGCAAAATGACCCCGTAACTTCGGGAGAAGGGGTGCTGATCTAAGATCAGCCGCAGTGAATAGGCCCAAGCGACTGTTTATCAAAAACACAGGTCTCTGCAAAATCGTAAGATGAAGTATAGGGGCTGACGCCTGCCCGGTGCTGGAAGGTTAAGAGGAGTGCTTAGCGTATGCGAAGGTACGAATTGAAGCCCCAGTAAACGGCGGCCGTAACTATAACGGTCCTAAGGTAGCGAAATTCCTTGTCGGGTAAGTTCCGACCCGCACGAAAGGCGTAACGATTTGGGCACTGTCTCAACGAGAGACTCGGTGAAATTTTAGTACCTGTGAAGATGCAGGTTACCCGCGACAGGACGGAAAGACCCCATGGAGCTTTACTGTAGTTTGATATTGAGTGTCTGTACCGCATGTACAGGATAGGTAGGAGCCGTAGAAATCGGAACGCTAGTTTCGATGGAGGCGCTGGTGGGATACTACCCCTGCGTTATGGCCACTCTAACCCGCACCACTGATCGTGGTGGGAGACAGTGTCAGATGGGCAGTTTGACTGGGGCGGTCGCCTCCTAAAAGGTAACGGAGGCGCCCAAAGGTTCCCTCAGAATGGTTGGAAATCATTCGAAGAGTGTAAAGGCAGAAGGGAGCTTGACTGCGAGACCAACAAGTCGAGCAGGGACGAAAGTCGGGCTTAGTGATCCGGTGGTTCCGCATGGAAGGGCCATCGCTCAACGGATAAAAGCTACCCTGGGGATAACAGGCTTATCTCCCCCAAGAGTCCACATCGACGGGGAGGTTTGGCACCTCGATGTCGGCTCGTCGCATCCTGGGGCTGTAGTCGGTCCCAAGGGTTGGGCTGTTCGCCCATTAAAGCGGCACGCGAGCTGGGTTCAGAACGTCGTGAGACAGTTCGGTCCCTATCCGTCGCGGGCGTTGGAAATTTGAGAGGAGCTGTCCTTAGTACGAGAGGACCGGGATGGACTTACCGCTGGTGTACCAGTTGTTCTGCCAAGGGCATTGCTGGGTAGCTATGTAGGGAAGGGATAAACGCTGAAAGCATCTAAGTGTGAAGCCCACCTCAAGATGAGATTTCCCATTTCTTTAAGAAAGTAAGATCCCTGAGAGATGATCAGGTAGATAGGTCAGGAGTGGAAGTACAGTGATGTATGGAGCGGACTGATACTAATCGATCGAGGACTTAACCACATTGGTAAAGAAAAAAACTCGGTAGAGTTTACGAAATACTTCAAATCCAGTTTTGAGTGAGCAAAAGCAAACTCAATAATGATAACACCACAGTGTGGTGGCGATAGCGAGAAGGATACACCTGTAACCATGCCGAACACAGAAGTTAAGCTTCTTAGCGCCGATTGTAGTGAGGGGTTGCCCCTTGTGAGAGTAGGACGTCGCCACGCAAATGGTGAAAAGCAGATGAATTTAGTTCATCTGCTTTTTTATTTGCATAAATTAAGAGAAAATAAAAAGTTAGGAGTAATCGTATTTGGGATTGTTCCTAGCTTTTTTACAAACAAAGGTATATTAAAACAATGAAGATGGAAAAGCGAGGCATTCCTCCTATTTAGCTGGTTTTTAGTAAAAGATAAAAGGTGACAAAATTAAGTATAGTTAACATGTTGATTGACGAAGTAAGGCTGCCAAGTAAAAAAATTGCACTGAAATTTGCAAACAGATTAAAGATAGACAGCTGGAAATACAAGTTACGCTACATATCAAAAGACAGTGTGTTAATTCCCCATTTTCTTTTTCTATCCTTTTAGAGAAAAAGGAGTAAATGATCCTCATGCTTCTACTTTTACCATAAAATACAAAAAAGTTAGGCATAAAGCAAGGGGAGAATTGGTCGGAGTAATCTATTCGAGTGAATGCGAACAAATTTTCGGTTTTTGATGAAAAAAAGCAATGAAAATGGTATGATAAAAGGGCATATAATTTTATAAAGCAGTACCTATTTTATAAAAATTATTCAAATAAAGCCGGATAAGGCATAAATTCATCTTGAGTAAAAAGGAGGACACTCGATGGTTAAATTCATCCATGCAGCTGATTTACATATCGATCGCTCTTTTGAAGGACTAGTAAATTTAGATAAATCGGTACAGGAAAAATTATTAGAGGTTAATTTAAAAGTTTTAGCAAATATTGTAGACAAGGCTATAATAAATGAAGTTGATTTTGTTTTACTTGCGGGAGACACCTTCCATCAAAATCGTCCTTCATTAAAAATCCAAAAACATTTTTTTGATCAAATCGATCGATTGAATGAAAAAGAGATTGCTGTCTATTTGACATTTGGAAATCATGATTATTATCAATCAGAGCGCTACTGGTTTACTTTTCCCGAAAATGTCCATTTATTTACTTCGGAAGAGGTAGAAACAAAGACATTTTTATCTAAAAAAGGGGAAAAGGTCGCCATCAGCGGGTTTAGTTATTTACACCAGTGGATACAGGGAGATAAAGTTGCTGAATTTCCTTTACGACACTCAGTGGATTATCATATCGGTCTGTATCATGGCGAAATAGGGAGCAATCAGCGGGGAAACTATGCACCTTTTCAGCCGTCTAAAATGCAGGAAAAAGGCTATGATTATTGGGCATTAGGACATATCCATGTGCCAATGTCTTTAAACGAAAAAGAAACAATGAATTATCCAGGGGCACCTCAAGGACATACCCAAAAAGAGCAGACAGCTAGAAATGTTTTATTGGTTGAATTGACCTCCAGTGAATGCCAGACGATTCCGCTAGAGGTCGCAGAAGTATTCTGGGAGAGTAAGACCGTGTCTTTAAAAACTGCTCGGACTACGCAAGACGTGTTACAAGTGATCCAAGAGCAGTTAACTATGGGAAATCCAAAACTGACGTTGTTAGATTTAAAGGTAACAGAGTATCATCACTTGAACCAAGAAGTGATTGATCGAATCTATTCTGGCGAATTACTTGAGTATTTAATGGAAAAAATAGCCAACCTATCTACAAATTTACTTATTTGGCGTATATCTATTAAGGAAGATGAAAGAATGAATCGAGTATCGTTGAAGGTCTCACAGACATTAGTTGACCAACTCTTTGAAACTTATCGGGTAAGTGAAGATTTCCATCAGATTTTAGGTGAGATGTACAGTCATCCTGATGCGGTTCGCTTGATGAATGATTTACCTGAATATCAGGAAGGTACCTTGACTAAAGCCAAGGCAATACTGGAGCAAGATTTTGTGTTTGAGGAGGAAAGTATATGAGAATCCTTCGAATCGAAATAGCTGCATTTGGTAAGTGGAGACAAAAAACATTTGATTTTATTTCTGGAAATCAATTGATCTACGGTGAAAATGAAGCAGGCAAGTCAACGATTTACCAATTTATTCAGGCTGTATTATTTGGCTTCCCTTCAAAAGGAAAGAAGAAAAAAGACTATACGCCGAAAGATGGGGCTGCCTATGGTGGGAAAATTTGGTTAGAACATCCAGTTCATGGAGAAATACTAGTTGAACGTTACAAACAGCAAAATCGTGGGAAATCCAAAGTCCTTTTTAATGAGCAACAGGGAAGTGATGAATTATTAGAGAAATTACTTTCTCCACTAACAAAGGATTTATTTCAGCAGGTTTTTACTTTTCAACAAGAACAGTTAACTGAACTCGATCATCTACGAGAAAAAGAATTACATGATGCACTGATCTCATTAGGGATTACGGGTAGTTCGTATGTTTTTCAAAAAAGACAAGAATATTATCAGCAAGCCCAACAGCTTTTTAAGAAAAAAGGGCAGAAACTGCTTATCAATCAGAAATTGAATGAGTGGAAGAACCTTCAAGAAAGAGTCCATCAAAAACAAGAGCAGGAATCTTTTTTCGGTGAACTCGTTCGACAAGAACAAGCCTACAGTCAAGATCAAAGAGAGCTACAAAAAAAACTCCAAGAGATAAACGAAAAAATTTCTCAGATCAAGCAGCAAGAGCTGAATTATTCTTTATACGAAGAGTGGCAAGCACTTAAAGCCAATACCTTACCACAAGTTCCTGAAGAACAGTTGCTTTTAGACTTAGAGGAATTCACTAAACGCTACCAGCAGATGACGGAACGCCTAGATGAGCTCGAAGCTACTTTAGAAAAACATAGCGGAATGGATCAACAGTCGGCACGATATTATTTCTATTTGGAACAAGAGCAAGTACTAAAAGAATTGCAACAACAGCAAACACAAATCGAACATTGGCTGAATGAATGGCAAAGACTCCAAGTGGAAGAACGAGAAATTGATTCAGAATTAAAAATTTTAGAACAAAGCTGGCAATGGCAACGGACACAAGAGCCACAAGAATTTTTGCATACTGAAGAGTGGCAACAACTATTTTCTGAAAATCGTTTGTTGAAAGAACAAGTCAATCAATTATCAATCAGATCAGAAATCGTCTTAGAGCAGCAGCGGACGATTGAAGCGGAGATCAACCAATTAGAAGCCACACATCCAGAATTATTACAGTCGGCACCTTCAGAAGTTCGTTCAAAGAACAAAACACCGTTTGCTATTATCGGCGGATTCTTTTTTGTGGTGGGGATCTTCCTACCAATGCCTTGGAAACTAGGAGTCTTTTTATTAGCCTTAGGTACATTGGGGTATTCATTTTATGAAAGGAAATCACTGAATGGTCAGAAAAGTGATTTATCAGAAATCAAAGGTAAGTGGCAAGAAAAACTGGGACAATTAGACAATACGTTAGCTCAAATCGAAGAAATCAATCAAAGTAAAAACAAGCTAGTGATTGAACAACAAAAAATCCAACAAAAAGCCTTCGATTTTACAAAGGTCCATCACTTAGGAACGATGAATACCTTAGAAGCGATGAAGGAATATGGGCATGAAGTATCCGATTATCAAGACTTGTATAGCCGCTTGATCAAGAAACAAGAACGAGCAAATGAGATTCAACAAAAGTTGGTACAGCTTGATCGTAAGTTTGAATTGATTAAGGAATGGTTACCGTTACAAGATAAAGGAATCGCTGAAAAAATGGTGCTTTTAACGAACTTCATCCAAGAAATGGAACAATTGAAATTCGCTAGAAGTTATCAACAAAATACACTATTGAAACAAGAAATCAACCAATTGAAAAAGAAACAAAAAAGTTTGATCGAACACTATAGCGGACAGATGGAGCAGGTCGGACTTGCTTATCCATCCGAAGTAGCTGCTTATTTGCAAAAAGCGCAACAAACAAAAACACAACTTCAACGACTAAAAGAGTTGGATGAGATTCTCGCGCCACTTTTTCCAAAAAAACGGACACGGGAGCAATTAAGTACTGAACTGTATCATAATCAAGAGAAACAACGGCAGTATCAGTTTGAAGAAAAACAATTGATCGAACAACGTCAGCGGTTAAAGATCCAAATCGAGGAATTACAAAAAGATGGTACGTTGGATGAGATGTACCAAGAAGAAAGTTTATTGAGAGCACAACTGCAACAACTGATGGAACATTGGGGCGGTCTAATGGTCGCTGGGACTTTTTTAGGGGATCTGTCTACAGAAATGAGTGAACGTCAATTACCACAATTGTTAAAAGCTGCTGGTCACTATTTAGGAGTCTTAACACAAAATCATTACCAAGAGATTTTATTGAGAAATGATACTTTGACACTAACAGACGGTGTAACTGATTTTCCCATTTATGAATTATCTACAGGAACGAAAGATCAACTGATTATGGCCATGCGCTTTGCCTACCTATCGTTAGAATCAAAACGTTCGATTTGTCCAATCATCATAGATGACGGTTGGTTGCATTATGACCATCAAAGAAAATATCAATTAGCCAAATTGTTAGCTGATTTCGGCCAAAATTATCAAGTTATTTGTTTTTCTTCTGACCAAGAAATGGTAAGCTATTATCAGGAGCTTCAACAATCTGTGAATATATTAAAGGATGTATAAAGAATGAAAAAAATTCGTGAATTAGTTGTCGATGAACAATTTGAATTGTTTGTTTTAATTAAAAATGCTGATGTCAGAGTTGCGAAAAACGGAAAAAAATTTATTGCATTTACTTTTCAAGATACGTCTGGAACGATTGATGGCAAATATTGGGATGCTTCTGAAGAAGAGATCAACAAGTTTACTGCTGGGACAGTTGTTTTCTTAAGTGGGAAGCGGGAAATCTATCAAGGAAACCCACAAGTAAAGATTTTGCATATGCGATTGACTAAACTTGAAGAGCCAAGTGATCCTAGTTTTTATATGGAAAGGGCTCCTTTGAAAAAAGAAGAAATGGAAGAAGAAATCAATCAATTATTATTTGATATAACAAATGCTCATTGGAATCGGATTGTCCGTCATTTACTAAATAAATATCAAAAGCAATTTTTTGAATTTCCCGCAGCAAAACGGAATCATCATGCTTTTGCGAGTGGATTAGCTTACCACACATTGACTATGTTGCATTTAGGTAAAACGATTGCTGATGAATATCCAGAATTGAATCGATCGTTGTTATACGCAGGAATCATTTTACACGATCTCGGAAAAGTGATTGAATTATCTGGACCGATGAGTACGGAATATACTTTAGCGGGTAATCTAGTGGGGCATTTGGTACTAGTAGATGAAGAAATCACGAGAGCATGTATCGCATTGAAAATAAATGAAGCAGATGAAGATGTTTTGGTATTAAGACATATGGTCTTAGCACATCACGGCTTATTAGAATACGGATCGCCGGTTCGACCACGTATCATGGAAGCAGAAATCTTACATCAGATCGATAATCTCGATGCTTCAATGCAAATGATGTTGACGTCGATTCGTCAAACAGAACCTGGAAAATACACTGAACGGATTTTTGGAATGGAAAATCGTAGTTTCTATGTTCCCAAAGAACTATAGATAACTAAAGGCACGTAGCCTAACACGAACTACTTGTGAGCCTACGTGTCTTTATTATTGGAAAATTTATTTTGTTATTGATAAAAATCTACAATAGTGTAAGATTGTAGTCAGATGAGAAACCGTTTTACTAATAGGGGGAAAATAGTTAATGAATCATTATATCCAATCTCTTGGCGTTCAAAGAGATCCGCTATTTTTCTGGGTATTGGGAATTTTCTTCTCAGTATGTTTGTTGTATATGGCTTATAAATTGAGAAACAAATCCAAGATTGCTTTGATTACTTTAACGACTACGGGCGTCTTTATTTGTATTTTTGCTATGTTTGCAACGATCGTTACACTGATGACCAGAATCAGTTACTAAAAAACAGCTCTTTGTCAAAGTGAATAGGTAGCGAAAAAACATCAAAGTCAATCATTTACTTTGGTGTTTTAATCTATGCTTATCTTTTATAAAAAATAAGGTGGAAATTACGATCCTTCTTAGAAATTATAGCGTCAAAAAAAAAACAGACCAGGATAGGTCTGTTTTTTTCATCTTATTTGCTTGATGATTCAGTTGTTGATGATTCAGAAGTTTTTGTTGATTCAGTTGTTTTAGATTCAGAAGATTTTGTTGATTTTGTTTTAGACTCAGATGTATTGGTATTAGCTGTTTCCATAGTAAATGGCGTTAATACATTTTTAAAGGCATCATCTGTGACTTTTACATTTTCTTCTTTTAATACTTTAGCGATAATTTCTTTTTGTAGGTCTTGATCACTTTCTTTTGTATCTCGGGCGATTGATTCTAATTGTTTCTTGTATTTATTCATGTCATCGCCTTTATTTTGGTTTTTGACCATTTTTACAACATAATAATCTGTTGAGTATGAAGTTGTATTTGTCGCTGAGATAACGTCAGATACTTGACCGTCTTTTAATTTGAAGGCTGCTTCTTTCACTTCAGTTGGAACATCTGTCGTTTGAGAGTCAAATTTGATTTTTCCGCCATCTTTTTTAGTTGCTTCATCGGTTGATTTTTCTTTTGCCAGTTTCGCAAAATCAGTTCCGTCATCTGCTGATTTTTTCACTTCTTTTGCTTCATCTTCACTGCTTACTTTAATGATTTGTGCTTCAACTTCTGGATGGAAAGTTTTCCAAGCTTCTTTTAAATCTTTTTCTGTCACTTTGACGTTAGCACTTATACCAGCTTTTAATACTAAACTGCTTCTAAGTGCTTGTTTATATGAGTCTTCTGTATAACCAGCTGCTTCTAATTGTGATTTAAAGGTGTCACCGTAAGTTTCTTCATTCTTTTTGTATTCAGCATTGACATCTTTATCCGTTACTTTATCGCCATATTTATTTTCAAAGGCTTTGTAAATAATCATATTTTGAACTAATTGTTGGTTGTTTTGCGTATGTTTTGCTTCATTATAAAAATCTTCAACCGTGATAGTTCCGCCTTTCATTGTGGCGATGTCTTTATTTGTACTACCTGAACAAGCAGCTAATGCTAATACAGCTAGCGCACTAGTTGCAGCTAAAATTATTTTTTTCTTTTTCATTAAAATTGCTCTCCTGTGATTTATTATTATTCTTACAATAATAACTATACCATATCTATTTATTAATAAAAACGTTCTCGTGATAGTTTCAAATAAAATTCAAATTTTGATCACATTCCTAACTAAAAATTAAAAAAACAATAAAATTAAAATCAAAAGTGTTATAAAATTCCGCATTATTGCATGTCTTGTGGCAAATCATTTGTTAATTTTCCAACTTGTTCTTGGATTTGTGCAATTCTTGGTTCTGCTTGAAATTTAAAATTTTCAATATCTTTTTTCATTGATTCTTGAAAAGCGGGGATCAAAGTATTAGCTGTTTCTTTTGTGTCAACTAATGCTTGTTTGAAATTATTAAGACTGTTATTTAAATCATTTGTTAATTCCGTTGCTTCGTCTAGTTCAGCGATCAATTTTTTTCTGGTTTCGTTCCCGCTTCTAGGAGCAAATAACAACCCGGATATAGCTCCAACGGTCGTTCCAAAAACGATTCCTTTTAAAAAGTTTTTAATCAATGTTCTTCACCTGCTTTACAATGGTATGTTGAATTTGTTGCAATTCTTCCGCACTATATTCTGACTGATGGTTGCCAAAGTGGATCGAAAAATCATCTTCTTTACTATAGCGAGGGACCAAATGGACATGTGAATGAAATACAGATTGATAAGCCAATTCACGGTTATTATTCAAGATATTCAGTCCTTGCATCTCAGGAAAGGCTTCTTCAATTGAACGAGCAATTTTAGGGATACGTGAAAAAACATCAGCTGCTAGTACTTCGTCATATTCAAAAATATCAGAAACGTGTTGTTTTGGAATAACTAGTGTGTGTCCTTTTGTCGCTTGGGATATATCTAAAAATGCATAGACTTTTTCGTCTTCGTAGATTTTATAACTAGGGATTTCTTGTTTAATAATTTTACAAAAGATACAGTTTTCCATAGGAAACATCCTTTCCATCAAAAATATTATTTATGTTAACTTTACCATATGTTCAAAGATTTGTATGAAAAAAAATAAATTGACTTCGTTTTCTTCATGGTATAATAAAAACAATCGAGCGACGGAGGAAAAATTATGAGTCTAATTGTGGAACATGTAACAGGTGGCTATGGACATCTACCTGTTTTAAAAGATATTAGTTTTAGTGTACAGCCTGGCGAAATGGTAGGATTGATCGGTTTAAATGGCGCTGGAAAAAGTACAACGATCAAACATATCATTGGCCTCTTAGAACAAAAAAAAGGATCTATCACGATTAATGATCTGAGTTTGAAAAAAAATACTGAAGAATACCGAAAACAAATCGGTTTTATACCTGAAACGCCTTCTTTATATGAAGAACTAACTTTAAGAGAACATATCGAAGTGACTGCGATGGCCTATGATATTCCAATCGATATAGCGATGCAACGAGCTGAGAAATTGTTACATACGTTTCGTTTAGAGAATCGTTTGGAATGGTTGCCAGCCAATTTTTCAAAAGGGATGAAACAAAAGGTGATGATCTTGTGTGCTTTCTTGATCGAGCCTTCTTTGTATATTATTGATGAGCCTTTTTTAGGATTAGATCCATTAGCAATCAATGCTCTTTTAGAACTAATGGTAGAAATGAAAAATGAAGGTTCAGGGATCTTGATGTCTACGCATATTTTAGCTACGGCAGAAAAATATTGTGATCGTTTTGTAGTTCTGCACAATGGAGAAATACGTGCAGATGGAACCTTAAAAGACTTACAGGAGGAATTCCGACTACCTGATTCTTCACTGGATGAAATTTATATCTCCTTGACAAAGGAGCAGGATCATGAATAATTTCTTTCAATTGCGATTAGCAAAACACCAGAAAAAAATGATGAAGTATTTGCGTTATGTACTAAATGATCATTTTGTATTGGTTTGCTTATTTCTATTTGGCGGAGTCGGCTTTTACTATTCAAACTGGTTAAAAACGTTAACGACTCCTTTTCAAATGGGTGGGATTATCCTTACGATCTTTTGGTTTATTTGTTTGTTTTTTGGTAAATTTGCCACTTTCACGCAAGCGGCCGATCTGGTTTTTCTACTACCGAAAGAAAAGGAGATGCATCAGTATCTCCAACGAGCTTTTCTTTATTCCAGTCTATTTCCTTTTCTGTTCTTAGGACTAGCTTGTGGCTTTTCAATGCCCCTCGTGGTTGTGACAACCGGGCAGCCTTTTTCTTTTTATTTCGTTTATTTACTGATTCTCTGGGGATTGAAGAGTAGTCAACTACAAATCAAACGAGTGGAGCTTTTCCGAATTGAAGAGAAAAAATTGATGGTATGGAAAGCTTCTTGGTATCTTTCGACATTGCTGATCTTGTTGCTTACGGTCTATGGATGGCTCTGGCTTGGATTGTTAGCTATGTTGATTCAATTAAATATTTACTTTTGGTTTTTATGGAAAAATATGACGTATCGGTTGGATTGGGAAAAAATGATACAAAAAGAAGAGCAACGTTTACATCAAATCTATCAATTCATCAATCTTTTTACTGACGTGCCGGAAATCACTTCTAAAGTCAAAAGAAGAAGGTATTTAGACCCGTTGCTTCAACATACGAAGAAAACGAAAGATAATACTTATTATTATCTTTATGTCAGAAGATTTATTAGAGGTTCTGATTTCAGTGGTCTTTTCTTACGCTTAGTGTTGATTGGAAGTATCTTGATTGCAGGTATTGAAGATGTTTATTTTATAACTGCTATTGGTGCGCTTTTTATCTATTTGATCGGATTCCAAGTGATTCCTTTATACAATCAATTTCGTTACATGACACTTGTCCAACTTTATCCAATCACGGAAAAGCAAAAAGAAGTTGCGCTGCAAAAGTTATTGTTAAATCTTTTGCTGATTGCCGCTAGTCTTTTTGGATTGATTGGTGCGATCGTATTAAATGGGCTAGACAAACTCATACCGATTATCAGTTATTTGATTGTCATCGGCTTGTTTATTAAAATCTATACACCGACTCGGATCAAGAAAATGAACGAATAAAAGAGGTGAAAAAACGAGAGAATAAGGCAGATTTGCTTTTTCTCTCGTTTTTTTGATAAAAGATGGTTTTTTAGAGAGGAATACAGGAAAAAAGAACGTATATGTGCTTGACGTTCGGGGCTTAGGCGACTAGAATAATAAGTACTGCAAATCATAGAGTTTAGAGGACGGGAGAATGCATGATGGAGTTTCAGTTAGACCAAGAATGGCGTTTACGCCCAATCAAAGGTGATACGGGAAAAACATACATAGGCATGCGCGATGAAGATAAGGTCTTTATTAAACGCAATACGACTCCAATGCTTGCTGCACTATCCCGAGAAGGAATTACACCAAAACTGGTATGGACGAAACGGACAGGAAATGGCGATACCTTAACAGCACAGGAATGGCTAGAAGGACGTTTATTAACTCCGACCGAGATCGGCCAGCGAAATGATGTTATTGATGTCTTGTATCATTTGCATCATTCTGCTTCACTTAAAACGATGTTGACTCGGATCGGTGGTAGAGTGATGACACCAGAAAAAATGTTGCAACAATATGAACTGGAGTTACCTGAGACACTCAGAAAGAATCGATTTTTACAAATCGTTCACCAGTTTTTGCGTCAACAAATTCCACAGATGGATAAAGAGAACTTTGCAGTTGTACACGGAGATGTCAATCATCGGAACTGGTTAGTGTGCAAAAATTATTTGTATCTAGTTGATTGGGATTCAATTATGTTTGCTGATCCAGCGGTGGATATTGCCACGATTTTAGGGAATTATGTTCCATTATCTAATTGGAATCAATGGCTCGTTACTTATGGGATTCGCCCAACGGATGAGATATTAGAAAAATTACATTGGTATGCTGCGATGAATCTTTTACAAGAGATTACCCGATATTGTCAGCGTGAAGATCATCGACGAATGAATGAAGAGATCTTACAGTTGAAAAGAATTTTTAGTGGTTGAGCAAAGAGTCAAAAAGAATGAGTACGGTGTACGAATAAAGCATTTATTGTCGATTATTTATTCAGAGTTAAGATCAGAAGAGTAGAACATCACTTGTCTGATCTTTATTTTTTTAGGAAAGAAAGGAATGGAGTTTTCATGCGTGTACGTAATCGCCCAGGTGCTGCTGAAATGCTAGCAGCGCATCCAGATCTAGTAATAAGTGAACCAACCAAGTGGAGAGGTAAGTGGAACGAACTATTTGGCAATGAGCAGCCGATCCATATTGAAATTGGTATGGGAAAAGGTCAGTTTATCACAGGAATGGCTAAGGCTCATCCTGAAATCAATTATATCGGGGTAGAAATGCAAGTCAGCGTTGTATCAATTGCTTTAGATAAATTAATTGAACAACCATTACCAAATTTAAAACTATTGCATGTTGATGGTTCAGCGTTGACGGAATATTTTGCAGATAGTGAGATTGATCAAATCTATTTGAACTTTTCTGATCCGTGGCCTAAAAAAAGACATGAAAAACGCCGGTTAACGTATCATACATTTTTAGCGGTGGATGAACAAATTCTACGCCCTAAAGGAGAAATCCATTTTAAAACAGATAACCAAGGACTATTTGAATATTCATTAGCTAGTTTTTCTCAATACGGCATGATCATCAAACAAGTATGGTTAGATTTACATCAAAGTAAATATGAAGGAAATATCATGACTGAATACGAAGAAAAATTTTCTTCAAGAGGTCAAAGAATCTATCGTGTTGAAGCTCAATTTCCAGATAAAACGAAGAAATAATGACTTCATTTAATCAAAAGCAACCGAAACATTTTTGTTTCGGTTGCTTTTTTGGTTGTAGATGCAGCTGTTCGAGCAAGGAAAAATTGTAGGACAAAATATTTTCGTATTTATTTTATATAGAAGGTTCAATCAAGTTAAATTTAGAAAATGAAAATAAGCCTTTATCTGTAATCTTTAATTCGGGGATGACAGATAATGTTAAAAATGAAAGTGTTAAAAATGGATCGAATGATTGACTGGCACCTAACGCATGTGCTTCTTTAGTTAAGGAAACTAACTGCTCATTCACAGCTAAAAAAGGTTCTTGAGACATTAAGCCACCGATTGGTAAGGGTAAACAAGCCAACTCTTGACCATCTGCAACAGCGATCATTCCGCCACCTTTTTTGATTAATTGGTTTGCTGCTATTAACATATCTTCGTCATTCGTTCCCACCACGACGATGTTATGAGAATCATGCGCAACAGTTGTTGCAAGAGCTCCTTTCTTTAGTTGAAATCCCTTAACGATCCCAACGCCAACATTTCCTGTTCGATGGTGACGTTCGATCACAGCAATTTTTAGTTGGTCGTTGGTAATTGAAGGAACAAAGACACCGTTTTTTGTGTCTACTTCTACGAGACAATCATTGGTCAATAAACTATTAGGAATGACTTCGATCATGTGGGCTTTTTCGGTACAAAGTGGTAAAGCAAAAGAATCGACCGTTAATGGTTTTACATCCATTTTTGGTAATTTTTGAGCATAAGTATTTTTTTGTCTCGGAAATTGTTCCAGATTCAATTGTGCATCCTCTACCACGATTTTTCCATTAGAAAAGACAGTATTGATTGGAAGAGTCGTTAAATCATTGGTTAAGAAGAAATCAGCTTGATAGCCAGGTGCGATGGCGCCTAGCTGACTTAAGCCAAAACATTCGGCAGCATTTAGTGTGGCCATTTGAATGGCTTGTAATGGCTCCATTCCTAAATGGATTGCTTGGCGTATGATGTGATCGATAGAGCCTTCTGCAACCAGATCATCGATCAGTTTATCATCCGTGACAAATAAACAACGTCGTGAATTTTCTGGTGTTACAACGGGCAGGAGTGCTTCGAGGTCTTTTGCAACCGTCCCTTCTCGAATCATTAAATACATCCCTAAAGCTAGACGTTCTTTTGCTTCTTGTGCGTTAGTCGCTTCATGGTCGGTTTTTATACCAGCCGTCAAATAGACGTTTAGCTCATCTCCTTGAATACCAGCTGCATGACCATCGATTTTCATATTTTTCTCATGCATCAATTGTAATTTATCAATGATGGTTTTTTCGTTATTTGCAACAGCTTGGTAGTTCATCACTTCAGCAAGTCCCAACACTTCAGGACGATCAAGAAAAGGAATGAATGATTGGGCGTCTAGCACTGCGCCGCTTGTTTCAAAAGGTGTTACAGGAACGCAGGATGGCAGCATGATAAAAATATTCATTGGTACGGATTGGGCATCTTCAATCATAAAATCAAGCCCAATACTTCCTGCTACGTTTCCTATTTCATGAGGATCAGTAATTACCGAGGTGACGCCATGTAATAAAGAAATTTTTGCAAACTCGCTTGGAGATAAAAGTGAACTTTCGATATGCACATGCCCATCAATAAGTCCTGGTACGAGGTATTGATTTTTTGCATCATAGATTTCTTTGCCTTCGTATTGACCGATCCCCACGATTTTACCGTCACAAATCGCAACATCACCGGTTAGGATTTCTTTTGTAAAAACGTTGACGATTTGTGCATGTTTGATTACCAGATCAGCTGGTTCTTTTTTCCCAGCGACTAAAATATGCTTTGTTCGTAATGATTCCACCATGTTCCCTCCAAAATAAATTTTTAATAGTATAACATAAATTCGGATTTTGCCCATCTTTTAGCATTTAATGATACAAAAATAAAATAGAATTAGAAAAAAGACGTATGTTTTTTATGGAGGGGATAAGATGGATATAAAGGAGATATCAGATGATCTCATTAATGAAAGTTATAAAAATCGTGTTCAAGATATCTATATAATGCCTGATCAAACTGATTTCAATATTTATTACCGCTATAGTAAAAAACGAACATTCCAAAAAAGTATTGCATCAGATATTGGACAACAATTAATCTCACGCTTTAAATATTTAGGAGAGATGGATATCGGTGAGAGAAGAAAAGCGCAATTAGGTGCAATGACTTACGTCTTAAAAGAAAAAGAGGTCAGACTGAGACTGTCTTCTGTAGGTGATTACTTACAAAGAGAAAGTTTGGTGATTCGATTACTTTATGATTTGTCTGAAAAACAGTTCCGCTGTTTTTGTCCTGAGGATTTAAAGGTGATCAATGAGCGGAGTAAAAAGCGTGGGCTCTATTTGTTCAGCGGACCAGTTGGATCAGGAAAAACTTCTTTGATGTACTATTTGGCACAAGACAAAGAGGTACAAGTAATTACAATAGAGGACCCAGTAGAAATTGAAGAAACAGCCTTTTTACAATTACAAGTAAACGACAAAATCGAACAAACGTATGAGGAATTGCTGAAGCTTGCATTACGTCATCGTCCAGATTTATTGATCATTGGAGAAATCAGAGATAGCAAGACAGCGAATGTAGCAATTCGAGCAGCGTTGACAGGTCACCGTGTATTTGCGACGGTTCATGCCCGCCATTTAGATGGAACCGAAGCGAGAATTCTTGAATTAGTTGGCAGAAGCGATGAGTTTTTTGAATGTTTATCTGGCGTAATCTACCAAGAAATCCTTTTAGACCAAACACAAGCAGCAGCGGCTTTATGGGGTTACAACTTTACCTACAATGATTTTGAGAGGAAAGGGTGGGACCAAAGCTATGAAGAAGCAAAAAATAGTCGCTGGCGATCGTTTGCCTTCTAAGAAAATGTCACTGAACCATCAAGCAAAGTATATTCGACTGATGGGGGAGTTACTTGACCATGGATTTAGTATTCAAGAAGCAACGGAAATATTGTTGAAGATCACACCTGTCCCCCATATTTATTTACAGCAAGGACACCGTTTATTGCAAGAAGGACATTCTTTTTATGAGGTTCTACAAGCATTGGGTTTTACTCAAGACAAGCTTGTGCAAATCGAGTTAGCCAGTACGCATGGGAATTTGATCCAAACATTGAATGGGATGGCAGAACAATTTCGTCTCGTAGCAGAATTTCGAAAAGAATTAAAAAAGATGATCAGTTATCCGTGTTTACTGTGTTTGTTTTTATTAGGGATCTTAGTTGCATTACGCCAATTTATTTTGCCACAGTTATTAACTTCGGAAATGGTCATGGATACGCATTGGGGAATCCGATTTTTGCAGTCCTTTCATTGGTATGTTCTTCTTGTTTTACTGTCTGTTGGTTTATTATGTCTGTTTATCAAGATCAGGCTCCTAAAAATGGATATGATTCAACGAGGGGAATGGTTCAGCAACAAACCATTGATTGGTTCGCTTTTTTCCCTCTACCAGTCTTCTTATATCGCTTTAGAATTTGGAAAATTATTCTACGAGGGATTAGAATTGCGCCAAATTATTTTTTGTTTGAAAGAAACAAAACAAGGGAGTTTGATCCAACTATTAGCATTTCGTCTGACAAAAGGGTTAGAATCAGGAATTTCTTTAGCACAGCAGTTTGAGACTTATTCATTTTTAACGGCTGAATTTAGTCAAATCGTTTTACAAGGGGAAGCAAAAGGAAACTTAGGTAAAGAACTTTTGTTTTACAGTAAATTAGCAAGACAGCATTTTTTCCAAAAGGTGAACCGTGGACTTTCATGGATACAGCCAGTCCTTTTTCTAGGAATTGCCAGCTTGATTCTATTGATTTATGCAGCAATTTTACTGCCGGTTTATGGCAACATTGAGGAGGTTTTATTATGAAATATCTAGTCAATTTCAGACGAAAACAATTAAGGAATGTTGAAAGTTTTACGTTGATCGAAATGCTGATCGTCTTATTAGTAATCAGCGCATTAGTTCTCTTGTTCATCCCTAATATTTCCCGCTATCGAGATCATGTCAATCGAGAAGGCAAACAAGCAGTGATGCAATTGGTCGATGCTCAAAAAGAATTGTACTCTTTGCAAAATAATGGGAAAGTCCCAACGATCGCAGAACTCTTAAAGGAGGGATATATAAAGCAAGAACATGCAGATGCCTATAACCGCAAATAAACCAATTTGCTTTACTGGTTATACTTTGATTGAAACCTTATTTGTTTTGACGATCACTTTAGGATTATTTCTATTCCCCTCACTTTCGGTCTCAGCTTGGCAAAAGCAGATGACAATAGAGCAATTTTTTGCACAATTTGAAAGTAGGATATATGCCACGCAGAAAATAGCCATTGTCAGCCAACAAGCTACAAGAATCTTTTACGATCAATCAAAGGATCAAATTGTTTTTGACGTACCTAATCCAAATCTCGGTTGGTCAACTTTAGAGGTGCCAGATGAAATTACTGTCCAACAGATGGAAAAGCTCAAATTCGCTTCGGGAACCGGCAATGAAAGTTCATTGCAAGCCTATCGGTTCTATTGGACAAATAAAAGACAAACAATCGTTTATCAATTTCAGCTAGGGAGTGGCCGATATATTAAAAAAATCGAATAGACATGCTTTTGTTCTATTAGAAACAGTAATGGCTTTATCCATTACCTTATCGTGTATCTTTCTTGTCAGCCATGGGAATTTGTATTTATTAACTGCAGAAAAGCAAAATAATCAGGAAATCTTATTACTTCGCAGGCTATATGAAGATGTAAAAACCTACCGAATGTATGAACAAATACCGAATCGAACGTTAAATGGACCAGATAGTCAGACAACCATAACCGCTAAAAAGAAAAAGATCGAAAAAGTGAAGCTCACACAAGGAGACAAAGTGATTGAGATTACCAAAATACCAGAATAAAGCTGCCTTTACACTGATTGAATGTTTGATTTCGCTTGCCATTTTAAGTGCTGTTTTACTTTCAATCAGTCTTTTAATCACGCAAACAACGAAAGTGGAACAATATTTACAACGAAAGGATCAAAAAGAGTGGCTGATTTTTTTAGCTCAGTTTGAAGAAGAAATAAAAAAAGGAAAAAATGTCGTCATTAAAGATAACCGTATTTATTATGAGATGGAAAAGAAAACCTATTTATTTGAGCAATATCATGCGTTGATACGTAAACGAGAAGTATCAGGGGGACACCAACCTGTGTTAACACAAGTCAAGCATTGGGAAGTGAGAGATTCTACTGCAGCTATCACATTTTTAATCGAATTTATAAACGGAGAGAAGTATGAGGGAATTTGGACCAAGCCACTATCATAAAAAGCATAACAAGGGGTTCAGTAGTAATATCTTATTCTCAACCTTACTATTGTTTTTAGTTTGTAGTTCCTTATTGTCGATCATTGTACAAACTTATCGCTCGACAGTAGATTTGAATCAACGCACCAAAAATTATTATGTAGCAAAAATAATCAAACAAATGGTTTTATCTGAAAGTAACGAGTTGAAAGAACAGGGAATGTATCAATATAATTTAGGAAAGGCTCATTACAAAAGAAAAGCGAATCAGCTAACGATCGAAATTCAGATCGAATCTCAGCATTTTCAGTTCATAGAAATGCTTAACAGTGATACAGAAAGTAACACAGAAAGTGAGCGAATCCATGAAAACGCACTCTTTTCTGTGTTACCGCTGTTTACATAACGTTTATGTTTTTTATTTCACAAACAAAAAAGTGTGAAAACGATTGAAATTTTGCTCATAGTTCGTTAAAATTAAACAGGTAAAATAATTGTTATAATATATCTAGAAATGAGGTGCACCATGTTACCAGAAAAAATGGAACAGGGGTTTGAACAAAACCTAAAAGCGATTCAGCTTTTACAAAATGCATTGGGAACTTCCTTTTTAGAAGCCTATGTCGAAAATGCTGAAAACTTAATCGACAACTATCAAGTACGAGTGGTAGATGGAGTACCGTCTGAAGAAATCAAGCAACAGATTTCTGCTTTGTATAAAGAACTCAGTCAACTTTCCTTTGAACCAGAAGAGTGGCGCCGTCTGTCACAACTACTGTTACTAAAGGGGAGTCAGACAGAACATCTTCAAGCGAACCATCAACTTACTCCAGATAGTATTGGTTTTTTATTTGTCTTTTTAATTGAACAGCTATTCACAAATAAAGAAGAGCCAATCAAGATTTTGGACATTGCAGCAGGAATGGGCAACTTGTTATTAACAGTTCTTTTAAACCTATCAAGTGCGGGATACCAAGCGGAAGGGATGGGTGTAGATATTGACGATACGTTATTAGCGGTTGCTGCTTCAACAAGTGATCTGACTCAGGCGAATGTTCAATATTTTCACCAAGATGGCTTACAAGAATTACTGATTGATCCAGTGGATGTAGCTATCAGCGATTTACCGATTGGTTATTATCCGAATGATCAAAAAGCAAAAGAGTTTTTAACAAGCACCACACAAGGGCATAGTTATGCCCATCATCTGCTATTAGAACAGGCAATGAAGTATGTCAAACCAGATGGATTCGGTCTGTTTTTGATGCCAAGTAACTTCTTAGAAACAGAACAAAGTGAAGAAGTCAAAAGATGGTTTAAAGAAGAAGGATATCTTCAAGGAATGATCCAATTACCAGATGAATTATTCCGTAACAAGCAATCACAAAAAAGTATTTTGATCTTGCAGAAAAAAGGAACAAAGGCAAAACAAGCACAAGAAGTATTACTTGTAAAACTTGATTCACTAAAGAAACCAGAGAAGGTGACTGAATTTTTTAAAGAATTTGAAACATGGAAATCGTCTTCTCTTTAATCACGCACTAAGAAGGAGAATTATATGTCTAAAACAATTGCTATCAACGCTGGAAGTTCAAGTTTAAAATGGCAGCTATATCAAATGCCAGAAGAAACCGTAATTGCTAAAGGAATTGTCGAAAGAATCGGTTTAGAAGATTCAATTTTTACGATCAAATATGGTGAAGATCAAAAATTTGAGAAAATCATGGACATCGATGACCATGAAGTAGCAGTAAAAATGTTGTTAGATCAACTGATTGCATTACAAATCTTAAGTTCTTACGATGAAATCACTGGGGTAGGACATCGTGTCGTTCATGGTGGAGAAACTTATGCTGATTCTGTAATCGTGGATGAAGCTGTGATGGATCGCATTGAAGAATTAGCAGAGTTTGCACCATTGCATAACCCTGCTAATCTAATGGGTATCAAAGCATTTAAAAAAATCTTACCAGATATCCAAAGCGTGGCTGTTTTTGACACGTCATTCCACGCAACAATGCCAAAAAGCAGTTATTTGTATAGCTTACCTGTTTCTTACTATGAAGATTTCAAAGTAAGAAAATATGGCTTCCATGGTACAAGTCATCGCTATGTAGCAGAACGTGCGGCTAAGATGTTAGAGAAACCAATCGAAGAGTTGAAATTGATCACTTGTCACTTAGGGAATGGTGTTTCAATTACGGCAGTAGATGGTGGAAAATCAGTTGATACTTCGATGGGATTCACACCACTGGCAGGTGTAACAATGGGAACACGCTCAGGGGACATCGATCCAGCTGTTTTACCTTATCTAATGGAAAAATTAGAGATTGATATTGATGAAATGGTCAACATTTTAAACAAAAAATCAGGTTTGTTAGGTCTAACAGGTTTATCAAGTGACATGCGTGATCTTGAGAAAAACTATGAACAAGAGCATATCCATTTGGCATATGACATCTTTGTAGACCGTATCCGTAAATATATTGGTGGATATGTGACAACGATGAACGGCGTTGACGCAATTGTTTTCACTGCTGGAATTGGCGAAAATGATGGGCACGTCCGTAGTGAAATCATTAAAGGCATGACATGGTTTGGTTGTGAAATTGATCCTGAAATGAATAAAAAACGTGGGGAAGAATTAGATATCTCCACAAAAGATTCAAAAGTCAAAGTACTTGTCATTCCAACTGATGAAGAATTGATGATCGCTCGTGACGTGGAACGTTTACGTAAATAAATATTCTAATGAAATAGTTGTTAGCCTTTTTTAGGTATGAAATAGTGTAGCGAACGTATCATAATTTTAAGAATAAATTTTTTCCGAAGTGAACATTGTTCACTTCGTTTTTTTGTTTTGTCTATAAAAAGTGATTGATTGAAAAAAAGAAATGTTCTTTTTTAAATCAATAAAAAATATAGAAATAAAATAAAGTATTATGAAAAAAAAGGAGGAGATTGAATTGAGAAAAACAAATCGATTAACGATAACGATTATGAGTGTACTAATATTAGCTAATTCATCTATAACTGCCAGTCCATTTGTGTACGCAGAACAAAATGAAGTCTCAGGAAAGAAAACAATGAAAAGTGAAATCAGCCAGGCAAATATTTCAGGTGAACATTCAGATGTGAAACAAACGAACATTCCTAATGATCAAAACGTTAAGAAAGCGACTGAGGCAGTGAAACTTCTGTTTGATGAAACAGGAGCAAAAACAAGTAATACCCAAGCAAAAATTAATGAAGTAAAGCTACAAGTAATGGAATTAACAGAAAGTGTACAAAAAACAAAATTATTTGAAAAAATTGTTCAAGCGCAAGAAATGTATGATTCAAAACAGACTAAAATGACAAATTCTAAAGAAAAAAATGGACAAAAAGAATTTGACGAAAAAACTCCTTCCTGTACAATCGACCCCTATATTTATGGGAACGTATACATGACTGGTGCTTATGAAGGGGAAATCAATCAATTTAAATTGATTGTTGGCGATAAAGAATATACCCCAGGTTTTACTTTGTTACCAAATAATCAGTTCAAACTTTATATTGGAAAGAAAATTCCGCCTTCAATTTTTTCAGTTACAGTAAAAATCTTTGATAAAAAAGGAAAAGAGACAAGTTCTCAAAACGTTTCAGTTCAAGCACCGAAACTCACCATTAACAATTACACATTAGGAGAAAACTATGTCAAAGGTGAGTTTATTGGTGATGTTGCTAAATTTAAATTGAGGGTGGGGACCACAGGAAGCACGAAAGAATACACTCCAGGTTTTAGACGATTAGCGAATAATCAATTTGAAGTCTATGCGAAAGATAAAATATTACGTGGAAGTAAAAGAGTCGTTTTGGTTGCTCTGAATTCAGAAGGAGATTTGTTAAAATCTGGTTTAGTTAGAGTCCAATCTCCCTACTTAGATATAAATGACTATAAATTAGGAAATGAATATATTACAGGTACCTATGCTGGGGCAGTAAAGAAATTTAAGTTAGTAGTGGATGGAAAAGAGTATTTTCCAGGATTTAAATTGTTAAAGGATAATCAATTTGAAGTCTACGCGAAAAACAAGGTATCGGCGCTAACTAAATCTATTACTTTGATTAGTTTAGATGAACAAGAAAAAGAAATCGTTAGTAAGCAAGTGGTTTTCATTGATTCAACGAATAAAGACTGACTATTTTTATAGCTGAAGCATTAACGACTCGTAATAAAAAGTTACTTGAATAGAAATAGAAGAACAGCCAGTGTCACAAACAAAAATTTTTTTACCGAAGTGAGTAACTTTAACATTGTTTTTTATTTTATAAAATAGTCTATTTAAAAAAATGACATTTTTTTTTAAATAATTAAAAAAAATAGCGAGCCCGAATAGGTTATTATTTCCTTAAATCAAATAAACAAAAAAGGGTGGTTTTTAATTGAAAAAGGGGAACTTGAAAAAGAATTTAGTGTCGTTTTCAACTACGAGTGCATTAGTATTATCTAGTTTATCTGGAGTAGTGACACCAATGGTCCATGCAGATCAAAATGGGGCGGGAGAAGGCATCACTATTACTACTTCGGAAAAAAATGAGAAAAAAGAAGAAGCAAATCAATCAAATCAATCAAGTCAGGCGAGTGAAACAAGTCAAACACACGCTTCAGAAGAAAAAGAAAATAAAAAAGTAGAAGAAACAACAACATCTTCCACTACAAAAGAACAGAACGCATCAAGTGTGCCAGTACCGGAACAGAAGAATACACTTGCAGATGAAGTGATTCAACATGCTACTGATGCAGTCAATAATCTATTTGATGGAAATGGAGCAAAAGTAGGCAATACTAAAGCTCAAATTGATGCGGCGAAACAACAAGTCGAAAGCTTACCAGATAGTGATCAAAAAACAGCGTTGTTGGAAAAAGTCAATCAAGCACAAAAAGCATACGATACATTGATGCAAAAATGGCAAGTTGCGAATGAGACGATGGATAAACACTTTATTGATGGAGATATCGGTAATCCTAAAGGTAGTTTTACAACAGAAGAAATGATCGATCTTGCAGAAAAACTAGGTGAACTTCCTTATATAAACATTCCATTTTTAGAAGGCTATACGACCAATGAATTGCATGAAAAATACGATCAGTTAATTGCTGTATCAAACGCAACGCCAGTGGTGGATCGTCTGTTTTTTAATGGTAAACCAAGTACAAACAATACTCAAAATGATATTAATACTGCATTGAATCTTGTCCACCGTCTTGTGGATGGACCTTATAAAGACAGACTGTTAGCGAAAGTACAAGAAGCACAAAAAGCTTATAATGATGCACATATTGTCCAAGATCCTGCAGAAAAACAAGCGGTAGAAGCTGTAAATCAGCTCTTTAATGGAGACACTCCCAAAGAAAGTAATACTCAAGAAGCAATAGATGAAGCTAGAAGAAAAGTAGATGCGGTAAATAATATATCTCCTGTTAAAGCACAATTATTGAAAAAATTAGAAATCGCTCAAGCAGCTTTGGATGATAGAGTAAATGCATTCAAAGTGGATGTTTATCATTATGGAAATGTCCATATGACGGGAGAATACAGTGGGAAAATCAAGAAGTTCAAGTTGATTGTTGATGGCAAAGAATACACACCAGGATTTAAATTATTAGCAAACAATAAATTTCAACTTTATATTGGGAAAAGGATTCCTTCGACAACAAAAACAGTTACAGTGAAAAGTTTTGATTCAAATGGAAAAGAAACAGGTACAAGAGAAGTTGCTGTACAATCACCTAAATTAACGGTGGAAGAATATACAGTAGGTAAAGATTACATCAAAGGTCAAATTGCAGGTGAGGCTAAACAATTCAAATTAATTGTTGATGGCAAAGAATATACACCAGGATTTAAACTTTTAGAGAATAATAATTTTGAAGTGTATGCAAAAAATAAAGTAACAGTAGATTCTAAAAAAGTGATTTTAAAAGTTTTAAATGCTGAAGGTATAGAAATCGGCATGCAAGAAATCACCCTTAATGCTCCAAGCTTAGTTGTAGATTATTATAAAGTAAACACTGATTATATTACAGGAAGCGTGACCGGCAATGTCAAGAAATTCAAATTGATAGTAGATGGAAAAGAGTACTTCCCAGGATTTAAGTTGTTAAAGAATAATCGATTTGAAGTATATGCAAAAAATAAAGTATCAGCAACGTCTAAAACAATTACTTTAGTGAGCTTAGATGAACAAGGGAAAGAAATTTTGAGCAAACAAGTTTCTATCTTGAATTCAGCAATCGAAGATGCTTTAACGATAGTAAATAATTTGTTTGATGGAAATGGAGCAAAAGTAGGCAATACTAAAGCTCAAATTGATGCGGCGAAACAACAAGTCGAAAGCTTACCAGATAGTGATCAAAAAACAGCGTTATTGGAAAAAGTCAATCAAGCACAAAAAGCATACGATACATTGATGCAAAAATGGCAAGTTGCGAATGAGACGATGGATAAACACTTTATTGATGGAGATATCGGTAATCCTAAAGGTAGTTTTACAACAGAAGAAATGATCGATCTTGCAGAAAAACTAGGTGAACTTCCTTATATAAACATTCCATTTTTAGAAGGCTATACGACCAATGAATTGCATGAAAAATACGATCAGTTAATTGCTGTATCAAACGCAACGCCAGTGGTGGATCGTCTGTTTTTTAATGGTAAACCAAGTACAAACAATACTCAAAATGATATTAATACTGCATTGAATCTTGTCCACCGTCTTGTGGATGGACCTTATAAAGACAGACTGTTAGCGAAAGTACAAGAAGCACAAGAAGCTTATAATGATGCGCACATTATTGTACTTCCTAAAGGAAATAAATAGGCGAATTGATGACAAAGAAATATTTTTATCATGAAATCGATTAGGTTAGAAAAAATGATTGATTGGATAAATAATCTAAAAAAGAGCTTGGAACAAAAGAACGTGCCAAGCTCTTTAGCATATGTAAAAATAAATAAAAGCGGTTGTGACATACTTTTTTCACAACCGCTTGTTTAGTAATTAATCATTCTTTTTCAGGTAATTTATTCTCTAAATCAGTACGTACCACTAGAACATCACAAGTGGCGTTACGAATCACATATTCTGAAACAGAACCAATAAATAGACGTTCAACAGCATTCAATCCTGTTGCACCTAACATGATTAAATCTACATGGTTATCCTCAGGAATTTCTTTAGCGATGATTTGTTTCGGCGAGCCGTATTCAATCACGGTAGTAACATTGTTCAATCCCGCTTTTTTAGCATTTGCTTCATAATCAGCTAGCGTTTGCTTCGCCATTTCAGTTGCTTGCTCTGCCAACATGCCATCAAATGATGAAACGGTTTGGAAAGAACGAGTATCAATCACGTGTGCTAATAAAAGTTCTCCATTATTTCTGATAGCAACGTTTACGGCTTTTTTAAAAGCTAATTCAGCTTCATCAGAGCCATCTACGGCAACCATAATTTTTTTGTACTGTTGTAACATAAGCATTCACTCCTTCAGATAAATCAATCATTTATAATTCTATTGTAAAACAAGTTGAACAAAAAGAGAATTATTTACTGTTTGGTTTGACCATTTTCCGAGCGAAAGTAAAACTGAAGACAGAAGCAACAATAATGACCAAGAGCAGGTAAGCCAAAGCAATAAATCGTTGATTGAAGAAGGCGACAAAAATACCTAACACCCCTAGGAAAGCGTAAATGGCACCATAGAATTGTAAATAGCCACGATTTTTTTCTGTTTCTTCTATTAATACGAAAAAGATGGGTTGTTTTTTTAATAAATAATAGCTAACAAATAATAATAATAATGCGGCAATGCCCATTAAAAGTTGAATCATAGAAATTCCTCCAAAAGTCTAAAGATTGGTCAAATAATATTTTTCAAGGGATCTACTCGAAAAAAAAGGAGCTGTACCAAGTAATTGGCATAGCCCCTTAATCTTCAAAAAATGGTAATCTCCGTTAATGCCGTTGTTCGTCCTGTAGTATTGATCCCGCGAATTCAAGCAGGTGGGTCCCACGGTCGTAGCCTCGAACTACCAAATGATAAGGCATGTTACCAGCAGTGACACAAGACGGGTCCCAAGATATCAATAAAAATGTTCGGTCAACACACAAAGAGGACAATTCGAACATCACAGATTTCCCACCTCTATAGTAGCATATGGAAATAAAAAGAGCAATGAGAGCGCTCATGGAAAATCAAGTCTATGTCGTTGGCTTATTGCCTCCTGATTTTTTCCATTCTTTGATTCGCTGATATTGTTGCCCAAGCGCTTGTTCATATTTTCCTGTAGTCTTCGGATGATAATAAGACGCTTGTTTTAATTTGTCGGGTAAATATTGTTGGTTCACCCAGGCTTGATCAAAATTGTGAGGGTATTGATAACCAATCCCACGATTCAATGCCTTGGCTCCTTGGTAATGACTGTCTCGTAAATGATCGGGCACTTCGCCAGCGTTGCCTGAGCGGATATCAGCAATCGCTTCATCTAAAGCGGCATAAGCAGAATTTGATTTAGGAGAGAGACAAAGATCAACTACGGCATCTGCTAAAGGAATCCTTGCTTCGGGAAGTCCTAGACGTTCAGCAGCTAAGACAGCATTGACAGTTCTAGCTGCGGCAGCAGGATTTCCTAGACCGATATCTTCATAACCAATCACCATCAAGCGCCGACAGATACTTGCCAGATCACCAGCCTCAACTAAGCGGGCTAGATAATGAAGTGCTGCGTCAACATCGCTTCCTCGGATCGATTTTTGAAAAGCTGAAATCACATCATAATGAGCATCTCCGTCTTTATCATGAGTGAGGGCTTTTCGTTGGATACATTCTTCAACGATCGTTAGCGTTAAGTGAATGATCCCCTGTTCATTTGGCTCGGTCGAACGAGCCGCTAATTCCAAGCCGTTAAGTGTGCTTCGAAGATCGCCGTTCGTTGCCCGTGATAGATGAAGCAAAGCGTTTTCGTCTAATTCAATAGCTAGATTACCAAGCCCACGCTCTTTATCACTTAGAGCTGATCGAACCGCTTGCTGGATATCTAATTCGTTTAAGGGTTTTACTTCAAAAATCTGTGTTCGACTGCGAATAGCAGGATTAATCGTGATATAGGGGTTTTCAGTTGTTGCGCCAATCATGATGATCCGTCCATTTTCCAGATGAGGGAGCAAAAAATCTTGTTTCGTTTTATCAAGACGATGGATTTCATCAAGTAAGAGAATGACAGTGCCACTCATCTTGGCTTCTTCGGCAACTACTTGTAAGTCTTTCTTGGAATCAGTTGCTGCATTGAGCATGCGAAAGGCAAATTTGGTTGAGCCAGCAATCGCACTAGCAATACTGGTTTTACCAGTTCCTGGTGGACCATATAAAATCATGGAAGACAACATTTTGGCATCAACCATTCGCCGAATAATTTTTCCTTCACCAACTAAATGTTCTTGTCCTACGACTTCATCGATCGTTCGTGGACGCATCCGATAAGCTAAAGGTTGCTGCATAAAACGGCCTCCTTTTTTTATTTTTCGTTCGTTAATTATACCATACATTAGGACAATCCACTTTATGGTAACGCTAATTTAGAACGCCGTAAACCGTAAAGTGAAAGGAAACGAGTTTACTCATATTCAGGCTAAGTTTAACAGAGAGGATCTTTATTGAAAGGACTGGGGGACTTTTAAAATAAAGCACCAGTTTCCTCGTTTATTCTGATTTGAGGTAAAATAAAGGGAGTGAAGACATAGATGGCTTGGAGGAGGAGAAAAATGAAAGCGACACGATTATTGAGTGAAACATTGTTACGAGCACAAGAACGGTTTGAAGAAACGTTAGACCAGCTAGATGTAGCAGAAGCAAATACGATGCCGGCACCTTTGATCAAATCAGTAACTTGGCTGATCTGGCATACTGCTCGAGAATTAGACCTTCAAATATCCGATTTGAAAAATAGTGAACCACTGTGGTTTAGTCAAGACTGGTCTGGAAAATTTGCATTAGATCTGCCTGATGATACGCAAGATTGGCAACACACACCTGCGGAAGCAAAAAAAGTCGTCGTAACAGACAAAAAACTACTTACAGATTATTTAGCTAATAGTGTTTCATTGACGATTGAGTACTTGGAACAAGTCGATGAAGGAACACTTGATGAAGTCATTGATTCCAACTGGACACCTCCTGTCACACGTGAAGATCGTCTCGTGTCGATCATTGATGATGCAGTGATGCATTCTGGTCAGGGGATCTATACTCGCCGACTGGTGCTCGGTAAATAATGAATGCTAAACCTTGTTCTGGTTTGAACGGTCTATGTAAAATCCTATAAAAGGCTGTGACAGAAGTGTCTAGTTCTGAAAAATAAGCCGGAGAATCCGAAGATAGTTCTTCCTATTTTTGGGATTTTTCGGCTATTCTTATCTGCCTGTCTATTGCTGTAGGTTTTTCTTGGTTTCCATAGCTTATGCTTTCAATATTGTGTATGATAAGGGTGGTGAATAAAATGACAAATAAAGAGCAATTAGATGAACTTTTATTGAATAAAACAACACCCGAAGTTGCCAGAGATCTTTTAGGGATGTATTTAGAATATGTTACGCCAACTGGTACCGTTGGTGGTTACATCGTTGATGCAGAGGCATATCTTGGTCCAGAAGATGAAGCGGCTCATAGTTTTGGGATGCGCAGAACCCCACGAGTGGCAGCGATGTATGAAAAGCCAGGAACGATTTATCTTTATACGATGCACACCCACCGTATTTTAAATATTATTACGCAACCTGAAGGGATTCCACAAGGGGTAATGATCCGTGCAATCGAGCCTGCAACTGGTGTGGCTCAAATGAGCATTAACAGAGGCGGGAAGACTGGTCCTGATATTAGTAACGGTCCCGGAAAATTGGTAGCGGCATTAGGATTACCACAAGAACTTTATGGACAATCGATTTTAGACAGTCCGTTGCATTTTGTTTTTGAAAAAACAAAAATACCTAAGAAAATCATGGTTTTGCCAAGGATCGGTATTCCTAACAAAGGAGAATGGACAGACAAACCATTACGTTTTGTAGTGGCTGGAAATCCATATCTATCATTACAAAGAAAGAACCTGGTGGAGGAAGACTGGGGTTGGAGGAAGAGAAAATGAAAAAAACAAACTTACTTGACTACTTAGACAAAACAATCGAAAAAACGATCACTGATTATGATGTGGCATTAGACTGGGATACGAAAAACCATACGATTGAAATCATTGTCCGACTATTTGCAGAAAATAAAGCACATTTGGAAATCGATGATGCCCAAGGTGTAGTTTCCGAAGAAGAAATCATTGAATTTGAAGATGGTATTTTATTGTTCAATCCACAAAAATCCCATTTTGATGAAAAAGATTATTTAGCGGTTATTCCTTATGAAGGAAAGAAAGGGATAGCCAAATCGGTCATTGATGCATTGATTGAGTATTTGAACGAAGTATTAGCGCAAGGGCAAAGTGATCTCTTAGATTTTCTTGATTCAGATGATGAAACGGCAGTGTTTGAGTTGAATTGGGACAATCAACAGTTAGCAAAACTAGTCGAAGAAAAACAGCAAAATGAGACGGACGTCTATTTGCCTTATCCAAGTTATTAAGGAGTGAATGTCATGAAATGGAATGAAGTAAAAGTTGAAACCGCCAGTGAAGCAGTGGAAGCTGTGGCTAATATACTAATGGAAGCAGGAGCAAGCGGTGTTGCGATTGAAGATGCTTTAGACGTTGAAAATTTCAAGTCTGATCAATATGGGGAAATCTTGAATAAAGAAGATTTTACTTCATTAACAGAAGGCGCACTGGTGATGGCTTATTTCCCTGAAACAATTTTTTTACCAGAAATTTTGCCTTTTATCAAAGACCGTGTAGCCCAACTCCCAGAATTTGGCTTGGCGATCGGTAAAAATATCATCACCGTTAGTGAAGTGGAAGAAAGCAACTGGGCAACTGCTTGGAAAAAGTATTATCACCCAGTACGGATCACCAGAATGTTAACGATCGTGCCTAGTTGGGAAGCGTATCAAACAAATGATCCATTAGAAAAGATCATTACATTAGATCCTGGAATGGCATTTGGAACAGGGACACATCCAACTACCTCTTTAACATTGCAAGCATTAGAAACGGTATTGCGTGGCGGAGAAACACTTTTAGATGTAGGAACTGGTTCTGGCGTCTTAAGTATCGCAGCAAAATATTTAGGAGCCAAAGATGTTTATGCCTATGATCTGGATGAAGTGGCTGTTCGTGCAGCGAAAGAAAATATGGATATGAATGAAGTAGCCAAAGATGTTCACGTAGCTGCTAATGATTTATTGAACGGCATCACAATCGAAAGTGATGTTATCGTGGCGAACATCTTAGCAGATATTATTTTGTTGATGATCCCTGATGCTTGGCGCTTATTAAAACAAACAGGGCGCCTGATCGTATCTGGTATCATTGAAGAAAAAAAACAAATGGTCATTGACGCCATGAAAGAACAGGGCTTTGTCGTTGATCAAATTTTCCAACAAAAAGATTGGTATGCAATTATCTTGAAAAAGCCTGAGGTGGAATAAATGCAACGTTACTTTTTAGAAGAGGCGTATCAACCAAATACACGCTTCGAACTTTCGGGAGAGGCATTTCATCATATCGTACGGGTCATGCGCATGGCGCCAAAAGATCAAGTCTATTTAGCATTCAACGATCAAGTATCGATTCGTGCGGAGATCACAGAAATCAGTGAAGATACCGTTTATTTGAGCGAGCTTGAAAAAGAAAAAAGCCAAAAGGAATTACCCAATAACATCACGATTGCCAGTGGTTATCCAAAAGGGGATAAACTAGACTGGATCGTTCAAAAAGGAACAGAATTAGGTGCGCATGGATTTATTGGCTTTCCAGCTAAAACATCTATTGTAAAATGGGATGCGAAAAAAAGAAACAAACGTCAAGAACGTTTGAACAAAATTGCTCAAGAAGCAGCTGAACAATCTCATAGACAGATTGCGCCCCAAGTGGAATTATTGGAAAGTCAGCAAGCTCTTTTTGATCGACTATCTGCTTATGATGTGTTGTTGATTGCTTATGAAGAGTCAGCAAAACAAGGAGAACTAGCCAATTTAGCTAAGGTATTCCAAGAACTCACTGATGGTAGTCGGATTTTAGCCGTTTTTGGTCCTGAAGGAGGTCTTGCTCCTGAAGAAGTCGAAGCCTTTGTTGCAAAAGGTGGAATCTTATGTGGATTAGGGCCACGGATTTTACGTACGGAGACGGCACCTCTTTATCTTTTAAGTGCGGCAAGTTATCAGTGGGAGCTCACTCACTGATAATAACTGAATAAAATCAGGAAAAATTGAAAAAATTCCGAACAATCTGTATAATAAAAACAATTATTTTATTGTAAACAACGGATGACATCAAATGAATGGTGTGCATGAGTTTGTTTCTAGTTATGTTATAAAAAAGAAGAATGGTTTTTAATATTATTCGGAGCAACAGCTGTTGTTCGTAACCTTTGAAAGGGGGATGTTCCATGCCAAAAGAAGAATTATTGACAGGTCCTGGAGTGATTAAATTGGTTAGCCAATACATGGGACCTGATCATGTAGCATTTGTTCAAAAAGCTTGCGATTATGCAACGGCTGCTCACGATGGCCAGTTTCGTAAATCAGGCGAACCATACATTATCCATCCTATCCAAGTTGCTGGGATCTTAGCTGATTTAAGAATGGACCCCCATACTGTTGCAACTGGTTTTTTGCATGATGTTGTAGAAGACACCGACGTTACTTTGGATGATTTGAAAGAAGAATTTGGTCCAGACGTTGCAATGTTAGTTGACGGTGTAACGAAACTAGGGAAAATCAAATACAAATCACATGAAGAACAATTAGCAGAAAATCATCGAAAGATGTTATTAGCTATGGCGCAAGATTTACGTGTAATTATGGTGAAATTAGCTGATCGACTACATAACATGCGTACGCTAAAACATCTTCGTGAAGATAAACAACGTCGAATCGCCCAAGAAACTTTAGAAATTTATGCACCATTAGCTCATCGCTTGGGGATCAGTCGAATCAAATGGGAATTAGAAGATACCGCACTTCGCTATCTCAATCCTAAACAATATTATCGAATCGTGCATTTGATGCAAACGAAACGAGAAGAACGAGAAAAATATGTCAACGCCACAGTCGAAGATATTCGTCTAGCAACAGAAGAACTAGATATCTATGCAGAAATCTATGGACGTCCTAAACACATTTATTCCATTTATCGGAAAATGAAAGACCAAAAGAAACAATTCAATGAAATCTATGATTTACTTGCAATACGGGTAATCGTTGACTCTATCAAGGATTGTTATGCTGTTTTAGGAGCAATCCATACCAAATGGAAACCAATGCCAGGGCGGTTTAAAGATTATATTGCTATGCCTAAAGCAAATATGTATCAATCTTTGCATACAACAGTCATTGGACCAGCTGGAAATCCGGTAGAGATCCAGATACGAACTCAAGAAATGCACGAAATCGCCGAGTTCGGGGTGGCTGCACATTGGGCATACAAAGAAGGTAAAAATGATAAGGTCGAACCAGATGGTATCACGAAACAATTAAGCTGGTTCCACGAAATCATTGAATTGCAAGATGAAAGTTATGATGCTTCAGAATTTATGGAAGGTGTCAAAGGAGATATCTTTAGTGATAAGGTCTATGTTTTCACTCCTAAAGGGGACGTGACAGAACTGCCAAAAGGTTCTGGACCTTTAGATTTTGCTTATAGTATCCATACAGACATTGGAAATAAAACAACGGGTGCCAAAATCAACGGCAAAATGGTTCAATTAGATTATAAGTTGAAAAATGGGGACATCATTGAGATTTTGACTTCACCTAATTCGTTTGGTCCAAGTCGAGATTGGTTGAAATTAGTTGCTACGAGTAAAGCTCGTAATAAAATCAAACGTTTCTTCAAAGCCCAAGACAGAGAAGAAAATATCATCAAAGGACATGAAGCAATCACAAAATGTATTATCGATCTAGGCTTTGCACCAAAAGAAATTTTAGCAAAAAGTAAGCTGCAAGATGCTTTAGAAAAGCTGAATTATCAAACGGAAGATGATATGTATGCAGCTGTGGGTTATGGTGAAGTCAGTGCATTGACGATGGCGAACCGTTTGACTGAAAAAGAAAGAAAAGAACAAAAGATCGAGCAACAAAAACAAGAAGCTGAAGAAATCATGAACCAACCGAAAAAAGAACCGGAAAAAATGAAGGTTCGCCATGAAGGTGGTGTCGTGATTCAAGGTGTCGATAACTTGTTGATTCGGATCAGTCGTTGCTGTAACCCGATCCCTGGAGATGATATCGTGGGTTATATCACTAAAGGAAGAGGAATCTCAATTCACCGAAGAGACTGTCCGAATGTCCAAGTAGACAAGCCGAATGTGGCCGAACGCCTGATCGAAGTTGAATGGGAAGATACCTCGAATACCAGAAAAGAATATGATGCTGATCTGGAAATTTATGGTTATAATCGTTCCGGCATGTTAAATGATGTCTTACAAACGGTAAATACCATGACTAAAAACTTAAACAGCGTGGAAGCGAGAACCAACAAAGACAAAATGGCAACGATCCATTTAACAGTAGGGATCCAAAATCTTGCTCACCTAAAGAGCATCGTGGATAAAATCAAAGCTGTACCAGATGTGTATAGCGTGCGACGAACCAATGGTTAGGAGGAAAACACGTGAGAGCTGTTGTCCAGCGAGTAAGTAAAGCTTCAGTGACGATCAATCAACAAGAAGTTGGGAAGATCGATCAAGGGCTGGTTATTTTACTAGGTATTCATGAAAAAGATACGCAAGATGATGTTGATTATTTAGTGAAAAAAATTGCACAAATGCGTATTTTTGAAGATGAACAAGGAAAAATGAACCGTAGTGTAGAAGATGTCGAAGGACAAATTTTGAGTGTGTCCCAATTTACGCTGTTTGCAGATACTAAAAAAGGAAATCGTCCAAGTTTCATCTCAGCAGCTCGTCCCGAAACAGCTATTCCACTATACGAGGCTTTTAATGAAGGGATTAGAAATAGAGGGATTACCGTAGCAACCGGCCAATTTGGAGCTGACATGGCAGTATCTTTGATCAATGACGGTCCGGTTACTATCATTATTGATTCTCAAAATAAATAAGAGATGCTAGTATATTCATAATTGATTGAAATAAGATGAGCAGGACTCGTCAATTTCTTTAACCGATCCTCAGAGATTCGCACAAGTGATGAATCTTTGAGTGTTCGGTTTTTTGTGTGCCTACTCAAAAAGTGTCATACAGATGGGGGAACCTTTTTTTTAAGGAAAAAAGAGTGATTTTAGAGGAGAAATAGTCCTAAAATCGAGTCCATTTGGTCTTTTTGGTTTTAGAACACTTTTTTTGTCAGCTATCTAAAAAAAAGATAAGCTAATAATAGATGAAGTGTTCTATTGGAGGAGATAAAAGATGAAAGAGGTACCAGTAGTCGATATAAAGATAACCGAGATTAAAAAACGATATGAGCAAGGTTATCACTTGTTAGAGGAATTACGTAAAGAGGCAAATGCGCCAGTAGTGAAAGCAAAAATCTTCAATAAAGAAGCGATTGTGATCTATGGAAAAGAAGCCGCTCAAATTTTTTATGATCCAAGGAATTTCAAACGAAAAGGAGCAATGCCTAAATTAGTATTAAAAACGTTGTTTGGGAAAGATGGTGTTCAAACACTAGACGGTGCCCAACACCATCATCGCAAATCGATTTTTATGGATTTGATGACACCGGAAAGAATGGATACGTACCATCAAATTTTAGAAAAAAATTTGTCTCAAGCGTTAAACGAACAACATGGACAATTTGAATTATTTGATTTAAGTAAACAAGTACTATTTACTTCGATTTGTGAATGGTCAGGAATCAACTTAGCAGAATCGACCGATGAAGAAATCAATCAGTTCGCTGATTACCAAATTTCTATGATCAGTGGGACATTTACGTCGCCAATCGATCATATCAAAGGGGTTGAAAATCGTAAAAAATCTGAACAATGGGCTCAAAGGTTGATTGAGGATGCACGAGCAAACCCTGTTCCAGGTAAAGAAGATGTCGCTTTATATGCTTTTGCCCAAGCAACTGATCTTGATGGTAATTTGTTGCCAATCGAAGTGGCTGCGGTGGAATTGCTCAATATTATTCGACCAACTGTAGCATTGACAGTCTGGGCAGCTTTGATGGGACATGCTTTATTCAGTCGACCAGACTTAAAACAGCAGTTAAAAAATGACTTTACAGAACTTCAAGATCCGTTTATTCAGGAAATGCGTCGTTACTATCCATTTTTCCCAATGTTGCCAGCAATTGCTTTAAAAGATGTGTCAGTTGACGGCTATCTTATTCCTAAAGATAGTTGGGTTATTTTGGATCTATACGGGACGAATCATGATGAGCGTACAATCGATGCGCCAGATTCATTCATGATCAAACGTTATTTAGGGAAAGCAAAAGATCTTTCTTACGAAGAGGAATATGAGATGATTGCTCAAGGTGGAGGAGACTTTCGACAAATGCATCGCTGTGCAGGAGAATGGATCACTTTACACAGTTTACGGGTCTTTTCTGACCAATTAGTCAACCATTATGAATTTTCAGTACCTGAACAAGATTGGACGATCCCTAGTAATCAATTTCCAACTTATCCTAATAGTCGTGTACTCTTATATAAAGAATAGTGAGTAGAAAATAAAAAGTCTGAAATATAAATCTCATTCTGTAGCTCCCCCCCAAAAAAAAGTTAGACTAAAAAAACTAACTTTTGGGGGGCGCTTTATTTTTTATTCTAAAGCAAGTAAACGGTGTTCAAAGAGCTGACCTTCGGCGATAAGTCAAAAAATCTCAAAACATGGGGAGCTGTTTCGAGATTTCCCTCCTTAACGCTCAGGTCAAAACGCTCTTTTCACAACCTCTAATTCACGGTGTTCAAGCAACAGCTCCTTGAAATAAGCCTGAATTTTTCAAAACATGAGAAGCTGTTTTAAAAAATCCTTTCTTATTGTCATCGGAGCTTCCCGTTGCTTTCACAACCTCTGATTCACGGTGTTCAAAGAGCTGACCTTCGGCGATAAGTCGAAAAATCTCAAAACATGGGGAGCTGTTTCGAGATTTTCCTCCTTAACGCTCAGGTCAAAACGCTCTTTTCACAACCTCTTACTTCAAAAGTTCTTTTAGTTTAGCTTTTTTTCTTTTTGTTTTAGACTAAAGAAAAAAGGAGGAATTGCGAATGGCAGAAATAAGAATTGGACATTCACAAGTTTACGCTGAACAACTTGGCTTAGGAGCGAATGCGATCGGTGGTCATAATCTTTTTGCTAACTTAAAAGATGAAACTGGGAAAGAAGTTGTACGAACCGCTTTGCAAAACGGCATCAATTTAATTGATACTGCTTATGCTTATGGAAATGGACGTTCAGAAGAACTGATCGGTGAAGTCTTGCAAGAAAATGAATTTGATCGTTCACGGGTGATCATTGCCACTAAAGCTGCCCATGTTCCTGGACAAAAAGGGGTATTCAATAATTCACCAGAATTTTTGACCCGTTCTGTAGAAGAAGCACTCCGACGTTTACAAACTGATTATATTGATATTTTTTATATCCATTTTCCAGATAAAGAAACGCCAAAAAATGAAGCAGTCGCTGCGTTGCACAAACTAAAAGAAGCAGGGAAGATCCGTGCAATCGGAGTCTCTAATTTTTCAATGACTCAACTGAAAGAAGCAAATCAAGATGGCTATGTTGATGTTGTTGAAGATAAATTTAGTTTGATCCATCGTGAAGCTGAAAAAGAACGTTGGCCTTATCTTGAACAACATAACATTAGTTTTGTCCCTTATTTTCCACTTGCTTCCGGCTTGTTAACGGGAAAATATCATTTAAATAGTCTTCAAAGTATGGCTCCAGATGACCCTCGTAAGAAGAATCCGGATTTTCAAGGAGAGAGGTTTGAAAAAATCATTCAGGCTGTCGAACAACTTGCACCGATTGCGAAAAACAATCAAGCTAGTATTGCTCAACTCGTTTTAGCTTGGTATATGAAAAATCCACGGATTTCTGTCGTGATACCTGGAGCGAAAAAACCGGAACAAGTTAGAGATAATGCTCGTGCATTAGATATTCATTTATCGTCCACTGATTACCATACCATTGATCAACTCTTTAAAGATTTTTAGAAAAATACAGAGAAGGTCGTGACAGAAGAAGTTAGCTCTGAAAAAATGAGCGTGTGCTGGAATGAAGGATGCTAGTAATTAAGGAGATGTTTCATTCAGTTAGTCGGTTAGCACCTTATTAATTCTCAGTTGATTTACAGATTTTTCTTGACTTTACGCCTTGTTTTTAGTAGGTTATAGGTAATATTGAAAATATCAATGAAAGAGCGAGTAAGTTTCTGAAGCTTTACAAGAGAGGATCATCAAGGCTGAAAATGATCTAAAGTTTTAGGTTCTAAAAGACACTCTGGAGATGGACGAGTGAAAAGCCGTCCCGTGTACGAGCGTTAATCGTTAGAGGAAAGAGCAATCTTTCAAAAATAGGTGGTACCGTGTATGAATTAGTCATTCACCCTTGTTCGTAATGAATAAGGGTGGATTTTTTTTTACATAGAAAAGTAAAGGGGAGAAAAAAATGAGTTTCCAAAGACCAAAAGGAACAAATGATATTTTACCTGGTGAGTCAGAAAAATGGCAGTTCGTGGAAGAAACAGCGCGTTTATTGTTTAGAGATTATCAATACAATGAAATCCGCACGCCTATTTTTGAACACTATGAAGTCATTTCTCGAAGTGTAGGGGATACAACGGATATCGTGTCAAAAGAAATGTATGATTTCTATGACAAAGGGGAACGCCACATCACTTTACGTCCAGAAGGAACAGCACCGATCGTTCGTTCTTTTGTGGAACATAAATTATTTGGACCAGAATATGCAAAACCTTATAAAACATTTTATATGGGACCAATGTTTCGTTATGAACGCCCTCAAAAAGGTCGTTTACGTCAATTCCATCAAATAGGAGTAGAAGCTTTTGGTTCTGACAATCCAGCAACTGACGTAGAAAGCATGGTTATGGCCCTTGATTTCTTCAAACAATTAGGAATCACTCAAATTCGATTAGTGATCAACTCGCTAGGAGATAAAGAAACGCGTCAAGCATATCGTCAAGCATTGATCGACTATCTTTCACCATTTGAAAAAGAGTTGAGTGAAGATTCACAACGTCGTTTGCATGAGAATCCGTTGCGGGTGTTAGATAGTAAAGACAAACGAGATCAAAAGTTTGTTGCTGATGCACCATCGATTTTAGATTTCTTAAGCGAAACAGCACAAAAACATTTTGATATGGTCGTTGCTATGTTGGATGCACTTAATATACCTTACGAAATCGATAGCACGATGGTTCGAGGGTTGGATTACTATACACATACAATCTTTGAGATTATGAGTGATGCACCAAAGATGGGCGCACAAGCGACGATTTGTGCAGGTGGACGTTACGATAATTTGGTTGAAGAACTAGGCGGACCTCAAACACCCGGTTTTGGTTTTGCGATGGGGATCGAACGCTTGCTGTTAACAATGGAAGCAGAAGAAGTCGTGATTCCGGCATTTAATGAATTAGATGCTTATGTCGTGGCTTTAGGCGAAGAAACGAATATCGAAGCATTGAAACTGGTGCAAACGATCCGCAATTTTGGGTTTTCAGCTGATCGTGATTTTATGGATCGTAAAGCAAAAGCACAATTCAAAACGGCTGATAAAGCGAATGCTAAGTTAGTGTTAGTTATTGGCGGAGATGAGCTGGAAAACCAAACGGTCACAGTCAAATCAATGGCTAATAGAAAAGAAAAAAGCTTTAGTTTAACAGAAGTTTATGAACATTTTGATGAAGTCTATGATGAAATGACTTTATTCGAGTAGGAGGAAAAAGAAAAATGGCACAAAGAACAACTTATTGCGGTTTGATTTCAGCAAAAGAACTAGATCAAACTGTTACATTAAAAGGGTGGGTACAAAAGCGAAGAGACCTAGGGGGAGTAATCTTTATTGATTTACGTGACCGAGAAGGAATCGTCCAAATCGTTTTCAATCCTGAAGTCAATAAAGAAGCATGGGAAATCGCGGATAAATGTCGGAGTGAATACGTGATTGAAATCACTGGTGTGGTTCGTAAACGTGAGGAGCTAGCCATCAACCCTAAAATGGTCACTGGTGAATATGAAGTATTCGCAAACGAAATTGTTATCTTGAACAAAGCAAAAACACCACCGTTTTTGATTGAAGACGATCAAACAGTCGGAGACGAGATCCGTATGAAATATCGTTATTTAGATTTGCGTCGTCCAAAAATGACGAAAAATATCAAAATGAGAAATGAAACAACGAAAGCAATCCGTCATTATTTAGATGATAATGATTTCATGGATATCGAAACACCTTATTTAGGAAAATCAACGCCAGAAGGGGCTCGTGACTATCTTGTTCCTTCGCGTGTTTACCCAGGGCACTTCTATGCGTTACCTCAATCACCTCAGTTGTTTAAACAATTATTGATGAACGCAGGATTTGATCGTTACTACCAAATCGTTCGTTGTTTCCGTGACGAAGATCTTCGTGGTGATCGTCAGCCAGAATTTACTCAAGTAGATATTGAAACGACATTCTTGACGGCAGAAGAAATCCAAGATTATACCGAAGGCTTGATTGCGAAAGTGATGAAAGATGTTCGTGGAATCGACGTTACTTTACCGTTTCCTCGCATGACGTATGACGAAGCAATGAATCGCTACGGTAGTGATAAACCAGATACACGTTTTGAGATGGAGTTGATCGACTTAAGTGAAATCGTCAAAGATGTTGATTTCAAAGTCTTCCAAATGGCTCTTGAAAAAGGTGGCGTCGTCAAAGTTTTAAATGCTAAAAATGCTTCAAGCAACTACTCTCGTAAAGATTTAGATACTCTTGGGCAATACGCTAGCCAATTTGGTGCGAAGGGATTAGCTTGGCTAAAAGTAGAAGAGGACGGCTTGAAAGGTCCAATCGCTAAATTTATGGGAGATGCAACAGAAGCAATCGTTCAAGCGACAAACGCTGAAGTTGGAGACATTTTATTATTTGGTGCGGATACAAAAGAAATCGTAGCTGCAACACTAGGTGCAATCCGTACACGCTTAGGAAAAGAATTAGGCTTAATTGATGAATCAAAATTCAATTTCTTGTGGATCACAGAATGGCCACAATTTGAATATTCTGCAGAAGAAGGACGCTACGTATCCGCTCATCATCCATTTACGATGCCAAAAGAAGAAGATCTTGAACGCTTGAGTACAGATCCAGCTAGTGTCTATGCAGAAGCATATGATATCGTATTGAATGGCTATGAGCTAGGCGGTGGTTCAATCCGGATCCATACTCGTGAAATCCAAGAAAAAGTCTTAGAAACTTTAGGCTTTACGAAGGAACAAATGGAGGAACAATTTGGTTTCCTATTAACTGCATTGGATTATGGGTTCCCACCACATGGCGGTATTGCTCTTGGCTTGGACCGTTTTGTGATGTTACTTGCTGGTGAAGAAAACATTCGTGAAGTTATTGCTTTCCCTAAAAATGGTAGAGCAGCAGATGTCATGAGTGATGCACCAAGTACGGTATCAGATGCCCAATTATTTGACTTGAATATTGATGTAACCAGCATGGACTAAGTTTATTCGTATTGAACAAAAGACTAGTAACTCAATTCCATTGATCGTTTTATAAATAATAAGTACGGGAGTCTGGACTAGGTGTAAAAAGACTCTCGTACTTGTTTATGTTGTCTTGATTTAATTCCAAAACGATTTATAATTAAGCCATAGCGTATAATGTCAGTTGAGTTTTAACCCATATTTTCAATGGATGCTACGTTTAGTGATGCGATAGGCGAAGAATGAATCCTTCTTTTGGTTAGTGTAATGATGGATCATTATAGAGTAGTCACTGAACGTAATCGTTCGTTCTTTCATTATATACTACGTATCTTTACTCACTATCCAAATTAAAATTAAGAAAGGAAATTCCGGGAAAAGAGAGAAATTGACTTCCAGCCAATGATTGTCTCTTCATACGAATTCATATGAAAATTACGAGATCGTAACCGGAAATACAAAGCAATGAAAAAAACTTTCGAAAATTGGGCGCATCATGATTATACGACCAAGCTTTCGGTATCTATCGTTTATGCATTGATTGCATCAGTAGCACTAAACTTTTTTTATCAACCAGGACATATTTATTCAAGCGGAATCACTGGCTTGGCACAAATACTGACTACTTTATCTAAATCGTTGATTGGATTCGAAGTACCCGTCTCAACGACTTTATACTTATTGAATATTCCTTTATTTGTTCTTGCTTGGGTGAAGATCGGTAAGAAGTTTACGATTTTTACATTTATCACCGTGACATTGACGTCACTTTGTATCCATATCCTTCCTCTAACGGTTCTTTCAACTGATCCAATCATCTGCGCGATTTTTGGGGGAGCTGTGATGGGGTTAGGGATCGGGTTAGCCTTAAGAAATGGCTTATCCTCAGGTGGTTTGGATATCGTCAGTATCACTATTCGTAAAAAGACAGGAAAATCGATTGGTTCAATTTCGATTTACTTCAATGCATTGATCGTTTTCGTAGCTGGTATCCTTTTTGGCTGGCAATACATGTTTTATAGCGCACTTTCGATCTTTGTCAGTGGGAAAGTAACCGACGTGATGTATACGAAACAAAAGAAAATGCAAGTGATGATCGTAACGAAGCATCCCGAACGAGTAGTCAATGAAATCCAAAACTGTATGCGTCGTGGAATCACGATCATCAATGAGGCAGAAGGAGCTTACAAGCACGATAAACAAACGGTGTTGATGACGATCGTTACACGCTATGAGTTGCCTTTGTTAAGAGAAGCGATGAAAGCTTCTGATCCACAAGCGTTTGTCAGTATCGCCGAAAATGTCCAAATTCTTGGTCGGTTTTATGAAGAGGGCGTTTAGTGCAAGTGCAACTTATTGACAGAAAAAGTGACATATCCAAATAAATGAATCGATCAGTGTGGCTGGAAACAACTTTATTCTACAAATCGTTTGATAAAGTTGGGCATTGTGTAGCTTGATTTGTATCTGGAGGGTGAGAATCTTCAAACAGTTTATCCTGTTTTGAGATTTTCACCCTTCATTTTGCTAAATTTGTCGTAACGATCTTAGTAAAGTGATTCTTTCAGTTAGATGTAATCTTACTGAGACTTCAAGGTTATTTTTAGTTATACGTTGTTCATAGTTGAATTTTTATTAAAGTTGCGGAAAAAGTTATTCTTTTTTTCAAAGTTTTATGGGAAGATAGAAATGATAGCGAAAATCACATGAATTTTTCTTGCTATTTTTGTACAATACACGTATATTACAAATGAAAAAAGTTTATGAAAAGTTGGAATATTGAATGGAAAAACAAAAAAGGTTAAAAAATAGTCGCTACATTACTGGTTTTGACGGTATTCGTTCTTTGGCAGTAGTAGGAGTGATTTTGTACCATTTGCTCCCTACAAGTTTGAAGGGTGGTTATTTGGGCGTCCCGATATTTTTTGTTGTATCAGGCTATTTGATCACTGATTTATTACGGCAAGAATGGGAACAAAATGGCAAAATCAATATTTGGCAGTTTTATGTCCGACGAATGAAAAGGTTATATCCAGGATTAGTGTTTTTACTAATCACTGCATCTGCTTATATTACGTTATTTCAACGAGGGTTATTGAATAACTTACGAGGAACAGTCGTTAGTAGTTTATTGTATGTCAACAACTGGTGGCAAATAAAAAATGGTTTGTCTTATTTTGATCGATTTGCCAATGAATCACCGTTTACCCATATTTGGTCATTGGCGGTGGAAGGTCAAAACTACTTAGTTTGGCCCATTCTTTTTGTTTTGTTAATGGTTTTTGTACGTAAAAAGAAGTGGATCGTTTATACAGTCTTAGGAGGATCACTTATTTCTGCGATCCTCATGATGATCCTGTTTACGCCAGGCGGCGATCCAACTCGAGTATATTATGGAACAGATACGCGATTGTTTTCAATTTGGTTAGGAAGTGCTTTGGCTTTTGTCTGGCCAAGTACCCGATTGAAAAAAAATATTCCAAAGCAAGCAAAACGGGTGTTGAATCTAGCCGGATTGATTTCACTGATCGCATTGATCCTCTTCTTTTTCTTGTTAGATGATCATTATAGTTTTGTCTATTATGGGGGCATGCTGTTAGTTAGTCTCTTCTGTGTCGTTTTAGTTGCGGTAACAGCGCATCCAGGCGCAAGTGTGAACAAATGGTTAACCAATCCCGTGTTTTCTTGGATCGGTAAACGAAGTTACGGCATCTATCTGTATCAATTTCCAGTCATGATTTTTTATGAAGCAAAAGTTGCGAATATTGCGGATCATGTTTTGCTTCATACATTGATCGAGATTTCATTGATCCTGATCATTAGCGAACTTTCTTATCGCTACATTGAACGTCCTTTGGCACGATTCGATTATGGACAAACGATTCAAGTAGTCAAAGGCTGGTTCACTAAGCCGATTATCAGCAAGCAAAAACCTTGGGTCATTCCGGGAACATTGATGGTGTTGATCGCTCTTGTTGGTTTTGTTACAGCACCTAAGAATTCAGTGACTGCGGATCAAAAAAAATTACAAGCACAAATTGCTGAAAGTAAAAGATTGGCGGAGGAAAGCCAGAAAAATGAAGATAATAATTCCAACACCGTTGATCAAGCAGTTCTTGATAAATATGGGCTAACAGCTAAACAAGGAAAGAAAGCGCAGAAATTAGAATTGACAGCATTTGGGGACTCAGTCATGTTAGATGCAGCGACTGATTTGAAGGAGTTATATCCTAAAGTTGTTGTTGATGGAGACGTTGGTCGACAATTATATGCGAGTGAGCCATATATTGAAGAACTGAAAAAACAAAACCTATTGAAAGACACGGTTTTGATTGGCTTAGGAACAAATGGAGCCTTTTCTGAATCGCAATTTGATAGCATCATGAGTGCCTTAGGAGATCGTAAAGTTTACTGGGTAAATGTCCGCGTTCCTACAAAACGTTGGCAAAACGATGTGAATGCCTTGTTAGCACAAATGGCTAAAAAATACGATAATCTTACATTGATCGACTGGTATGATTATAGTAATAGCCACAATGATTGGTTTTATGATGACCAAGTACATCCAAATCCAGAAGGAATGAAACACTATATCCATTTAGTAAGTGAAACTTTATTAGGGAAAGATAAAACGAAGAAAACTGTTTCAAGTGAATCAACCCAAAATGATACGAATACTAATAGTGGTAGTGTAGCTAGTTCTGCTAATGGAAATGGTAGTACGGAATAGTTGAATAAGAGATAAGACATCTTGATTTTCCAGCTCTTTGTCAATAAGGACTGATAAGTGGTATAAAATCAAATCCGGGTCAGAATGAACCTCATTCTGACCCGGATTTTTTGTTATTTCACGTTAATTAATTGATTGCTCAAAAAGACTCTAATATTCATGTTCTCAAATGATTTAAGTCCGTAAGCTACATGTTTGACTGTCTTTATGTGGGGATTCTTTGCTTCTATTTTTCCATTAGAGTAAGGGTAAATCAGTGCATTGGTAATTCCTTCTTCATAAGAAAGAAGGTTTTGAAGTTTCGCTCGAAAGCGATCATCCAGCGCTTCTGGAAGTTTTTTTAATAAGGAGAAGAATAAGATAGAATCTTTGAGATGAAACATCTTCTTCCTAGGTCAATTAATAGTTGAAAAAATAATAAATAAAATCAAAAGTATAATTTCAATCAGTGGTTCAATCCAAATTTTTTCTGAATTTATAAATACATTCTTTTTATTTTTAACTAGTCCACCACCATATTCTTTTGGAAGTATTAGTTCCAAGAGAAAACCAAATAATAATGGTATTAAAAATACATACTTAGATCCTTTTATTAGTAAGTAGACAGAAGAAAAACTAAGTAAGAACTGTATTACTTTGACTATTCTAATAGAACGAATCGTTTTTAATTTCAATATACTGTCACCTTTCGTTTATACAAGAATCATAACTTTACCTTTCCTATAAAGTTAATACGCCAGTGTATTGATAATATGCACCAATATGCGTGCCGTTTTTATACTTACCCGTCCACTTCACATAGCCTTGGTATTTTTTTCCGTCTTTATATTTAACTTGCCAAATTTTTGTCAAGCTTGGAATCCAACGACTTGATCCATATGGTTTGTTTTGCATATAAACATACTCAGAAAAATTAAGCGTGCTGGCGCTACTATGTATCATTAATCCTGACATGTCATACTGTATATTATTAGTGGGTTCGGCTATAACTTCTTCAGTACCAGCCATAGTGTTTTCACTGGCAAAAGCAACTTCACCTATAATAATCATTGAACACGTCATTACCATGTATGTAGTTAAAATTAAGCCTTTTAGTATCACTTTTTTCATTATTCTTCACCTCCTTAAATTACTTTGACACCATACTTCCTATTTCAATTTATCACGTTACCTTTAAATGCTGCCGATATTTTCACAAAGTATCGTTTTAAACTCATAACTGCTAATAATTTTTGATTTTTGGTTGTAACTTTATGTAAAAATCATCAAATCCATAAAACGCCTCAACATTATTTTAATTCTTTGTCAATAAGAACCGATGAGTGGTATAAATTTAAATACGGATCAGAATGAACCTTATTCTGATCCGTATTTTTTGTTATTTCACGTTAATTAATCGATTGCTCAAAAAGATTCTAATATTCATGTTCTCAAATGATTTAAATCCGTAAGCTACACGTTTGATTGTCTTTATATAGGGATTCTTCTGGAAGCTTTCGTAAGCAACCTCGATACATCATCAGTCCAATAAATTATAGAGCCGATTTTCCTCTATCAATGAGAGCTTAACTCATTTGAAAGGATCTCAGATGTCTTTTCAATTGTTTGAAGTAGGTAACAATCAACAGCCAAAAAACTAATTTTTGTGTTTTTGTTTAGTTCTCGTACATTCCCTTAAAAGGTCGATTCAGCCCCAGTAATATTGACCCAAATTATTGTTCTGGCAACATGTGAGAGGGCTGTGTCTTTAAATACCGTTCTTTTTGAGTGCGCGTGAGTTTTTTAAAGGCTGCTTCGGCTTTTGTTGCGTCACTCCTAGTTGCAAACACCTCAGCATGGATCATTTTGACGGGGCGCCTTTTTTGTAATCGGGTATATTTAGCTCCTGTCCCATGATTATGTTCTGCTAATCTTCTTGAAAGATCCGTCGTATAGCCACCGTAAAACGTGCCATCTTTACAAGCTAAGACATAAAAATAATGCTCACTGGCCATAAAGAATTTCTCGGATTTCATTTGTATAGCTACCATCAGGCATGTATGTGATCAACGGTGAAGCAACTTTAAATCCATCTAATTTGCCTTCTTTGATTCCTTCGATCAACAAAATATTTGCCTCTTTCCCCATTTTTGGATAAACGAATTGAATTTTTTTAGGGGCGATACGGTGTTTTTCTAGTAACTGAATAATTTCTAAAAAGCGGTCTGGGCGATGGACCATTGCAAAGCGTCCATTGGTTTTTAATAATTTACTAGAAATTTGGATCACATCTTCAAGGGTAGTATGGATTTCATGTCGAGCAATCGCTAAATGCTCATTCGGATTTTTTTTATTGGTTGGTAATCCCTTAAAATAAGGGGGATTACAGACGACTAAATCACATGAATTATGACGAACAACGGATAAACTTTCTTTTAAATCAAGCGTATGGATGGTCATTTGGTGTGTTAGCTCGTTTAATTGGATACTACGTCTTGCCATATCCGCTAAACGTGGTTGAATTTCGATGCCATCAATCAACGCATTCGTTCGTTTGCTTAAAAAAAGACCGACTGCACCATTCCCTGCACAGAGGTCAACGATTTGTCCTTTTTTCGGTACACGTGCAAAATGAGCAAGTAAAACAGCATCTAGTGAAAAAGAAAAAACGTGAGGACTTTGAATGATTTTAATATCATTTGCATATAATTGATCGATCCGTTCATCTTCGTGAAGCATGGGTTCCCTCCAAAATGAAAAAACTAAGTGATTGTATTATACTATTTTTATAAAAAAGAACCAAGGTACCTTGTAAAGTTTCCTAAATTTAGGCATACTATGACCATACACCTAGAAAGGAAGAGACTATGTTCTATCGATTTATGAGAGGGCTAGTCCGAGTGATCTTAGCAGTGATCAACGGCAATGCCCGATATGAAAATAAAGAAGTTTTACCACAAGATGAGAATTATATTTTGGTAGCGCCACATCGAACTTGGTGGGATCCTTTATATCTTGCTGTAGCAGCTTCGCCTAAAGAATTTAGCTTTATGGCAAAAGAAGAATTATTCAAAAATCCAGTATTACGCTTTATTTTGACACATGCCCATGCGTTTCCAGTAAAAAGAGAAAATCCAGGACCTAGTGTCATCAAAACGCCAGTTAAAATTTTAAAATCTACTCATTTAGGTTTGATTATGTTCCCAAGTGGAACAAGACATGCAACGGAATTAAAAGGCGGAATGGCATTGATTTCTAAAATGTCAAAAGCAAAAATCGTTCCTGCTGTCTACCAAGGACCATTGACTTTGGGTGACTTATTCAAGCGAAAACGTGTGGTTGTGCGTTTTGGTGAACCAATCGATTTGTCTGATATCAAAAAAACAGACAAAGAAGGAATGGCAGAAATCGAACGTAGAACACAAGCCGCTTTCGATCAACTAGACAAAGAAGTCAATCCTGACTTTAAATATGAAATCAAAAATAAAAAGTAAATGATTCTTTTTCAATAAAAATCAAAGCGCAAGGTAATGATAAAAGTTGCGATTCTTTCTAAGCATGGGATTATCTATGTTTATACGGAATCAGCAACTTTTTTTCATTGCCTATTTGTTTTAGTCCGTAATGATCCTAGGTATCATGTAATGAGGGGAAGTGTTATAATAATTAGAAGGACATTTTTTGAGGTGATGAGATGCGTTTTTTACATACAGCTGATTGGCATATTGGAAAAAAACTACAAGGATACGATCGAATCAAGGAACAAGAGCATGTTTTAACCCAGATCTTAGCAATTGCAAAAGAAGAAAATGTTGATGCAATCGTGATTGCAGGAGATCTTTATGATCGAAGTGTTCCGTCAGTGGATGCCATTGAAGTGTTCAATCAATTGATGGTCGAATGGAATCTACGGGAAGAATTTCCGATTTTTGCGATATCCGGAAATCATGATAGCGGTATTCGTCTTTCGACAGGAACACCTTGGTTCAGTCAGTCCGATTATTATTTACAAACTAGATTGGCAGAAGCCTTTCAACCAATCATATTCAAGGATACGCAATTTTTCCTTTTGCCTTATTTTGAACCAATCTCAGCGAGGATATATTTTGAAGATGAGCAGATACGCACCATTCAACAAGCAATGGAAAAAGTCATTGAGAAAATGAAAACGCAGTTTGACTCAACGAAAAAACAAGTATTAGTGAGTCACTTTTTTGTGACCGGGAGTATGAAATCAGATTCAGAAACCAAAATTGAAGTAGGCGGATTAGATGCTGTTCCAGGAGATTTACTTGAACCATTTGATTATGTCGCATTAGGACACCTCCACAATCAAGCAGCATTGAATCAAAAAAATGCCCGTTACAGTGGGTCGCCTTTAAAATTTTCATTGTCAGAAATCAATCAAAAAAAAGGTGTCTGGATCGTAGATTTAGAAGAGAACGTCTCTTTGAATTTTCGAGAACTGACCCCGTTATATGATATTGAAGAAATAACAGCAAGTTTTAAAGAGCTGTTGAATCCAGATTTTTATCAGACGATCAATCGTGAAAATTATCTCCAAATTTATTTGGAAGATCGAACAATTATCCCTAACATGATGAATCAATTAAGAAAAATCTATCCACGGATACTTGGTGTGGAACGTTCAAACGGTCGAGTAGAACTGAAACTGGGAAAACAAAAAAAGATGATGACAAAGGATCCACATAAGATCGCACAAGGCTTTTTCAAAGAAATGACCAAGGAACAGTTGACGAACAAGCAGGAAATCTGGTTAAAAGAAACGCTACAAGAACTCACGGACAGGAATGATCAGCAATGAAACCCAAGAAATTACGACTAAAAAATTTTGGTCCTTTTATTGACGAGACAATTGATTTTGCGAAATTGACCGAAGCACCACTATTTTTGATTACTGGAAAAACAGGTGCAGGAAAAACGACTCTTTTTGATGGAATGACTTATGCATTGTTTGGTGAAACTTCTGGCAGAATCAGGACTGGTAAAGAAATGCGGTCTCTTTTTGCTACGCCTGAAGAAGAAACGTGTGTCTTTTTTTCATTTGAGCATCAGCGGCTGAATTATGAGATTGAACGTAAGCCAGAACAACTCTTGGCCAAACGTAAAGGTGAAGGCAATCGAAAGCAAGCAGCAAAAGTTTCTTTGACGATCTTTGATGAAGCGGGCAAAGAAATGCGCCAATACACGAAACGTAGTGAAGTGGATCAATTAATCAAAGAATTAATGAATCTGGATGCGAAACAGTTTTCTCAGATCGTTTTACTACCTCAAGGAGAATTTCGTAATTTTTTAATTTCATCAAGTAGTGAGAAAGAAATTGTCTTACGTAATTTGTTTGGCACGCAATTTTTCCAACAACTTAATGAACAATTGAAAGAAAAAGCCAAAGAACATCAAAAAAAATTAGATCATCTTGAGCAAGAATTGAGTTTGCTGCAAAAACGGTTTATCCCTTTGGACACAGGAACGGTTCCTGAAACCTTAAGTTTCGATGCGTTATTCACTTATTGGCAGGCAGAGCAAACAATATTACAAGAAAGACTTCTCCAAGAAAAAAATAAACTGGTTCATTTACAAGAACAACAAAAGCAATTAGAAGATACCTATTATCATTCGCAAACATTGCAAACACGTCAGGAAGAAAAGCAAAAATTAGAGCAAAAACATGCAGAATTGATCCAGCAAGAAAGTGAAATCAATGAAATAAAACAATGGATCACTCATTATGAATTTGCTGAACGACTGGTCGATACGTTGACACGAAGCCAAGAATACCAGAAAGAACAAGCAGAACTGATTGATAAAGAACAGACTTGTTCTGAAACATTCGTGCAACAAGAACAAGCGTATGCACAGTGGCGTAAAGATGAACCTGAACGAAAAAATGCCCAACAAGAAATGGAACATGCAGCGAATCGATTACAAGTCATGAAGTCATTGATCCCAATTGCGGAAGAATGGCAAAAAAAGCAAAATGAAAGTGAAGAATTACAAAAGGCAAAGAAAAAAGCAGAAGAAAAAGAACAAAAAATTCTTCAAGAACAAGTCCAGTTAAAAGAAGAAGAACAAAGACTAGCCGAACAGCTGCTTGACCAAGATCGCTTGCACAGTGATCAATTGTGTTACGAACAACTTCGGCATGAGCAAGAAAAGTACCAAACTATCCTTACAGAAAATCACCAGAATGCAGAACAGTTACAGGTGAATCAAACCAAGTTGTCCGAACTGATCAAACAACTTCAAGCCCAACAAGTAACATTAAGTAAGCAAAACAATCAAGTTGATCATTTAAAGAGTCAATGGGCAAGCCAACAAATTGCGAAGTTGCAATTGTTACTATTACCGGGGCAACCTTGTCCAGTTTGTGGTTCAATTGAACATCCTAAACAACAAAATGAGCATGTATTGCCTAATCAAGAAGAATTTGTCCAACTGGAAGCAAATTTAGCCGAGGCAGAAACAAACCTTGAACAAATCAATCAAGAAATAGGGCGTAGTGAAGCAGAAAAAGCACAAATAGAACAAAAAATAGCTGACTTGGAAAACTTCGGAACAGAAAAACAAGTAGAGATCCAAAAAAGCAAAGAACGATTACAACATTTGATCCAGCAATCGTTTAAATTTGCCATAGCAGATGATCCTCTTGTATCCTTAGAAAAAATCCAGCATGATTTGGATTCGCGTGCAGAGGCCATCACACAGGCAAAAATCGCTACTCAAACACTAACTGAACGTTTAAGTCTTATCGAAGATCAGCGAAAGAAGATCACCGAACAAATCAGCCAAAACAAAGAAGAGCTCCAACAAGTACAAGGGGAGCTTGTTACCTTGACGAAACAGTTAGAAGGACAAAATACTCAGACTTTGATTGAGGATGTCAACCAATTAGAAGAAAATGTTGCGATGAAAGCCCAATGGTTAGCAGAAGAAAAAACAAAAGAACTTCGTTTTTCTCAAGAAATCAGTTTGTTAAAAGCGCAAATGGCTAATATTCATGAGCAACAGGCAAAAATTGAAAATAAAATTCAGCGTATCCAAGAGCAAATTTCAGCAAAAATAAAAGAGCAAGCTTACTTTAAAGAAGCAGATGAGGTATTGGCATTTGCTAAACAAACAGTTGAATACCAAGAGAAGAGTCAACTGGTCAACGCATATGAGAAAGAACGATTAATCGTTGAAGACCGCTTAAGCCAGTTGAACCATGTTGCTTTAGCTGAAACACTTCCTGATTTAGAACAATTGGAGCAACAACTAGATGAGCTAAAAGCTGCGGTTCAAACACAACAGGAACATTGTTATCACTTGCAAGAGCAAGAACAGCAGAATCAGCAAATCATCGAAGAATTTTCTTCGATTTATCAAGCGAGTCAAGAACAATTAGATGAATTGATCCAACTACAACAATTATCGCAAACGATGAATGGGGAAAACCCTAGAAAAACCAGCTTGGAAAGATACGTACTACAAGTGTATTTACAAGAAGTACTACAAGTGGCAAATGTGCGATTGCAACGTCTGACGAAAAATCGTTACCAATTTGAGCTTGCAGATGAAGTGGGAAGTTACCGTGGGAAAACAGGGTTGGAGATCAATATCTATGATGATGAAGCAGGTCTGACACGTGGGGCTCATACGCTATCTGGTGGCGAAAGTTTTATTGCAGCTTTATCCTTAGCGTTGGCTTTAGCTGAAGTGATCCAGACACAAGCCGGTGGTGTGTTGATCGAAGCGTTATTCATTGATGAAGGATTTGGATCGTTAGATGAAGAAGCACTTGAAATGGCGATTGAAGCATTAGAAACAATTGAAAGTGAAGGTCGTATGATCGGGATCATCAGCCATGTGAGAGAATTAAAAGAACGAGTAGTACAACAAATCAGAATCGAAACAGAAGGTAGCGGACAAAGTAAAGTACGCTATCATCTTGGATAAGAGGGGGATTAACTGATGAAATGGAGCATTCCAGAAAAAGTCATTGCAAGAGGACGTCAATATCTGCAAGAAGGACGGGTATTATCGGTTGTCCCTGACCAAGAAGAAAAAGTTTGGCATGCGGAAGTCTTAGGCAGTGAATTGTATATGGTCGATTTAGATGGGACAGCCAAAGAAGTCGATTTCTGCCAATGCCCTTATTGGGAAGAACATCATTATTGTAAGCATACAGTGGCAGTCGAACTGTACTTGCGCTCTAAGAATCTTTCACGAATAATCAAGGCAGATCAACCTACGTTAGAACCAGTCAAAAAAAGTAGCGAAGGTGAAATTTTAACGAAAGGTTTTTCAAGACTAACTGTCAAAAAAAATTCACCACGGACGCAACCATTGATTGTGGAATATCAAGTAGAAACGATTGAGACCAATCATTATCATCCGGAATTAGCTATTTTAGCCGTTTATTTGCGGATTGGCTATTTAGATCAGCCAAAGAAAACGTATATCGTTAAAAACATTTTTGATTTTTTACATTCCTATATGGAAAATGAACGTTACACTGTGAATAAACAATACCAGTTCCATCTAGATCAACGAGCTTTTCAAGGAGAAGATCAAGTAATCTTAAAAACGTTAGCTGAGTGTGCCCAAACGCAACTTCTTTTAGGTGCAAACGGCCTACAAGTTAAAGGGAAATTAGATAAACGCTATTTGTTATTACCGATCGAACAAGCAAAAACATTGTTAGAACAAATGAACCAAACGACGAAACTCCAAATGAAGATCGGAGAAGTGAATTATCAAGGAGTCCGATTTTCGAATAATGAGCCTTCCTTAGAATTTGAAGTAACAAAAAAAGAAGAGGCTTATCAATTAAGTGCACTGAATGATTTTGAATTATTCTTTACTCATTATCAATGGGGAATGATCCAAGGAACATTTTATTCATTAACAAAACGTCAACAAGCAGTCTATTTAACTTGGAAACAGCTTATGAGAAGATTTGAGAAACCAGAAGTATTGTTTCTTAAGCAAGAACTATCCTCATTATTCAAAGAAATCATTCCATTGCTATCTGAAATTGGTCAAGTGAGCATAGCGGATGAAGTGAAAGCAGAAGTTGCTGACGTGCCAGTGGAATTTATTTTCTTCTTTAGAAAATCGAAAGGCAAGATCCAGGCTCGTGTTGATTTTGTCTATGATGAAGTCGTTTTTTCAACAGATAAAAAACATGAAGTTATTGCTGAAAATGCTTCTGAAGTATTAAGAGACAAAGCCCAAGAACAACGTGTATTAGACTTGTTCAAAATGTATCGCTACCAACGAAATGATACAGGCTATGAACGTTTATTGCCAACAGGAGAAGAGTTGTATACTTTTTTCCGTACGGAGTTAGCCGTTTTTCGTCAGTTTGGTGAGGTCCGCCTTGGGAAAAAACTTCGGGAATTGTATTTAGATGCACATCGACATCAACCGAAGATCGAAGTGGAAGAAACCAGTTCATGGTTAGATATTCGTTTTGATGTGACTGGGATTGAGGAACAAGAAATCAATCAGGTCTTACAAAGTTTGTTGCGAAATGATGCTTTCTATACGTTAGAAAATGGGCAAGTATTGTCCTTTGATTCCGAAGAGTTTCAGCAAACAAGTCAAATCTTGCAACAATTCCGTGAATCGATCCGTTCAGAATCTGGAACGATCCATGTGCCTAAAAACCAAGGATTGATCATTCAAGATAAGTTAGCAGGAAGTTCAGCAACTTTTGGTGACTCCTATCAAAAAATGATCCAAGATCTAATACAACCTGAACAATATCAAGTATCCTTGCCAGCAGGTCTACAAGCTGAATTGCGTGATTACCAAAAACAAGGATTTCGATGGTTGAAAATGCTAGGAAATTACCAGTTTGGCGGAATTTTAGCAGATGAAATGGGTCTAGGAAAAACCCTTCAGACAATTGCCTATTTGCTTTCAGAAAAAGAAGAAAAAGGCGAACTCTCTGCTTTGATCGTCGCTCCTGCTAGTTTGATCTATAACTGGCAAGCAGAAGTGAAAAAATTTGCTCCTTCTTTGAGCATCCAAGTAATCAACGGGAATAAAAAGGAACGAGAAGAACTATTAGCTCGTAAGGCAGATATCAGAGTCACTTCTTATGCTAGTTTAAGACAAGATTTAGCAGATTATCAAAAACATGCGATTAATTATTTGATCCTTGATGAGGCTCAGATGGTTAAAAATAGTAGTACCAAAACAGCTCAAGCGCTACGAGAATTAAGTGTACCGCAACGTTTTGCCTTAAGTGGGACGCCAATTGAGAATAATCTGGAAGAACTATGGTCGCTCTTTGCGACGATTATGCCGGGATTTTTCCCGAATAAGACCCGCTTTAGAGAGCTGGCACCTGAAGAAATTGCCCGAATGATTCGTCCGTTTGTGTTACGAAGGGATAAGCAAACCGTGTTAAGCGATCTGCCAGAAAAAACCGAGATGAATCTTTATTCTGCATTGACAGAAGAGCAAAAAACCGTGTACTTGGCTTATTTACGTCAGATGCGAGAAGAGATTTCTACTATGGACTCAGAAGCTTTTAAAAAGAATCGCATCGGTATTCTAGCTGGTTTGACACGATTACGCCAAATTTGCTGTGATCCAAGATTATTCTTGGAGGATTATGAAGGTGGCTCAGGAAAGCTAGAACAAGTCAAAGATCTACTGGTCGCAGCCAAAGAAAACAATCGGCGGGTTCTGTTGTTTTCTCAATTTACAGGTATGTTGACCATCTTACAAGAAGAACTAGCAGAATTAGGAATTTCTACTTTTTACTTAAGAGGAAGCACCAAACCGCAAGATCGTTTAACGATGGTAGATGCATTCAATGAAGGAGAACGAGATGTCTTTTTGATTTCATTGAAAGCTGGCGGAACCGGACTCAACTTAACGGGAGCAGACACGGTAATTCTGTATGATTTATGGTGGAACCCAGCCATTGAAGAACAAGCGGCAGGACGTGCGCACCGTATCGGACAAAAAAATGTGGTCGAAGTTTGGCGCATGATTGCAGAAGGAACGATTGAAGAGCGAATGGATTCGTTACAACAAGAAAAAAGAGAGTTATTCCAAAAAGTCATCCAAGGAAATGAAGACCAATTAACCAAATTAACGGAAGATGATATCCGAATGATTCTGAGTGTCGGAGACCTGGAAGACTAAAAATTTTGAAACAAAAAATAATTAAATCTTAAGACTCAATAATAAAAAACTCTCGAAACAAGATTATGTTTCGAGAGTTTTTTAGTTATTTGTTTTGCTAGGAGCTGTGCATGGATGCTTTAGCTGAAAATTACTTTCATCGTTTCTAATAATTGATCAAATGAGGTGATTTCGATATCACAGTTCAATGGACCATCAACTTTTCGTTCACGATGGTTAAACCAAAGCGCTTGCCAACCAGCTCTTTTAGCACCTAATACGTCATTGTCGTAGTTATCGCCTACATATAGAGTTTCTTCTGCAGTTAGATTGAAACGTTCTTCAGCAAGTTGAAAAATCTCTTTTTCTGGTTTCTGAAATCCTGTTGCTTGCGAAACGATCATATGCTGTGAAGGAATCCAGTTTGCTAATTGAAGTTGATTCAATTTTTTGGTTTGATGATCGGTGGGACCATTGGTAATGATTCCGAGAGGGATATTCATTTCAGTCAAGAAGTCCAATGTTTTCTTTACTTCCTCATGAAGACAGATATTATCTAATTCTTCTTCATAAACTTGTTGGAAATAAAGACCTTCTTCTTCAGTAATATGTGGATAATCTAAGTCTTTTAGTGATTGGCTGATTCGATGTGCACGCATATACTCCAAGGTCCATTTTCCTGCCATCACTTTAGGGAAATTTTCATCACTGTGATGACGGAACCGGAGATATAATGGTCCCATATCTATATCTGAAACAAGCGGCACTACTTTTTTTACCGCATTTCTAAATGGCTGTTGTTGATCGTACATCGTATCATCAACGTCAAAAACAACTGACTTAATCAAATTCTACACGCCTTTCGGTTTTCATCATTTTTTTCATAAATCCTCGACTATTGTATCAGAAAAATACCGGTTAAAACGTTGTTAAATAAAGGTTTTTATTACTATATTTCGCTTTTCTTGACAGAATAAGCTTTTTAAGTTTCAGTTTTTTTCACTAAAATAGTAAAATTGAATATCATTTGATTATCTGATGAATAAATTAATCCTCAATGAAACGAAATTCTGACTAATTTTAATAGAATAATCCTATTTTACTTGATAAAGAATGTTTTTTTTAATACAGAAAAACGAAAATGATTAAAATATAAAATAACACTTGATGATGACGATAAGGCGTTTTGTAGTGATTTTCATTTTATAACCATTGTAATATAAAAGGGTGCTTAATTAGCGGACAAAATAAGGGTTAGGTTCAATTAAAAGGACTGTTGTAATAGCAAACAAAATAAAGCAGACAGAAATAAAAAACATAATTTTTTCAAAGAAACCGTTTTTTTGTGGGGTGAGTAATAAAATAATAGTACAACTTTAAAGTCTGTTTCAATGGCAGGTTATATTTGAATTAAATTTGAAAACTCTCATTTTTTAATTGCTAACTAAACGTAAAGTGTTGGTTTTACGGAATATAAATCTTAGATAACTTTCATTTTTTTGATAAAATATTATGAAAAAAGCTAGCTATTTAAAAGTTGATTATGTATAATAGAAACAGATGGAAGATTATAATGATCTTCTGTTACAAAAAAGTGACATTAGTCATGAAAAGGAGTGGTGCACGTTGTTAACACTATATACTTCCCCAAGTTGTACTTCCTGTAGAAAGGCCCGTGCGTGGTTACAAGAACATCAAATTCCATTTGTTGAACGAAATATCTTTTCTGAACCATTAAATAGTTCAGAATTAAAGGCAATCTTACAAATGACTGAAGATGGCACAGAAGAAATTATTTCAACACGTTCAAAAGTTTTCCAAAAACTAAACATGGATCTTGATGATTTACCATTGCAAGAACTGTTAGAACTCGTTCAAAATAACCCTGGATTGTTGCGTCGTCCGATTATGATCGATGACAAACGCCTACAAGTTGGTTTCAATGAAGATGAAATCCGTCGTTTCTTACCACGTGATGTACGTCAATTGGAATTGCGTCAAGCACAATTAATGGCTGGATTATAGAAAATAAACGTTAACTTAGAAAAACTATTTTTGTAGTTTTTCTAAGTTTTTTTTTACCAGAATAGAAAGTACATATAACTAGATGTAACATGCAAAGGAATTTTACTCTTTGGGTGATAGCGAGATTTGAGAAGACCAAAATACTTGGTCTCAAAAATTCGATTCATTGTTAAGGATTACTTTTTGAATGCCGTTTATTCGTTCTCGCATTAGGAGTGGCTTTTTGTCCTAAGCTCTTTTTTACGTTTAGCTAAGTGAAAAAAATGATGTCAAGGTTAAATTAAAAACTTATTTTGATTTTAAATGGTAATTTTTTTTCTTTACATTTAAGCTTATTTCGCTACAATGAAGTTATATTGATAGTTGTGGCAAAGTGAGGTGTAGCCAGATGGAAATGGAACATATTAATGAAAATACGATCCGAGTAATGATCGGTCATGAAGATTTAGAAGAGCGAGGCGTCTCATTTTTAGACTTGCTTGGTAACCATAGAGAGATCGAAAATTTTTTCTACAGTATTTTAGAAGAAGTTGATATTGAAGATGAGTTCCGCAGTAGCGAAGCTGTTACATTTCAAGTGCTTCCTAAAGGAGACGGTTTAGAACTTTTTATTAGTAAAAACTTACCGAATGAAGAAATGCTCCAAGAAGACGAAGACTCTTTAGATTCTGATGATGTAACTGAATTTATCCAGCAACAAATCTTAAATAATGAAGAAGAAACGACTGAACGCATTTCCGATGAAACAGAACACCAAGCGATTTTTGCTTTTGAAGACTTTGAACAAATGATTCAACTAGCCAATGATGTCGAGTTGGAATCAGCCTGGACAGATTTGTATTTACTAGATGGTATCTACTATTTAGCCGTACATTTTTGGATGGAAGATTTAAACCAAACAGATGTCGCGAATGAAGTAGCTCGAATTTTAGAGTTTGCAGAAAGAAGCGATCGGACCATTGAAACATTGAACGAATATGCGCAATTACTTATGGAACGAAATGCTTTGGAACGTACAAAATTTTATTTTGCGTAAGCAGCAAATAATCAAAGAAACAATTTGAAGAATCTGGTCAATGAAAATGATCAGATTCTTTTTTTGGCGTATTTTCTTTTAGGAGGGGGGCAGCTAATTTATGATAGTTGCGATTGATAAACATGGAAAAAGATATCTGGCTACAACATGTACGAAACGGCAAAGTCTTTTCTGCCCAGCTTGTAAGGAACCAGTGATATTAAAAACTGGGCAGCAAAAAACAGCACATTTTGCTCACAAAAATTTACAGGATTGTTTTGGTTTTAGTGAGAAAGAAACAACGGAGCATCTCCAACTCAAAAAATATTTTTTTGAGTGGTGTAGACAATTTGTTACTCATCCGCCTGTCTTAGAAGCCTATTTACCAACCCTTCGACAAAGACCAGATATCCTTTGCGGGAATCTAGCCATAGAAATTCAGTGTTCAGTTCTCGCTTATGAACGGATGAAAGAACGAACAAAAGGATATCTAAGCAAAAACTATCGTGTTTGGTGGATCTTAGGTTCTGCTTTTTTCAAAAATGATCGTTTAAAAACGAGAGAAAAGTACTTTTGTATGTACAATGACACTATGGGCACTCATTTATGGAAAATCGATTGGCTAGAAAAAAGATTATATTTGTTTTATCATTTGGCAGAATTATTTTCTGGAACAGTAACCTATGAAACAATCAGCTGGCCTTTCTTTAGTGAATCTCCTGTAAGTCTATTAGAAAAACAGATGGAGAATCAAAATCGGCAAAAAGTTCTTACTAATGTTGGCTGTCAAAAATGGTTACAAAAAAAATTATACTATCGTCAGTCTAAATACATTCATTTACAAAAACAATTCTATCTTAGAAAAAAACATTTACTTTATTTATCTCCATGGATGTACGCAGAAAGTCGATTTTTTTTTATTTTCAAGAAAAAGTCTTCTTTTATCGTCTTTTATTTGAAGAAATCATCAGTGAACAAGCAGGCAGAAGCAAACAATGGAAGTATCTCAATTGGCTTCAAAAAATTGAACCAAATAAAACAACTTGGCTTTATTTAATGGTTGATAAGAAAAAGATTTTCCGATTACTTTACCAGGAGTGTGAGGAGATATTCTTGATGTCAAACAGAAATAAATTATGATACACTAATTAAGAGTAGCTGATTTTAGTAGGCTTATTCATTTTTCTATTTTCAATATGAATTAGAAAAAAAGAGTGAAAACAATAAAGGAGTGTATTAAATGAGTGAAACGACCCAATTACCAAAACGAGAAGAATTGCCTGAAGAACTAACTTGGGATCTCACCAAAATCTTTTCTAGCGATCAAGAATTTGATGAAAAATACCAAGAATTAACAGAAGAATTAAAAAATTCCGATCAATATAAAGGAACATTAGCAAAGGGTGCGACAGAATTTCTGAATGCGCTTGAATTTGTTTTAGATGTTTACCGAAAAGTGGAACTCATTTATGTCTATGCTCATTTAAAAAATGACCAAGATACAGCAAATACGACTTATCAAGCTTTATATGCGAGAGCAGGAAGTTTATTTTCTAAAGTAAGTGAAGCAGTCTCTTGGTATGAACCAGAAGTCCTTCAACTTTCGGATGAGCAGATTTGGCAGTATTTTGAGCAAGAGCCGAAGTTAGAACTGTATCGTCATTACGTAAAACAAATGGTGGATAATCGTGCGCATATATTATCTGCAGAACAAGAATCATTACTAGCTGGAGCAGGAGAAATTTTTGGCGCTTCCAGTGATACATTTGCTGTTTTAAACAATGCCGATCTAGAGTTTCCTACGATCGTGGGAGAAGATGGGAAAAAAATCCAGCTTTCTCATGGTGTCTATGGTCAATTGATGGAAAGCACAGATCGTACAGTTAGAGAAGCTGCATTCAAAGGGCTTTATCGTGTCTATGATCAATTTAAAAATACGTTTGCTTCAACATTGAGTACCCATATCAAAGGGCACAATTACAAAGCAAAAATTCGCCATTATCATTCTGCTAGAGAAGCTTCTTTGAGCAACAATCATATCCCAGAAAGCGTTTATGATACATTGATTGAAGTAGTCAATAAAAATCTTCCGCTATTGCATCGCTATATGGAATTACGCAAACGTCTTTTAAATGTAGAAAAACTGCATATGTATGATCTATATACACCAGTATTAGGAGAAGCTCCTATCAAGTTCACTTACGAAGAAGCGAAACAGAAAGCTTTGGAAGCTTTGGCACCAATGGGGGAAGAATATCTGTCAGTGGTAGAAAAAGCTTTTGCTGACCGTTGGATCGATGTGGTCGAAAATAAAGGGAAACGAAGTGGCGCTTATTCTTCAGGAAGCTATGATACCAATCCTTATATTTTAATGAACTGGCATGATACGTTGGATCAATTATTTACGCTCGTACATGAAATGGGACATAGTGTGCATAGTTACTTTACTCGTTCAAATCAACCGTTTGTTTACGGTGATTATTCCATTTTCTTAGCAGAGATTGCTTCAACAACTAATGAAAATATTTTGACAGAATACTTGCTTGAAACTGAACAAGATCCACGTGTTCGTGCATATGTCTTGAATCATTATCTTGATGGATTCAAAGGAACGATTTTCAGACAAACACAATTTGCAGAATTTGAGCATTTCATGCATGAAGAAGATGCCAAAGGTGTACCTTTGACCAGTGAATATCTAAGCGACAGTTATGGGGAATTGAATGCCAAATATTATGGATCAGCGGTAGAAAAAGATCCGGAAATCAAATATGAATGGTCTCGTATCCCACATTTCTACTATAATTATTACGTTTATCAATATGCAACAGGCTTTTCAGCTGCCTCTGCTTTGGCGCAGAAAATTTGGGGTCAAGAGCCAGATGCTCTAGAAAAATACCTTACTTATTTGAAATCAGGAAATAGTGATTACCCAGTTGAAGTCATGAAAAAAGCAGGCGTCGACATGACAAAAGCTGATTATATCGAATCAGCTATGACTAAGTTTGAACAACGATTAAATGAATTAGAGGAACTAGTTGAAAAATTGTCATAAGTGTTCGAGACAAGAATGCGTTGATTATCAACAGATAGCTTCTGTTTCTTTTATCTGATCTAAATAGCTGAAACCCACAAAAGTCCTATGTGGATTTCTGTGGGTTTTAGTTATTTACCTCATAATTAAAATAAATAAGAGCATTTTATTTTTTTATAGTTGCTTGTTTATATTGACGTAAATTTTATTTTTTCTTATGCTATAGAAAATAATTTGTCTGATAGATGTTGGAGATGCCTATCAATACTTCTAAAAATACATAGATGGTATTCAAGTGTCAACTCTATGAAATAAGCCAAAATTTTTCTTATTGTCAGAGAAGTTGCACAATATTTTTGTACCATACACATTCAAAAAAGAAATGGAAGGATGAATATGTCTTTTTGGGGATTTGAACAAGAGTCAGATGAAGTAGTGTTAACTTATGTCAATTGTCATGTACGTTGTCTGCGAGAAGCTGCTCGCTTGGAAATGAAGAAAAGAAGAGCAAAGAACGCGAAGAATAAAAAACAGATCCATAATAGGAAGAAGGTGACCCAGAAATGATGGAAGTACAAATCACTAGAAAAAGTGAGTTAACAGAAGGTGGTTGTAATGCCTGTGGTATCGTAGATGCTGCGATCTATTCGCTGCAATTAGGAGCGAAAACAGCAATCATCGCTGATTTGACTGTTGGTTCGTTAGTTGACAGTCTAGCACTACTAGAAGGATATGAAGGTGAGGACATCTATGAAATGTTAGGAGAAGTTCGCCAGTTGAGTAGAGCGGGCAAGACGATCAATGTTTCTGAAGAATTAGGGAATGTGACTTTTTGTACAGCTGATCAGCAACTGACCGTCAAAAATAGGATGGAGCGTCCAGCTTTATTTGAGCAAGTGAATCAGATCCTTCAACAGTTTTTTGAATTAGGACCATACAAATTTAAAGAAATAGCCACTGTACCAAAACATGATCCTGAATGGCAAAAACGAATCGAAGATCAAACGGATCATGCGTATTTATTTCAATAATAGCAGATGTTTTATTGAAATGGATATGGTGAGGAAATTAGCTGCAAAAAGACCGACCGCCAAAAGTTGTTTAAATGAACTTTTGGCGGTCAGTCTTTATTTTGACACTTATTTTCAGGTAGCATTTCATGATTATTTGTTTTTTTGAAAAGTGACGATCATAATTTTGCTTTATTCTTTTGAAACGTAACGTTGAACTACCTTACATTTCTTTCATTGGATTAAGCTGAAACACTTTCTTCCATAATCTTTGTAGTACCATTGCCGATGTGTGCCACATAAAATTCTGGGGCGTAGCCAACGACGTCTAAGTATTCATCATAGACCTTGTTTTTAAAGTTAGGGATATTTTCTTCTTTGACTAATGCGATCGCACAGCCACCGAAGCCAGCTCCTGTCATACGGGCGCCTAGGACACCTTCTTGTTTTTGAGCTGCATCGACTAATGTATCAAGCTCGATACCAGTTACTTCATAATCATGTCTCAACGAATCGTGTGAGGCATTTAATAATTGACCAAAAGCAGCCAAGTTTCCTTGTACCAGTTCAGCTTTAGCTTCTAATGTTCGTTGGTTTTCAGTAACTGCATGACGAGCACGACGAATCAATGTGTCATCACCAATCAAATCAATGTTTGCTTCAAATGTTTCTTCGTCTAAATCACCTAATGCTTGAATAGCTAATTTTTGTTGGAGACGTTTTAGTGCTTCTTCACATTCACTACGTCGTTCATTATATTTAGAATCAGCTAATTCACGACGTTTATTTGTATTCATGATTACTACTGCATAGCCATCTAATTTTACTGGAACCATTTCATATTTTAACGTATTTGTATCAAGTAGAATAGCTTTGTCTAATTCGCCAAAGCCAATCGCAAATTGGTCCATGATCCCCGAGTTGACACCGATAAATTCATTTTCTACTTTTTTACCAATTTGAACTAATTCAAGTCGATCAATGGATAAATGGAATAAGTCTTCTAAGGCAACACCGACTAACAATTCTAAGGAAGCGCTACTTGAAAGTCCTGCACCGTTCGGGATCGTCCCTTCAACTAAGAGTTCAAAACCATGTTCAATTGGGTAGCCTGCTTCGTTTAGTTTAACGATTATACCTTTGACATAGTTTGCCCATCCTGCTTGTTTGTCGTAATCAAGTTGGTCTAAAGTAAAGCTGATGACACCGTCGTCTTCAAAGTTTGTTGAGTAGACCAATACTTTATTATCCTCACGAGGTGCGGCAACTCCTTGTGTGCCATAAGTGATGGAGGCAGGGAAAACATGACCACCGTTATAATCTGTATGTTCACCAATCAAGTTGATTCTGCCTGGAGAAAAATATTGTGTGGTTTTTTTAGGTCCAAAGATTTCTGCGAATTTTGTATTTAAACTGCGTTTGATTTCCATAGTTAGATACCCTCTCTTGTCTCGATTTTAAATTCTGTAGTTGTTTCAAATGGTGTGTGTGCTGCTAAATGAATATTTCCAAAAGCTGGATACTGTTCTGCTCCGGGAGCGATTTGAGTCTCAAACGTGATACCACCGTGGTTGGCTAGTTTCTTTCCATGCATTTCTGGGGTATCTTGCCCAAAGTTAGCAGTAAAGATCACGACACTAGGTGAATCGGTCATGATGCTTACTTTGATTTGTTCATCGGGACTTAATAAATAAGCCGATACATGATTTATATCTGGGTTATTTAAAAAGAAAGGATGATCGATCCCGTCAACGAGTCGTTTTTGTTCAAATTGACTAGTAAAGACAGTGGCTAGTTTTTGAGGTGTTTGAAAATCAAAAGGTGTTTGAGCAACACTCGCTTTTTCGCCAGTTGGTATACTATCAGGTCGTAATGGGGCGAAAGACTCACTGTCTAGCCAAAGGGTGTGCTGATCAATTGATTCTTCTACATCGCCACTTAAATTGAAATACACGTGGTTGGTCGAATTGAAAAGCGTATCCTGATCACTGATTGCTTGCGTTCTAACACGCCAAATGTTGTCTTGTGTCAAAGTATAGCAAACTTCTACGGATAGATTTCCAGGAAATCCATGTTCTCCGTCGGGACTGGTAGTAGTAAAGGTGACTGAGCTTTCTTCGTCTGTTTCACTTAGTTGATACGTCCATTTTTTCTGTTCAAATCCTGGTGTACCTCCGTGAAGTGAATGCCCCGTCTTAGGATCGACACTCAATTGATAGGTTTGATCATTCAAAGAAAATTGGCCTTTTTCAATCCTACCTGCTGTTCGTCCGATCGTTGCTCCGATATAAGCATCTTTTGTCAAATATTCTTGTGCGGAGTCAAACCCTAAAATTAATTCCCGATCATTAGCAGTTAGTTGAACGATCCGTGCACCTAAGTCAGTGACGGCTAATTTAAGTCCGTGAGTATTGGATAATGTGATCAAATGGTACCCCTGACCAAAGTCTTTTTCTGTAATCGTCATAATATAATTCCTTTCTTAATGTTGTGGAATGATAAAGTCATCTTCTAATTCAGATGCGAGTTCTTCATGTGAAGCTAATTTATTTTCTAGTTCTTTGACGATTTGCGCATGTTTTTTCTCTGTCAAAGTGATCTTCCAAGCAAAAATGATGGCAGAAAAGAACATCAATGCTGCAGGAACATAAAATGCATACGCTTTAAAAGTCATGATCCCATGATTGGTAATATCAGCAGCAGAAGCATTTCCAGTCATACCAGCTGCGATTGCGACAAACCCAACGATCCCATTAGATAAAGCACCTGCAATTTTATCAAGCAGTGGGCGAATCGATAAAGTCACAGCTTCGTTACGAATCCCATTTTTCCATTGTCCATATTCTACAGAATCAGTGATCGTCATCAAAGCAGATAAAAAGATCAACTGTTGTGGGAAGTAAAATAAAACAAGTCCAACGATCACGATCGGTAAGCTAGTGCCTGCGATAGAGAAGAAGAAGTAAGAACTGATCATCATCGCAATACCGCCGATATAGACATAGCGTCTAGAAATCAATCGTGTCAAAGCAGGGAATAAAGGCACAGCGACTAGTCCAAGTAAAGCTGCTACTAAACCGACAATCCAGAATTGAGTTGGTTGACCTAAGACATATTTGAAAAAGTAGAATAAAACGGCAGTTGTTGCTACATTGGCAATAGCATAAGCAATGTAAGAAAGTGCTAACCACATTAATTGGTCATTTTGGGCAATTGCTTTAAAGACATCTTTGATGCTTGCTTTTTCATTTTGTTGACGAATCGCCGTGTCGACTTCTTTTGTTCCTAAAGCTGTAATAATTGCAGTTCCTCCAGAGATCACAGCGGTAATCACACCGAACCAGAACCAACCTGAAGCGCCTTCAACATGATGAGCAGTAACTAAATAAGTGAAAAATGTGACGATTGGTACGACGACCAAAGTGGTCCCATTTGCTCCTAAGGAAGAACCGAATCGAGCAAAAGTCGCGAATTTTTCTCTTTCTTTGGTTTCAGTACTTAAAGCTGGAATCATTGACCAAAAAGCAATATCTTTAAATGAATAAAAACTATCTAATAATACAAAAACAATGGTAAAAAGGATGATAAACAAAGTTGTATTGTGAGTAGCAAGGCCAAAGAAATTAGTAAAAAGAAAAATCAAAAGGAATGAACTAACTAAACCACCAATGACCAGCCATGGTTTAAATTTTCCATATTTTGTTCGAGTATTATCAATAATCCCGCCAATCAATGGATCGAAAACGATTTCAATTAAACGAATACCAACGACTAAACTGGTCACCGTAGCGATCATTCGAGCAGTAGTTGCTTTATCTGTACCTGCAAACATCTCGCTTGTTACAAAAACCATAAAATAAGTGCTGAGAGTAACATAAAAAGTATCATGACCGAATGCGCCTAAAGCATAAGAAACCCGTTGTATCATTTTGTTCTTCATAGTATCTAATCCCTTCTTTGTTAAATATACAATAAAAAGTTAACCGGTTACAATAAATAAATAAAGTTCTTTTTCTACTATTGACTTTATCAAGAAAACGCTTCCTGATGAATATATTTTTGTGACTAATATTTAACTTTTTGTTGCACGTTGTAGAACAAGAAGAGTAAAGTAAAAACAAAGGAGTGAGAGCGATGGAGCAAGCAATATTTTTAAAAAAAGAACGTCAAGAATTAGCTAAAGGGTGTTATTTTGACTTTTGTGGATTTTCAAAAACTTTGCCATATCATTCTTTCGGTCCAGCAATCAGACAAGATTATGTGTTACATGTCGTGATGGAAGGTAAAGGAACTTACCATGTGAAAGAACAGCAATATCAATTGCAAAAAGGGGATCTGTTTTTGATCCGGCCAGGGGATTCTACTTTTTATTTAGCAGATGGTGAAGAGCCTTGGGTCTACTGTTGGTTGTCTTTTGGTGGGCCATTAGCGAAAGAGATCATTGAACGTTCCTTATTCAAAGAAGATCAGTATACAATGGTTTCTGCAGGTATTTCGGCATATATAGATATTATTTTGGACTGTCTTCATTATTCACAAGACGGTTTAGCAGATGAATTAGAATTGACGGCTTTGACTTATCGCTTTTTATCCGTATTACTAAAAGATGGCGGGAAAATCGGTTTGGGAAATCAAAAAGTCTCTTCGCCACTAGCAATCGAAACAGTGAAGTATATTGAAGAACACTATCCAGAAAATTTAACAGTAGAGGAAATTGCTCGACAACTGTCAGTCAACCGGAGTCATCTATCAAGAGTCTTTAAAAATCAATTAGGAACGAGTATCAAAGAATATTTGATTGGCGTGCGAATCAACCGAGCAGCATTTTTATTATCGTTGACTGATGATTCAGTAGAGAGTATCGCTTATCAAGTTGGTTTTAATAGTTTAGTTGTATTTAGCCGAATGTTCAAAAAGACAACTGGAGAAACAGCAACAAATTATCGGAAACGGATGAAAAATGAAGCGTCCAAAAACCTTTCATTAGGTGCTTTGAAGAAAGAATTAGAAGAACAAGAGATTGTTTCCTGGTCTACCTAACCATAAGGCAGGAGACTAATGACATTTTGTGTTCTGTGCTAAACTAGGAAATAGCAAGAATGAAGAGGAGTCAAGAAATGAGAACTTTGATTATCGTTAGTCATCCTACGATTGAGACATCATTGAACCAACAGTTTTTCAAAGAAGCAACTGAAAATTTAACGGTTACTTGGCATCATTTGGAAAAACATTACCCAGATTGGACGATTGATCGTGATACAGAACTTGAATTATTAAAAACACATGACCGGATCATCTTCCAATTCCCTTTGTATTGGTATAGTGCGCCAGCTCATTTAAAACTATGGGAGGACACTGTATTGGAACACGCTGACGAATTTCTTAAAGGCAAAGAATTAGGGATTGTCGTAACAACTGGCGTTTCTGAAAAAGAATATCAAGCAGGCGGGAAAGAAGAATATACCATTTCTGAATTATTAAGACCGTATCAGCGGATTGCCCACAAGTTTGAAATGACTTTTTTACCTCCATTTGTGATGGCGCAATTCATGTATCAAACAGAAGAAAAGCGTTGGGAGCGTTTAGTGGCGTATCAACAATACCTGACATTAGTAGGCAAACCGACCTTGATCAAGCGAATAAACTGGTTTATTGAGCGACTAAGCAGCAATCATTCTTTACAACAACTAGATCAGACTAAGCAAGCATTCTTAATCGACTATTTAGAGAATGAAAAAGAAGAGATTGAAGACCTCACATTTATCTTACAAGAATTAAAGGAGCAATAAAATGGCGGAAGAATGGTTTGTACGACAATTGGAAGAATTAAGTACATCGGTAGATTATGAAACAAAAGCTGTGTTGCATGAAACAAAAAAACTTTTACTGGAAATTTCAGAACGAAAAGTCCAATTACAAGGAGAAATCGATGGAGAATCCTGGAATCATCAAAAATGGTGAGTTTTGTTTATAAATAACACAGTTTAAAATGTTCAGAATGATGATTATTTGCTACAATGGGATTAAAGTAGGATTGAGAACGCTATTTTATATACTAATGGGTGGTGAAAGAAATGAACGAAGAAAACGAGCAAAGAGTCAATGTCCGAATGGCTCGTAGACAACAACAGAAAAAAGAAACGCAACGCCGATTGATCAAAATTGGTTCGGCTGTTGCTGTTTGCTTGGTCCTTATAGGTGCTGTTACAGCTCTTTATTTCCATGGGAAGAATAGTTCGAGTGCAGAAAGTTCGGTCGCAAAAACAAGCGAAACAACCACAAAAAAAGCCTCTTCCACAACGAAACCAAAAAATAAAGAAACTGCAAGTTCGACCCAAGAATCGAAAACAGGCACACTGACGGATCAGTTACAAATGATTATGACAGATTATACAAAGAAATTGGAAGAACAAACACCTCGTTTGATCGAAGAATACCAAGCTGAGATTCAGAACAATCAAAACGGTGTGATGGGGTTGTCTGCGATTGCTAATCAAAAGGCTCGAGCGCTACAAGCTATTTCTGATGAAGGGATCAGCAAACTACAAGCAACGTATCAAGCAGCGCCAACCAAAGAAGGTGTAGATCTTGCAAATTGGATCAACCAACTTTCAGCAGATTATACGGAACAAGTAGCTAAAATTTCTGATATCTATCTCCGAACAAGTGCTTCGGTACAAGCAGAAACGTCAAGCAGTCAAACAACTAGTGAAACGGAAACTAGTGTTTCTCAGACGACTGACTCAACGACACAATCTTCCAGTCAAGCTACCCAAGCTACCCAAGGAACCGAAGGACAGACAGCAAGTGCTACTTCAAATGAACAAGCTGCTACTACTGTCGTTCAACAAGGAGAAGGTCCCAACCAGATTGCAGAACGTACAGGGATACCAGTTGATAAGCTTTTATCATTGAATGGGATGACGATGGACAGCTATTTCTTCAATCCTGGAGACGTATTGAAATTGAATTAAGCCACTGACAAGATGCCTTGATCAGCAAAAATAAGCTAGCGACCAATCAATTGATTGGACACTAGCTTATTTTTTTGAGTTGAAATGGTTTGTTTACGTATATCGTAGTTTGGAGTAAGCCATTGACACAGAAATCATTGGGAGCATTATTCGATGAGAAATTTTCTTAATTTTAGAAAGTCGTAAACATTGAAAAAAGTCCGTCTAGCGCCTCTTAGCTTTCAAAAAAACGACTAAGTGGTTAGCTATTACAATGAACTTCTATCAATGCGTATATCAATCATTTGTCTTGCTTATTTTAAGTATGTTGAAAATCATTTATCTAATTGCTTCGCTTAAATTCCCACGAAGTTGAACATATAGGAAAATTAATGAAAAAACGGAAAAAACGCTTGATTAGAAAGCGTTTTCGTTATAAAATGATTTTGTAAAAATAACAAGAAGATGATAGTCGTGTTTAAAAAAAGTAATTTTATTTGTTGCATAGCTAGTTTGTTGTTGGGATTAACTCCACTAGTTACTTTTGGAACTAATGTTTATGCAAGTGGAATAGTAGATAATAGGTCGGATCCAATCGAGTTTTATAAAGAAAATTCGGATTATTTCGATGTTCAAGTAGAAGAGGACAGCACAATCGTAACGATAACAGACAATAATTTAAAAGCGTTTCTTGAAATGAAAAGATTGGATTCTTCTTTTCTTTCTAAAAAGCAGCTCACACCAAGAAGTAATGGTGTCACTAAGATTGTGTGGCATGGACAAGCTAGAAAGTGGAATGTTGATATATATATTAGTAAAACTTGGTTGAATAATATAAGTAAAGCCGGTATTGGAGCAATTATAGGAGCTCTAGGCAGTTTACTCCCAGGCGCTGGTTGGGGTTCCGCCATAGGTGGGATATCAGGTGTTATAACTGGTGGTAATTTTAAACATGGTAGAGTTTTTGTAGTAAGAGGATTTGTATATCAATACTATTATTTACAATGATATCTGAGTAGATATTATTTTTTAGGAAGTGTTTATGTATGAAGAAAAATCAGCATGAAGTTTTAAATATATTATCAGCTTTTATAGGCTATATAATTGTCGGCACAATAAAGGCATTGATTGATGGAACATTGAATTTTTTATCATTTTTTAATGATATATTTCTTTCAGGTCTACTTTTTATTGTATTTTATTCAATTAGTTATCTTCTAATCATGAGATTAAAAAAATGATTATTAAAAATGGGAGGCAATTAGGCTGAAGAGTTTTGGATTAGGAATTCCACTTATTTTTATATTTTGTTTAGTTGGATTAGCTGTTCCAGTTGCAGCAGAACAAAATACAACGACGGATCATTTATTTATATACCTAGATGAAACGGAAAGTGAAATTGCAACAGATATATATGTAGTTGAGAACAATGATAATATTGTAGAAATTACTAAATCTAATCATTTAGTGAGAGTTAGTCCAATCTTTTCAGCCCAAGTTTGGATGAAAGTAGGATCGACTTGGGGTGGGAAACCTGCACAAAGTAAATATTGGTATGTTGAATATGTAAGTGGTCGAAAGTATCAAGGGTATGTTTATTGGACAGAAGACAAAAGAGTAGCAAATTGGGGACCACCACCACAAATGGAATTTAAATTCCAAGGAACTTTAGATTTAGTATAGAAAAATTTCTATTTGTTTCAAACAATAAAAAACGCTATTTGTGCATTTAACTAAAAAAGAGTAAAAAAGCAGGGTCCTATTTGATGGGAAGCCCTGCTTTTTTGATGAAGATTAGCGACTTTTCAGTCTTCGTTCACGTAGAAAATAATGAATCGTCATGTAGCACAAAAACACGAGACCAATAATCAATGGAATTCTTGTTTCTTGATTGATAAACATAAAAATCAAGACAATGGCTAAAAATAATAAAGTAAGATAATTGGTATAAGGTGATAATGGCATTTTAAATGGATGATCTCTCATTTCTTTTGGGTGTTGTTTTTTAAATTGGATCTCACTAAGTAAGATAACTACCCAAGGAACCATCCCCGGTAAAATACTGGAACTATAGACAAAAACGAAAATATTTTCTGCATGATTCACAAACAAAGGTAACAGGTAATTTAAAACTAGGCCAATCAATATCCCGCTAGAAATCGCTACGACTGGATAAAAAGGTACGCCATGACGGGTTAGTTTTAAAAATTTCCTCGACATTTTTCCATTGATTGCTAAGGTGTAGATCATTCGACTGGCACTGAAAATACCAGAATTACACCCAGATAAGGCAGCCGTCAAGACGACGAAATTGATCAATCCGGCAGCAAATGTGATCCCGATTTTAGAAAATGTTTGAACAAATGGGGAACCTATTGTGCCTAATTGATTCCATGGATAGATACTAACGATAATAAAAATAGCACCAATGTAAAAAATCAAGATTCGTCCAATAGTTGATTGAACAGCTTCAACGATCGTTTTTTTCGGATTTGCAGCTTCTCCAGCGGCCATTCCGATCAGCTCGATTCCTTGATAAGATGCAACAACAATGGATAGCGCAAAAAAGAAACCTTTTACTCCGCCGGTAAAGAAACCGCCGTTTTTCCAAAGATTAGAGATCCCGACTGCTTGGCCTTGATTTCCTAAGCCAAATAAGATGACACCTAGCCCTACCAGAATCATCAAAACGATCGTGCCGACTTTAATCATTGAAAACCAAAATTCTAGTTCACCAAAAGCTTTAACAGAAGCTAAGTTGGCAAGCATCAAAAAGAGGATGACAACAATCCCAGGAATGATTGTTGGCAGATGAGGCCACCAATAATTCATATATTCACCGACTGCAATGACTTCACTGATCCCGACAACAATAAACTGAAAGATGTTACTCCAAGCAGTTAAATAACCAGCGACAGGATGAAGATAATTACTAGCATAATTCGCAAAAGAACCCGTTGAAGGATCGACATAAAGCATTTCGCCAAGTGCTCGCATGATCAAATAAAGAAAGAGACCTGCGACAGCATAGGCAACCATTACTGAGGGACCTGTCCAACGAATGGTTGAGGAAGCACCCATAAACAATCCTACGCCGATCGTTCCTCCTAGTGCAATCATCTGAATGTGACGGGCACTAAGGCTTCGAGTTAATTTTTCTTCTTCCATACTAAAACTCCTTTCATTTTTGAGTAAAACAAGCAAATACGAATAAATGATAGACATTAATAACAAATAAATGATCAATAAAGACAATTTGCTTTTAAAACTCTTGATGTGATTTTACAGAAAGTTCTCACAAATTGCGAGCCTTTCTTGTAAAAAAAATCATGCGGGATACTTGAAAATGCTTTCGTCTTTAGTTAAACTATAGTTAAATAAAAAGTTAGGTAAACCTAAAAGGAGTGGAGAATGTGTCAGAAGCGATCATTAATATCCAGCAATTAACCGTTGCTTATCAAGGAAAGTTAGCGTTAAACGAAGTTGATGTAATGATCCAACCCAAAAAAATCACTGGGATCATCGGTCCAAATGGTGCGGGAAAATCAACTTTTATGAAAGCTATACTGGCTTTGATTCCCAAAGTATCTGGAGAAATTTCTTTTGGCGGTTCATTGCTAAAAGAAGCACGTAAAAAAATCGCTTATGTTGAACAACGAAATGAATTGGATCTCTCTTTTCCAATTGATGTGTTAGGTGTGGTCTTATTGGGGACTTATCCATCATTAAGGTTGGGACAACGTCCGGGAAAAAAAGAAAAAGAACGAGCACAGCAAGCATTAGAAAAAGTCGGTATGGCTTCGTATGGGAAGCGACAAATAAGCGAATTGTCGGGTGGACAGTTACAACGTGTTTTTATTGCCCGCGCATTGGCGCAACAAGCAGAATGGATTTTTCTTGATGAGCCATTTGTAGGGATTGATGCCGTAAGTGAGAAAAAAATTTTTTCAATATTGAAAGAATTAAAAGCAGCAGGTAAAACGATCATCATTGTTCATCACGACTTGCACAAAGTAACAGAATATTTTGATGAAGTGATTTTATTGAATCAGCAATTGATCGCTGCCGGACCTGTTGCAACGACATTTACTTCAGAAAATCTGAAGATTGCTTATGGTGAAGTGATCGGGCAATTAGTGAAAGGAGCAAAAGAAAAATGATCCAATCGTTTATTGAAGGAATGATGAACTACCAGTTTTTACAATATGCATTGCTCACATCAATGCTCGTTGGTTTGGCTTCCGGGGTGATCGGATCTTTTATCATCTTACGAGGGATGTCGTTGATGGGAGATGCTATTTCACATGCGGTCTTACCAGGAGTAGCAATTTCCTACATGTTTGGCTTTAGTTATATTTTAGGTGCCACGGTCTTCGGCATGTTGACGGCAGGACTCATTGGTTTTGTTACCCAACGAAGTCGATTAAAGAATGATACAGCAATCGGTATCGTCTTTAGTTCATTCTTTGCATTAGGAGTCATTTTGATTTCTTTTGCCCAAAGTGCTACGGATCTGTACCATATATTATTTGGAAATGTGTTAGCGGTGAGAGAAAGCGACCTGCAGATGACGGCGATCGTTAGCGGTATTGTGTTATTGTTTGTGTTCATTTTCTATAAAGAACTCAAAATTACTTCTTTCGATCCGATGATGGCTAAAGCTTATGGGCTAAATATTACCTTGATCCACTATTTGCTCATGTTTTTCCTGACGTTAGTCGCAGTGGTTAGTTTACAGACAGTAGGGACGATCTTAGTGATTGCGATGTTGATCACACCAGCTGCTACAGCTTATCTATTAACGAATAGTTTAGTGAAAATGATTGCTATCTCATCAACAGTTGGTGTATTAAGTGCAATCTTGGGGGTATTTTTTAGTTATAGCTATAACTGGCCTTCCGGTGCAACCATCGTTTTAGCTTGCGCGCTATTCTTTCTGTTGGCATTTTGCTTTTCACCTTCTAAGGGAATCTTTTTTGCTCATAAACGAGTCATAAAAAGCGAGTAAAAAGAATGATCATGTAAAACAAATCATTTGAAAAAAGGAGTAATGAGATGAAAACCAATAACTATCGGATTTTTTGGGTAATGTTCGCAAGTTTCTTTTTGTTAGTAGGCTGTGGCAGTCAAGAAAAGCAGGAAGCTAATAAAGAAACGACTAAAGAAACATTGAATGTTGTAGCAACCAACTCTATCTTAGCGGATATGGCAAAAGAAGTAGGAAAGGAACATGTAGCTGTTCATAGTATCGTGCCTGTAGGAACAGATCCTCATGAATATGAAGTGTTACCAGAAGACATCAAAAAAGCGAGTGATGCCGATGTGATTTTATATAATGGGCTAAATCTAGAAACTGGTAATGGCTGGTTTACAAATTTAATGGAAACCACACATAAAAAAGAAGAGAAAGATTATTTTGCAGTGAGTAAAAAAGTAACACCCATTTATTTATCAGGTGGGAGTTCCAAGAGTAAAGCTGACCCTCATGCCTGGTTAGATTTATCGAATGGGATGAAGTATGTAGAAGAAATTACCCGTATTTTTTCAGAAAAAGATGCTGAAAATAAAGCAGTCTATGAAGAAAACGCAAAAAAATATATTGAAAAGTTGAGCGAATTGGATGAAAAAGCTAAAACAAACTTTCAAACAATTCCTGAAGATAAAAGATTATTAGTAACGAGTGAAGGAGCTTTCAAATATTTTTCCAAAGCTTATGGTATCCCAGCAAGTTATATCTGGGAAATCAATACAGAAAGTCAAGGAACTCCTGAACAAATGAAACGAATCATCAATCAAGTAAGAGACTCTGCAGTACCCGCTTTGTTTGTCGAAACAAGTGTTGATTCTAGAAGCATGGAACGTGTAGCGAAAGAAACAGGAGTAGCTATCTATGATCGATTATATACAGACTCTATCGATAAGGAAGGCAAACCAGGAGATTCTTATTATAAGATGATGGACTGGAATATCCGAACGATCCATGATGGGTTGACTCAAGAAAAATAAATGGTACAAAATAACTTTCATTCAAAAAAACTAGAAAAGAATGCGTGCTAAATAGCCAGCCGAAGAGATCAAAATCAGTTCGTTAGATTTTGATTTCTTCGGCTTATTTATGCTAAAAATCAAGATTAAAAAAACAAGAAGCAGGAGGATTCATTTACCCTGATTTATGTGGAAAGGAGATCAAGCGAAGGCTCACTTATTTTGCAAGTAAAAAAATAAAAAAAACGTCTGCTTTTTGTTAGTTTCGGATACCTTTTTTTGTTGTTTTCCGTTATAGTTAAAGATAAGAAAGGAAGGTAAAGCTATGAATTTTACGCGTAAAGATAAACAACTAATCAAAGAAGAAATCCTTAAAGTGATCGAACAACAGGATAGCTCTGATAAAGATCAAGACCTTCAATTTCTTGAAACAGAAATGGCTAAATTATTCATAGCAAGTCCAAGTGAAGCGGATGTAGAAGAACGTTATCCGGGGAAATGGCTTTTTGATGAATTTCAGCCATTAGATGAACAGACTGGAATTGGTTATTTTGTCTCGATTTCTTCTGTTGGATTTATTCCAGGAGTATTAGTGAAACAAAATAATGAAATCAATATCAAGGCATGGCCAGCATTATTTTCCACAATGGGGACAGAAGGGGTCATTGAAAAAATTCAATCGGCTTATTATAAAAGTTCGTTTATTGCAAATAGTAAACTAATGAATACATTCTATAATCGTTTGGTTTTGATTGCCCGCCCAGGAGATATTCCACAAACATTTACCTACTCGCAGCAAAAGAATCTCTACGAAGAAACATTATATTCCAGAGATTTATCCACTTTTTCCGCAGTAGAACAGGTTCGATTGCATGAATTGTTGCATACTAAGCCAGTATCGCTCAACTTTTTTCAAGCGCTAGATAACCAAAGAAAATGGTTGTCTCTCAACTATTGGGAAATCTTTGCTACTAGAAAAAGATGGATGGAAGAACGAAAGATCGCAGATCAACAGATCCAATTTGTCCAGCTAAAAAGAGATCGGCTTTATTACGGAATTTATAGTCGCTAGCAATTATTTGAATAGGTGGAAAAGATGACAAAAACCTTAAAAGAAGAAATCATTGAAGAAAGCAAACGTTTAGGTATTGATAAAATCGGATTTACGACGGCAGAACCCTTTGATTATTTAAAAGAGTCTTTAGAAGAACAAAAAGCCGCTGGACATACTTCGGGATTTGAACATCCAGTAATTGAAGAACGTTTATATTTAGAAAAAACTTTTGATCGCCCACAATCGATTATCGCTATTGCTTTAGCCTATCCAACCAAGATCCATGAAGAGGTCCCAAAAGATGAAAAAAGAGGACAATTTGCACGGGCATCTTGGGGAATCGATTACCATGATATTTTACGTGACCGTCTCAATCAATTGATTACTTTTATCCAAAGCAGAGCAAGTGTCTGGCAACAAGAAGAAGCTTGGCGGTTTGCCCCACAAGTGGATACTGGAGAATTAGTAGATGTGGCTGTTGCACAAAGAGCAGGACTAGGATTTATTGGTCGAAATGGGTTGCTGATCACAGAAGAATACGGTTCATTCGTGTATCTTGGAGAAATTGTCACCAATATCGTATTTGAACCTGATGAACCAGGTGTTTTTGGCTGTGGTGATTGTACTCGTTGTGTGACAGCTTGTCCGACAAAAGCTTTGTTAGGCGATGGCAGGATGAATGCACAAAGATGTTTATCTTATCAGACCCAAACCAAAGGGCTAATGCCAAATGAGTATCGGAAAAAAATGCGAAATGTCATTTACGGGTGCGATATCTGTCAGTTAGTCTGTCCTTATAATCAAGGGAAAGATTTCCATTTCCATGAAGAAATGGAACCAAAAGTAGATGAAGTCTATCCGAAATTAAAACCAATGCTTTCTTTATCAAATAAAGAGTTTAAACAACAGTTTGGGCATTTAGCTGGTTCATGGCGAGGGAAAAAACCATTGCAAAGAAATGCTTTGATTGCTTTAGCAAACCTTGGGGATACTTCGGCTTTACCTGAGATCGAAAGCTGTTTAAGTGATGTTCGACCGGTTATTCGAGCAACCGCTGCTTGGTCGATTGGGCGTTTAGGTAGAAAAGAACCAGAAAAATGGTTGGAAACTTTAGAGCAAATGAAACAACGCGAAGAAGACCAAGAAGTGATTACAGAAATTATAGAAGCGCAAGAAATGTTAGCCAAGAAAACAAAGCGAAAAAAGAGGACATGAAAGAAGCGGTCAGCTCCGAGCGAATAAGAGAAAATTTTATGTACAAGATTCCTTTCACTTCTATAATAAGAAAAAAATAGAGTATTATGTTAAAACAAGCGTAGTACGACAAAGAGACTAGGACAGTTAGTTTGTTCTAGTCTTTTTATTGATTAAAGTAAAATAATGGATCATAACTAAATAATAAAAAGAATCTGTATTAGAAAATTTCAATACTTAGAGTAGTATAATCCACTGAATGTTCGACTTGTTTGTAATTGAAGTAGTTCAAAAAATAGAATACTATCGGTTTTTTTAGCAAAAAATCTAGAAATACCAGAAATTTCAAAAATATTAAAAAATTTATCCTAAAATTTTTTAGTAAAGGTTGTAATAATTACTCAATTTTTTGTCGTTTTGACACATAATTACTAAAAAAAAGGATAAATTAAATAAAAAAATCAAAAAAGTTAAAAAAAAATACTAGAAATATTACAAAATATAAGATTTTCTAAACTTTATAAGAAAATGTTAAAAAACGGTTTCTTTCTTATGATATAAGGGTTCTAGGACTTTAGTCGTACTTTTTTGTCCAGAGTTATGTTACAAATGTTAAAAATTAGGATATTTTGTCATTAAATGTCATATTTCTTTTACCTATGAAATATTTCTAGATGATAAAGTTAATGACGTTGATAAATACATGGAAAAAAAAGGAGATAAACATGAATTCAATTAAGAAGATCGTTTTAGGAACAACTTTTGCTGCTGGTGCAACTGCAATGTTTGTAGGAACAACTGCTCATGCTGACGAAGTCTATACAATTAAATCAGGTGATTCACTATCAAAAATCTCACAAAAATTTGTTGGAGATAACTCATTGATCGATGCAATCGCTGAAAAAAATGGTATCAAAGACATCAACCGCATCTATGTTGGCGAAGAATTAACGATCCCGACTTCAAGTGATGCTTCAGCAAAAACAGTCGAAGCACCAAAAACAACTGAAACAGTAACGGAAGAACATACATATGTTGCTCCAGTTAAAACAGTTGAAGTAACACCTGCTGCTCCAGCTGCTCAAACAGCAACAGCTCCAAGCAATTCAAGTTCTGCAAAAGAATGGATTGCGAATAAAGAATCAGGCGGTTCTTACACAGCAACTAACGGCCGTTACATCGGACGTTACCAATTAGATGCATCATACTTAAATGGTGACTATTCTGCTGCAAACCAAGAACGCGTAGCTGATCAATATGTATCATCACGTTATGGCTCATGGGATGCTGCTCAAGCATTCTGGTTAGCAAACGGCTGGTACTAAGTCGATTATTGAATACTAATAAAAAGACAAAACCAAGAAATCGTGTCATTCGATTTCTTGGTTTTTTTGCTGTTTAGGGATGAGACGGTAATGACGAAAAATAAATGAATGAAATAGTTATCTCTTTGTTCATCTTAGGTTTTCTTGATGTAGTTATGGAGATCTTTTTGATAGTCCGTTCCATGCCACGTACCAGTATTTATAAATTCAGCTAAGAGATAACCGATATAAGGACCAGTCGTTAAACCAGAAGAACCGAGTCCACTTGCGACGATCAGATTTGGTTCATCGAATAAAGGACCAAAAAACGGAGCAAAATCAGACGTATATGCCCTCGTTCCTACTTGTAACTGATAAGGCTGTGAAAGTAATTTTTCTGGTTGTACAAAAAAAGCTTTTGTCTGTTCAGTCAACTGTAAAAACGCTTCATTAGTAGGAGTCAGATCCCATCCTTGTTCATTTTCATGTGTAGCGCCCAATAAGATTTTTCCGTCATTGAAGGGAATGAGGTCTGCTTCTCCATCTAGCATGGCAACAGGCCATTTTTGGCTTTGGAACTGATGAGTAGTAAAAGCGATCAACTGCCCTTTTTGAGGACGAAGATCGACCTGATAGCCTAATGGTTCCAATAAAGGCTTCAAGGAAGGTCCAGGAGTCAAAATGACCCGGTCAAACGGTTCTTCACCAAATTCTCCGAGGATCAGCCAATCATCATTCCTTTTTTGTAGGCGAATCTTATCGTTTATTACTGTTACACCAGCCCTTTTCAAGCGTGCCGTTAAATAATGAAGGTAAGCTTTTCCGTCTAAACGGCCACCACCAGTGATGAATAAAGAGGGGGTCGGTTTTAATAAAGGAAGTAAATCAGCTGTTTGATCCGCTTTTAATAAATGGATTTCTCCGATCTCAGGTGCCTCTTTTTTTTGTTCTTCTGCAAGATCAAGTAATTCTGCTAATTGTTCTTTTTGTCGAAGCAAGAGTGTACCGGAACGAGCATAAATGGTCGGATCAAGTGCAAAATCTTGCACTAATTTTGGGAAAAATGCCGCACCGTCTTTGGCTAAACGATACCATGTTTTATTTCTTCTTTTGGATAACCATGGAGAAATGATTCCCGCACTTGCTTTGGTTGCCTGACCGATTCCATGGTCAAATAAGGTGATGCTGTATTTTGTGGTATCTACATAATTGGCTAATGTCATACCGATGATTCCACCACCGATAATGGCGATTTTTTCCATGTTTGATTCCTCCTTTACTTACAAATTGTATTTTTGCACAAAAAAACGGCAGTTGCAAACGACTGCCGTTTCAATCAATCATGAATGTTTTGTAGTTAAACTATAACGAATAAATAAGATAAAGCTGATAACTAATAGAAGAAGTAATACACCTAAAGCAACTTGTGAACCGAATGTCGTGGCGACTTTATAGCTCAAATCAGCATGCGCTTGAATAAGGTTGATAATGATTGCCACTAATGAAGTAGCAACGGCACCAGAAAATTGTTGTAAGGTATTAAAAACAGCATTGCCATCACTTTGATAGTCATCCGTTAAAGCATTCATCCCAGTGGTCATCATATTGCTATAAGACAAACCAATCCCTATCATATAGATCACGTGGCAAGTAATCAACAATAGCAATGAAACATGTCCTAGAAGAAAGACTAGTGCGGACCAACCAACAAGAGCAAGGAGTAATCCGGCAAAAATCGGTTTTTTGGGACCGTGTTGATCAAGCAGTTTTCCAGAAAAAGGCGATAATACAGCGCCAATCGTAGCTCCTGGCAACATGGCGATTCCAGCGATGAAAGGACTGTTTCCTTGAACAATCTGAACAAAATTTGGTAAGACAAAAGAAACGCCTAGCAATAAGAACTGGTAGATTAAAAAGCTAAATAAGAACAAGCGAAATGTTTTATTAGAAAAAATGGTTAGTTGGATCAATGGATAATCGGCTTTTTTTGTTCGTTGATAAAAAAGGATCCCACCAATAATCGCTATTAGTAACGCAAACCAACTAAGCGGTTGTCCTAGCATACTCAAAAACGTTAAGCTACCGCTAAATAATAAACACAAACTAAATACACTCAACACATCCAAACGTCCACTTTTTTGAACGGGCATTGAAGGAATAGCAACCAAGCCGATGCCAAGAGAAAGAATCAAAATAGGAATCAAGAAAAGAAAGATATGATTCCAAGTGAAATTTGAAGTTAAGATTCCCCCATATGTTGGCCCGATAGCCGGAGCAATTGCTGTGGTCAGTGTTCCCACCCCCATCATCGCTCCGCGGCGGTTCATAGGCGCAAAGGTCAAAATAATATGGAACATTAGTGGTAAAGCAATCCCGGTAGCTGCCCCTTGTAAAAGCCGACCAAGTAATAAAATGAAGAAAGTCGGAGAAAAGAAGTCAACAATGATTCCTGCTAAAAAAAGCAGGTTTGAAAGTAAAAAGAGACTTCTAAGGCTGAAATTTCGTGTTAAATAAGTTGATAATGGCACGATGATCGAGATCATCAGCAGGTAAATCGTTGTCACCCATTGAACTTGTGCAGTCGTTAATTGAAACTGGTTGATCAACGTTGGAAATGTGACGTTCATTGCTGTTTCGATCAACACTCCCGCAAAAGACATCATACCGGTTGCAATAACTGCAGGTACTAAGAGTAATTGTTTTTGTTTTGTCATATCCTCACCTCAAAAAATTTCGTAAAAAAAGAGAGTGATTTCTATTATAAAAATAGAAACCGCCTCTCTCTCGACACGTAATATACGTGTTATCTGTACGATTTATTTCCATCGCTTATTCTAGCATAGAGGTAAAAAAAGTGTCAACCAGGTTAGCCAAGTCTTTTGAAAAGAGTTATGATAGTAGAGAATAAATCATCGCAGGAGGAAAAAATGGCTACGATTGATTGGAAAAAAACGGAACCAGGTTATAGTAGTAAAAAAAAGCCACAGATCTTAACGTTATCCCCACAGAATTTTTTTAGCATAAAAGGAGTAGGGGATCCAAATGAAGACGATTTTCAGCGACGAGTGGCAGCTTTATATGCTGTTAGTTATGCGATCCGAATGGCCCCAAAGAAAAATTGGCAGATTCCTAACTATCTTCCTTACACTGTTTATCCATTAGAAGGACATTGGGGATTACAAGAAGCTTATTTGCAAGAAAAAGTAATGAAGAAGAGTCATTTTGCTTATCAGATCATGATCAAACAACCTGAATTTGTGACGAAAGAAGTTGCACATGAGGCTCTACTACGTGTAGCGGACAAAATTCCCAATGATTTGTTCGACCAAGTAGTATTTAGTAGCATGGATGAAGGATTAGTCGCTCAGATGCTTCACGTGGGACCGTATGAGGATGAGCCACAAACCTTTGAAAAATTAGCAACGTTTATCGAAGAGCAGGGGTATCAACGGATAGCTAAAGAACATAAAGAAATTTATTTAGGGGATCCGCGCAGAGCCAACCCAGAAAAACTGAGAACGATTTTACGTGTCAAGATTGCGCCAAAAAATCAACTAAAAAAATAAAAGTAAAAAATACCAAAAAAGGCAGAAAAACGATTATTTTTTTGCTATAATCAAAGACAAGAGGTGTCCGCTATGAAAAAAATCCAACGACAAGCATTGATTCGTCAGATCATCACAGAAAAACCAATCAGCACACAAGAAGAACTATTGCTTTGTCTTCAAGACGCAGGGGTGACAGCCACTCAAGCAACTATTTCGCGTGATATCCGTGAGCTGAAGTTAGTGAAGTCTACGGATGAAAATAAGCAAGTTCGTTACAATCTATTCAGTCAGCCTGCTGAAACGTTACATGAAGAACGACTACAAGCAGCTGTTAAAAGAGAAGTCTTGAAAATACAAGTTGTTCAATTTATGATCGTGGTGCTAACAGAAAAAGATGGGGCGGATGTCGTAACCAATTGGTTAGATGAAGTCGCTTATCCAGAAGTTGTTGCAACGATTGCTGGAGTGGATACATTCATTGTGATTTGCCGTTCGGAAGAAGAAGCACAAGATTTTGCAGAAAAATTAGAAAGAATGAGGGAATAAAAGAAGGGAGAATGATTTATGACTTTGTTGAAAGCGCTACAAAACGGATCTGATATTCGAGGGATTGCCATGACGACGGAAACACATTCAGCTAATTTGACACCAGCTGAAATCCAAAAAATAAGTTGTGGCTTGGTTAATTGGTTAAAAAGGGATCATCCACGCAAATATCAAGAAGGTAAATTAACGGTAGGAGTGGGGCGGGATAGTCGAATCAGTGGTCCAACGTTAGAAAAAGCGCTGATTGACGGATTAATCGAACAAGGCATAAATGTTCTTGATTTTGAGTTAGCTACGACACCGGCGATGTTTATGGCTACTCAGTTTTCTCAATTCCAGTGTGATGCAAGTGTGATGCTAACAGCTAGTCATTTGCCGTTTTACTTTAACGGCATGAAGTTTTTTACAGCTAATGGCGGCGCAGAAAAAGAAGATATCGCATTTATTTTATCAGAAACAACACCAAATAAAACCAATCATAAGGGGACAGTCCAAAAAGCTGATCTGTTAACACCTTATGCAGAAGACTTAGTTCAAAAAATCAAAAATGGTATTAGAAAGAAAGGAATGTCTGACACAAAACCGTTAGCTGGCTGGCGGATCATCGTAGATGCAGGAAATGGCTCCGGTGGTTTTTTTGCTGAAAAAGTACTACAACGATTAGGGGCAGATACGACAGGTTCGCAATTTTTAGAGCCAGATGGTCATTTTCCAAACCATATCCCGAATCCAGATAATGCTGAAGCCATGGCAAGTATCAAGCAAGCTGTTTTAGAAAGTCAAGCCGATTTAGGAGTGATCTTTGATACGGATGTTGATCGTTCGGCAGTAGTCAGTGCAAGTGGTCAAGTGATCAATCGTAACAATTTGATCGCCTTATTAAGTACGATCGTGTTAAAAGAATACCCTGGAGCGACGATCGTAACTAATTCACCAACGTCTAATCACCTAGAAATGTTTATTGAAGAAAAAGGTGGCAAACAAGATCGTTACATTTCAGGTTATCGTAATGTCATTAATCGTGCAATTGCATGCAATAAAGAAGGAATCAATGTTCCATTAGCGATTGAAACAAGTGGGCATGCAGCATTCAAGGAAAATTATTTTTTAGATGATGGTGCCTATGTCATTGCAAAAATTTTGATGCTTTTGCCAGAACTAAAACAAACAGAACAAACGTTGGAAGAGATTATCCACGACTTAAAACAGCCACAAGAAGTACAAGAAATTAGGTTAAGGCTTAGTGGAGAGGATCCGAAAAAACAAGGGGCAACAATTATTCAAGGGCTAGCGAACGAATTGAACGAAGAGGGACTGGTATTTCATCCGGAAAATGAAGAAGGAATTCGTTACGATCTAAAAGAACCATATGGGAATGGCTGGTTTTTATTACGAGCAAGTTTGCATGAGCCATTACTGGTGCTCCAGATCGAAAATGATGAAGTTGGAAAAAATCAACACGTTTTACAGCTACTTGCGGAACATTTAAAGAAATACTCAAATGTTGAACCACTGATAGTGGATACTAAGGAAGCGAAGGGAAATGAAAAGTAAAAATGGTTGCGAACATAGTAATTTTTTTGACTATATTAGTTTATGGTGTTAATTTTTTAGTTTTTCTTTATCTTAGAATCAATCATATCAAAAATTGTGTAGAGAAATTAGCTATTTATTTGGGAACAAATATGACTTTATTATTTACGAGTGGTATTTTTCTCTTTTTTGGAAAAATCATTGAAGATGGCATCCTTGTTTTTGAATAAGTAACTTTCATGAGAAAATAAACTAAATGCTCATGTTAATCAAGAAGTCCTCAATCGTTGCAGTATGAATCTAGGAGCAGAATTTTTGAACAAATTGCTAGATATGCTTACACTGGTAATAGACGAAGTGTCATATCGAAAGGAGCAGTACAATGAAAAAATTATACGAAACAGCGATGATTAATCATGGCGGACGAGAAGGCGAAGTAGCAGCACCAAATGGTTCGATGCAAATGAAGATCACTCCTCCAGGCATCCATGCTGAAGGAACAAATCCGGAACAACTATTTGCTGCGGGCTATGCCTCATGTTTCAATGGTGCACTGCAACATATGATCAAAGAAGCAAATTTGTCCGTAGATTCCACAGTTAAAGCACGAGTTTCCCTTTATACCCTTGATGAAGGTGGTTATAAAATCGGTGTGGTCTTAGAAGTACATGTTGACGATGTGAGCGAAGAACAAGCCAAGCAATTAGCGGAAGATGCCCATGATTACTGCCCTTATTCAAAAGCGACAAGAGGAAATATTGATGTTGAGGTAGTGACAGTTTAAACGATTTTTCTATCTAAGGAAGAAGTAAGTACCTTTAGATAACTACTTTTTTTATAAAAAACAGGACCGGTAGAATTTTCTATCGGTCCTAAAAATGATGTTGACGGTCTCAAACTATTCTTAGCTTATAAATGTCAATAGAAGCTAAAAAATGATCGACCAGCAAGCATTTCTACTGTCTTTAGTAGGAAAGTAATAGCTTGCTGGTCGATCATTCTTATTTTTATTCTGTTGAGTGGTAAGGACCCAAAGGATGTTGGACACAACTACTTTTGCATGTTTTATTTTTTACTTGGCGGTGTTCCATACATTTTTGGTGTAACCCGTTGTAATTTTGGTTTACCACCTTCAATTTTTGGTTCTGCTAACCATTGGTATTCGCCTTCACCATCTAAGGCTTCACCACTTGCCCAAGAACCTTTGCTGCTTTCATCACCTTCTGAGAAATTATAAAAGTCATAGGCGATATCTTTTCGTTCGTTTTCACGATTGAACGTACTTGGTACAAGAATGGATCCTTCGTTTTCTTCCAATTCTTTCACGGCACTTGCCCATAAGTTTTGATGATAACTATCTCTTGCAAGCAAGACTGCCAGTAAATCTTTGACACCACGGTCATCGATCATTTCATAGATACGAGCGACTTGTAACCGTCCTTGAGATTCAGCATTTAGATTGGCACGGAAATCAGCTAACAAGTTTCCACTTGCAACGATATAACCGCCGCTCCAAGGATTGCCAACACTATCAGCAGGGCGTGGTCCTAAGCCAGCGACAATTGCATGCTGAGGATTCATACCAGAGATGATTGCACCGATCGTAGGATCTTTCTTCATTGCTTCTTCTTGGTCTTCAACTGGCGCATCTTCTAATAAGCGTGCGACCATCGTTGCTAACATTTCGACATGTCCAAGTTCCTCTGTTGCGATATCCATTAACATGTCTTTATATTTTTCTTCTCCTCGGCAGCTCCAACCTTGAAACAAGTATTGCATTGCCACACTCATTTCTCCGTATTGTCCACCGATAAGCTCTTGTAAATATTTTGCGATTAACGGATTCGGACGATCTGGTTTTGCTTCAAACTGTAATTCCTTTTGGTGTCTGAACATCAAAAATTCCTCCTAATCTTTTATTAATACATTTACATTCTGCGCTTTAAAATGAGAAAACACAAAGGAAATGCTTAGAAAAAATATAGTGGTAGATTTAATCTGATATATGAGTAGACGCGCCTAATAAATTGTTATTTTCTGATTAAAATGATATCGTTATATTAAAATGTTATCGGTTGCAAATGACAAAAGATAACCTTTTTATTAAAAAACGGAGGGATAAAATGAAAAAGTTGTTAGTTACTGGGGTGCTGGCAAGTACAGCATTATTTTTGTTGGGAGGCTGTGGTTCAAGTAGTGCAAAGTCAAACGCAGCTAGTTCATCTGAAAAAACAAGTGACGGGAAGAAAACTATTGATTTCTGGTCATTTTGGGGATCAGGAGCACGTAAAGAAGTGATCGAAGAGATCATTGACGATTACAATCAATCACAAGATCAGATCCAGGTTAATTATAAATACCAACCGTGGGGGGATATTTGGACCAAATCATTGTCAGCGATTACAGCGGGGAATGCACCAGACGTGATTGTTCAAGATATCAATTCAGTTGCTCAAAGAGCTGAAGCGCAACAGGCCACAAACTTATCTAAATATGTAGATGAAGAGACCTCAAAAGATTTTTATCCACAATTGTGGGATACAGTGGAGTACAAAGGTGATCCATATGCGATTCCGTTCAACACAGATACTCAAGTTATTTTTTATAATAAAAAATTATTTAAAGAAGCAGGAATCGCTGAAAAAGATTTACCAACTACATGGGATGAATTAGAAAAAACCGCCCATCAATTGGATAAAAAAGACAAGAAAGAATTCACACGAATTGGATTTTATCCTTTATGGAATTTAGGGGCAGATGTCTGGGCATTAAATGCAGATAATGGGACAAGCTGGTTTGATCAAGACGACAAAATCAAAATCGATACGAAGAATAAAGTTGAAGCATTAGAGTGGATCCAAGATTGGCAAGACTATTATGGGAAAGATACGATCAATAAATTAGAGGCAGAATTTGGCTCAGGTGTTTCTGATCCATTCATCTCAGGTTTAGTCGCAATGCGTGCCCAAAATATCAATTATTATTCGAGCTTGATGGAAAATGCTCCAGAAGATTTTGATTTTGGTGTCATTCCGCTTCCAGAAAAAGAAAAAGGTTCTGGTCATTGGTCATGGGGCGGCGGCTTTGTACTCGAAGTACCTTATGGGGCGAAAGATCCAGAAGCTTCTTATGACTTTATCAAGTATCTTTCTTCACCAGAAGTTCAAGAAAAATTTGGCGAAAAGAGTTTTGATATCATGGCAAGTAAAACAGCCAATGAGAACTTAGTGAAGAATGAACAGCTAAGTGACAAGGGACGAATGATCTATCAAATGGCTGATGAGAATTTCAAAAATACGGTCATTACACCTGTTCCATTAGCGGCACCAGATTATACGACACTAGTGAATGAGCAAATCGATCAAATTCTTTTAGGAACAAAAACACCAAAAGAAGGTTTAGCTGATGCTCAAAAAGCGGTGGAGAATTTAGTAAAACAAAATAACTAATCAACTGTTGACTAATTGAAAGAAAAAAGGAGGCAAGAAAATGAAGCGTTTATCGATCCGAAAGAAAAAAGAGGCAAGATGGGCCTATTTATTTATCTCGCCTTTTATTATTGGCTTTGTCGTCTTTATGTTAGGGCCCATGCTTTTTTCTGTTATCGGAAGTTTCACTGATTATAATTTGACTTCTAAAATGAATTTCATTGGATTAGCTAATTTTAGACGGATGTTTCTACACGATGATCTTTTTTGGAAATCATTATACAATACAGTGTATTTCGTCCTATTCAATGTTCCTTTAACCACAATGTTTAGCGTATTTCTAGCAACGATTTTAAATCAAAAGATCAGAGGAATTAGTATTTTCCGAACGATGTTTTATTTACCCGCAGTCCTATCTGGTGTTGCTGTTTATATTTTATGGATGCAGCTGCTCTCACCTTCTGCCGGGTTGATCAATACGTTTCTAGGTTGGTTCAATATTTCTGGACCAGCCTGGTTGTTTGATCCTAACTGGACAAAGCCAGCTTTGATTTTAATGAAAATCTGGAGTTCTGGCGGAGCAATGCTGCTTTATTTAGCGACTTTGCAAAACGTTCCACGCTCTTTATATGAATCAGCAGCGATCGATGGCGCTGGCGTATGGGGGAAATTTAAAAATATCACGTTGCCGTTGATCACACCAATTATCTTTTATGATGTGATTACTTCAACGATCGGCTCTTTTCAAATTTTCCAAGAGGCTTATGTGATGACTAAAAATGGGACAGGAGGACCAGCTAACTCTTTACTATTTTATAATCTTCACATGTGGAATAAAGCTTTTGTTGCATTTGATATGGGGTATGCGATGGCGATGTCAATGATCCTATTTTTAATTGTGTTAGTGTTGACTTTTATTAATTTGAAACTGGCACCTAGATGGGTCTATTACTCTGGAGGTGATGGCAAATGATGGAATATTTCAAAAGAACAAGTGTTAATCGTCAAACCAAAAAAATCATTAGTTATCTCCTCATGACTGCTATCGGGATCGTATTGATCACACCATTATTGTGGATGGTATTTACTTCTTTAAAACCAATGGAAGAGATCGTACGTTATCCTCCAACCTTTTTTCCAGAAAAAATTGTTTGGCAAAACTATCTGGATACCATTACTGCTTTCCCATTCTGGCGTTATGCAAGGAATACTTTATTGATCACAGTCTTAGTGGTATTCGGCAATGTTCTCTCGAATTCTTTCATTGCTTATGGGTTTGCGAAATTAGATTTTCCAGGAAAAAAGCTAATGTTTGCTTTAGTCCTTTCTACAATGATGATTCCAGGTTTTGTGACCATGATCCCCCAATATGTTCTATTCTCAAAAATAGGCTGGGTAGGAACTTATTTACCATTGATCGTTCCATCATTTTTCGGCAATGCATTTAATATATTTTTGATGCGTCAATTTTATTTATCCATCAATGATGAATTAATTGAAGCGGCAGAAATCGATGGAGCAAATCATTTCTATATTTGGAGCCGTCTGATGCTGCCGCTGACTAAACCAGCGTTAATCACGATTGCGATCAATTCATTCAATGCGGCTTGGAACGATTTTTTAGGGCCGTTATTATACATCCAAGATCAAGAGAAGTATACTTTACAGATTGGGTTGCAAGTTTTCCAAAATCAGGCGACGACTCAATGGAATTATTTGATGGCAGGAGCCACACTTGTTTTGATCCCAACGATTTTGATGTTCTTCTTTGCGCAACGTTACTTTATTGAAGGAATGGATTTGACAGGAGGGTCAAAAGGCTAAATGAATAAAATTCATAGTGAAAAAATCAATCAGCATTTTTTGACAGTCATTGAATGGATTCCGTCATTGCTTATTTTGCAATTCTTATGGCTATTAACTAGCTTACCGCTGTTGACAATCGGCAGTGCTAGTCGTACGGTTATGTCTACCATTTATCACTACCACAAAAACGAAGAGAAAAAGATCCATACGTTGTTTTGGCAAGAACTTCGTCATAATTTTTTGACCTATCGTAAGCAAGACCTCATAGTAAGTTTCTATTTATTGCTTTTACTAATTGATAGTCGTATTTTTCTTTACTGGGGCGGAGCATGGGGATTGATATTGATGTATGCTTCGTTAAGTATCCTTTTTTTAAGTATCGTGATGGTTAGCTACCGTATGTTGCTCCAAATAGAGAGCGCAAACGAAGTCCCTCTTTTTACTGCTTCTATTTTATTTTTTTATCAATGGAAAAACGCTCTCTTACATTTAGGGGGAACCCTGCTACTACTGCTTTTTTTATTCTTCCTGGGACCTATTTATGTGGTTTTAGTCGGAGGAAGTTCATTGCTTTATTTACAAACTTTTTTGTTTTTTGGACGGAAAGAAATAAAGAGCCCTTCAAAAGTTTAAGAATAGTCAAAATATTTGCGATGAAAGAATCAACTACCTGACTAAATATTGAGGAATAAACCCATCGTTTCAGATATAAGGGGTACGAAGAGAGAAATAGTTGAAAATATGGTTACTTGTCACGTTCGGCCTTCTTTGTTATGGTTATAGCAAGAAAGAAGTAGGAGGACAACAAGATGGCAAAAATTATGGTTGTAGAAGATGAAGAAATCATCCGCCAACTCATCATGGAAGAACTGGAAAAGTGGCAGTTTGAAACGTTCGGTACCTCTGATTTTAATCAAGTATTTGCAGACTTTGAAAAAGAAGAACCTCAACTTGTTTTATTAGATATCAATCTTCCGGTCTTTGATGGCTACTACTGGTGTCAAAAAATTCGAGAAGTCTCCAAAGTGCCGATTATTTTCATCTCCAGTCGAAATACCAATATGGATATGATCATGGCGATGAATATGGGCGCAGATGATTTTGTCACCAAGCCTTTTCAAATTGATGTGCTGATTGCCAAAATCAATGCTTTATTGCGACGTTCATACAATTATGGGGAACTGTCGAGTGAAGTCATGAGTCATAACGGGATCACGTTGAATGTTGATAATGGGAGTATGGAAATCAACGGTGAAATCATCGATTTAAGTAAGAACGAATATCGATTACTATTTATCTTGATGAAGCAACATGGGAAAATCCTTAGCAGAGAAAAGTTATTGAGAGCATTATGGGATGATGAGCGGTTTGTTGATGACAATACATTGACAGTCAATATCAATCGTTTACGTCGGAAAATCGAACAAGCAGGGATCAAAGGATATATCGAAACAAAAGTCGGGCAGGGCTATATTGTTCCCTGAAAGGATGAAAATAAATAATGAATTTCTTTAAATACTTAAAGGATCAATGGTCGTTGCTCTTAGGCTGGCTCTTTTTTGTCTTGCTAACGATTTTTGTCATGTGGTTAGCACCTAATATTTTAGTCGACTGGACGATGGTTGGCTATCTGGCACTTATTCAAGCCGTATTTTTGTTTTTTTATTTACTTGTCCGTTATTTAAGCAAACGTCATTGGTGGGAAAAACTTGCCGATCTCAAACAAATATCTCCGCTGCAAAGTTATTTGAGTGGCGGTCATACAGAAGAAGAAAAATTAGTCGAAGATTATATCAATCAATTGATCCATGAGCACCAAGAAGTTATGCAAGAGGCGATTAGTAACCAACAGGATCAAAAAGATTACATTGATTCGTGGGTCCATGAAATCAAGGTGCCTTTAGCAGCCTCTGAACTCTTGGTGCGTTCGATTGAATTTGATATTGATGATCAAAAATATACCCTACTAGAAAACGAACTAGCCAAAATCGATGAATATGTAGAACAAGTTCTTTATTATGCACGGTTGGATAGTTTTTCGAGAGATTATTTAATCCAAGAGTATGAATTAAAAAGCATCATTCAGCCAGTGATACGCAGTCAGGCGAATTACTTTATTCAAAAAAATCTTCGGTATGAGATTATTGGAGAAGATCAAAGAGTTTTAACAGATGCCAAGTGGGTAGCTTTTATATTCAAACAAATTTTGAGCAATGCGATTAAATATACACCTGACCATCGAGAAATCATTATTTCGATCGAAAAGAACCAACAAGGGATCTCTTTAGCCATCAAAGACTCGGGCATCGGTATTCCTAAAGAAGACTTGTCGCGGATTTTTGACAAAGGATTCACAGGTTCTAATGGACGATTGAGTAAAACACATTCTACTGGTTTAGGGCTTTATTTGGCTAAATCCTTAGCTGAAAAACTTGGGATCCAACTACTTGCTGAATCAATTGTAGGAGAGGGAACAACGATGACCCTGTTTTTCCCAATCTTAAATTTCTATAATGAGAAACGTTAGAAAATAGTTAGAATCGAAAAAAACTTCTTGTGTTGTGAACGTTTTCGCTGATAAGTTTCATATCATGTGAAATAAAAGGAGATTAGTTATGGAAATTTTAATAGCATTAATCCCTATGGTAGCATGGGGAAGTATTGGTTTAGTAAGCGGGAAAATTGGTGGCGATGCCAATCAACAGACATTAGGGATGACGATTGGTGCATTTATCTTTTCATTAGTTGTCTTTTTCATCGTTAGCCCAACAATCACACCATGGATTTTCTTGATTGGATTCCTCTCTGGGTTAGCTTGGAGTGTTGGTCAAAACGGACAGTTCCATGGAATGAAATTTATGGGCGTTTCTGTTGGTTTGCCTTTATCGACTGGTTTTCAATTAATTTTGAATACGATTGCGGGAGCCGTTTTCTTTCATGAATGGACACAAACGAAAGATTATGTATACGGTATCCTAGCTTTAGTACTTCTTGTTAGCGGTGCCTATTTAACAGCACGCCAAGATGATGAAGGAAAAGTTGATACTGACAATAAAATGCTTGATTTTGGTAAAGGGTTTAGAGCATTGATCTATTCAACGATTGGTTATGGTGTTTATACGATCATTGTGAACTGGGCTAACTTGGATGCGATGTCAATCATCTTACCTCAAAGTATCGGAATGATCTTAGGTGCAAGTTTCTTTGCCTTTCGTAAAGTGAAAGTGGATCAATTTGTTTGGAAGAACATGATTTGTGGTTTGCTATGGGGAATTGGGAACGTGTGCATGCTCTTAACTGTTAAATCACTTGGTTTAGCTGTTGGATTTTCATTATCACAGATGGGGATTATCATCTCAACTTTAGGTGGTATTTTCATTTTGGGAGAAAAGAAAACGAAAAAAGAACTTGTTTACGTTATTGTCGGTTGCCTTTTAGTCATTTTAGGTGGTATCATTTTAGGGTATATGAAAACGGCTTAATGGCCGTTTTCCAACCTAAAATAGGGAGGTACTGCCATGGATTTGTTTCGTAAGAAAGAAATCAATCTCAACCACACAAGTGGGATGAAGAAAGATCTGAAAACGTCCGATTTAATTATGCTTGGAATTGGCGCAATTATCGGCACAGGAATATTTGTAGTGACAGGGGTTGCGGCCAATCAAAATGCGGGTCCAGCACTGTCACTTTCATTCGTTTTAGCTGCAATCGTTGTCATTTTATCGGGGTTAAGCTTTGCTGAGTTTGCCTCACGTGTGCCAGTCATTGGTGGCCCGTATGCGTATCTTTATGTTGTTTTTGGTGAATTTGCCGCCTGGTTAACAGGTTGGTTGTTGATTGGCGAATTTCTATTAGCAGTTTCGTCGGTTGCTTCCGGCTGGTCTGGTTATGTTCAAGGGTTCTTGGAAGGATTTGGAGTCCATTTACCACAAGCCTTGACCAGTGGTTATAATCCTGACAATGGCACCTATGTCGATTTGATCGCAGTGTTCGTTGTCATATTTGTGACATACATCGTTTCTTTAGAAGCCAAAAAAGCATTAAGATTGAATAATATCATGGTTTTTGTGAAATTCGGTATTATTGCATTATTTATCGTTGTAGGGATTTTCTTTGTAAAACCTGAAAACTGGCAACCATTTACACCATTTGGTTTTTCAGGCGTTTTAGATGGAGCAGCTCTAGTCTTCTTCGCTTTCTTGGGATTTGATTCAGTTGCAATGGCAGCCGAAGAAGTGAAAGAGCCACAAAAGGACGTTCCTCGAGGGATCATTGGTTCGATCTTGATTGCCACAGCTTTATACATCGTAGTTACCTTGATTTTAACGGGGATTGTTCCGTTTACTGAATTAGGGGTCAGTGACCCAGTTGCCTTTGCGATGCGTTACGTTGGTCATGGAACAATCGGAGCTGTGATTGCAGTCGGTGCCATTTTGACGCTCTTGACCGTAACGATTTCTATGATGTATTCGCTAGCTCGGTTATTGTTTGCTGTAAGTAAAGACGGTCTTTTACCTAAATTTATGACAGAGATCGATGAAAAGCATCGGACGCCTAGAAAGGCGACTTTTGTAGCTGGGGTAGCGGCTTTATTTTTCGCTGGTTTCTTCCCATTGAATATTCTCGCTGAACTAACAAACATCATGGCGTTGACCTATTTGATGTTAGTCAGCTTAGGATTACTTAAACTAAGAAAAATGTTTGGTAAACCAAAAGCCGGTGAATTTAAAGTGCCATTTGTACCGATATTACCGATCATATCTATCGGTACATGCTTGGTATTGATGCTTCGTTTACAACCAGTCACATGGATCGTCTTCGGTATCGTGATGGCGATTGGATTAGTGATTTACTTTGGTTATGGGTACCAACATAGTAAAATGAATCAACAAAATTGATGATTCGTGCTTTTCAAACGACCTAGGTTTAGAACCTATAGCGTAATTTGATAAGACGAGTGTAAGACATCTTGAGTCCTTCGATGAATTGGTTAGCCAAATTCATTTTGAAGGATTTCGAGGTGTCTTTTCTATCCTTTTAAAGCATAAAAAAGATGTTGGCGAATTTCACCAACATCAAAAAGTATAGAGCCTTTTTTGATTGATCCATGCAAAATAGTCTTATTGTGTTAAATCGAGTAATTTTTGTTTCAAGTCGTCTTCCATATGACCAAGTTCGACTTCTGCATGACGACGTTTTTCTTTTCCTTCTTTTTGGATGCGTAATGTTTCTTGGATCGTTTCGATCAAATCATTTTGAGTTGTTTGTAAGGTTTCAATATCAACGATCCCACGTTCATTTTCTTTTGCTGTTTCAATAGCAGAGATTTTCAACATTTCTGAATTTTTCTTCAAAAGGTCATTAGTTGTCTCAGAAACTTGACGTTGGGCGGTTACCGCATCTTTTTGGCGAAGTAACGTCAAGGCGATCACTACTTGGTTTTTCCATAGAGGGATCGCTGTTGCGATTGATGCTTGGATTTTTTCTGCTAACGCTTGGTTAGTATTTTGGATTAAACGGATCTGTGGTGCTTGCTGGATAGTGATCTGTCTTGCCAAACGTAAATCATGTGTTCGTTTGTCCAAACGATCTAGAAATTGAGTATAATCATTTGCAATTTGAACATCCATTTGATCGCCTGTTTCTTCGGCTTTTTTCATTGCTTTAGGAATGATCGTTGTTTGAAGTTCTTCCATTTTCAATTCGCCAGCTGCGATATAAATATTCAGTGCATCAAAATAATCTTTGTTTTTTTGATAGAGTTGTTCGAGCATCAAATTATCTTTTAAAAGCCCGTCTTTTTCTTTTTCTAGTTTAACAGAGATTTTATCGATTTGGGCACCGATCTTTTGATATTTTGCAGTCACTTCATAGATCGATTGTTTTACTTTGCCAAACATCCGTTGGAAAATATTGCCTTCGCCAGCTCGCAATTCATCAGGATTTGCTTCTTGCAGACGATACATCAATTCAGTCAATGAATCTCCGACAGGACCAATATCTTGTGCCTGTACATGATTTAACATGGATTGTGAAAATTCACTTAACTTCGTTTGTGCAGCAGAACCGTAGCTGATCACCGACTGTGCATCTGAAACATCGATTTTAGCTGCTAGCTCTTTGGCTTGCTCTTGTCGTTCAGCAGGTAGTTTATCAATCAAGCGTGCAGCGGTTTGTTGTTCTTGCAAAGCATTGATTTCTGACTGTTGTGTTTGGGTTAATTTATCTGTTGGGGTAGAGAACGGATTATTTAACAAATCATCTAACGTGTCATTTACAGGTGTTACCTCTTTAGGTTTATTATCCATTTAAAACTCCTCCTCGTGGTTCAATGTGATGCGATAGGTTCAATGTTATCATTTTTGTAAAAAAACAGTTGTTCATCTTATTCATCTATTATAAAGGATAAACAAAAGAAAGGATAAGCAAAAGGAGTGTCTAAGAAACAAAACACTCCTTTATGATTCTATTAACCGATCATTGAGATTGATTGTTATCATCAGATAGATTCTCTCGTTTTAAGCTTTGTTTCGCAACTGATATTTCTACATCTAGATCATCTAAATCTTCAGAGACAAATTGTTGATAGTCTTGAGCGATCAGATGTGCTAGTTGATCAATGATTTGTGAACTTTCTTCTAACTTTTCATAAGTCTGTTTGTTTTTGATTTCATGGTCGTTGATCTCAATATATTTATTGGTCAAATCGACTAAGTTTGGTAAGTGAGTATAAAGAAATTGACTTGCTTCGTGTAATCGGTTGGGCTCTTTCACCAATGCTTTGAAGAGTGCTTTGGCCGCCTTCACTGTATCGTGACGAAGATCGACAGCTTTTAGTTTGGCTGTTTGTTGCATGTTTTGTTGCAATTGTTCAATTTCGACTTTCGTTTGATTCATTGTCTGTCTAAAGAAAGTAATCTCACTAGGTGTCATCCCGCTTTTTGTATAATGTGATTCAAGTTCATCAGATAAATCGGGCATTTCATTTTTTGCTGATTTTTTCTTGCCAGAGCCAAAGATTCCCCAAATCACTAAAGCTGCGCCGATAATCAAAATGACTGTTACTAAAGAAAAGTGACCTTGACGAATCAAAAGAAACACCAACAATAGACCTAAGATCCATCGCCAATTTAATTTTCGCATAATAAGCCCTCCATATATATTCCATCCATTTTAAGTAATGAAGCGTTGTTCTCATTTCCACCCTTATTTTAGCACACTCAACCTAAGAAAGAGTATGGGACTAAAGGAGGATTTTGTAGATTTAGAGAATTTCTAAGGTTTAGTTATGGTAAACTAAAAGAAAACTCTAGAAAAATTGAAAAGTAAACGAAAAGCGGGTATTATTACAAAGAAAGTGGGAGAAAGATGCTTGAATATGAGCAATTTGAAGAAAAAACGATCGAACGAAAAGAAATCTATCACGGAGCAATCATCGATGTTGCAGTAGATGACGTCCGCCTGCCAGATGGGAAACTTGCCAAACGTGAATTAGTGTTTCATCCGGGTGGTGTAGGGATCATCGCATTTGATGATCAGGATCGTTTATTATTAGTGAAACAGTTTCGGAAACCATTAGAAAAAGTGATTTTGGAGATCCCTGCTGGGAAAATCGATCCAGAAGAAAGCCAAACACCGGAACGTACCGCTGCAAGAGAACTGGAAGAAGAGACTGGGTATCGGGCAGGAAAGCTCAAACATGTTTCATCTATGTATCTTTCACCAGGATTTGCAAATGAGATCATGCATATTTATCATGCGATTGATTTACAGAAAGTAGAGAATCCGTTGGCTCAAGATGAAGATGAGGTGCTTGAATTATATGCACTGACTTTCGCAGAAGCTAAACAAGCAATAGATGATCAACTGATCTGTGATGCGAAAACCATGTATGCGATCCAATATTGGGAGCTATTGATTAAAGGAAAGTAGAGGGATCGGCTGATGGCCAAAGGACCGCTGATTACGAGAAGTGAATTACGTAAACGACAGCAGGCGCAAGCCCAAGAGTCATTAAAACGGCAAAGAAAAGAAGAGGCTGCTTATCAGCAAGAAGAAAAGAAAATTGCTAGTTTTTATCGAAAGGAACAAAAACGGAACAAACCTATCACAAAAACAAGAATCGGTGAACGTGAAAAAACGACGAAGTGGAATTCATTTTTGATGAAATCCTTGATTATTGTTATTCTATTATTGTGTGTCGTATTTTTTGCGGTCGCATTTATTTAGAAAGAAGGAAAAAGCTATGAAAATCGGTATTATCGGTGCAATGGAAGAAGAAATCAAAATTTTAAGAGAAAAGCTAAGTGAACCCTTGTCATGGGAACGAGCAGGAGCATTGTTCATTTCAGGCTCTTTAGGAAGACATGAAGTAATTGTGGTTCGTTCAGGGATCGGTAAAGTTTTGGCATCAGTCACTACTAGTTTATTGATCCAACAATATGGTGTAAATATGGTCATCAATACAGGTTCAGCGGGTGGTATCGGACAAGGGCTACAAGTAGGCGATATCGTAATCTCTGATAAAGTAGCTTATTTCGATGCAGATGCAACCGGATTTGGCTATAAGCCAGGACAAATACCAGGGATGCCGCTTTATTATGAAGCAAGTACGTATCTTCGCACAGAGATGGCAAGAGCAGCCAAAGCGATAGATCTGAATGTGAAAGAAGGCTTGATCGTTACTGGAGATACGTTTGTTGATTCTTCCGAAAAAGTAGAAGAGATTTTAACAAACTTTCCAGATGCGTTGGCTTGTGAAATGGAAGGAGCGGCTGTTGGACAAACGGCTCGTCAGTTCAATATTCCTTTCTTGATCGTTCGTGCGATGAGTGATACTGCTGATCATGCAGCGACACAAACCTTTGATGAGTTTATTGAAGATGCAGGGAAACGTTCTGCTGAGATGGTAATCGAATTTGTCAAACATCTTGTATAAGGAGCCCATTAATGAAAGCATTGATCTCGATTGATTACACGTATGATTTTGTGGCAGATGACGGGAAATTAACGACAGGTAAAGCTGGGCAAGTGATTGAACAAGCAATGACGACTCACACGAAAAAGTTTATCGAAGAGGGAGACTTTGTGGTGTTTGCGATTGATGCGCATGACCCATCGGATAACTTCCATCCTGAAAATAAACTATTTCCTCCGCATAACGTGATTGGCACCAATGGTCGTGCCCTTTATGGTTCGCTACAAGCTGTTTACGAAAACGCCCAAGAACAAGCCAATGTCTATTGGATTGATAAGCGGCATTACTCTGCTTTTAGTGGAACAGATCTAGATATTCGGCTCCGTGAGCGGGGGATCACTGAACTCTATTTGACTGGCGTATGTACGGACATTTGTGTGTTGCACACAGCTGTTGATGCATATAATTTAGGCTATCAACTGTTTATTTTTGAAGATGCTGTAGCTAGCTTTGATCCAGTCGGTCATGACTGGGCACTACGTCATTTTGAAACAGTCCTCGGGGCAACGTTGATCAAGTAAATATATAATAAGCTTGTTAATGATTTGTGGGCCTAACTGGTTCATGAAGTAACCAGATCGTTCTGTCGTACGATAGAGTAAGTCAATACGGAAAAATAAACCGAAGGGGGACTGGGACAAAGTTGTCTCAACCTCTTCTTCGGTTTATTTTCTTTCATAATTTTGTAAGATTTTTTAAGTCAATCAATCAGTATCCATTTTAAGCCGATGGTTCGATTCTTTTCCAATCGCTGAAATAGCGGCTTTTATTAGGAGATAAAGAGTTGGTTTGCTAGTTTGTGCTTATGAATGAGTGGCAATAACTTATAGGTAAGCAAACTAGCTACGAACACAAGTAAGATATCGCAACTTAAATCAATCAATGTGGAAACTGCTAGCACACTGTAAAGAACATTCGTTTCTTTAAGGTAAAAGAATAAAATCAAGCATTTATACAACAGACCGATTAAATAGAGATAAAGTAATCCTGAATAGTTAATGATCAGGATTTTTTTTAATGGGAGCCATTTTCTGCGCCAGAACAATTTTGACAGTGTAGCTTGAATCAGTGGGAAAGTTGCAAAAGATAGTAGAAAGCCAAAACTAGGTTTAAAAATATAAAAAATACCTCCGCCACTAGCGAAAATCGGTAATCCAATGAGCCCTAGGATCAAATAACTGAATGTGACAATGAGCCCGTATTTTGTTCCTAATAAAGGATAAATCAGATAAATCGTTATAATTTGTAAAGATAAATAATCGAATAGTGGTAACGGAATCACTAGTTTTGCTGTGATGATCAATAAGGCCATCATCATCGCCATCATGGTGATATCTCGCCTATTTGTATACATTTAAATGCCACTCCTTACTAAGTTCTCTTTTTTTTGTTCTCGATTTTAACCAATGAGTTAAATCCTCTAAATAGGGTAATTTGCCAATTTGTGTGATTCCTGTCTTATCTGTCATCCATTGGCTTAAATCTTCCATGTCATTCTTTTCATTTGCTTTACTTGAATTAAAAACCAGACCTGCTATTGGAATGTTTTCGCTTTGTAATAAACTAGTCGTTAGCAACGTATGATTGATTGCACCTAAATAATTATCCGAAACGAGAATAACCGGTAATTGCAAAAGTTTGATCATGTCTAACATGGTTTGCGAGTCATTAATGGGAGAAAGCAGACCCCCTGCTAATTCAAAAATCGTGGGTCGATTTTTTTTCAAGACAACATTTGCTTTTTCCTTCAAGACAAGTAGATCGATCCATTGATGCTCTTTTCTGCTAGCGATATGTGGAGAAGCTTCTAATGACATTGAATAGAAATGAACAATATTTTGTTTCTCAATATGGCATGCTTGATAAAAATCTGTATCAGGAAACGGTCCTGTTTGGATCGGTTTCACGAGTAACGGTTCCTGATTTGTCAGATCACGTAAATATTCATAGAGTAAGACACTGATCACTGATTTTCCACAATCGGTATGAATCCCGCAAATAATATAATTATTCTTCATCACAGACACCAGCCACAACTAAACCTAAACGATCAAGCATTTTTTGATCTTCAGAAATAGGTGCTCCTTTCTCTGTCAAATAGTTGCCTAAAAAAATAGAATCCACGATCAATAAAGCAAATGGTTGGAGTTCTCCTAAATGAAACTCTCTTCCTGCACTTACCCTAAGTTCTGTAGTAGGGAATAGTAACCTCAGCATGGTTAAGATTTTTAAACATTTCATAGGGGTTAATTCATTGTGTTCCTCAAACATTGTTCCAGCAATTGGAAGTAAAAAATTGACTGGAACGGAATAAGGCTCTTGATCTTTTAAGTCAAAAGCCAGATCGACTAATTGTTCATCTGTTTCTCCCATGCCACAAATAAAACCAGAGCAAATATTCATTTTGTGCTGACGAAGTTTGTTTAATGTTTCTAACCGATCATCATAGGAATGGGTCGTTGTGATGTTTGGGTAATTATCTCGACTAGTATTAAGATTATGATTCAACCGATCTACTCCACACGATTTTAAATAATCAATTTGTTCCTCAGTAACTAAGCCAATGGATAAACAAATCTCAATCGACATTATGCTTTTGATCGTTTGAATTGCCTCACCTAAAAGGTGGATTTCTTTTTTTGATGGGCGTGTTCCGCTTAACGCAATGCAAAACACACTGGAATGATTCTTTTTAGCAATCAACGCTTTACGAATGATTTCTTTTTTGGGTAATAATCCATATGTTTCAATCGTTGCAGAACTTTTTTTTGATTGCGCACAATAACCACAATCTTCTCTACACAAGCCGCTCTTAGCATTCAGCAATGTATTCAGACGGATGATATTTTGTGACTTGTTTGTTTTGAGCTGAAGGGCTTGTGCATAATACCCCCATAAATTAGTTTTGTCTTTTAGTATCTCCAGACATGTTGTTTTTGTTAGCGGAACACAAGGTTCGAATAGATTTTCCATAAAAACACCTCTTTACTTTCGTTAACTAATTTTATTACAAAGGTTAACGAAAATAAAGAGGTAAATGAAATGATGCAGTTTTATGACTATTTATGGTCGGAAAGGGTAGATAACAGTAGAGAACAGTGAAGGAAGATGGAAGGATTTATTTTTCTTTATTAAGTGGAGTTGGTTTGTGGGTAGTCAAAATGAGCTTGGTAGAAAAGTAAATGATAATATTAAGAGAGGTTGAGACAAAAGTGTTCAGCATCAAGAAATAAGAAGGAATTTCCGAAAATTGACAAGAAACACAAAAACTCGTTTTTGATGTTGATTGTTACCTACTTGGTGCTTCTCAAATTTTTGGTAAATTTCGACAAATTTTCCGAAGATGCTACTTTTGTCTCACCGTGAACAAGAGGTCGTGAAAAGAGTGTTTTGACCTGAGCGCTCACCAAGTAAAAACTGCGACGAGTAATCGCAGGAGCATTAAGGATGGAAATCTCGAAACAGCTTCCCATGTTTTGAGATTTTTTGACTTATCGCCGAAGATCAGCTCTTTGAACACCGTGAATCAGAGGTCGTGAAAACATCGGGTAGCTCTGATGACAATAAGAAAGAATTTTTTGAAACAGCTCCTCATGTTTTGAAAAATTCAGGCTTATTGTTGAGGATTTGCTTCTTGAACGCCGTTTATCCGTTTTTAGAGATACTAGAAAAGACTGAGACAACTTTTGATATGCTCCCCCTATATAGGACACTGAAATATAAAAGTCCTGTATAGGGGGGATTTTGTATGCCGAAAAGAAAGATGAAACTCACTCCAGAAAAACGAGTAGAACTAGTAGAAAGCTATTTGAATGGTGAAGACAGTATGACCAGCCTAGCTCGCACTGCAGGCATTAGTTGGGCTGCTTTAAGTAACTGGGTTATGCTTTATGAGAATGAGGGGCCTACTGGCTTATTAGCAAGACGAAAGAATACACACTATACGATTGAAACAAAGATTCAGGCTGTAAATGATTACCTAAATGGTTTAGGGAGTCTGTCGGAAATTACTAAGAAATACGGACTAAGACAGTCTAAACAACTACGAAATTGGATAAAGATATATAATACTCATGGAAACTTCAAAACAGAAAGCGGTGGAAGTCAAATGAGTCAATCAAGAAAAACAACCTTCAAAGAACGGGTGGAAATTGTCCACTATTGTATTGTGCATGATCATAACTATGGCAAAACGGCTATCAAGTATCAGGTATCGTACCAACAAGTACGTAATTGGGTACTAAAATATAAGGAAATGGGCGAAGCCGGCTTAAAAGATCGTCGAGGACATCGAGCTGGAACAGAACCCAGTCGGACACCAGAAGAAGAAATGCGTGATCGACTGGCTGAACAAGAACGCAAAATTAAACTGTTAGAAATGGAAAATGACCTCTTAAAAAAAGTCAGGGAGTTAGAAAGGAAGTGGGACTAGACCTCATCCGTCATATCTTTGAATACCAAGCAATTAAGGAACTCCATGATCTCAAAAATTATTCGATAAAATTAATGTGTGATTTTTTACACGTCTCCAGATCAGCGTATTACCGTTGGTTAAAGCAACCAAAATCAGCTCAAACTATCTTTAACGAGCACCTGGCAGACCTAATAAGATACATCTATGAAGCAGATAACGACAAGGGGTATCGGAGAATCCGTGACGATTTGGTTCAAAACTTTGGTTTGCACGTCAATGACAAAAGAGTCTTGCGGATTTGTCGTAGTCTTCAAATTAAATCTACCGTCAAACACCAGCCAAGCGGAATTACTAAAGCGTCCAATAATCCTTATCATATTGCCAAGAACTATCTAAATAGAAATTTCCATGCAGATAAACCAAATGAAAAATGGCTAACTGATATCAGTGAATTCAAGTACACTCTAGGAAACCAAGTAAAAAAAATTTATCTTAGTGCCATTCTAGACTTAGCAGATCGGCGTATTGTTTCTTTCGTCATTAGCGATAGAAATGATAATAAGTTGGTTTTTGATACCTTTGACGAAGCGATTCGACTTGAACCTGTGGCTCATCCGCTATTCCATAGCGATCGAGGGTTTCAGTACACCAGTAAAAACATGAGAAATAAAATCAAAAATCAAGGGATGAAACAAAGCATGTCTCGTGTAGCCCATTGTATTGATAATGGGCCAATGGAAGGGTTCTGGGGAACATTGAAACGTGAAAAATACTATCGTCGTAAATTTACAAGACGCGAAGATCTCGTATCGATGATCGAAGATTACATCAACTACTATAACAATGGCCGTTATCAACGATGCTTGAAATCCAAAACGCCATTACAAGTTCACCAACAGCTTTTAATGGCAGCGTAATAATCGTATCTCTTAGATGGGTGAAATGTCCTTTGTTTCGCACATCTGAGGGATACGCCAACCAAGCGCAGCCGAGGTTTAAACAATGAAAAACAAAAGAACTGTTTGCCACAAAATTAGCAAACAGCTCTCTAAAAATTTTATTATATTTCCGTGTCCACTTGACGGGGAGCCAACCATTTTGTCTCAGTCCCTCGTAAAGAGAAAAATAGTGTTCAAACAACCGCTCCTTGAAATAAGTCAATTTTTTTATATGAGAGGTTGTTTCAAAAAATTTTCTTATTGCCATTGGAGCGTTTTTTAACTGTATTACCAGATATGCACTCGTTTTTCAGGTGGAAGATACATCGCGTCTTTTTCAGTGATCGCAAATGTGTCATAAAATTCCATCAAGTTTTGGGGTTGGATATTGGCACGTAATTTAGCAGGGGCATGAACGTCGATTTGTAACAACAATTGTTGGTATTCTTTTTTTGCTTTTGTCCGCCAAATCGTCGCCCAGCTGACGAAAAAGTCTGCTAGTGAGTGATCTGCTTCGGTTTTTGCTGCTTCTAAAGCACAACTTAGACCGCCCGCATCTGCGATATTTTCTGAAACAGTAAGCTTACCATTAACAGTACCATCAGCAAATGATAAGCCATCAAATTCTTCGATCATTGCTTGGGCTTTTTCTTGGAAGTGCGCTAGATCTTCTTCCGTCCACCAGTTATTTAAATTACCATATTCATCGAATAAGGCACCATTATTATCGAAGGCATGAGAGATTTCATGGGCGATGACAGCGCCGATCCCACCGTAGTTTGCTGAACTTGATTGTTCTAAACTGTAAAATGGTGCTTGTAAAATAGCAGCTGGAAAAACAATGACATTTCTGAAAGGATGGTAATAGGCGTTGACTGTATCAGCACTCATTTCCCATTCCGTCCGATCAACAGGTTGATTCCAGCGACCAAAACGTTCTTTCAATTCGATTTTGCTGAAGGCTAAAGCGTTGGAAAGCAAGGTTCCGCCTTCTTCTTGTGTCACTGTTTGGTACTTCGTATATAACGAAGGGATTTGGTCTGGATAGCCGACCTGAACTCCTAGTTTATCTAATTTGATGATCGCTTTTTTTCGAGTAGTATCGCTTAACCAGTTGTTTTTTTCTAAACGATCTTTATAGACAGAGATCATTTTTTCGATCATATGCTCAACATCTTTTTTGGCCGCTTCACCAAAGTATTTTTTGCCATAATAATCGCCAACGACTTGGTCAAATTGACCTGAAGCTAAGTAATAGGCAGCTTTTTTCTGCGGCATGGCTTCATCTGTGCCTGAGAGTGTCCGTGAGAAGATTCCGCTGATTTGTCTAAAGTCTTCTGATAGATAACTACTCAACGAACGAATCGTTCGGACGATCATCCAGCTTTTGATCAATTGAAAATGTTCTGTGGTTAGTAGTTCGCCTAACTGTTCAAAATAAACAGGATCCGTCACGATTACTTTATCCGGTGTGGTACCAATCAATCCCACTGTCAACTTTTCCAGATCCAGTTTATCGGTATAGTGGATGAAGGTGTCAAATGACCGGGGATTGTACATTTTGCTGTAATCCGCTTTTTCTTCCGCACTTTTAACATGAGGCGCAACCAATCGATCAAATTGGATGGCTTGTTCAACGATTGCCTCTGCTTGGCTTTTTTCTTTTCCGGTTAATTCAACGAGTTGGACCATCATATCAAAGAAAACGCCTAATAGTTGCGCACCATTTGGATGTTCTGCAGTATAGTAAGTTTTGTCAGGTAAAAATAATGAAGGGGGATAAGCAAATAATGCGTTTGTTTGTGCATTTTTCATATCCGCATCGACATCTAAGCTAAACGGTAAAGGTAAACTATCCAATGTCCAAGTAGGAAATTGTTGGTTCAAGTCTTCAAAAGATTCGATTTTTTCAATTCGTTCAATTAAAGGAAGCAACGGTTTAGCAGCTAACTGGTTTCTTCGATCATAATCATTAGCTAATTGATAAAAATGAAGAAAGTGACGCATCATATCTGATTGGACTTTATCAGGTTCAGCCAGCATATGATCAATATCTGTCATCAAAAGATCATCGATACCGTCAACTAAGTCCTGGAAACCGCCAGTGGCTGGTTTATCAGCGGGGATCTTGGCTGTTTTTAGCCATTCTTCATTCACAGCTTCAAAAAAGTCTTGCTTTATAAGTTCTTTGTTCATTCGGTTATCGCTCCTTTTTATCTAATGTTCCTATTATCATATAAAAACAGCGAATAAACAAATAGAAAGAGGAAAGAAGCACTTGTTGGGGTCTTGCCGTAGGCACAGCAGAACTAGTCTATCTGATTTGTTTTTCTCCTTATTTCACTTATAATAAAAAAGACGGAGGTGATTCGTTCTTGAAAACTGTATTTGAACAATCAATCGAATGGAATCTAGATGGTATCAAGAAACGGTTAAGCGCTGTGGAACAGTTGGCGATGAAGGATGAAGAAAAGGGTTACGCTTTAATTTTTGAAGATGGTAGTTATGTCATTCTAGATCAAAACAAACAACCAATAGAATACGGTCCTGCGAGCCACTCCTACCCAGATGCAAGAAAAGCTTATCAACTCGTACCGATGACTGAAGCAGAAGTCACCAATATTTCTCGTTGGCTTGCAGATAATCGTGAAAAAGCTTTGATTGCGCCAAAGGAAAACGGACAAGAACTTTTGGATTGTTGGGTGGGATTGCCTGAACAACGGTTTTTAAACTATAAAAATTGGCGGACACCGTCTGGCTATCTTTGTGGGACCTATGCTGCAACTGTCCTTATTGCTTATTACCAAGATTTTCAAAACGAATTGTTTTTCTCTCCAACGTTACGTGAAAAAGGAACGAAAGACCATGCGCAACTAAGTGAAGCATTACGCCAAGCGATCCAGCCGCTAGGACTTCCGACGGTTCCCGGTCAAGTCAGTCATGGTATCACGAAGTTTTTAAAACATACAGGAAATCGAGTGTCTGCTAGAAGTACGATGCTTGGTTCTTGGCAGCGAGCGACTAAACGGATTCGCCAAGGAAAACCTGTGATCTTAGGGGTGTTGAAAGTATTAGGGAGCACCTATGGCAATCATTGGGTCACTGCATATGCATATTATCAATCCTCTTCTGGAGAACGCTTTTACAAAGTTCATGACAACTGGGGCAACACGGATCAATTGATTCCTGCTAGTTGGTGTAATGGAACTGTTTCGCTGCCTTAAAAATTATTTACAGAAATTACCAGAAAAAATGGAAAAAATATGTTAAACTATCGAAGAAGAGAGAACAATAGGGAGGACAACATGAGTAAAAAGTATCAGGATGACACATTGAAAATCTTTAGCTTGAATGGAAATCGACCACTGGCAGAAAAAATTGCCAAGGTGTTTGGAACGGAGCTAGGAAAAAGTGTCGTAAAACAATTTAGTGATGGAGAGATCTCGATCAATATCGAAGAAAGTATTCGTGGGGATCATGTTTATATCGTGCAATCAACCAATCAGCCAGTTAATGATTATTATATGGAATTATTGATCATGATCGATGCGATGAAACGTGCCAGTGCAAAAACAATCAATGTTGTGTTACCTTATTACGGTTATGCCAGACAAGACCGTACAGCAAAACCACATGAACCGATCACAGCTAAATTGATTGCTAATTTGATCCAAGAAGCTGGCGCAACTCGTGTGCTGACATTGGATTTGCATACAGTTCAAGTCCAAGGATTCTTTGATATCCCTGTAGATAACTTATTCACAATGCCATTGTTTGCTCACTATTACCGAGAACTTGGTTTAACAGGTGACGATATTGTTGTCGTTTCACCAAAAAATAGTGGTGTCCAACGTGCAAGAAGTCTTTCTGAATATTTGAATAGTACATTGGCGATCGTGGATCACGCCGATGATGCAGATGAAAATAGTGGATATGTGATTGGCGATGTCCAGGGAAAAACATGTATCATGGTCGATGACATCTTGAATACTGGTGCAACGCTTGCTCGAGCTGCTAATGTTTTGAAAGAAAACGGAGCAAAAGAGGTTTATGCTTGTGCTTCACACGGCTTGTTGTCTATTCCTGCAAAACAAATTTTAGATGATGCACCGATTAAAGATATCTGCATCACTGATTCTGTATTTACTCAAGAAGAACGTCATCCTAACAATTTAACGATTGTTACTTGTTCAGAGTTGATGGGAGAAGCGGTTAAACGAATTCATGAAAATACACCAATGAGTCCATTGTTCCGTCTAGAAGAAAAAGTATTTGATTAATCATTTTTTGTTATGTGATGAAATAAAATTCGTTCGACAATCGTGGTAGCACGAATTGTGGAACGAATTTTTTTCTAAAAGTTGGGAAACTATCCTGGTTTAGTGATTGTTTCTTTGGTAACTTGCTTATTTTATGCTAGAATGTGCCTAGTTCTATTTGGAAGGGATGAAAGAAGTTGGAAAAAATCTATTTGGATCATGCAGCGACGACGCCCATGCATCCCTACGTCATTCAAGAAATGACCACAATGATGCAAGAAACCTTTGGGAATCCTTCGAGTATCCATGGCTTCGGCCGAATTGCCCATGAAAAGTTAGAAACAGCAAGACAACTTATTGCTGATAGTTTACAAGTCAATGATCATGAAATCATTTTTAATAGTGGAGGGACAGAAGGCGATAATACAGCGATCCTTGAAACGGCTTTTTCACGAAAAAAAGACGGGAATCATTTGATCACTACCGCTATCGAACATCCTGCTGTCTTGAATACAATGAAATATCTGGAAACACAAGGCTTTGAAGTCACGTATTTACCAGTAGATGAAAAAGGCAATATTTCACTAACTGACTTTGATGAAGCATTAAGTGATGAAACGATTTTAGTCTCGATCATGTTTGGGAATAATGAAATCGGGAATTTGATGCCAATCAAAGAAATCGGCGAACGGTTGCGGGAACACCCTGCTTATTTTCATACCGATGCGGTTCAAGCTTATGGGAATCAGACGATTCATCCAAGGGAGTTAGGTGTTGATTTACTTAGCATCTCTGCCCATAAAATCAATGGACCAAAAGGCGTAGGATTTTTATATAAAAAAGATGGCATAAATATTCCTTCACTACTTTTAGGTGGAGAACAGGAAGAAAAGCGGCGAGCAGGTACTGAAAATCTCGCAGGTATCTGGGGAATGGCGCAAGCGGTCAAGCTTCTAACCGCTGAAGAACGTGAAGCTCGAAGTGAAAAATATGCTGGATTCCAAGAATTGATTTTGAATACCTTGGAAAAAGAAGGAATTTCTTATCAAGTCAATGGTGATTTAAACAACAAATTACCACATGTGTTAAACCTTCGATTACTTGGTGTTGCGAATGACTTACTTTTGATGAAGTTGGATCTTAATGGGATTGCGATATCTACTGGGTCAGCATGTACAGCTGGTAATATCGAACCTTCGCATGTGCTGGAGGCAATGTATGGGAAAGATACACCAATCCTTAAAGAATCCATACGAATCAGTTTTGGTTACGGTAATACCAAAGAAGAAGTCCAACGTTTTCTTGATGTATTGATCCAATCAATCTAAGTTGGAAAAAACCTAGTAAATGATGCAAGAAACTTTTATAATAAAAGTAGAAATCAATTTACCGAGGTGAAAATCATGGCATTTGAAAAAACAGCCACAGTTTTAGGAGCAAAAACAAGTTATCGTTTACATCCAGATGCAAAACGTTATACATTGAGAGACAATGGGTTTACCGAAACAAATGGCGGCAACTATCAGTTGATCCGTCCGCTAGATGCAACCCCACAAAGCAAAGAAGGGTTTAAACTAAAAATCACTGTTTCAAAGGATATCCAAACACTAAAAATGTCTATTACGACAGCTAACGGATTGAAAGCAGTCAATATTTTTAAAGACGACCGACAAAAAATGAGTCAAGATAAATTTTATTTTTTGATGGATGGTATGATCAGCCGAGGATTATTTGAAAAAGTCTAAGGAAGTCTAACGTATCTATCATTGTTGCCAGTAAAAAAAGCAAAGAGAACAGCTAGTAAAGCTGATTTCTTTGCTTTTTTACTATCTATTGAAACGGGACAATCGCTAGAGAATAACCATTCCTCTATTCTACTTTTGTCCACTCATCTAAGGATTTACCATTTTCATCAATGATTTCTAACCAGCTGTTTGTTCCACCGAAGTAGAGTAACAGACTTGCTTCATTGACGCTTTTGACGATAATATCTTTGATTGTTTTATTTCCTACAATGCTATCTTTATAATCATCACGTAATTTATCCCCATATTTTGCCGCATAACTGACGGAACCGTCTTTATTTAAAGGAGCTTCCGCTAATAGTATAGCCCCCTTTTTGATCAATAGTTCATTTCGACTGATCCAATAAAGTGTTGCCTGACTGTTTCTAAAATTAACGGTAAAAGGGATCTCACTAACTTCCTTTGTCCAACGATGTCTTGCTTTTGCCGGCTTTTTCTTTTGAGGACTGCTTTTTTCTAAAGAGTAACCAAATACTGCCAAGATTTTTGTGATTTCTTCGACTGGTTCCGCTAACTTTTTGACTTGTACTTGAGGGATCGTTTCTTTTGCGGAATCATCGATTTCTACTGTCAATCCCGTTGATTCTGCCTGTTCTTGAAGTAGGTAGCTTAGATGACTGGCTTCAAGATCCCAAGGAAGTTGAACCAATACGATGTGATCCCAACTTTTAGGTGCCACGGTTTGACCGATTGCGATACATTGTTTGTTTTTGAAAAATAGATAAAGTGAATGATCAGGTAGAGCTGGTTTTTCTTTTGTGATAGTCATCTTCCCATGTTCATTTGGTAACGTAATCTCGATTGCTGAAGGAGTCAGAGTAGTATGAAAGCTGATAGGCATAATCAATACCTCCTGTTTTTCCTTAAGTTTACCATGATTTACTTGTGATTACTTTTTTCTAGCATTGTACACAATAGGCAATGGGAACAATGAATAACCGCTTTTTAGTTAAACAGACAATCACTTTTGCTAGAAAAAGAGCTAACATTTGTTTAATTCTTTGATGTTGTTTACCCTAAAAGAAAAGGAAGTAAGAAGGGATCAGTATGAATTTTTTTATTAGTGATATGCACTTTTTTCATAAAAACTTGTTAGGCAAAAATGATTTTGCCCCTCGTTTATTTGCTAGTGTGGAAGAAATGAATCAGCAACTAATAGATAGTTGGAATAAAGTTGTCAAAGAAACCGATCACGTGTATCACTTAGGCGATCTGGCGATGCACCCACAATATGAAAAAGGTGGCCAAGACATACTGGAGTTGGTGCAACAACTCAATGGGACAATCCATTTGATCAAGGGGAACCATGACAGTCGTGCTTTTTTCAGATATTTAGAAAAACATGATCCAGGAAATAAGACCGGTTCAAAAAAATTTTATTTTTATGATGTCGGAACTATCATCAAATTCAATCATCAGCAATACTATTTGACTCATTATCCAATGTTGTTGGGATCAAACGATAGTATCCGTAATCTTCATGGACATATCCATCATTATAGTGTACCGATCGGTAATGATGTGAATGTCGGTGTAGATGCGCCAGAAAGAGAACTGTTGAAAGTGCAACAACCCTTTGGCACCCCATTATCAGAAGATGACATTGAAGAAATTTACGAAGCCAAACAACAAGAATTAGCACGTCTTCAACAAAAATAAGAACGTAAAACATTTCTGCTAGTCTAGAAAAAATAATCCTCTTAAGTTCGCTGTTAAAGCGACCTTAAGAGGATTTTTAATCATATGATGGATAGTGATTTTTTTGTTCAGTCTAGTCCTTATAAAATGCAATAGACATATTGACCATTGTCATTATACCCTTTAGAGACTGTTGCGGTACCTTGATTTAGTTTGCTCACGTCTTGCGCGATATCTTTTGAATAAACGATCAAAGTTTTTTCTGTCGTATGTTGATTCAACCAATCGATCCCGTAATCAACTGTTTGGTTCTTGATGATATTGTTGTAATATTTGCCGTATTTTTCTTTAGCTTCTGCGGTCATATGGTAATCATAATTCAGACCATAGCCATTTCGGTAAGCGACGGCAGTTGAAAAAGAACCATGGAATCGCAGATACGTCGCATAACGATAGGTGCCATTTTCTAGTTTGACTAAGGCGTAAAAATTGTTGTAGAAATAATACCAGCCACCCGCCATTTTATTATGAGAAACATCGGCATTTAAGGGATTAGGGTTGCTCAATTCATAAAGTTCATAGATCGACAAGTTATCCGTATAATCAAACCGTTGTTGAGTAAAAGCCGGTGGCGTATGAATGATTTGATTGACTTGATAACTATGGATCGGATGAGCTTTTTCGGCGATTTTCGTATAACTAGGATTGTAACTTAAGTGATTAAAATCGGTCGTGATATCTGAAGAATAGACGACCTCAAAGGAACATTCGGTATAAACGTTGATCCAATTCATGACGTAGTTCGCCCTGTCTTCTGGAGTGACCATTTTGGGAATCACAGGGATTTTGGGATCTGCATATTTTTGTTCGGCTTCTTTAGTTAACTGGAAGTTGGCAAAAGCATTTAATTGCGCCACCACTTTCCCAAAAACATTACGACCTAAAGTCAATTCCGTGCTCCGGTAAGGTTTATGGGTGTTTTGGTCGATGGCGATGAAGTAATAGTCATTTCTTAGGTTGTGCATGTTAGAAGTTTCACTAAAAGTAAAATCGGCCAGTTCGCTACCAGATACTCCAATTGGTGAACTGATAATATTTTGCAAGTAATATTGATAATCTACAAAGGAAGGGCTGGTTTCTTTCACTTTATCCGAGTGTTTTATTTCATTGGGAGAAACGATATCTGATTCCAGTATATTTTTAGCTTCTAGATCGATTCCTTGAAACCGACTATCATTTTCATCAGTTATTTCATCGATTCGTCCATCAGGTGTAGCATTCATATAAGCAGCCCAGACTAACATAGAGCAATACCAGTCTTCTCTATTCGATGTTCGATCTCGGTTAATTGTATCTAATCCTAAATGATACGGCTTTCCTAGTTGATCACGCATAAATGTAATTGCCGCTTTTTTCTGTAGAGTGGTAGCTTCCGGGACTCGTAAAATCGTTGCTTCAGTATAATCAAATCGTTGATCATCTAATACTCCATAGACCACTCCTCCTGCCTTATCTGGAAGGCCCTTACTTTTATTAGTTGCTTCGATAGTCCGAATATATCGGAAAGTTTCTGCTTTCCCATTAATCATATGGGTTTCTTCATAAATTCCTTCGACAATCATCACATGATGAAGAAAGTAGAGAGTTGGTAGGATTTCAGCCCGATTTTCCTCAAAAATAATGTCCCCTGGTTGCACGGTATTCAATAAATCATAGGTTCCGTAAGTCGGCTTTTCTTCAAAAGTAATATTGTCTAATGAATTGCCGATATTAAAGGACCACAACGGAGCGATTTTTGCTAAACGTTCTGCTTCTGCTGGTAAATATTGGTCGTTGACGGATTGCAGATACTCTTTTAATTGGTCTTCGTCTGACAAGGTATCTTTCAAGGTGGTTTGCTGATAATAATTAGCGGTGAATTCTTCAAAGGTTTGATCGAAGGAAGCGTATTCATTTTTGAAAAAATCATAGTATTCAGTCAGTTGTTCATCAGTTGTGATATCTCCATGGGCATTGGTGACAGGAACAGCAAACAAAAGTGTCCATAAAAAGGTGACAATAAAAAATAATTTAAATTTCACGGGTATTCCTCCTAATTTTTATGATAAAATAATAACATATAAAAAATAATCTAGCATCTATAAACGCTCGTTAGTTATGTTTTTTATTGACGTGAAATACGAGACATAACAGCTAGAATGGAATAAATTAAAATAAGATTGTAAGCGTTGTTATTTTGTTTTTATGATAATGACGGAGTTTTTTTGTTGTTTTTGTAGCTTTTATTTAGGGTTTTATAGAAGGGGGAATAAAAAAGAATATAACCTAGTTAATGCGTATAATGATTATTTGTTATTAAATTTTAGGTTTTATTTAATTTAAGATAACATTTTTTAAATAAAAAAGTTTAACCTTTTTGCTGAATCTAGATTTTGTAATCGATTATTTCTAGAAAAAATGGTAACAGGGTAGTTTTTTTAATAAATTTTTTTTTCACAGATTATGATAATTCTATTTTACTTTGTTCATTAATATAAAAGGAGAAGATGAGAATGAAGGCTTATCTAGTTGGTTTGGTGCTATCCATGGCGGTGTCTCTTAGGTATGTGACAGCGCTTTACATGTATTATCTTGTTCTTAAAACTTTGGTTCCGTTCTTTCTTATCATGGTGTCAGGATTGGTCGGTTTATTTTTTGCTACATTTTTAAAAAATTAGTTAGGAAAATAAAAAAGGAGTGGTACAAATGCTATCGCTAGACAGTAAAACGTGTATAAAGGTTTCAAGAAATTTCTTAATCGGTAGTTTTTTCTTAATGATGTTGATGATTGTTGGTTTGCTTGGTAAAGTTTATGGATTTATTCCGTTAAGTGATCTTCCAGAAGGAAGTCTGATGATTTTCTATTATCTTAGCTGTTTGCTCAGTGGGCTCAGTTTGATTTTTTCTACAGGTGCGCATTCAAAAATTTTAAAACGGACAGCGGCGATTGTCCATTTTAGTAGTGTTTATTGGTTTTCTCTCTTTATTTTTGCTTTTCTTTTCCATCTACTTTTTTTTATCATTCTTTATTTGTTCCTAGCTATCGTTTTACTGACAGCAAGCAAGCAGAAATGGCTAGCAATCACTTTCTTCGGGATACCGATGATTATTTCAATTGGCTTTTTTATCAAGCTCAATTACGAACTAATCCTTTATGGGGGGGAATGGTCATGGGACACCATTGGATACATAGTCATTCTTCATTTATCAGGTTTAAGTGGTCTGATTCTTTCAACGCAACTCGATAAGGGAAAAGCCAAGTGGGTACTTTTGGGTATTAATTATTTATTTGCAACTTATTACCATATCTACATCTTTCTTCATTGAGACGTCTTACATACATATCGATTACTGGAAAGGAAAGTAGCTTGTTAGAATATAAAAAGGTTTTTTGTTAGAAAGGAGTAGTATGGATGTTGTCGCTAACAAGTAAGACCTGTACGAAGTATTCTATGATTTTCTTCGTCTGTAGCATTTTTCTAGGTACATTATTGGTAATGAGGGGCTCTGTTGGGATAATTGTGAAATCTTTTCACAACCTTTCAGAAGTAAGTTTAGTGTTCATCTATTGTCTTTGCTTTTTACTCAGTGGACTTAGTTTGTTGTTTTCTACCGGAGTGTATGCCACCCCTTTAAAAAAATGGACAGCTATCGTTCATTTTGGCTGTCTTTATTGGGTTTTATATATTTTTATCGGTTTTATTGGCATTCAAAGATATGATTTAATTGCCTATTTGCTACTAACAATTTGGCTACTGAAAAAAAAGGATCAGAAACGCGAGGCGATCATTTGTTTGGGATTGCCAATGGCTTTGTCAGTCGGACTTTTTATAGAGATCAATCTAGTGTTCATCTATTATCTTTGTTGTTTACTCAGTGGACTAAGTTTACTTTTTTCTACTGGTGTGCATTCAAAACTTTTAAAAAGATGGGCAGCTTTCATTCATTTTGCTTGTGTTTTTGGAGTCGTATTTATTTTTATCGGCTTTGTTAGTATTGCAAGATTTGATTGGCTTATTGCGCTAATTGCTTATTTGCTACTATCTATCTGGTTACTGAAAACAAAAGATCAGAAACGAGTAGCGATCATTTGTTTAGGATTACCAATGATCTTGTCAGCTGGCTTTTTTATCAGGGTCCACTACAGTTACCTTACCTCTGGGGATTATTTGCGTACGCTTGGATTTTTGATTTTACTAAGTTTGTCTGGGTTGGTTGGTCTTATTCTTGCGGCGAACCTCAAGAACGAGAATAGAAAAGTCAAGTGGGTTCTCTTAGGGATCAATTATTTTTTTGCAACCTATTTCCATATCGTCGTTTGGATTTTTGGTCTATAACTATCAGGTATTTGACAAAGGCAAGTGTTTAGGAGAGATGGGTATTCTTATTAAAAATACTAAAAAATGTGTTTGAAGAATGAAAAGGAGAGAAGAAAATGATCCCATTAAAAAGTAAAACCTGTACCATCATTTCATTTGTTTTGTTAGCGTTATCTTTTAGTGTTGCTTATGTTGGCTATATCCAAACAGATGAGCTTAATTTTCTATTGTTAGTGAGGATTACGTGTTGGTTATTAGGTGGCGCTAGCCTTTTCTTTGCTACCAAGATCAAATCTAATTATCTAAAAATAGTAGTGATCCTTCTAAATTTTATCAGTCTCTATAATTGGCTGTATAGCTGGCTTGATAATTGGTTTGATATTTGGCGAAGATTTAATTGAATCGGTTTGGCATTTTTAAAATTATTGAAGGAGAAAAGATGAAAAAAATAGTTGACCATAAAGGGCTATGTCTTGCTATGATTCTATCGATTAGTTGTTTCCTAACGCTGTACTATATTTATGATTTTTACTTAGATATCGAAGGGTTATTTTTAGAATTATTGATGATTATTCTTGGTATTACAGGAATTTACTTATCAATGAAGATCCGACAGACACGTTGGCGATGGTTCTTATTAGGGATCAATTATTTTTTTTTGCTACCCATTTGCAAATACTTGTCGTTTTCAATACCTTTGTGAAATTTTTTTGGCAATGAGCGTAAAAATAAGAGCAAACGAACTTAAATGAGTAAGAACCAAGCAATGAACGGTGAGAGAAATGTTTCTATTGAAATTAGATCCAGTCTATAAAAAAGGAGCTGTGTGGATGATTTCAAAAAATAGTAAAACCTGTACGATTGTTTCGTTGGGGGTGTTAGGTAGTTGTATCGCTTTAGGTGTTGTGCCATTCGTTATAAAGGAACAAGCAGCGTGGTTGCTCTTATCCTATTATTCTTGTTGCGTGTTGAGTGGAGTCAGCTTGATTTTTTCGAGAGGTAGCCGGTCTAATTCTTAAGAGGATTCGTCGTGATTGTCCATTTTCTTTGTGTCCATGGACTTGCCATTTTTATCGTTTTAGGACTTTTTATTTTTGAACCCTCTGGTTGGTTAATAATTATGGTAGGATTGTGCTATTTATTTGTATCAACGATGCTATTTTTTAGTTCACAAAAAAAATGGGGAAAAATGGTTATAGTTAGTTTACCATTGCTATTTTCACTTGCCTGTTTTATTTGGGGGAATTACTTATTAGCTGGACATTTTTCTTGGGAGATAATTGGGGCGTTGATTTTACTGACTTACTTTGGCTTGATTGGACTTATTCTTTCCGCACAACTCGAGGATGGAAAAATTAAGTGGGTATTAGTAGGCATTAGTTACTTCTTTGCTACTTATTTTCACGTGGTTCTTTTGATTAACGAAATTTTTTGGCTATAAGGAATAAGTTAGGAGTGGGGGAAAAGCAAAAAATTAATTGGCTAACAGGTAGTAATTAGTTCTTCACCACCTACTTTAAGCAATTTATTTATTAATAGAAGGCTATATTTTTTAGGAATATCCCTTGGTTTTATTATGCTTATTGTACAAGATACAACGTTGATTTTCTTATGCGATCGATTGTTTCTTGTTGGAGATGTAGTAGAGGGAGCTTGCTTTTTTTGAAAGTATTGCTTCTCAAGGATTAAAAAGATTAGTGATTATACTTAATCTTATTTGTATCTATGGTTGGATTTGGCTTTATTGTCATAGCGGATGAAAGGAGGAAAAAAGTGAATAAAAAATTTTATTTAATATGTCTAGGTTTGTCTATGTTTTGGTCAATTAGTAGCTTAGTATGTGTGCATTTTTATTATGGAGTAAATAGCCCCCAAGGACTGTTTTTAATCATGAGTATGATTATACCTGGAATAATTGGGCTCTACTGCTCCACCAAGGTTAGCCATCAAAAAATAAGAGGGATCTTACTTTTTACCAACTATCTATTTTTTACATATTTCAATTTTATGCAACTTATGGAAATTATAGGTTATTTACTTAACTTTTTACAAAACAAATAAACAAAAAACATCACTTTTATTTCAAAGGAGAAAAAAGATGCCGTCATTAAAATTAAAAAAAGCTACAATGCTAACATCGTTTTTGTTACTTAGTCCGATTGTTTTGACTAGTTTGTACTTCATTCCACGTATCAACAACTATCATTACGTCTTTTTTATATTCGTGATGATGAGTTGTTGGATCATCGGAGGGGTTAACTTGTTTTTATCCACAAAAATTGAATCCAAATTCTTAAAAAGAATCATTATTTTCCTTAACCTAATCTGTATTTTGGGCTGGCTTTTTTTTGGGGGGTGAAAAAAATGATACAAATTGAAAAGAAGAAAAATCATTTTATTTAATGTATCAGGTATATCTTTTAACAAAGATGGTGCTATTAATCCTCAATTATTTGTTTGCTACTTATATTCTTTCCTTACGCTTATTTTCTTCATGTGGATAGTCTTTAACTATGATCAATCGACTGAACAAAAGCAAATGATAAAAAGACGATTCCAATTTTTTTGAAAGTCATTAAAAGGCTCTACTGATACTTTGATAAATAAGGGATGAAATTTTCAAAAATATATCGTATAATGTAAAGCACTGAAAAGTTGCGACCTTCAACTCGTAGATGATTTCAGAAAATCTAATTGAAATGATGGTGATACCATGAAAGACAACAGCAAGACACGTGTTGTCGTTGGGATGAGTGGCGGTGTCGACTCATCTGTAACAGCACTTTTACTAAAGGAACAAGGCTACGACGTCATTGGGATCTTTATGAAAAACTGGGATGACACGGATGAAAATGGTGTATGTACAGCTACGGAAGATTATAAGGATGTAGCGAAAGTTGCTTCACAAATCGGGATTCCTTATTATTCTGTCAATTTTGAAAAAGAATATTGGGATCGTGTATTTGAATATTTCTTAGCTGAATACCGAGCAGGACGGACACCTAATCCAGATGTGATGTGTAATAAAGAAATCAAATTTAAAGCATTTTTAGATTATGCGATGGATCTAGGTGCTGAATACGTAGCGACTGGGCATTATGCGCAAGTAGTGCGTGACGAAAATGGCGTAGCACATATGCTTCGCGGTGTAGATAACAACAAAGATCAAACTTATTTCTTAAGCCAATTGTCACAAGAACAATTAGCGAAAACAATGTTCCCACTAGGTGGTATGGAAAAAACACAAGTACGTGAAATTGCGGAACGTGCAGGTTTAGCAACTGCTAAAAAGAAAGATTCCACTGGGATTTGTTTTATAGGCGAAAAGAATTTTAAACAATTTTTAAGTAATTATTTACCAGCTAAAAAAGGAAATATGGTGACACTTGATGGAGAAGTCAAAGGTCAACATGCTGGATTGATGTATTACACGATCGGTCAAAGACAAGGCCTAGGGATTGGTGGTGGCGGTGCATCACAAGAACCTTGGTTTGTAGTCGGAAAAGATCTTGCAACGAATACGTTATATGTAGGACAAGGATTTCATCATCCTGCCTTATATGCAACAAGCCTTGATGCGAGCGAAATCCATTTTACAACGAATGAACCAATGCCAAAGGAATTTAAATGTACAGCTAAATTCCGCTACCGCCAACAAGATGTGCCGGTAACGGTTCGGTTATTAGAAGGCGATCGTGCCGAAGTGATTTTTGATGAACCTGTACGGGCGATCACACCAGGTCAAGCTGTCGTCTTTTATGATGGAATGGAGTGCCTTGGTGGTGGCTTGATTGATCATGCCTACAACAAAGAAAAAGTCTTGCAATATGTGTAAATCTTGCTTGCGAACAGCTCTTTGAACAACTTTCTTTTGTTAGAAGAACAAGAAAAGAGTTAAGACAAGTTTAGTTCTGAGAAATAAGCCGAAGAATCCGAAAATAGTTTCGCCTATTTTTGGTATTCCTCGGCTTTTTTTGCTAGAGTGTCTTCTGAAATATCAGTAAGAGGTTTTTGAAGCAAAGAGTTTTCAGATTTTTGTCTAATAATTTTTTCTGAAGAAAACAGTGTCAGGCGACTTTTTCAACAGGCGGTTCTATCTATTTGAAAGCGTTATTTTTAAAAAGAGAGTATAATAAAAAAGGAAACCGACCGTTTATCTCATTTACATGGCATCTAGGATTAGGAGAGACGAATGGTTCTTGGTTTGTTTGAGTATCAACGAATAGAAAGTAGTGAATCAAAAATATTGAAGAAAGCAAAAGGAGCGAAAAAGATGGAAATCACACATTTTGGACTGGAAGAATGGTTGAATAAGTGGGAAAAAGAAGCAGTATATGACCTTGCACAAAGTTCCATCGAAGCACTGACGTTAGAAGAACTGATTGGGTTAGACGGAACGACAGTTACTGATTTTTTTCAATCTTTGAGTAAAACGTCGTTGGATTATGGGTGGAGCGAGGGGACGGCAACTTTCAAAAAAGAAGTCGCTTCTTTGTATCAATCGCTTTCTTCAGAAAACATTATTCAAACCAATGGGGCGACTGGGGCGAACCTTTTGGCGCTGTATGGATTGATTGAACCAGGAGATCATGTGGTCTCCATGTTGCCAACCTATCAGCAATTGTATGACTTACCCAAATCTTTAGGTGCAACTGTTGATTTCGTACCACTCACAGAAGAAGAGGAATGGCGTTTTGATAGTGTGAAATTAGTTGATGTGATCCAACCAAATACTAAAATGATTTGTTTAAACAGTGCCAATAATCCAACAGGTACATTGTTGGATCGCCAAACATTGGAAGAAATTATCGAAATTGCCGAAAAAGTCGATGCGTATATTTTGATGGATGAGGTGTATGCCCCATTAGCAGGGGGAGATTTTGTCTCAATCGTGGATCTGTATGACAAGGGGATTACGACTAATTCATTGTCAAAGACTTATTCTGTTCCTGGTATACGCATCGGCTGGGTAGCAGCGAATCAAGAAATCATTGAGCGTTTAAGAAAATACCATACCTATTTAGTACTTAGCGGTGGTGTTTTGTCAGATGCATTAGCGGTTCACGCACTGAGGAATAAAGAAAAGATCCTTGCACGAAATAAAAAAATCGTTTCGGAGAATTTAGCCATCGTTGAAAAATGGCTGGCTGATGAACCAAATGTCCAATTAGTGTTGCCGAATCACGTGTCAACGTCATTCATTCGCTTGAACATAACAGAAGATGATGAGCAATTTTGTATTGATCTTCTGAGAGAAACTGGTGTCTTACTGGTCCCAGGTAGTGCCTATGGGGTGCCTCAACATGCGCGCTTAGGGTATTGTTGCAGGAAAGAAACATTAGAAAAAGGGTTAGCCTTACTTTCAGAATATCTAAAAGAACGTGGAAATAACAAAGCTTGAGAAATTGAAGAGATCTCCAAACGTTAGATTTTTTGGTCTATCTTTTGGAGGTCTCTTTAATTTAAGGTGTGTTTTTATCAATTTTGTTAGGAATAAAATAATTATTTTTGATGTTGCCAAACACGCTCTTTTTTATTTTTTGTTCTTCAAATTTTTTATAATATAAGTGATAGAGAGGACTACTAAAATAATAACTAAAAATGTAAAAATAAGTCTAAAAGATAACACGAGTTTTATAATTAAATTCCCCATTTTAATTATTCTCCTTTTTATAAAAAAGCTTTATTTTACTACAAGAGAGCGTTTTCTTTGTATATTTTTTAATAAGTGTTATTATAACCTTGTGGAAAATAATATCATATACTATAGGAGGAATGCAAATGTTTTTTAGGAAGATGGTTGGATTAGGAATATTAAGTGTTACAGCTTTAACATGTTTTAATGGTGTTACTAATGTTCATGCTTCAGATATAATTTCATCACAAGCCAATGAACCATTAGAATTAAGTCTTGATAATGTTTATAATTTGGAACAAAAAACTTCAAGAATAAGCAAATATGTGTTTGAAACAAAAAATTATACTAATAACAGAACGACAAGCACATTTGAAAAGATTCAGGTAGATTTTACGGATGCAGTATTTTATGATGAAGAGGGAAATATAGTCAATAAAAATAGTGTAATAGAAAATATCGCAAAGGATATTGAAGACTCTCAAAATACAAATCAAAAACGTAGTACTTGGAGAGAAGGTGGAAGTTGGACTAGCGGATCTGGGTATTCTATTTGTAAAGGGACAGCTATTCATGGATTTTCATTTGGGTTTGAATTAGTTTTTAAAGCTGATTATACAAGTGTGCAAGGTGGATATGATCAAATTGATAGAATCTATGGTGTAAACTTTGCTGGTTTTGGCTCTTGGTCTCCGATTTCTAGTGGGATATTTAGAAAAAAAGAACAAGCAGGTTATTCAGCATATGGTGGAGTAAAAGGTGCCTTGTCTAGCAATGGGCTCACTAAGTCAATGTACCTTTATCTTCGAGTAGGTAATGATACTGCTTGGATTGACAGTAATATGTAAAATGATCATTCATTTATAACTTAGAAAATATAAAATTTATGAGTGTGGAACAATAATCCTTTCTCAAAAAGAAGATAAGTCTAATTTTGATTTATAACATCAAAATTAGACTTATCTTTCCTATTATTGACACCTTGTCCTTTATTTTCCAAATTTTATCAATCTAAATCGATATCAATCGTTGCTCCTTGTTTCCAAATGTAAATAAAAGCAATGGAACGCCAATTGAGCTTTTGGGGGTCTCTTCAATCTGGAATATGACGATAGTTCTTGTTTATCCAGATTGACTATTAGTAAGCAATCAATGTCCATGAGGTTGTGTGTGTTTGTCTGAAGAAAGGACAGGTGTATCGGATGTTTCTGATGAGTCAACAAGCTCATTGTCATGGATTTCTTGTGTGTTACGACGTACTAGTAAGAAGTTCACTAAAACAAGTAAAGAAGTGGAAAGAAAGACTCCTCGGTAACCAAACACGCTTGAAACGCTCGAACCAATCATTGGACCAACGACATTCCCAGTTGCTTGGAAGGATTGATTGTAGCTAAAAATCCGACCGGCGGCGTGATGTGGGGAATATTTGGTGATCAAAGCTTGGACAGCTGGAAGCAAACAAGCATCTGAAATACCGATCAAAAAACGCAACGCAGCCAGTTCCCAGACATTCGTCACAAAGGCCATTGGGATATAAACTAAAATTGCAAATCCTAAGCCAATGGCTAAAATACGTTCACTCCCGATTTTATCGCCTAAGCGACCAAAACGAGGAGCGGCGATCAATGTGGCAATTCCTGGGATCGAAGCAATGATCCCACTAATCAGCGTGACACTGCCATGTCCATTTAGTAATTGACGAATATATAAACTAATGATTGGGCTAATAGAATTATTCGAAGCTTGAATAATCATTGTTGTGACGAACATACCAATCACGACATGGGGATATTTCAATTCTTTGAATATTTGTTTGGCAGAAGCCATATTTTCCTTTTTAATAGGTACAAATGTTTCATGAACAAAGAAAAGACTTAATAAAAAGACGAAAAATAAAATGATTCCTGTGATGAAGAAAGTTGGACGATAACCAAATGCTGAGGCTGAAATCCCCCCAAGTAAAGGACCAAGCAACGTTCCTGTGACGGAACCAGTAGCCAATGTTCCTAGGACTTGACCACTTTTTTCTTTCGGCGTACCAGTAGCGACAAGGGCAGTAGCATTACTGATGTAACCAGAAAAGATCCCTTGTAACAACCGAAGTGCAACGAGTTGATACACACTGGTCACACAACCCATCAAGGCAATAACGACAGCCATCCCTAAGGAAGCACGCAAGAGCATCAATTTTCTGCCTTTCTGATCGGCTAATTTGCCCCACCAAGGAGAAATCAATGTGGTGACGAAGAACGTAGAAGAAAAGGTCAACCCACTCCAAAAATTCAATTGCGACGTACTATAGTTACCTAACGTATCTATGTATAGTGACATAAACGGCATGACTAAGCTAAACCCAATTCCTGCCATAAAAGTCCCAAACCATAAGACAAATAAGTTTTGTTCCCAAGTTTCTCTTTTCCTAAATAATTTTTCTTTGATGCGTGTGGTCACTGTTATGTCCTTCTTTCTGAAAATTTTCATTTACATTCGCTTATTATAAACTACAATGTGTAGTTTATCAATGGAAGCCTCTTTTTTAAGTTCGTTTTTCATGGTAAACTAAAGTTGTTAAGTAGTTAACATACGAGAGGAACAACGAAATGAAAAAAAGAAATCTATCTCAAGAAAAAATCATCGCTTGCTTTCGTGGACTAGCGGAAGAGATGGATGTTCAACAAGTCACTTTTCAACACCTGGCTAAGGCGCTAGACGTCAAGTCTCCTTCCCTCTATAATCATTTTAAAAATATGCGTGATGTAAAGACCGCATTAACTGCAAAATTATTACAAGAGTTAAACGATGCGTTGCGTCGTTCTTTGGTTGGAAAAAGCGGAGCAGAGGCGCTGCGTGTCTATGCACAAGTCTATCAGTCTTTTGCCTTTGCGAACCAGGCCGTTTACGAGTTACTGATCAGTGTCCCTCACACCAATGAGGAGATTTTGTTAGAAGGAATCTATGAAACGAACCAGATCATTCTACAATTATTTGATGCCTTTGACTTGACCCGAAAAGAAAAAACGCATCGCAGCAGAGAATTGCGAAGTATCATCCATGGCTATTTGTCTTTACGATTTTTAGGCTATTTCACAAAGGAAGCAACTGTGTCTCCTGAAGAGAGTTATTCTTGGATGATCAATGACTTTATTGCCACTTTACCAAGTAAATAAGTAGTACGTTTCTTTAAAATAGACAAATTCATAAAATGTCCCTTTTATAAGAGAAATTTCTTGCAACTTTCTTGAAAAGTGTCTAAGATGAGTCTAGTAAAATCGTAGAGAAGGAGCACGAGTATGTATCAAGTAGTGACAATGTTCGGAGATAATGAGCCTTGGTGGTTCTTTGAGAATTGGGAAGAGGATATCGAAGTAGAAGAAACATTTGATTCTTTTGAAGAAGCACAGGTTAATTATGAACAAAAATGGCTTGCAATCAAAAATAAATACGAATATATCCATGCAAAAAGCAACTTTCTAAGTGCCTTCTGGAATGACGGAGACGAGCGCTGGTGTGAAGAATGTGATGATGATCTTCAACAATATAAAGGGTTAGCCTTATTGAAAAATCATCAGCCAATCACTTTAGAAAGCAGAAAGGAATTTTATGAAACAACTAATTCTAGCGGAAAAACCAAGCGTTGCGAAAGACCTAAGCAAGGTGCTTGGTGCTAATCAAAAACACAAAAATTATTACGAAGGACCCAAGGTGATCGTTACTTGGGCCCTTGGTCATTTGTTAGGGCTGAAAATGCCTGAAGACCTCAATAAAGAATGGCAAAGTTGGCAAATGGAAACGTTGCCGATGATTCCTAAAAATTTAGGAATCAAACCACTGCCTAAAACAGGTCACCAATTAAAAACAATCAAGCAATTGGCGCAACGTAAAGATGTGTCAGAGGCTGTGATCGCTACGGATGCCGGAAGAGAAGGGGAATTGGTTGCTCGGTGGATCTTGGAATATGTCCGCTTCAATAAACCAGTGAAACGTCTTTGGATTTCTTCCCAAACAGATAAAGCAATCAAGACAGGATTCAAACAATTGAAGCCCGCAAAAGACTATGATGCACTTTACTATTCGGCGCTAGCTAGAGCAAAGGCTGACTGGTTAGTAGGATTGAACGTGACACGGGCGCTGACTGTGAAGTATCAAGATAATCTATCTGCTGGTCGAGTTCAAACTCCAACACTCGCATTGGTTAGAACACAAGAACGGAAAATTGAGACATTTAGACCACAAACCTATTTTTCAATTTTATTAGATGTGCAAAAACAACAAGCAAAGATGGTTCAAAAAAATCAATTCGCATTGAAATCTCATGAAGAAGCTCAATCATTAGTGAAAGAGTTAGCTAAAAATAAAGGGACTGTGACAGCCATCCAAGAAAAAGTAAAAGTGGAGCCGGCACCATTACCTTATGATCTAACGGAGATCCAGCGAGAAGCAAACCAACGTTATGGCTACTCTGCTAAAAAAACTTTGGGACTGGTCCAAAGTTTATATGAAACGCATAAAATCGTGACGTACCCTCGTACAGATAGCAAATATCTGACGAGTGATATGAAAAGTACGATGAAAGAGCGTTTACAGGCGGTCAGCGATTTTTCTCCAGAAGTGAAACAGTATTTAAAAAATGGGGCAGTTGTTCGACAAACAAAAGTCTTCCAAGACAGTAAAGTCACTGATCACCATGCGTTATTACCAACTGAAAATCGTCCACGCTATGAGAAACTTAGCAACGAAGAACAAAAAATCTATCAGATGATTGTTACTCGATTCTTAGGATTATTCGCTGAACCACACAAAATCAGTCAAACAAAAGTGACTGTGACATTTGGCAAAGAACAATTTGTATTCCATCAAAATCAAGTCCTTCAAGCTGGTTGGAAAGATGTCAGTCAAAAGGAGAGCAATGAAGTGGACTGGATGGAGGGAATGCGTATCCAACCAGAATTTACGATCAAGAAAGAACTATCGGCACCGCCTAAGCCTTTGACAGAGGCGAGTTTACTAGGACTTATGGAAAAACATAGTTTAGGAACACCGGCAACTCGCGCCGAAATCATTGAAAAGTTGATCAAATCGGAATTGATGGAACGAACACCGCAAGGCTTGCAAGTCTCACCAAAAGGGAAGCAATTATTGGAATTAGTCAATCCTTCCTTAGTGACCCCTGATTTAACAGAAAGTTGGGAGAAAGACTTAGAAGCGATTGCAGCGGGGCAAAAACAAGCTAGCCAATTTTTAAGGGGCATTGAAAAAGAAACAAAACGATTGGTACAAGAAATCAAAACAAGTAAACAATCTTACCAAGATTTCTCGATCACACAGAAAAAATGTCCAGACTGCGGTTCCAATCTTAGAGAAAAAAATACTCGAGATGGCAAAATCTATGTCTGCACGAATCAAGATTGTCATTACCGTAGAAGAAAAGATCCAAAAGTCTCGAACCATCGTTGTCCACAATGTCATCGGAAAATGGAGATCATCGAAGGCAAAAATGGCGCTTATTTCCGTTGTAAATATGATGGGACGACCGAAAAAATGTTAGATAAAAAAGAACAAAAGAAAAAAATGACGAAGCACGAAGAACGTCGTTTATTGAAAAAGTACACGCAAGCAGAAGAACCGGAAGAAAGCCCACTTGCTGCAGCTTTAAAAGCAGCAATGAAGAAATAGCGTGTCGTTTGTTGAAAATCAGCAATGGTTTTTGAGACCACTATTGTATGTTAAAAAATGGTGATTGGTTTCAAGTGATTGCTGTTTATATAACATGGTTTAGAATGTGAAAGAAGCTTAGTCTGAGACATAAGTCATGAGGTTCCTCTTAGAAATTGTTGTTTTTACGTACAATTTTAGGAGGAACCTCATTTTTTGTATGTTGGGTTTTTTATCACAAATAGCCGTGCTTATAAATCTTCGTAGATAGGTGGATGTTCAAGGTATTCTAAAATCTTGATGAAATCTAAAAATGATAAGATCAATGTTGTCGTGTTGACATTTGGATGAAATCCTACGGTAGAGGTTTGATCAATGGCTGAGTCAATGACTACTTGAATCGCTTTTTCTTGATCATGCATCAATGCAAAAGGTGTAACAGTACCGGGAGCTACCCCTAATAAATCAAGGAGCTGTTCTTCTGAAAGAAAAGACAAACGCTTCTCATTCAGATGTTCTGCAAGTTGTTTCAAATTTGCCTGCTTTTCATCAGGTAAGATAACAAGATAAATTTGTTTCCCTTTTTTTGCTTTTAACACGAGATTCTTCACTTGAGGTCCTGGTAGTGTAAATGGCAGATTTTTGACAGAAGTAATCGGTGGATGATCCACCTTTTGATAGGAAATGCCTAGTAAATCAAGTAATTGATAGGCTTCTTTTTCAGTAGCAAAAACCATCGATTGATCGCTTCCTTTCTTTTTCTTTCATTCATTATAAAAAAATAATTGACAAAAGAAAAATAATCGTGTAAATTACACGTAAGTTAAAATCAACGACATCGAAAAGAAGAGTAGCGATTAAATGTTTGAAGAGAGTCTCTGGCAGGTGGAAAGAGATAGCAGTTAATGGTGAAACACATCTTGGAGTCGATTTTCTGAAATACAGTAGGAAAATCCGGGAAGCCCGTTACAGCTGCGGTCATTGTTTGATGACCAGATAAGGTTAGTTTCCGTGAGGGACTAGCAAAAAAAGGTGGAACCACGTAATTTACGTCCTTTGGTCATTTGACCGAAGGACGTTTTTTTTTTATTTTCGTGTGAAGTAAATGTCCAACAACAATTACTTTTGTTTTACCTCATTTTCTGGAATGACTGCGTGAGGTTTCTTTTGTGAAAAAGAAACAAACAGAGGTGGGAACACGTGTAATGCGTCCTCTTGACGAGAGTCAAGGGGATTTTTTTATTTAAAAGGAGGAAGAAAAAAATGAATTATTTGCTGGAAGTCATGCCACAACTATTAGTAGGGGCTCTTACAACGTTGAAATTATTTATTTTTACCTTGATTGGTTCATTGCCATTAGGGATCATTTTAGCATTAGGGTTGTCTTTACATTTTAAACCAATTCGTTATATCTTGCAGACCTATGTCTGGGTCATGCGTGGTACACCGTTATTACTACAATTGATTTTTGTTTTTTATGGATTGCCAACGATCGGGATCGTCTTTGACCGTTTTGAGGCAGCATTATTGGCTTTTGTTTTAAATTATGCCGCTTATTTTGCTGAGATTTTTCGTGGGGGGATTCAATCGATTCCCCAAGGACAATATGAAGCTGCGCAAGTGTTACAGTTGAGTCCTTTTCAAACCGTCACAAAAATCATTATCCCACAAGTGACAAAAATCGTTTTACCATCGGTTGGGAACGAAGTGATTAACTTAGTGAAAGACTCTTCATTGATCTATATCTTAGGACTAGGAGACGTTATGCGAGCAGGGAAGATTGCGATGGAACGTGATGCAACATTGCTACCATTACTAGGTGTGGCTTTCATCTATCTAGCACTAACCGGGATCTTAACGATCATCATGAAACAAGTAGAAGGAAAATTAAACTATTATCGCTAGGAGGAATGGACATGATTGAATTAAAGAAAGTAAATAAAGCATTTGGAGAAAAGAAAGTAATCAACGCGTTAGATCTAGTCATTCCAGATGGTCAAACCATGGCGATCGTCGGTCCTTCTGGTGGAGGGAAAACGACACTTTTGAGAATCTTAGCAGGATTGGAAAAAGCAGACAGTGGGGAATTTTATCTGGATGGTGTAGCCTTTGACCCATTTGAATTGAAAACGAAAGAGCAAGTCGTAGGTGTTGTTTTCCAAGATTTTCAACTGTTTCCACACTTAAGTATTTTTGACAATATCACTTTAGCGCCTAAAATGGTGTTGAAGCAATCGAAAGAAACGTATACGAAAAAAGCACAGGAATTAGCCGATTCACTTGGGATCAGTGATTTACTCAACAACTATCCTTATCAATTATCTGGCGGTCAAAAACAACGGGTAGCGATCGCACGTGCCTTGGCAATGAATCCTCGAGTTCTTGCTTATGATGAACCGACAAGTGCCTTAGACCCTGAGCTGCGACAACAAGTAGAAAACTTGATCGTCTCATTGAAGGCAGAAGGTGTGACACAAATCATCGTAACCCATGATTTGGTGTTTGCGGAAAATGTGGGAGATCAACTCGTGAAGGTCATCCCAAACAAGTAAGAAGGAGGGACACTTGATGAAAAAAATCAGTTTGCTACTTGCGATAGTTGCAGGGATCGTCTTTCTTTCTGGTTGTAGGAATGAAAAGACAGATAAAGACAATTGGTCAACGATTCAATCAGAAAAAAAGATCATCATCGGGTTAGATGACACCTTTGTACCGATGGGGTTTCGTGATAAAGAAGGAAAACTAACAGGTTTTGATATTGACCTTGCTAGAGCAGTTTTTAGAGAATATGACATCAAAGTCGTTTTCCAACCCATTGACTGGTCCATGAAAGAGTTTGAATTGAATAATGGGACGATTGATCTCATTTGGAATGGGTATACTAAAACAGCTGAAAGAGCAAAAAAAGTCCAATTTTCAAAACCTTATATGCAAAACGAACAAGTCCTGATCACTACGAAAAAATCAGGGATCACCAGCTTTGCTCAAATGAAGGACAAAATCCTAGGAGCTCAAAATGGTTCTTCTGGTTATGATGCCTTTATCAAACAACCAAAAATATTAAAAGATATTGTAAAAAATCAGGATGCTGTTTTATATGATAGCTTTAATGAAGCATTGATCGATTTGAAGAGTGGACGGATCGATGGGTTATTGATGGATAAAGTATATGCTGGTTATTACTTGAAGCAAAAAAATGAGTTGGATCAGTTCAATATGATCAAAGGGGATTATCAAAGCGAAGATTTTGTCGTGGGTGCCCGAAAGAAAGACAAGGAATTAGTGAAGAAAATCAATGAAGGGATTGCGGAATTAGAAAAAACAGGAGAATTCCAACAAATCTCAGACAAATGGTTTGGTGAAGACGTGACACCCGTTCAGAAGTAAACAGGCAATCTAACATCATTGAGTGTCTTAAAAAGAAGCGTGGTAATTTGAGTGTCTCTCAGTTCACACGATGAAACCTATGAAATTAACCTGCGCCAAATGAATAAGCAAGAATTTTTGAAACACATATTTTAAAAAATTCTTGCTTATTTTTTGTCTGAAAAATTCCAATGATCATAAAATTGTTCAATGATTGATTTCTCCTTTTGTATTGAAAGGGGTTTCGTGTTATCCTTTTTTAGTAAGGATTGAAGCAAGAAAGGAAGAGATTGATGGAACACCAAAAATTAACTGAATTTCCCCAAGATTTTCTTTGGGGATCAGCCTCAGCGGCTTATCAAGTTGAAGGAGCCTGGCAAGAAGACGGCAAAGGAGAATCGGTCTGGGATCGTTTTGTCCGTATTCCAGGGAAAACTTTTAAAGGAACAAACGGCGATCTAGCGGTTGATCACTATCATCGCTTTAAAGAAGATATTGCTTTAATGAAAGAACAAGGATTGAAAGCGTATCGTTTTTCAGTTGCTTGGACTCGCATTTTTCCTAATGGTCGTGGGGAAATCAATCAAGCAGGGTTAGCTTTTTATGAAGAGCTGATCGACGAGTTGATTGAAAACGGGATTGAACCAATGTTGACATTGTATCATTGGGATCTTCCACAAGCCTTGCAAGATGAGTATGCAGGTTGGGAATCACGCCAAATCATTGAAGATTTCACTAATTATGCTGAAACATTATTTAATGCTTTTCGAGGAAAAGTCCATTATTGGATCAGCTTGAATGAACAAAATATTTTTACTTCACTAGGCTATTTATTAGCTGCTCATCCACCAGGTGTTACTGATCCGAAACGGATGTATCAAGTGAACCATATTGCTAACTTAGCAAATGCAACAGTGATCAATAAGTTTCATGAATTAGGAATGCCAGGTAAAATCGGTCCAAGTTTTGCTTACACACCTAATTATCCAATCAACAGCGATCCTAAAAATATTTTAGCTGCAGAAAATGCGGAAGATTTGATGGCTCATTACTGGATGGATGTCTACATGTGGGGCAAGTACCCGATCGCCGCTATGAAATTTTTAGAAGAACGTGACTGGGCACCTGAAATGGTTGAAGGAGACGCAGAACTGCTTGAATCTGCTAAACCAGACTTCTTGGGGATCAACTATTATCAAACAGCGACTAATGCCTTTAATCCGTTGGATGGTGTAGGAGCTGGCAAAATGAATACCACTGGGAAAAAAGGATCTTCTGAAGAAACAGGCGTCCCAGGGATGTACAAAAAAGTCGACAATCCTTTCGTTGAACGTACGAATTGGGATTGGGAGATCGACCCAGAAGGATTGAGGATCGCTTTAAGAAGGATTACGAGTCGCTACCGGATGCCTGTATTGATTACTGAAAATGGTTTAGGGGAATACGATGAATTGACAGAGGACAAAAAGATCCACGATGAGTATCGTATCGCTTACCTTTCAAGTCATGTCAAAGCGATTAAAGAAGCGATCTCAGATGGTGCTGAAGTCCTTGGCTATTGTACGTGGTCTTACACTGATCTGTTAAGTTGGTTGAATGGCTACCAAAAACGTTATGGATTTGTTTATGTCGATCAAGATGAAACTCAAGCAGGATCATTGGATCGCTACAAGAAAGATAGTTACTATTGGTACCAACAAGTGATCAAAGAAAATGGCTCAACGATCTGACCTTTTTGATAGTAAACGTTCAGGGAAATAAAGCGTGATCGCTTTTTTCTAAAAATAGAAGCAGTGAGGATAAAACTTTCCAGCTTCATTGAGTTCACTGAATGAACCAAATGAATTGAATGAACCGAAATTCCCAAAAACTTTCTTGGTTTTTGTGGAATTTCGGTTTTTTTATCATAGTTTCTCGATAGGGGTGCAGGACCTAGCCATTGGTTATTTGAAAAAGTTTCTTAAAGTATTTGGCATAAATACAGTGTTCGAAAAGAAAAACTTTAAACTTAGAAACAAAACTTTTGTTCCCTCGCTTTTTTTTGTATAATGGAACTTGATGAAATGAGGGATAAAAATGGCAAAGAAAAAACGTCCTGCAAAGAAAAAGAAAAAGACGAAAAAGCAACAACAGCAGCAGGAACAACTTCTTGCGATCAGTATCGGATTTGCATTGATCTTATTTGCCGTATTTGGCTTTTTAAAACTAGGTTTTTTAGGTATTTTAGTGGCAAATGGTTTTCGGATCATTGCAGGGAACACTTATCAGCTTCTCTGTATATTATTAGCTATTTTAGGTTTTTGGGTCGTTGTAAAAAATACCGATTTTAAAATCGGTAAAAGCCGTCGATGGTTTGGAGGCATTCTTTTTTACTTAGGAATTCTTCTCTTTTTACATGCCCATCTATTCGGAAAACTCCATAGTGGCGAACCAAACATTCTAGGAACCACTTGGGATCTGTTAGCAAGTGACATCCAGCATGCTCGAGTCAGCAGTAATGTTGGTGGTGGGATGGTTGGAGCAGCACTCTATAATTTTACGTATTTCTTGATTGCTCAACCTGGTAGTTACTTTGTTGCCATTTTATTATTAATAAGTGGTGCAATTTTATTTAGCAATATCGAAGGCTATCAATTAGTCAATAGCTTGCAAGTGATGGGAGAACGAATGCAAGAACTGCTGGAAGGAGATCCTGCAAAGCAAGCGAAGAAACAAGCGGCGAAAGAAGAACGGCAAAAGCAACGAGCGAAAGCACGAGAAGAGAAAAAATTAGCAGCAAAAGAAGCGGCAGAAGCTGAGATTGCTGAGCTGGAAAAACGTCGTTCCGCTGAACAACAAGCAAAGTCTGCGCCTTCTTATGAAAAAATAGCAGATGATGAACCAGAACAACTCAGTTTTGTACCGATCGATAGTTTTCAAGGAACTGTCCCATCTGCGACAATGGATATGCCAAAAGCAGAGCCAACGGTCACAACGCCTACTGCATCTGAACCGTTAGAAGCAGAGAGCTTAGAAGATGATGGGACAGCATTAGAATTTGAAATCGAAGCAGAGCAGGAAAATCAAGATTATGAGTTACCGTCAATCGATTTACTCGATTCAGTAAAAACGACGGATCAAAGTGACGAGTATAAAAAAATCGAGAAAAATATCGGAGTCTTGGAACAAACTTTTCAAAGTTTTGGCGTAGATGCGAAAGTTGTTAAAGCAAGTTTAGGACCCTCTGTGACAAAATTTGAAGTCCAACCAGCAGTGGGTGTCAAAGTAAGTAAAATCGTCAGTTTAACGGATGACATTGCATTAGCATTAGCGGCTAAAGATGTTCGGATGGAAGCACCGATCCCAGGTAAATCATTGATCGGAATCGAAGTACCGAATAGCAAGATCAGCATGGTGTCATTTAGAGAAATCATCGAAGCGCAACCCAATCATCCAGATAAGCTGTTAGAAGTACCATTAGGAAGAGATGTTTCTGGGCGAGTCCAAACCGCAGACCTTTCTAAAATGCCTCACTTATTAGTAGCCGGATCGACAGGTAGTGGGAAATCGGTAGCAATCAATGGGATCATTACCAGCATTTTGATGCGAGCAAAACCCCATGAAGTCAAATTGATGATGATCGACCCCAAAATGGTGGAATTGAACATGTACAATGGGATTCCTCATCTTTTGACGCCAGTTGTGACTAACCCGAGAAAAGCTGCTCAAGCGTTGCAGAAAGTTGTTCAAGAAATGGAAGAACGTTATGAAAAATTCGCTGCTACTGGTGTTAGAAATATTACTGGTTATAATGAATTTGTCCAACAAAAAAACTTGGAAAATGGAACGAAACATCCTACCTTGCCATTTATCGTGGTGATCGTGGATGAATTAGCTGACTTGATGATGGTTGCCAGCAATGAAGTCGAAGATGCTATTATTCGTTTGGCACAAATGGCACGGGCAGCGGGAATCCATATGATTTTAGCGACCCAACGTCCAAGTGTGGATGTTATCACAGGGATCATCAAAGCGAATGTTCCTTCTCGTATGGCATTTGCAGTCTCAAGTGGAACGGACTCACGTACGATCATTGACTCCAATGGTGCGGAAAAGCTTCTCGGACGTGGGGATATGCTCTTCTTGCCAATGGGTGAAAACAAACCGATACGGGTTCAAGGTGCGTTTATTTCTGACCACGAAGTAGAACGAGTGGTCAACTTTGTAACAGATCAACAAGAAGCACATTATGAAGAAAAAATGATGCCTTCTGATGAAGTAGAATCAGGCGGTACCGCAGAACAACCACAAGATGAATTATTTGAAGAAGCTAAAGCACTTGTCATTGAAATGCAGACAGCAAGTATTTCATTATTGCAAAGAAGATTTAGAATTGGTTATAATCGGGCAGCACGCTTAGTCGATGAATTAGAAGCGCATGGCGTAGTAGGACCTTCAGAAGGAAGTAAGCCAAGAAAAGTCTTCATTGAGCAAGTCGAAGAACCAATGGATATGATGCCAACGGATCACGAAACATAGAAAAAGTGCGTATGTGCTTGTCAGTTCTAACAATGAAACCGAAGAAACGCCAAAAGTAATTTTGGGTGTTCTTCGGTTTTTTTATGAGATTGATCACTTATTCATAAAAATCAAAAAAACGATAGCTAAAAAAGGAGGAGCATTCATAAACAGCCTAAGATTTGGTATCTTTGTTTTGTGAACTATTGCATTAGTTGTTAGAATCAGTTATAGTATGTAGCGATACTTTGAAAAAAAGAGGGAAACGATTTTGGAAAAACAATCCATTTATGGTTTAACAATCGAAGAATTAACCAATTGGTTTTTAGAAAACGGCGAAAAAAAATTCCGTGCCGCCCAAGTGTGGGAATGGCTTTATCAAAAGCGTGTCAAAGACTTCTCCGAAATGACCAACTTGTCAAAAAACTTGATAACAAAGTTAACGGATCAGTTTGTGATCAATCCGTTAAAACAAATAGTGGTTCAAGAAGCAACGGATGGCACAGTCAAATATCTATTTGAATTACCAGATAAAAATATGATCGAAACAGTCTTGATGAGACAAGAATATGGATTATCTGTATGTGTGACGACACAAGTCGGCTGTAATATTGGTTGTACTTTTTGTGCAAGTGGTCTGTTAAAAAAGAATCGAGATTTGACAGCTGGAGAAATCGTGGCACAGATCATGATGGTTCAACACTATTTTGATGAACGACAAGAAGGAGAAAGAGTGTCCCATGTGGTTGTGATGGGCATTGGCGAACCGTTCGACAATTATGATAATGTCATGAACTTCTTACACATCATCAATGATGCCAAAGGGTTGGCAATTGGCGCACGACACATTACTGTTTCAACAAGTGGTTTGGCAAATAAGATCAAAGAATTTGCTGATAATGGGTTGCAAGTCAATTTAGCGATCTCATTACATGCACCAAATAACGAGATTCGGACCTCCATCATGCGGATCAATCGGAGTTTCCCAATTGAAAAATTGATGGCTGCAGTAGATGAATATCTTGAAAAAACCAATCGACGAATCACGTTTGAATACATCATGTTGAATCAAGTCAATGATCGTCCGGAGCATGCACAACAATTAGCGGATCTATTAAAAGACAAAAAGAAATTAACGTATGTGAATTTGATCCCTTATAATCCAGTCAGTGAACATGACCAATACTCTCGCAGTCCTAAAGCAGATGTGCTGAAATTTTATGATGTATTGAAAAAGAATGGCATCAATTGCGTGATCCGTAAAGAACACGGTACAGATATCGACGCTGCGTGTGGTCAATTACGGAGTAAACAAATGAAAAAAGAAAAAGCAACGACTAAATAGCATTAGCTAATATCCAGCATCTATGGAGAAGAAACAACAAAGACGACAAAGCCTTATGCTTTGTCGTCTTTTGCTGAGTTTTCTTAGAACCTCAATTTACTGTTTGTTCTTGCGGTTCATCCCAATGCCATACAATATCCATGAGAGAACAAAACAGGATAATGCATACAGAATATCTTTTGTCACGTTCAAGACAGCGAGACTTGAGATGATTGATAATGATAAAAATATCAGAAACTTTCTATTATTCATTATACCAAACATTTGATACTCATTAAGCCTAAAGCAGCAACTACTACTGGGATGGTAAATTCGGCACCAGCTACTTCAAAAACAAGAGCAGCTATTTCTTGCCATGCTTTTTTCTGGATCAATGCCCATAATCCACCAGCAGTTAGACTCATATAGATCGTATCTCCTACATACTCTTTAATACTCTTGCCCATACAATCGGTAAAGCCTCTTCCATTTATAGAATCGATTTCATGCATGGAGCGTTCATTTTCGAAAAATTGCTTAAATAGATAATATGAATTTGAGTTAATTTGTTCAGGAAATTGTGATTCAATTCTAGTGAAATTAATTCCGATAACTTCACCAACACTATTTTTTATTGGTGCTTTTTCAAACATAAACGCTAGCTCTTTAGCAATTTTGTTGATTTCTATTTGCTTTTGATCCTCAGATAATAGGGGTAATCGATTATTTTTGATATCCATACTCAATTGTTTTTGAAATTCTTCAGGGGAAGTACTCTCGTTGGCATAAACAACTGTACCTGTACTAATCAGTAGATTTAAAACCATCAAAAATGACATTGCCAAACAAAAAAATTTTGAATTTCTTGATACATGTAATTCCATCTATAATCACTCTCCTATTTTTTTGGTAACAAGCACTTGTTGTAATAATCTTAATAGAATATACATATTTATACATTAAATCAGTATTTAATTTTTATTAAAATATAATATTTATATCATTTGTTTTTTAAATTTTTTTATTTTTAAATTAAATTTTTGTCAACTTTTATATACAATATTTCTTTATTATAATTATAAAAAATAACGAAATGTATTGAAATGTTGGGTCTGGTATTTATTTATTATAAGATGCTTATATGTATTTTTATTTATTTCGAGAGAGTTAAACATAAAAATTGATATTTCGTTTTCTATTATCTATTTAAAAAAGCAAAATTTTAAAGTAAATCGTTTCTGTTATGACCTCCTTTACGGCGTTCAAGAAGCAACTCCTCAGCAATAAGCGATGATTTTCTAAAATATGAGAAGCTATTTTAAAAAATCCTCTCTTATTCGCTCGGAGCTGAACGCTTCTTTCACGACCTTATCCACGGCGTTCAAAGAGCTGCCCTTCGGTATTAAGTCAAAAAATCTCAAAACATGAAAAGCTGTTTCGAGATTTTCATCCTTAATACTCAGGGCAAACCGCTCTTTTCACGACCTTAAGCATAAACTTTTCTTTTTTCTTTCTAGTACTGCTAAAATAGGCAGAAAAGGGAGGGATAGCGATGATTATCAGTGAGTTTGATCGTGAGAATATTGTCTTGCGAGATCAGCTTGCAGATCTTTTAAGATTGACTTGGCCTGATGAGTATGGAACAGAGCCGATGAAAGAAGTCGAACAGTTGATGGCTCCAGAACGGATTGCTGTATCGGCGATTGAAGGGGAGGAATTGGTCGGTTTTGTTGGAGCGATCCCTCAATATGGCAAAACAGGGTGGGAGTTACATCCTTTGGTAGTAGCAAGCGCGCATCGCAAACAACAAATCGGGACACGATTGGTTTCCTATCTGGAAAAAGAAGTCGCTTCATATGGTGGCCTGGTCATCTATCTAGGGACAGATGATGTTGAAGGACAAACAAATTTAGTTGAAACGGATTTATTTGAAGATACCTTTGCAAAGTTACAAGAAATCAAAAATATCAATCATCATCCCTATACATTTTATGAGAAACTTGGCTATCAGATCATCGGTGTGATCCCAGATGCGAATGGGTGGAACCAGCCTGATATTTGGTTAGCAAAACGAGTGGCCAAAAGAGAGCCAACGGAATAAATTAAGACACTAATATTAGAGAAATGAACGATCCATTTTGTTCTCTAGTATTAGTGTTTTTTTGTTAGAATAAAAAATTATAATCTTTTTATGAGCTAAATCCGAACATTATAGCTGTTTTTACGATTTATTTTTTTTTGATGAAAATTATTTTATTTTTTTATCAAGTAGAAATAAAACCTTATAAAATAAGTGTATTTTCAGAAAAGAACAATAAATATTTCACTATAATGACATTATTTAAAAAAAAACCGAGAAAAAAGTATTGCTTTTTTAATAATTATTCATTAAACTCTTAAACAACTCAGAAAAAACTAATTATTCTGAAAATTTCGACAAAAGGGGTACGGGAAATGAAAAAGAAATGGGCATTTAGTGTTGTAGCCTTGAGTGGGCTGGTACTTGCAGGCTGTTATGGCGGAAGTGCAAATACAAAAAGTAGTAATTCAGCGAGTGGCAACTCTACAGATGGAGGCGGAGTATTCAATTTAGTCGTACCTCAAGAAATGCCAACAGCAGATTTATCGTTAGCAACGGATACAATTAGTTTTACTGCATTAAATAATGTGTATGAGGGAATCTATCGTTTAGATAAGGATAGTAAACCACAACCAGCAGGAGCGAGTGAGCTGGCAGAAGTTAGTGAAGATGGGTTGACTTACAAGATCAAATTGCGTGAAGACGCTAAATGGTCCAATGGTGATCCAGTAGTTGCGGCTGATTATGTTTATGGTTGGCAACGTACAGTGGATGCTGCCACAGCTTCTGAATATGCGTATCTTTTTGCTCCAGTAGCGAATGCAGAAGAAATCACAGCAGGCAAAAAAGATAAATCAGAATTAGGAATCAAAGCAGTAGGCGATCATGAATTAGAAATTACATTAACGAAACAAACGCCATACTTCCAATATTTACTTGCTTTCCCATTATTCTTCCCGCAAAAACAATCAGTGGTGGAAGAAAACGGTGATGCTTACGCTTCAGCAAGTGATAAAGCAGTATACAATGGACCGTTTACCTTAACAGATTTTGACGGACCAGGGACAGATACTGAATGGTCATACAAGAAAAATGATAATTATTGGGATAAAGATGCAGTGAAGTTATCTGAAATCAAAGTTAGCGTGGTCAAAGAATCTTCTACAGCGTTGAATCTCTTTAAAGACGGACAAGCAGATGACGTCATCCTTTCAGGGGAACTCGCTCAACAAAATGCGAATGATCCAGCATATACGTCAGTCAAAGAAGCACGTACGAGCTATATTGAGTTGAACCAACGTGAAGCTGATTCACCATTTAAAAATGTCAACTTAAGAAAAGCTATTTCATACTCAATCAATCGTGATGCGTTAGTGAAACAAGTTCTAGGAGATGGATCGGTTGTGTCAACTGGCTTGATCCCAGCGGATATGTCTAAAAATCCAGAAACAAATGAAGATTTTGCGAAAGAAGCAGGCAAACTTGTTTCTTACGATAAAGACAAAGCAAAAGAATATTGGGAAAAAGCGAAAAAAGAACTTGGCATTGATTCCCTTGAATTCAATTTGATGGCTTCAGATGATGATGCATCGAAAAAAGTGATCGAGTATATCCAAAACTCAATCCAAGAAAATTTAGATGGCGTAAAAGTTAAACCAACACCAGTCCCATTCTCTGTTCGTTTAGACCGTTCGTCTTCAGGAGATTTTGATACTGTATTAGGCGGTTGGGCAGCAGACTATGCTGATCCAAGCAGCTTTACGGACCTATTTGTTGCAGGTAACTCTTATAACCGTGGACAATGGAGTAATGCGGACTACGACAAAGTAGTAGATGACTCAGGGAATAAAGATGCGGGCGATGAGCAAGCACGTTGGGCGGATCTACAAGAAGCAACTAAAATCATGGCAGATGATATGGGTGTGATCCCAGTTTACCAAAAAGCTGAAGGACACTTAGTCAATGAAAAAATCAAAGGAATTGTCCATCACGCTGCAGGAGCTTCATGGGATTACAAATGGACTTATGTAGAAGAATAGGCAAACATTAAGACAAAAAAAGCGGACTAGAGATTAAGGCAGTTGTCTTAATCTCTCTCCACTTTTTAAAGGTTACGTATCATAGAAACGAAAAAATCACCAGCACGATAGAAAGAGCAAGCAAGATTCCGGCAATGATCAGCCAAAAGGTATACATACCATAGCTGGCAGACGAGAGTGAAGAAAATTCTGGTTTTTTCTTGCGGTTTCTTGTTCGGGCTAAATAGATCGATCGTTGAAAATGATCAAAGAAACCCGAGGAAAAAACCCATAAAAATCCGCCGATAATCAAAAACGGCATCGCACATAAAAATAAATCATTTGATAATTGAGTGAGTGTTAGTTGATGATTCAAACTATTTTTTACAATAATCAGGAGAATCAAGACACCAGCAATCAGGTAGGGAAGAGACTTCTTTTTCATCAGTTTGCTCCTTTATCTTTGGTTCATTCATTAATAATGTAGCGAAACATTTGTCAGAAGTCAAAAGCTAGGGGGAAACATTAGTGAATAGTTATCTAAAATATGTATTGAAACGTGTCTTCTTTATGGCCATTACGCTTTGGTTGATTGCCACAATCACGTTCTTCTTAATGCAATTATTACCAGGAACACCTTATACCAACCAAGAGCGCTTGAGTCCTGAAACGATCGCTATGTTGAATCAACAAGTTGGACTGGATAAACCTGTGATCGTCCAATATGGTATTTACTTGTCAAATTTACTTCAAGGAGATTTCGGTATCTCTTTCCAATTTAAAAATCAGCCTGTCGCTCATTTATTAGCTGGTAGAGTAGGTCCTTCATTACAACTAGGACTACAAGCGATTATTTTTGGAACAGTGATCGGTACGATCTTAGGAACGATTTCAGCAATGAAGCAAAACACTTGGGCAGATACTTCTTCCACGTTGGTTGCTATTTTGGGTCGCTCGATCCCTAACTTTGTTTTTGCAGTCTTATTACAATATATTTTTGCGATCCGCTTGCATGTACTGCCGATTGCTAAATGGGACGGCTTCATTTATACGATCCTTCCAACCATTGCATTGGCTATGTCACCTTTAGCCGATTCAGCTCGTTTTATCCGAACAGAAATGGTCGAAGTATTACACAGCGATTACGTGGAATTAGCGAGAGCCAAAGGATTAAGCCGTTGGGAGATCGCCTTTAAACATGGTCTTCGTAATAGTTTGATCCCATTAATGACATTGTTAGGACCGTTAGCAGTTGCTTTGATGACTGGTTCGTTAGTAGTCGAAAACATTTTTGCCATCCCCGGTATTGGTGAGCAATTCGTTAAATCGATCACGACGAATGATTATCCAACGATCATGGCAGTAACGATCCTTTACTCATTTATGTTGATCTTTGTGATTTTAGTCGTTGACCTGCTGTATGGTTTAGTTGATCCAAGAATCCGTGTTTCAGAAGGGAGTCGAAGCTAGATGGAACTGATACCAAAACGTTATGAAACAATAGCAGATATTCCTGCAGATAAATTTCTTCCGCTACAAAAAAACACTGAAGAAGAACGAGAACAAATTGCAGCTCCATCGCTAAATTTCATTCAAGATTCTTGGCGACGTTTAAAGAAAAACAAAGCTGCAGTCGTTTCGATGATTTTACTATCAGTGATCATTTTGATCTCGATCGTTACGATCTTTGTTTCGCCACACAACCCAACAGCACAAAATATTGATTACATCAATCTACCCCCACGTATTCCAGGGTTAAATATCGATGGATTGAATGGAAAAGCGATGGTTGGTGGTGAGTTAGTCGATAAATATGCCCAAGCAAATGTTCCAGCAAATGTGAATTTCTTTTTAGGAACGGATGGTCTAGGACGTGACGTATTAAGTCGGCTATTCATGGGAACACGAATTTCCTTACTGATCGCTTTTATTGCTGCATTATTAGATGTGACGATCGGTGTTGCTTATGGGCTGATTTCTGGTCTGCTAGGCGGACGAATCGACAACGGAATGCAACGTTTCTTAGAGATCTTATCTGGGATTCCTAATCTGGTAGTCATGATTTTAATGTTGGTTGTTTTTGAACCAGGTATTTTTTCCATCGTGGCAGCAATGGCGATCACGAACTGGATTCCGATGGCTCGTATCGTTCGAGCGCAAACCCTGAAACTGAAAGATCAAGAATATGTGTTAGCTGGTATGACATTAGGTGAATCGAAATTGAAAATTGCCTTCAAACATATTTTACCGAACATTTCCAGTGTAATCATTATTCAAATGATGTTTAGTATTCCATCGGCAATTTTCTTTGAAGCCTTTTTAAGTTTCATTGGATTGGGGCTAACGCCACCATCTGCTTCATTGGGAACAATGCTGAGTGATGGCTATAAAACTTTCTTGTACCTGCCATATCTATTATGGATCCCTGCGGCAACGTTGTCTGTTATCATGATCGGCTTCAATTTACTAGCGGACGGATTACGTGATGCCTTTGACCCTAAAATGAAAGAGTGAGGAATATGACAAAAGTTCTTGAAGTTAAAAATTTGCAAATCTCATTTGATACGTACGCTGGGAAAGTCCGAGCGATCCGTGGTGTCAATTTTCATTTAAACAAAGGCGAGACTCTAGCAATTGTTGGAGAATCTGGTAGTGGGAAATCAGTCACTACCAGAAGTATCATGAGATTGTTATCAAGTAATGCTACGATCGATTCGGGCGAGATTTTATTCAAAGGAAAAAATATTGTCGATCAATCAGAAAAAGCCATGCAAAAAATTCGTGGGAAAGAAATCGCAATGATTTTCCAAGATCCAATGACTTCTCTCGATCCTACGATGACGATTGGGAAACAAGTGGCTGAATCCTTGCGAAAACACAATAAAGTTTCGAAAAAAGAAGGACAAAAAGCAGCATTGGAATTACTAAACTTAGTCGGGATTCCTGAGGCTGAAAAACGGATCAACAGTTATCCTCACCAATTTTCAGGAGGACAACGGCAACGGATCGTCATTGCGATTGCGTTGATCTGTTACCCGGAGATCTTGATCGCTGATGAACCAACAACTGCATTAGATGTTACGATTCAAGCCCAGATTTTAGAACTGCTAAAAGAAATCCAAACGAAAATCGATACCTCGATTATCTTTATCACACATGACTTAGGTGTAGTAGCAAATGTAGCGGATCGGGTAGCGGTGATGTATGGCGGAAAGATCATTGAAGTCGGTACCTCGGAAGAAATTTTTTATCATCCGCAACATCCTTACACTTGGGGCTTGTTAGGTTCGATGCCGACCTTAGATAGTGCGAATGAACGACTTTATGCGATCCCAGGTTCACCACCTGATTTATTGAATCCACCTAAAGGCGATGCCTTTTATCCACGGAATGAATATGCCCTGCAGATTGATGCAGAAGAAGAACCACCATTTTTTGAATTATCAAAAACACATCAAGCAGCAACTTGGCTTTTAGCACCTCAAGCACCAAAAGTAGAGCCACCTGAAGAAATCAAACGTCGTTGGGCGATTTTTGAAGAAAAGCAAAAAGCGAATGGAGGGATGACGAATGCCAAAAAAACTGCTAGAGGTTAATGGTCTAAAACAATATTTCAATATTGGAAAGAAAAATGAAGTTCACGCAGTCAATGATATTAGCTTTCATATTTATGAAGGGGAAACCTTTGGCTTAGTTGGTGAATCAGGTAGTGGTAAATCAACCACTGGGCGGACAGTCATTCGCTTAAATGAACCGACCGATGGCGAGATTTTCTTTGATGGAAAAGATGTCACCAAGCTAAAAGGAAAACAAGAAATGGCTAAGTTTCGCCGTGAGGTTCAGATGATCTTCCAAGACCCTTATGCATCATTGAATCCCCGAATGAAAGTTCGTGACATCATTGCAGAAGGGATCGATGTCAATGGATTGGTCAAGTCTCCTGAAGAACGTTCAGAAAAAGTGGATGAGCTTCTTCGAACGGTAGGATTGAATCCGAGCCATGGTACACGTTATCCTCATGAATTTTCAGGTGGACAACGACAACGGATTGGGATTGCACGTGCCTTAGCAGTTAACCCTCGTTTTATTATTTGTGATGAGCCGATTTCGGCTTTAGACGTATCGATTCAAGCACAAGTGGTCAATTTATTACAGGATCTGCAAAAACAACAACAACTAACGTACTTATTCATTGCTCATGATTTATCCATGGTCAAACATATCAGTGATCGGATCGGTGTCATGCACAACGGTCGTTTATTGGAAATGGGAACAAGTGATGAGATTTACCACCATGGGGTTCATCCTTATACGGAAAGTTTATTATCTGCAATTCCACTACCAGATCCCGATCATGAAAGACAGCGGAAAAGAATCAAGTATCAACCAGAACCAGAAGATGGGCAAAAACGGACATTAAGAGAAATTGCCCCAGAGCATTTTGTCTATGCGACAGAGCAAGAAGTGGCTTATTACGCAAAAAAATTGAAACGGCAAAAAGAAGCGAGCTTACTTGTGACGTCTTAGGAGGTAAGTGCTGATGCTAAAAGCCTTTAAATTCCGAATTTATCCCACGGCTTCACAAAAGCAATGGTTTGTTCAAAATTTTGGCTGTGTTCGTTTTACGTATAACCACTTACTAAAAGCCCGTCAGGAAAGCTACGCTAAAACAGGTGTCATCGATTATACACTGACTCCTGCTTCTTTAAAAAAGCAATATGATTTTTTAAAAAAAGCAGACAGCTTAGCGCTTGCGAATGCACAACTAAATCTAGATCGTGCGTTTCGTAATTATTTTAAAAAACGTGCCAGTTTTCCAAAATTGAAAAATAAAAAAAGTATGTGGCAGTCTTATACAACAAATAATCAAAAAGGCACAATTTATTTGAAAGATAAGTATCTAAAACTGCCAAAACAGAAAGAACTCATTCAGGTAAACCTCCATCGACCGATCGAAGGAGAGATTCGTTCAGCGACGATCTCCTCACGGTATAATGAAGCTTTTTATGTTTCTTTACTCTGTGAGGTTTCAGCGAAAGAAATAACAGAGTCTCGTCGTTGGATCGGTGTGGCTTATGATCCGCAAAAACTAATCGAGACATCCTCTCCAGTTGATGTACCATTACCATTGTTGAAAAAAACTGAAAAAGAAATGCAGCTGGCTAAGAGAAAATTAGGGATTAAGGGACGGGCAGCTCAGAAACGAAAAGCTCGTTTGGAACGATCGAAGAACTATCAAAAACAAAAGCGTAAAGTAATGGATCTTTATTTAAAACAAAAATTTCAAAAAGAAAATTATTTGGAACAGTTATCTGGCAAATTGATTCGTTATTATGACTATTTGTTTGTAGAAGCTGTCCCTAATGAAACTTTCTTGTCAGACTTCTCACTTCAAGATTGGTATAAATTAGTGACTAAGCTGAGGTATAAAGCAAACTGGTATAATAAAACGTTGATTTTGATTAATATGAATGAACAAACCGATCCTTTAGTGATTAAAAAAAGTCTAGAACTAGAAAAAATCGGGAAACAAGTGATTTTTGAATAAATGAACTGGTAGGAGCGCTAGGGATCGCCTTGTTGATAAAAAACACTTGCTGTTTTTGTTTCTAGGAATTTTCTTCTCAAGAAAAGCTCACTAATTATGATAAACCAAACAAGGAGGTAATGACCTTTCTGGCTAACCTCTAAAATAAGCCGAAGAATACCAAAAGCATTGCTTTTGTGTAATTCTTCGGCTTATTTATGAGAAGTATTTATCCATCAGATGGTCATTAATGGGTGACTGATCAGGTATTTGCTGATTGCAGAAAAATCGAATAAAAATCTTTGGTATTTCAGCTTTCTGAAATCTTCACCTTATTCATAGTTTCCAGGCTTCAACTGATAAATCTTGGATGGACGACCAATTCCTACTGGTCGTTCACCAATTTCATCAAAGTATTGCAGCATCGCTTTTTTGAAATTTGAATGATCAATCATTTTAAAATCGATCCCTAAAAATTTTGCAAATACTTTTCGGGCTTCTGTGATCGTAAAATCTTTACCTAATACTTGTAAGACTTGTGGTTCATGTTCCATTTTATTTGTCACTCGATTAAATGCTTTCGTAATGATCTCACTATGGTCAAATGCTAAAGTATCTTTGCCAGAAGATTCACTTGTCAGTAAATCTAAAGAAATAGCAACTTCATCACTCGTTAGATGGATTTTGTTTCCTTGGCGTGTCAAGGTAAACCATCGGACTTCTTCTGCATCGTCACCAGCAATCAACGGTTCTTCACCAATAAAAGCCAAGTAACTGACAGTTACGACCCAGCCTCGAGGGTCTCGGTTCGGTGTGCTGAAGGTGTGTAGCTGCTCAATATTTTCCTGAGAAATCACGACACCCGTTTCCTCTTTGGTTTCACGTAAGACACTTTCACCAGTGGATTCATTCTTTTGGACAAAACCACCTGGTAAAGCCCATGAATTTCGGTAGGGATGCCCTTTTCTTTGGATCAGTAAAATTTTTAACTGGTCTTCTTCCTTGTTGTAACACATCAACACGATATCAACAGTCAAAGAAGGTTTGTCATATTCTGGGCGTTCTTGCTTTTGATACCAGTCAAGAAAATCAGCTTCACTTGCTTCATGTTCATAATATAACTTTTCCTCTTCTTTAGAAGCAAATTGTTTCATCTTTTAACCTCCTGATGACGTTCTTGTTTAAATATACTTTTATCTTATTTTAGCAGACTCCAAAAAAAAACCAAAGTTTTCCTTGGAGAAAGACTTCTATACTTAGATAGGGAATAAAAACGGTAGGAGTAAATTGAACAAGAAGAAAAGTAAATAGATCAGTAACAGTTTTCTATTTTCTTCACGAAGCGTTACATACCCACAAAAAATGATATAAAAATTGAGAACAAAACGAAAAACTTGGGTAAATAAAAGAAACTGATTCAAGCTTCCTTGGAGGTTAAAATAACCATATAATCGTATATAAAAATAGCTGAACAGCCAGTGTAACACTGAAAGCAGTGCAATACTGATTGTAAAATAAAGATGTTTTTTTTGCATAAAATTTCAGCCTTTCTTGGACAATGGAATGTCTATTAGTCGTAAACATAAACAACCGAGTTCAGATCCACTTGCTTTTGGGTTGTTATAAAAAGGTTTATTTAGAAGGGAGAACGATGTATTCTTCCTATAAGCAGCTACTAAGTCGAAACCATGTTTCATCAAAATAAAACAACAGAACTGCTACAAGATTCCGTGACATTGTGAGAGATAACCTACATGTAAACATGCTGCTTACTAAAAATGAAACTTACTGATTCCTAGGTTTCTTCTCACACACTATTAATTATTATAGCATGTTTTACTAGGAAAATAATAAAGAGGAAAGGCATTTGTTAGAGGGTAGCGAAAAAATCGTCGCAGTCTTTTTGATTTATGGTATACTAGCAAGGAAATGAATTCGCATCATGCGATAAAGGAGGAAGAGCCCCATGGCAGAAAAGGAAACTTTTTATATTACGACGCCAATCTATTATCCAAGTGGCAAACTGCATATTGGTAATTCGTATACAACGATTGCCTGTGATGCAGTTGCACGTTATAAGCGATTGATGGGCTTTGATGTGTTTTATCTAACTGGGGTGGATGAACACGGTCAAAAAATAGAAAAAAAAGCAGCAGAATTAGGTGTTGAACCACAAGCCTATGTCGATAAGATGGCTGCGGATGTGAAAAAACTTTGGAAAACGCTGGATATCAGTTATGACAAATTCATTCGAACAACGGATGATTATCATAAAGCGGCTGTTCAAAAAATCTTTGATCGTCTAGTTGAACAAGGCGATATTTATCTTGGCGAATATGAAGGCTGGTATTCTGTTTCGGATGAAGAATTTTTCACTGAAACACAATTAGCAGAAGTTTATAAAGACGAAGAAGGAAATGTAATCGGTGGGAAAGCTCCAAGTGGGCATGAAGTCGAATTAGTCAAAGAAGAATCTTATTTCTTCCGTATGAGCAAATATGCTGATCGTCTTTTAGAGTATTACCAAGAGCATCCTGAATTTATCCAACCAGAATCTCGTAAGAAAGAAATGATCAATAACTTTATCAAACCAGGGTTAGAAGATCTTGCTGTTTCCAGAACGACATTTAGTTGGGGGATCCCTGTGAAAGACGACCCTAAACATGTCGTTTATGTTTGGATCGATGCGTTATCCAACTATATTACTGCATTAGGTTACGGCTCTGATGATGATAGCTTATTCCAAAAATATTGGCCGGCAGATGTCCATATGGTTGGAAAAGAAATTGTCCGTTTCCATACGATCTATTGGCCGATCATGTTGATGGCATTAGATTTACCGTTACCGAAAAAAGTCTTTGGTCACGGTTGGTTGTTGATGAAAGACGGAAAAATGTCTAAGTCAAAAGGAAACGTTGTTTATCCAGAGATGCTAGTTGAACGTTATGGTCTCGATGCGCTGCGTTACTATTTACTTCGTGCTGTTCCATTTGGTTCAGATGGCGTATTTACACCAGAAGATTTTGTTTCTCGGGTCAACTATGACTTGGCGAACGATCTTGGAAACCTATTGAATCGTACCGTTGCAATGATCAATAAATATTGTGATGGGATCGTTCCTGACTATGCTTCTTTAGTGACGCCTTTTGATAGTGAATTATCAACAACAGCTGCAAATGTCGTCGGGCGATATCATGATGCGATGGAAAAAATGGAGTTCAATACGGCATTAGCTGAAATTTGGGTCTTGATTTCTCGTGCAAATAAATATATCGATGAAACAGAGCCATGGGTTTTAGTCAAAGACGAGGACAAGAAAAAAGAATTAGCGAGTGTAATGATCCATCTAGCAGAATCATTACGGATCACTGCGATCTTATTGCAACCGATCATGACAGAAACGCCAATTAAAATCTTTAATCAATTAGGACTAGACCCAGAAACGATGAATCTTCAAGGCTTGCACTTTGGAGAATTTCCTTCTGGAACAAAAGTAGTTGCTAAAGGTACGCCAATTTTCCCACGGTTGGACATGGAAGAAGAAATCAGCTATATCCAAGCGAAAATGTCTGAAGGAACACAAACGAATGAAGAATCAGTGAAATGGGACCCCGAAGAAACTGAGCTTGTTTCAACTAAAGACAAACAAATCAAATTTGATATATTTGAAAAAGTGGAATTAAAAGTAGCTGAAGTCATCAACTGTCAAAAAGTTGAAGGAGCAGATAAGCTATTGCAATTCCGTTTAGATGCGGGAGATAACCAAGACCGCCAAATTTTATCAGGTATCGCTGAATTTTATCCTGATCCAAGTGAATTGATCGGCAAAAAACTAGTGATCGTAGCGAATTTGAAACCACGTAAGATGCGTGGACAAATCAGTCAAGGGATGATTCTTTCTGCAGAAGCACCAGATGGCACGTTACAAGTAGTCGAAGCGCCAAAATCAATGCCAAATGGTTCAGAAATTGGGTAAGATGAACATCCATATGATTTAGGTCAATAATCAGTAAGCGTGAATGGTGAGCCAATCATCATAAAAAGTAGTGTAGTCAAATGATGTTGGTAAAGAATAATCTTAGAATAATTTGGACAGAAAGAAGAAATACTTCTTTCTGTCTTTTTTATTTGGTTGGTTTTAATAGGACGAATTATAAATCGTCGCAATAATTGTCCTTCTAATAAATGATCCTAGAGGAGACGACAAATAACAATGTGGATATTCTTCGGGCGTGTATTGAAGAGTATCTTTGCCAATCAATTAAATTTGCCATTATATTTTTTTGGGTTAAATTATTTTCCTCAAAATAGATAATTAGGTTTAGAATATTTAAAGTCCTTCGATAAGCTGAGTATAAGACATTTTGAGTCCTCCTATGAATTGATTCGTCAAATTAATTCTAAAGGATTCCAGGTGTCTTTTTTACCCTTTTACATCATAAAAAAGATGTTGGCGAATTTCATCGACATCAAAGTTCATCTTGTTACAATTAAACTACCATGATATAATTTAAGTAGTGTATTTGTAACGAAAGAAGAGGTAAGTAAATGCAAGATAAATTGAAAGAATTGTTGGCTATTCGCGATGGAAATTTATCTATGAAGGAAGCCAGAAAATTTGGAATCGCAGCAACCACTGTACAAAGATTGGTGAACCAAGGAAATTTGATCAAAGTTGATCGTGGTTATTATGTAGAGGATGGTCATGGAATAGATGATTTATTTTGGCTTCAGCAACGATTTTCCAGGGGAATCTTTTCTCATGAAACGACTTTAGATATTTACCAGCTTTCTACGAATATGCCGAAATTCATTCATTTAACTTTTCCCCATGGATACAATGTTGATCGTTCAATTACAAAAGAGCAGCAGTTACAATTTCATTTCGTGAAGAAAGAAGTTTATGAGCTAGGAAAAGTAGAGGGAACTTCCTTCCAAGGGAATCCTATTACTATGTATGATAAAGAGCGTACACTTTGTGATATTTGGAATCCGAGATATGAAATTGAATACGAAATGAAATTAGCAGCATTAAAAGAGTACATGGAAGATCCATTGAGAGATCCGAGCAAATTAAGAGATTATATGACAAAACTACATGTAGAAAAAGAAATGAAATACCACATGCAAAGCTTATATTAATGGAGGGAAAAGATGACACCGACACAATTTGCATCAAAAACCAGAAATTTAGCAAAGAGTACAGGGCTAAATGCACAGTTAGTACAACGGCATTTTATGATGGATCGTTTAATTGAACAAATTTCTGAATCAAAGTACAAAAATGACTTCATTTTGAAAGGTGGCTTTTTATTAGGATCAAAATATGGAATCGATAGAAGGACAACAATTGATATCGACACGACATTTAGAAATAGCAAATTAACTGAAGAAAAATTGAAGAATATTTTTAATGATTTGATTAGGAAGCCCACGAAAGAAGGTATTGTTTTCTCTATTCAAGGAATGAAGGAAACAAGAGAAGCCGATTTTTATCCTGGATTTCAAATTAAATTGGTGGCTAATTTAGAGAAAGTGCGTGTGCCGTTTAAAATGGACGTGACAACAGGAGATTCTATTTATCCTGAAGTAGATACACACTATCACCAATTAATGTTTGAAGATAAAAAAGTGGAGATTCCAGCTTATCCAACAGAACAAATTATTGCAGAAAAGCTAAGTGCTACGTTCAGCTTTGGTACAGATAATTCGAGAGTAAAAGATTACTATGACTTATTTACCATACCAAAATTAGAAAATATTGATACGAAAGAGTTATATAAAAGTGTTCGAAATACATTCACAAAACGTGGAGATACCGAATCTTTGTCTTTTTATTATGAAAGAGAAATGGAAAAGATCAGAGGAAACGACTACTTGGAAGAACAGTGGGAAAAATATCGTTCAGTTAACACGTTTGCGAAATCCATTTCATTTACAGATACAGTCAACGAAATTGAGCACCTAATGAAAAGCATGATTAAAATTGAAAAGTGAGAAACGAAGAGATTAAGCTGATAAATAATGTAACTTTAGAACGTATAGTACCATAACTAAGTTGAGCAATAGGAAATAAATCGCTAGTTAGTATTAGTACCAAATTGTGCTAAATTCTTATTTGGCAGTTATGTGAATCGCAAACTATTTTTACTATATATAATTCTAATGAACTGAAATATATTAAAAAAGATACACTTGGGAAATTTATTTCTTAGGAGGGGATTGTCATAAAGCAAATAGAGTTAGAAAGAATTGATACTACAGAAGCAGTAAAAATGTTTTCAAAATTAATTAAAGAAAAATAGACATTTTTTTTAAATGGAACTTGGGGATCTGGAAAAACTGAATTTTTAAATAGGGTAAGCAATCAAGCAGAAGAAAAAAATTTTATATTTTTAAAATTGTGGGAGTTGAAAGATGAGATTGTCGATAGTCATTCAAGAATGTCGTTTTGGACACACCGACATTTTTGAATGACTATTGACAGTCTTTATCAAAATTAGGACTTATTAACTTGATTTTAAACTGACGAAATTAATAATAAATTAATTAGGAGAATAAGCGATATAAATATTTTTTAAGCGAGGGTATTCGATTAAATCGATAGTAAACACTCCATCGTATGGGATAAGTTTATTTGATTTCAAAGATTTATTTTTTGTTTTATAGAGGCTAACTGTCATTTCGTCAGCACCACTTTCTACATAATACCCAGCTTCATTTCCTGTGATATGTAAAATAATTTTTAATTGATGGTCTTCAAGAAAAACTTCCTTTATTTCATGTTTCTTTAAGGTGGAAATTTCAGAATTTTTTGGAAGAACATCCTTAACAAAAATTATCGTAGGTTTTTTTGGATATAAAAGAAAAATGATAGTCCCAATAGCCACTAATAGTAATCCAGCCAAAATAACAGAGATCTTTTTTATCTTTTTTTTCTTTGTTAAATCATTATCCACGGCTTCCATTATTTTTTGATCTTCATTCAAAAGATAATCAAGAGATACACCTAAAACATTAGATATATCAATAATTGTTTGAATATCGGGATAATTTCTACCAATTTCCCAATTTGAAATCGCTGAACGACTTACATTTAACTGTTCAGCCAAATCCGCTTGGGTCAAATTCATTTTCTTCCTTTCTTGTTTTAACAGTTTTCCAAATTCCATAAAAACCTCCTATATTTCTTTTTCCTTTTTAATTATATTTAAACATAAAAAGAGGTACAATTAGTCAGAAATTGTGGAATATGACCATTATCATGATGTCACAGATTGTGACTTCATACAATCGAGATAACCAAGTTTTTGTAAACGATTTCAAAAGACGGAAAATAACAAAGCTGATATTTATGTAAAATGAATCAATTTTTAGGAGACTATTTTATAAATATGTAATACTTGTTCTAATCATATGATTAGCATTAAATAAACGCGGACGTCCATACGCCATTTTCTCTTTATTTTTTAGGTTGACACAATTAAGCTTTAAGAATATACTCTAAACGAATTGAATATTTCTTCGGGGCAGGGTGTAATTCCCGACCGACGGTGACGAGTTTACTCGAAGTCCGTGACCCACATTTTTGTGGTTGAGCCAGTGAGAATCTGGCACCGACAGTTAAAGTCTGGATGGGAGAAGAAAAATCGACTGAAGATCGGTTTTATTTGTATTAAAATCGATTATCTTTAGGTTTATTTAGTTATGCCCTGTGAATAATTTCGCAGGGCTTTTTTTGTTGAAAGGGGGAATTTATATGCACCAGTCTTTCATGATGGCTGCGATTGAAGAGGCAAGAAAAGGAAAGGGAAATACCTTTACCAATCCATTAGTTGGAGCAGCGATTGTAAAAGAAGGAAAGCTACTCTCACTAGGTGCCCATTTACAATATGGCGAGTCCCACGCTGAAGTAAATGCTATTCAAAATTGTGATTCCCCCGAAGAACTGTTTAATTCAACTCTATATGTTACCTTAGAACCTTGTAACCACCAAGGGAAACAGCCGCCTTGTACGCAAGCCATTATTCAGTCTGGTATCTCAACGGTAGTCATAGGTCAGCTTGACCCAAATCCTTTAGTAGCAGGAAAAGGGAAAGAATTTCTACAAAAGCATGGAATCAAAGTAATTGTAGGTGTGGAAGAAGAGAAATGTAGAGCACTGAACCCTTTTTATAACCATTTTTTTGAAAGGGATCGTCCCTATATCACATTAAAACAAGCTATTACACTAGATGGAAAGATTTCTTTAAAAGAAGGTTCGCGGTACTCAATAACAGGTACAGAGGCAATCTCAAGAGTACGGAAAGAGCGAGGAGAACATCAAGGAATTGTAGTGGGAAGCGAAACCGTTCTAGTTGATAACCCTATTTTGTTGCCTGATATCGTAACTAACTTTCCACCAGTGCGCATTGTTTTGGATCGTAGAGGGCGGATTCTTAAAAATCCTAAACTCAATCTTTTTCAAACGACAACAAATCCAGTCTGGATATTTACGGAAAACCCTAAGCTAAAGGAACTGTTTCCCCATGTAACTATTTTTTATACGCCTAAGTTTTCTTTTACCTTCTTTATTGAGACCATGAGAAAAAGAGGTGTTCAGTCGCTGTATATAGAAGGTGGAGCGAAAATTCATGATGCTTTTTTAGCAGAAAATCTCTGGGATGAAGTCATCAGTTATATTGCGCCCAAACTTTTTGGTGGAAAAAGTCCGATGTCCTTTCATAGTGAACGTTTAGTTTCTAAAGAACAACAATTAGTATTTTTGGAAGTTGAACAGCTTGGAAAAGACATTCGAGTTAGGGGGAAACGAAAGCAATGTTCACAGGATTAATCGCCGAGCAAGGAAAAGTCAAAGAAATTAGACGAAACCAACAAATGATCCAACTCACTTTCCAAGCTTCAAACAGTATACTAAGTGATTACAAAATTGGAGATAGCATGGCAGTCAATGGCGTGTGTTTAACTGCTATTGAGGTTTCAAGCACATTTTTTAAAGCTGAAATAATGCCTGAAACTTTTAAACGGACTACTTTCTCCACCGTAAAAGTTGGAGAGAGGGTAAATCTAGAACGAGCAGTTTTGATGACGCAACGCTTTGAAGGACATTTTGTTTCGGGACATATTGATACTGTTACAAGATTTATCAAAAAAATAGAGAATCAAAACGCATTAATTTTGACGTTTGCTTATCCAACCAAATATGCAGGTGAAATCATTCCGCAAGGATCAATTGCAATTAATGGAGTAAGTTTAACAGTTACGGATACTACAGCAGCAAGCTTTTCAGTTAGTCTGATTCCACATTCTAAATCCTTAACAAATCTGGGGAATTTAGGTGTAGGACATCTTGTGAATATAGAAACGGATATCGTTGGGAAATATGTAAAGGCACAGAGAAATAAATTTGAAATGTACAAGGAGAAGGACTTACTATGAGTAATATTACTGAAGCAATCAAGACTTTGAAAAAGGGTGGTCTAATCATTGTAGCTGATGATGAAGATAGAGAATCAGAAGGAGATTTGGTTGGTTTAGCCGAATATGTGACACCTGAGGCAGTAAATTTCATGACCAAATTTGGTCGAGGATTAATCTGTGCGCCAATATCGAAGAAGATTGCGCAACGCTTATCTTTAGGAGAAATGACAACTCATAATACTGATGCGTTTGGTACAGCTTTTACGATTAGTGTGGATCATAAACATACGAAGACTGGTATTTCAGTATTTGATCGAGCTACTTCCATTAAAGCATTGGCTGATCCTCATTCGAAATCAAGTGATTTTCTTAGACCAGGACATATTTTTCCTTTGATTAGTGTAGATGGCGGAACGCTTATACGTCGAGGACACACCGAAGCTGCAATTGATTTAGCCAAATTAGCTAATAGTGTAGAGGCTGCTTATATCTGTGAGATTCTGAAAGAAGATGGAACGATGGCAAGAATGAAAGATTTGACCCGTTTATCTGAAGAATGGCAATTACCCTTAATTACGATTGAAGAGTTGGCAAATTATTTAGAAGAAAATAGTCATATAACCGTAAATTTACCGACAGATTATGGTGATTTCAAATTGACTATTTATGAAGACGAAGAAAAACGGGAGCATCTATTGTTAACAAAGGGAGATATTCAAAATAGTCAGTTTCCTACATTAGTCCGAGTTCATTCGGAATGTCTAACTGGTGATGTCTTCGGGTCTCAGCGTTGCGATTGTGGGGAACAGTTACATGAAGCGATGAGAATGATCGAGGAAGAGGGGACTGGAGCTATTCTTTATCTTCGTCAAGAAGGCCGCGGAATCGGATTGAGGAATAAGTTAAAAGCGTATCAATTGCAGGAAAAAGGATTGGATACTTATGAAGCAAATACTGAATTGGGTTTTGCTCCGGATGAACGGGATTATCACTTTGCAGCAGAAATTTTAAAATCAATTGGTGTAACGTCCATTCGTTTACTTACAAACAATCCCGATAAAGTAATAGAGTTACAACAAGATGGAATTACGATTGTCGATAGGGTACCAATTGAAACCGTTCCGAAAAAGGAAAACCAAGCCTATTTAAAAACAAAAAAAGATAAGTTTCACCATTACTTATCAGTATAAAAATAAAGGAGCAAGAAAATGACAATTTTTGAAGGAAATTATTCTCCAAAGGATCTTCGAATCGGAATTGTAGTCGCGCGTTTTAATGAATTTATCAATCAAAAATTATTACAAGGAGCATTGGATAATTTAAAAAGGCACGGTGTGAAAGAAGAACAAATTGATATTTATTGGGTACCAGGAGCTTTTGAAATTCCTTTTATTACCAAAAAGCTCAGCAAAAAGGACAGTTACGATGGGTTGATTACGTTGGGGACAGTTATCAGAGGTGCAACTACTCATTATGAATTGGTTTCCAATGAGGTAGCCAAAGGAGTCGCACATATTAACCTGGAGTCCAATATTCCAGTGATGTTCGGGGTATTAACCACGGAATCCATTGAACAAGCAATTGAACGAGCAGGGACGAAAGCAGGGAATAAAGGCAGTGAAGCTGCGCAAGGGTTAATTGAGATGATTTCTCTTTCACAACAAATTTAAGAATTCCTATTTTTTAGAGTATGATGAGTTTACTGTGTAAATAGCATCCCATCAGTTTATTAAATGTAACAAACGTAAATATTAATCTTAGTATGTTTTGCCTGGAATAGATACATTAAAGCGACCACCTAAAGTTAGAGCAAAAAATCTAACTTTAGGTGGTCGCTATACAAATTGACACTATTTTTTTGAGGGTATTTTTTTGAATCGCTCTTTTAAACGAGTTGGTAACAAGAAACTTAAAAGAGTAAAAGGTATCGATACAATGTACCAAAAAATCGTTCGGCCAATCCCATAGCGTTGGTAAAGTTTTTGCAACATCAAATGGAGTAGCACTAACCCAGCGAATAAACTGCTATAAAGGAACCAAGGATTATCGAGATGTGAGAGCGTTCTTAACGACATGATCGTTGCAGGGTAAAAATAAAAGAAACCAGCAACTAAAGTGACTCGCCAATTTTTGGTGAAAGTACTGAGATTCAATAGAAAGAAAAGCGCAGATAAAATGATACCTAGAGGAGGAAAAAGGCTGATTAAAAAAGCATAAATGGCTCCCCATAGAATCATTCCGGAACCTTTGATCAGTGCAACGAGCAGAATCAAGCTAAACAACAAAAGCAACTGTTGAGTGAAAGTAGCAAGAATGAATGTCCCGAACAAAATCAGTATGAACCAATGCCAAAGTGATTGTTGTTGTGATTTTCTGGAAATGGCAAAATGATCCTTTAGGAAAGATGCCAGTTTTGGGTAAGAACGATTAAATTCCATAATTGGTCCTCCTTTATCTAACCTACATTAATTATAATTGAGGTGAATGGAGGATTCATAGGTCTAAGGTGGTATCTTTCAATAAATTTACTGAAAAAAATGATGGTAAAACAAAATATTCTCCGTTATACTGAAAATTATATTAAAAACTGCGGGGAAAAGGGGAATGTGAATGAAAGGCAAGTTAAAACGAGAGATCAACTTATTTGGCGCATTAGCAACTGTTATGGGAACTGTAATTGGGGCAGGAGTTTTCTTTAAAACAGCGGCTGTTACGGCAAGTACACAATCGACTAGTTTGACCTTATTGGCATGGCTATTAGGAGGATTTTTAACGATCTGTGCTGGTCTAACGGTAGCTGAGTTGGCAACTGCGATCCCAGAAACGGGTGGTGCAGTCAAATATATTGAAGCCGCTTATGGAAAATTACCGAGCTTTTTACTGGGTTGGTCCCAAAGCTTGATTTATTTTCCAGCGAATATTGCGGCACTTTCGATTATTTTTGCGACACAAATGACGAACTTATTACAAATATCTACGGATTATCTTCTATTAATTGCGATTATTACTGCTATTTCTGTTACTGGTTTGAATTTACTAGGAACAAAAGTGGGTACGACTGTCCAGTCTGCGACACTGATTATCAAATTGATTCCATTAGCTGTCATCGTTATTTGGGGACTGTTGACACCAGGTAGTGGAACGATCCAACTATTCCCATTTGAAGCAGGGAAAGATGTGTCGTTTGCAGAAGGCTTAAGTAGTGCTTTACTAGCAACTTTATTCGCTTATGATGGCTGGCTTGGTGTCGGCGCAATGGCGGGGGAAATGAAACGTCCCGAAAAAGATTTACCTAAAGCAATTATTTTAGGGTTAAGTTTTGTAACAGTGGTTTACTTATTGATCAACTTTGTTTTCTTAAAAACTCTGCCAATTGATCAGATTGCAGGTAACCTTAATGCAGCATCTGATGCATCAGCGGTTATTTTTGGAAATATCGGTGGAAAGATCGTGACGATCGGTATCTTGATTTCTGTTTATGGGGCACTGAATGGGTACACGTTGACCGGAATCCGTATTCCTTATGCGATGGCTTTGGAAGGTGAGTTACCTTTTAGTAAACAGTTAACGAAATTATCAAAAAAATTCACAGTGCCATATGTTCCAGCACTTTTTCAATTAGTGATTGCGTGCATTATGATGAGTTTAGGTTCATTCGACTTTTTAACTGATATGCTAATTTTTGTTATGTGGCTGTTTAGCTTATTGATATTTATTGGTGTATTTGTTTTAAGAAAAAAACAACCAGACTTACCAAGACCATACAAAGTACCTTTGTATCCCGTGATTCCATTGATTGCAATCTTTGGCGCTGTCTTTATTTTAGGGATGACTTTATTTACTCAAACAGCTTTGGCAATGATCGGGATCGTTGTCACATTACTAGGTATCCCAGTGTATTATTACAAGAAAAAACAAGAAGCGCGTTAATTTAATAGTCATGTAAAAGGACTTAAGAGAGGGAACTTGCTTAAGTCCTTTTATTTACAACTAGAAATTTGCATTTCAATAAATTTGACCTGATTTTTGTCTTTCCTACTTCTGCCATAGCCACTTATATGCTAAAGTAATGAAGAAAAGGAGCGATAAAAAATGATATTTGATTCTCATACCCATTTGAATGCGGAACAATTTAATGATGATATTCCTGAAACTATTGAACGGGCCAAAGAGTTGGGCGTGACAAAAATGGCGGTAGTAGGTTTCGATACCCCAACGATCGAAAAATCATTACAGCTTAGTCACGATTATTCAAACATATATAGTATTATTGGTTGGCATCCTACTGAAGCAGGAAGTTATACTAAAGACATTGAGAAAAAATTACAAGTGCAATTAACGATGCCAAAAGTGGTAGCGTTAGGTGAAATCGGCTTAGATTATTACTGGATGGAAGATCCGAAAGAAGTGCAAGCTGAAGTTTTTCGTAGACAAATTGCGATTGCGAAAGAAATGAATCTGCCGATCAGTATCCATACCAGAGAAGCGTTAGCAGATACTTATCAAATTTTAAAAGAAGAAGATATTCGTGATATTGGTGGAATCATGCACAGTTTTAGTGGCGATTTTGAATGGGCCAAACGATTTCTTGATTTAGGAATGCACATTTCATTTAGTGGGGTCGTGACTTTCAAAAAAGCGCAAGATGTTCAAGAAGCAGCCACTCATGTTCCACTCGATCGATTGCTAGTAGAAACGGATGCGCCTTACTTAGCTCCAGTACCTTATCGTGGGAAACGAAACGAGCCAGGTTATACCCGTTATACAGTTGAAAAAATTGCCGAATTACGTAATCTTCCGGTAGAAGAAGTGGCGCTCCAAACTTGGAAAAATGCTCATCGTCTATTTAGGATCGCTGAAAATGACTAAATTAAAAATCCAAGAAATTGTAGTCGTTGAGGGAAAAGACGATACTAGAAGACTCCAAGAAGTAGTCGACGTCGACACGATCGAAACGATTGGTTCAGCGATCAATGATGAAATACTCATGCAGATTGAACATGCGCAGGAAACACGTGGTGTAATCATTTTTACTGATCCTGATTTTTCTGGTGAGAAAATCCGCAAGACGATCATGGAAGTCGTTCCTCAGGCAAAACATGCTTTCTTACCTCGTCAACAAGCACGTCCCAAAAAACAAGGAAGTCTTGGCGTTGAACATGCTAGTGATGAGGCCATCTTAGAAGCATTGAAAAAAGTAATCACCCCATCTTTTGAGGAAGACGAAACGGAAATTACTAGACAAGTGCTGATTTCTCATTGTTTAATAGCGGGAGCGCAAGCAAAAGAAAAACGTGAAAAACTAGGGGACGAATTAAGAATTGGTTATACCAATGGGAAACAACTGGAGAAGCGTTTGAAAATGTTTCGAATCACACCAGAGGAATTTGCCCAAGCAATGAAAAAAGTGGAGGAACAACATGAGTGAACAGCGTGATATTGCGACACCTTCTAGAACAAAAGAAATCTTATTGAAACATGGATTTTCATTTAAAAAAAGTTTAGGTCAAAATTTTTTGACTGAGCCCAATATCTTAAGAAAAATCGTGGAAACTGGCGAAATCGATCAACAAACAAATGTCATCGAAGTTGGTCCAGGTATTGGAGCGTTGACGGAACAACTAGCACGTAATGCCAATCAAGTCGTTGCCTTTGAAATCGATGATCGCTTGATTCCTGTGTTAAAAGATACGTTAGCTCCTTATCCTAATGTGACTGTTGTTCATCAAGATATTTTAAAAACCAATTTAGATCAGGCAGCAACAACCTATTTTGAACAAGCTTTACCGATCAAAGTTGTTGCAAATTTACCTTATTATATTACGACACCGATCATGATGCATTTTTTAGAATCAGATCTGCAAGTAGAAGAAATGGTTGTGATGATGCAAAAAGAAGTCGCTGACCGTATTTCTGCTAAGCCTGGTACAAAAGCATATGGCTCATTATCAATCGCTGTACAGTATTATATGGAAGCATCTGTTGCTTTCATCGTACCTAAGACTGTTTTTGTTCCACAACCGAATGTCGATTCAGCTATCTTGAAACTAACCAGAAGAAAGCAACCAGCTGTAGCGGTTACTGATGAAAAGGCATTTTTCCGATTGACAAAAGCAGCGTTTCAGCAACGAAGAAAAACATTATGGAATAACTTACAATCTTCATATGGCAAAGATGAAGCAACGAAAGCTTGGTTAACGACTAGTTTAGAAAAAGCTAACATCGATCCTAAACGTCGTGGAGAAACCCTCTCATTAGCCGAATTTGCTGCATTAAGTAATGCAATGGAAGAGCTGAGCGAGAAAAATTAATTTCTAATCTAATTCAATAAAGAAAGCAAAACGCCTAAAAGTCTAGCATGCTAGCTTTTAGGCGTTTTGTTTATCTAAGTCCAATAAAATGAGTTGGATGGTCATCACTAATTGAAAAATAAGTAAATGACTACTGTAACCCGATTCCTGTAATCTCAGTTTAAGATCATAATCGTTCATGTATTTAAGAATGGCTAACGGTTTAGACCGAAAAATAGTTTCTTATGAAAATAAATTTTTTTAGAATAAAACGATACTATAATCATAAATGAACACGATGAATTTTTAGAACTGATTTTGATTACTAAGGAGAAAGAAGGGTGAGTTAATGAACAAAATGAACCAATCGATTGTTTTGGGGTTAACATTGATTACCGTTGGCGGATCAATTGCCCCTGTTACCAATGTATTTGCTTCAGAAAAAGCTACGAACTTTACCGCCACAAACGAATTTGATAAATACTACAACGATTTATCAAATGAAAAGAAAGCAGAATTTGAACGATTAGTATCCGGGGCTCACTTATCCCAAGTGGAGCAATTACAAATATTAAAAGAAAAATACGAGTCCGATAGACAACCAACTCCTCGCTGGAAAATTGCCGTCATTAAAAAGATAGCCAAATGGTTAGTAGCTAAAACAGGTGAAAAAACGGTAAGTGATGTTACTAATTACTTATTCGAATGGCAAGATAATTTAGAACAAGGTGCAGAAAATTGGTTAGTGAATCATGGGTGGAATAGAACCGCAGCTCATTGGACTGTTAAGACTGCTAGCTTCATTTTCTTATAGGATGAGTGTAAGAAAATGAAAGGAACAAAGAGACTGATTTTTTGGGGACTGACACTATTTTTTTGTGTATCTAATTTCATTAGATTATTCATTCATGATGATTTTGGAAAAACAATAAGAGTTTATTTCAGGGATGTTCCTGTCTATTTAAAAGTAATTTTTTTTATCGTGTTCATACTGTTGTTTTGGTGGAGCTATCCTTATAAAAAAGAAAAAAATTTTTTTGATTGAAGTAAAATAACCAAAAATAAACCTGTCATAAACTTCAGTGAGGGTGGACGGGTTTATTTTTGTATTAAAATCAGCAACCATTAAAATGGACTATACTTCAAGAGGGTGAGCCCAGTGTATCTCGTTGTTTTAGTGTATACCTTAGGGTAGGGAATTAGAATGATACTGGGGCTAAATAGGGTTCCAGGAAATATTGTTGTTGACATGTACATAGGGCGTACTTCTTTTTTGTATTTATCTTTCATCTATATAGACAAAAATTGAAGGAGATGATGTAGCTAGCAGAGACTGTAGTTTAAAACATATTTCTTGTATAAGCTTCATTCAAAATTTACTTTATCTGGTGTCGGATAATTGAATACATGAAAAAGGCTCATTCAACGTTTTTCTGATTGATGTGTCTTGACACATTTTGTTGTTAAAGTTAAAATAAGACATCATAAAGGTGTCAAGACACATTAGGAGAGAAAAAAATGAAAAAAAAATCAGTACGATCCCTGACTATTTCTGCCTTGTTGATAGCTATGGGGGTTATTATTCCAATGGTTATGCCAAAAATCATGATTCCACCTGCTTCTTTTACTTTGGCTTCTCATGTACCAATATTTATTGCGATGTTTTTTTCACCAGGAATTGCGATTACCGTTGCTTTGGGTACAACATTTGGCTTCTTTTTGACCACACCAGTAATTATTGCGCTGCGTGCATTATCTCATTTGATTTTTGCAGTGATTGGTTCTTGGTATTTGCAAAAGAAACCAGAAATCGTTTTAAAAAATGGCCAATTTACTTTAGCCAACTGGCGCTTCCAAAGTTTCAATTTTGTGATAGGTATCATTCATTCGATTGCGGAAATGTTAGTGGTTAGTGTCTTTTTCTTTTTAGGGAACATGCCAGAAACTTATTATTCTGAAGGCTATTTTTATACAGTCTTTATCCTAATGGGGATTGGTGGGTTGATCCATAGTTTAGTCGATTACAATATTGCTTATTTTGTAGCCGGAACATTGAGCAAATACTTTGATATTCCAGTTTTCACTAAAGCTAAGCAAGTAAGTCAGAAGACACCTTCAACGAAATCAATCAAGAAAATGGCTTGAAAAAAGTACCATTATCAATCAGTTTTTCCTCTTTAACTAGAGATAACTCCTTTAAAATGAATAAGCCGAAAGTGCTGTGTATGAACACAGCACTTTCGGCTTATTTGTTATAGTTCTAGCTTTTGGCATAGTTTCTGCCAAAATTTACATCAAAAGCTGATTTTTTAATTTTTATGGCAATCCGATCACTTCTTCAGTTGATTTGTCAAAGAAATGTCCTTTGCTGATATTGAATGCTAAGTCGACCATTTCCCCTGGTTTATGGAAGTCACGTGCATCGACTTTTGAAATAAATTCAGTTGTACCTGTTCGGGTATAAAGCATGGTTTCTGCACCTAACAATTCTGATACAACAACTTCTGAATGAACAACTGCTTCGGGTTGTGCTTCTAACACCACTTGTTCACTGTGGATATCTTCAGGGCGAATACCAAAAACAACTTCTTTCCCTTCATAGCCTTTTTCAACTAAGACTTTGTTTTTTCCTTCAGGGATTTTTAATTTTAAGCCATGACCGTCACTGATTACTCCATTGTTTAAAGTAACGTTGAAGAAGTTCATTGCGGGTGAACCGATAAAGCCTGCGACGAACATATTGACTGGTGTGTCATACACTTCTTTTGGCGTACCAATTTGTTGGATAAAGCCATCTTTCATGATAACGATACGATCTGCCATCGTCATTGCTTCTGTTTGGTCATGGGTTACATAGATGGTTGTTGTTTCTAAACGTTGATGGAGTTTGGCGATCTCAGCACGCATCGCTACCCGTAATTTTGCATCTAAGTTTGATAATGGTTCATCCATCAAGAAAACTTTTGCATCACGAACGATGGCACGTCCTAAAGCAACCCGTTGACGTTGTCCACCTGAGAGAGCAGCAGGTTTACGTTTCAAATATTCAGTAAGCCCTAAAATCTCAGCAGCATTTTCTACCCGTTTTTTGATGTCTGCTTTGTCATACTTTCTCAACTTCAACCCAAAAGCCATATTGTCAAATACAGTCATGTGTGGGTATAACGCATAGTTCTGGAATACCATAGCGATATCACGATCTTTTGGTGCTACATCGTTCATTACTTTACCGCCGATGCTTAATTCTCCTTCCGAGATATCTTCTAGCCCAGCAATCATTCTTAATGTAGTTGATTTTCCACAACCAGAAGGTCCAACAAAGACAATAAATTCACGATCATCGATTGCTAAGTTAAAATCCGTTACGGAATAATTTTCTGCGTTGTCATATTGTTTGTATACATGTTTCAGTGCCATTTCTACCATGATTCATTCCACGCTTTCTGTTTAGTTTTAATGTTGAATTAAGTATAAATGAAAGCGTTATCTATGCTCAATGGCAACTTGAACAAGAATTGATTGTCTTTTTGGGCAATATGCTACACCTTGAGGTAGAATAGAGTAGGAACAAGATGTTGAGAGAGGAAAGGATGATCAATATGAAAATTGCTTTAATTGCTCATGACCGCAAAAAGCCCTTGATGATCAAGTTGACAACCGCCTATAAGGCAATCCTGGAAAAACATGAATTATTCGCAACTGGGACAACAGGTGGTAAAATCACCGAAGCAACTGGCTTAAAAGTCCATCGCTTTAAATCCGGTCCTTTAGGTGGTGACCAACAAATTGGTGCAATGATCTCAGAAGATCAATTAGACCTCGTGATTTTTCTGCGAGATCCGTTGGCTGCACAGCCTCATGAACCGGATGTGACTGCACTGATCCGCTTATCGGATGTTTACGAAATTCCTTTAGCAACTAATATTGGAACAGCAGAAGTACTGTTGCGAGGACTAGAAGCTGGCTTTCTGGATTTCCGTACTGTAGTTCATGAGTTAGAAAATCGACCGTTGTCTCTGGAATAAAATTCGTTATTTGCTATTGATCGTCCATTTATGTTCGTTGAATGTGTGATTTTTCACGAACATGAATTACTTTTTATTCGGGAATGTATGTTTTTTTATTTACAGTCGTGTGTGATCTATGCTATAGTTTTGCTGGGAATGACTTCCCAAAAATAAACAGAGTAGAAAATAAAGCGTTAAGTGCTGAGAGGATGGGATGTTGCCTCTTTGACGAAGGACAAGTTGTTCGCGGTTTTATTTTCGCATTCGCTGCATGTAGGATGTAGCAGCTCTTAAAGGAGATGCTAAGAAATGAAGAAAAATCGGTTAGACGCACGCATGATCGCTATCATGGGATTGTTGATTGCTTTGATGGTCACTTTATCCCGTTTGGTATCGATCGAAACCCCTTTTGTGAAGATCAGTGTCACATTTATTCCACAAATGATCATGGGGATTTTATTTGGCCCGTTTTGGTCTGGAATTGGGGGTGTATTAGCTGACTTAGTAGGAATGGCGTTATTTTCAAAAACAGCTTTCTTCATTGGTTTTACTTTGAATGCCTTTATTGAAGGAGCAATTTATGGTTTCTTTTTTTATCGAAAAGAGATTACTTGGAAAAATTCGCTATTAGCTACACTTTCGGTCACGCTGATCATTAATTTGCTATTGACCCCTTTGTGGCTAGCGATGATGTATCATGTTCCATTATTTAGTTGGATCGTCTGGGCACCAAGGTTATTAAAAACAGTCGTTTGGATTCCTATTCAAACCATTGCGATGTATTACGTCGGACGTAGTATTCCATACAAAAAGATTTTAAGAAGTATGACTCTTCACGCAAAATAGTCAACTCAGAAACCAAAGAAGCAACCTTCCCATCCCAGAAGGTTGCTTCTTTTGCTTATTTATTGTAAGAAAGGAGACGTTTATTTCTATAAAATAGTGAACAACGATTGAAAGAGATGATATATGGCCATACCACCTAGAATACTACTGATGATGGTCAAAAGGATTGTGACACTTTTAGAGGGCTTTGTTAATGAAAGATAGTAATAGGCAAGCCCAATTTGAAGATTGAAGTAGAAAATAGCACTTCCAGATCTAAAATTAGGGAAAAGTGTCATAATAATATTTATACACAGTGATATCTTTAACAATTCTTTGTACCAATTCTTTTTAGCCATTTAGGATAAACTCCTCGATTGCTTTTTCATTTTTTAGGCCAATTATTCGATCAATAACTTTCCCATCCACAATTTTTATTATGGCCGGGATAGAATTAATTCCTAAGCTGTCAGCCATTATTTCCAACTTATCCTCATTCTCTTTACGAGCGTTATCTGTATTATAATATCCCATAGATTGGTGCTGGTTGTTTAGTACTTTTCGCAAAATAGGCTCAAATTCTTTACATTGGGGGCATGTAGGTCTCCCTACATAAACAAATAAAGTATCCTTTCCATTCATTATTTTTTCTAAAGAAATACTATTCACTTCATATAAACCTTCTTTAGATGTTGCCATTTGAGTATAGACATATAAAATAGTAGGTAAACTAAAAATAATTAAAATGAAACACATCAATTTTTTTGGATTAATATTTATCATAAACACAACCAGTTTATAATTTAAAACATGCGACTACTCCACCGATGGCACCACCAGCAAGAGCGACAAAACCTGTTATACAAGCAGCACATACTAATGGAACTGCAAGACAAGCAGCAGCACATGTAGGGGCAATGATGTTAGCAACTGCACGGATTATTCCTAAAACAATTGCTAGACAAGTTGCTTTTTCAGCCATTCCACGGGCTTGCTTCAAATGAAGAAACTCCCTTTGAACTTCTTGTAACTGTTTTTTCAATTCATTATTTGGTATAAATTTATCTTCAAGAATTTGGTGAGTCATTTCTTCGCCATTGGAAAATGTTCTAATCTCGAAAGTATCTTTTTCTGATTGAGTGATCAAAGATTCTTGGACTCCCTTAATGTTGTACATCATATCAAAGATTACCGTAACACTGCTGAATAGATTAGAGTGTTCATTTGTGATTGGTACAGTCAATGAATAATAATCTTTATTTTCTCCATTTTCACTTATAATTTGTAACGCTGTAGCATTGTCCAATGTTAAATATTTTTCTGAAACATGTAATTGAATAGTAGAGTCAAGTTTAGATGAAAATACGTCCATTAGTTTGTTTTTTTCTTTCGAGCTAATTTCTTTTGCTGTTTCAGACAAAATGACCATATTTTTAACGATTGATGTAGCTTCTTTCGAATTTATACCAGGAACCGTCACTGGATTACTTTCAAAATAGGTACTAATCGTTTGTGTCACTGGCACATAGTCAGTCTCTTGAATCATCTCTGCATTGACAATCATAGAAAAGTTAGGAATGATAAAGGAAGCTAGAGTTATAACAGCAATAAGACTTATAATGAATTTGTTTTTTAACATATTTTTTTAATTCCTTTCGATGATCCAGTTTAAGTAAAAAATAGTTACTCTTAGTCGTGTGAATTCTTACATAACATTTATTTTTTGTACTTTGCAGTAAAAATAAGCACTTTATAACAATTTAGTGAATAAAACATAATCACCAAATAACTATATTCACAAATCTCCTGATATTTTCTCCTTTACTATTATTTAAAGCGCTTTTATTGCTTGTATCCATAGTATAGAATGAAAACGAGTATATTATTTTATATGGTATCAATAGTCACATTGAATTTAAAAAAGGAAGTGAACGACGAATGGAAATTCATGAATTACTACGTAAATTTCGAAAGGAAAGGGGGTTATCTCAAAAAGAGTTAGCACATAAAATAACTTCTAGAGAATCTTTAGTAAAATACGAAAGTGGTAAAAATCAGATTCCATTGATTCCTTTATTAGCTTTTTTAAAAAAGATGAACATTGAGTTAGACGAATGTTTATTTTATTTAAATAAAATAAACGGAAATCATCCAAGACAAAAGTTAAATCAGCTACTTAGTCAATTGGAAGATGTCAAGTTACCAATTGACGACCGATTAAGAAATTTAGAATTAGATACCAAAAAAACAAAAAGCATTGTTGATAAGCGGAATTATCTAATAGCTAAAGGCTATCAATGGCATTTACTACCGAATGATGAAAGAAAGTTTACCCTACATGATAAGGTTTATATCAAAGCGATCATGAACCATCTAGAAAAAGTAGCAGAATATGGTCGTTTTGAAATAGTCACATTTACTTCACTGGCTTTTCTTTTTACAACAGAATTTATTCAAATGCAAGCTTCGAAAGTAGAAAGAATGGGTGATAACGAAAATTTTCTCTCTTCACTTTGCACGTTGTATCATGTTCTCTTTCTTTTAATGCTAGAAAGAAAAGAAAGCGGCTATTCAAAAGAATATCTAGAAAAATTAAAGATGGTTCGAGGTAGACTAGTGACACCACAAAAAACAGAGGTACACGAAAGGTTTGACGATTTGCTACTGAATAGCTTGGTCGAGCGTACAGCTAATCCTAAGCAATTAACAGATTTTTTTATGGGGATTAGGTTAATTGGTGCAACTCAACTTGAAAAGGAGTTTCTTTTAGCTTTAAAAAAATATGAGAGACTTTATGGTCTTTCTCTTTTACCTTCAATTATAGAATAAAAACCGTTGGTAGTAAGGAAGTTTTGGGCAGCTAAGCTATTTAAAGATGAGCTAGGGATGAAATGTTTTGCTTTTGTTTTTTTATGAAGAAGTATAGTTTTGATAACCATTTACATATAAAGTGAGTCATGTCGCAAAGACGTTGTTCATGTTTTAGGAGTGAATGAATAGGTTCTTTTAATGCTTTTCTCTAATAAAATAATAACTGTCCCACAAAAGTTAGTGAAAAACTAGCTCTTGAGGGACAGTTACACTGATTTATTACAACTACTTTTTGATTGAGTTAACTATTTTTAGTAAACTGCGCTTGATATAGTTGATGGTAGTACCCGTCTTTTTGTAGTAATTCATCGTGGGTACCCATCTCAACGATGGCGCCTTGCTCCATGACTAAGATTTGATCGGCATTTTTGATTGTCGATAAACGGTGGGCAATCACAAAGCTCGTTTTGCCTTCCATCATTGTTAAAAAGGCATCTTGAATTTTCTTTTCCGTCAAAGTATCGACTGAACTAGTTGCTTCATCTAGGATCAACATAGGAGGGTTGCTGATCATTGTACGGGCGATCGTTAACAATTGTCTTTGTCCGTCAGAGATTTTCAGTCCTTGTCCGCCGATTTTTGTTGCTAACTTTTCAGGCAAGCGTTCCACAAATTCATACATATACGAAGCTTTGAGTGCTTGATTGATTTCTTCATCACTAGCATCTGGATTGCCATACTGTAGATTTTCTTTTAACGTACTGTCAAAGAGCCAAGTATCTTGTAAAACCATTCCAAAGCTTTTTCGCAAGCTATCTCTTTGGATATCTCGAATATCATACCCGTCGATCGTAATGGTTCCACCTGTCGCATCATAAAAACGCATCAACAGGTTAACTAACGTGGATTTACCAGCACCAGTCTTACCTACAATCGCAATCGTTTGCCCTGGTTTAGCAACGAAACTGAAATTTTCGATCAATCGTTGACTTGGTTCATAAGAAAAGGATACATGATTGAACGCTACTTCACCTTTGATTGTTGCTGGATTCAACGCATAAGCATTAGGTTCATCTGGCGTTTCTTCGGGTTGATCGATGAGTTCAAAGGCACGTTCTAATCCAGAAAAAGCGGTTTGGATCTGTGTCGTGATTCCAGAAAGTTCAATAAACGGTTTAGAAAACTGACTAGAATAGATCGTGAAACTAGAGATCACACCGACTGTAATGGCTGAGCCACTTCTTAATGCTAGTAAACCACCAACTAATCCAATCGAAAGATAAGCCAAGTGATCCACAAAACGAGAAGACGGATTCGTCAAAGAAGAAGAAAATTGGGCACGTTGTCCTTTTTGATAAAGATCAGTGTTCAATGCTTGGAATTGTCGTTGATTCATTTCTTCTTGTTGAAAGGCTTTGACGATTTTCTGATTCCCGATCCGTTCGGTAACAAAGCCAGAGATATTCCCGATAATCTTTTGTTGATTGTCAAAGTCGTTTTGTGATGCACGGGCAACGATCCAACTCACAAGAAAAATGATCGGTGTGGAGCAAATCACGACGAGTGTCAATAACGGGCTAAGGCGTAACATAAATATAAAAGACAAGACGATGATAGCCACGCCGGCAAACATTTGGTTAAAAGCCGCAGAGATCGCAATGGAAATATTATCCATATCGTTGGTAAAACGACTAACGATATTCCCGTGTGAATTTTGATCATAGTAACGAAGCGGTAATTTATTCAAACGTGCAAAGGCATCTTTTCTTAATTTTGCTACGGAAAGATAAGCCAAGCGATTACTTAAGACTTGGATCAGCCATTGACTGATCACGTTGATCAATACGATCCCGCCAAATAATAATAAGAGGTGGAACAATTGAGCAAATCGAACTTGACCTGCGCCGATCATTTGGTCAATACTTTGACCAATCTGTAAAGTCATTACCACAGTAGCGATCCCGTTGATGATCCCTAAAAGGATCGCAAACCAGATATCTTTTGAATAGGCTGTAAGGTAAGGAACGAATCGTTTGAGGGTTTTCCAGGATAATTTTTTTGTTTTCATCTTATTCTTCCTCCTGTGATGCGACGATTTCGCGATACTCAACGGAATCCTTCAATAAATCTTCATGTTTCCCTTGCGCAACGATCTTTCCTTGATCCATCACGAGGATCTTATGTGCTTCTTGAATCGAGCGGATTCGTTGAGAAATAATAATGACTGTCGTATCTAGTGAGGTTTGTAATGCTTTTCTTAAGTTAAGATCGGTTTGATAATCTAACGCGCTTAAAGAATCATCTAAAATCAATAATTCAGGTTTGGCAATTAACGCACGTGCAATCGTTAGACGTTGTTTTTGACCGCCAGAAAAGTTTTTTCCGTTTTCCATTACCTTTGTTTCTAATCCTTTAGGAAGTTGTCGAACAAAATCTTCTGCTTGAGCAATTCTAAGAGCTTCCCAACATTCTTCATCTGTGGCATCTTCTTTTCCCCATTGAAGGTTTTCACGGATAGTTCCAGTGAATAAAACAGCGGTTTGAGGAACTTGTGAGATTTGGCTTCTTAAAGGATCAAGTTTCCATGAGCGAACATCCACGTCATCAAAAGCAACGGAACCTGCGTTGACGTCATAGAAACGTGGAATCAATTGAGTTAAAGTTGTTTTTCCGCTACCGGTTGGTCCAATGATCCCCAAAACCGTGTTTCGTTTCAAAGCAAAAGTAATGTCTTGTAAAGATAATCCTGACTTTTCAGTATAACGAAAGTCGACATGTTCAAATTGAACGATATTTTCGGATTGGAAATTCGGTGTCAAGGCATCTTCTGCATCTGTCAGTGTAATGTCAGTTTCTAGGACTTCTTTGACCCGATTACCTGAAGCTTCGGCCCGGGTAAAGATAACGACCAGGTTAGATACGACGATCAATGCCAGTAACATTTGATTCATGTAATTGATCAACGCAAGGACTTGACCTTGTTGCAAATGTCCGATATTGACTTTGAGCCCACCAACAGTCAACAAACAAATAATACCGATATTCATGATCAATGTAGTAGCCGGTGATAAGAGAGCTGAGATATTTGAAACACGTAAGTAGTTTTTAGCTAATTCATCGGTGTCCTCATCAAAAGTATCAATTTCTGTTTTTGTGCGGGAGAATGCTCGAATTACACGAACACCGCTTAGATTTTGACTAACCGTTTCATTTAAACGATCCAGTTTTTCTTGGACTTTTTGGTACAGTGGAATTGTTTTTTTGATGATAAAGTATAAAATGATTGAAAAAATCGGTAGGATAGCTAAGAAAAACAAGCCGATTTCCCAGTCAATCACAAAGGCCATGACGACTGAACCGATACTTAGAAATGGCGCACGGATCAATAAACGGATTACCATGGCTAATGCTAATTGGAGTTGGTTGATGTCGTTCGTCATTCGAGTGATCAATGTATCTGTACCAAAATGATTTAATTCACTATGTGAAAAGGAATTGATTTTCTTGATTAGTTGATTTCTAAGCTCAGTACCAAATCCTTGTGAAGCTATTGAAGCATAATATTGACAAATGATCGCACAAATCAATCCAACAACTGACATCACGACCATCCAGATCCCCATTTGGATGATCACACCACGATCATTCATCTTTAGACCGTTATCAATCAATGAGGCCATCAATAATGGCAAAATCAATTCAAAGACAGCTTCTAAGAATTTAAAAACGGGACCCAGAATGATTTGTTTACGGTAATCTTTTGCATAACGCAATAACTGAATCATATGATTCCTCCTAAAATATATTTACCATTAGCTAAGAAAAAGCCAAATAAATTTTCTCGAATTTCTTTCTTAGCTACTTAAACGGTAGGCACGGATTTAAGAGAAAGGGGAGTCAGTTGCAAGAAATTTCTGTCTATTTTACATTGATGACCCTTTGTCTTAAACGAGTACTTTCCTATGTATAAGTAGGTACTCTCACATTGTATCTTATGAAATTTAGAATGAAAAGTGAATAAGCCTTTTCATAAATGAAACTTTGAAGTGAATTAGCAAAAAAAGTCATTGACGAATCTCGTTTGTTTCTCCTTCTTTTTAGATAAAAATAGCTATTGACAAAATGAATGCGTTTCCTATGATGGAGAAGAGGTGAGAGAATGTTAAAAGAAGAAATCCAAGATTATTTAGAAAATCAAACGGCATTTATCGATTTAGCACAATTAAGTGATGTTTTTACAGCGAAATATTTAGCAGCATACTTTAAAGTGAAACGTAATACGGTCAGTCATTATCTTAATCAATTAAATGAAGCTAGCATTTTGGTTAAGATCAATTCTCGTCCGGTCTATTACTTTCATAAAATGGCTTTTGAACAGCAATTTTTTGCTTTAAGTAAAACGTACTATGCCTCAACTGAAGAAATAAGGGCTGAACAGCCTATTTTTTCAAGAAGTAAAGATCTTTTTTCTTTAGTGATCGGTCACGAAGCAAGCCTGAAAGAAAGCATTGAACAAATCAAAACAGCTCTTTTTTATCCAGATGGTGGGCTACCTGTGTTATTAACTGGAGAAAGTGGTACAGGGAAAAGCTTCTTAGTCAATATCGTTTATCAATACTGTTTAGAACATGATCTCTTACCAGAAAATGCGCCTTTCGTGACGTTGAATTGTGCCCAATATGCCGACAATCCAGAATTGTTGACGAGTAATTTATTTGGACATGTCAGTGGAGCATACACCGGTGCGACACAAGATAAGGTTGGCGCTTTTGAGGCAGCCGATGGGGGTTTATTATTTTTAGATGAAGTTCATCGACTTAGCCCTGAAGGACAAGAAAAATTGTTTACGTATCTGGATCAAGGGATTATTTATCGAATGGGAGAAACGAATCAGGGGAAAAAAGTCGATGTTCGGCTCTTCTTTGCTACGACTGAAGAAGTCACCAAACATTTTCTGCCCACTTTTATGCGTCGGATTCCTTTTAAGATTGATCTGCCTTCTTTACGTGCTCGTGGAAAAGAAGAACGATTGGAGCTGATTTATTCTTTTTTCTTAAATGAACAAAGAAAAATCGAGCGACCAATGAAAGTGAGTGGTCAAGTGCTGTCATTATTGACGAACCAAAGTTTTTCGGGAAACATCGGCGAATTGAAAAATAGCGTAAAAGTAGCTGTAGCCAAAGCATTCGCTGAACAAAAAGAGGAAGAGAGCCTATCGATCAAACTCCAACATTTACAAAGATATCTTTTGAAGGTTCCCCATCAAGACAGCCCAGCCCAATCAGCTGTGTGGATCACTGAGAAAAAAGAATTAGCTCATTTGGTTGAAAAAAGACAACCAGAACAGGAGCGAATGATCCGCTGCTTTGAACAACTATTATTGACCTTTAAGAAAAATGGCGCAACAGTAAGTAACTGTGAGGAAAAATTAAAAGAAGAAGTCGTTTATTTATTTGATTTTTTACTCTTTGAAACGAGTCGCCAAGAAAAACATGAACTACTAGTCTACTGGTTGCACTCCATTCGAGAAACGCTAAAACAAATGGAAAGTGCCTATCAGATCAAGTTTGATGGTAACAGCGTCTATGCGCTAAGTTATTATCTCTATCAAAGAAGCACAGTAAAGTGGTTACCAGAAGATGGAGAAATCGAACAATTAATCAAGGAACTAGACCGCCAGTTAGAACTAATGTATCCAGCAAACTATCACTACGCCCATCGGATCTTGGAATTGACACAAGCCAAGTTAGATTTAGAAGTTACTTTATTAGATCATATTTTATTAACGATCTATTTGAGACGGACGAAATGGACAAAAGAACAAAGTGTGCCTAAAGCAATCATTGCTGCTCATGGTTATGCTACCGCTAGTAGTATGGCAAACGTCGCTAATCGACTGTTGGGAAATGATCTGTTTGAATCCTTTGATATGCCCTTAGATGTGACACCCCAACAAATTGCGGATGAAATGATCGATTACAGTAATCGTCATGATATCTCTAATGGACTGATTATTTTAGTTGATATGGGCTCGCTAAAAGAAATCCATCAACTATTCAAAGATCAGGTCTTTGCCCCAATCGTTATTTTGAATAATGTGACAACACCATTAGTTATCAGTATTGGAGAAAAAATGCAAAAAATGACTGATCTGGAAGAAATCGTCAAGGAAGCGGTGGCCTCCTTGGAAGCAGAGTGGACGATCATTTACCCTCAAAAAAATAAACAAAAAGCATTACTGATCACTTGCATGACGGGGATCGGAACGGCTGTCCATATGAGTGAACTACTTGAAAAAAGTTTACCAGCAAACAGCGCACTTAAAATCATCCCTTATGAATACCAAGTATTAACCCAAAGAAAATTAACGGAATCGGTTTTTTCGATGTACGATGTGATTGGCATCATTGGGACAACGAATCCTCAAATCGACACGATGCCATATCTTTCGTTAGAGTCATTGATTTCAGGAGAGAAAATGGATGAACTTGTTCAATGGCTGGCTCCTATTTTTTCATTGAAAGAACAAGCTAACTTTGATCAGCAATTTGTCCGAAATTTTTCATTAGAAAAAGTACTGGAGTCGGTGACGATCCTTGATACAGAAAAAGTGATGACAGAAATCGAGCTGTTTATGCGTGAATTGGAGATGCGTTTTGATAAGAACATCACGACGCCACAAAAGATCGCCCTTTTTGTCCATGTCAGTTGTTTGATCGAGCGATTGATCAGGCAGATCCCGATTGAAAGTTACCATGGTCAAGAACAGTTGTTACAGTGTCAAAAAGAAACCTTGGATCGAATCAAAGAAGCATTTAGTGTCATCGAAGAACATTATAGTGTCACGATCCCACCATCAGAAGTCGCTTATATTTATGATATTCTCGAAAATGTAGAGGATAAAATAGGCTCAGAAGAAGAATTTTAATCGTAAGCAAGATACCGCCACTATGTTGGCACGTATCTTGCTTTATTTGTAGTGAGAGTAAGAAAGAGGTGGAAACATGGAAAGAACAATTATTCTAGCCTCCCATGGACGTTTTGCTTCAGGGATTTTAGATTCTTTGGAACTTATTTTTGGTAAAACGCATTCGATCCTAGCGTTAGATTGCTATGGAACTGAAACGTTTGATTTAGCAAAATCAGTGCAGCAATTGATCAACGATCATCAAGGGCAGGAGTTGATCATCATCACTGACTTATTTGGTGGCAGTGTAAACAATGAATTTTTGCAGTACGTTAACCGACCGAATATCTACTTGATTGCTGGTTTGAATCTGCCATTGTTGATCGAGATTGCCACAAAAATTGAGACAGCTGATTCAATCGTTGAATTGATCCATCAGGTATTGAATGATTCAAAAGAAATGATCCAATTTTGTAATGAAAGTATTGAAAAAAAAATGGAAGAAGAAGAATTTTAGGAGGGATTGGAAATGATTATTTTAACAAGAGTCGATCATCGTTTATTACATGGTCAAGTCGCTTTTTCTTGGACACAGTCAATTGGCGCAGATTGTATTTTGATCGCAAATGATGATGTGCCAAACAATGAAATACGCAAAACAACCATTAAGCTGGCAAAGCCACAAGGAGTGAAACTAGTGATCAAATCGATTGAAGATTCGATCGCTGCATTACAAAGTGGCGTAACGGATAAATATAAACTATTTATCGTAGTAGAGTCTGTGAAAGATGCGTATCAATTAGCAAAAGCTTGTCCACAGATCAAGCAAATCAATTTAGGTGGGATTAAAGCAAAGGAAGGAACGCGGAGTCTAGGTAAAGCGGTCAACGTATTACCTGAAGAAGAAAAATTGTTGGAACAAATGATCGCTGATGGGATAGAAGTAGAAATTCGTCAAGTACCAGCAGATAAAAAAATAGCAGCAAAGGAAGTCTTATGAGAAAGGAAGAATAAAAGATGATCCTACAAGCAATTCTTTTAGGTCTGGTTGCCTTTATTGCGCAATCAGAGTATGCGTTAGGAACTTCCCTGCTTTCTCGTCCGATCGTAACGGGATTATTTACAGGGATTGTTTTGGGAGATGTAAAAACAGGTATCATTATGGGAGCAACTTTGGAATTAGCTTTTATTGGTTCATTCTCAGTTGGAGCATCGATTCCACCAGACGTTGTGACCGGTGGAATCTTAGGAACTGCATTTGCCATTACTGCAGGAGCAGAAACAGCATTACTATTAGGTTTACCAATTGCGACACTTACCCTTATTTTAAAAAATGTTTATTTAGGACTATTGATTCCGATCATGAACCACAGAGCAGATCGTTATGCGGAGGATGGGAATTATAAAGGGGTCGAACACATGCACTTACTAGCTGGTTTCGGCTTGTCATTGATGCTTGGTCTGGTAGTCATGATTTCTTATTTAGTCGGAAGTCAAACGATCGGGAATCTCTTAGCGAAAATACCAGATTTTGTGCAAAACGGCTTGACCGTTGCAACTGGGTTGATTCCAGCGCTTGGATTTGCCATGCTGGCACGTTTATTGATCAATAAAAAAGTAGCACCTTATTTCTTTTTAGGCTTTGCTATAGCAGCTTACTTAGAGATTCCAGTAACAGGTATTGCCATCTTTGGGGCGATCTTAGCCGTCGTTGTCGTCAATATCATGAACGTACGTCAAGTATCCGTTCAAACTTCAGCAGGGGAGGTAGAAGAGGATGAAGACTTCTAATCAAGAAGAACACAAAGTGACCAAAAAAGAATTGAATCAGGTCTTTTGGCGCTCATTTCAAATGGAATTTTCATGGAACTATGAAAGACAGATGAATATGGCCTATGTCTTTGCCATCATTCCCATCTTGAAAAAGCTCTATCATACCAAAGAAGAAATGTCAGCGGCGCTTAAACGACACTTGGAATTTTTTAACACGACACCACATATCGTGACCCTGATCTTAGGGATCAATGCAGCAATGGAAGAAGAAAATAAAAATGACCCAGAGTTTGATGTAACAGCTATCGATAGTATCAAGACCTCACTAATGGGTCCTTTAGCAGGGTTAGGCGATTCATTCTTTTGGGGAACGTTGCGTTTGATTGCGACGGGTGTTGGGACTTCGCTAGCACTACAAGGAAATATTTTAGGACCAATTTTATTCCTTTTGATTTTCAATATCCCTCATGTTTTGTTTCGTTACTTGGCAACAAGTTGGGGCTATCGACTAGGTACTGGATTTTTAAAGAAAATCCAAGCAAACGGAATGATGGAAAGTTTAACGTTAGGTGCTTCAATCATTGGATTGATGGTAGTTGGCGGAATGACTGCGACGATGATCGATATCAATATTCCTTTGAAAATCGGAACAGGTGAAAATGCCGTCACGATCCAAAGTATTTTTGATGATATCGTTCCTCATATTTTAAGTTTAGGTGCCTTTGGAGCAGTCTTTTATTTATTGAAAAAAGAAGTCAAACCATTGATGATTTTGATTGGATTAGCTATTTTTGGGATCGCTGGTTCATGGATTGGTATCTTTTAGAAAAGGAGAGAACAAGATGGTCACAATGCTTGATTATATTCATGAAGAAAAAACAGCTTTATCAGCGATTCTTGAAAAGAATGATTCGTCACTTCATGTGTCTTATCAAAACATGCAACACGTTCTGATTCTGGCGACAGGCTCTTCGTATAATGCTTGTCTTGCTGCAAAGCCGGCACTAGAAAGCTATGGAGACATCACTGTGGATATCCAAGAACCTTATCATTTTAATCATTATGGGAAATTGTCAGAAGAAGTTGATACAGTCATCGCTGTTTCTCAAAGTGGGAAAAGTGCTTCGACAGTCGATGCCATTCGAAAGATCCGATCATCAAAACGACGGACGATCGCTTTAACTGGAGATGATCAAAGTCCGATCACCAAAGAAGTGGATCAAGTGATTGACTTGAATATGGGCGTGGAAAAAGTGGGATTTGTTACCAAGGGCTATTCAGCAACCGTTCTTCAGTTGATTCTCTTAGGTCTAGCGATTGGAACCAGTAAAGATCGAATAACAGCAGCGCAAAAAGAAGAAAAACTAGTTCAACTAAGAGAAATCGTGATGAAAATTCCTCAGATCATTGCGCAAACAGAACAATTTTTTGAAAAAAATGAAGCACTCTTTCGTGTAGCAAAACGATTTATTGCGATCGGGTATGGACCGAATTGGGGAACAGCGAAAGAGTTTGAAACCAAGTTTACGGAAACTGTTCGGGAACCTTCCCAAGGCTTTGAATTAGAGGCATACATGCACGGTCCGTATTTAGAAGCCAATCCTGGTCATATCCTATTCTTCTTGGAAACCAACAGTGATAGTCAGCAACGTTCCCAGCGATTAGCACAATACATGAAACAATATGTTGGACAGGTCATTGTTGTAACGACTGAAGGAGAAACGACTGAGAATCAGCTTAGTCTGGGAATCACTAGCGAAGAAGATCTTTCTGTTTTAGCTTTAGTTGTACCGATCCAAGTTTTGGCTTATAAAATTGCGACTGCCAAAGGGATTGATTTAGGACAAAGAATTTTTGATGATTTTGATGAAGTATTAAAAAGTAAAATTTAAGAGGTGGAGACTATGTTAAAATTCAATGAACAAAAACAAATCGAGGATATCAATGGGGCGCTCGCTTTACGTCCGCAAGTGGAACAAATCATTGACGGATTGGGAGAGGGATTCGATGCAATTTATTATTTAGGAATCGGCGGAACCTACGCGTCAGCGATGCAAGCTGTGACTTATATGAATGGTAAAAGTAACCTACCTGTTTATGTCCAACATGCAGCAGAATATTACACAACTGGCAACAAACGCCTAACAGAAAAATCAATTGTTGTCTTGTCTTCAGTTACTGGTACCACGCAAGAAGTCGTGCAAGCGGTCAAAGAAATCAAAACAGTGGGTGCGACACTGATCGGGTTTATTGATACAAAAGAGAGTATTCTCGCTGAACTTTGTGACCATACAATCACTTATCCTGCACCTGGAACCGAACAAATCAAATTCTTTATGGTCGCAGATCGTTTGATGTATAATCATGGCGAATTTGAAGACTACGAAACCTATTATCAACAATTAGAAGAGCACTTAGCAGTTGGCTTAGTCGAAGCCGAAAAACAAGCAGATGCTTTTGGATTAGTGTTTGCTGAAAAACATCGTCATGATTCGATGCACTATTTTATCGGTGCTGGGAACCAATGGGGCGCTGTCTATTCTTATGCGATGTGTTATTGGGAAGAGCAAAGTTGGTTGCCTTCTAAATCGATCCACGCTGCTGAATTTTTACATGGTACGCTAGAAGTGATTGAAGAAACGACACCAGTGACGTTGTTCTTAGGAGAAGATGAACAACGTGTACTTGCAGAAAGAGTCGCAAACCTATTACCAAAAATCTGTGCAAATTATACATTGATTGATACAAAAGACTATCCAATTGAAGGAATTGACGAAAGTTATCGTGGACGTGTCCTTTCTTATTTGCTGATGCATGCGGTGACACAACGAATCGATGCACATATCGAGCAATTAAATTGTCACCCCTTAGAAATCAGAAGATATTACCGTCAATTTGAGTATTAAGCGACACATTCAGTTCTAAGAGGAACGATTTCGTAAAATAATAAAATAAAACATACCAATATGAATCGTCTGTCAGTGAAATAAACGGTTCATGCTGGTATGTTTTTTGGTTATGACATGGATCAAGTGAGCGATTTGATCCGTGTATTGATATGTTGATAGAAGAATTTTTATGAATTGTTTGATAAGTCAGTTAAGAGATTACGAGGTTGGATATTCGCATCAATCACATTGTAAAAGGCATTTGAAGTATCATTCACATCCCAAACGGCTAAGATGACATGATAACCGAGATGATCACTTGGAATAGTGATCGTGTGTGTTAGATTTGTGTCGGCATCTTTCCCGTGACCGTCTACCTCACCTATAAATTGAAATTCATCGCGGGATAATGGTTTGTTTGGATTCCAATTATTTTTCGTGATATAGTAATGCCATTTAGCTGTTTTATGCGCGGCAGTATAAGACCAAGTGAATTTCGTTGGACCAGTTGAAAGGTTTTGTTTTGTCCAAATAGTAGCAGTTTGTTTGTCTAATTCAAATCCTTTGACGCCATTTGCGGAAGCAATTTTTCCATCTGCAGGTCCACCATTTGGGAATCCTTTAGGTGCTTCTAGTGATTGTGGCTCAGTAATTATTTCACCGTATTTTTCAAGAGCTGCATGCCAATTCTTCTTACTGTCTAATTCTCCTTGATAGGCACGACTGATAGGTTTCTCCACATAACCGTGAGCATCCACATTAACTGTCGATAAGGCAGTTAAACCAGTTGTTGCTAAAACGAGACCTAATCCTACGACTAAACTTTTTTTCATCTTGATTCCCTCCATCAATTGCTTATTATGTGAAATAAATTTTTTCACAAAAATAGTATAAAACGATAGGAGAAGAGGGTTAAATATTGTTTGTTATTGCAACAAAAAAAGTATGGTTCCTAAAAAAGTACACTCAGTTCGCTATCATGAAAAAGCATTCGATAAAAGATAACTTCTTTCTGATACGCTCTTATTATTGATGAGTGGCAAAAGTGAAACGAAAAAGATCCCACGATGTTGAGCCTAGCGATACTAGAACTACCCATCGTGGGAAAGAATGAGCAAATGTTTTCAATAAACAGTAAAGAAAATGAAGAATGATTGATTGTTCAGTTAAAGAGAATCACATGGATTCATTTAAATCATTTAAGATACTACGAGGTTGGATATTCGCATCAATGACATTGTAGAAGGCATTTGATGTATCACTTACATCCCAAACTGCTAAAATCACATGATAACCTATCCGGTCATTTGGGATCGTAATGGTGTGAGTTGGACTCGTGCTAGCTTGCGCACCTTTTCCTTGGACTTCGCCGATCAATTGAAGTTCATTGCGAGAAAGTGGTTTATTCTGGTTCCAACCTGGTTTAGTGATATAGTAATGCCATTTACTAGTTGGGTGTGATTGCGTATACTTCCAAGTGAATTTTGTCGCTCCCCCTGTTAAATTTTGTTTAGTCCATAGACTAGAAGTTTGCTTATCTAATTCAAATCCTCTTGCACCATTTGCAGAAGCGATTTTTCCATCTGCTGGTCCACCTTTAGGGAATCCCTGAGGAGCTTCTAGTGATTGTGGTTCATTAATGATCGGACCATATTTTTGAACTGCGAAATCATAGCCAATGTTTTCTTTATCCAATTGACCTTGATAGGCACGGCTAATTGGCGAGATAACATAACCATGTGCTGAAACATTGACGGAAGATAATGTTGTCAATCCTGTCGTTGCTAAAACCAAACCTAACCCTAATAAAGAACTTTTTTTCATATTATAACTTTCCTCCAAATGATTTTTATGAAAAGGTTTTCTTTTCATGAATTTAGTATAACGGGGAGAACAATAAGCTTAGATTGTTTGTCTAGCATTACAACAAAAATAACATCTTCCGGTTCGTAATTGTTAATTAGCTTTGTTTTGTAAACTGCTTTCAATCAATGAATTTTTGAGATTACTAAAATATTCTTTAGCATTAGTCAAATCTAACCACTCAAAAAAACGAAGACCCTTTTCGATTTCCGGAATGGCTGAATGATCGCCATCTGCTAATCGATCCAAAGCCGCAAATAATTTATACTGGGCAAGATCAATTGACTGTTTGTGATTTTGCGTTAATCTTTTCAGTTCGCATAGAAAAAGTTTTCTAAGAATCGCAGAATGACGGTTAAATGAGAGGCGTAAACCATTTAGAATAAAATTAGAGAAAAGTTCTGAATAGTAGGTAGCGTCTATGTACGTTTTCATTTTTGATACACTGGTTTGAAAGAGATGGATGATGTATTGATCATCAAAAATAAACAAACAGTTTGAAAAAATCGTTAGTTCAAAATGTCCCCAGGTTTCAATTTTTTCAAGATAATTTTTGATCACAAAAATTTCTTCTTCTATTTTCAAAGTGGTATCAGTATGGTTGTAGAGGTAGTTCATAATCAATTTTCGTTGGGCATAAATCAAACGATAGTAGATGCTGCCTGTTTTTTCGTATTCGTTTAGTAGTTCTAATTCTTGTTCGTGAGTGATTTTTTTGGATGAGATGAGATAGTTGGTTAATTTTTGTTTATTCGTAAGTGAATTGCTATTAAGAAGAAATTGATACTCTTCTAAAGTAATGTTCATTCGTTCAAGGTAGTTAACTAATAGTTCAAAACTGATCTTTGTTCCTCTTGATTCAAACGCAGCAAGGGTTCCTCGTTGTGAGATACCTCGTGTCAACTGTTCTTGTGTTAAGCCACGTTCTTTTCTTAACTTACGAATCAGAGACGAATGGTTAGTCATATCTTTATCCTCCTAGTGTTTTTTTATATATATTGTTGATGTTTTTTTAAATATATCACAAATGTAATAAAATTTAAATAAAGCGTCATTTTTGCGCGCTTTTAAAGAAAAAGTGCGTAATCGATTATTTGGGTGTTGCAATACTATGCAAATAATTGTAATCGTTTTAATTGATGGTGTAATATGTTATGTAATAAAGAATAATGGAGGCGGTTTGATGAAGAAAAAACTAGTATTATTTTCTGTAGGCGTGTTTAGTGCAATAGTAAGTGGAGGTACGACGGTTTTTGCAGCTGATGCAGCAGACACAATGCCTGACCTCGCGAATAAACAAATTGCAGTCGGATACTATCATAACTGGCAAGCGGAACAAGGCGCAGGCTATCAAGGAGGTCGTCCAGCCGACATTGATTTGGCCAAAATAAATCCTTTTTACAATGTAGTGACGGTTTCGTTTATGAAAGGAGAAGGGATTCCTACTTTTAAACCTTATAATATGACGGATCAGGCCTTTCGTGAAAAAGTAGCAACATTGAATGCGCAAGGGCGAGCAGTCATTATTTCTCTAGGAGGAGCAGATTCACATATTGAATTACATCGCGGCCAGGAACAAGCTTTTGCGAATGAAATCATTCGGTTAGTAGAAGTATATGGCTTTGATGGATTAGATATTGATTTGGAACAAACTGCGGTGGCTGCTGGGGATAATCAAACAGTCATTCCGGCGGCATTAAAAATCGTTCGTGAGCATTACAAGAAAGAAAACAAACATTTTATTATCTCAATGGCGCCTGAATTTCCATACTTAAGAACAAATGGGGCATATGTACCATATATTACAGCTTTACAAAATGAATATGACTTTATTGCCCCTCAATTGTATAATCAAGCAGGCGATGGGATTAGTGTTGGGACGGAATGGATTGCCCAAAACAATGACAATAAAAAGTATGAATTTTTGTACGGGATTTCAAAATCATTTAATGAAGGAAGCGGTGGCTTTATCCAAATTCCGGCAAGTAAACTAGCTCTAGGGATCCCAGCTAACGAAGATGCCGCAGCGAATGGCTATGTTAAAGATCCTTCAAAGGTCTACCAAGTGTTTGAACAAATGACAAAAGATCAAACGCCATTAAAAGGAATCATGACATGGAGTGTCAACTGGGACGAGGGCAGAAATAAAGCTGGGATTGCCTATAATCAGTCGTTTGCGAATGCTTATCAAGGATTGTTCAAAGAGCAAGTACCAGATACTGAGAAACCTTCTAAACCAGAAAATTTAAAAGGAACTGCAACGCAATCAAGCATTTCATTAAGCTGGTCAGCTTCTACTGATAATGTGCGTGTTTCTCATTATAATGTTTATCAAAACAAACAACTTATTGGCACTAGTAACACAACCAATTATACGGTGAGCAACTTATCCCCTGACACAACCTATTCATTTACGGTTGAAGCAGTCGATACATCAGGAAATCGCTCAACATCGTCTGATGTATTAACGATCAGAACACAAGCTGGTTCACAATTACCAGCCCCTTCGATGCCAACTGGTTTAGTAGTAAAAGGTGTATCGCAAAACTCTGTGACACTCGGTTGGTCTGCAAATGATCCGAAAGAAGAGGTCATCGGCTATGAAATCTATCGAAATGGCGTGCTATTAACAACCACGATGACACCAGATTTTATAGACAAGGGATTAATGTCTGATACGACATACACTTATCAAATCGCAGCAGTCAATTCTTCTGGTATTTCTAAGAAAAGTCAACAAGTGACAGCGAAAACGACAGCAGATAATCAAGCAGAAGAATGGAAAATTGGGAAATTATATAATATTGGTGATATTGTGACCTATAAAGGAAATCTTTACCGTTGTCGTAACATCCACATGGGACAAATCGGTTGGGAACCTGATGTGGCTTTAGCATTATGGCTGAAGATCAGTTAATAAAGTTAACAAAATAAAAAAAGAGTCAGAGTGCAGTATGTCAGGGCTATTACAATGAGGATGTAATGAGGACATAGACATATAAGGCGCACTCTGATTTTTTTACATAAAATTGTCAGAATCAAAATATAAGATAAGCCACGCAACCATTTTACATGCTCTGATCTAAATAGTTATTTTCAGTTGTTTAGGATGAGAGAATAAACAAAAGAAGAAAACACACAGTTCAATCTGAATTCTGGTGTTTTCTTCTTTTATCATTTAGTAACGATCGTACAAAAGTGATGGGACAAACGATGCAACCCATATCGCTGGAATAAAAATAACTGAAACATTAATTAAAATGGCGGTGTAACAGACCACATATTCTAGCCCCCCTTTCTAGTTGATTCAATGATTATTTATATGATAATTATAACGCTTTGAATGACATAAAATTAAAATGTATCTTAATACAACAATGTCAAGTGTTAAACAAACTGTTAAAACGGGAAAAATAGTTTTCAACATTTAGAGTATCTATACTATAATAGTTACTATCAACTATTTGGAGGAATATCAATGAAACAAAAAATTGCAGTTTTAGGCCCAGGCTCTTGGGGGACTGCTTTAGCGCAAACCTTAGCAGAAAACGGACATGACGTTCGTATTTGGGGAAATGTTCCTGAACAAATCGATGAAATTAATCAGTATCATACAAATAAACAATTTTTACCTAACCTAAAGATTTCCGAAGCGATTATCGGTTATAAAGAATTAGCAGAAGCAGTGAAGGATGTCGATGCGGTTTTATTCGTTGTACCAACGAAAGCCATTCGTTCAGTTGCTCAAGAATTGATTGAGAAAATGAATACTAAACCAATCATCATTCATGCAAGTAAAGGGTTAGAGCAAGGAACACATAAACGCATTTCTGAAGTTATTGCTGAAGAGATTCCAGAGGAAAAAAGAAAGGCAATCGTCGTGCTTTCTGGACCAAGCCACGCGGAAGAAGTTGCTGTTCATGATATTACGACCATTACTGCTGCAAGTATTGATCAGCAAGCGGCAATCTATGTGCAAGATCTGTTCATGAATGATTATTTTAGAATTTATACGAATAATGATGTCATCGGAGTTGAAACGGGTGCGGCTTTAAAAAATATCATTGCTATCGGTGCTGGTGCCATCCATGGATTAGGTTTTGGTGATGATGCAAAAGCGGCGATCATGACTCGAGGATTAGCGGAGATTAGCCGTCTAGGAGTGGCAATGGGTGCCAATCCATTGACATTTATTGGCTTGAGTGGTGTAGGTGACTTGATCGTGACTTGTACAAGTGTTCATTCTCGTAACTGGCGAGCAGGAAATTTGCTTGGTCAAGGACATAAATTAGAAGAAGTACTTGAGAATATGGGAATGGTGGTTGAAGGAGTCTCTACCACTAAAGCTGCGGTTGAATTAGCGGAACAACTAGGGGTAGAGATGCCGATCACACAGACAATCTACAATGTATTATATAATGGAGAAGACATCAAACAAGCAGCCAAAGAAATCATGTTGCGAGATGGTAAAATAGAGAATGAATTTTCATTAAGCTAAGGGCTTATATTGAAATGAGAGGACGGGGTGTATGAAAGTTAAGAAAGCAATCATACCGGCAGGTGGTTTAGGTACGCGTTTTTTACCTGCGACAAAAGCAATGGCTAAAGAAATGCTTCCTATTGTTGACAAACCAACGATCCAATTCATTGTTGAAGAAGCATTAAAATCTGGGATTGAAGATATTTTAATTGTTACTGGGAAAGAAAAACGTCCTATCGAAGATCATTTTGATGCTAACCTTGAATTGGAATTAAATCTGCGTGAGAAGGGAAAACTCGATTTATTAAGTACCATCAAGGAAACGGAAGCTGTTAATCTTCATTTTATCCGACAATCTTACCCCAAAGGATTAGGGCATGCAGTTCTTCAGGCCAAAGCATTTGTAGGAGATGAACCATTTGTTGTCATGTTAGGGGACGACTTGATGGTGGATCAAGTCCCTTTGACAAAACAGCTAATGATGGACTTCGAGGAAACTCATTCATCAACGATTGCAGTGATGGAAGTTTTGCCAGAAGATACAGGAAAATATGGAATCATTGATCCTGGAGAGGAAGAAAAAACTGGGTTATATCGAGTAAGAAAAATGGTAGAAAAACCTACTCCTCAAGAGGCGCCTAGTAACCTTGCCATTATTGGACGCTATTTATTAACACCAGACATTTTTCCAATACTCGAAACGCAAACACCAGGTGCGGGCAATGAAATCCAATTAACGGATGCGATTGATACATTAAATCGCCATCAAAAAGTCTATGCAAGAAATTTTAAAGGGCGACGATATGATGTTGGTGATAAATATGGTTACATGCGAACCAATATTGATTATGGGTTACAACATCCAGAAATCGGCGCTGCCCTTAAAGAGTATCTGATACAACTTAGTAAAGAGTTATAATTTCTAAACTAAGGTACTTTTACTTGGTCTTATCTAGTTCGTTGCTTAAATTTTAGTAAAATACTTTTTGTTAGCTATTAAAATAAACGTCATTTTTCTTATTATGTAGTAATATAAAAGAGTTATGGCAAAATTGACTTTTAAATACAGAAAAGGTGTGTAGCTTTGTATGGGAAAATTGATTACAATCGGTCAAACACTTCTTGATGGATTGAAATGGCTGATGGAAGGAAATAACTGGTTGTTTTTGACTCCATTGGTGCTAATTTGTGGATATGTTTTCATTCAAATGGCTAGAAAAAAAGAGAAATTATTGATTTTTATCTGGTATTTAGCAACAATTTCTATTTTAAGTGTTATGCTTGAACTTGCTTTAGGTGCGTGGGAAGCTATGATTTTTGCTTTGATATTTATCATAGGTTATTTCATCATCTTTATCCCTTATTTCTTTAGAGGCGTTCATATCGGCAAAAAAGGCAGACACACGGCTTCTCATCGCAGAACAAAACGATCAGATAAACGCTAAAAGCAGTGAGTTAAGAAAGTTGATCCATGTAGCTTGCAACTACGGTTATTGCTCGATTGAGTTTTTCGTTAGAACAAAGCAATCGCTGGTTAAATCCATTTTATTTGGATGAGCGGTTGCTTTTTTGTCTGGTTTTAGGGTCTGAGTATACCATTTAAGGAATAGGAGTTAGCAAAAAGCAGTAGGGGAGAGTCATCCTGGTAGGCTAAACAAAAAATGATCATGACATGTCTAATTGTGGACGGCAAATTTATTTATTTAAGTAGATATTGGCTGTTATCATTGTTAAAAAATAAATCTAAAAACAAGAATCCTATCGTGATAGGATTCTTGTTCAGTTAAAAAAGTTGATTTATATGTCAAGAAAACAGACCGTGTTTTTTTTATTTTTTCGGACTTGCACTTGTCTGATAGATTACTTAAAATGATTGAAGATAGAAACAGCAGAATAAAAAAAGGCTCCCTGATAGTTAGCGGCAACTAACTATCAGGGAATGACCAGTCACACGTATACACCCTGACCGATCATTTGCCATAGTCAATGCAAGGCATCGACCGTATTTATTGTACCTAATTTCTGGGGAGATTTCTACCCTTGTGTCGGTTTTTCGATGGTCGGTAGCTCGTTTATTTACTATGTCAAGGTATTGGGCAGTATGCTCAATGCCTTTTTTTATCTTTTATTTTCAAGCAAAAGGTTGATACGTCTTAACTGATTTCTTTTTTTATGTTTTAGCGCACTTGCTGTTTTTGTTGTGAAATTAAAGGTGGAGAAATAAATGAGTTTACGCTATTTTGATTATTATCAGCAACTAGAAAAGAAATTAAGAATCGAAGAACCCTTGATGGTTCAAGCTGCTTCTTTAATTGCTCGTCAAGTTTCATTAGGTGGACGTTTACAAATCTTTGCTAGTCGTACACTAAGCGGGATAGCATTTGAGTTTTGGGAACATTTACCTGAAATGATACCGGGCAAGTTAATTGAAAATCCGGCAAATGGGATATATGAAACTTTGGAAGGAACAGGAAAAGCGATCATTGATCAGCTCTCTGTCAAACAAGCAGATATTTTTCTACTTCTTTCCAATGAAGGCAGGGATCCAAGTATTGTGGAGCTAGCTCAATGGATCAAGTCAAATGGTCATTTACTGATTATTGTTACTGGATTTGATCTCTCGCGAAGTATCAAATCACAACACAGTAATGGGTTGCGACTGTTTGAATTTGCTGACCTAGTATTGGATAACCATGCACAAATGAATGATACCGCTTTATCATTGTCAGAAGTTGAGCTTGCTCTTTGTGATAGTTCCTCTATCGCTACCATATTACTATTGCAGCAAACCCTATATTTTACAGTCTGCCAGCTGATTCGTTAGGGAACGTAAAAATAGAATGAATGGAAACATTGCCTTGAAGTAGATGAAAAAGGGACACCTTTGAATAAAACTAGGAACATTCGGCGATTTCTAAGTGTTAGTGTAAAAAGTAGAGCAAGGTAACATCTTTTTTCAATAGTTAAAACAAGCAAAATATCACAAAGAAGAGACAAAAAAGAATTCACTTGAATTCTTTTTTGTCTCTTAATACACGTTGATGAAAGAGTCTTCCCCAAAACTCTTTACATTGCAATTATAGTACATTAGTTATGATTATTGCAATGAAGATTGTTTATAGATTAAAAAAAGTCTGAAGCAGCTATTTTTTCTAATACACTATCTGTTTTTTTATTCGTTTTTTTTCGGATAAATAATGAATAAAAAATTCTATTTATATCGAATGTTGAAAAAATATACATATTTTAAAAATGATAAAATATAATTGGTTTTTCTTCATAAATAATAAAACAAGTAAAGATATCATATGAAACTAATTGATTATATGCTTGCATCACAAAATACAAGAGAGTTATTTAACTTTTTTGGTTGTTTTTAACAAAAATAAAAAAGATTGCTTTAATAGATAATTAATGTGTTTAGCGTTTTTTTGCTGTATAATCTAATCTGATATTGATTGTTTTATTCATAAAAAATTAAAGATAGAAAGGAAGACTTCATAGTGAAGAAACAAGTGTCTTCGGGGAAATCCAAACGGGATCTCACAAAAATGACGACACCTCATACTTATGTCATCATTTTTGGAGTGGTCATCCTTGCTTGGTTGCTGACATTTATTGTACCAGCAGGAAAATTTAGTACACAAGATATCGAATACCAAGATGCAAATGGAGAAACAAGTACGCGAACTGTATTACGCCAAGATTCATTTCGTTATGCTTATGCCTTGGATCGCTCCTATGTATTTGATCAATTAGAGAAGTTACAAAATGATCCGACGGAAAGAGAGAAATTAAAAGTCCCTGAAAAAGGGTTAGAAGAAGTGATTTCTGAAGGTGAAAAGAAATTAACGCAAGAAAAGTTAGATGAAATCTCTTTAACAGATGATGTACTTTATGACCAATTTGGAGAACGCATTTATGATACTTCAAAAAAACTCCATAAAACGGCTCGAGTATGGGGGACCGACGATTTTGGTGGTTTCGGATTTTTGAATTTTGTCTTTGAAGGATTAGTCTCAGGAGACAAGTATGGATCGGCTGTCGGAATCGCTGCACTTATTTTAGTTGTTGGTGGTGCTTTTGGAATTATCATGCGCACCGGGGCAATTGATGCAGGGATCTATGCTTTCATCAGTAAGACAAGGGGACTGGAGCGTTTAGCCTTACCGCTATTATTTTTTGCTTTTTCATTCGGTGGCGCGACATTCGGCATGGCAGAGGAAGTCATTCCTTTTTCTATGGTGATGGTCCCATTTGTGATAGCTCTTGGTTATGACTCGATCGTTGCAGTAACAGTCACGTATGTCGCCTCTCAAGTCGGAAATGCGACTTCCTGGATGAGTCCGTTTAGTGTAGCAGTTGCTCAAGGGATCGCTGGCATTCCAGTGTTATCGGGTGCGACGTTCCGATTGATCATGTGGGTCGTTATCACAGCGTTATCTGCTGGCTATTTGATGATTTATGGGGAGAAAATCCGTAAAAACCCTGAAAGCTCATTGACGTATAAATCAGATGATTATTTCAGAAGTCATTTGAAAAAAACAACCGACGAGAAAAAAGCGTTTATGTTGGGACACAAATTGATTTTACTTGAAATGCTCATCGTATTGGTTTGGATCGTTTGGGGTGTTACGCAAGAAGGGTATTATATCCCAGAAATTGCTTCACAATTTTTTGTTATGGGATTAGTCGCAGGGATCATTGCAGTAATCTTCAAATTGGATGGCATGCGGATCAATGATATTGCCTCTTCTTTCCAATCGGGTGCTGCTGATCTAGCTGGAACAGCAATCGTTGTAGGGATGGCAAAAGGGATCTTATTAGTATTAGGTGGCTCAGATGCTTCTGTTCCTTCTGCTTTAAACACCATTCTACATGGTATCGGTACAGCTTTAGCAGGAGTACCAGCGGCTATCGGAGCGTGGGCAATGTATATTTTCCAAAGCCTGTTTAATTTAGTCGTGACATCCAATTCTGGTCAAGCGGCGTTAACGATGCCAATCATGGCACCACTTGCTGACTTAGTAGGGGTCTCTCGTCAAGTAGCTGTATTAGCTTATCAATTAGGCGCTGGATTTATGGATGCCTTTACCCCTGTATCAGCTAGTTTGATTGGTGTCTTAGGTGTTGCACGTATCGAGTGGGCAAAATGGGCAAGATTCCAAATCAAAATGCAAGGATTCTTTTTTGTCCTAGGTACTATCTTTATCATGATTGCGATAGCAATCGGCTTACAATAGCGAAGCAATAAAGTTAAGGCTAGTGAAGAATACACGAATCGTGTTTTTTCTGATGACAGAGGAGCTCGATGCTTTTTCAAACTTACTAGCCAAAAAGTTGACTTATAGAAAGCAAGCCGAAGAGACTGAAAATAGTTTGTCTTATTTTCATTATTCTTCGGCTTTTTTATACTAAAAATAGTTACTTTTGAAACAAAGAAAACCAAAATATCGGTATCAGAAAGGATGAAGTCAAATGAAAATCATTCGTCAAATTGAGGTCTATGCACCAGATTATTTAGGGGTCATGGATGTATTGATTGCCGGGGATAAAATTATTGCGCTTGAAGAAGCGTTGACCGGTGGCTATGCTGAGTTAGAAGTGGAAGAAATTTCCGGTAGTGGGAAAGTGTTGACACCGGGCTTTATTGATTGCCATTTTCACCTTTTAGGTGGAGGTGGAGAGGGCGGTTTTCAAAATCGTACGCCAGAAGTAACTTTAAGCCAATTGACGACAGCGGGTGTAACAACAGTTGTTGGGTGTTTGGGAACAGATGGTGAAGGTCGTGACATGACTGCGCTTATCAGTAAGGCAAAAGGCTTAGAAGCAGAAGGAATTTCAACTTACGTCTATGAAGGTTCTTATCGGTTACCACTCAAAACGGTTACGGACTCAATCATCAAAGATTTTTTGACAATTGATAAAATCATCGGAATTGGCGAAATTGCTGTTTCTGACCATCGATCATCTCAGCCTACATTTGAAGAATTTTCTCGAGCAACTGCTGATGCCCGAGTAGGAGGTATGTTGTCTGGTAAAGCTGGTATCGTCAATGTCCATTTAGGTGGAGGAAAACGTAAACTAGAGTTATTAACACGGGTAGTTGAGGAAACCGAGATTCCGATTACGCAATTTTTACCTACCCATGCCAACCGCACGCCAGAACTTTTAACAGCTTGTATCGAATTTGCGAAAAAAGGTGGGACAATTGACTTCACAGCGAGCGAAGATCCTGATTTTTGGGAACGAACAGATGGGGAAGTCCGCTTTAGTAAAGCTTTAAAACAGTTGATCGAAGCTGGAGTTTCCCTTGATCATTTTACAATGTCATCTGATGGACAAGGAAGTTTACCTTACTTTGATGAAAAAAATCACTTTCTTGGTATGGGTGTCGGAAGCGCAAAATCACTACTGGTAGGTATCAAAGAAGCGGTAGAAAAAGAAGAGATTCCACTTGAAGTAGCCTTGCGAGCAATCACAGTCAATCCCGCTCGTGTGTTAAAGCTGGAGCGAAAAGGAACAATCAAAGTAGGGAACGATGCTGATTTATGTATACTTGACAAAGAAACCTTAGCCATCGAAACAGTGATCGCCAAAGGACAAGTAATGGTTGAAAACAAAGAAGTTAAAGTGTGGGGAACCTTTGAAAAAACGATCTAAGAGCATACTGTTTGTCTGTTTTTCAAGTTGATGATACCCTGATAATAGTTAGATAGTTAGAAATGAGAAATTCAAGGGAGGAATTAAGATGGCAGATTTAAAAGGACGTTCTGAAGATGCAAAAGACAAAGTAGTTGGTAAAGGAAAAGAAGCTTACGGTAAAGCAACAGATGATAAAAGCAAAGAAGCAGAAGGAAAAGCACAATCACTTGGTGCAGATATCAAAGAAAAAGCTCGTAATTTAGGCGATGATATCAAAGAAGGCTTTGAAGATGTCAAAGAAAAATTCTCCAAAAAAGATGATAAAAAATAGTTTCTCCAAAAGAGAAGTTTGGTTAAAACTTTGAGAATGATCCTCTGGTTTTGTCCAAAGCGAGTTCTTAAGGAAGATTGATTGTAAAAGACGATAGATTGGTTTATTGTGTTTTGCACCTCTTATAGTTAGTAAACGAACTTTTGAGGTGCGTCACGATACCAATTCTACCGTCTTTTTTAGTATGCGTTCCAGCAAATCTATCGATGTACTCTCTCGAATTATGATAAGTATAATTATAAGTCAATGAACTTAATAGAGCTTTGAAGTGATTTGTAGTAAGAAAGCTTTTATTGAGATCGAAAATCCTACTATAGTTATTTCTAAAAATATGGTAAAATAGACGGAGTATGTTTGTAACAGAAGAACGGATAAAAGTAGACAGTTTGTTAAATTGAGACTGTTTTAATCAACGACTTGAGGCAAGATTGGTTGTGCTGTATAAAACCAGGCTTTTTTTCTTGAAAATAGCAGATGCTAGCGATTTATCTAATTTGTTGTATAATGATGGGGAGTAGTCGAATCCATTGCTTTCGACTTTTGTGTTAAAAATAATCGATTCATCGCTTTAATGAAACTTATTCAAAAATGGCAGAAGATAAACAAGAGGACTGTCAATCAGCTGCTTTTTCTTGCTAAGCAATAGAAGAAGTCAGCTAAAATTTTGTGAGTTGCTCATTGAGATGAATCATCTATTTAGTTAAAGAAGAGAATCGATGTCTTTAAACTTGGGCATCATAAGAAGAGGTGAAATTTGTGAGTACCATTAAAATTATCCCTTTAGGCGGCGTACGTGAAAATGGAAAAAATATGTACATCGCTGAAGTGGGAGAAGATATTTTTGTTTTAGACTGTGGTTTAAAATATCCTGAAAACGAATTGTTAGGTATTGATGTAGTCATTCCTGACTTTACGTATCTGGAAGAAAACATTGATCGGGTAGCGGGAGTCTTTTTGACACATGGACATGCAGATGCGATCGGAGCGTTACCTTATTTACTTTCTAAGCTCTCTGTACCAGTATTTGGAACCGAGTTAACGATCGAGCTTGCTAAATTGAGTGTGGGACGAAATGATGCAGCAAAAGGTTTCAAAGATTTCCATGTAGTCGATGAACACACGGAGATTGATTTTGGCGAGACGATCGTCAGCTTTTTCCGAACCACCCACACGATTCCAGACTCAGTCGGGATCAACTTGAAAACCAAAGAGGGCAGTATCGTCTACACAGGCGATTTTAAATTCGATCAGACAGCTATTCCAATGTATCAAACTGATTATGCTCGTTTGGCAGAAATCGGTAAAGAAGGCGTATTGGCATTACTTAGTGAATCAGCGAACGCTGAAAACCCAGTTCCTGTAGCATCAGAGCTACAGATTGCGGATGAAGTCTTCGATACGATCAAGTATTGGGAAGGTAGAATCATCGTTGCTTGTGTGGCAAGTAATCTACAGCGGGTTCAACAAGTCTTGGATGCAGCCGAAAAGGCACAAAGAAAAGTAGTATTGACAGGGCAAGATTTTGAGCGGATCATCCGAACAGCAATGCGTCTGGAAAAACTACAACTTCCGAGTGAAGATTTGCTTGTGACCTTGAAGGACATGAAGAAATACAAACCAGAAGAAATCATCATTTTAGAAACTGGACGGATGGGTGAACCAATTAAGTCATTGCAAAAAATGGCCAATAAAACCCACCGTAATATCAAAATCGAAGAAGGCGACTTAGTCTATATCACAACTACTCCAAGTATTGCGATGGAAACGATGGTAGCTAAAACAGAAGATATCATTTATCGTGCAGGTGGTACGGTCAAATTGATCTCTGAGAACATGCGAGTGTCTGGACATGCGAACCCTAACGATCTTCAGTTGATGCTTAATTTGATGAGACCAACTTATTTTATTCCTGTTCAAGGTGAATATCGTGAATTAGCTGCTCATGCTGATTTAGCTCATGCCGTCGGGATCCCTTACAAAAACATTTACATCACAGGACGTGGTGATGTGTTGGAATATAAAAATAAACGGATGAGTGTCGCTGGAACGATCAGTGCTGAAAATGTGATGATCGATGGTTTAGGAATTGGTGATATTGGTAATATTGTGTTACGTGACCGTAAAATCTTGTCAGAAGATGGTATTTTTGTAGCTGTAGTTACTATTAGTCGCCGTGAAAAGAAAATTGTCTCAAAACCACAAATCACATCTCGCGGTTTCGTTTATGTCAAAGCTAGTCGTGATTTGATGAAAGAAAGTGGGACGATGATCGAAGAAATCGTGGAAAAACACTTGGAAAGTAACGACTTTGAGTGGAGTAAATTAAAACAAGACATTCGAGATCAATTAGGACGCTACCTATTTGAACAAACAAAACGTCGTCCAGTGATTTTACCAGTGATCATGGAAGCAACACAACGTAGAGGCAAAAAATAATTGAAACAATAATGGTGTGGAAAAGGTCGTAATCTTTTAAAGAGGCGACTTTTCCATACCATTTTTTGTATCAGTTGAACCAAAGTTCTTGCTCGTTCTTTTTTTTCTATTTTTTTGTAAAATAAAAGAGAAGGAAATGGAAGGAAGATAGTAGATGAAAACAAAAGTAGAAGAATATTTAGAAAAAGAAAGAATTTCTTACGAAGCTCTGACATTTAATCAGACAGAATGGAATGATTTTCAAAAAATACTCAAGCAAAAACAGATTGATCAAAACAGTGTTTGTAAAACATTAGTTTTGAAAGGGGATAAAACAGGTGTAATCATTGCTGTTGTTCCATTGTCGGAACATTTAGATTACAAAAAAACCAGGAAAATTTCTGGTGATCACAAAGTCGGTTTTCCCGGAATGGATTTTGTGATGGCATCTACTGGTTATCCACATGGTGCAAATACACCGATCGGCATTTATCGTAAACACCCAGATTATCTTTTTTTAGTTGATGCATCTTTCAAAGAAAAGCAAATGTTGGTCATGTCAAGTGGCGAAATTGGCAGAAGCATTAAGATCGCTAGAACAGACTTCGAAAAAATAGTTCCTTTTACGTATGCAGAGTTAGTGGAGTAGCGTACTTAGAGTGGTTTGAGCTGATTTGCCACTTGGTACAAACTGTATTATCTGTTACAATGATTACGTATGTACTGTACTATTATTTAGGATTATTCTCTAAATGAAATCGGTTTATTTAATGTATGAAAGAAAGTAAAAGGAGTGAGAAAAGTGAAAATTACTTATCACGGACATTCATGTGTGTCGATCGAAATGAAAAATGGTGAACGCTTGATTATCGACCCGTTTATTACAGGCAATCCGTTAACAGATTTAACAGTGGATAAGGTAGAAGTAGACTGGGTTTTAGTTACTCATGGGCACAACGATCATGTAGGAGACATGGTGCCGATTGCTAAACAAAATGATGCAACGATTATCAGCATTGTTGAGATTACAAATTATGCGGAACAGTTAGGTGCCAAAGGACATGGGATGAATATTGGTGGAAAATATGAATTTCCATTTGGGATCGTAAAATTTGTTCCTGCCCAGCACAGCTCAAGTTATGAGGTAGCTGGCACACCGCTTTATATGGGCGAACCTAGTGGGATTGTGATCCAAGCAGAAGGAAAAACGATCTATCACGCAGGAGATACCGCTGATTTTAGTGATTTGGCTTTACTTGCCGAACAATTTACCATTGACGTTGCCTTTTTACCAATTGGTGATAATTTTACAATGGGACCAGAAGATGCAGCGAGAGCAGCAAAACGGATTGGCGCTAAGCTAGTCGTTCCTATCCATTACAATACATTTCCTGTTATCCAACAAGATCCTCAACTATTTATTGAGAAGTTGGCAGGGAACGAAGGAAAAATAATGAGCGTTTCTGAAACGCTGGAAGTGTAGGTTAAAGATATGGCGACGAAACATGACTTGATTTTAGAATATATCGAAAGCTTACCGGTTGGAAATCGTATTTCAGTCAGAAGTATAGCAAAAGAATTAAACGTAAGTGAAGGAACGGCCTATCGTGCCATCAAGGATGCTGAAAATATCGGATTAGTTTCAACGATCCAACGTGTCGGAACAATCCGGATTGAGCGGAAATTGAAAAAACATATTGAACGACTGACGTTTGGGGAAGTCGTCAGGATCATTGAAGGAGATGTATTGGGAGGCGCAACAGGATTAGACAAAGTATTGAATAAATTTGTGATCGGTGCGATGACGAAACATGCGATGGAACGCTATATCACACCAGGATCACTGATGATCGTCGGTAACCGCTCGGAAGTTCAAAAATTAGCTTTAGAAGATGGAGCCGCCGTGCTGATTACTGGTGGATTTGACACTACCCCCGAGATTGCTCGCTTAGCAGACAAATTAGCGATGCCGATTCTTCGTACGACTTATGATACCTTTACCGTAGCAACGATGATCAACCGTGCTTTGAGTGATCAATTGATTAAAAAAGACATTATGCTTGTCAGTGATATCTATATGTCAGCAGAAAAGACACACTACCTGCTACAAACAGATACGATCGCCGATTATCAAAAACTATCAGAGGAAACGCACCATTCACGATTTCCAGTAGTGAACCGTCACATGCGCTTGATGGGAATTATTACTGCTAAAGATGTACTTGGTAAAGCAGATACACAAGTAATTGAGCGGGTCATGACAAAAGACCCGATCAGTGTGAAAAAAACCATGAGTGTTGCTTCTGTCAGCCATCAAATGATCTGGGATGGTTTAGAAGTCATGCCAGTCGTTTCGGATGATTTGACACTTGAAGGGCTGATTACTCGGCAAGATGTGATGAAAGCCATGCAGTTAGTTCAGCGACAACCGCAAATTGCAGATACGATCTCTGACCAAATCTCAGGAGGAATCCAAACGATCGATCGAGACCGAGACGGGAATCTTTTGGCAAATCCAAAGTTTAAATTTGTGGTTACCCCTCAAATGGTCAATGGGGTCGGTACGATTTCATTTGGTGTATTAAGTGAGATCCTTTCTGATGTTGCACAAAAAACCATGGTATTAAATCAACGCAGAAATATCATGATCGAACAGATGAGTCTCCATTATCTGCGTTTAATCCAACTTGAAAGCGAATTGGATATTCGTCCAAGAGTGCTTGAAATTGGTCGGAGATCAGCCAAACTAGACATTGAAGTATATATCGAAAATACGATCGTTTCCAAGGCAATCGTTGTTTGCCAAGTAATGGAACGTTCATAGAAAGCAGGGAAATAATGACTGTCCAATCTGAAATTTTAGCAGAAATAAAAACATATGATCGAATCATCATCCATCGACATCAACGTCCTGACCCAGATGCTTTAGGTTCTCAAGTAGGTTTAGCAGAGATTTTAAGAGCAACGTTTCCTCAAAAAGAAATTTACCAAGTCGGGGAAACTGTGGAGGGCTTGCGCTTTTTAGCAGAAATGCAAATAGTTGATGATCAAGTGTATGAAGGAGCTTTGGTCATCGTCACTGATACAGCAAATGCGCCTAGAATCAGTGATAATCGTTTTAAGTTAGGTGAGAAATTGATAAAAATTGATCATCATCCAAATGATGAACCGTATGGTGATCTGGTCTGGGTCGATACGAAAGCTAGCAGTTGTAGTGAGATGATTACGGAGTTTGCCCTCATGTTTCCAAATGAGTTAACGTTGAATACCAGTGCAGCGCGTTTGCTTTATGCTGGGATTGTAGGAGATACAGGACGCTTCCTATATCCAGCTACAACCGCCAGGACGTTGGAAATTGCAGCAGATTTAAGACGTTATTCTTTTGATGCCAGTGCATTGAATCGTGAAATTGAACAAATGCCGATGAAAGTTGCTAAACTTTCAGGTTATTTATACCAAAATATCCAGGTTGATGAAAATGGCGCAGGAAAAGTGATTTTATCACAAGAACTCCTTTCGCAATACGGAATTGATGATTCTGAAACAGCAGCTGTTGTTTCCTTGCCTGGTGTCATTGATGAGGTATTAGCTTGGGGAATCTTTGTGCAACAACCAGAAGGATATTACCGTGTACGGTTACGTTCGAAAGGTCCGATCATTAATGAATTAGCGAAAAAGCATCATGGTGGTGGGCATCCGCTCGCAAGTGGCGCAAGTGCGAAAGATTTAGCGGAAGTGGCAGAAATTTATGACGAAATCAAAGAGATTTGTCATGCGTATCAAAGATAGTAACTATTTTAGAAGAGAGAGTTGTTCGTTGTAAAAATGATTTTTACTAAACTTTGTTTTAAAAATCACAAGTCTCTCTTTTCAAAAGACACGTTATCCGTTACAATAATGCTCAACGCTATTTTTAAAGGAGAAAGAAGATGACATTACCAAACTGCCCACAATGTGGCTCTGAATACACTTACGAAGATCGAGGATTATTTATTTGTCCTGAATGTGCAAATGAATGGACAAATGAAGAACAGGACCAAGTAGATGGCTTGATCGTTCTTGATGCTAATGGTAATCCTTTGGCAGAAGGCGATAGTGTGACAGTGATCAAAGATTTAAAAGTGAAAGGTGCATCTGGTGCCATCAAACAAGGAACAAAAGTGAAAAATATTCGTCTAGTGGAAGGCGACCATAACATTGATTGTAAAGTCGATGGATTTGGACCGATGAAATTAAAATCAGAATTTGTTAAAAAACTCTAATACACTCAAGGTATTTTCACCTTCTTTTTAGATCACTCATGGTAAAATAAGTTAAAATAAAAAGGAGTGGATTTATCATGTATGGATATGGCATGTATGGCTTTTTTGATCCTACATTTTTGTTAGTGATCATCGGATTAGTTATTTCCGGTATTGCCTCAGCTTATGTGAACAGTACTTTTCGTAAATATGACAAAATCAGAAGTAAGAATAACGTGACGGGTACTCAAGCAGCGCAATACATTTTACAAAGTCAACAAATTAATGATGTCGGTGTCCAACAAATTGCAGGAGATTTGACCGATAATTATAATTCAGGAAATAAAATGTTGAGCTTATCACAAGCAACGGCACAGTCTACTTCGGTAGCTGCAATTGGTGTTGCTGCCCATGAATGTGGGCATGCGGTACAAGATGCTGTTGGTTATGCGCCACTAAAGATTCGTGCCGCACTGGTTCCAGTGGCTAATTTTGGTTCGATGATTTCATTTCCATTGATTTTGATTGGTGTTTTACTGAGCTGGAATGATACATTGATCAACATCGGTATTTTTGCTTTTTCACTTGCGCTTTTGTTTCAGCTAGTTACATTACCAGTCGAATTTAATGCATCCAGACGAGCCATTCAAATTCTAAGCGAAGGTGGTCTTCTGACAGCAGAAGAAGTACCAATGGCTAGACACGTACTCTTTGCCGCAGCATTGACATACGTAGCTGCAGCACTTGCCACTTTCTTACAATTGCTTCGTTTGATCTTATTATTCGGTGGTAATCGTAGAGACTAGTACATGGGACATTATTAAGGTCCTTACTAGCAATGAAAAATCGTAAGTAATTATCGTTAAACCGCTTTGGCCTGGTTCAAACGCGAAGAGTTGAATAAGATAGGGCTATCTATCAAGATAATAGTTAAGTATAGGACAACAGGCTGTCCTATACTTTTTTGGCTTGTTTCAGCTATTTTCCAGCTTAAGGAAACAAAAGGATTATTTTTGGTGGAGTCTTTGTATTAGATGGAATAAATGGAGCCAAAGTTCATCTTCACGTTCAGGGTCAAGATAAAAGATATCTGCCGTTTGTTGTTGGGTATCGAACCAATCAGTGACGATTAAATCAGCTTCTTCAGGGTTTTCGGTGATTTGTAAAAACTGATGATTAAAAATATTTTTTAATAATTTTTCGATGTGGTAGTTTCCCGAAAAGACCTTGCTTATCTGTAGATGTATTGCTAATTTTTTATTTTCTTCCGATTTTAAAAGTGTATAGATCAGGCGACTAAGATGTTCGTGCAGTAAATTTTGGCTTGGTTGAGAAGTAAACGTGTCAGCGATGATCATTTGTATTTTTTTTAATCGTTGATCCGAGGCATCGATTTTCATATTTTCAGAAGGATAATAAAGTGCATGGAAGTAATCGATTTTTTCTTGGAATAAAAAAATAAACGTCGTCAGCATCATAATCAAATAATGGTAATAATATTTCTTTTCACCAGCAGATATCGAAGGGAATGACTCAGCTATTTTTTTGATCAGAAAAGAAACTTGTCGACAAAGCGAATGATTACTTTTAGAAAACTCATAGCCAAAGAGTGTTTTTTGTTGTTCGGGAATGAGGTTAGGAAAAAAATAGCAAAGTAAAAAATTAAAGTATAGTACTTCATTTTGGACAAGACTTTCAGGCAAGGATTGGGACAATTGTTTTTTCAATTCGCCGCTAAAATCTTTTGTAGAAGTTAAAATTTTCATTGTTTCATAGCTTTCTAAGAGGCTAGCATCTGGTAATTGATGATGAGCAGATCGCATTAAAAAGATTGCCACTAATAAGTAAACTTTTTCTTGTATCTTTGATGTTTTCTTGGTCATCAAAAGCTCATTGGATAAATGAGTATGCTTTACTTGGGAAAGTTTCATATTTGTCAAAGGCCAATCAATCCCCTGAAAAGCATCAGAAAAAAAGAAATACATATAAATTCTAATCGATAATTCATCGCCTTTCAAAATGTAACAATTTTGGCGAGAGATGATTTGCAGATGGAACTTTTTAAGTGATTTGTTTAATTGATTAGTTAGTTTTTCTAAATAAGAAGGAGATATGTACAACTTTTCCAATAATATTTTTTTTGAAACACGACTGTGTGGCGAATCAAAAAGTAACAATAAAAAATTAAAACGATTTGATTCGCGTAGAAAAAACAATTTTATATAATGAAAGATCGCCATTTTTTCATCTTTATGTTGTGAATCTAATTTCAATTCGCCTTTGGCAGTTGAGTAAATGAATCTAGGGATACTTAGTTGTTGAAAAATAGTCCCGTTTAATTTGCGGATGATTTCTTTGATCGTTCTCTTAGGGATTGATAGAACCTGAGATAATTCACGTAAGGAACATTTATTGGTTTGAACAATGGTATAGAATACTAACAATTCTTTCTTTTTTGCGTCCGTTAACATAAGTTGCTCCTTTTCCTTTTATTTTTTGTCCATGGGAGGACATAAACTGTGAGTGGAAAGAGTTTTTAATGTATGTTATTCTCACATAGTAGTAGTTGTTGTATGTACATGTTGTTATTTAAATGGTATATAACAATCGTTTATTCTATTGTTGTTTTTTTCGCTCATTTTGTCAAGTTATAACAGATTAAATAATCAATTTATATAACAAAAACATTGTTATTTAGCTGATTTTGTTATGTTGGGTTTTGAGTATTGAAGAAAGTTATTAATAAAATAAGCTTCTTGTTGAAATTGTACCTAAATATATTTTTTTGATGTTATGTTGTTATTTTTAATGGGGGATTATTACTGTCCTCTAAATAATAATACCTTTAATTTAGAGATGACTAAAAATAATGTCTTTTTAAAAAAAATGATCAAAAGTGAGAAAGGAAGAATTGTATGAGTAGAGTAACAAATTTTAGCAAAGAGTATTTACTCTTTAAAAGTATGGTATATGCTGAAGAAAATGGCTTATCAAAGATAACAGCTAGGAGTTTAGCTTCTTTTTGTGGCTGTTCCACTTATCCGATTTATGCCCACTTTAAATCAATACGTATATTAAAAGAAAAAATACTTGAAGAAATAACGATCTGTTTTGATCGCTATTTATCAGAATATGTCATTGATGATTTCTTCAGTATCGTCCATCTACTAAAAGAGTTCTTTTCAATCCATGAAAGTATTCGTGGAGTAGTGATTAAGTCTGAGTTAGATATGGCTTCCTTATTTAAACGTGCGTTTTCAGAATATGTCAAAGAACATACTGGGATCAAAGAGCCTTACTTATTAGAATTACTTTGGCTCAATGCATTAGGCAGTTTGAACTCAGATCGATCTTCTCATGAATTTTTTGAAACAATGACATTGATTTGGAATAAATTGGCTGAGTTGGAAGAGAACTTGCCTGAAGTATTAACAAATATTGAATATTCCCCTAAGTAAATGGATGAAACGATGCTGAAGCGTCCTTTCATATAGATGATTAGAAAAATTGGTGGTAGCGTTTTATCTTTCGGCGATTTTGAAAGTGAAAAAGGGTAAATAGTTCGTTTATCTTTTTATCTATGCTATGATTAATATAGATAAAAGGAGCTGATAATGATGAAAACATCAACAAAAGTAACAATTGGATTAGGTGTCGCAGCAGCAGCAAGCGTAGCGACAGCAGTAGTTGTTTCGGGAAAAGTCATTGAAAAAATCCATCATTTGACGAACCGGGCAAAAGTAAAAAAGTTCGTTAATGAGACATTTGATGGAAACGAAAAGCTACTAGATATCGTTGAACATTTATCGGATAGTGATTTAGATTCTTTGATGGGAATCCTGGCGAAGATCAAGTCAGGCAAAAAGAAAATTTCTGTCTACGGAGATTCTCTAAAAGGATCAACGGAAGATGTGAAAGACCGTTTACTCCATTACGTTGATAAAATCATGTGATGCAACAAAAAAAGTAAAGTTAAAAGTACAAAAAGAGCGAAAGTATTAGAAAATGGGACAAACATTATTGGTTTGTCTCATGAACGAATACTTTCGCTTTTTGTGTTCAATGTGTTTGTTCTTGCAGTAAGAGCAAATGACAAAACAGTAAATCATTTGCTTCTTTTAAGTTGAACCCAGTTTGTTCTTGGAATTTTTCGATTTTGTATTTCAATGTATTTCGATGAAGAAAGAGTGATTTAGCTGTCGAACTAATATTACCTAAATTTTTCCATAACACTGAAATGATCTCTTCCATTTCTGTCCGTTTGACCATCTCCTGATAACTTGCAATTAACTGATTGTTGTTCATTGTTCCTTTTGTATAATGATGTAAAGCCACCTCCGATAATGAGATTGCGCCACCATGTAAAGCAAAGTGCTTTTTTTCTTCAAAAAATATTTTCCGCTCTTCAAAAAACAGTTCTGAAAAATTGGGAGAAGGCAAATGAAATGAGCCAATAAATACTTGGGTAGTAATTTCAAAGTCTGCATCTAATGAAAGAAAAATACCTCTTAGCTCAGAAATTTCTAGATAACTAGGACATTTTTTTTCAATCAGTACAGCATCGGTTTCTGTATAAAAGAAAAAATCTTCTAAGTGGAAAAACATTTCACCGATTGTTTCTTGCCATTGGCGCTTAAGAAATTCTCCTCTTGGATCAATGTGAAATTGAATCATGCGAAAGCTTTCTTCTGCTACTAGCGGTTTATTTTCAAATAGATAATGATACCATGGATGATTATCTTCGACAGTAGCTACAGGGAATAACGCTTTCAAAATATTTGTTTCTTGTGTCGAAATCGTCGATTGATCGATCCATAAAAAATAATCATCAATTGCTAAAGAGAGAATTCCTTTATCGGAAGCAGGGGAATTTTTTTTCTGTGCATTAGGATAAAGTGTTATCAGTTTTGTCAAGTCCATCAAAGTCACCTCATGTTTTATTTTACCATAAGACAAAAAGCTAGTTACAACCTTTTTGACTTATGCTAAAGTTAAGCAAGAAAACGAAAAGTAGGGGATCGATTGGAAATGAAGAAAATCGATAATGAAAAACATGAAAAATGGATGCGTTTAGCCATTGAAGAAGCTCAGAAAGCCCAACAATTAGCGGAAGTACCAATTGGAGCGATTGTTGTTTTAAATGATGAAATCATTGGAAGAGGCTACAATTTAAGAGAAACCACGCAAGATGCAACCACGCATGCGGAAATGATTGCGATCCGTGAAGCTTGTCAAAATGTTGGAAGTTGGCGTTTAGAAGAAGCCCAATTATATGTGACACTCGAGCCTTGTCCTATGTGTAGCGGTGCGATGATTTTATCTCGAGTCAAAGAAGTATACTTCGGTGCGTATGATCCAAAGGGCGGAACAGCGGGAACATTAATGAATTTGTTGACAGATGAACGCTTTAACCACCAAGCCCATGTAGTAGGAGGCGTTTTGGAAACGGAATGTGGCCAACTTTTAACGGATTTTTTTAGAGAGTTGCGCTTAAGAAAAAAGAAATTAAAAAAAGGCTAGCCAAATAAAAAAAAATCAGGTATACTATTATTTGCCGAAAGGCTAGGACAATGGCGGGCTTGTGAAGCGTGTCAGATCTGGAAGGAAGCAGCACTAAGCAGGATCCGCCATGTGTCTGATTAAAACGAATCTTAAAAGCGTGATAGGTAGTACTTTACTACTTGTTACGTTTTTTTTGTCTAATGAACCAGAGCCTCTTTAGTTTTTTAGGTACTTTATTTGTATTTTATAGAGAAGTAAATAGCTATAGAGAGTATAATTGTTATTGGCAGAAAGATACAGTTTCATACCAATGACCTAAAAATAAATAATCGAAAGAGGTACATATTGATGGTATTAACGTATCCAGCTGTTTTTTATTTAATGACCGATGATAAAGAACCATACTATTTTATACATTTTCCTGATATTGATGGAAACGGAACACAAGCAAATGATATAAACGACGGTATACAGATGGCTAGTGACTATCTTGGGCTACAATTGTCTTATTATATTGAGGAAGAAAATAAATTGCCGTCTAGCTCAAGTGTAAACAATATTAATGTAGAAAACTATTTCCCTTTTGAGCAGACGAATACATACAATAAAGAGGATTCATTTGTCACGCTTGTTTCAGTTAATATAAAAGAATATCTGGACATGGAAAAGAGAGAACGTAAAAATGTGTCTATTCCTAAGTGGGCAGATAAATTAGGCAAAGAATTGAAGATCAATTTTTCTGAAACATTGACACATGCGATTTTAAAGAAAGCAGAAGAAGTAAAAAATAATTAAAATAAATGACAAGAAAAAAGCCTGGAATAAAATTTAACTTTAGTCCAAAATATGGATTTTACAAATATTCACAACGAATATTTTGTAAAATTCTTTTTTTGAATAAGCAGAGAACTTGATAAAATGACAGCTCTAAATTTAATAGTGAACGAATAAATTGACTTAAGAACAGTGAAAAGTTGAAAGAATCATTTGAGTGATTTTGCTCAAATGATTCTTTTTTTTGTCACAAATTTTATTATTTTCCAACATATCTAAATGGAAACAAAAATCTTTAGCAAAGTAGTGAAAGGAAGGTCTGACAATGTAAAAAGAAGAATAGTGTATCAAACAAATGATGAAAGCTAAAAGCAAGGGACTCAAAACTGCAAACTAATGTCTGTTATGGAGGGCATTTCTTTCGCAGTCATTACGTTTAAAAGGAGGTGTTAGTATGACGGCATTAACGAAAGTCTTTGCTAGTGATCAAGCATTAATTCACAGTTTTTTTCTAGTGGTTCTATTAGATCTCATAACAGGTTGGCTTAAAGCAAAAGTCAATCATGTTTGGTATTCAACGCTAAGTTGGCGAGGACTTTGGAAAAAACTCAGTCATTTTGTGTTATTGATCCTGACGGGAGTCGTTGATTTTGTGTTGATCCAAAACGGCGTTCATTTTGAATTTACGTTAGTAAAGGTTTTTACGACTTGCCTGATTTTCACTGAGATTGGGAGCATTTTGACTAATATTGCTGAGTCAGAAGTAACGACTTATTTTGAGGGGATTTTAAAATCAATTCAAGACAAAATGAAACCAAAACAATAACGAAATAGAGAACGATTAGGAAGAATCAAAGTGAATTTACCGAGATACTACGTGATAATGACTTTTTTATTTACTAACAAAGCAACCTAGGCACAGCTTTTTAGAAAAAAGTGAAAGATTTTATTTTTTCTGTCACAAATCACTAAAATAGCTCACATATCTATGTGATTCGAATCAAATGATCAAAATAATTTTTTAGGAGGATGAAAGATAACAGTAAGTAATAAGCTGTGTACATTTAAAGGCGCAACTAATATGAAAAAATGATTGAAAGTAAGGAGCGAACAACTATTATGGGACAATTTGAAACAGCAAAAACAATTTGGGATTACTTGGTCAGTCAAGGTTGGTCAAAAACCGCAGTTGCTGGATTATTAGGGAACATGCAATCAGAAAGTGGCATTATTGCCGACCGATGGGAGAGCGACATTGTCGGAAATATGTCTGGTGGATACGGACTAGTGCAATGGACACCAGCATCTAAATATATCAATTGGGCAAATGCGAATGGATTAAATTACAAAGACGTCATTTCTCAATGCAAACGTATTGAGTGGGAGGTAGCAAACAATCAACAATTTTATAATATATCTATGACGTTTCAACAATTTAAGACAAGTAACAAATCTCCAGAAGAACTGGCGAATATTTTCATTCAATACTATGAAAGACCGGCAAATGCAAACCAACCAGCAAGAGCGCAACAAGCTAGATACTGGTACCAACAATTAAACCGAACAAAAGTCGTGGATTGGTTCAATAAACATCGTGGACAGATAACCTATTCCATGACTGGCTCAAGAAACGGTACAGATGGAACGGCAGATTGTTCTGGAAGTATTACTCAAGCAGTCAAAGACAGCTCTGGAATTCCTTATAGCTATTTATATAATACGGTTACCCTTGGTGGTTATCTCCAAAGATGTGGTTATATATTAGTTTTAGTCGGAAATTCAAACGCTTCCAATCTCTCTCAGCTGAAAGATGAGGATATTGTTTTACTTTCTGGTGGGTCCTCGATGGCTGATTCAGGTGGTGCGATTGGACATACAGGTGTGATTACTGGTGGTGGTAAAAACATCACTTCAACTTGTTACTATACGCAAGGAGAAAAAAATACTGCGATTCAAGAATTACGTTTTGATAAAAATTATATCGTTGCAAATGGGTTTCATTATTATGAAGTTTGGCGTTTTTCTGGCGGTTTTAATCAATCAAGTTCAACAGGAATAACTAATGACCCAACGCCACCTTCATTTTCGACAAATGTTCATTATAGTTTACGAGTGTTGGGGGGAGCTTGGTTAGGAGAAATCACTAACTTTAACAATTCAGATTCTAATGGTTTTTCAGGATTACCGAATCATCAACACGATATGCTATACATCAAGGTTGATAAAGGAACATTACGTTATCGAGTACACACGATGACAAGCGGTTGGTTAGATTGGGTTAGTAAAGGTGATCCAAATGACATGGTCAATGGATGTGCAGGGAATCCTGGAGAAGCGATTGATGGTGTACAAATTTATTACACAACACCTGCTGGAGAAACTTATTCACAAGCATATTACCGTTCACAAACGACCGCTCGTGCTGACTGGTTACAAACTTGTTGCGATGATGGAACATCGATCGTCGGTTATGATGGTTGGGCGGGGATGTTTGGCGAACCGCTAGACCGTCTGCAAATCGGGATTGCGAAATCCAATCCTTTATTTACTTATTCACCAGGGGTAAATAATGGGGGAAGTTTTTCTACCAATGTTCACTATGGGTTACGTGTGTTGGGCGGAAGTTGGTTAGGAGAAATTACCAATTTCAATGATGTCGATTCCAACGGTTTTTCAGGATTGCCAAATAATCAACATGACATGCTTTATATCAAAGTAGATGCGGGAACGATTCGTTATCGAGTCCATACGGTAAAAAGTGGTTGGTTAGATTGGGTCAGCAAAGGTGATCCAAATGATATGGTCAATGGATGTGCAGGAAATCCTGGTGAAGCCATCGATGGTGTGCAACTTTACTATACAACACCTACAGGTAAGACATTATCGCAAGCCTACTACCGTTCCCAAACGACTGCCCGAGCTGGTTGGCTAGGAGTATGTTGTGATGATGGCACCTCTATTGCTGGCTACGATGGCTGGGCAGGAATGTTTGGCGAACCATTGGATCGTCTACAAATCAGCATAGCTGCATCTAATCAATTTTTTGATTAAAAAAACTTTAATTAGTTGTCTGAAAAGAGAAAAATGAGAAACTGATTGCTACTTGATTACTACTTGATTATTACTGAAGAAGTAGTGATAGAAGAGTTAGTTTTAAGAAATAAGCCGAAGAATTCCGACATTCGTCCTGCGTATATTGGAAATTCTACGGCTTATTTCTGTCGATTTGATTGAACGTTGGTTGACGAATAAATGGGCAATGCCGATAGAATTATATCTATTGATCATGTTTTGCTGTAACGTATTTTTTCATCACTTTTCTACCCCGAATCGCTAGCTAGAGATAGACTGATTATTAGCTTGATCCGATATTATCCACAAGGCTAACGTTTAGAATGGAGTCTATTCACAGCGGAGGAATTTGATTTTCTTTAAAATCTTTCAAAGTGAACAAAGAAAAAGCCTATGGTATGATAAAGAAAAGTGAGGCGAAAGAATAAGATGGAAAAAATAGTTCTATTACATACGAATGATTTACACTCGCATCTAGAAAACTGGCCTAAAATCAGAAGGTTTATTGAGCAAAAAAAGCGTGAAAACGAAAAAAAAGAAAATACCACGACCATCACTGTTGATTTAGGTGACTTTGTTGATCGCTGGCACCCGCTATCAGAAGCAACCGATGGACAAGCAAATGTTGAACTAATGAATAACGTAGGCTATGATGCTGTGACGATAGGTAATAATGAAGGCGTGGGAAATGCCAAGGATCAATTGAATCATCTTTATGATCAGGCAAACTTTGATATTTTATTGGATAATTTGTTTGATAAACATCTGTTGCAACCGCCGGAATGGGCAAAAAAGTACAAGATCATTGAAACTCCTCAACAGACTAAAATCGGCTTACTGGCTTTGACGGCTCCTTTTCCCTTAACATATAGTCCAAATGGTTGGGATATCAGAAACCCTTATGATATTTTGCCTGAATTGGTGGAAGAACTAAGACCAAAAGTAGACATCTTGGTATTGATGAGCCATCTAGGTATCCAAGACGATCGTCAGATTGCCCAAGAACTTCCGTCAATCGATGTAATCTTAGGCTCACATACGCATCATTTGCTGATTGATGGTCAAATCGTTAATGGTGTTCAGCTTGCAGCAGCGGGAAAATATGGACAATACGTTGGAGAGGTTCACCTCACCGTTGATGAGCATAAAAACATCATCCAAAAATCAGCTCGGGCTATCCCAACAGAAACGATGACGACGTTTATTGAAGATGAGCAGGAAAGCCATGATTATTTAACTAAAGGGCACGAACTATTAGCGGCAAAAAAAGTAGCCAAGTTACCTTATGATTTATCAGTAGATATTTTTTCGGAACATTCTTTTATCTATGAGGCGTTAGAAGCAGTCAAGTATCGTGGGCAAACACAAGGCGCAATGCTAAATAGTGGGTTGTTTTTAACTGGATTACCAGCAGGGCTGATCAATCAGGATCAACTGCATACGGCATTGCCTCATCCAATGCATTTACTGAATGTCACACTTAAAGGAAGTGATTTGATTCGATTGGTATTAGAAATCGAAAAAAATCGTGCCTTTTTACGCAATTACCCAATCAGAGGTATGGGATTTCGGGGAAAAATTTTTGGACAAGTAGTTTATAGTGGGATCTCTTATGATGCAGTGAATCATCAAGTTCACTGGCTGAATCAGCCGATAGATAACGAGCGTCGATATACATTTACAACAGTGGATCATTTTATGTTTGTACCTTTCTTTCCAACGATTGAGATTGCTGGTGAAAATGAATTTTTATTTCCGGAATTTATTCGTAGCGTAGTAGGGGAATACTTAAATGCTCACTATCCAATAAAATAAAAACAAGGTATAATAGGAACGATAGGTGGTGAAAGCATGTCGGCAAAACAAAAAGAGCAACACGCCGTTGAAGCTAAAACAAAAGAAAAACAGACAGCGAAAAATGTCGAGGACCATACGGTGACAGAAGAAATCACCGCCGTGTTAGAAGAAATTATCGAAGAACCCAAACCGGAGAAAGTAAAGGGAGAAATCATTACTTTCATCGATGAGAAGAATTTTTTGATTGGCGAACAGCACTATCGCCTAGTAAAGGATCATCGAGAGGGGTTCAATCCAGAAAAACTTGGCGAAAGATATAGTGAAGTCTTGTCGCGTTATGACTATATCGTTGGTGATTGGGGCTATGAACAATTAAGATTAAAAGGATTTTTCCGAGTAGATAACAGACGTGCTCATCCCGACCAACGAATTGATGCTTTGGAAGATTATTTGTATGAGTATTGTAATTTTGGTTGCGCTTATTTTGTGATTGAACAAATCGGAGGTAAGAAGGAAAAAAATACTCCTCGCCGAAGAAAAAAGAAAAATCAAAACCAACATCGTGCGTACATTGATGAGAAAAAAGGACCCGTTTCTTCAAATCACAAAAAACCGGTCATCAAAAAAGAAAAACAGAACAAAAAAAGACTGAAAAAACATCAACTAAACCAAAAGCCAACACTAATTTTACGATAAGACAAAGGGAAGAGTAAAGATGGATTATAAAGGATATTTGATTGATTTAGATGGAACGATTTATCGGGGGACTGAACCTATACCTGCTGGGAAACGTTTTGTGGAGGCTCTTCAGGCAAAAAAACAGCCTTTTCTGTTTGTTACGAATAACACCACAAAAAGTCCACAGGCAGTAGCCAATCGCTTGGCAGATGAATTTGATATACACGTTAGCCCAGAAACTGTTTATACAGCTTCTTTAGCAACGATCGATTTTATGCACGCTGCCGGGAAAGGAAACACGTTTTATGCCATAGGTGAAGCTGGTTTGATCGATTTGATTTTAGAAGCAGGGTTTGTCTGGAACGAAGAAAATCCCGATTATGTAGTAGTCGGTCTAGATAATTATCTGACGTATGAAAAAGTAGTCAAAGCGACTCTTGCGATCCAAAAAGGGGCAACATTTATTGGAACAAATCCAGATAAAAATATTCCAACTGAGCGTGGGTTGTTGCCAGGTGCAGGATCGGTTATTTCGTTTGTGGAGACAGCTACGCAGACGCCGCCGATTTATATTGGCAAACCAGAAGCGATCATTATGGATAAGGCGGTAGAAAAATTAGGTTTAACGAAAGCAGATGTCATCATGGTTGGAGACAACTATGAAACAGACATCCAAGCAGGGATTCGAAATGGGATTGATACGTTGTTGGTGCTCTCAGGATTTACGAAAGCTGAGGATGTACCTTTATTACCGGTACCTGCTACACACGTTCTCTGTTCGTTAGATGAGTGGAGTTTCTAGAATGAGAAAAACAAAATGGGTGTGGGGAGAATATGCTGGTTTGGTTTGTCTATTCTTCATGCTGATCAGTCTGGCGATCGCGATAACAATCAATTTTCGCTTTCTCTATGAACTAGACATCAAATATCTGAACATATTGGATCATACTACGCTTGATCAAGAAACTTTATTGAAAAATTTTGATCAATTAATGGCTTATTTAAATAATCCTTTTCAGAAGGAATTAAGTCTGCAAAATTTTCCTATTTCTGCAAGTGGAGCACATCATTTTTATGAAGTCAAAAAACTTTTTTTACTTAACTATTTTGTGCTGCTGTTGACGTTGATACCTAGTATCTACTATCTCTTTTATCTGAAACGTCATAAGCGTTTTTGGCGTTTAGTTCAACCGTTTAAGATTGGAATGCTCGTACCGATTGTTTTTGGCTTTTTTATGTTGGTAGGATTTGATCGCTTTTTTATCTTGTTCCATGAAACATTTTTTAACAACGACGATTGGCTGTTTGATCCGACAACCGATCCAATCATTAACGTCTTACCAGAACAATTTTTTATGCATAGTTTTATTTTATTTTTTATTTTAATTGAACTCTTTTTTGCTTTTTTTGTGATCATTGGAAAAAGAGAGCTAAAAAGAAGTTAAAATCAAACATAGAATAGAACAAATCATAATGCCTATTTTGTTTCAATAGAATAAAAAAAGCCCGAGACAAGGAGATTGTCTCGGGTTTTTGCTTTAAACGGTGTTCAAAGAGCTGTCCTTCGGTATTAAGTCAAAAAATCTCAAAACATGAAAAGCTGTTTCGAGATTTTCGTCCTTAATACTCAGGACAAAACGCTCTTTTCACAACCTCTTTCTCTAAACGGTGTTCAAACATCAGCTCCTTGAAATAAGCCTGAATTTTTCAAAATATGAGAAGCTATTTTAAAAAATTCTTTCTTATTGTCATCGGAGCTATGCGATGTTTTCACAACCTCTGATTCACGGTGTTCAAACATCAGCTCCTTGAAATAAGCCTGAATTTTTCAAAATATGAGAAGCTATTTTAAAAAATTCTTTCTTATTGTCATCGGAGCTATACGATGTTTTCACAACCTCTGATTCACGGTGTTCAAGAAGCAACTCCTCAGCAATAAGCGATGATTTTCTAAAATATGAGAAGCTATTTTAAAAAATCCTCTCTTATTCGCTCGGAGCTGATCGCTTCTTTCACAACCTCTTATTGAGTCAAACGACTGCGTTTTTCTGGCTCTTGGTGAGCAAGACGACTGGCAGCAGAGGCAGCGATTGCACCCACGATGTCATCCAAGAAAGTATGCACATTTTTTCCGTCATGGCTATTTAATTTTTGTAAAATACCAGGCTTTACTTTATCGATATAGCCATAATTAGTGAAACCGATTGTCCCATAGACATTTACAATTGATAAGGCTAGTATTTCATCGATCCCATACAGTCCTTCATCATCTTCAATGATATGTTGGAGCGGTGACATCAACTTATTTTCTTCTGCTAAAATATCTAATTGAACCCCAGTTATGATCGCGTTATGGACTTCACGTTTGGTTAAGACAGCGTGAACACTTTGGATACAATCTGCTAAAGTAAGATCAGTAATGTAATCTTTTTGTAAAAACATCACTAGCTCAGCAATGTCTTCAAGGGTTACTCCACGCTCATTGAGCAATTCACGTGCTTTTTCTTCTAGCGTTTCAGTTTTGATAACCATTTTCTTCCTCCTTTTGCTTCTGTGAATCAACTATATTGTTAGCCTACCAAATAAAAAAGCAAGAAACAAATGTTGTCTCCTCTGCTTTGGACAAAATGGTCAAAAATCATACAAGCTATCCTATTTAGGAGGAACTTTTTTATCGTATAAACTGGTACTGTGTCCAGGTTGTGTGCGTTCTTTAGGGTTAATAAAGTGTAACGCATTATTGACAGCTGTAGGTGCTTCGCCAAATCCAGTAGCGATCAATTTTACTTTTCCTTTGTAAGAACAGATATCGCCAGCAGCATAAACGCCTGGTATCGAGGTTGACATATCTGAGTTTACTGAAATTGCATTTCTGGTACTTTCAAGTCCCCATGTTGAAAGATGTTCTAGATTTGAGGTGAACCCATAATTAACAATCAATGAATCAATCAGTAACTCAATTGTTTCCTCGCTTTTTACCCGTTTTAAGCGAACAGCAGTCAATTCCCCATTTTCTCCAGATAATTCATCAATGAGATAGGGAGTTAAAAGATTGACTGATGAAGCTTTCAATAAGTTTACACTATGCTCATGAGCTCTAAATTCTGGCCGGCGATGGATAAGATAAACTTCACTCGCAATCGGTTCTAGCATCAACGCCCAATCAATTGCTGAATCACCACCACCTGCAATTGCTACTTTTTTACCAGCATATTTCATTAAATCGTTCACAAAATAATCGAGACCGTGATGCTCATAAGTTGTTGCTTCTGGTACATTTAATTTTCTAGGTTGAAAAGAACCGCTTCCTAAAGTCAAAATGACTGCTTTTGAATAGTGGATTCCTTTAGTAGTTGTGATCTCAATTATTTCATCTTCTTTAGTAATAGAAAGAACTTCCTCATTCAAATGAAAAGAGTGATTGAATGTGGTTAACTGTTTTTCCAGATTTGCTACTAAGTCACTGGCTTTCACGGCGGGGTAGCCGGGAATATCATAAATATATTTTTCTGGGTAAAGCGTTGCTAATTGCCCACCTAGTTGAGGTAAACTGTCAATGATCTTAGTTTTTGCTTGACGCATACCTGCGTAAAACGCTGCAAACATCCCTACTGGTCCTGAACCGATAATTGTAATATCATAGATTTCCATAGAAAACTTCCTCCTCATACCCACACTATAGCAGAATTTAATTGAGAATACTTCTCAAACAAATGATTTATTTCTAATTCTTAAGGAGGTTGGGGCAGAAGCGAAAACGATCTCTCGTGAAATCTACTGGTTCACATATTTAAAAATACTCGTGGATTATTTTTTAAGTCAGAGAAACGCAGAAAAGTATCTATCATTTGATAAAAAGTATATAATCATTTTTACATAAGGATGAGTCTTTTTGTTTTCTTAAGTTTCATGTAACAGCGAATAGAGAGAATATGTTATTATTACCAATGAAGGAATAATTTTTAGGAGGAAAAAGATATGGTATTCCCACAATTAAGCTTAGAAAATGAAAAAGGACCAAAGGCAGTAATAAAAACAAACCGTGGTGACATTACGGTCCAATTATTCCCAGAATTAGCGCCTAAAACAGTTAAAAATTTTATTGAACTTGCTAAAAAAGGATATTACGACGGAGTAATTTTCCACCGTGTCATCCCTGATTTTATGATTCAAGGTGGCGATCCAACTGGTACAGGTATGGGTGGCGAAAGCATCTATGGTGAAAGTTTTGAAGATGAATTTAGTCGTGAGTTGTTCAACTTACGTGGGGCGTTATCGATGGCTAACTCTGGACCAAATACAAACGGTAGCCAGTTCTTTATCGTGAATAATGAAAATGTACCAGCGAATATGCTAGATCAATTAGAAGGTGCAGGCTTCCCGGCTGAAATCATCGAAGCATACAAAGGTGGTGGGACACCTTGGCTAGATTTCCGTCATACTGTATTTGGTCATGTGATTGATGGCATGACTACCGTAGATGAAATTGCTAACGTACAACGTGGTCCACAAGATCGTCCAGTACATGATGTAGTGATCGAGAAAGTTGAAGTATCAGAATAATCACTCGCAATAGTAAGGCATCTTAATTACTAACTAAGCACAAAATAAACCAACTGGTTTCAATCATTGACCCAGTTGGTTTATTTTATTTCTAATTAGAATAGAACCTCGTTTAAAAGTCGTCAAAAATGCTTTTGTTTTTTATGTGAAGGCTTTTTTTATCCGCATCAATCCATCTAGTAGTGTTTCTTCCGGACAAGCTAAATTCAATCGCATATGAGCATGACCGGCAGGACCAAATGAGATGCCAGGATTTAAAACAACTTTTCCTTTGGTAATCAATGTTTGTTCTAGCAACTCGTCATTCGCTTCATAAGCAGAAAAATCTAACCACATCAAATACGTTCCTTCAATCGTCATCACACCTAGTTGAGGTAAATGTTTTTCAAAAAAAGAAGTGGCAGTGGCCGCGTTTTTTTCTATATAAGGAAGCAGTTGACTAAGCCATTCTCTACCCGTTTCGTAAGCAGCTTGTGTACCGATTAGACCAAAAGTATTTATATCTTGTTGCTGATTCATTAGTAACCGCTGTTCAAATTGTTCTTTTAATTTAGGATTTTTTATAAACACCATTGAGTTTTTAATCGCTGCTAAATTAAAGGTCTTGGTTGCCGAAGTAAACGTGATTAAAGACTGACTTAGTGTTTCATCAATCGTTAACATCGAGTTAAAATGGTTCGTTGAAAAAACTAAGTCTTGATGAATTTCATCACTAAAAAGCAGCACTTTGTGTTTCAAACATAGTTCGCTTAGTTGTGATAATTCTTCTTTAGTCCAAACACGCCCCCCTGGATTGTGGGGATTACAAAGGATTACCACTTTTACTTGTTGTTCAACGATCTTTTTTTCCATATCTTGAAAGTCCATCATGAATTTATTGTTTTGTTCAATTAATTGACTCCGTATAAGCTGACGGTGATTACTCTCGACGATTGCAGAAAAAGGTGGGTAAACGGGGTCATGGATCAGCACACTGTCACCTGGTTCAGTAAAAGTTTGAATTGCAACAGCTAAACTAGATAAAACACCGCTAGTAAAGACAATGTGTTCTTTTGTTAAAGATACCTGATGCTGTTGTTTTTCCCAATTGATGACTGCGTGATATAATTTTTCTGAAACGGTAGAGTAACCAAAAAGACCTTGAGAAACATAATTTTCAAAAGCTTTTTTTACTCCAGCAGGTGATAAAAAATCCATGTCTGCAACCCATAAAGGCAATAAGTCGTCTCTTTGATAGGTTTCTTTAATTGAATCCCATTTTACGCTATCGGTATGTCTTCTTGAAACTTTCTTGTCAAATTCACTCATCTAAAGGACCCCTTTTTCTATTGAGTATTTTCAAAACTTCTTTTTTTAAATCATTTACAGTATAATGATAAATGCAAAGAGAGGGAAGTACATGACATATAAAATTGGACAAATAATTAAAGGAAAAATAACTGGAATACAGCCTTATGGTGCATTTGTGTCTTTAGACGAGGAAACACAAGGCTTGATTCACGTATCAGAAGTACAATCAGGTTACACGAAAAGTATTCACACATTGTTAAAAGTTGGTCAACCAGTAACTGTTCAAATCATTGATATTGATGAATATTCAAAAAAAATTAGTTTGTCGTTACGTACGTTGGAGAAGAAGAGCCCTGTTATTCCTTATCGAAGGAAAAGATACTTTACGAATAAAAATAAAAAGATCGGGTTTGCCACGATTGCGGAACAACTACCAAAATGGGTGGACGAAGCACTAGAAGAACTAGAACAGAAAGAAAATAAGAAATAAAAAGTGTATTTTTTCTGAAAATGTGCTAGAATTTTTATGTAAACCACAGAACAAGTTGATCGAGGTGGAAATTTTGGCAAGCAAAAAAGTAGCTGGTACAATCATGTTGCATTTGGAGGATGGATCAAAAAAATTTTTAGTCCATTCAATTGATGACAAGCTGGAGTTTGCATTAGCAGAGCTTTCAGAAGAAAAGACGGGATTAGCAAACATACTTAGCTTTTTAAAAGAAATCGTTCATATTGATGTTAGCAAAATTAATTTGATGGAGTTGACCAATACACATATTAATCACGAAAATGTTCCATTGTTTGTTTTTGAAACTGAGCAAAAAAGTCAAAGTGAAGACTTAGGTAAAGGCTATCTTTGGGAAGACCCAGATCAAATGCGCTCTGTCCTTGGCACTTACGAAGTGGAAGGAGTTCCTTTCTTTTAATGTAGAATTAGACACCAAAAGAAACTTGAAAAAAAATTCAAGTTTCTTTTTTTATGGTAACCGACCCTCCTTAAAGGATGAAACGTTCAGTTTATCATGGATTATATTCGATAATGCAAACTTTTTTATGCTTCTTTTGAAGTAAAAGCGAATGATGATCTTTTGCTTGAATATTTTTTTGAAAAATTAAGTGAAAATGCTTGTTGACGTACCTTGGTTTACGTGATAAATTTATTAACGTTGATTTAAGAAACAGCGTAATGAAACTTTCTAAAAAAATAGCAGAAAAGTTCTTGACGTTTCTAAAAACACATGATAAGATAACTAAGTCGTTAAAAAACGACAGCTTACGAAGCTTGATTCTATCGAAAAAAACTTCAAAAAAGTTGTTGACAAATAACAAACGACGAGTTATGATGAATGAGTTGCTGAAACACTTCTAAAAAATGAAGTCGAAAAAAACTTTTAAAAAAGAGTTGACAAACAAACGTCACTCTGATATGATATAAAAGTTGCTACGGCAATCTCAACTGATTAGCTTTTAATCAAGTAGACCTTTGAAAACTGAACAAAGCAAAGACAAACCAAATGTGTAGGGCGTCTTGATTGATTCAAGACAACAAACATTTTTAACAAGCAAGCAATATGCTAGCAAACAATTGAGCTTAACAATCGCAAGATTGTTCGAACTTTTTATGAGAGTTTGATCCTGGCTCAGGACGAACGCTGGCGGCGTGCCTAATACATGCAAGTCGAACGCTTCTTTTTCCACCGGAGCTTGCTCCACCGGAAAAAGAGGAGTGGCGAACGGGTGAGTAACACGTGGGTAACCTGCCCATCAGAAGGGGATAACACTTGGAAACAGGTGCTAATACCGTATAACAATCGAAACCGCATGGTTTTGATTTGAAAGGCGCTTTCGGGTGTCGCTGATGGATGGACCCGCGGTGCATTAGCTAGTTGGTGAGGTAACGGCTCACCAAGGCGACGATGCATAGCCGACCTGAGAGGGTGATCGGCCACATTGGGACTGAGACACGGCCCAAACTCCTACGGGAGGCAGCAGTAGGGAATCTTCGGCAATGGACGAAAGTCTGACCGAGCAACGCCGCGTGAGTGAAGAAGGTTTTCGGATCGTAAAACTCTGTTGTTAGAGAAGAACAAGGATGAGAGTAACTGTTCATCCCTTGACGGTATCTAACCAGAAAGCCACGGCTAACTACGTGCCAGCAGCCGCGGTAATACGTAGGTGGCAAGCGTTGTCCGGATTTATTGGGCGTAAAGCGAGCGCAGGCGGTTTCTTAAGTCTGATGTGAAAGCCCCCGGCTCAACCGGGGAGGGACATTGGAAACTGGGAGACTTGAGTGCAGAAGAGGAGAGTGGAATTCCATGTGTAGCGGTGAAATGCGTAGATATATGGAGGAACACCAGTGGCGAAGGCGGCTCTCTGGTCTGTAACTGACGCTGAGGCTCGAAAGCGTGGGGAGCAAACAGGATTAGATACCCTGGTAGTCCACGCCGTAAACGATGAGTGCTAAGTGTTGGAGGGTTTCCGCCCTTCAGTGCTGCAGCTAACGCATTAAGCACTCCGCCTGGGGAGTACGACCGCAAGGTTGAAACTCAAAGGAATTGACGGGGGCCCGCACAAGCGGTGGAGCATGTGGTTTAATTCGAAGCAACGCGAAGAACCTTACCAGGTCTTGACATCCTTTGACCACTCTAGAGATAGAGCTTCCCCTTCGGGGGCAAAGTGACAGGTGGTGCATGGTTGTCGTCAGCTCGTGTCGTGAGATGTTGGGTTAAGTCCCGCAACGAGCGCAACCCTTATTGTTAGTTGCCATCATTTAGTTGGGCACTCTAGCAAGACTGCCGGTGACAAACCGGAGGAAGGTGGGGATGACGTCAAATCATCATGCCCCTTATGACCTGGGCTACACACGTGCTACAATGGGAAGTACAACGAGTCGCAAAGTCGCGAGGCTAAGCTAATCTCTTAAAGCTTCTCTCAGTTCGGATTGTAGGCTGCAACTCGCCTACATGAAGCCGGAATCGCTAGTAATCGCGGATCAGCACGCCGCGGTGAATACGTTCCCGGGCCTTGTACACACCGCCCGTCACACCACGAGAGTTTGTAACACCCGAAGTCGGTGAGGTAACCTTTTGGAGCCAGCCGCCTAAGGTGGGATAGATGATTGGGGTGAAGTCGTAACAAGGTAGCCGTATCGGAAGGTGCGGCTGGATCACCTCCTTTCTAAGGAATATTACGGAGACTACACTGTTTGTTTTTCACTTTGTTCAGTTTTGAGAGGTTTACTCTCAAAGATATATTTTTGTTCATTGAAAACTGGATATTTGAAGTAAATTAGTAATACAAACCGAGAACACCGCGTTGAATGAGTTTTTTAATAAGTTCAATTGCTTATTTTCTTGATCGGACTTCTATCGCTAGAAGAAAGATCAAAACCCAACCGTAAGGTTGATAAGGTTAAGTGAATAAGGGCGCACGGTGGATGCCTTGGCACTAGGAGCCGATGAAGGACGGGACTAACACCGATATGCTTTGGGGAGCTGTACGTAAGCTATGATCCAGAGATTTCCGAATGGGGGAACCCAACATCTTTTATAGGATGTTACGTTTGCGTGAATACATAGCGCATTCGAGGTAGACGCAGAGAACTGAAACATCTAAGTACCTGCAGGAAGAGAAAGAAAATTCGATTCCCTGAGTAGCGGCGAGCGAAACGGGAAAAGCCCAAACCAATGAGCTTGCTCATTGGGGTTGTAGGACTCCAATATGGTAGTTCTTTCAGATAGTCGAATGACTTGGAAAAGTCAGTCAAAGAGGGTAAAAACCCCGTAGATGAAATTTGGAAGGCACCTAGGAGGATCCTGAGTACGGCGGAACACGAGGAATTCCGTCGGAATCCGGGAGGACCATCTCCCAAGGCTAAATACTCCCTAGTGACCGATAGTGAACCAGTACCGTGAGGGAAAGGTGAAAAGCACCCCGGAAGGGGAGTGAAATAGAACCTGAAACCGTGTGCCTACAACAAGTCAAAGCCCGTTAATGGGTGATGGCGTGCCTTTTGTAGAATGAACCGGCGAGTTACGATTGCATGCGAGGTTAAGTTGAAGAGACGGAGCCGCAGCGAAAGCGAGTCTGAATAGGGCGTTTGAGTATGTAGTCGTAGACCCGAAACCATGTGATCTACCCATGTCCAGGTTGAAGGTGCGGTAAAACGCACTGGAGGACCGAACCCACGTACGTTGAAAAGTGCGGGGATGAGGTGTGGGTAGCGGAGAAATTCCAAACGAACTTGGAGATAGCTGGTTCTCTCCGAAATAGCTTTAGGGCTAGCCTCGGAATTGAGAATGATGGAGGTAGAGCACTGTTTGGACTAGGGGCCCATCTCGGGTTACCGAATTCAGATAAACTCCGAATGCCATTCATTCATATCCGGGAGTCAGACTGTGAGTGATAAGATCCATAGTCGAAAGGGAAACAGCCCAGACCACCAGCTAAGGTCCCAAAATATATGTTAAGTGGAAAAGGATGTGGGGTTGCACAGACAACTAGGATGTTGGCTTAGAAGCAGCCACCATTTAAAGAGTGCGTAATAGCTCACTAGTCGAGTGACCCTGCGCCGAAAATGTACCGGGGCTAAACATATTACCGAAGCTGTGGAGTACACCTTTAGGTGTATTGGTAGGAGAGCGTTCTAAGGGCGTTGAAGGCAGATCGTGAGGACTGCTGGAGCGCTTAGAAGTGAGAATGCCGGTATGAGTAGCGAAAGACAGGTGAGAATCCTGTCCACCGAATGACTAAGGTTT
>NZ_JBIOLU010000001.1:990000-2245000 GCF_051711025.1 Enterococcus sp. DIV1421a | reverse complement strand
TGATTTACGCCCTTAAAGACATGCAGTTGTGACAGCAGCGTTTAGCACTGAGAAATAAGCTGGAGAATCCAAAAATAGTTCTTCTTATTTTTTGGATTCTCCAGCTTATTTTCGATACTACTTGGAACATCGTAGATCAGAGGATGTGAAAAGAGCGTTTTGATCTGAGCGCTCACTAAGTAGAAACTGCGATGAGTAATTGCAGGGCCAATAAGGATGGGGATCTTGAAACAGCTTCTCATATTATGAAAAATTCAGGCTTATTGCAAGGAGTGGTTGATTGAACACTGTTTACTCGTTATTAGAGTAAACGTAAGATTTATATCTAAGGCTCTAGTCCTTTACGTTTATTTACAACTAGCTATTCATTACAGCTTAGTTTTATTAGCTATAAAATCATATAGTATTTAAAAAAATGAAGATAAAAAAACAACGTAACCTTATTGTTAAAACAACAGGTTACGTTATCTAAGTAAGCCACTTGCCGGGCTTGAACCGGCGACCTCTTCCTTACCATGGAAGCGCTCTACCAACTGAGCTAAAGCGGCATGATTTCTTAATACAAGTAATAGAATAACGAAAATAATCAATTTTGTCAATATCTAAAACAAAAAAAATTGGTTTCATAGGATGAACATTCTAAATTGTATAAATAACAAATTTTGGGCAGTGGTTTTTGTGAAAAAACAAAAAAATATGTAAAAAAAGTATTGCGTTATTTAAGATAAATTGATATTATATACATGTACTTGATTCCGGCATAGCTCAGTTGGTAGTAGCGCATGACTGTTAATCATGATGTCGTAGGTTCGAGTCCTACTGCCGGAGTACTTCAACCACAGCTTAGAGGCTGTGGTTTTTTTGTTATTCTCAAAAACTTTTGAGAATAACAAAAAAGGGTTGTCGTGAGGGGGATTCAGTCGATTTGTTGTAACGATTAAAAGTGAGTCGTTGTATTTCAAACCACTTAAGGGTAGAATTAAAGATATATTTTTGATTGGAAGGATGATTGGATGAAAGCTATTACACCTGAAATGACGAAAAAATTTGCAAAAGGTTTTGAAGAAAACAACAAACAACAAGCTCTACAAAGAGCGGTAGTAAAAAATGGGATCACCGCTTCTGCTGAAAATGTGGCTGCCCATGTGTCTAATACACCGGTTTTTTCAATTGATTTATCAACGGGAAAGGTTTCAAATCAGAAACAATCTGGTCGTTGCTGGATGTTTGCAGCATTAAATACTTTCCGACATAAATTGCTCAATCAATTCCATTTGAAAGAATTTGAATTATCACAAAACTATACATTTTTCTGGGACAAATATGAAAAAGCTAATTATTTTTATGAAAATATTATCGCAACAGGGAATGATGCCTTAGATAGCCGAAAAGTAGCCTTTTTATTAACAACCCCACAACAAGATGGCGGACAATGGGATATGATCGTTTCCCTCTTCCAGAAATATGGTGTAGTTCCTAAATCTGTTATGCCAGAAAGTGCAAATAGTTCAAATTCACGAGATTTAAATAATTACTTGAATAAATTGTTGCGTAAAGATGCGACGGTCTTACGTGAAATGATTGCCGGTGGTGAAACTGCTGAAGCGATTCAAGCAAAAAAAGAGGAAATGCTAGAAGGAATCTATCAATTTTTAGCCATCTCCTTAGGAACACCACCAAAAGAATTTGATTTTGAATACCGTGACGAAGAAAACAATTATCATATTGACCAACAGCTTACACCTCAACTCTTTTATGATAAATATATTGGTGTAAAACTAGATGATTACGTTAGCATCATCAATGCACCGACAAAAGACAAACCTTTTGATCGTTCTTACACTGTAGAAATGTTAGGTAATGTGGTTGGCGGGAAAGAAGTTCGTTACTTGAACGTAGATATGTCAACGTTTAAACAGTTGGCTATTGCCCAACTGGAACAAGGAGAGTCCGTTTGGTTTGGTTGTGATGTTGGACAATCTTCAACTAGAGATAGTGGGGTCATGGCACTGGATGTTTACGACATGGATGACTTATTCGATGTAGATTTTACGATGACTAAAGCACAACGTTTAGATTATGGTGAAAGCTTAATGACCCACGCGATGGTATTGACGGGAGTCGATCTTGTTGATGGGAAATCAACGAAATGGAAAGTCGAAAATAGCTGGGGAGAAAAAGTTGGCAATAAAGGATTTTTTGTAATGAGTGACGATTGGATGAACGAATACACGTATCAAATCGTTGTTCGCAAAGATTTGTTGTCGAAAGAGCAACTCCAAGCCTTCAATGAAGAACCAATCGTTTTAGCTCCTTGGGATCCAATGGGCGCATTGGCTTAAAAAACTGATTCTACTCAAAGTATGAAGAAAATAGACGAATTGGTGTCTCAGATTACTGAAAAAGAAAGTAAATAAGGGATTGAAAGAAAGACGAGGTTAGTCTTCGAAATTAGTAGGGTTACTAATTTTGAAAGAAGCCTCTCTTTTTTTGTCTATAAATATGAGCAACGGACTTTTACTGTTGAACAAAGAGTTACTAGACTCATTTTCTTTGTTTTAGATTCTCTGTGATATAATGATAGCTAACAAATAGGTTGGAAAAGCATGTAAGGAGGAGTAGAGATGAATATTCAGTCGGTGTTAGCAGAAATCCAATTAGAAGGCAAAGTGATACCTATCACTGGTGGGGACGTTAATCAAACGTATCGAATTGAAGAGCAAAATAAATCATATTTCTTAAAGCTTCATCCTAATATTGGAAAGTCTTTTTTTGAAGCGGAAGTGGATGGGTTAAAAGAACTAGCTCCCTACGTTCGAGTACCTGAAACTTACATGCTGGGCGAACAAAAAGATGGTGCCTATCTTTTGATGGAATGGATCGAACCTGGCAAAGGAGATCAAAAAGATCTAGCCGTTTCTTTGGCGAAATTGCATAAGGTAACCGCTCCTCAATTTGGGTATCGAAAGGATAACTATTTAGGGACCGTTCCGCAATTCAATCACGTGGAAGAAGATTGGTGGCTTTTCTTCTTCAAAAATCGTCTAGAAAGTCAAATTGCTTTGGCACAAAAAAACAACCATTGGAATCAAAACCGCCAAGAAACATTTATTTCTTTTAAGCAATACGTGTTAGAAAACTTTAGTGATAAAAAGATTGTCCCTAGCCTCTTGCATGGCGACTTGTGGAGTGGTAATGTGTTCTTTGATCAGCAAGGAGAACCAGTCTTCGTTGATCCAGCCGTTTCTTACGGTGATCGTGAGCAGGACATAGCTATGAGCCAGCTATTTGGTGGGTTTCGTCCAGAGTTTTTACAAAGTTATCAAATGGTCTATCCTTTGGAGAAAAATTGGGAAAAACGATTGCCGATTTACCAGTTATATTATTTGTTAGCCCATCTAAATATGTTTGGGGAAAGTTATGGTTCACAAGTGGATCAATTATTAGCGAAAAGATAAGAGGAGGGTGTTTTTTTGGCAAAGAGATATACAAAAAAACATGAAGTTTCATATTATGAATGTGACATTAATCAGACCATGACATTTCCATCAATGTTAGGAATCGTGATCAAGACATCGGAAGATCAAAGTGATGCGCTTGATCGTGGCAGTAAATTTGTCAATAGTTTTGGACTGACTTGGGTCATTACCAATTATTCAATGACAATCACTCGTTTGCCTAAAGTAGGAGAGACGATTTCTATAACAACACAAGCCATGGAGTACAATAAATTCTTTTGTTATCGTAATTTTTGGATTCATGATGAAGAAGGTACAGAACTGGTAAAAATAGAATCAGTTTTTGTATTAATGGATTTTGTGAATCGGAAAATGAGTAGCGTCAATGAAGAAATTATTGCACCGTTTGAAAGCGAAAAAATCAAAAAAATCAAACGGCAAGAAAAAATAGAAAAGATCGAATCGGGCACGATGTTACCTTATCGCGTGCGTTTCTATGATATCGATAGTAACCAACATGTGAACAATGCCATGTATTTCAACTGGATTATTGATGTCTTAGGCTATGATTTCTTGACGACACATGTACCAGAAAAAGTTTTGATCCGTTTTGACAAAGAAGTGGAATATGGAAATGAAATTGAAAGTCATTATGAACAAGTAGAGATGGAACATGGTGTGAAAACAAGACATGAAATCAGAATGCAAGAACAACTCTATTGTGAAGCAAATATCACTTGGAAAAATAAATAAACTGCTAATAGCAAACGATGTTCCAATCGGAAAGAGGTTGTCGCAGAAGTGTCTAGCTCTGGGAAATAAGCAGGAACAACAAGGGAAAAAAGGGACTGAGACAAAAGTTGTCTCAGTCTCTTCTAGTATCTCTAAAAACGGATAAACGGTGTTCAAAGAGCTGACCTTCGGCGATAAGTCAAAAAATCTCAAAACATGGGAAGCTGTTTCGAGATTTCCATCCTTAACGCTCAGGTCAAAACACTCTTTTCACGACCTCTTGTTCACGGTGAGACAAAAGTAGCATCTTCGGAAATAAGCCGAAATTTACCAAAAATTTGAGAAGCAATTTTCGGAAATTCCTTCTTATTTCTTGATGCTGAACACTTTTGTCTCAACCTCTTTTTTGATTGATTGCCGAAGTGCTGAATAATAAAGAATTCTTTAGTTGTTCATACTTTTGGACATTCTAACATGGAAATAAGACTTTTGGATATCCAGTAATAGGTAAGGATCGATAACCTTCCATGATTGAAAAAAGAATGCGCAAAATTGGTTCAATTGCTAAACGAACTCTGGATTTTTTTAGAACGGAATTTTAATGTCAGGAATTTTCGTATGTGATTTAGCTATAACTTATTGAGTAATAAACGAAATCAATGATTGATCTTTTAACCCGTGATTCAAGGCAATCAGTAGTTTGATGCGAGCTTTTTGGCTATTGATGCTATTACAAAAAATAATCCCCATGTTTGCTAATTCTTTTCCGCCACCCTCGTAGTCATAAACAGGTTCTGCTATCCCATTAAAACACCGGGAAACTAAGACCACTGGGATTTTTTGTACTAATAATTTTTTCAAAGCTGTTACAGCTTGTGGTGGTAAATTGCCAGCTCCTAAAGCTTCGATCACTAGGCCATCTACTTTGGTATGGGCGATAGCTTCTAATAGATCACCTTGCATCCCCGCATAAGCCTTAACGATTGGGATCGTACCATTGACTGAAGTGATATCTAAGCGTGTAGTTTCTAGTAATTCTTGCATAAATAAGATCCGATGTTTTGTTACTAGACCAATTGGACCTAATGTGGGTGTACGAAAAGTGGCAACATTTGTCGTGTGGGTTTTGGTCACGTAACGCGCGGAGTGGATCTCATCGTTCATTACGACCAATACACCTTTTCCATTTGCTTCCTTACAACTAGCGACTCGAATAGCACTCTCGAAATTGTACAGCCCATCGCTCCCTAATTCGTTGCTGGATCGCATAGCGCCAGTTAGTACGATCGGCAGTTTATCTCCAATCGTCGTGTCTAAGAAAAAGGCGGTTTCTTCTAACGTATCTGTTCCATGAGTGATTACAACACCGTCAAACCCCAAATGATAGGCTTCATTAATCCGTTTTTTTAAAATTAACATATGTTTAGGCATGATATGAGGTGAAGGAAGATTAAAGATATCTTCTATTACTAAATCAACATCTTCTGGAATTTCAATTTCAGCATCTAGCAAAGGATTCACAACATCAGGACTCACTCCACCAGTTAAAAGATTTTCTCTCATGGCAATCGTTCCGCCAGTGTGTAAAATTAGAATTTTTTTCATTTTTTTTCGGACTTCCTTACATATAATTTTGCATAGGCTTTAACGCTTATTGTATACTATATGAAAGAGTTTTGCTATCCGCGGCATTGAGCAATGAGTAGTAAATCTCACTATACATAGTTGATTTTTGGATGGAAAAGCAAAGGTGGCTTGAAATGATACGAATCGGATTAACCTCATTTAAAGAACATGATAAATTGACTGGAAAAAAGAATAACACACTTTATGAGTATGCTAGATATTTGCCATTAGTGGAGCTTGATACAGCTTACTATGGAATCCCAAGACGAACTTCGGTAGAAAAATGGGTGCAAGAGGTTCCAAATGATTTTCGTTTTGTTGTTAAGGCGTATCAAGGGATCAGTGGTCAAGGAGACTGGGAAAAATATTATCAAACAGAAGAAGAAATGATTGCTAAATTTCTGGAAGTAATGAAACCAATGAGTGATGCGAACAAGCTTTTTTGTTTTTTAGTCCAATTTCCAGCTTCCTTTAAATGCACCAAGGAAAGTGTACAATACCTACGTAAGCTTCGAAAATGGTTTGCTGGCTATCCGGTAGCAATCGAACTTCGGGACTTTTCGTGGTACAGTGAGGAATTCGTTGAGCGCACGAGAAGCTTCATGACTCGAGCAGAATTTTCTTTGGCAGTAATTGATGAACCACAGTTGTTAAACACAACAGTTCCTTTTGACCCATTCATCACGAATCCAGACTTTGCTCTTTTCAGGTTTCACGGAAGAAATGCTCAAGGTTGGCAGGCCAATGATAAAGATTGGCGTAAAAAAAGAACTCTTTATCGCTATTCTGAGCAGGAACTGATAGAACTAGCAACTGCTATTGACTCTGTTAGCTCAAAAACGAAAGAGATCGGAATTATCTTTAACAACAATTCTGGTGGAGATGCTGCAGAAAATGCGTTAGCTTTACAAAAAATATTAAAAATAAAACCGGAAGGCTTAAACCCACAACAAATGGATTTATTTTAGAGAGGGAGCGTTGAATGATCAAAGCAATTTTTTTTGATATTGATGGCACATTAGTCAACGACCGTTCAAAAGCACTTGCTTCGACTAAACGTGCGATTAGCTATGCTAGAAAAAATGGGATATTGTGTGGTGTAGCAACTGGGCGGAGTCCAGTTAAAATCAAAGAAGTGATTGATGAATTGGAATTAGATATGTATGTTGTCTATAATGGACAATTGGTATTTACTGCCGAACGAACGATTGTAGATCAACCATTTGATCAAGTCGTTTTAAGTAAGATCGTGGAATATGCTGATAAGAACCATCGCCAGATCATTTTTGGTGGAAGAGATCAACTAGCTGGTTCGACCACGATGCTATTAGGACAGTCGATTTTGATCAAACGTTTAGTTAGTTTATTACCAAAAAAATTTCCCGTTCGATTGATGAAAAAAGGACTGCAAATTTTTAGCCCACATCGACAGAAAAAGCGATATGAGGCACTGGAGATTCTTGATGAGCCAATTTACCAATGTATTTTATTGAGTCAGGAATCAGAACAAGAAAAATTAGAAGAGCGGTTTCCGGAGTGCAGCTTTCAACGGTCCAATGCGTATACCGTTGATATCATTCCAAAAGGTGGTTCAAAGCTTTCAGGAATTGCAGCCTTTGCCAAAGACATGGGGATCGAAATGACCGAGATCATGGCATTTGGTGATCATTATAACGACATTGAGATGCTGGAAGGTGTCGGAATCGGGGTTGCTATGGGGAATGCTCAAAAAGAAGTTAAGCAAGCTGCTGATTATGTGACTGATACCAATGAAAAAGACGGAATTTATCAAGGACTGAAGCATTATGGTTTGATTTACTAAAACAGTTGATAGACTAGACTTCAGTTAAAATGTTAAGAGAAGTAAGAAAAGAAGGTAGAAAAAGATGTCTGAGAAAACACCCTTTCAACAAGTAGAAGAGTTTCATAAAATTTTTGACCCTCGTTCACCTGATGTACCGACTGCATTTTCGAAACAAGCAGCCATTTATCGTGCAGAATTTAAAATCGAAGAATTAGTCGAATTGATTGCGGCCAATTGTCAGGGAGATCAGGAACAATTACACGAAGGAGTAACAGCTCTTCACGAAGCATTAGAGAAAGCAGAACAAAAAATGTTGACTAAAAAAGAATGGGGACAAGCACCTTTGATCGAGCAAGTCGATGCTTTAACCGATCTTTTATATTTTACTTATGGTTCTTTTTCATTATTGGGTGTTGATCCTACGAAGATATTTGAGATCGTTCACCAAGCAAACATGGGGAAATTATTCCCAGATGGTAAACCACATTATCATCCGGTCACGAATAAGGTATTAAAACCTGATAACTGGGAAGAGCAGTGTGCCCCTGAACCTAAGATCGCCAAAGAAATTCAACGGCAAATCGCCCAAGCGACTCGAAAGAAACAGTCTTGAATGGACGAAACAAACCAAAATAAACCGGCGTTTCATACTGGTTATGCTATTTTCTAGGTAGGAATAAAAGATTTTCGATGAAGTTAGTGAATGCTTAAAAATTGTGTGTTATAATTTACAATAGATGTCTTTTGCACGGAAGACGTATTTATTGTTTTATGCACACAAATTATTTAACTAAGCATAAAAAATAGATGCATATTGAAAACGGAGGTACCTTAAATGGGAAATAATGTTATCATCGGAATCGTCATAGCAATCATTATAGTCGCCCTAGTCGTCTTTTTGGTTAGTTACTATATGAAGAAAAAAAACCAAGATCGATTGGACGCCTTGGAAAAGCGCAAGGAAGAATTATTCGACTTGCCTGTGATTGAAGAAGTCGATGATGTTAAAAAAATGCATCTGGTGGGGCAAAGCCAAAATACCTTTCGTGAATGGAGTCAAAAATGGAATGACATATCCACTTCCTCGTTTGCTGAGTTAGAAAGTCAAATTTTTGAAGTAGAAAATCTTAATGAGAGTTTCCGATTTTTAAAAGGTAAAAAAGCTGTGATCGAAGCAGAAAAAACCATGGACCAAATGGAAAAGAAAGTTTCTGAGATTCGTGATGGACTAAAAGAGTTACGTGAAACAGAAGAACGTAATTCACTAGCGGTTCAGCAAGCTTTGGATGTCTATGAAGAACTGAAAGAAACAATCAGAGAAGATGAGCAAGAATACGGTCCTGCGTTTCCTGAATTACAAAAGCAAGTCAAGATGATCGAAAATGAATTCACGCAATTTGTTGCATTGAATACTTCAGGTGATCCTGTTGAAGCTCGAGAAGTTTTGGATAAAGCAGAAAAACATACGTATGAAGTTGAAGCTTTGATGAAAAAAGTTCCGCCGCTATTTGAAGATTTGAACACTACTTTCCCAGAACAACTGGAAGAAATCCAGCAAACTTATGAAAAATTGATGCAGGAACAATATGTTTTCCCAGAAGAAGATCTTGTTGGTGAGATTGAAAAAGTAAGCCATCGTATTGAAAGTTCATTAGCAAATCTTGAAAAAACAGAAGTTGAAACGGTTGAATTCGAGAATCGTGAAACTGCTAGTATGATTGATTCGCTCTACGACATTCTAGAGCGGGAAATGGAAGCCCAAAATTATGTCACAACCAATCAAGCAACCATTGAACAATACATCAAACATGCCACAAAAAACAATCGTCAATTATTGATTGAGTTAGATCATACTGCTCAAAGTTATGCGTTGAATCATAATGAAATTGGTCGAGTACGCGGATTCCAAACAGAAGTGGAAGAAATCGAACGTCAAAACGAACAGATGAAACCACAAATCCAGCAACACTTGTTACCATATTCTGAAGTACGGACTTTCTATAAAAAAGTATTCAAAGTTTTAGAAGATATCGAAAACCAACAAGTTGAAATCGATGACTCACTACACGAGTTAAGAAAAGGTGAAAAAGAAGCGCAAGAAAAAATCGATACTTTCGAATTTAAATTGCGTAATTTAAAACGTTTTGTGGAACAACAACGTTTGCCTGGTCTACCAAATGATTATTTAGAATTTTTCTTTGTGGCAACTGATCGGATTGAAGAGCTAAGTATCGTGCTAAATAAAATCAGAGTCAATATGGAAGAAGTCAATCGCTTAGTTACGTTATGTGAAGAAGATTTAGACTTACTTGATAAGAAAACGCATGATTTAGTGGATGCTGCAGCACTGACAGAACAAATGCTACAGTATGCAAATCGTTATCGCCACACACATGAAGAAATCAGAGAAGCAATTGATAAAAGTTATTACTTATTCAATAAGGAACATCATTATCAAGAAGCTCTGGATGAGATCGGTACAGCACTCGAACGTGTTGAACCTGGTGCTTTCAAGCGAATTGAAGATTTTTATTTTAAGAATCCTGATTTAGTTTAATAAAACTAACTAACTAAAAAGGCAACACTGGTCAATCCACCAAGTGTTGTCTTTTTGCGTGTTCAATTACACGAAACTTTCTGAAAAAACAACCTCCTCTTGAAAGCAATTGGGACAACCGTTATAATAGTAAAGAATTTCAAAAAAGAGGGGTTTCTTATGATATATTTTGATAATAGTGCGACAACCCCAATCTTTCCGCAAAGTTTAGATGCCTATATAAAGACAAGTCAGCGGATTATTGGGAATCCGTCAAGTTTGCATGATTTAGGCAATCAAGCAAACCGTTTGTTACAACAAGCTAGAAAACAAATTGCTGAGCTGATCACTGTTACTCCAGATGAAATTTATTTTACTTCTGGTGGGACAGAAGGCGATAATTGGGTACTTAAAGGGACGATGATTGAAAAACGTGAATATGGAAACCACATGATCATCTCTGGGATAGAACATCCTGCTGTAAGTGAAACAGCTGAACAACTTAAATCTCTAGGGGTAGAAGTTAGTATAGCGCCAGTAAATAATCAAGGATTTGTCATTGTTGATGAATTGAAGAAACTAATTCGTAAAGACACAGTATTGGTTTCAATCATGGCAGTCAATAACGAAATTGGATCAATCCAACCAATTTTAGAAATTAGTGAGTTGCTAAAAGAATACCCTAAAATCCATTTTCATGTGGATGCTGTGCAAGCAATCGGAAAAGTTTCTTTATCTGAATGGCTGACCGAAAGAGTTGATTTTGCGACGTTTTCAGCTCATAAATTTCATGGACCACGTGGTATAGGTTTTATTTATTGGAAGAAGGGACGACGTTTAGCACCGCTTCTTAATGGTGGTGGCCAAGAAAAAAATCAACGAAGTGGAACAGAAAATGTTCCTGCGATTGTCGCAATGGCGAAAGCCTTACGAATTGCATTGGATCGAAAACTTCAAAAGCCAGATCACACCAAACATTTAAAAGAGGCATTGATCAACGCTTTGAAAGCCTATGAAAAAGTGACTATTTTTTCAGAGGGAGAAGATTATGCACCACATATCTTATGTTTTTCACTCAAAGGGATTCGAGGAGAAGTCCTTGTTCATGCGTTAGAAGAAAAACAAATATTTATTTCTACAACTAGTGCTTGTTCTTCTCGTAAACACCTTGCAAGTAGCACGTTGCATGCCATGCATGTGCCTGATGATTTAGCTACGTCAGCTGTTCGCATTAGTTTAGATGAAAGTAATTCTATGGCAGAAGTAGAACAATTTATGATCATTTTTAAACAATTATATAAGAAATTTTCAACCATCAATTAATCAATAAGGAGTGTTTTTGTGAAATATAGTGAAATCATGGTCCGCTATGGTGAACTGTCAACAAAAGGAAAAAACCGTAAAAGTTTTATTATGCAACTTGCTCAAAATGTTCGTCAAGCATTGAGTGATTTCCCCGAAATCAAGATCCATGCTGATCGTGACCGGATGCACCTACTGTTAAATGGTGCTGATAGTGCATTAGTTATACCTAAATTGGCTAAAATTTTCGGTATCCAAAATTTCTCACCAAGTATTCGAATCGAAAAAGATGTTCAAAAGTTAAAAGATGCAGTTCAAGCTATCATGAAAGAAGTCTATACAGGAAAAGAAACCTTTAAAATTATTGCGAAACGTAGTGACCACGACTTTGAATTAACAAGTAATGAATTAAATCAAACGTTAGGAAATGCGGTGGTAGATATCTTCCCTGATATAGAAGCACAAATGCGCAAACCAGATATTCCACTACGGGTAGAAATCCGTCGAGATGCTGCTTACCTATCCTATGAAACGATTAAAGGAGCAGGCGGATTGCCAGTGGGAACGAGTGGTAAAGGCATGTTGATGTTGTCTGGTGGAATCGATTCACCTGTGGCTGGTTATTTTGCCATGAAGCGTGGTGTCGAAATTGAAGCGGTCCACTTTGCTAGTCCACCTTACACGAGTGAGCAAGCATTACAAAAAGCAAAAGATTTAACAGCAAAATTGACTCCTTATGTCGGTAAAATCGAGTTTATCGAGGTACCGTTTACTGAGATCCAAGAAGAAATCAAGAAAAACATTCCGCAAGGGTACTGGATGACGATTACTCGACGGATGATGCTGCGATTAACGGATGAGATCCGCCGATTACGCCATGGGTTGATTATCCTTAATGGGGAGTCTTTAGGACAAGTAGCTTCGCAGACCTTACAAAGCATGGTTGCTATCAATGAAGTAACGAATACGCCTATCATTCGTCCAGTTGCTACGATGGATAAATTAGAAATCATTGAAGTAGCTGAACAAATCGATACCTTTGAGCTTTCAGTCCAACCATTTGAAGATTGCTGTACGATTTTTGCCCCACCTCAACCAAAGACCCGACCACGACTTGATAAAGTTCATCAATACGAAGAACGTTTACCAATCGAAGAAATGATCGAACGAGCTCTTTCTGGTTTAAAAATGGAAACGATCCATACAGCTACCGAAGCTGAACAAGTAGAAGAATTTGCTGATTTGTTATAAGAGTCTTGAAATTATCGTGAGCTTTGACAAGAATAAGAAAGTAGATTGAACCGTTTTTTTATGTTTAATAAAACATACTTTAAAAACATTACTTTTTATTTGTTCTTACACTTATTTAAGAGTCTGGGATCAATCCCAGACTCTTTTTTATGTTCCCTACTGTTGCTCTAAGAGAGGATAAATGATAAACTGACTATGTGAAGAAATTAACAAAGGAGTTTGAAGATGGGAGAAAAAATAGCGGTTTTACCAAAAGCAACAGCTAAAAGACTACCTTTATATTTACGTTATTTAAAAATGCTCAATGATTCAGGTGTGAAGCGGATTAAATCAAATGAATTTAGTCAAATCACCCAAGTACCTTCTGCGTCGATCCGTAGAGATTTTTCATATTTAGGGGAGTTGGGGCGCAGTGGCTATGGTTATGAAGTGCCTTATCTGATCGAAGTATTTGATCGGATCTTAAAGACGGAAGAGGAAAAACGAATTGCCTTAGTTGGGTATGGGAATCTAGGGAAAGCTTTAAAGCACAATAATTTTAGAAGAAATGAAAATTTGAATATCGTCTGTGTATTTGACAATGACCCTAAAATCGTCAACCAAGAAATCGATGGTCAATTTATTTATCCAATCGAACAGTTTGGCGAAATCGTCAAAAAAGAAAAAGTAACAGTTGCGATTTCAACGGTTCCAAGTAAACACTCCCAGTCAGCAATCGATGAAATTGTGAAAGGTGGCGTATCAGCGATCTTAAACTTTGCTCCTGACCGAGTGATCGTACCCAAACATGTGAATATTCAATACATTGATTTGACGACAGAATTGCAAACGCTTATATTTTTTAATGAGAAATATTCAGAAGTTTTTTTATGACAATCCATAGTTTTAGCGCTTAGAGCCAATGTTTCTAAGCGTTTTTTTATAACGCATGTTTATATCTATTTTTGTTTGTTTACAATCATAATACTGATATAATAGCTTTCAGTTCATTGTATCATCGTGTGCAGGGATTATAAAATAACTGGTTTTTTTGAAAGAAGAAACCTTTTTTTAGGAGTGAATGACAGTAATAAAGATGAATGCAATGGATAGAATCACTGTTGTAAGAAAAAAGTTAACCTGAAGGAGGCGGTTATGAAACAAGTTGGAGTAAAAAATACTAATGAAGTTTAAGATTTGATTGAATGTACATAAAAGGAACAATCCTTAATTCTTATGATTTAGGCTAGATATGAATGTCTAGCAAAACAGACAAGCCACGGATGCTATAACGAAAAAAATGTAAAGGATGGTAAAAATGAATCAAGAGAAGGTAAAAAATACAATTCTTATGGAAATGGAGCGGTTTTCGGACAAAACAAGTGAAGGATACCACCAAATGAAAGCAGTGTTGAATAAATTCCCTTACAAAATAACTGCAGACTATCAGCAATTACTGGATACATTAAGGGGGGGGACGGCAATTAACAGATTTGAAACTCTTGATGAGCTGATAATGATGCTAAAACAAGAGAGAGTAATAACGAGAGAGATCGTGGAATCTTGTCTCTATTTTCAACAAAATTCTGATAATGTAATAAATCAGATTCATCTTTTTGATCTTCTAATGGTTCCAACTAGAAATCTGACAGAACAGCTCAACTTATTAACATCTTTAACTAATAGTTTATCTGTGGATGGTGAGAAATTTTTTCATGAGAATGTTTTGTTTAGTATTAATAAAATAAAATTATCGACAGATGAAATCGAGAAAAAAATTAAAGAGATATGTATAGAATTACAATATGGCATGGACTCAGCTAAAGTCAAAGAGGATATTTTAGCTCGTACATTTGAACTATTAAACGAGGGCAGTGTAAACTATCAACAATTAGTCAATATGGAGCTAGATTATGAAGAAGGATGTAGAGAAATCGTAATTGATGGATTTTTTGAAACGATGAATAGATCTTCTAAGAATAATGAGTATAAATGGTTTTTTGACTTTTTGAGAGATGATAAAATAATTTCTAAACTTCTCCAAAGAAAGAATTTATCAGAAGCTGAAAAAAAAACATATATTTCTATAGCTACAAATCATAGTGATTCGCCGTTTATTGGTAATAGCATTCCATATTTTAAAAAAATAAATTTAAAAGAAAGTACCATAATCACAAAAAAAAGAATCCTTGATCAAGAGCTCGTTTATTTGATTGCTAAAGAAGTAACCCCAGAGTTGGCTGTAAAATATGATGAAATATTAAGAGTAGAAGAACAAGGAACAGTTGAGGTGATGACACAAATTTATGTTGAGTCTCAGTCCACATTAGTAAAAGAGTCTGTTAGGCAACATGTCAATACTTCCTTCAAAGAAACGGACCGTTTAGAATTTTATAAAAAAAGTATCATCGAAAAACTAAAAAAAGAAAATCGATCAGATTTAGGGAATCAATTAGAAGATTTATTGAATAGTGGGGCAAAAATAGACCGATTTGATAGATTCTATAGATTATTGAATTCTCCAGAGTCAAAAAAACAGTTATCCTATCTAGGGAGACTTGTTTTTGGTGAAAATCAATGGCACAAATTTGAAACAGTTCAGGCATTTAAAGAAGAATTAAAGGAGACAGAAGCAAAAAAAAATAGTTCCTTATCGGAAATGATGAAAAAAGATCTGAGTGAAATCGAAAATCAGCGACACATGAATGGACTTCGATCAATTGATAATAAACTGGAGAACAATGACTATCTCAAACAATTAAAACCCGAGCAGATCGCAACGATTATGCTTCAGTTAAAAGTTAATTACCCAAACTGGACGGAAAAAAACTTTGAACAAGTCAATAATCAATTAAGCACTTATTTAAATGAAGAGGATAAGATTCAAACAAACAAAATTTTGAATGAAAAAGAAGTGATCTTAAGAATATCCGCAATAAGCATGGAAATGGGAGAAAAAGCACAAACTATAATACTTGCCCCTATTGATAAAATAAAAGGTCTTGATATAGTGGGGGAAGTAAGAAAAGATTTAAAAAAACAAAAAGTAGATTACCTTTTTCCTATAATACTGGAAACGATTAATCATACACTAAGTGAAGAAGGAATTGATTGTTCGAATCGTTCGGATAGGGAAAAAGCATTAAATCTATTACAAGATTATCAGACAAAAAAAGAAATACTTCCAAAAATCGAAGAAGCACTCCAGCAAAAAAAGGAGGGAGAGACTTTATCAACAGTCATTTATTCTGTAATGAGTAGAGAATGGGGAAATTCAAGTGATGTAACTGATTTAAAAAAAAGGTTTGGGGATGACGGAGAAGGACTATTAAAGGAAACCAAGGACCTTTCACAAGCTGAGTCTCTCCTTCAATCAATTAAAGAAGCACTTCGTTCACAAAATATTAATTTTACTGAATCGGATGTCATCAATTGGACGGAAAAATGTTTATCAATGGATGAAAAAAAGCGGCAAAATGAATCCCAAGTTGTAATAAATAAGATTAAAAATAGTTTATTGAAGATAAAAAATAAAAAAAATACAAAACAAGTCAGAGTCAATAAAGTAATTGAGACGTTTCAAAAAGATTTAAATAATAAAAAAGAAGAAATTAAAAAACAAATGAAATATAGTGTGATTGAGGTGTACGAATTTAGAGATGATCGACTTAGTATAGAGGAGCAATTTTCAAATATCCTTAATCAAAAAAAAGAGATACAACATTTTATACATACATATCCCAAATTAAAAAGTGTCATTGACGATTGTAGCAAACAAATTCCTTTAGTTTCTGTTGATCTTAAGAAGGTAACGATTAATGAAGTTGAGAGTAACAATAATAAATATTTTAAAAATCTTAATAAGGTGCTGACTCCATTCGAAAGGGAGTGGTGGCAACAGGAAAGCGATAAGATTAAGCAGTTTATAAATACTTACGTAAGTCCGAAAAACCTATTAGTGTCTGATGTGAATCGACAGATTGAAGAATTACTAATCAAGGATGAGCATTGTTGTTCCCAGGTTGTTTTGTCTTTCTTGGTATATTCATCTGGTGTATTTAAAAATATAAATCCTAAATACACGGCAGGGTATCTTAATAAAGACTCAGAATACCAACAGAATCGATGGAAAATTAAAAGACTAGTTGAGAGTTTCGAGAAATTACACTCACATAGACAGGAAATGAAGCAACTTAAAGAACTGAATATAGATGTTGAACCAACTCCAATGCCTCAGGGAACAAGTAATCAGTCTCTAATAAGTAATTCAGTAAAGGAACCAGAGAGAAAAAAGGAACAACCTAAAGAAAAGTCTGAAGGTATTGAACCAACATTAACACCTCTCGGAATCAGTAATCACTCTCTAACAGATAAACAAACCAAAACGCCCCTTGTAATAAAAAATCAAACATTCGAGGAGCAAATGAATCAGTCTACAAATGTGGCTGATAGTCTAAATCAAGAGAAGTCCGCTGGTATTCAACCAACACCAATTCCCAAGGAAATCAGGGATCAATCTCTAACAAATAAATCACCTCAAACGGCTAATAGTCACCCTGTAATAAAAATTCAAACACTAGAGGAGCGAATGAATCAGTCTACAAATAAGGCTAATAATCTAAATGAGATGAAGGAAGCAGGAAAAAATCAGTCTTCTGTAAGAGAGTTAAAAAATTAATTTGAACAGTCACGTTCTGAATAAGCAAACATTGTCACTACTGCTTATTGTTTAGTCAATTCTTTATAATAGGCGAATCATAAGCCTAAAGAGGTACTATTTTGGGAAATACGATTCTTACCGTCTTTTATTGACTTTAAAATTGAACCATTGTAAAATGAGGCATGACGTTGATCAAGAGGAGTAACTAGTTACAGCCTTTTAGAGAGAGAACGAGATGGTGGGACGTTCTTAGGAGAGACTAGTGAAGGTAGCTTGGGAGTTTTTATCTTGAACCCTTTATCGTGTACAGCAAACCGATAAAACCTAGAGATAAACGAGTCGTGATCGTTAACTCACATGAGAGGTAGTAGGAAACTGCTACAAATTAGGTGGTACCGCGTAAATCAATACGTCCTAAAATACGAAAGTATTTTAGGACTTTTTTTATTTTTAAGGAGGACATCAGTATGACGGAAGAAAAAAATCTATCAACAAAATACAATCCGCAAGAAGTTGAAGCTGGCCGTTATGAAAAATGGTTGGAACAAGATTTGTTCAAACCAAGTGGCGATCAGAAAGCAAAACCCTATTCAATCGTAATCCCCCCACCAAATGTCACAGGAAAACTTCACTTAGGACATGCCTGGGATACGACTTTACAAGACATGCTGATTCGTCAAAAACGGATGCAAGGCTTTGATACCTTATGGTTACCTGGGATGGACCATGCTGGGATCGCTACACAGGCAAAAGTAGAAGAAAAGCTTCGTCAACAAGGAATTTCGCGTTATGACTTAGGACGTGAAAAATTTGTGGATCAAGTATGGGAATGGAAAGAAGAGTATGCAAGCCATATCCGTGAACAATGGGCAAAAATGGGCTTATCTCTCGATTATAGTCGTGAACGTTTTACACTAGACGATGGCTTGTCAGAAGCTGTTCGTAAAGTATTCGTGACACTTTATGAAAAAGGCTTGATTTACCGTGGTGAATACATTATTAACTGGGACCCACAAGCACGCACTGCTTTATCGGATATCGAAGTGATCCACAAAGAGATTGAAGGTGCTTTCTACCACATGAGCTATGAACTGGCTGATGGTTCGGGTGTAGTGGAAATTGCAACGACTCGTCCAGAAACTATGTTGGGTGACACAGCGATTGCTGTACACCCAGAAGACGAGCGTTATCAAGCGTTGATCGGCAAAAAAGTAATTTTACCATTAGTAAATAAAGAAATTCCGATTATTGCAGATACGTATGTTGATATGGAATTTGGAACAGGCGTAGTGAAAATTACACCTGCGCATGATCCAAATGACTTTGAGGTAGGTAACCGTCATGATCTGCCACGTGTAAATGTGATGAACGAAAATGGAACGATGAATGACTTAGCTGGAAAATATGCAGGTATGGATCGTTTCGAAGCACGTAAAGCGATTGTCTCTGATTTGAAGGAAATCGGACGATTGATCAAAATTGAAAAAATGATCCATAATGTTGGGCATTCAGAACGTACGGGAGTAGTCATTGAACCACGCTTGTCCACACAATGGTTTGTTAAAATGGCTCCATTAGCTGAGAAAGCAATGAAAAATCAAGAGACTGATGATGCAGTTGAATTTTTCCCACCACGTTTTAATCAAACATTTTTACGTTGGATGGAAAATGTTCACGATTGGGTTATCTCTCGTCAATTGTGGTGGGGACACCAAATCCCGGCTTGGTACCATAAAGAAACGGGTGAAATGTATGTAGGGATGGAAGCTCCAGAAAATAGTGAAGAGTGGGTACAAGATCCAGATGTATTAGATACTTGGTTTAGTTCAGCATTATGGCCTTTTTCAACGATGGGATGGCCAGATGAAAATAGTGCTGATTATCAACGCTATTTCCCAACAAGCACATTAGTAACTGGCTACGACATTATCTTCTTCTGGGTTAGTCGAATGATTTTCCAAAGCTTAGAATTTACAGATCGTCGTCCGTTTGAAAATGTTTTGATTCATGGGTTGATTCGGGACGAACAAGGACGTAAAATGAGTAAATCTCTTGGAAACGGCATTGATCCAATGGAAGTGATTGAAAAATATGGCGCTGATGCCTTACGTTGGTTCTTATCAAACGGTTCAGCACCTGGTCAAGATGTCCGTTTCAGCTATGAAAAAATGGATGCAGCTTGGAATTTCATTAATAAAATTTGGAATGCTTCACGTTTTGTTATTATGAACAGTGAAGGCATGACAGTTGAAGATATTACGCTAACTGGCGAGAAAACTGTGGCAGACCGCTGGATCTTGACACGTCTAAATGAAACGATCGCTAAGGTTACTGAACTCTTTGATCATTTTGAATTTGGGGAAGCTGGGCGTCAGTTGTATAACTTTATTTGGGATGATTTTTGTGACTGGTATATCGAGATGAGTAAAGAAGTCTTGTATGGTGATGATGCTGTCTCAAAACAAACAACACAAAGTATTTTGGTGCATACGTTAGATCAAATTTTACGTCTATTGCATCCAATTATGCCATTTGTTACTGAAGAAATTTGGCAACACATCCCACATCAAGGTACTTCTTTAGTAGTTGCTGATTATCCGGTGGTTCATCCGGAATTTAATGATGAAACAGCTTCAAAAGGGATGGAAGTACTCAAAGAACTAATTCGTTCCGTACGTAATATTCGTTCTGAAGTGAATACACCATTATCCAAACCAATTACATTAATGATTAAGATCAATGATCCGAAAATCGGTCAATTCTTAACAGAAAATACCAGCTATATCGAGCGTTTCTGTAATCCAGAAGAGCTAACGATCTCAAGTGAAATCGTTGCGCCTGATCTAGCAATGTCAGCTGTATTGACAGGGGCAGAAATTTTCTTACCATTAGCAGGTTTGATCAATATCGAAGAAGAAATCAAACGGTTAGAAAAAGAACTAGCGAAATGGACAGATGAAGTGAAACGAGTACAAGGAAAATTAGGCAATGAACGCTTTGTTGCCAATGCGCCAGCAGAAGTGGTTGAAGCAGAGCGGGCAAAAGAAAAGGATTATTTGGACAAACAAGCAGCAGTTACAGAAAGAATCCGCAGCTTAAGAACAATCCAGTAATCTGACATTCGAACAATCGTACAAATGCAAAAGAGAGCGGAAAGTAGTTGAAAAACATTTCCGCTCTTTTTTTAAGTAAAAAGCAAGACGTCAGCACAAATAAGTAGAATCAGAATGGGCTATTCAGTATTTCTTCTTCTTTTACATACACTACGTCTTTTCCTGTGTTTCCGCTTGCTTTTTGCTATAATAAATATGGAATGGGGGAAATGTTGATGAAAATAGAAGAAGCAATCGCCTGGATCCATAGCCGCTTGCCATTTGGCTCTCGTCCGGGACTAGATCGAGTGGAGGCATTATTAGAGATAGTCGGGCATCCAGAAAAACAGGTGAAAACGATCCATATCGCAGGAACCAACGGAAAAGGTTCGACGGTTACGTATCTGAGATGTCTACTAGAAGAAGCAGGACTGACAGTGGGGACATTTACTTCGCCGTATATTGAATCTTTTAATGAACGAATCTCGATCAATGGACAAGAAATTCCAGATCAAGACTTAATCAAGCTTGTACAAAAATACCGACCACTTGTTGAACATTTGGATCGATTTGAAGCAGTTGCCGGAATCACTGAGTTTGAAACGCTGACAGCAATGGCATTTGATTATTTTTTGTGTCAAAAAGTCGACGTTGCTATTATTGAAGTTGGGTTAGGCGGTTTACTAGACTCAACAAATGTTGCCGTACCATTACTTACAGGAATCACCACGATTGGCTTGGATCATACGGATATTTTAGGAGAAACAATTGAAGAAATTGCTGCCCAAAAAGCAGGAATAATCAAGCAAGGGGTGCCTGTCGTTACGGGAAATATCGAAGAAAGAGCTTTAGAAGTAATCAAAAAACAGGCTAGACTAAGAAATGCCCCCCTTCATATTTTTGGCGAAAACTATCAAGTTACTTATCAACATCCAGCTGAGCAATGGGGAGAAGTATTTTCATTTCATAATGAGCATGGAAAAATGACCTCGCTTACGATTGGTATGATTGGACAACATCAGACAGAAAATGCTGGTATGGCAATTGAACTATATCAAGTTTACTGCAAGATGACAGGTATACCATTTAGTGAAAAAGAAATTCGCAAAGGGCTGAAAAAAGCGCACTGGCCTGGACGAATGGAAAAATTAAGTGAAGAACCTTTTGTTATTTTAGATGGCGCTCATAATACACATGCAGTCAGCCGTTTGGTTCAAAATTTGAAGAAAGAGTTCAAAGATTATCGGATCAATATTTTATTTTCTGCACTAAGTACAAAAGATGTAGAAGCAATGCTAACCCAATTAAAAGCAGTTCCTAATGCGCATTTGTATTTAACGACGTTTGAACACCCGAAAGCATTGGATTTAAGCACCGTGACTGATCTTGTAGATGAAACAGTTTCAATTGTTTCATTATGGCAATTTGGTTTAGCTGAAATATTAGAAAAAATGACCAATGAAGATGTCTTAGTGGTTACAGGTTCCCTTTACTTTATTTCTGAAGTACGAACACTATTGTTACAGTTAGGAGGAAAAAATGAATTATAAAGCTGTCATTTTTGACATGGATGGGTTACTCTTTGACACAGAAATCGTCTACTATGAAGCCTCGCAAATGGTTGCTGATCAAATGGGCTTTCCTTACGACAAAGAATTGTATTTGAAATATCTAGGTGTATCAGATGAAGAGGTTTGGGCAAATTATCATCAGATCTTTGCAAGTTTTGGGAAAAATAATGTCCAAAAATTCATTAATGATGCTTATGAAGAAACGATCAGACGGTTTTCCTTAGGTGCAGTGCAATTAAAACCAGGAGTAATCGAATTACTGGACTTTTTAGAAGAACACCGAATACCTAAAGTTGTCGCTTCTAGTAACCAACGTCATATTATTGAGCTATTATTGGAAAAGAACCAACTGACAAACTATTTTGAAACGATTGTTTCAGCAGAAAATGTCAAACGTGCTAAACCTGATCCAGAAATCTTTTTGCTTGCCCATGAATATCTAGGAACGAAAAAACAAGAAACATTGGTTCTGGAAGATTCTAAAAACGGGATACTTGCAGCAGCAAGTGCGGAGATCCCAGTGATTATGATTCCAGATTTGTTGGCTCCTTCAGAAGACTTGCAACAAAAAACGTTAGCAGTTTTATCTTCTCTACACGAAGTACCAGGATATCTAAAAAAATAAAAATAGCTCCCCCCTTTTTTCGTATCTTATTAGTGAGAAGAAGAAAGGGGGGATTTTATGGAAAAAAATTTGCTGGATGCTGTGCCAGCAACCTCACTTCCAAGGGAGCGAATGTTGCTTTACGGAGAGAAAGCACTCTCTGATCAAGAATTACTTGCTATTTTATTACGCACGGGACAGCATCCCTATAATGTCTTGGAACTAGCAGGTAATTTGTTGAAAACATTTGGTGGACTTGCACTGTTAAGACAGGCAACGCTGTCGGAGCTGGAAAAAATACGAGGAATTGGTCAGGTTAAGGCTCTTGAAATCAAAGCACTGATCGAGCTAGGAAAAAGAATCCAAACACAGCATGTAGCGGTACAACCCACGATCCATGCCAGCTATGAATTAGCGCATCAATTAATCATAGAATTAAAGGATCACAAACAAGAACATTTGATTTGTATTTATTTGGATACTAAGAATCAAGTATTGTTGAAAAAAACGCTATTTATTGGTTCCCTGGATCAAACGATCGCACATCCAAGAGAAGTGTTCCATTATGCTGTTCGATATTCTGCAGCGAGAATTATTTTAGTTCATAATCATCCCTCGGGGAATGTTCTTCCATCTAAACAAGACTTGCTTTTTACTAAAAGAGTTCAAAAATGTGGGGAGATGATGGGAATCGATGTCTTAGATCATTTGATCATTGGATGCAAACAGTATTTTAGTCTGAGAGAGGAGGGATTGATGGAAGAGGAATAAATTGAATAAGTGGAAGTAGCTTTCTTGCAAAAAAAAAGAACCAAGTGTACAATTATATTGTAATTTTGTTTGGGAATAGAAGTTGAAACATCTGTTGCACCTCTATCGTACGCGAGCAATGTTACAATCAATTAAGTGCTTAGGCACGAGGAGGGTATTATTAATGGAAAACGGAACAGTTAAATGGTTCAACGCTGAAAAAGGATTTGGTTTTATTTCACGTGAAGACGGAAGCGATGTTTTTGTTCACTTTTCAGCTATCCAAGGTGACGGATTCAAAACTTTAGAAGAAGGTCAAGCAGTGACTTTTGATGTTGAAGAATCAGATCGTGGCCCACAAGCTGCTAATGTTGAAAAAGCTTAAGTAGAGCGAGTAAACTAAATAAGTGTTGTTCACCTATTTAAACATGTTAAGAGCGTAAGTGATTACGCTCTTTTTTGTTACAAAAAAACTTATAATGGACAACTGCGCCGAACTTTACCCATCTATGTAGGTAGTCGGCGCATGCAGCCATTATAAGTTTTTCATTTATTTTTCTTCATCAGGTGTCATCACCATTGGAAGGATCATTGGATGTCTTTCTGTTCGTTCAAATAAGAAAGGTTGTAAAGCGCCTGTCATGGCTTCTTTCAGTTTATGTTCAGAGCAATCAGGAGCATTTAACACTTCACGCAATGCATGGAAAAGGATGCGTTGCGCCTCATTGATCATCTCACCTGATTCACGCATATAAACAAAGCCACGTGATAAAATATCAGGTCCCGCTAAAATTTCTTTCTTTTTGATGTCGACAGTAGCAACTGCCAGAACTAGTCCTTCTTCAGATAACAAATGACGGTCTCTCAAAACAACATTTCCAATGTCACCGATCCCGCTACCGTCGATATAGACGTCACCGGCAATAAAATGTCCGGCTGGACGAGCGGTTTCGCTAGTCAAAGCCAACACATCTCCATTTTCCATAATAAAGCAATTTTCAGCAGGTACACCGGTATCTTGAGCAAGGGAAGCATGGATCTTCAACATTCTGAATTCTCCGTGGACTGGAACAAAGTATTTAGGCTTCATCAAACGAAGCATCAGCTTTTGTTCTTCTTGACCACCGTGTCCAGAAGTATGGATATTGTTGATTTTCCCATGAATGACTTCTGCACCAGCTTCAGATAATAAATTGATCAAATGGTTGACGCTGGTAGTATTCCCAGGAATTGGTGAGCTTGAGAAAATGACGGTATCATCTGGTTGGATCTGGATTTGGCGATGGGTACCATTAGCAATACGACTTAAAGCAGCCATCGGTTCACCTTGAGAACCAGTACATAAGATCATCGTTTCATTCGCAGGTAATCGATTGATTTCATGTGCATCAACAAAGGTTCCTTCTGGGACTTTGATATAGCCTAAACGTTGGCCGTTAACGATCGCATTTTCCATACTGCGTCCAAAAACAGCAATTTTTCTGCCGGTAGCAACCGCTGCATCTGCTGCTTGTTGTAGACGGAAAATGTTTGAAGCGAAGCTGGCAAAAATGATCCGACCTTCGATTTTCTCAAAAATCTTTAGGATCGAAAGACCAATCGTTTTTTCTGATTTTGTAAATGTTGGGATCTCAGCATTTGTACTGTCTGATAGCAAGCAGAGTACGCCTTCTTCACCGATCCGTGCCATTTTGTGCAGGTTAGCAGGTTCACCAACTGGGGTGAAATCAAATTTAAAGTCACCTGTTGCAACGATATTACCAGAAGGTGTTTTTACAACGACACCCAACGCATCAGGGATACTATGGGTTGTTCTAAAAAAGCTGACCGATGTTTTTCTGAAACGAATCACGGTATCTTCATTGATTTCATGCAATTGTGCATCTCTAAGCAAGCCATGTTCATCCAACTTATTGGTAATCAGTGCAAGCGCTAATGGCCCAGCATAAATAGGGATATTCGCTTGTTTCAACAAATAAGGAATGCCACCGATATGGTCTTCGTGTCCATGCGTGATCACCAGTGCTTTCACTTTGTGTATATTTTGAACGATATAGTTGTAGTCAGGAATTACGTAGTCAATCCCAAGCAGATCATCTTCTGGAAACTTGATTCCAGCATCAATGATGATAATCTCATCTTGGAATTGTACCCCATACGTGTTTTTCCCGATTTCACCTAATCCACCAATAGCAAAGACGCCTGTCTCATTATTTTTGATGGAAAGTTTCATTTTAAAACTCCACTAATGTGAATTCAGCATTTTCTTTTTCGTATTCTAGATGACTGCCTTCTAGAAGTTGAACGAATTCAATGTTGTATGGGGTATTTTCTTCCACTTGTTGACGTGCGTCAACATCACTATTTGCTTCAATGTAAAGTGATTTTGTTTCTTCCCGTTTAGGATTACGGATTTTTGATTCTTGATAATATACTTTGTAAATCATGTTTATGTCTCCTTTATCTGCATGTCGCAGTAATTTAGCTAGTTGATTTTTTAGACAACACAAAACGAGGGGTCAAGCCACCTGTTTTTTGATATGCTTTGATTAAAATGAGCGATTCTAATCAAAGAGACAAGCCTCGTTTTGCTTCTCTGTTCGGAAATTTTTTCAACCGTACCTTCTGTATGAATTCATACAATAGTTAATTGCTATTTTAGCATAAAAAAGTGGATAAGTATAGAAATCAACAAGGTGGAAAGGAAAAATGTTTTTTATCATTTAAATGTAATAAAAAAAATTTTTGATGAGAGAGGTGTTCTATATACTATAGGAGTGTGCTATTATTTTTATTAATAGCTAAATTTATTCTAATTAAAAGGAGATGAGAGTTTGAAGTTGATGTGGCACTATACCATGCGCTATAAGAAATATTTGTTATTAAATTTCATCTGCGTATTTGGTTTTATTTTAATTGAGTTAGGCTTACCAACGATTTTAGCTCGTATGATTGATGTCGGGATTCGTAACAACGATTTTGGTTATGTAAAACAACAAGGGATCTTGATGGTCGTGATTACTGTGGTTGGGATCATTATGAATATTCTATTAGGCTATTTTGGTTCACGGATCACGACGAACATCGTTGCGGATATTCGTGACGATCTATTCAAGAAAATCCAAAGTTATTCTCACCAAGAATATGAAACATTAGGGGTTGCTTCGTTGATCACGCGTACGACGAACGACGCTTATCAAATTATGCTGTTCTTACAAAATATCTTACGGATCGGATTTATGACACCGATGATGTTTGTTGTCAGTCTTTATATGGTTATGCGGACCAGTGTTTCATTGAGTTATTATGTGATCGGAGCTCTACCGTTTTTACTACTTTCAGTGGTTGCGATTGCGAAATTTTCTGAACCATTATCAAAAAAACAACAGAAAAATTTGGATAAGATTAATAGTATTTTACGTGAAAATCTTTCAGGATTACGTGTTATCCGGGCATTCGTTAATGAAAAATTTGAAGAAAAACGATTTGCGAAAGTTAATGATAACTATACAAAAAGCTCGAAAAGCTTGTTTCGTTTAATGGCCGTTGCACAGCCTGGATTCTACTTCCTGTTTAACATTGTAATGGTCTTGATCATTTGGAGCGGAGCAGTTCAAATCGATGCTGGTTCTCTTCAAGTGGGGGATCTGATTGCATTTATTGAATATATTTTCCATGCATTATTCTCCTTCATGCTGTTTGCAAGTGTCTTTATGATGTATCCACGGGCAGCTGTTTCAGCAGGGCGTATCCAAGAAGCATTAGATGCCTCACCGTCGATCAAAGAAGATCCAAATGGTGTATCTGAAACAAAAACCAAAGGATATATTGAGTTTAAGAATGTGACATTTGCTTACCCTGGACATTCACAAGAACCCGTGATCCGTAATGTGAGTTTTACTGCTTCGCCAGGAGAGACAGTCGCATTCATCGGTAGTACAGGTAGCGGGAAGTCAACGTTGATTCAATTGATTCCTCGATTTTACGATGTAAGTGATGGGGAAATCCTTATTGATGGCGTAGATGTCAGGGACTATCGCTTGAGTAAATTAAGAGATAAAATTGGCTTTATTCCTCAAAAAGCATTGTTATTTACTGGGACGATCGCAGATAATTTAAGATATGGAAAAGAAGATGCTACGCAAGAGGAGATGGAGCGAGCAGCTGAAATCGCACAAGCAACGGACTTCATTTCGAAGAAAACGGATGGGTATGATGAACTTCTTTCCGAAGGTGGAGCTAATTTCTCTGGAGGACAAAAGCAGCGTTTAGCGATTGCCAGAGCTATTATTCGACGTCCGGAAATCTATATTTTTGATGACAGCTTCTCGGCACTTGATTATCAAACGGATGCAAAACTTCGGGCTCGCTTGAAAAAAGAAACGACCGAATCAACGGTGTTAATCGTGGCGCAGCGAGTGGGTACGATCATGCATGCTGATAAAATCATCGTCTTGAATGAGGGAGAAGTCGTAGGTATCGGGACACACCGTGAATTATTAGAAAACTGTCCAATCTATTATGATATCGCAGCTTCGCAATTATCGAAGGAGGAATTAGCATGAAACAAACATTATCTTCCTTAAAACGATTAGCTCGATACATCAAACCTTATCAGTTAACATTTTTCTTTGTGCTGTTGTTTACTGTTTTGACGGTGATTTTCAACGTTGCTTTACCCTACGTTGTCGGATTGCCAACTACTGAGATCAGTCACAATATTGCAAACAACGAAGCGATTAATTTTTCTTATATTTTCAATTGTTTGATTTGGATCACGATCGTGGGCGTTGGTTATTGTGTTTCGCAATTACTTTCAGGTGTTTTGATGACGAATGTCGTGCAAAGTGCAATGCAAGATTTGCGAAGAGATATTGAAGAAAAAATCAATCGATTGCCTGTTTCTTATTTTGATAAAAATCAACAAGGAAATATCTTATCTCGGGTGACGAATGACGTAGACGCAGTCAGTGGAGCGTTACAGCAAGCGTTTATCGGTGTGGTGAATGCTATTTTAGGGATCACACTGGCAGCAGCGATGATGTTTTATATCCAGCCATTGATGGCGTTGATCTCGATGATCATGATTCCTGCATCTATCTGGATTTCAAAACGTGTGATCAATGCTTCGCAAAAATATTTCCAAGAAATGCAAAATTCGTTAGGGGATTTAAATGGTTATGTCCAAGAAAATATGACTGGTTTTAGTGTGTTAAAAGTTTATGGACGTGAGCAAAAAACGTTTGAAGGATTCAAACAAGTCAATCATCGATTGAAACATTATGGATTTAGAGCAGCCTTTATATCTGGATTGATGATGCCCTTAGTTCAGTTGACCGCATATGCTACTTATATCGGTATGGCTGTATTGGGAAGTTTTTACGTCATTACGGGTGTCATCGTTGTGGGGCAATTACAAGCATTTATCCAATATATTTGGCAAATCAGCCAGCCAATGGGGAATATCACACAGTTATCTTCTGTATTGCAAAGTGCATCTGCGGCTACCAGACGTGTCTTTGAGATTTTAGATGAACCAGAAGAAAAAGAAAATAAAGTGGATGTCACTTTACCAGAAACAGTAGCAGGAAATGTTTCATTTGAACATGTTGATTTTGCTTATGACCCTAAAAAACCGTTGATTCAAGATTTGAACTTTGAAGTAAAAGCTGGTCAAACAGTTGCGGTAGTCGGACCAACCGGTGCAGGGAAAACCACTCTGATTAATTTATTGATGCGTTTTTATGATGTGAGTCATGGGGCAATAAAAATCGATGGTATTGATACTAAAACGATGAGTCGTAGTGATGTCCGCTCATTATTTGGGATGGTTCTTCAAGATGCTTGGCTCTATGAAGGGACAATCGCTGATAATATTCGTTTTGGTAAATTAGATGCGACGGATTATGAAGTCGTTGATGCAGCAAAAACAGCTAACGTTGATCATTTTATTCGGACAATGCCTGATGGGTACGAAATGGAAATCAACGCTGAAGGTGACAATGTTTCGTTAGGGCAAAAGCAATTATTGACTATTGCCAGAGCCGTGGTTTCTGATCCTAAAATCTTGATACTTGATGAAGCTACTAGTTCTGTCGATACTCGTTTAGAAGCATTGATCCAAAAAGCAATGGATCGTGTAATGGAAGGACGAACAAGTTTTGTTATTGCTCATCGCCTTTCAACGATTCGTGATGCGGATTTGATCTTAGTGATGGATCAAGGACAAATTATCGAAAAAGGAACGCATGAAGGGCTGTTAGCTCAAGGCGGATTCTATGAAAAACTGTACAATAGCCAATTTGCTGAAGATGTTGCTGATGCTTGATACCGATTAAACCAAGAGGTTGTGAAAGAAGCGGGTAGCTCTGATGACAATAAGAAAGAATTTTTTGAAACAGCTTCTCATGTTTTGAAAAATTCAGGCTTATTTCAAGGAGTTGCTTCTTGAACACCGTTTAAACCAAGAGGTTGTGAAAAAAGCGTTTTGACCTGAGCGTTAAGGATGAAAATCTCGAAACAGCTCTCCATGTTTTGAGATTTTTTGACTTATCGCCGAAGGTCAGCTCTTTGAACACCGTTTAAACCAAGAGGTCGTGAAAGAAGCGATCAGCTCCGAGCAAATAAGAAAGAATTTTAGAATAGAGAGACTGAGGAAAAATGGTTGGCTCCCCGTCAAGTGGACACGGAAATATAATAAAATTTTTAGAGAGCTGTTTGCTAATTTTGTGGCAAACAGTTCTTTTGTTTTTCATTGTTTAAACCTCGGCTGCGCTTGGTTGGCGTATCCCTCAGATGTGCGAAACAAAGGACATTTCACCCATCTAAGAGATACGATTATTACGCTGCCATTAAAAGCTGTTGGTGAACTTGTAATGGCGTTTTGGATTTCAAGCATCGTTGATAACGGCCATTGTTATAGTAGTTGATGTAATCTTCGATCATCGATACGAGATCTTCGCGTCTTGTAAATTTACGACGATAGTATTTTTCACGTTTCAATGTTCCCCAGAACCCTTCCATTGGCCCATTATCAATACAATGGGCTACACGAGACATGCTTTGTTTCATCCCTTGATTTTTGATTTTATTTCTCATGTTTTTACTGGTGTACTGAAACCCTCGATCGCTATGGAATAGCGGATGAGCCACAGGTTCAAGTCGAATCGCTTCGTCAAAGGTATCAAAAACCAACTTATTATCATTTCTATCGCTAATGACGAAAGAAACAATACGCCGATCTGCTAAGTCTAGAATGGCACTAAGATAAATTTTTTTTACTTGGTTTCCTAGAGTGTACTTGAATTCACTGATATCAGTTAGCCATTTTTCATTTGGTTTATCTGCATGGAAATTTCTATTTAGATAGTTCTTGGCAATATGATAAGGATTATTGGACGCTTTAGTAATTCCGCTTGGCTGGTGTTTGACGGTAGATTTAATTTGAAGACTACGACAAATCCGCAAGACTCTTTTGTCATTGACGTGCAAACCAAAGTTTTGAACCAAATCGTCACGGATTCTCCGATACCCCTTGTCGTTATCTGCTTCATAGATGTATCTTATTAGGTCTGCCAGGTGCTCGTTAAAGATAGTTTGAGCTGATTTTGGTTGCTTTAACCAACGGTAATACGCTGATCTGGAGACGTGTAAAAAATCACACATTAATTTTATCGAATAATTTTTGAGATCATGGAGTTCCTTAATTGCTTGGTATTCAAAGATATGACGGATGAGGTCTAGTCCCACTTCCTTTCTAACTCCCTGACTTTTTTTAAGAGGTCATTTTCCATTTCTAACAGTTTAATTTTGCGTTCTTGTTCAGCCAGTCGATCACGCATTTCTTCTTCTGGTGTCCGACTGGGTTCTGTTCCAGCTCGATGTCCTCGACGATCTTTTAAGCCGGCTTCGCCCATTTCCTTATATTTTAGTACCCAATTACGTACTTGTTGGTACGATACCTGATACTTGATAGCCGTTTTGCCATAGTTATGATCATGCACAATACAATAGTGGACAATTTCCACCCGTTCTTTGAAGGTTGTTTTTCTTGATTGACTCATTTGACTTCCACCGCTTTCTGTTTTGAAGTTTCCATGAGTATTATATATCTTTATCCAATTTCGTAGTTGTTTAGACTGTCTTAGTCCGTATTTCTTAGTAATTTCCGACAGACTCCCTAAACCATTTAGGTAATCATTTACAGCCTGAATCTTTGTTTCAATCGTATAGTGTGTATTCTTTCGTCTTGCTAATAAGCCAGTAGGCCCCTCATTCTCATAAAGCATAACCCAGTTACTTAAAGCAGCCCAACTAATGCCTGCAGTGCGAGCTAGGCTGGTCATACTGTCTTCACCATTCAAATAGCTTTCTACTAGTTCTACTCGTTTTTCTGGAGTGAGTTTCATCTTTCTTTTCGGCATACAAAATCCCCCCTATACAGGACTTTTATATTTCAGTGTCCTATATAGGGGGAGCATATCAAAACTTTCCTCAGTCTCTTTTAGTATCTCTAAAAATCGAATAAACAGTGAGATAAAAGTAGCATCAAGAAATAAGAAGCACCAAGTAGGTAACGATCAACAGCAAAAAACGAGTGTTTATGCTTCTTGTTAATTTTCAGAAATCCCTTCTTATTTATTAAAGCTAAACATTTTTGTCTCACCTCTTTTTTTATTTGTTGGACTACTATACAAAATAAAAATAATAGGATCTGAGCGTTACGATAATTTTGTAGTAGAAAAAAGATCAAGGGAGGCGAAATAGCATTCAAAAATGCTTCTACTACTGGATGCTTGCTAGTAAATGAATTTTACGCGTAATTGTTTACTAAAAGAATGAAAAGAGATGGTGAAATGCAGATAAAACGGAAAAGGATAGTGTATAAAAAATAACTATATGAATGGGAGTGTTATTTATTATGAACAAAAAGACCTTTTATAAAAAAGTATGTGCAGGAACTATTGGATTAATTGGGGTAAGTGTTGTTGGATTGTCAGTAAATGCAGAAACTAGTAATGTTTTAGTCAATAAAAATATTGCTATCTCCCAAAATGTGGATCAAAATAATTTTGATTTGAAAGACATCGTCGCATTTAATGGAAGTGCCGTCCAACTTGATTCCCATACAGCTCGTCTTACTCAATCGAAACAATTTCAAAAAGGAACAATATCTGGAATCGTCTCCCTTGATATGAACTATGATTTCTTGTTGGATATGGATGTCAATTTAGGTGATAATGTAAATGGTGCTGATGGGGTAGGTGTGGCTTTCCACCAAGGAGCAATTGGCGACATTGGAGCTAATGGTGGTGGTCTAGGTATCAGAGGCCTGAAAAAGGGAATTGGATTTGAATTGGATACCTATTCTAAAGCGCCAGATAGAGATGATGCGGATACTTCTTTCAACCATGCTCAAATGGTTGGTGCTCATGGAGGCTTTGTTTCAACAGATGCCAACAGCGGATTTTTAACCGCTTTAGCTCCTATGCAACAAATTAAATTCACGCCAAATACTTTTAAAAAATTAACGTTAAAATGGAATAGCAAGCAACAACTTATTACTGCAGATTATGATGGGCAACATTGGGAATTGAAAAATCCAAACATCGATAAATCAAAGAAATATACTTTTACGATTGGAGCTGCAACAGGAGAACACTTCAATACGCATACTGTCAGAATCAATCAATTTGCAGCTGTTTTTGAAAAACCAGAGTTACATGCAAATGATATTGAAATTTTGCACGATGAGTTATTTGATCCATATGACAAACGAATCAATCTAAGTGCTTATGATCGTGTTGACGGAGACATCACAGACAAAATCAAAGTGGTAGAAAACAACGTTGATTCCTCTATTCCTGGAAAATACCAAGTCACTTATGAAGTGAAAAATAGTGTAAATGAAGTGGCTAGAAAAACGATTAATGTAACGGTGAAAATCAATGATACTTGGCCTGACGGACAAACTGCTGGATGGAAAATGTTCTCAGGTGATGATATTGAACTAGTGAAAGATCCTGTGAATGCTTTAGTAGGTGACTATACTTTCTTTGCTGATCAGCATGCTAGTGTATATAAAATCTTTAACGGTAGTGAAGCTTTAGAAGAAAATGCAACTTATCGAGTAACCGTTTATGTGAAACCGGTGGTAGATATGTTGAGTGACCATTATGTAAAAGTGGCATTGAAGGAAGATACTTCGTCTAAAGATAGTCGTGAACTCCTTAACACCACATTGATGAGAGATGGGGTTTTAGAAGAAAAAGGATACTATCGACTTACAACTACTTTTAAAGTAAATAAAGGAGAAACAAGCCCACTAATCAATGTGGAAAACTATAAAGCTGGCTATATCGGCTCAATCAATATTTCTAAAGTAAATGGATAAAATTTAGCTACCAGTTTAGATAGCATATAGATAAAAGGAAAGAGCTTGGAACACGAAAGATTGTTCTGAGCTCTTTAGTTGTGTAAAAACGAGAGGTTGAGACAAAAGTGTTCAGCATCAAGAAATAAGAAGGAATTTCCGAAAATTGACAAGAAACACAAAAACTCGTTTTTGATGTTGATTGTTACCTACTTGGTGCTTCTCAAATTTTTGGTAAATTTCGGCAAATTTTCCGAAGATGCTACTTTTGTCTCACCGTGAACAAGAGGCTGTGAAAGAAGCGTTCAGCTCCGAGCGAATAAGAGAGGATTTTTTAAAATAGCTCCTCATATTTTAGAAAATCATCGCTTATTGTTGAGGAGTTGCTTCTTGAACGTCGTTTATTCGTTTTTAGAGATACTAGAAGAGACTGAGACAACTTTTGTCTCAGTCCCTAGAGAGTAGGCGTGCTTGAAGGGACTATGAAATAATAGCTGCTAGTCTTTTTGAAGGAGAAATCCATCTTCTGCTATAATTGGAAATAAGCCAAAAAAGGAGATGTGTAAAAATGAGTCAAAAATTTATTGCACCGAATGCAACTGTTGTTGGCGATGTAGAGCTCGCAGAATCGGTCACAGTTTGGTATCAAGCGGTGATTCGTGGGGATAGCAATACGGTTAAAGTTGGAGCAAGAACGAATATTCAAGATGGTACTGTTATTCATGTGGACCATGATGCACCAGTTGAAATTGCTGAAAATGTAACGGTAGGACATCAATGTATGCTTCATGGTTGCACCATCGAAAAAGGCGCGTTGATTGGTATGGGATCAACTATTTTGAACCATGCAGTGATCGGTGAAAATAGTTTGATTGGTGCTGGTTCTTTAGTGACCGAAGGCAAGGTCATTCCGCCCAACGTATTAGCGTTTGGTCGGCCAGCTAAAGTCATTCGTCCTTTAACGGAAGAAGAGATTGAAAAGAATCGCCAAAATATTCAACATTACGTTGAACTTGGAGAACAATATAACGAAGGGAAGTTTAAAGAACAGCATTGAAAAACCGAGCTTTCGTTCCAACTGAAAAAAGGACGATGAGCCGCTCAATCGAGCAGTCCCATCGTCCTTTTAGTTTACAAATGATATTAGTTTAATCCAGCACTGTTTTCCATCACTTCATCAATCAAACCGTATGCTTTCGCTTGTTCAGCAGTCATGTAATTATCACGGTCGGTATCTTTTTCGATCACTTCAAGAGGTTGACCAGTACGTTCTGCTAAAATTTTGTTCAAGCGTTCTCGTGTTTGTAAAATGTGACGAGCTGCGATTTCGATTTCTGTCGCTTGACCTTGTGCGCCGCCAAGTGGTTGATGGATCATGATTTCAGCATTTGGTAAAGCAAAACGTTTGCCTTTTTTACCTGCTGTCAGTAAGAAACTACCCATAGAAGCAGCCATACCCATCACAATGGTTTGGACATCTGCTTTAACAAAATTCATCGTATCATAAATCGCCATTCCAGCAGTAACAGAACCGCCAGGAGAGTTGATATAAAGATAAATGTCTTTTTCAGAATCTTGTGCATCTAGGAAAAGCAATTGAGCAATGATCGAGTTTGCAAGATCATCAGTCACTTGACCACTTAACATGATAATGCGGTCTTTTAATAAGCGTGAATAAATATCATAAGCTCGTTCGCCACGAGAGGATTGCTCAATAACTGTAGGGATTAAATTCATAATTTGGTTCCTCCTTAAGTTCTTTACAAATAGTGTAACACAAATTCATTTCTTCTACCTAAAAAGTAGTATATATTCTTGGTCAATAAAGGTCAAATAAAAAAATTTTAGAAAATAGTCTGTGCTTGCACGTTTATGTTATGATGAAATAGAAGAATACAGCAAGGAGGAACACTAATTGGTAGTTGGCATCGTAGGCTTAATCGGCGTTTTATTAGGAGCTATTTTAGTATATATCGGGATGGTTGTTCAGATGCGCCATCTTGAAAACAAAGAGCAACGAAGACGGGAGTTAGAATTAAAAGTCAAAGAGATTGAGACTTTGAATCAACTAAATAAAAAAATCAATGAAATCTTGCAAAAAAGAGCAACACTGTTAGATGAATATGTCAGCTTTGATGCATTTGATGATTGTTATATCACTATTGATGATTTTGCTTATTTACAGTCATTTGCTGCACAAAATAATTTTTATCTTCCAAATTACATCTTAGAGGAGTTATTTAAAAACATTGCGCACCGTAAAGTCGTTCTTTCTCCTGACGAAACGATGAAAATAGGCGGTTATGCTTATAAAGGTGGACGTGTGATCTTAGAAAACTTCACGGATAATCTGACGGAAATGATCAATGAAAAAAAAGCGCAATTAAAAAGTGTCACGCGACAACCCATTGGCTTTTTCTCAAATGATAATGTGTGGAGCTAATTGTTTTTTGAGTTGAGATCGAAGAGGATCAAAAAACTTTTATAATTTGTAAAGTCAAGGTTGTGACAGAATTGTCTAGCTTTTAGAAATAAGCCGAAGAATCCAAAAGTAGTTCCTTATATTTTTGGTTTTTTCGGCTTATTTTTCGATAGATGAAACACTATGAATGAGAGATTGTGAAAACAGCAGTTTGCCCTGAGTATGAAGAATGAAAATCTCGAAACAGCTCCCCATATTTTGAGATTTTTGTCTGATCGTCGAAGAATAGCTTTAAGCGAATGAGAGAGGACTTTTATAGCTTTTCATATTTTAGAAAATCATCGCTTATTGCTGAGTAGTTCTTTATTGAATACCGTTTACTCATTTTTTAGAATGACAAGTCAACCTCATTCTTAACCATTTGAAGTATTACGACTTTTTCACAGCCTTTTTCCTATGGTACAATCAAAGAGACTGAAAGTGGTGATGAAATGGTTCAGATTTTTGCGCATCGTGGAAGTAGTGGTACCCATCCAGAGAATACATTGCCTGCGTTTGCCGAAGCTGTTCGAATAGGTGCAGATGGGATTGAACTAGATGTTCATTTGACGAAAGATGAGCAGATCGTGGTGATTCATGATGAGGAAGTGGATCGGACGACGGATGGCAAAGGATTGGTACGGGAAAAAACATTAGCAGAGATAAAAAAGTTGAATGCAGGAAAGTGGTTCAATACAGAGTTTCAGGCAACAAAAGTGCCAACTTTGAAAGAGGTCTTGCATCTTTTTTGGGAAATGAATTATCGTGGAACGGTAATGATCGAGATCAAAACAGATAAATATGAGTATGCTGGCATCGAAGAAAAAGTAGTTCAACAATTAAAAGCAGTGGAATGGCCTTTTCGACATGCGTACTGCAGTTTTAACTTTCATACATTGGAACGAGTAGTAAAAATTGATCCTCAGGCACAGCTGGATCTTCTTTTAAGTACGTCACAAAAGAAAGTACAGTTAGCTGAAGATACTCCTTGGATAGAAGGGATTCATCCTAGAGGTGACTGGTACTTGGAGCATTTGCCATCCATGGAGACATTCCCCAAATCGATCAGATGCTGGACCATCAACGACGACCAGCAGATGACACGATGTTTCGATCAACAACTAGATGCAATAATCACAGACTTTCCCCAAAAAGCATTTTGGATAAAACAAACAATGAAAAAGTAGGATGATAATGGAAAAAGTATTAGTAATCGTTGGACCTACAGCGGTAGGGAAAACAGCGCTTAGCGTGGAATTGGCTAAAAAATTTAACGGTGAAATTATTAGTGGGGATTCACTGCAAGTTTACAAGAAATTAGATATCGGAACAGCTAAAATAAAGACGTCAGAAATGGAAAGTATTCCCCATCATTTGATTGATATCATCGAACCGAATGAAACTTATTCCGTAGCAGATTTTCAAAAAGCTGGACGAAAATTGATCACAGAAATCACAGAACGTGGCCATTTGCCGATGATCGTTGGCGGAACAGGGTTGTATATTCAATCTTTGCTTTATGATTTTCAATTGGGTTCAAAAGAGGAAAGCGTCACAGCGGTACGAAAAAAATATGAAGAATTAGCTGAAACACTCAGTAAAAAAGAACTTTGGGAGTATTTGAAAACAAAAGATCCGCTAGCAGCGGAAAAAATTCATTGGAACAACCAACGAAAAGTGATTCGAGCTTTAGAAGTATTTGAAGTGACTGGCTATAGTATCACAACACCGCAAGAGGAACCCGCACGTCTTTATGATTATTGTATGATTGGTCTTAATACCGAAAGAGCCTTGTTATACCAGCGCATCAATCAACGTGTAGATAGTATGTTAGAGGAAGGCTTATTAGAAGAAGCACGTTTTGTGTATGAACTTGGTGAAGTCCAAGCGAGTCAAGGTATTGGATACAAAGAATTTTATCCGTATTTTAAGGGAGAAGAATCTTTAGAAAACGTTGTGGAGCAGTTGAAGATGAACTCGAGACGGTATGCAAAGCGACAATTAACATGGTTTCGTAATCGTCTTGATGCACATTGGTTTGACTTATTAGCAGAGTCCAGTAGTATGGAGCAAATTGATCAATTGATCAGAACGTGGTTGGAGGATAAAGATGACGAATAAAAAAGAAAAAGTGATCATCGTAGGTGTTGAGACAGAACAGAATCAACGATACTTCACAGAATCGATGGCAGAATTGAGCAAGCTGACCAATACAGCTTCTGGGGAAGTAGTATTTACGTTGACGCAAAAACGACCGCAAGTCGATCGTCAAACCATTATCGGTAAAGGTAAATTACAAGAATTGATCCAACAAGCGGATGCTCATGAAGCGGATCTGATTATTTTTAACCATGAAATGACCCCTCGCCAGAGTCAGCTAGTCTCAGAAGCAGTAGGAATCCCTATCATTGACCGAGTTCAGTTGATTTTAGATATTTTTGCCATGAGAGCCCGTTCGAAAGAAGGAAAGTTGCAAGTAGAGCTAGCTCAATTAGAATACCTTTTACCACGCTTAGCTGGACAAGGAAAGTCATTGTCTCGATTAGGTGGTGGAATTGGAACGAGAGGACCTGGGGAAACCAAATTGGAAACGGATCGACGTCATATCCGTAATAAAATATTAGGGGTAAAACGTGAGTTGAAGGCTGTAGAAGCGCATCGAGCGAGAAACCGCCAAAAAAGACAGTCTAGTGAAATCTTTCAAATTGGTTTGATTGGGTATACCAATGCGGGGAAGTCAACCATTCTTAATTTGCTTACGCAAGCGGATACGTATTCTAAAGATCAGTTATTTGCTACTTTGGATCCCTTAACAAAGAAATGGCGATTTGCAGAAGGATTTGAGATTACGGTTACTGATACGGTTGGATTTATTCAAGATCTTCCGACACAATTAATTGATGCGTTCCATTCAACATTGGAAGAAAGTCAATCCATGGATCTATTGTTACATGTAGTTGATGCAAGTTCGCCAGATCGTATTTTGCAGGAGCAGACTGTATTACAGTTGATGGCGGAACTAAAGATGGAAGAGATGCCTGTATTAACAGTCTATAACAAAGCGGATCAAATTGATCCAGCCTTATTTACTCCCTCACTCTTTCCCAATGTATTGATATCGGCGCAAAGTACCGATGGGAAAGAAAAGCTAGTACAAGCGATCAAACAACAGTTGTTGGAATTGATGGTGCCATACACGCTCTTTGTACCCAGTCAGGATGGGCAAACGTTAAGTGCTTTACGAAGACAAACCCTCGTTTTGAAAGAGCATTTTGTAGAAGAAAAAAATGGATATGAAGTAAAAGGATTTGCAAAGTCAACTTCTAAATGGCTGAATAGTTAAATGGTCGTTGTCTCTTTCTTATCAGAGTGACCTATGTATTTTCTCTTTTTTTAAAAGTTAGAAAACTTGAGCAATGAATCGTTGCTCAAGTTTTTTTGTAAAAAAAACCAACCCTCATGTTAGAAAACCTGACATAAGCGGTTGACAGTAGTTTTTTTGATTGGTATACTTTACCCAACTTGTTAAACGAAAGGGGACGTCTGATGGGAGAAAAGGAATTGCGCCGTTCAATGTCTGTATTTCCAATTGGTACAGTAATGAAACTGACTGATTTATCCGCACGACAAATTCGTTATTATGAAGAACAAGATTTTGTTCATCCTGAAAGAAGCGAAGGAAATCGTCGAATGTATTCATTAAACGATATTGACTTGTTGTTAGAGATCAAAGATTATCTTTCTGATGGATTAAATATGGCTGGTATCAAACGAGTTTACGAAATGGCTCAAGCCAAAAAACAGGAAGAAAAGAGCAAAAAACCGCTAACTGATCATGACGTTCGACAAATTTTTCGTGATGAGATATTGGCGCAAGGTGGGCTAAGTAAAACTGGGCATTATCAGTCGCAAGGAATGCAACGACAATTCTTTGACTGAATAATATAAACAAAAAGAAAGAGGGATACCATGGTAAAGAAACAAATAACTGGTGATGAAATTAAACGAATCATTGAAGAAGAGAACGTTCGCTTTTTAAGATTAATGTTCACAGATATCTTAGGAACAATCAAAAATGTCGAAGTACCCGTTAGTCAAATCGATAAAGTACTTGAAAATAAAATGATGTTTGATGGTTCTTCGATCGAAGGGTTTGTTCGGATTGAAGAAAGCGATATGTATTTGTATCCTGATCTTTCAACATGGATGATCTTCCCTTGGGAAAGTGATCATGGCAAAGTAGCTCGTTTAATTTGTGATATCTATAACCCAGATGGCACACCTTTTGCAGGTGATCCACGCGGGAATTTGAAACGTGCATTAAAAGATATGCGCAACCTTGGATTTACCTCTTTCAACTTAGGTCCAGAACCAGAATTCTTCTTATTTAAGTTAGATGAAGATGGTGGGATCACGACCACGTTAAACGATAAAGGTGGATATTTTGATTTTGCACCAACAGATTTAGGTGAGAACTGTCGTCGTGATATTGTTTTAGAATTAGAAAGCCTTGGGTTTGAAGTAGAAGCTTCTCACCACGAAGTAGCTCCTGGGCAACATGAGATTGATTTTAAATATGCAGACGTTGTGGATGCTTGTGACAATATTCAAACATTCAAACTAGTCGTTAAAACAATTGCTCGTAAACATGGGTTACACGCAACGTTCATGCCTAAACCATTATTCGGGATCAATGGTTCGGGGATGCACTGTAATATGTCCTTGTTCAATGATGAAGGAAATGTCTTTTATGACAAAGATGGCGATTTAGAACTTAGCCAAACAGCGTATCATTTCCTAGGTGGGCTATTGAAACATGCTCGTGCCTATACAGCGGTTTGCAATCCTACCGTCAACTCATATAAACGTTTAGTTCCTGGCTATGAAGCACCAGTATATGTGGCATGGAGCGGTCGTAATCGTTCACCATTAGTCCGTGTTCCAGAATCACGTGGCTTATCCACACGTTTGGAATTGCGTTCAGTTGATCCATCTGCTAACCCATATCTAGCAATGGCTGTTTTATTACAAGCTGGATTAGATGGCGTTCGTAATGAAATCACACCACCAGCAGCGGTGGACCGAAATATTTATGTGATGAACGAAGAAGAACGAGAAGAAGCCCACATTCAAGATCTTCCTTCAACGATCCATAATGCAATCAAAGAATTAAGAAAAGACAAAGTGATGATCGATGCTTTGGGACAACATATCTTTTCGAACTTTGTCGAAGCAAAACGCTTAGAATGGGCAGCCTTTAGACAAACTGTTTCAGAATGGGAAAGAGAACAATACTTGGAATTATATTGATTATCGCTACCCAATTAGAATACGAATAACTGGAGTTGGAGAGATCCATCTCACTTCACTCTAAAAACGAGTAAACGGTGTTCAAGAAGCAACTCCTCAGCAATAAGCGATGATTTTCTAAAATATGAGAAGCTATTTAAAAAAATCCTCTCTTATTCGCTCGGAGCTGAACGCTTCTTTCACAACCTCTGATTCACGGTGTTTAAGCATCAGCTCCTTGAAGTAAGTCTGAATTTTTCAAAACATGAGAAGCTGTTTTAAAAAATTCTTTCTTATTGTCATCGGAGCTGACCGATGCTTTCATAACCTTCTCAACTTGATAAACAGGACAATAAGCCAAAATTTTACGAAAAATGAGTACGACTGAAAAGAAAGACAGTTTGTTTTAACTGATTTCTTAGTCGCTGAAGACTTATTTTAGGAAATTTTGGCTTATTTTGTTCGCGCATTGTTTGGTGAGTAACTTATGTGGTGGGACAACAAAAAACTCCTGAAGAATACACTTCAGGAGTACGAGAATGAGAAACGGATGATGTTAAGTTATTCTGAATCACAAATAACTGGTTGGATTGTGTAATGAAATCATTCTCTACGAGTAGTATACAGCTATTTCTGATTGAAATTTTTTTTAAAATTTTAATGGAAAGAAAATTATTTGCAAAATATGAATAACACACCTATTCTATAGTATAAAAAAATTTTTTTCATTTTTTTGTGTGTAGAATTTTTCTAAGAATATTCTTGTCTTACAGTGATTATTGCACTCCTGGATACGCACAAGTAAAAAATGAGTTCATTGAAGATTGTATATGATGATAAATAATTGAATTTTTTTAATTTGAGCATACCTATTTCTTCTGGGGGGGGAATTAGGTATGCTCAAATTAAAGTTATTGCCTTATTATTATATTATAAAGGAGGCATAAATTTATGAATAAAGTTGAATTAGATCAAATAATCAAAGATATGAATGAAGGATTAGAGGAAGATAAAGAAGAAATATTTTTATTAAACCTACGTACTTATTCTAAAGATGAAATCAATTACGTAGTAGATCGTCTTAATCTGGATGATCATACTCGTGAACAGGTTAGAACATCACAAATTAATTCAATGAAAAAACATCAAGTGCGAAAAAAAAATTTATTAAGAGACGAAAAACTTAGAGCTGTTCATAAAAATTTAAACAAACAAAGTGAGGAAGTCAATTCATTCTCTGATCGCTCAAAGATGATAGATACAGTTGTTGCATCTATCAATCAATTGATTCATGATCCGGAAATTAATGTTATTCAACCAATAGACGATATTGATATAAGTGAGGCATTAGACGTCTTCTTTGAAAAAACCTATTTTACACCAGATGAAATAAATTCTACTATTGATAAGCTAGAACTAGCAAATAAAGAAAATCTTCGTGAAACAATTAGAAAAAGGGAGATTGAAGAAGAACCTCGACGTAAAATCAAGTTTTTAAAAGAAGAACGAATACAAAAAATTAACGAAATGGTGCAACAGTCGATGACATCAAGGACGTTCACAGAGGTTGCAGAGAGTCTTAAAAAAATGTATTCAGAGTTACCTTACAAAGTTAATGAGGCTGATTTAAGTGAGGATATAGAATTTGTAATAGAAAATTTTAAGATGAAACCTAATGATATTGGTTCTTTCGTGGACTTGTTTGACCTCAGTCCTGATACTCGTAATAAAATTAAAGAATCACAAAAGAAAAGAATTGAGGAGATGAAGGCAATAAGGGATACTGAACTTTCAATAAAAATAGAAAGGTTGAGAATGCGCCGTCCTTTTACCCTGATACAGGATATCACTTCAGTACTTCGTGAGCAAATGAATGACCCAGTTATTCCACTTGCACAACACGAGGTTGTATCTATATTAGAAGAGAATTTAGATATACCACATAGTACAACAATAGAAGGTACTTCAAGACGTGTTTTGCCTCTTAGGCAGAATGAATATAGGGAAATTATACATAATCTTGGTTTGAGCGTGGAAAACGTAAATGAACGTTGGCAGTTTAACCGCCATGCTGTAGAACTGCTGACTAACTATGCTGAATTCAATATGTTACAGCATCCACAAACAGATCTTGTGCATGGCAATCCACAGGAACTTTCAAACCTTGAATTATATAAAAGAGAATTTAGAGAGTTGGTTAAAGAAAGTGTAGGCAAGGTGGGAACTAAAGCTGAAGATAAATCAGGTTTTCAAGCTGAAATTTCTAATTTGACCCCCGAACAACAGGAACAGGTAATGAAAAAAGTGGAGGATTTGAAGAAAAGAAGACAAGAAAATTGGAAACAATTAGATGTAGAAAAAATGTCACCGTTAAAAAATAGGACAGAAAAATTCAATGCTGCAAGAACGAGAAGTACAAACACATCTGAAAAACAAGGACAAAAATCTTCTAGAGATCATCAAAGATAGTCTAGTGAATGAGTAAAGAAGTCGTATGGCTAATCGTTCTTACTAAAAGAATGAGTGTGCTATTTTTCGTGCAGTTTTTTATTAGAGAGTGAACTACCTGTTTTCATTTATCAATGACGTTGGATTATTCTTATGACTAACGACATCTGCAACGTTAAATTAGAGGCTTGACTTTCTTCAAATTTGCTTGTAGTATACTCATTGGGCACCCTTTTAAAGGGTCAGAAGTTCACAGAAATTTTGCTCCCTATTCTAACTAGAATAGGGAGCTTTGTTCATTTTCTGGGACTTTTCCTGCAGATAAAAGAAGAAGGAGTTTTTGAACTTATGACAAAATACATTTTTGTAACGGGCGGCGTAGTTTCATCGATTGGTAAAGGAATCGTTGCAGCTTCTTTAGGTCGTTTGTTGAAAAATCGTGGCTTAAAAGTAACCATCCAAAAATTTGATCCCTACATCAACGTAGACCCGGGAACGATGAGTCCGTACCAACACGGAGAAGTTTTTGTAACAGACGACGGAGCAGAAACTGATTTGGATCTAGGCCATTATGAACGTTTTATCGATATCAATTTGAACAAATACTCCAATGTTACTACAGGGAAAATTTATTCAGAAGTACTTCGTAAAGAACGAAAAGGGGAATACTTAGGAGCAACTGTTCAAGTCATCCCTCATATCACAAATGAAATCAAAGAGAAAATCATGCGTGCAGCAAAGATGACTGATTCAGACGTGATCATCACTGAAGTTGGCGGAACAGTCGGCGATATCGAATCTTTACCATTTTTAGAAGCACTACGCCAAATGAAGGCGGATGTTGGTGCTGATAACGTGATGTATATCCACACCACATTGATTCCTTATCTAAAAGCTGCGGGAGAAATGAAAACTAAACCAACTCAACATAGTGTAAAAGAATTACGTGGTTTAGGCATCCAACCTAATATCTTGGTGGTTCGAACAGAGCAACCTGTTTCACAAAATGTGAAAAATAAATTAGCACAATTTTGTGACGTAGAACCCGAAGCGGTCATTGAATCACCAGATGTGGACACTCTTTACTCTATTCCGTTGCTTTTACAAAAACAAGGCATGGATCGCATCGTTTGTGAACATTTGAAACTAGAAACGCCAGAAGCTGATATGGAAGAATGGAAACAATTAGAAGAAAAAGTATTGAATCTGAAGAAAAAAGTCCGAATTGCTTTAGTAGGTAAATATGTAGAATTACCAGATGCTTATATCTCAGTTGTTGAAGCGTTGAAACATTCAGGCTTTGCTTTTGATGCGGATATCGAACTTGACTGGATCAAGGCTCAAGATTTAACTAAAGAAAATGTTGCAGAATATTTGAAAGATGCAGATGGTATCTTAGTACCTGGTGGTTTTGGCGATCGTGGGGTCGAAGGAAAAATCGAAGCCATCCGTTACGCTCGTGAAAATGATGTGCCTTTCTTAGGTATTTGTTTAGGCATGCAAATGGCGTGTGTGGAGTTTGCTCGTAATGTGGTTGGCTTGGAAGATGCTGCTTCAGCAGAAACTACACCAGAAACAACGAACAATATCATTGATTTGATGGCAGACCAAGAAAATATCGAGAACTTAGGTGGAACGTTACGTCTAGGTCTTTATCCATGTAAAATTAAAAAAGGAACGAAAACAGCGGAAGCTTATGACGGAGCCGATGTAGTACAAGAACGTCACCGTCATCGTTATGAATTCAACAATAAATACCGTCAATTATTTGAAGAAAAAGGATTAGTATTCTCAGGTGTTTCTCCTGATAATCGTTTAGTGGAAATCGTGGAATTAACAGAGAAAAAATTCTTTGTTGGCTGTCAATTCCATCCAGAATTGATCTCAAGACCAAATCGTCCACAAAAATTGATCAAAGGATTTGTCGGAGCTGCTTTGTCTGAACGTGAAGGAAAATAAGCGGGACAAATACGCTTTTATTGTTTCAGATGAATTTAGAGAAAACAGTTATAAATAAATTGTTATTGTTTGAACAATAAAAAACGATAAACTAGCCATTTTTGACTAAATCAGCCAACTGAAAACCTTATTTTTTGCAAAAAAGTTCTTGAAAATTTTCATTTTCATTGATTTTAGTAGAAAACTCTGAAAATGTTTGGTAAAATAGGTTCGTTGGTTAAGGATAGTCTTAACAAATTTAGTTTTACAAAACTTAGGAGGAATTTATTATGCCAGTAGTATCAGGAGCTGAATTTTTAAAAGCTGCTCGTAAAGGCGGTTACGCTGTCGGCGGATTCAATACAAATAACTTAGAATGGACTCAAGCAATCCTTGAAGCAGCTGAAGCAAAACAAGCACCAGTACTTATCCAAACTTCAATGGGTGCGGCTAAATACATGGGCGGCTACAAAGTTGCTAAAGATATTATTTGTGACTTAGTTGAATCAATGAACATCACTGTTCCTGTTGCCATCCACTTAGACCATGGTGACTATGATGCAGCTATGGAATGTATCGAAGTAGGCTATACTTCAGTTATGTTTGACGGTTCTCACTTACCATTTGAAGAAAACTTGAAATTAGCGAAAGAAGTTGTAGAAAAAGCTCACGCTAAAGGAATTTCTGTTGAATGTGAAGTTGGTTCAATCGGCGGAGAAGAAGATGGAATCATCGGTAACGGTGAATTAGCAGATATCGAAGAATGTAAACAAATGGTTGCTACAGGAATCGACTACCTAGCATGTGGTATCGGTAACATCCATGGTCAATATCCAGAAAACTGGAATGGTTTAGCATTTGATCATTTACAAGCAATCGCTGATGCTGTAGGTCCAGATATGCCTTTAGTATTACATGGTGGATCAGGTATTCCTCAAGAACAAATCCAAAAAGCAATTTCAATGGGTGTTTCTAAAGTAAACGTAAATACTGAATTCCAATTATCATTTGCTAAAGCTACTCGTGAATATATCGAAGCTGGCAAAGATAAAGAAGGAAAAGGTTTTGACCCTCGTAAATTGTTAGCACCAGGTAAAGCTGCAATCATTAAAGATGCAGAAGAACACATTGATTGGTTCGGTTCAGCTAACAAAGCTTAATTAATCGATTAAGAATGCCGTAAAACAGGTTCAACCTGTTTTGCGGTTTTTTTTTCGCAAATTGATAATCGTTCACTTTGATAAACATTTGTCCATCTTTTTTCAGAATAGACCTTTGATTTTTGAGGAAATAAAAAAGAATGGGAACTCGTTTCTTTATTTCATCTATGATAAAATACAAGCATGTGTAATAAAATTGAACAATAACAAGGTGGAAATCAATGAAAAAAATCATAATTGAAGGAAATCGTCCGTTAACTGGTGAAGTAACGATCAGTGGGGCTAAAAATAGTGCAGTGGCTTTGATTCCTGCAGCGATTTTAGCAGATTCTCCGGTTATTTTAGAAGGCGTACCTGATATTCAGGATGTTCATTCACTAATCGAAATTTTAGAAATCATGGGAGCAAAAATCCATTTTTCACAAAATATTTTAGAAATTGATCCCCGCGGTATCGTCTCTGTGCCCATGCCAAGTGGTAAGATCAATAGTCTACGAGCTTCCTATTATTTTATGGGGGCACTGCTTGGAAAATTTGGTGAGGCAGTGGTTGGTTTGCCAGGTGGTTGCTATCTAGGACCACGACCAATTGATTTACATGTCAAGGGTTTCGAAGCATTAGGTGCTTCAGTCAATAATGAACATGGTGCAATGTATTTACGGACCGACCAACAGGGATTACAGGGAAATCGGATTTTCATGGATGTCGTTTCAGTCGGTGCAACGATCAATGTGATGTTGGCTGCTATTAAAGCGAAAGGTCAGACAGTAATCGAAAATGCCGCTCGTGAACCAGAGATCATCGATGTTGCTACTTTGTTGAATAATATGGGTGCCAAAGTGCGAGGAGCAGGGACGGATGTGATCCGAATCGAAGGTGTAGACAAACTCCATGGTTGTCGCCATTTCATGATCCCTGATCGAATCGAAGCAGGGACTTATCTAGCGCTTGCTGCAGCAGCAGGAAATGGTGTTAAGATCAAAAATGTGATTTACGAACATTTAGAAAGTTTTATTGCTAAACTTCAAGAAATGGGCGTAAACATGACAATTAGAGAAGATGAGATTGAAGTGTTTCCGTCTAAAGAGTTAAAAGCGGTGAATGTGATGACTTATCCATATCCTGGGTTTGCAACAGACTTACAACAACCATTGACTCCCCTCTTATTAATGACCAAAGGAACAGCTGAAATCACAGATACGATCTATGCTAAACGTGTGAATCATGTGCCTGAATTAGCACGTATGGGTGCTGATATATCAGTGGAAGGGAATTTGATCATTACAAATGGACCAAATAAACTTCATGGAACAGAGGTAGTCGCTTCTGACCTTCGAGCAGGTGCTTGTTTAGTTATTGCAGGTCTCATGGCTGAAGGAACAACTACTATTTATAACGTAGAATATATTTTACGTGGTTATGATCATATTATTGAAAAATTGACGGCATTAGGTGCTGAAATCCAAATGGTGGAGGAAGTGGAAGCTGAATGAGTGATTATTTAACGATGGCGGAACTGGAAAATAAGACATTAAAAGAGGTCTACAGTTACGCAAAAGAATTTAAGATTCCTTATTATAGCAAAATGAATAAAAAAGAATTATCTTTAGCTGTGATTCGGGCGCAAGCAGAAAAACAAGGGTTTTATTATATGGAAGGAATCTTAGATATCGTTGGACAAGATGGGTATGGATTTTTACGACCAATCAATTATGGACCAAGTGTAGAAGATATCTATATCTCTGCTTCACAAATAAGACGGTTTAGTTTGCGAAATGGAGATAAAGTAGCAGGAAAGGCTCGCCCACCTAAAGAGTCAGAACGTTATTATGGGTTGATGCACGTGGAAAGTGTAAATGGAAAAGACCCAGAAGAAGCCAAAGAACGTCCGCATTTTCCAGCTTTGACACCTCTGTATCCTCAAGAACAGCTTAGGTTAGAAACAACCTCTCAAAGACTAGCAACAAGAATGATCGATATCTTCTCACCAGTAGGTTTTGGTCAACGTGGCTTGATCGTAGCACCTCCTAAAGCCGGAAAAACTTCTGTGTTAAAGGAAATCGCCAATGGAATCACTGAAAATCATCCAGAAGTAGAACTGATCGTTCTTCTGATCGATGAACGCCCAGAAGAAGTCACGGATTTGGAACGCAGTGTCAAAGGAGATGTCGTTTCATCTACTTTCGATTTACAACCACAAAATCATACAAGGGTATCTGAGTTGGTCCTGGAAAGAGCGATGCGTTTAGTCGAAGATAAACGAGATGTCGTGATCTTGATGGATAGTATTACCCGATTAGCTAGAGCTTACAATTTAGTCGTACCACCAAGTGGTCGTACATTGAGCGGGGGAATCGATCCAGCCGCACTATATAAACCAAAAAAATTCTTCGGAGCAGCTAGAAATATCGAAGAAGGTGGAAGCTTGACGATCTTAGCAACTGCCTTAGTCGATACGGGTAGCCGAATGGATGATGTGATCTATGAAGAGTTTAAAGGAACAGGGAATTTAGAACTTCAACTGTCTCGTGAACTATCTGAGCGTCGTATCTTCCCTGCCATTGATATCAAGAAATCTGGTACGAGAAAAGAAGAGCTTCTAATGCCAGAAGATCAATTAGAAGAAATTTGGAAGTTACGAAAGAATATGGTCGGCGATTCATTGGAATACACCGAACAATTGATCCGTTTTTTAAGAAAAACCAAAAACAATCAACAATTTTTCAAAGAATTCCAAGATGTCTCGTTCGGTAAAAAAAATCAGACAAGAAATCTAAAAAGATAATTGCAACGTTGTTAGAAACATGTTAAGATGTTACTGTTGTATATCGACAAATCAACTCTGGTTCAGCAAATGGGTCAGGGCAAAGGAGCGAAAACGCATGAAAGAAAACATCCATCCAGATTACCATCCAGTAGTGTTCTTGGATTCAACAACTGGCTTTAAATTCTTGTCAGGTTCAACAAAAACTTCACAAGAAACAGTTGAATGGGAAGACGGTAATACATACCCAGTCATCCGTGTCGAAGTTACTTCTGACTCACATCCATTCTATACTGGACGTCAAAAATTCACACAAGCAGACGGACGTGTGGACCGTTTCAACAAAAAATACGGTCTCAAAGACGCAAACGCTGCAGAATAATCAAAACATTGTTCATACGATGTTTAGCAGACTATCTGATAAGGGTAGTCTGTTTTTTTTGTGTTTTCTGTTTCTGATAATCAAAAAATGGTCACTAAAAATTTATCATACCATATTTTTTAAAGTTCTGATTTTCATTATTTCCTTTCGTTGGAAAAAAACGACAACATTTATAAAATAATGCATGTTAATGTTATATTATAAATAAAAAATAACATTAAGGGGTGTTAATATGAGTAAGAAGAAAGCAATGATCTTGGGGTCTTTACTGTTCAGTATGGTTATTTTATCAAATGACCTAAATGTTGAGGCAACAGTAAATGAACCGACTATTGGGACGGAAGTCGTTCTTTCAGAGCGAAGTAATGAAAACGTTTCAACGGTTTTGAATGCTTATCAAAGTGAGGATGTTGAGAGTTATCGGGAAGAAATCGGTAATTGGTTTGGTCCTAGTAGCAATCAATCTACAGGGATCTATAAACGTAAAAATGATACGATCGAAATTTATGTAGATGAAACGGCGCAACAACTACCGACGTATACGATTACCAGGGCTAGTCTGAAAGATTATCTCGAAGGGGCAACGAAAGGGAAACGACTAAATAGAGGAAGAAACGTCATTTCCGGTACTCAAGAAGGTGTGATCCATATCCAAAATGAATCCACTCGCATCACGCAACAAAAAACGAGAATTGAAATACGTGGTGGTATAACAATTCCACGTTTTATTCTAGGAAAAATGACCAATAAAGATTGGCAGAATGAAGTAAGAAATCATTCAAATGCACCTGCTTATGAATTGGTCAGTGATCGAGTTTTGGTTACAGGATCCGACAAAACAATTAATTATGTGAAGGACCCAACTAAAATTTTAACAACGAAAGAAAAAGTAATTGATCTTCACGATCAAACAGCCGGACTAGATAATAGCGCTACAATCCATCGTCAACCAACTGGCTTAGTTCAACATATGCGTGAAACGAGTGCCAGAGAAGATTATATGTACGCGTATGAACAACATACTGGTTTTAATTATGCAGATGGAATGAGAGTCTTGTTAGATCCAGACGGTTCCTCACAGTGGGGGATTTGGCATGAATTAGGTCATACCTATCAAATTGATGATATGGGTTGGGAGGATATGACCGAAGTGACCGTGAATATCTTTTCGATGCGGGTACAAAAAGCATTAGGACAGCGTAGTCGTTTAGAAGAAGATCGCGTATATACGGATATTTTCAATTATTTGAATCGAAGTCAATCGAAAAATTTTGATAAACAAGATGAATTTGTTCGACTAGGAATGTTTTGGCAGTTGGAATTAGCATTTGGCAGCGACTTCTATCCTAAACTACATCAGTTATACCGTGAAGAAAGTCCACAGCTATGGACAGAACAAGACAAGCGACAACATTTTATCTTATCTGCTTCAAAGATCAGTAACAAAAATCTAACGCCATTTTTTGAAAAATGGGCTATCGAAGTTACTGCTGATACTAAAAAAGAATTAGCAAGACTACCAAAATTAACGAAGAAAATCTGGGAATATCGTGATGAAATGAAAGGTGATGTAGGAAATATCACCGATGATGATAATAACAATGGCAACACGGAAGATCCTTCAATTGAAACTTGGGATAAAGATAAAGTGTATGTTGCTGGGGATATTGTCATGTATAAAGGTGTAAAATATCGTGCAAAATGGTGGAATACCGATAAAGTTCCTGGAGAAACGATTGACTGGGAAAGAATTGATTGATCATCAATAAACACAACGTATTTTGATTGTAACGGTCAAAATACGTTGTGTTTTTTTATATAAGTAAGGCCTGAAACACATGAATCTCTAATTTTGATGAACGCTATCGATCATTTTTTTGACTGATTTTTTAAAAATTTGATCCATTTTTCGTTATTCGTTCAAAGCATTGAATGGCTGAATTAGGGATGCTATACTTGCCACAGTTATTAGAAAGCGTTAACAAATAGTGAAAGGAGGCTATATGGAGTGGAGATTAGTCAACTGATTTCAGAAGAATTGATTCTTTTCGATGACTCAATTCGATCAAAAAAATCATTATTTGAATGTATCGGTACTACACTTGAAACCACACATAGAGTAAAAAGTGCAAAAAAAATAATCAAAGCATTATTCAAAAGAGAAGAGGAAGTGCCTACAGGGATTGAAGCTGGATTTGGTATCCCACATGCTAAAAGCAAGGCTGTCATTACACCAACCATTTGTTTTGTTTGTAGCAGCCAGATTACAGAATATCTTGGCTTAGATGGGGAGCCAATTGCATATACTTTTGCAATCGTGGTTCCTGCAAACGCTGCTGACAGTCATCTTGAGATTCTCAGTGCGTTGTCAAGGCGATTAATTGATCCAAACTTTAGAAAACAAATCAAAGAAGCAAATTCAGCCTCAGAAATTATGACCGTTTTAAAAAATGAAGAAAAAGCAATCCGTTAAATGAATCATCGAATAATGTCACACGCATCAACTGAGACCGTTATTGAATAAGCAGATAGGGGAGAATAACGATGAAAATAATTGGTGTAACCGCATGTCCTACGGGAATTGCGCATACGTATATGTCCGCTGAGAAATTAGAAGGGACTGCTAAAAAACTAGGCCATGATGCAAAGTTTGAAACGCAAGGAATCAAAACGGAAAATAGGTTAACTACAAAAGAGATTGCTGAAGCAGATGCGATTATTCTAGCAGTTGATAAAGAAATTGATATGCAACGTTTTACGGGTAAAAGAATCAAAAAAGTTTCAACGAGTCGAGCAATTAAAGAACCAGAATTGGTAATTGATGAAGCATTAAAAGGGATCAATACGTTAGAAATTGCTCAATCAGTTGAACAAACAAAAGTCACGAAACAAAAAGCCACACTTTATAACCATTTTATGAGTGGTGTGAACTATATGTTACCGTTTGTGATTGCGGGCGGAATTATTATCGCATTAAGTTTTGCTTTTGGGATCACTGCAGCGGATCCTAAATCAGCTGACTATAATGTCCTAGCTGCCGCATTTTCTAGAATTGGCGGAGACACCGCTTTTGCCATGATGGTGCCAGCTTTAGGGGCAGGGATTGCGACCTCTATCGCGGGGAAAGCTGGCTTTGCACCTGGGATCGTGGCAGGGCTACTGGCATCTACTGGTGGTTCTGGATTTCTTGGAGGAATGATCGGGGGGCTGTTAGCAGGGTATGTGACAGATTTTCTGGCAAATAAAATTCCTGTAAAAAAAGGTATCTTAGCGATGTATCAATTGATCGTCGTTCCGTTAATATCTATCTTGATCATTGGTTTAGCAATGGTTTTTGTAATAGAACAACCCATTTCGTGGTTATTAGAAGTATTAACCAATTGGTTGAATAGTTTAGGTAATACTTCCGGATTAATGTTTGGCTTGATCATCGGCGTGATGATGGCAGCTGATATGGGAGGGCCGATCAATAAATCGATTTCAACTTTTTCCATTGGTTTGATGTCTGCCGGAGTCAATGCACCGATCGCAGCATGTATGGCAGCTGGAATGACCCCACCACTGGGGATCGCTTTAGCCACACTGTTGTTCAAGAAAAAATTTACGAAAGAAGAACGGACTTCTGGTCAATCCTGTTGGGTGCTTGGTGCTTCTTATATTACAGAAGGAGCGATTCCCTTCGCAGTTTCAGATCCGATTCGAGTCATTCCGAGCTTGATTCTTGGCTCTGCTACTGCAGCGGGTATCTCAATGGCTGCCGGTGTCACATCCATTGCTCCTCATGGTGGGATTTGGGTCATGCTGATACCTAACGTGATCAATCACCTACCCATGTATTTGCTAGCGATTGGTGCTGGGACAGTAGTTACGGCTCTTTCACTTGGATTATTAAAGAAATCAAGCGAAGAACAAGTCGGAAATGAAGAAAAAATAGTGAAGCAAGAAAAAATAATAAATGAGGTGGAAGTATAATGTTATATACAATGAAAGAGTTATTGAAAGTAGCTAAAGACAATCAATTTGCGGTTCCTGCTTTTAATATTTGTAGTTATGATATGTTAAAGGCAATCATGGAAGAAGTAGAACGGTTAAATGCACCAGTGATTTTAGAGATCCATCCCGATGAGATTGCTTACTTGAATGATGAATTTGTTGCTGCTGTTCGAGCTTATGCGCATAAAAGTAAAGTACCTGTAGTGATCCATCTTGACCATGGCGGTAAAGTAAGTGATGTGTTACGGGCTATCCGCAATGGCTATACCTCGGTTATGATTGATGCCTCCTTGCAATCCTTTGACGATAATATAAAGATAACTAAAGAAGTGGTGGCTCTAGCTCACGAGGTAGATGTGTCAGTCGAAGCAGAAATTGGTACGATTGGGAATAATGGGTCAGCAGAAGGTGGGGCAGCTAATATTATTTACACAGATCCTGAACAAGCAAAACAGTTTGTTGAAGAAACGAATATTGATACATTAGCTATCGCTATTGGAACAGCACATGGCTTATATCCTAAAGATAAAACACCAAAACTGAATATCGAGTTATTGAAAGAATTGAATGAGACCATCGATTTGCCGTTTGTTTTGCATGGTGGTTCAGGAAATCCGGATAAAGAAGTAAGCGAAGCAGTTAAATATGGTGTAGCTAAGGTCAACCTTAGTTCGGATCTAAAAAGTGTCTTTTTCGATGCTTTAAGAGAAATATTAAATGAAAACCCGGAAATGTATGAACCGAATATGATCTACCCTTATGCGAATCAAAAAGTACAGGAAGTAGTGAAACATAAAATGACGATCTTAAACACGATCGATCAAGCCAAGTGTTATAAATAAGACGAATTTCTCACCGTTTATTCGTTTTAGAGATACTAAAAGAGACCGAGACAAGTTTTGACTCAGTCTCCAATGAAATCGAAATCGAGTGGTCATGAAAAAATGCTCAGTATTTCTAGGAATAAGCCAATGAATCGCTAATTTTAGTTGTTTCGGCTGATGTCCTATAGCGAAGCATTTTCATTCTAACCGCTCGATTCTGTTTTTGGATGTAGGTGGAGGCATCTTTGTTTATGGTAAAATAAAGCGAAAGAGAAAGGAGTGGGGAAGATGTTAAGTGACGTAGAAGAGCGACAACAAACGATTGTCAATCATTTGAAAATCAACCAATTTGCCAGGATTACTGAATTGATCGATTTAGTAAATTACAGTGAAGCGACAGTGAAACGAGATCTTGTTGTCTTAGAACAAAGTGGTCTGATCCGAAGAGTCCACGGTGGGGCTATGTTAGTAGATAATCAGAAAATCGATGTACCATATATGATGAAAATCACCCATTTAGAGGAAGAAAGTGAAAAACGTTATATTGCGGATATTGCAGCTAATTTGATCAAAGATGATATGGTTTTATTTTTAGACTCTAGTACAACTAGTTTGCATTTAGTTCGAAATTTAGGTCGATTTGAGGGGCTGCAAATCATTACGAATGGGGTCATTACTGCTGCTATACTAAGTGAATTTACTTCAGCAAAAGTATCGATCGTCGGTGGTAAAATCGTTCAAAAACGAGCAACGATCAACGGAGCAAAAGCGTATAATGATATTTTGACTTATGCTGCTGACCTTGCAATCATCAGCTGTCGAGGATTTGATTTTAATCAAGGCGTGACGGAAACGCATGAAGGAGAAGCGTTAGTAAAAAGAGCGTTTCGTAAACAAGCCAATCATTTGATGGTGTTAGCTACACAAGATAAATTAGAACAACGCTTCATTCATCAAGCAATTGCTAGTCATGAAATCGATTATTTAGTGACCAGTCAGAAATTAACGAACGAACAATTGAAAAAAATCCATGAACACCACACAGAGTGTTTTTATTAATCAGAAAGACCAATAAAAGTGTATGTTCTCATAAAATTCATTCATTGATAACACCTATAATTTGTATCAAGAAAGCTATAGTTTGTTCATGTACACCCTTTTTGGTAAGCGCTATCATAAATTATGGAAGATAATAATTAAGAAAGGAGTAGCGAGTGGACAGTTGCAGCAAGCGATTAGATAAGAACAAATCATAGGAGGTAGCGATGAAGAAGTTAGAAGGTACTTTAGCTGGATTGTTGGTAACGGTGATGATGGGAATTGCACTGAAAGAACCGGTCGTTTATGCACAAGTAGATGCCACAAATCCCGAGGTAAGGGTTTCGATGGATAATCAACCGGAGTCCTCTTACTGGTTCCCTGATGAATTGCTTAAATGGACGTTTGATCAGGATACAGATGCGAAATACAATGTTAGTGTTGAGCCTTTAGCCACACGAGTGGAGAAATCGCACTTATTAAAATCGAATACTACCCAAAACGAAAAGATGAAGGTTGTCGCACTTTCGATCATGAATAATAGCACTAGTGGAAATGCACCAAGAGGGAGCAATCAGTTTGATGCAAATGTTTTTTCGAATTGGCAATATATTGATCAATTGGTTTATTGGGGAGGCTCAGCTGGCGAAGGTATTATTGTTCCGCCAAGCCCAGATGTTACCGATGCGGCGCACAAAAATGGTGTGCCTGTTTTAGGTACGATCTTTTTTCCGCAAGGGGCCCATGGCGGAAAAATCGAATGGTTGAATACCTTTTTAGAAAAAGATGCTCAAGGTCATTTTCCAATCGTGGACAAGATGATCGAAGTCGCCCAAAGATATGGGTTTGATGGATGGTTCATCAATCAAGAGACAGAAACCAATCTAACGAAAAAGCACGCTGATTTAATGAAAGAACTGATTGGGGAATTTAAACAAAAATCAGCTGGAGCGTTAGAGGTTATGTGGTACGATTCCATGACAAGTGATGGGAAAATGGATTGGCAGAATGCGTTGACTGATCAAAACCAAGATTATTTAGTGGATGCTGATTTGAATCCAGTAGCAGATAGCATGTTTTTGAATTTTTGGTGGAATACCTCTAGCTTAGCAGGCCAAGATCTATTGCGTAAATCAAAAGAAAAAGCAGAAAGTTTAGCCATTGATCCCTATGATTTATTTGCGGGAATCGATGTCCAAGAAAAAGGGTACGATACACCGGTCAGATGGGATTTGTTTACGGATAAGAAGGGAATACCCTATACTTCACTAGGGCTTTACGTCCCAAGTTGGACCTATTCTTCTTCCAATGATCCAATGGACTACCAACAAAAAGAAGAAAAATTCTGGATCAATGAACAAGGGGATCCTACTAAAAGTACACTACCAACCGGCACAAGTTGGCCTGGAATCTCTACTTTTTCGGTTGAACAAACCGCTATTACGCAATGGCCTTTTATCACCAATTTCAATGTTGGAAATGGTTACAGCTATTTTAGCAATGGGCAACAAGTTTCAACAAATGAATGGAATAATCGAAGTCTCCAAGATATCATGCCGACTTACCGCTATATTATCGAAGAAGGAGCTGGCAATAAATTAGCTGGTAGTGTGGACTATACTACTGCTTTTAATGGTGGGAGTTCCTTGGCTTTTAAAGGAAAACTTGCGGAAAAAGTAACAAGTAAGATCAAACTGTATCAAACAAAAGTCAAAGTCGAGAAAAACATGTCATTTACGACGACAGCCAAAGCATCTGATCGAACCACGTTGAAACTAGTGTTAGGTTTTGCTGATGGTACATTTGAAACGTTTAATGGCAATAAAAAAATAGGGAATGACTGGACAACGGTTTCTTATCCTTTGAATAAAGCAACTGGAAAAGAAGTAACGTCGATTGCCTATGAGGTAACCTCAGCAAAAGCAAATGAGAATTATGAGTTATTCTTAGGTCAAATTTCTGCGACACCTAAAAAAGTGCTGCGTCCAACAGCAGTCAATGATGTTACATTCGATGATTTGTCATTTGACGAAGAAGCAATGTTTGCCGGGATCAGATTATCTTGGACTAGTCCACAAGCAGATCGCATCAAACATTATGAAATTTACCGAGTTCTAGACGATGGAACACGTGTCTTTATCGGAGCCACACCTGCTGAGAATTATTTTATCAATGGCTTAGAACGTCAAAATGCAACAGCTACAGCTATCGAAGTTGTGCCAGTTGATATCTATGGCAACAAGGGTGAACCTTCCAGACCAATCAGTTTTGACTGGCCACCTGTTCAGTTACCACGTGCTTCCTTTACTGTCTCAAAAACTTTGGTAGCGCCAGGAGAACCGATCACTTTCACGAACACCTCTTCACGAAATACCCAAAGCTTAAAGTGGACATTCAAAGGTGCTGATGTAGAGTCAAGTACGGAAGAACAGCCTCGTGTCACTTATTCAAAAGAAGGAAGCTACGATGTAGAATTGACAGCGATCAATGAAGCAGGAGAAACGACAACTGAAATGAAAGGGATCGTTACGGTTACCAAGAATGCCCAAGCTGGTCTGAGTTTATTATCTAAAGGTGCCAAAGCAGAAGCCTCTTCATATGTGAATGAATCAGAGGCACCAAAGTTTGCTGTCGATGGTGATCTTGGAACAAAATGGTGTGCTGTAGGGAGTGCCCCACATACCATCACGATTGACTTAGGAACAGCTAAATTGATCAGTGAAGTGCGCATGGCTCATGCTTCTGCAGGAGGAGAAAGTGTAGGCATGAATACCAAAGCTTATACTATAGAAGTGAGTGCAGACGGAGAAAATTTCCAAGAAGTTTCGCGAACAACTAATAATACGCAAGGTTCAACGCTAAATACCTTTGCAGCAACGACTGCCCGATTTGTAAGAGTCATCATCGATCAACCAACTCAAGGCGCAGATACAGCTGTCCGTCTTTATGAACTAGAAGTTTATGGGTTAGCAGAATAAAAGTTGAGTGATTGTTTCTGAACAAAAAGGAGTTCTGACAGAAGTATCTATTCATGAAAATAAGCCGAAGAATCCAAAAATAGTTTCTTCTATCTTTGGATTCTTCGGCCAATGTTTTGCTAGAGGTGAATACTTCAACACCTTTTATTCGTTTCTTGAATCAGTTTCAGTTCATCACTAATTCCATTCAAGTTTTGCTGAGTGGCTCTTTTTTTTATTATAAATGATATAGAGAACTGTACAGATCAAAGGAATGATACCAGAAACAATGTATAATCCTCTAAATGACGTATAAGATTTCAATATTCCCATCAAGTAGGGGCCAACACCTAGACCTAGATCTAATCCGATGAAGTAAGTTGAAAGAGCGATACTGATACGGTGTTCTTTGACGATTTTCAAACAAACTGCTTGTCCGTTTGACATGAAAGTCCCGTAACCTAAACCAACGAGTGCGCCTGAAATAAGTAAGGTGATGCTGTTCGTTGTCGCACTTAGTAGAAACAAGCCAGCAGTCAAGAACAAATAGCTAGGATACATGACATACTGTTCACCTTTGGCATCAAAAATACGTCCCGTCAATGGGCGAGTGAAGGTAATAACTAACGCATAGACCACAAAGAAAAAGGAGCCTGCAGCGACTAAATGAATGACTTTCGTATAAGAAGACAAGAAGGACAAAACACTTGAATAAGAAAGACCCATTAAAAAGGCGATTCCTGTAATGAACAATGCTTTTTTCTCAATGAATCCATGGATACTCCAAGATTGTAGTGATTTTCTTTGAATATCAGATAAATCAATGTTTTTGACTGGGAACATCAGACAGGCAATCGTTACAAGAAAAACTAAAACGATAGAAAACCAAATAATAAAATGAAAATCAGTCAGATTAAGCAAGATCATTCCTAAAAAGGGTCCGATAGCAGCAGCTAAACTAGTACTTAAACCATAATAATTGATCCCTTCTCCTTTTTTTGATTCAGGAATATAGGCAGTGACGATCGCATTGGTTGCTGTCGAAACGGTCCCGTAGCCAAACCCATTTAAAAAACGTACCAGATATAATACGCCGATCGTTGGGGTGAAAAGATAGGCTAAAGTAGAGAGTAAATAAAAAATCGCTCCACCACGCAAAGTAAACTTGCGCCCAAATAATTCAAGTTGTTTACCCATAAATAAACGAGCCAATAGTGTACCTATGATGTAGATACCAGAAGCAAAACCTGCTTGGCTCATACTAGCATGTAAATCATCTTGAGCAATAACGGCAATAATGACCATCAGTAAATAATAAATTAAATAGACAATGAAATTAATAAGAGTGATTCCGATAAAATGTTTATTGAATAATTTTTTTTCCATTTGCTTTGTGTTTACCCCTTAATCTGAATAAGCTTTTAATTTTTGGATTTGTACTTCAACATCGTGGTAATTTGATGGGTAGCGATCGACCAATTGACGAATGAACAAGTCTCGAGTCGTCATAAATAATTCTAAAAATTCTTCTAATTCATTCGATGGTTTTTCATCGACTGCTTTGATCAATTCAATCGAATTTTGGTAAGCATCATTTAAGAAAACCAAAGAAGCTTTCATGTCAAATCTTGTTTGATATGCTGTTTCAAGTCGATTAATAATTGTTTTCATCCAGTAGTTCATATTTTTTTCCTCAATTCTTTCATTTTTTTTACATTCGCAGTATAACGAAACGAAAAGAAGAAAAAAATCACAGACATAATTTAAAATGGTACTTAACAAATGTTAATATCATTAGTAAAATACCTTTGGGCTTTAAAATACTTAGAAATCTTGTATTATTTTTTTAGATAAATGTTTGGATGGGGGAGCATGATTGGACAGCAGAGTGCTAAAGGAATATTTAGAGAAAAATCAATTTCCAATTGTACGAAAAAGATATCATAAGTATCTAACTTTTGAAGGAGTAGAGGATTGTTACACGTATATTTTAAAAGAAGGCACGGTCAAAGCAAGTGTCATCTCGAATGATGGTCGTGAGTTCAACTTGAGGTATATTAAAGATCTAGAGATTGTTTCACTTTTAAAAGATGAATATTCGCAGTTTATTGATTCGCCGTACAATATTCGGATTGAATCTGAATATGCAGAATTTTATCGAATCAATCGAGTGAAATTTTGGGAACATATCAATGAAGATCCAAAGATGCAACATTATGTAAAAGAGTACTATCGTTATCGTTTACTGTATTCCATGAAAAAAATGCAACAAATGCTTTTAAATGGGAAATTAGGTGCCGTATGTACGCAACTTTACGAGTTATATGATTTATTTGGGGTTCGGACAGAGGAAGGCATGATGATCGATTTTGTGATCACTAATGAAGAAATCGCCAAGTTTTGCGGAATCTCTACCGCTAGTAGTGTGAGTAGGATCTTAAAACAACTGAAAGAAAATGGGATAATCACCGTTAAAGATCATCGGATCATTATCACCAATATGGATTTATTAGAAGACAATATTATCTTTTAAACAGGATCAGTGGAAAACATAAGATGCTTCCTTCATGTAGTTGTATCAGCTTTAGCTGACGACAATGCATGAAGGAAGCATCTTAATTTATGGATGATTGTTCCTATTGTGGTGCTTTAAAAGCTTCGACCACCACCACCGAAAGTCCCGCCACCGCTGGAATGAGTCGTACTTCCGCCACCGCCGCTGCCAGGAGGTGGGCTTTTTGGAATCCTGCGTGTAGTGACAAAGGAGTTGGTTAAGCGATCTGTTTTATCCGTTAATTTTACGTTTGATTTTTCTCTAAATGGGTATTTATAAGTTCCTGATTTCAACTGATACCTCGAAACTGTTACAAAGTAGAATACGAGGCTCAATGCCAGGGCTAAGATAATAGAAATCACTATTTCAGTCGTCGTCAACACTTTATACCGCTTGATCTTACCAGTCTCTTCATCAATTTGATAATGTCCTCCAGGAACTCCAGCTTCTACATATTCTGAAGTTTTAGTCAAATAGGCTTGTGCTGCTGCAAAATAAGCCGAATTCGTCATTTGGTCGTAGACATCATCTAATGTGTCATTGATCCGAGCATCATCAAGATAATCGATCATATTACCAGAAGTTGAAATGTAAATCTCACGTTGCCCCATATCTAACAACAGAACAGCCCCATTTTGATCATTACCGATCGCATTTCTTAAGTAATCATCTGCAAACGTTCGAGGTTCTTCTGAGTTGGAAGTCGTCGTTACGATAAAGATTTGTCCTTTGATCTTCTCATCGATAGGCTGGATTTGTTGCTCTAAAGATTGGATCTGCTCTTGCGTGAACAAACCAGCTTCATCGTTCACTGCGGGTGTAGCAGCGTCAACGGAAGAACTCCAAAAGAAACCGAATAGGACTAGAAAGAAAAGTAAAATTCTTTTTTTCATATCAAGTATCCTCCAATCATAAAGAGGATCGCCAATACAGCAAAGATTCCAAAAGCCGTCAAGCCCAGTTTTTTATGACTGATGGGTAAAACACCGCTGACTTTACCTGTTTGACCATTCATGGCGTAATAATAGACTTTCTTATTGGCATCACTACTGCGATAAGTGACTAACCATACCGGTAAAAGAACATATTCATTATTCTCACTAGTGATATCTGTCGAAGTCCGAACATTGGTCAATGTGGTATAACCATTTGCGGTGTCACGTAACAATTTCTCGGAGTAATCTTGCAGTTCATCTTGCACTTGTGATTTGATTGCTTCATATTCGATATCTCGTTTTTCTGCTTGAAACCCTGCCAGATACTGACTTTTGAAGTCAATTGCCTTGTTCAAAGGAAACGGTTGGACTGCTTCCACCATTTTTTGTTGGGTATTCTTGGACAATGCATTTTTTACTAGTTCTTTAAAGGAAAGTGAGCCTTCTCGATGAACAGCAAACTGTTTGGTTTCTGTATACTCGATGTCACCCACTCGCCAAATACGAATCACTGTTCCGGTCGCTTGCATAGAGCCGTCAACGGTTGCATCCGTTGTCCAATAAGGAAAATAAACGCCAGTTAGTTTGTCGATTTGGTCTTTGTTGAAAAATTCTTTGGGTACAAACCATTTTTTCTTTGTCCAAGCTAAGAATTTTTCGACCGCCTCTTCTTTTTCGACTGCAAACGGTAAGACTTTATTTGGCAGTAATTTTCCACTTAACCGTCCGGATAAAACAACTGGATTGTGACAATAGTAGCAGTAAGTAGCAGCCGTTGTTGCATCGGTCACGATCTCTGCTCCACAGCTTGGGCAAAGAAATAGTTCCATCGTTGCTTCTGTTTCTTCTTCCACTGATTCAGCTGGTGTTGCTTGATCGCTAGGATCAGAAAAACCACCAGCTTCTTCAAACGCTTTTCGTTCTGCTTCATCCATCTGCTCCAACTGTTCATCTGCAGTAAAAGTAAAATCTTTTTCAGAATCTTGTTGGGAGGGCGGTTGATTTTCTGAGTGAATCCCTCGGGCTGCTTTTTGTTCTTGTTCGTACTGACTGACTTCTTCCTCAGTGTAAACATTTAAACAATAGTCACAGTGGAATTTTTGATCTTTTGGATCAAACGTGAGAGGACCCCCACAGTTTGGGCATTTATGTGTAAGAACGTCCATTCTATCCACACCTTTCTAAAACTTAGTCGAGTGGGATTCCTTTGAATGGTTTTCCACAATTTGGACAAAACTTAGGGATACCATTTGAAAGATCGACCACTTCGTTACATTCACTACATTTCATTTGTAACTTTGGTTGGACATTTGCAACTGGCTTGGCTGCCCCACAGTTAGAACAGAATTTTCCCGTATTTTCAGTTCCGCAGACTGGACATGTCCAAGTATCATTGCTCCCTTGAGCGGTTTGTTGGTTTTGTTTTTCAGCTTGTTGTTTGATTTGTTCCTGGTTATTTTGTGCTGCTTGTGAAAGGTAAGAACCATTAGCATTCATTCCCATTCCCATGCCCATAAAGCCAGTCATCGCGCCGGCATCATTTTTACCAGCTGCTTCCATCCCACGAGCAATCGAACCTTGAACATAGCCTTCACGGACACTTGGATCTCCCAACATCGCACCTTCATTACGCATATTGATCAATTTCACTGAATCATCTGTGTAAGAAATACTTGCTACTGCGACAGAAACGATTTCCATACCACGTAATTCATTCCAAGATTCATCTAAAACATTGCCCATGTATTTACTTAATTCTAAGCTTTTTGATGGAACATAAGAAATGCGCTGACCATCAGCAGACATTTGGTTAATCGCAGCTTGAAGAGCTGTTAAAAATTCTGCCAGATACTGCTCATTAATATCTGAGATTTCTACTTGCGTTTTGTTTTTAGGAATAGCGTTGGTATAAAACAAAATTGGATCAGTAATATGGATCGAATAAGTACCATGAGCTCGTAAGAATAATTCAGCATTGTAAAAATTGTCAAAATAGTTCAGTGGCGCACTGGTACCAAACTTGATTCCTTTGATTTCTTGAAGATTGATATAAAAGACTTGTTGCTTTTGAGGTGTCACGCCACCGAATTTAAAACGTTCAAAAGTTTCTGCGATCGCACCTTTCAATGAACCATTGAACATGGAAGGAGCAGAGTCATTTTTGATCGTATAGTAGCCTTCTTCGGCAGTATAATCAATGATTTTACCACCATCTACAAGGAGCATCATCATATTCGGATAGACATGGACAACGGTTCCGTCAGTTAGAACATCCTCTGTTCCTTTACGATTGGAGCCACGTTTATCATCTTTACGTACTTTCACACCTTTTGTCATAACTGTTGTATCGCTCATATCCGCTGGTTCGATTACTTCGATCCATTGATCTGCTAATCCACCGCCGATCATGCTTGTTGCTGCTTTGATAAGACCCATAAAAAATTCCTCCCTTTATGAATGTTGATTGTTAAATGAATGACTCTATTATACCATAGGAGCAATGAAAAACTCTCAGACGGAAGATGGATATTAGCTGTTTAGCTGATTTTCTTTCAGTTGCAAAAAGCAAGGAAGATCGAGAAAGCTGTTTGTGAGTATTTATTTGAAAGAATCGGGGAATACACAAGTAACTACAAACGACAAATCATGATTCTTCTCATAACTATAGTAGTTTTTTTTAGCAAAATCACGTATAATAAAAGATAGTGAATTTTTCAAAAAAGGGGGATCTTCATGGCATATCAAGCACTCTATCGTGTCTGGCGTTCACAGCGTTTCGAAGACATTGTCGGGCAAAAAGCGGTGACACAGACGTTGAAAAATGCTATCGTTTCCCATAAAACTTCTCATGCTTATCTATTTACAGGACCACGAGGAACTGGTAAAACGAGTGCAGCTAAAATTTTTGCAAAAGCTATCAACTGTCCGAATAGTCAAGATGGAGAACCTTGTAATCATTGTGAAATGTGTCAGTCGATTACAGCGGGAACACAAGAAGACGTGATTGAAATCGACGCAGCAAGTAATAACGGAGTCGAAGAAATACGTTTTATTCGAGATCGAGCGAACTACGCACCGACAAAAGCAACTTATAAAATCTATATCATAGATGAAGTGCATATGCTTTCTACCGGAGCGTTCAATGCATTGTTGAAAACTTTAGAAGAACCTAAAGAAAATGTTATTTTTATTTTAGCAACAACCGAGCCACATAAGATACCAGCAACGATCATTTCCAGAACACAACGCTTTGATTTCAAACGAATCAATGCAGCAGATATCGTTGAGCATTTGGCATACATTTTAAAGCAATCAGACGTACAATATGAAGAACCAGCACTAGGGGTTATTGCTCGAGCAGCAGAAGGCGGGATGCGTGATGCGCTAAGTATCATGGACCAAGCGATTTCTTTTAGTAATGGGATCGTAACTGTGGATGATGCGATGCAAGTTACCGGTAGTCTAACCAACGAGATGATGGATGAATTTTTAGGCGCTTGTGTGAATAATGAAGTGCCCAAAGCGTTAGAATCATTAACAGATATCTTAGCTGCTGGTAAGGAAGCACGGCGCTTTTTAGAAGATCTTTTACAGTATTGTCGTGACTTACTGATGTACCAACAAGCACCAAATCTCGTAGCAGAACGAACAACTTCACTTCGAGAACCATTTGTCGAACTAGCAAAAGAAGTACCTGCACCTCGACTTTTTCAGATGATCCATATTTTGAGTGAAACACAAAATGAGATTCGTTTTACTAATAGTGCTACGATCTATCTGGAAGTAGCAACCGTCAAGCTAGCTCAAGCTTCTGGTTCAGCTGCTCCTTCAAGTAGTAACCAAGCAAGTGAAGTAGACAGTCAGTTAATTAATCAGCTACAAGCAGAGATCAAAGAGCTGAAAAAAGCGATCAACGAGATCAAAACGAATGGGGGAACCCCTTCAACTACTGCCAAGCAAACACAAGCTCCTGTTCAAAAGAAACAAGCAAGTACGTATCGGATACCAACTGAACGAGTGTATCAGGTTCTAAGAGAAGCGACCAGAAAGCATTTGAATGAAGTCAAAGAAGTCTGGGACGATTTGTTGATGAGTTTGTCTGTGACACAACGAGCGATGCTTAAAGCAAGTGAACCAGTTGCGGCTAGTCCTACTGGGTTAGTCATTGCGTTTGATTACGAGATCGTTTGTCAACGAGCTGCTAACGACGAAGAATTACAGTTGGCGATCCATAATAATTTAAGTCGAATGATCAAAGACTATGCACCAGATTCAGTCTATATCACGAGAGAAAGCTGGCCAACGATCCGCAAAGACTATTTAGTCCAAGCAAAAGACGGGAGTAATGATGATTCTTTTGCTCCGGAAGATTCAGATGAAGAGATCGAACTGATCCCTCAACAAGCACCAAGTGAAGAAACGATCGTCACGAAAGCCGAAGAAATCTTTGGCACAGATGTTGTGACAATCATTGATGATTAAATAAAAAAAGGAGAATGATCAATTATGATGCGCGGAATGGGAAACATGCAAGGGATGATGAAACAAGTCCAAAAAATGCAAAAAGAGATGGTTCAAGCACAAGAACAATTGAACGAAACAGAGTTTACTGGTGTAGCAACCAATGAGTTAGTGAAAGTTATTTTTACAGGTGATCGTCGGATGAAAGACATCCAAATCAGTGAAGGTGTCGTGGATCCTGAAGATACAGAAATGTTGCAAGACCTGTTGATGATGGCTGTCAATGATGCTTTGACAAAAATCGATGCAGAATCTGAAAAAACAATGGGAAAATACACTAAGGGGTTACCCTTCTAATTTTTCCTAAAGGGGTAATGAAAATGCAATATCCAGAACCAATTGCTAAATTGATCGATAGTTACATGAGACTGCCAGGGATCGGTCAGAAAACAGCCACAAGATTAGCTTTCTACACGATCGATATGAAAGATGAAATCGTGAATGAATTTGCTAAATCGTTGTTAAGTGTCAAACGAGATCTTCATTTTTGTAGTGTTTGCGGCAACATCACAGAAGAAGACCCATGTGAGATTTGTAAAGATCCTTCAAGAGATCGGGGGGTTATCTTAGTTGTCGAAGAACCAAAAGACGTGATGGCGTTAGAAAAAATGCGGGAATATCGTGGGCTTTATCATGTTCTACATGGGGTTCTTTCTCCAATGGAAGGGACTGGACCTGAAGATATCAACATTTCTTCGTTACTTGAACGCCTACATGATGATCAAGTGAAAGAAGTGATCATTGCAACAAATGCAACCACTGAAGGAGAAGCTACTGCCATGTATCTTTCACGATTGATCAAACCGGCTGGTATCAAAGTCACTCGATTGGCCCACGGCTTATCCGTTGGTTCGGATATCGAATATGCTGATGAAGTGACCCTGTTAAAAGCGGTAGAAGGCAGACGCGAGTTATAAATTTTCTATAAAAAAGAATTTCGGCTACAATAAAGAAGTAACGCAAGAGATGGGGGCAAAAATGTGAACGGACTATTTATTACGATCGAGGGACCAGATGGAGCTGGGAAAACCAGTATTCTAAATGAGTTATTCCCTCTTTTGAAAAAAGTAGCAAAAACAAAGATCATTCAAACAAGAGAACCAGGTGGGATCCCGATTGCCGAAGAGATTCGGGCAGTTATCCTTGATCCTAAAAATGATCGGATGGATGAACGGACAGAAGCTTTGCTATATGCTGCGGCTAGAAGACAGCATTTGGTCGAGAAAGTCCTACCTGCTTTATCAGAAGGAAGCATTGTTTTATGTGATCGATTTGTAGACAGCTCATTGGCTTATCAAGGGGCGGGACGTAGAATTGGTGTTTCTGAGATTGCCCGCTTGAATGAATTTGCTACAGAAGGTACGACACCTGACTTTACCCTTTATCTCGATATTGATTCAGATACTGGATTGCATCGCATTAAAGAGAACCGAAGAGGTCAAATCGATCGATTAGATTCAGAAGGATTGGAATTTCATCAACGAGTACGTCATGCGTATTTAAAAATAGCTGAAGAGAATCCTGAACGTATTTATAAAATTGATGCAAGAAAGAGCTTTGAAGAGGTACTTCAAACAAGTTACAGAGCCATTGTTGAACAATACCCACAATTTTTTGAAAACTAGGAAGGTGACTGTATATGAAAATTATTTTAGCAATTATTCAAGACAAAGACAGTAATCGTTTATCCAATGAATTGATTGATGCCAATATCCGTGCAACAAAATTATCTTCAACTGGTGGCTTTTTGAAAGCTGGCAACAGTACATTTATTGTTGGGATTGAAGACGAACGTGTAGAAGAAGCATTAGAAATCATCAAAAAAACTTGTGAATCAAGAAAACAATTTGTTTCAACACCTGTCACGTTGGATATCTCTATGGACGGTGGAGTCCCTTATCCAGTAGAAGTTGAAGTCGGTGGAGCAACCGTCTTTGTGTTACCAGTTGAAGGATTTCATCAATTTTAGGAGGCGCCATGGATCAAGAATTTACGCTGGATCAAATGCAACCTATCGTGTATCAACAGCTTCAACGAAGTTTTGAGCATGGGCGCCTCGCTCATGCTTATCTTTTTGAAGGCGAAAAAGGAACGGGAAAACACGAAATGGGGATTTGGTTAGCACAACACCTGTTTTGTACGAATCTGCAGGAACAACTTCCTTGTGGAGTATGCAATAATTGTCAACGAATCCAAAACCAAGAACATCCAGACGTTTTAACGATCGTACCAGAAGGGCAAACGATCAAAGTCGATCAAATTAGACGTTTGCAAACCGAATTTAGTCGTAGTGGTTATGAATCTCGGAAGAAAGTTTTCCTTATTCAAGAAGCAGAAAAGATGAATGCAAGTGCAGCAAATAGTTTGCTTAAGTTTTTAGAAGAACCACCAGGCGATTTTCTAGCGATCTTAGAAACGGATTCGATTGGGCGAATCTTACCAACGATTCAATCACGCTGCCAAATCTTGCATTTTCAGGAGCTGGCTAAAGATGCGTTGATTTATAAATTACAACAAGCACAGATTCCTTTAGAAAAAGCGAAACTTTTGACTTTCTTGACGAACAGTTTCACAAAAGCAGTTGAAATATCGCAAAATGAATGGTTTAATGATGCTAAGGATTCGATTCAACAGTGGTTTGTGTATTTGCAAAAAAATGATACACAAGCATTCATTTATGTTCAAAAAAAGTTAATAAAGACTTTTAAAGAAAAATCGCAACAATTTACTGGTTTATCGATCTTAATGTTTTATTATCAAGAAGCTTTACAACAAGCTTTAATAGCAGAAAATCTTAGAAAAGTAACACGTATTAATCAGACGATTGAGCGTATTTTATTAGCGGAACAGAAATTAAGAAGCAATGTCAGCTTCCAAGCAGTAGCGGAACAGTTTGTTTTACAAACAATTACTGGCTGAGACAGCAGGAAAAATGAGGGGCAAGGGGGATGGAAATGGTCGAAGTAGTAGGTGTCCGTTATAAAGAAGCAGGTCCTATCTATTATTTTAAACCTGGTCAATTAACGTATGAATACAACGAGAAAGTAATCGTTGAAACTCAAAAAAACTTACATATTGCAACTGTCGCCATTCCTAAAGCAGAACTTGATCCGGAAGAATTGCCTGAGCAAATCAGTTCAATTTTGCATAAAGCGACACAAGCAGAACTCGAAAAAGAGCAAAAAAATAAAGAAGATGCAGAACAAGCCAGGCTGATTGCGAAAGAAAAAGTCCAAAAACATGGGTTAGAAATGAAGATCATTCATGTAGAATATACGTTAGATCGTAGTAAACTCATCTTTTCATTCACAGCAGATGGACGAATTGATTTTCGGGAATTAGTCAAAGACTTAGCTGCCGTGTTTCGTACTAGGATTGAACTTCAACAAATCGGGGTACGAGATGAAGCAAAATTGCTAGGTGGGATTGGTCCATGTGGACGGCCTTTATGCTGTGCTTCATTTTTAGGAGATTTTGTCCCAGTTTCAATCAAAATGGCAAAAAATCAAAATTTGTCCTTAAACCCGACTAAGATATCTGGGTTGTGTGGACGTTTGATGTGTTGCTTGCAATATGAAAATGAAGAATATGAATTAGCAAAAAAAGCACTTCCAGATTTTGGAACAGTGGTTAACACTCCTGATGGTAAAGGGAAAGTTGTCGGCTTGAACTTACTTAATCGACTAGTAAATGTTCGATTAACAGGTCGGGAAAATCCAATCGAATATGAATGGGATGAATTGAAAAACTTCATCCAGGTAGGTGAGATAAATGGATAAGAGATCATTATATGATGGCTTGAACCAATTAGAATCAGAGCTAAGAAATACATTAACTGAATTGGTGGAAATGAAGCAAGCATTACATGAGATCGTTGAAAAAAATACAACGTTGGAAATGGAAAATCAACGTTTAAGAGAGCATTTACGGGAATTAAATCAAGTACAAACACCAGCAGATAATGTGAAACAAGAACTTTCAAAATCTCGTATGAACTTAGAAAAGATTTATGAAGAAGGCTTTCATGTTTGTTATGATCTCTATGGCTCAAGACGTGAGAATGACGAACCTTGTGCCTTTTGTTTAGAAGTCATCTATCGAGAAAGCGGACGGTAAACAAAGAGATTTGAAACAAGCCTGATATTGCTTATTTTTAGCGATCAATAAACGGCACTCACAGTATCACTTCTACGGAATTAAGTCCGAAAATAAAAAATAAGAAATGCTATTTTTCAATGTTTCGCCCTTAATTCTTAAAGGAGGCCGTGTTGTTCACGACCTCTTATATGGCGTTCAAAGCATTGCTTCTGCGGAATTAAGCTCAAAAAATTAAAAATATGAAAAGCTATTTTCAATTTTTCGTTCTTAATTCTTGAAGCAGCCCATGCTTTTCACGACCTTTACACGGCGTTCAAGAAGCAACTCCTCAGCAATAAGCGATGATTTTCTAAAATATGGGAAGCTATTTTAAAAAATCCTCTCTTATTTGCTCGGAGTTAACCGCTTCTTTCACGACCTCTTACACAGGAGAATAAATCATGCTTAATCAAAAAAGTTTTAAAGGACATCATGAAACTGGCTCGCTTTATTTAGTACCGACTCCGATTGGCAATTTAGAAGATATGACTTATCGTAGTGTACGGATATTACAAGAAGTAGACTTGATTGCCAGTGAGGATACACGAAATACCCAAAAATTACTGAATCATTTTGAGATTCAGACACCGCAAAAAAGTTTACATGAACACAACTATAAGGAACGAATTCCGCAATTGATTGCTGAGTTGATGTCTGGTCGCTCGATTGCACAGGTAAGTGATGCTGGGATGCCTTCTATTAGCGATCCAGGACATGAGCTGGTACTTGCTTGCATCCAAGCGGGGATTCCGGTAATCGCTATTCCAGGACCAACTGCTGGGATGACTGCGTTGATTGCTTCAGGCTTGTTACCTCAGCCATTTTTATTTTATGGTTTTTTAGGAAGAAAGAAAAAAGAACAACAAACATCGTTAGAAACATTGAAAGAATACACAGCTACATTGATTTTTTACGAATCTCCTTATCGGATCAGTGCAACTTTAACGAATATGTTGACTGTTTTTGGTAACCGTCAAGTTGTTTTGTGTCGAGAATTAACAAAAATCCATGAAGAATATTTACGTGGAAGTATTGAAGAGTTATTAGACTACATTGAAGAACACCCTGTAAAGGGAGAATGCTGTTTATTGGTTGAAGGAAATACTGGAAGTGAAGAGCCACAAACACAAATTGAAGGATCATTGAAAGAACAAGTCGAACAGTTGATTGCTCTTGGGGAAAAAACAAATGCAGCTATTAAAGCTGTTGCTGTAAAAAATGGACTCAAAAAGCAAGAAGTATATCGACAATTTCACGACTTAGACTAGTTGTATCGAAAAAGATATTTTTTGAAAGAAAGTTATGTCCGAATTGCATAGGAAAGAACGTTTCTTTCCTAGTAATGACCATTTGCTTTCAATGAAAATTTAACTGATTTGAGACTTTTTCTAAAGATTATCGAGGTGATCAATGTGAAAACATATGTAGGTTTACTTGATAAGATCAGAGTGATAAAGACGCAACCATTGCTTGTTCGGTTTACATTGGAAACCATTCATCAGCCTCTTAATTGTATTGTTGCAAATGTCGAGATTGCGGATAAGTTGATGATGATGGAAGAAAGAAAATATAACATTGCTGTTACAGGACACTTGAATCGACGTAATCAGCTAGTTGTTGAGAGTTTGCAAGTGAGAAACCCAGATCAATATACACGAAATCTCAAAATCTAGAGCGAGTGCGAGAAGTACTATGAAATTAGTGTGGTGCAACGCTACTCGTAGATTTCAAATATTAAAACACCATGGAGATTGAATGAAGTTCAACCTCTATGGTGTTTTTACGTAATGTCAACTACATAGCTAAATAAACCATAGTGAAAAAAATACTGGAACGAATTTCTAAAATTTCGCCCATAGTAAGATGAAGGGAGCTTAGCAAACCTAAGTAAACCTAAGAAGTATTTTATCCTATCTAAAGGTTAGCGCGCATTAATTGTCTTCATATAGGTATAGTATAGGTTAAGACAACGATTACTGAAACAATTCTTCATAGCTGATCGTTTCATCAGAGTTATTTAACTGATCCAGCAGCGTTTCTAGTTTCGCAAAATTGATAAAGCGTGCTTGTCGTTCGACTTCTTTATTTTTATGGTAGATCAAAATAACTGGAGCAGTCAATATTTGAAAAGCACTAGCTACTTCAGGTGTTTCCACAGCATCTAAATGAAAACTAGGAAAATCATACTGATTCAATAATTTCTTCAAACGAGGAAGAACAGCATGACACACGCTGCAATTTGGCATAGATAAGTAAAGAACTACCGTTTCATCTTGTGCTAATGTCTGATGTACTTCTGATAGATTCGTGGTTTTTTTCATATAAAAAACGTCCTTCCTAATCAAAACAGCCTTTCACAATAAACGTTGTGAAAGATTTCGTGAACCCATTTAATCACAATAAGAAAAAAAGTCAATTAACTTGTCTTATTTTTATCAAATAAAAGATAAGAGTTAGGTAAGAAATAGAAGTAACCTTGTTTTTTTTTAGCGAAAAGCGTATATTATTCTGGCAAATGATGTTTATAGTAAGGAGCGAAAAAATGTTTTCTTTTATACCAAATTCGGTATTGCAGATGAGTACGATTTTTCTATCAATCGTTATTGAAGCTTTACCATTTGTTCTATTAGGCTGTCTCATCTCTGGGGCACTACAAGTCTTTTTAACACCTGAGCGAGTCAAACGCTGGTTACCAGATAATCGCTTTTTATCCATTTTGACTGGTTCTGTTTTAGGATTTTTCTTTCCATCCTGTGAATGTGGGATCGTACCGATCGTTCATCAGTTTGTCAAAAAAGGAGTTCCTGTGCATACCGCTTTTGCATTTATGTTAACAGCACCTATTATCAATCCAATCGTCATTTTTTCTACTTTTATTGCATTTGGGAACTCTTGGGAAATGGCCGGTTGGCGAATGGTTGGAAGCTTTGTGGTAGCGTTGATCATTGGTATCTGGCTCGCTTATTTTCAAAAAGAAAGTGTATTGAAAACGAAGATCCAACAAACAATCGATCATAACCATCATCACAACCATCATCATGACCACACCCATGGTACCAATAAACACGAGGAGGTCAAAATTGGGAGAATCAAGCAACTTAGTCAGCAAACAGGTCATGTCCTCACACATTCGATCGATGAATTTTTTGATACGGGTCGGTATCTGATTGTCGGTGGTCTGATTGCCGCTAGTATGCAAACTTACTTGCCAACTCGTGTCATGTTGACACTGGGCTCAACCAAACTACTAGCAATTATTATCATGCTTCTTCTAGCTTTTACGATGTCCCTATGCTCGGAAGCAGATGCGTTCATCGGGTCATCCTTACTCAGCCTTTTTGGTACAGCTCCTGTGGTGGCATTCTTAGTATTTGGACCAATGGTGGATATCAAAAACCTTTTGATGATGAAACGCTATTTTAATGGTCGCTTTATTTTGATGCTCATTGGTTTGATAGCCGTTAGTGTGATTGGTTTTACATTATTTATCTAGGAGGAGCAGTATGATACGATTTTTGATATTATCTGGTTATTTTGAGCTAATGATGTATTTACAAGTATCTGGGAAATTAGATCAGTACATCAATGTTCATTATCGTTATTTGGCTATTTTATCGATGATTTTATCTGCTTTACTTGCATTGGTCCAATTGTATATTTGGGTCAAGAGTGATTCAGTAAAAGGGAAAAAACAGGTAGATGAAGAAGTACACCATCACCACGATCATGATCACGATCACGGGTTAACCAAACCCTCACAACGAGTGATCGCTTATGTTCTGTTGGCTTTACCTGTTATTGTCGGTACTTTATTTCCGACAGTCAGTTTAGATACGACGATTGTGGAAGCAAAAGGATTCAATTTTCCAATAAGTAAGGAGTCGGTTGGGGACCCTGAAATGCAGACACAATATTTAAAGCCTGATACGAGCATTTATTTTAACAAGTCTGACTATTTGGATCAGATGAAAAAATTAAAAGAAAAATATGATGACAAACAGCTTATTAAGATCACTGATGAGAATTACTTGGAAGTCATGGAATTGATTTATAATTACCCAAGTGAATTTATTGGGAAAAAAATCTCTTATGAAGGCTTTGTGTATAAAACGCCAGATGGGGAAAAAGAAGATAATTTCTTATTCCGTTTTGGAATCATCCATTGCGTTGCTGACTCAGGTGTATTCGGTCTATTGACACATATGCCGGAAGGAACGAATGTCAAAAACGATGAGTGGTATAAAGTAGAAGGCACCATCCAATCTGACTACTATGAACCCTTCAAACGGGACATTCCAGTTGTAGAGGTCAATACTCTAACCAAAATCGAGGCACCTAAAAATCAATATGTGTATCGGTCATTTTAAAGCAAAGACTAAAATTATTAGTGACAAAAACAACTGATGTGACAATAAAAAACCAAAGTACTTGAAAATAGCTTGTAGCTTGCCTATTTTCTAGATACTTTGGTTTTTTATTCATGGCACGATTATTTTCGCCGTTACTTTTTCATTTATGAATGTTTTTAGTTGTTCTTTTTTTTCGTTTCAAAAAAATGGCTTCTCGTTTTAATTTGAAGTTTCGGATATTGTGGTTGAAGACCTCTGATAAAACGAGTCCTAAAGCAATAGCACCAGCAATCATGATCGCTTGAACTGTATAACTTGCAGCTGCCTGATACGAGCCAGTTACTAGATTTCTCACTGCTTGATAAGCCAGACCTCCAGGAACTAGTGGTACCATGCCAGGGATATTAAAGATGGTTACAGGCATTTTTAATCGTTTAGAAAAAAGATCACTGATAAATGCAACACCTAAAGAACCCAGTAACGAACCAAAAGCCGGCGTACCACCCAAATCCACACATACCCAATAGATCATCCAGCCAAAGGCACCAGAGAGCCCGCAACAAATCAAGGCACGTCTAGGAACGTTGGTGATGATCGCAAAAGCCGCTGTGGCTAAAAAGCTAAAAGAAAATTGAATAAATAGATTCCACATCATCATGTTCCTTTCTCAATAAAAAAGTTGGAAGATAAAGGCAATCGCAAATCCGATCATTGTGGCAGTCATCATGGCTTCTGTACCACGAGAAACTCCAGAAACATAGTGTCCAGCTAGTAAATCCCGAATAGCATTTGTAATCTGTACTCCAGGAACAAGGGGCATGACACAACCGATGATGATCAAATCCTGATTGGCACCTAATCCGACACGAACGCTGAGAATAGCTGTAAGACCAATTAACAAGGAAGATAAGAACTCTGACAAAAATTTGATCCGAAAAAATTTTAAACTATATAAGTAAATCGCATAGCCGATACCGCCGATCATCAAAGTGATTGGTAGATCACTCATTTCTCCACCAAATAATACCATGATCGTTCCGCTAATCACCGCAGCACTTAAAATTTGAAGCCATACTGGGAAAAATGACCGATCTTTTTCAATGGCTTGTAAGGCAATGTAGAGATCATTCAAAGTTAACTCACCAGCAACATATTTTCTAGAAAGATTATTGACATTGACAACTTTTTCCAGATTAATGGAGCGATTGGTGATTTGTTCCATTCTAATGGTTGACGTACGGTCAAGACCAATAAACAAACCCGTTTGAGTAACATAGCTGACCAGGCGATAATTGCCAGAAGCAAGAGCGATTCGGCTCATTGTGTCTTCTACTCGGTACATCTCAGCGTTGCTTTCCATCATGATTTTGCCAGCTAATAAACAAGTATCAAGTAATAAATCCAACTCTTTTTCTGTCATAATATTTTCTCCAATAGTTCATTTGTTGCTTTTATTTTACTACAAATGACTAAATAAAAGAGAAATAAATAAATACTTGAGTATGAAATGAAAGAGGCGTATACTGATTTTTGTAAGATGCGGGTGTAGTTTAGTGGTAAAATCCCAGCTTCCCAAGCTGATGTCGCGGGTTCGATTCCCGTCACCCGCTTAAACGAACGATAGGAATGAAGAGAAACAGTATTGATCACATTTTGTTTGATCAATACTGTTTTTTGTTTTTGAGTCACAAGGTATTTTTTGCTTGATTAAGTGAAAACATACTGTTTTAAGATCAATGATTTTTTATGACGTATTCTTTTTAAGAAGAGATCAATTTTTACTTAGTATAGAGAATTAAAGGTAGAAATAAATGGAATAAAATAAGTTTAAATATTTTAAAAAAGGGGAACGTATGTTAAAGTTTAGAATAGTTGTTTAGAAAAGGAGTAAAGAAATGCAGAAAAAATCAACAAAAGCCATTATGGGTGTGGTTGTTGCTGTTTTAGCAGGGGCACTAGGACTATCAACACAAAAAAATTCAGATATCGTTCAACAAATTACTGGGTTATTTGACTCAACCCCACAAGCGTCAAAAGTAGCAGACGTACCAGAATATGATGGGAAGCATCAAGAAATTGAGATCAATCAGAATCGTCCGGATTTCACTGAAGAAGATTTGAGCTTAGCTAAAGGAACATGGCAAAGCTATTCAAATATTGATCGATTGAACCGTGTAGGTGCGGCCAACGCGTTATTGGGAAAAGACCTTTTTCCCAAAGAAAAACGCGAGCCGTTGTATATTGATCCAACTGGTTGGAAACAAAAAAAATTAAGCGATGGCCAATGGCTTTATAATCGTAGCCATTTGATTGGTTATCAATTGACTGGACAAAACAACAACATCAAAAATTTGATGACAGGTACTCGTTCATTAAATGCGCCGTATATGCTAGTCCATGAAAATGATATTGCCGCTTATATCAAAGAAACCAATCATCACGTTCGTTATCGTGTTACTCCACATTTTAAGGGAGATGAATTAGTTGCCAGAGGAGTACAATTAGAAGCAGAAAGTATTGAAGATAAAAAAATAAAATTTAATGTGTTTATTTATAACGTTCAAGAGGGTTATGAAATCAACTATGATACCGGACAGGCGAGAAAAAAATAGCTAATGACATTTGATAGTATACGAAAAAAGTATGAACTTTTTGAAGAATTATCGAAAAAGCTTATATTTATTTAAATATAGCGTATACTTTGGTTAAGATACGATCAAGTAACTGAACATTTGATCACAAATATGTTAAAGTAATGAGAAGTCTGTTTATTAATTTAACCGGAAGTTTTTTAAGATTTATTTGTAGTTTTAAGGTAATTCGAGTAAAATAAAAGTGTAGAAGGTAAATGAATACCTTGCGGGAAAGAGGTGTAGAATCATGGGTTTTACAGATGAAACCGTACGTTTTGGTTTTGACGATAGTCGTAAAAAAGAAGTAAGTGAGACATTAGCGATCGTTTATCGGGCTTTAGAAGAAAAAGGCTACAATCCAATTAATCAGATTGTTGGCTACTTGCTTTCTGGAGACCCGGCCTACATTCCTCGTTATCGTGATGCAAGAAACTTGATACGTCGTCACGAACGCGATGAAATCATGGAAGTAATTGTTAAAGATTATCTAACAAACCATGGGGTAAGTATATGAGAGTAATGGGCTTAGATGTGGGCTCAAAAACAGTTGGTATTGCTGTTAGCGATCCATTTGGTTGGACCGCTCAAGGAGTAGAGATCATTCGTATTGATGAAGAGGCGGAAGAGTTTGGCTTTGACCGTTTGAAAGAACTGGTCGATCAATACGAAGTAGACCGATTTGTCGTAGGCTTACCTAAAAATATGAATAATACAATTGGACCAAGAGCAGAAAGCTCAATGGCTTATGGAGAAAAAATTAAAGAATTATTCTCGTTACCAGTTGAATATCAAGATGAACGACTAACCACAGTTCAAGCTGAACGAATGTTAGTTGAGCAAGCCAATACATCAAGAGCTAAAAGAAAAAAAGTGATTGATAAATTAGCTGCTGTCATGATTTTACAAAATTATTTAGACGGTTCAGGAAAAAAATTATTTTAATTTCAATGAAAAGAGGGAGACTTATGACAGAACATAACCACACACATGACCACGATCACGAAGGGCACGAGCATATCACCTTAGTAGATGATCAAGGAAACGAAACATTATATGAAATCTTATTAACAGTTGATGGACAAGAAGAATTTGGCCGTAACTACGTATTGCTTTATCCAGCTGGTGTACCAGAAGATGAAGATGTTGAGTTACAAGCCTATGCTTATGTCGAAAATGAAGACGGCACAGAAGGCGAACTAGAACAAATCGAAACTGATGCAGAATGGGACATGATTGAAGAAGTATTCAACACGTTCATGGCTGAAGAAGAAGAATAGTCTTCAAATGACGGCTGAACCCTTGATGGATAAGGGTTCAGTTTTTTTTGTTTTGCTTTGACCAAGGTTATTAAAAATCGGCTCTTTGTCAAGAAGGACTGATGAGTGGAGTAAAATCAAATCTGAGTCTGAACAATCAACTCGGTTTCATCAGTCCCATAAATTATAGAGCCAGTAAAACAAATACGGCGACTTTATCCAAAAAGAGGAGCCCTAGAGTATCCTATTACACTTATTTTGCGACATACCCATCCAAAAGGACGATTGGAGTGGGAAATATGGATTTTTGGGTAGAACGAATCATAGAAGTAGAGGATTATGTAAAAGAACAAGATGAAAGACGTTTAGACATAATTTTGTTGAATTTCGTTTCGTATTTAAAAAAGTGCAAAATATCCACATTTTTCAGTAAGTAATGTAGGCGTATACATTTAGTTTGAAGATTTTATAGTGCCTATCTCTTTGTGACTTGGGAAGCAATCGAAGCTTTTCGAGAAAAACAAAAAATGATTTTAACTTTAAAAATGTTTTTTTCCATCGATTATTTATTGCAGAAAAAATGTTTGGCGTTTATACAAGAAAAAATCAGAGAAAACCAACGATAAACAGGGCATTACTTATGCAAGTGGGTATTGGCAAATGATCGATGAGTCCAATGACTGCTTTCCAACCTGTTTTTTAGACGAGAGTGCATTGATGATCAAAGAGATTTTAATGAAGTATCAGGTAATTGCTCCTGATGATGCGCAGTTTTTTCCTTTGTTTGTCGACGGATATTCGTGTGCTGAAGCGGTGAGCTATTTGTTTTTTGAAGAATATAACACACGTATGCGGAAAAAGATTGAGTGAATGAAGTGGAGATTCAAGAAATACTTGGAAAAAGAAAATTTTTTTCTATTTCCAGTCACAAATGACGAAAATCTCCGACATATCTAAGTGATTCGAATCAAAAAAAATTTTTAGGAGTGAAAAAAATGAACGTAAATGATAAACAATTAAGAGAAGATCCATGGGTATTAGAAGTACAACAATGGTTGAATAAAACTTATGGAAATGTACTTGGTTTTGGTTCAGTTCCGGAAGATGGCCGTACTGGATGGGATACGGTCTATGGTTTGATTCGTGAAGTACAACATGAGTTAGGTATTACAGAACTGGTCAATAATTTTGGTGAGACTACTTCAGCACTATGGGATCAGCAAGTGACGCCCAACTTAATTAATACGTATGAAAGCCCAATTGTAAAATTGATTGATGGTGCTTTTCGTTGTAAAGGGATGGGAAATGGGAAATTTGACACAGTTTATACGCTCGATAATGATGATGCAACTAAAGGCTTGAAAATAGCTGCTGGATTTGAGAATCCAACCAGTACGTTAGACTCAATGTGGGCCAAAGCCTTGTTTGATATGAGTGCCTTTGTATTAGTTCAAGGAGGCGATGAACGAACACGGGAGATGCAACAAACTTTAAATAGAAAGTATTCGGAATGGACAGGAATCTTGCCTTGTGACGGGATCTATCAACGTGCCACAAATACTGCCTTGATTTATGGTATTCAAGTGGAGATTGGTTTATTTAATGTGGCCAATGGTAATTTTGGGCCGGCTACACAAGAAACTTATGGTACGTTGGCGGCAAATCACCAAATTGAAGTATATAATGATTTGGTATTATTAATTCAATACGCTCTTTATCAAAATTTAAGAGCCATTGATCCTAGCACTGCATCATTTACTGGTAGCTTAGATGGGCCTATGATTTTAAATTTAATCCTATTTCAACAATTTATGATGTTGACAGATGTAGAAAAAGGCTATCCCGATTTAAAAACGATGATGTCATTAGTACTTTCATCTGGTTCTTCTGATCGGAGCTTTGAAGCTGTTGATACCGCCTTACAGCTAACAACACCTCAAATCGAATATTTATATAATTACGGAATTAAATATATTGGGCGGTATCTGACAGGAACAGTTGGGAATGACTTTGTTCCGAAGTATTTAACACGTGAAGAAGCAAATTATATTATCAGTAAAGGGATGGCAATTATACCAATTTATCAAGATAATAATCCGGAAGTCTCCTATTATACTGCAGCTCAAGGGATTTCTGATGCTAAAGCAGCTATTAAAGCAGCAACTAAACTAGGGATGCCAAGCGATACAATTATCTATTTTGCGGTAGATGTTGATGCTTTAGATTCCGATATTACGACGAATATTATTCCTTATTTTCAAGGTGTTTCTTCCCTACTTCGTTCCGGAACAACCGGAAATAAGTACTCTATGGGTGTTTATGGTACTCGGAATGTTTGTACAAGAGTAAGTGAAGAGGTAGGAGCAGTAGCTAGTTATGTATCGAATATGTCAACTGGTTGGTCAGGAAATCTCGGGTTTTCGCAACCAACCAATTGGACGTTTGACCAGTTTGCAGAACCAACAAATGGAATCGATGGGATTTTTGTCGATCAAGTGGCAGTTTCACACAATGATTCAGGAGTAGTTTCTTTAGATAAACGCGAAAATGAAGCAGAAAAAGCCTTATTACAATCAATGGGATGGGATATTTTAAACAAAAAATTATTAGATACGTCTTATGAGTTTGACAAAGAACAACTATTGGTTGATTATGGCGCTATTGAAGTTTCAGGAGTATCTTCAACAAAAATTTCTGATCCAGATCCATCAATGTTGGTAGTGAATTTTAATAACGGTACACCAGAAATAGAAGGAAATATTGATTTAGGTGATACTTTAGAAGCAAAAGTGATTTCTTCTCTTGGAGGAATTGGTGGAGAGATCTCTGCTGGGCGATTAAGCTTTGGCTTGTCTTCAGAAAAGGATAACTTAGTGTTAGACATGAACGCAGTGATTGAAGACGAAGAAACTAGTTCTGAAAAAATTGAAGTCAGTCAAGGATTTACTGTAAAAATTGATATGAATAAGATAAGTAGTTATGTGAAAACACTTTTTGGAAAATTATGGGAATTTATTAAGGAAAATTATCTTGCTATGTTAGTAATAGGGGCGGTATTTGGTCTTGCTATATTATCAGGGGTCACTCTAGCTACAATAGTTAGTGTACTAGCTACAGCATTTGGGTACATCTTAGAAGTGATGAGTATTTAAGAAATAAGATGAAAATCTTTACAATAGTAACTTGATGTTATTACTGTAAAGATTTTCTTTAATAGCTGTAAAAGATGCCGTTATTAATTGGACTTAATAAACAAAAAAGAAAAAATTATTATAGATTAATGTTTACATAGTTAATATTTGTTATAATTATTTTTTATAAGAATATTGAGGTGAACAAATGGCATTCATTAAATTAATTTTTTCTATTTTTTCTCTGGCTATGTTAATTACTATGATTGTTAGTTTTATTATGATAATGAAATTTACTATAGTACAGCATAGATTGAACTTTAGGAAAAAACAATATATAAAGAAGAGTTTTCCAAAACTCACAAAGAAAGATCTCAAATATCGTCAAATAAAAATATTTAACTACCAACAGCTATACCTTAATAGTGGTTTGAAACATAACCTTCAAATGACTGCTCTAATCGGTTCATTTATAGGGATGATAGCGATGTTTATAATTGCATTTTTTACAAAAGATGTAAATCTATCGTTTGTGTTATTGTCTCTTACTTTCTGTTTAATTTCTATTTTTATATTGACACAACCTAGTTTGAAAGAACGGAATAGTTTTTGGAATGATTATTTAGAAGAACATCCAGATAATCCATTGAACGTTTGTTCATTCCCTTTAGACTTAGATGAAAAAGCGTATGAGAATGAAAGAAAATTAGGTGTTTATAGTCTTATTTTTGCTGTCTCTCTTTTTGTTGTTTCTTTTATAGGAAATTAGGAATTACTTGTTTTTATTAAGTTTAAAAGCTTCTGTTTTTTTATGAGGGTAGAAGTTTTTTATTTTTATCCTTTATATATAATCTATATTAGGTATAGAAGGAGTAAGTTATGCTAAATATATAGTATTAATTACATATTCATTGGGGGAAATACTGTTGGAAAATATTAAAACAAAAAAGGTGTTTATATCGTATAGTTGGTCAAATGAAGAACACAAGGAAAAGGTAATACGATTAGCTGAAGAGTTAGTGAATCTAGGTATAGACGTAATATTAGATGAATGGGATTTAAAGCCTGGACAAGATAAATATGAATTTATGGAACAAATAGTTACTGATTCTTCTTTGGACAAAGTGCTAATTATAACAGATAGAGTTTATGCTGAAAAAGCAAATAAAAGACAAGGGGGTGTAGGTGCGGAAACTCAAATTATTACCCCCTCTTTATACGAAGATTTAGGGGAAAATAAATTTATACCGATTATTTTTGAGAAAGATGAGAATACTGGGAAAGCTTTTTTACCTACTTATGTTAAGTCACGTATATATATTGATTTATCTAGTGATCAAGTATATCAGCAAGGACTCGAACAGCTTGTTAGAGATATATATGAAAAACCTTTACGTACAAAACCAAAATTAGGTAAGGCACCTTCTTATATTGTTGAAGATAGAATCAACACTTTTAAGATTGAAAGAAAAGCTGATGATGTAGAGTATGCGCTAAGTAAAGGTACAAAAAGAGTTGTTTTTGCACTTAAAGATTATTTTGATATTTTTATTGAAGAACTAGATAAGCTTGAAGTAAAAGAAAATTCTGGTGAATCTTATGATGCTGCTGCTTTACGAATGGTAGATGAGTCACTTCCATTTCGTCAATCATTCGTAAAAGTATTGAATGTTTTTGTACAGGAAGAGAGTGTTGACTCGGAATTTATTAGTGAATTTTTTGAAGACTTTTACAATAAAATTATGCAAATGGAAACACAAGATATGTTGGCTCCAGAAGCAGCAAAATTCTTATTGACAGAATTGTTCATATATACAACGTCAGTATTTATTAAGTTTAAAAGATGGGATAATTTATCAAGTATATTAAACCATATATTTTATAGTAAATCTGAGCGCAATAATTTTTATTTTGTTGCTTTGAGGATACCACCTCGGATTATATTGGGTGGAGAAATTCAAAGAGGCAGTGGCAGAGTTTCAATAATAGCTGAAAAAATGGAGAAAAGAACTACTGAAAAAGAATTTAATTCGATGATTGAGGCTGATATGTTTTTATATTATGTGAGTAAGATAAATCCACTTATAGATACGTATACCTGGTTTCCGATATTGTATATTTTTCTAGACAGATTAAACGGAAACATAAAAGTACTTACTCTGCTAAAAAATAAATCGAATTTAAGAAGTTTATTGCCAATATTTGGCGTATCCCAAGTAGACTTAACAATGAAAATATCCAGTATAAATGCTAGTCCAGGTTATCCAAGAGCTTTTAAGCAAATTCCGGCATTCCAAAGTTTTATAAAATCAGATGAAATTGGAGTTCAACCTTAAAATAATAATTGAAATTAAAAATTTCCTAGATCTGAGGAACTAAAGTGGTAATAGTTTATAGTATTGATTGTTTATAATATGTTATATGCTAACATAAAAGTAGAAGATAAATTATTCTTCAAAAACATCGTTTCTTCCAAAAAAATAATACACAAATCAGGAAAAGCAGATCTCTCACTAGTAGGATCTGCTTTTTTATTTGCTAAATATGTTATTGTCTTCAGATCAATAATTTGAGTATATCTAAATAGTTTTGAATACTTATGTGTCATTTTTCTAGATAAATGACATAAATATTCAGCGCTAAGTGACAAAAGAAACTAATTTTCCATGATTGATTTTTAAATATCTCAATCTATCTTCAAAATTAGTTGCTTTTGTGGCTATTGTTGTCTATGAATATGACAAATAATTAGAAAAAACTATGGCAATTAAACATAAAAATGACAGAACACGAAATGAATTGATTTTCTAAAAAATAAAGTATCCAGAAATGGAGGGATTTCTGGACACTTTTGTTGTAATCGAATATGAAGTGTATCCTATTCTTTTTGTGTCTATAAACACTCAAACAAAGTTCATTAAATGTTTAGATGTGCTGCAAGTTTTTTAATTGCTTTATTTTTAGTCGCTTGGCTAAGGTTAACCATCGGTGTCCTTTTTTTGTTAACAGCCAACTGATGAATGTATGTCATCTAATACAATAGAAGAATAGAGTTATAACAGGTATTTAAATATGTGTTTCTTCTGAAAAATAAAATACTCCAAGCAAGAGAGAAATTCTCAATTGCTTAGAGTATTCGCAAGCCCTTATTTTGATGAACTTTTCCAATTCTCATATTGTTCTTTTAATTTCTTGATATACCAAGGGATTCGTTCAGGATTGTTGCTCAGAAAAGTCAAAGCATTTTCTTCAGATTCAACAATTTTTTTATCAATCACATAGGCAAATTTTTGTATGTCCATTTCTAACTTATCAATATCACTTATGAAAAATAGTTGACCGTTAGTTTTGGCGGTCTTATTTAATGAACTCCATTTTATTTGTTTATTTTCATATGAACTATCATTAGACTGATTGTTTTCAAAACGAAATTTTATTTTTTTATTCATAAGCTTCCTCACCCTTTATATTCATCCTAATTTTTTGGTTTCAAGAAATATTTCATTAAGATAGATTGGTTAGACTCATCTTTTTAAGGTATTTTAATCCTTTTTGGTAGTTGGAATTTTCTTTATTTGATAACATATTCATTTTTGCTCAATTTTTTTAAAAAGGTTTTAATTTTTGAATTTAGATAGTATCGGTATATTTCCGCTATAATTTTCGGATAGCGATAGGTGCATGCTATTTCTACCAAATGAGTATAGATATCATAGAGTACAAGCCTAATCTTATCTTCTTGACTAAACGTAAAATGATCATTTATCACTTTACTGTAACCTGAGATGAAATTTGGATCTTTTTCTAATCTATCTAACATGAATGAAGGGAATGTGGCTAATGGATCTCCGAAAAAGAATCGTTCAAAATCAATGATACCAGAGATAGTCAACTTTTCTTTTTTGGGCGCTAAATATATATTTCCAGTCCACATATCATAATTAACAAGCTTAGGTGTTTGAATTTCATCCAGCAGTTCTTTTCTTTGTTCTATAGCAGATAAGATTTCAGTATACGGAATTTTGTACCCGTGCTTTCGAGCATCCTCTAACAAATCGCTAACCATAGCTGTGAATGCTTCACTCCAAGATGTGTAACGATAATGACGTTCTTCTTTGATATAGCCAAACCATTTGCCTTCAATCCCATGTAATTTAGCATTGATTTTCCCGAGTTTTTTCATCAATTCAGGTCTTGATTTATTTAAAAGCAAGTAATTAGAAAAATAGTTGGACCAAGTTTTTCCTTTAACACACTCTAATAGAATGTAATTATAAGGAATCACTTTTCTTGAAAAATCATATGCATACATTTTGGGTACAGGGACATGATGATCTTGGAGCAACTGATAAACATAAACTTCTGTGTAAAGTCCGCCTTTTTCTAACAAAGGTAAACCAGCACTTTCGTCAGGTGCAGTCTTTAATACTACTCCGTTGCGTAATTCTTGGGTGCCTTTTATTAGGTAGACTGTATTCAGCGTTCCTTCCTTAAATTGCTTGATACTCGTAACTTCAGAATATTTAAATTGTTTGTATATAACCGTTTTGATTTGTTCATTTGTTAGCGCATTTTTTGTTGAAATCTTCATACCTTCCTCCATACGTTACTTGCAATAATTTAGTTTCTTCATTCGTCGAAAGAGCATTGATACCAAGCACTTAGATTAGGCTGCAAATTGGCTATTATATAAATCAGCATAGAACCCATTTTGAAGAATCAATTCTTCGTGATTCCCTTGTTCAATAATCGTTCCTTTGTCCATGACCAGAATATGATCAGCATCTTGAATCGTTGAAAGGCGATGAGCGATGATAAAACTAGTACGGTTTTTCATCAGGGCATCCATTGCTTTTTGAATTTCAGCTTCCGTACGTGTATCTACGCTAGACGTTGCTTCATCTAAAATTAGAATTGCTGGATCTGCAAGAATAGCTCTAGCTATAGTTAGTAATTGCTTTTGTCCAACAGAAATATTTGATGTTTCATCATCCAAGATAGTTTGATAACCATCAGGAAGGGTACGTATAAAATGATCGATTCGTGCAGCTTTAGCGGCTTTGATAATCTCAGTTTCTGGAGCATCTCTTTTTCCATAAGCAATATTTTCAGCAATAGTACCCGAGGATAGCCAAGTATCTTGGAGAACCATCCCAATGATCGAACGCAATTCTTGACGAGTCATTTCCGTTATATTGACATTATCGATAGAAATCTTACCTCCATTTAATTCATAAAACCTCATGATTAAGTTAACTAATGTTGTTTTGCCAGCGCCTGTAGGACCAACGATGGCTACTTTACTTCCCGCTTTAACATCAATATTAATGTTATCCATCAACATCATGTCTTCTTTGTAGCCGAAACGAACATTTTCAAAACGCATTTGTCCTTTGACTTTAGGTAAGCTAATGCGTTTGTTCGTTTCAGGAATTTCTTCTATTTCATCTTCTATTTGATAGATCCGCTCAGCAGCGGCAATAGCTCCTTGAAGTGAATTAGAGATATAGGCAAATGTAGACACTGATTCAGATACTTTTTCAATATATTGTAAAAACGCTTGAATATACCCAATTGAAATACTTCCATTTAAAACAAGAATTGCCCCGCCAATTGCGATTACAACATAGCCTAAATGGTTCATAAATTGGATGATTGGATTGATGACGTAAGTAATGAACTTTGCTTTTTTTTCTTTCTGACACAGATCTTCATTTAAAGACGCAGTATTCTGAATCATTTCATCTTGGATATTAAATGCCTTAATAATTATATTTCCTGTGAATGCTTCTTCGATCTGAGCATTCATGTTTCCCAAAGCTTTCTGGTTCTCAGCATGAGCAACCTGTGTTTTTTTCGTGAACATTGAAGCAATTACCAGACTCAAGAACACAGTGCCTAGTACAATCAAAGACAGCAAAGGACTAATCATAAACATGATGAACAAGGCACCAATCATTGCTACAAATGAAGAAAGCAGTTGAGAAATTCCATCTTGTAAGGTTGTCGAAACTTTTTCAAGGTCGCTAGTGATACGACTGGATATATCTCCTTTTTTATGTGTATCATAAAATCGAAGTGGCACTCTATTCAGTTTTTCACTAATTCGTTTTCTCATTGAAAGCGTGACATTTTCTGCAACACTTGCCAAGACATATTGTTGCAGATAACTAAACAAAGCTCTGGCGGAAAAAATACCAACTAGCAATAGCAGCAACGTATTCATTGAGTGTATGCCTATTGTAAATGCGTTACTTGTTTGTACAGGTAATTGAACTTCTTGGGCAATAAGATTGATAGCCTGAGCTAATAACAAAGGATAAATTATACTCAGTAACGAACTAATCCCTACACCTATAAGAGTTAATAGTAGTTTCCATTTTTGTCCCATGAGATCAGTGTACAGACGAGAAGTTGTTTTTTTCACACTCTTTATTTTTGATGGATTTCCATTTACGGTCGTGTTACTCATGCGATATCCTCCTTGCTAAACTGAGAATCAACGATTTGTTTATAAGGTAAGCAAGTCTCTAATAAAGTCTGATGGGTGCCAATACCTGCTACTTTACCTTCGTCCAAAACAATGATTTGGTCGGCATCGATAATTGTATTGATTCTCTGAGCTACAATAATCATAGCGGCTTCTCTTGTTTCCTTTTTCAAGAGTGACCGAAGTTTCGCATCCGTCTTATAATCTAGGGCTGAAAAGCTATCATCAAATACATATAACTCAGGCTTTTTAATTAATGCACGTGCAATGGCTAGTCTTTGTTTTTGTCCACCAGAAAAATTATTTCCTCCTTGTGCTACTGATGTTTCAAATCTATCATTTAAGCTGTTAATGTAATCATTGACCTGAGCAATTTTACAAGCATGAGTGATTTCCTCATCTGTTGCATCTTTCTTACCATGTTTAAGATTATCTAAAATCGTGCCACTGAATAAAAAAGCTTTTTGAGGCACATAGCCAATTTCCTCTCGGAGGGCTGCACTAGATAAATTTTTGATATTTTTCCCTTTATAGGAAATAGTTCCTGTATAAGAGTGATAAAACCCCATAAGTAAACTTGCGATTGTTGATTTTCCAGAACCTGTACTTCCAACGATAGCTGTAGTTTGACCTTTCTTTACACTAAAACTAATGTCTTCCAACACTGGTTCTTCAGCATTTGCATAACGGAAAGACACTTTATCAAATTTGATTACTTCCGTTACTTCAGCAGTGTCATTGATAGAAGTCTCTGAGGAATCATCTTCCTCAGCATTTAAAACAGCTAGTATCCTATCAGCACTTATTTTTGCTTTCGGAAGGCTAGTGATTCCTGCAAGTCCCATGATCAATGACATAAGAATGATAGAAGAGTATCCGATGACGGCGATGATATCTCCTAATTGCATTGATCCATTGGTTACCCTGATATTTCCTAGATAGACAATCAACAATGTAGAAAAATTCATGATAAGCGTAATGATCGGCATGAGGATGGCAAATAGTTTATTTATACTAACTGCTGTTTTATTGTAGTCAAAAAAGGATTTATCCATACGGCTCTTTTCATAGTCCATACGATTAAAGGCACGAATGACTCTGACACCAGTAATTTTTTCCCTAATATTCTTATTCATCTTGTCAAAAAGCGTTTGCTGTTTTGCTAGAAGAGGAATCGCTTTTTTGCTAATTAAAAAAGCTAAGAAAAGAATGACCACCATGATTCCCATGATGCTGATTGCTAAACCAGTATCTTTTGAAAAAGTGAGAACTAATCCAGCAATTGCCATGAAAGGAGCGGGTAAGAGCATTTCAACTGATGAAGAAAAAGCTTCTTGGATTTTTGTTACATCGCTGGTATTTCTACTGATCATTGAAGCTGGTCCGAAATCATTGAATTTATCTATTGATAGATTTTGTGCTTTTTGAAATAACGCATTTCGAAGGTCACGGCCTAGATAGGCAGAAATTTTTGAAGAAAGATAAGTACCAAAGATGGAAAAACTCATGATAGTAAGTGCTACCAAAATCATCAGTGTACCAATTTTCCAGATATAATCTAAATCCCCTTGAAGAATACCATTATCCACAATATCTGCAGTGAGGGTAGGGATATATAATGTTCCAAATCCTTGTATGAAAACACATAAGATCATTACTATAGTTTCTTTATAATATGACTTTAAGAAGGAAAATAATTTTTTCATGATTCATTTCTCCTTTTTAAGTAATCTTCTAAAGAGAAAAAGAGTTCATTGGAAAATCTCTCAAAATCATCAATAAAAGTTGGTGCAATTTTCATAGTTTCTTGAAGGGCTTTATTTTCAATCTCATATACCGGTTTTAATACTTCTTGGGCATAGAGGAGACCTTTTTCAGTTAAACAGATTTGTAATTCACGTTTTTTCCCAGGAATATTTTTAAGAGTAATGTATCCATCTGATTCACATTCTTTGATCAGCGTATTGATTGTTGTTTTGGGAAATGACCAATCCTCGCAGATTTGTTTCTGTGAATGGAATTCTCCATCGTCTAAAACATATAAGAGCCAAAATAAATTTTCTTTGACACCAGATAATTTTGAAATTTTCCAATAAACACCATCAAGTGTAGAAGTTATTTTTCCAATTCGTTGATTCGTGTGTTTTTCAGCCATTTATGAACCTCTCCTTTATAATCCTAATTCGTACTTATGATAATAATACGAATTCGTACTAATGTCAATGATAGAATTTAGTCTTTTGATAGGGTTCTTTGTTTTTATTATTAGAGAATAATAGTTGGTCGAAAAAAATAAGAAGTGACTAGTATAACGACTGGATTCATAAGAATGGAGGACACATTTCTAGTAGGGGAAATTTGAATGCTAAAACAACTGAATTAGGACTTAGTAGATGTGAGGAATGGAATAGGATATTTATTGAGGACACATTTGATTGTTTTTCTTTACTGGAGGGATCAAATGAGGGAAATGAAGGGGGAAAAATGAAAAGATGTTGGTGAACTTCACCAACATCAAAACGTATAAAGCCATTCTATATAGAGCATTCCTTAACTGAAAAACTGTTTTATTTCTAGTGATACTTTGGAGTGACAGCTTTCAATATTTAGTCAGTTGGCAAACATAGTAATCAAATGTACTTTTCTTTTCAAAGCCCATGTTTACATATAAATCATATGCAATTTGATTGGTTGCATCGACTTCTAAATAAATTTCTTTTTCTTCTTTGATTAATAATTCTTGGATCAAACGGTTCAAGCAAAGTTTACCTAACCCTTGACCACGAAAAACCGGTGCTACGACTAAGCCGTAGATACCATAGGAAGATAGATCCTCTTCGATTCGGGCACAAGCAATCAGTTGATTTTCTTTATGAAAAACAACTGTTTTCTCTAAATCTTCAGATGACAATGGAGGAACCGTTGCCCCAATTTCTCCTAATTGGAGTTGGGCAATTAAGGAAGATTCCTTTAGAGTAGCTTTTTGTGGTCGATAAGGAGAATCTAGCTGTTTAAATTTGTTTGGCTGAAGAATCAACCGATACTCAGTAAACTGTTTGTTCAATTCTTTTTTCGACTCAATGTAATTTTTCAAAAAAAGGTCATGTGGATCAGTGATGTAAAGAATCGTTGTTCGGCCGATGGTTTGAGCAAATCCCATCATTTCGTCAAGTAGTTGTTGTAAACAAGCCAAATTTTCATGCACGATCATTGTCACTTCTAGTTCGCTCTCATCATAAAAACTTAAAAAAGCATAGGCAATAAGTGTCTCTTCTTTAAAACAAAGGACATGGCGGATCTGGTCGTTCGTTTGTTCAGCAAAATCAGGAGCTAGTTTAAACTGGCAGTGACGCTGCTGTTCGATCTGTTCTTTCAATTCACGGATCGTTTGCTTGGTATCAGGTTGTAGCTGTCTTGTGATAAATACTTTCATTTATTTTCCCCAATCAAAAGATTTTTCTCATCTTATCTTATTTTTTTAACCAACACAATAAGAAAGTGAATCGCGGTAGTTGGTCGTTCCTTCATTTGGTCATGGAGCCAGAAAGCGAGTCATTGTATTCAACGAGAGTGTCATACAAATGCAATGCTCATAAAAATATAGTTTATAAGGAAAAGTGACATATAAATAAAATTTATGGTAGGTATTAGTTTTGACTATATTCTTTTCTCACGCCTATACTTCCCTTGTTACTAAAACCTAGGAGGAATTAGCTATGTTGACAGGATTAAACTTATTAAATAATCCATTTTTAAATAAAGGAACAGCTTTTACGAAAGAAGAACGTGCGAAATATGGGATTACAGGTATGTTGCCAAGCACAGTCCAAACGTTAGAGGAACAATCGATTCAAGCATACGGACAATATTTGAGTAAACAAAGTGATCTTGAAAAACGGATCTTTTTAATGAATTTATTCAATACAAATCGGACACTCTTCTATAAATTAATGGGACAACATTTAGTTGAGTTTATGCCAGTTGTTTATGATCCAGTCGTTGCGGATTCAATCGAACAATACAATGAAATTTTCTTAAAACCGCAAGATGCTGCGTTTCTTTCAATTGATGAACCAGAAAATATCAAAGCAAGTTTACAAAATGCTGCGGACGGTCGAGACATTCGCTTGATTGTGGTGACTGATGCAGAAGGAATCTTAGGTATGGGTGACTGGGGAGTCAATGGTGTAGATATTGCGATCGGTAAATTGATGGTTTATACAGCAGCTGCTGGAATCAACCCTGCCCAAGTATTACCTGTATCGATTGATGCAGGAACAAATAATGAAGAATTACTAAATAATCCATTGTATTTAGGAAATCGCCATCGTCGTGTGACAGGACAAAAATATTATGAATTTATCGATCAATTCGTTGATGCAGCAACGGATCTTTTCCCAGAACTATTACTACATTGGGAAGATTTTGGACGAGGAAATGCTGCAACGATCTTAGAAAAATATGAAGATAAAATCACTACTTTCAATGATGATATCCAAGGAACAGGGATTGTTGTTCTTGCTGGTGTACTAGGTGGACTGAATATTTCTGGAGAATCATTGAAAGACCAAACTATTTTGACTTTTGGAGCCGGTACTGCGGGCGTAGGTATTGCCAATATTCTATTAGACGAAATGATTCGTCAAGGTGTATCAGAAGAAGAAGCTCGAAAACACTTTTATCAAGTAGACAAACAAGGGTTATTATTTGAAGATACAGAAGGTTTGACTCCAGGACAAATTCCTTTTGCTCGAAAACGATCTGAATTTACTAATTCTGCTGAACTAACAACTTTAGAAGCGGTCGTAAAAGAAATTCATCCAACAATCATGATTGGGACATCGACTCAACCAGGTGCGTTTACGGAAGAAATCGTTAAGGAAATGGCAAGCCATACACCACGTCCAATCATCATGCCATTGTCTAATCCAACGAAATTAGCGGAAGCGAAAGCCAAAGATTTAATTGAATGGACTGATGGGAAAGCATTAGTAGGAACTGGGATTCCGGCAGCAGACGTGGAATACCAAGGAGTAACTTATCAAATCGGACAAGCAAACAATGCGTTGATGTATCCAGGGTTAGGACTTGGTTTGATTGCTTCAACGGCTACACGTGTGAATGCTGAGATCATTTCTCAAGCAAGTCGTGCATTAGGTGGAATCGTTGATGTTACAAAACCAGGCGCAGCAATTTTACCTCCAGTTGCGAAGATCACTGAATTTTCTCAAACAATTGCAGAAACAGTAGCGAAATCTGTTGTTTCTCAAAAATTGAATCGTGAAGAAATCACTGATATCAAAGCAGCAGTGGAATCTGCTAAATGGGTACCAGAATACCAAGAGTTAGACAAATAAGCTTGACCAAATTTTTAAAACAAAGTGAATGAAGGATTAGTTGAGCACAATCATACACAGAGTACGTTAATCGGTGAAAGGAAAGCAGCTGATTAGATGCAACGAGGTGAAAAATGGGAATCACCTGATGAAGAAGCTATAAAAATCAGATATTGAACTATTTTTCAACGTACCTCAGCCTTTCACCGTGCTTTTTTATTCAGAAAGGATCTGTATGAATGACACAAAGAGAAGAATCAACTACAAAAGTTGAAGAAAAAACAAAAGAAGGATTTTGGACAACTAAGATTACTGGAGTAAGTCTTCCTATCTATTTTATTATGGTATTAGTCCTGATCGTTGCAATGGCACTTGGGAAATTACCAACGAATATGATTGGTCCGATCGCTGTTCTAGTGATATTCGGGAATTTATTTCATTTTATTGGTACAAAAATCCCAATCGTTAGAAGTTATCTAGGTGGAGGTTCCGTATTTGCGATCTTTGCCTCAGCTGCAATTGCGACTTTTGGTATATTACCAGAATACGTGGTGAAAGCTACTGAAAATTTTGTAAGTAACATGGGTTTCTTAGATTTTTATATCGCAGCTTTAATCACTGGGAGTATTTTAGGGATGAACCGTAATTTACTAATGAAAGCATCGGTACGTTTCATTCCAGTAGCACTTATTTCAATGATTGTCTCGTTTTTTGCTGTTGGTCTAGTTGGAATGTTAATTGGTAATGGGTTTGGACGTTCCGTACTGTATATCTCTTTACCAGCAATGGCTGGAGGAGTTGGAGCTGGCGCAGTTCCATTATCTACGATTTATGCGAACGTCTTAGGAACGAATGCTTCCTCTATTATTTCTCAATTACTCCCAGCTACAGCAATGACTAATGTCTTAGCCATCATTGGAGCAGCTTTGGTTGCTCGTGCAGGAAAATCAATGCCTAAATTGAATGGTGAAGGCAAACTTATGGCAAAAGGCGATCTTGGTGACGGTAAACCACGGAATGTGAAACCATCGATCCCCCAATTAGGTGTAGGTCTAATGGTGTCATTGACATTCTTTATTTTAGGACAAATCGGCAACTACTTTGTGCCAAAAATCCATGCGTATGCATTCATGATTATCATTGTCGTGATTTGTAAAATTACAAATCTCTTACCTGATTATTATGAGGATGCAGCAATTATGTTCAATAATCTGATCGTTAAGAATTTAACAGCAGCTGTCCTTGCAGGAATAGGGATTGCGCTATTGAATCTAAATGTCTTAGCTTCAGCGTTAACTTGGCAATTCGTTGTTTTATGTTTGACAAGTGTTGTAGCAATCTCGCTCACTTCAGGATTCGTGGGACGTTTGTTCGGTTTGTACCCAGTTGAATCAACCATTACAGCTGGATTGTGTAACAACTCAATGGGTGGTACAGGGAACGTAGCAGTATTATCTGCGGCTAATCGAATGGAACTAATTGCTTTTGCGCAAATGGGAAATCGTTTAGGCGGTGCAATCGTCTTGATCATTTCAGGATTTTTGATGCAACTATTTTCTTAAGGAACGAAGACAATAATTTTTTCCTTACTTTAATCGATAAGAAAAACATAGATCTGGAACAACGTTTGTTCCAAATCTATGTTTTTTTGTTTACATTCTTCTAATTGAGCAGGAACTACCCATGATGAAAGTCACGAGTGTACTCGGCTAATTCATCAACCCAAAAGCATGAATCGTAAAAGAAACCAGATCAACAAAAAAATTGGGTTTATCTGACAAAAATCTTCAAGTACTTGCGTATCTCTATTATGAAAAGACAATGACGAACGTGTTGGTCAAATAGATAGAAAACAGGAAGAGGATTTATGAAAAAACAAAAAATGTTGTATCGTTTAATGAAAATTTTAGGGATAGCAGTAATCATAATCGGAGGGATTGTGTACATGAAACAAAAGCAGCTTAATGAAGAAATGGTCAATATGATTAAGAGTGACCGAGTAGCGCAACTGATCGAATCTGAGTTAAAACGGTTAGATCCCAAAGCATTAGCAGCTGAAGGAATCGTCCATTCGTATGAAATTGATTACGAAAGTATTGAACCTAATCGTTTAGGAGGAATCAACGTTGAATTGATCATTAATCAAGATAAAGAGTTAACATTAGGATTGGTAGTCAATGAGCGCAGGAACCAATTAGTGAATGATGGATTAGTTCTCTCAGAAAAACTAGATAGGCTGATTGAGAGAGCGGATCAGTCATGAGGATGACTGATGAAGAGAGAATAAGAATGATAAGCCAAAGCTATATGAATCTCGAAGTGAACAAAAAAATTTCAGTGAATCGTCAAACATATGGTTATGTATCAAAGATAATAGATAACAAAAAAAGTGGAGAAAAAAGTTTTATCATTACCGACGGAAATCCAAAAGTGCAAAAGCCAAAAGAAGTGAAACAGATAACTATCCTTTATCAAGGCTCGATAGGGATCAATAAAATACTGGTAAATCCTGGAGATGTATGGCGAGATTGGGGAGTAAATAATCTTCCTACGGCTGTCCAAGTGATCAATGCAGGAGGAGCAACTGCGATGCCGCAATTAAAGTCTGCTGCCCATACATTACAAGAAACCATGCAAATGTATCCCAATGCCAAAGTTTCAGTATATGGCCATTCTTTAGGTTCAATGAATGGACAATATGCTATTTCAGATTTGCCGACTGCTTTTCATGATCGGCTAGAGGGGGTATATCTCTACCAAGGCCCCAACATTTACAGTATTTTAAATCCCAGACAACAAGTAACAGCAGATAAATTAACGAATGAAGGAAAGATTTTCAATTTTATTGACACAAGAGATTTAGTACCGATCGGGTATTCACTGACAAAAAAACAAGTGGGCACAATAATTGAAGTAACATCTAAAAAAGTGAAGTTGGGCAAACAGCATATGTTGGGCGGTTATTTATTTGATCAAGATGGGAATCTAGTGACACAGTCTAAAGGGATTATCCAATTAGCAAAACATCAGACAAGCAAAGAGTTGGATCGGCTCGCTGAGATTCATCATCATTTTCGTCACAGTGGTAAAGGTATTTCTTCTTCACAAGAGATTTTTTTAGATGCGATGCAAGCGAGAACGATTACCTTGGGATACAAACAAGCGATTCAATCTGAGATAGACACAGTGGTCAAGTGGCTAAACAAGGAGATTGAACAGGCTAATCTTCTTTGGAGCCAAACGAAACGGGATACGAACCGCTGGGGTGAACATTTGAATGATACCGAAAAAATGGCTATTCTGGCAGAAAATCAGGTGACAGAGTACACACTAGTCCGTCAGCCAGTGGCTACATATGAACAACAACTAACCCTATTGCAAAAGGTCCAACATGAATTAGATGCGCTGCTGAAACAGATAGTTACCACCATTGAAGAACAGGTGAGGACAGATAAAACATTGTCCCAATATCTTTCATAAAATGGAGGGGTTATGGATGAAAAAAGGTGAAGGACAGTCTCAACCTATGGAAAAACAGTTATATTCAGAAAAAAAACAATTAGAAAATCAACTCGACCAACTAAAGAACGAGAAAAGTAAATTTGATCATTACTTAAATCACTTAGCAAACCAGTTCCATGATTTTTCATTTTTTGATGTTTCCCCCCACAGAAAACAGTTCTATCGTTTGTTAAATGATAGCAAAGAAGAGGCAGAAGTGATTTTTCGCAGAGAGAAAAGAATGATCGAATGTCGCATTAAATGTCCATTAGTAGAGAAGTATTCCACTTTAGAGAAAGAATCTAACAACTAATAAAAACGAAACGGGAGAAAAACATGTTTGAAGAATTACAAAAAACATTGGAAAAACAACTCATTCGGCTTATTGTTGCAACACCAAGTCATGCCACATCGCAAAATAGAAAAAACTTGACCAAACAAACACTTCAACAGAAGAAACAAACGTTGAAACAGCTGACTACAAGTTATGCAAGTCATTTAAGTCACGTTTCTAAAGGAACATGGGTCAAGACAGCTATCCAAGTGATCGAAAGAACGGCGAATCAATTCGAATGGCTTACTTAAGGAAGTAAAAAAGTTGAGCATGAAGTTGTGCTAAACTTTTTTACTACGAGTAAATGATCGATTCAATGATGAACCGCAATAACAAGAGAAGACGTTCTAAATCAAAGGAGTGATGGATCTTCTTTTGTTTGTCAGTGATTGAATGATTTTTTGAGTATACCTAAGAATAGAAACTAAAAAATCATAAATAAGCATCGATTTCTTCTTTAATGATCCGTAATCCTTTCTTTAAAATCTCCAAATGATTGGATGATAAGGCGATTCGGATAAAAGGATCAGCTTGTTGTTGACTAGTGAAGCGATTCGAGTGATAAATTCTTATCCCTTTGTTCAAAAAATGTTGTTCTACATCTAAGGGAGAAATATCGGCTCGGATCGGAATATTTCGATAATAAGGATAAGGATTCGAAGGGCGGGGTAAATCAAAATACGCATCAAAGCAGTCATTTGCTTCGGCTGTTCGCTTTAATTTTGTTGTTAAAATTTTCTGGACTGTTTCTGGTGAGTGCAAGATTTGAGTGATGATTTCTGCATCTAAACCAGATGTTTTGACGTTTATATTAAAGATTGCACGTTCAATTCGTTCTCTTAAACGTTCTGGGAATACAAGATAGGCTACACGAAGACCTGAACAAATGAATTTGGTCATTCCTGACAAGTAAATGGTTTGATCAGGTAGCAGCTGTTGAAACGGTGGCAAAACTTGTTGTTGAAAATGGGTCGTTAAAAAAGAATGAATATCGTCTTCAATAACTAATAACTTTTCTTTGGAAATAATAGCTTTCAATTCATTACGCCGTTGGAGAGACAGTTGAAAACCAATGGGGTTATTACAAGAAGGCATCAGATAAATCCCTTTTATTTTCTTTTTATGACACTCTTGTAGCAATAATTCAGGTTTCATTCCTTCTTGGTCAAAATCGATCGGAACTACTTCTAAGTGATACAAATGCGCTAACTCAATAAAATTGGAATAGGTATATCGATCAATAGCGATTCGATCTCCAGGAGAAAAAAAGGCGGCAAGTGTCACAGCAAGACCATTTTGAACACCAGAAACGATTGCGGTATGATGAATCGTTGTTTGGACCCCTTGAGTTTGTAACCACTCGACTGCTGTCTTTAATTGAAAATTGGTTCCCATAGGGTCACGGTAATTCAATAAACCAACGATATTGGGGTTGAGACTGACTGAATGGATAAAAGGCAGGACAAGATGGTTGCAGTCTTCAAAAGAACTAACTAATCCAAAATCAATCACATGCTCAGCTACTTGATTGGTTGAAATCGTGATTGAAGTAAAAGCATTAGGGGAAACGAACGTACCACTTCCAATATTGGTGTATAAGAGACCTTTCTCAATACCATATTTATAGGCCTGACCGACAGTTGTAAAATTGATATCTAAATAGTCGGCTAATTCTCTCTGAGAAGGAAGTTGGGTATTTTTTTGTAACTTACTTGTAAGAATATCTTCTTCTAACTGTTGGATCAGAGATTTATAGATGGGGCGGGTTAATTTTGTTTTATCAGGTCGCCAAGTGATCGGATAATCTTCATAAGAATTTATGGGCATTTTATTCACCTCTAAAATTGTATTCCATACAATTATACTATTGAATGTATATAATTCAATGATAATATATGGATGTGAAGGGGAGATTTTTATGAGAAAAATCGATTTTGAAGAAGCAGTATCACGATTAGATTTTCAAGAGGCAATTGAAGTAATGCGTCAGTGTTTTAGCGATTATGGCGAAGGAAAAATTAGTCAAAATACACGTATGGTAGAGATTTTGCCAGATGGTAAAAACAAAAATGTTTTTGCGATGATGCCTGCTTATCTTGGTAAAGATCGTTGTTTTGGTGCAAAAATCATTACTGCATTTCCTGATAATCATTTACAAGGACTATCTTCACATTTGGGGGAAATTCTATTATTTGATTCTAAAAACGGTGTACCTGTAGCGCTAATCAACGCGAATGCAGTCACTTGGATTCGTACCGCTGCAGTTTCCGCTTTAGCCACTGATATATTGGCGAAAAAAGAAGCGGCATCATTAGCTTTAATCGGGGCTGGACAACAAGCAAGCTCGCATTTGAATGCGATCTGTGCTATACGTTCAATCAATAAAGTATCTGTCTATGACTTGAGTAAAGAAAGAAGTCAACAATTTATTGAGGAAATGCAAACAGCATACCCGGAAATTGAATTTTCAAGTGGAGAAACACTCGCAGAAACAGTGGAACAAGCTGAGATCATTTGTACACTAACACCTAGTAAAGAGGCGTTTTTGAAAAAAGAATGGCTTACTCCTGGTGCACATATCAATGCTATTGGTACGTTTACACCAGATACACGTGAAATCACTAGTGAGTTGATGAAAAGCAGTGCCATCTATGTCGATGATTATGGAGCTGCAATGAAAGAAAGTGGCGATCTACTGATTCCGATTGCTGAAGGAGAATTATCAGAATCAGCGATCTCAGGCTCGTTAAGTGAATTGGTTTCAGGAAAAAGATTATTAAAAGACCAACAAGAAACAATCACGATTTTTGATGCCGTTGGCTTAGCGATTGAAGATCTATGTTGTGCAGAATATATTTATCAAAAAGTTAAGGAGTCTGAATAAAATGAAGTTAAGTTATTATGTTGTTGATGCATTCACACAAGAAGTGTTTAAAGGGAATCCAGCAGCAGTCTACGTTTTAGAGAAGTGGTTGCCAGAAACGGTGATGCAAAAAATTGCTATTGAGAATAACTTATCTGAAACAGCATTTACTGTCAAAAAGGAGGAACACTATGAGTTACGTTGGTTTACTCCGGATCGTGAAATCGACTTATGTGGACATGCTACTTTAGCAACAGCGTTTGTTTTGTTCAATTATTATGGGGTAGAGGAAGAAACAATCAAATTTACTAGTCAAAGTGGCGAACTTTTTGTGACAAAACAACAAGAAACTTACTATATGGATTTTCCAAGTATCATGCCTAAAAAAGTAGCAATTTTACCTGAATACGAAAAAGCGATCGGTGCAAAAATCAAAGCTGCTTATTTAGCGCGAGATTTATTTTTTGAACTGACAGATGAAGAAACCGTAAAACAGTTGCAACCAAACTTTTCAGCTATTAAAAATTTTGATTTGGGCGTTGGTGTGATCGTGACCGCACGTGGTCAGAAGGAAGATTTTGTTTCTCGTACATTTTTCCCGAAATTAACGATCAATGAAGATCCCGTTTGCGGTTCTGCTCATTCCAATCTTATTCCTTATTGGGCAAATAAATTAAGTAAGAAAAAAATGATTGCCCATCAGCTTTCACCAAGAGGTGGCTACCTTGATTGTGAGTTACGAGGGGAGAGGATCATGATTGGTGGAGAAGCAGTGCTATTCGCTCAAGGAGAAGCTTATATTCCAGAAAAATAAGCATCGCAAATGAAGCAGGAGTTCCCTCTGACAATCTATACCTTTTTCTTCTAGGGCGATTTCCAGAGGATAGAAGTAAGCCTGTTTTTAGAGATGCTAGAAGAGGCTGAGGCAGGTTTTGGCTTAGTCTCTTCTTTTCAACCATAAATAGAACCTTTCCTAGAAAATCTCTCTATTATTTTACTACTACTTTACTGCTAGAGTTCAAACAGATTATTTGCCTGTATCATTTTTGAGAGGTACGATAATAATGCAAACGCTATCATAAAATTTATGGTTCTTAATTCGAGAGAAAGAAGGCTTTATTATGGAAAAAGTTTATCAAGCTGGTACACATGAAGGGATGATTGATTTCATCAATATGGAAGATCTGGAATTAGCAGCTACTCAAGTAATCCCTAGTGGTGGATATGGCTATATCAGTAGTGGTGCAGGGGATTTGTTTACTTATCGAGAAAATCAAAAAGCCTTTAATCATCAATTGGTTATCCCTCATGTTTTGAAAGATGTGGAATTACCTGATACAACGACCTATTTTTCTGATGAAACATTAGCCGCACCAATAATTATGGCACCAGTAGCAGCGCATGGATTAGCTCATGAACAAGCTGAAAAAGCTTCGGCTAAAGGAGTATCAGAATTTGGAACGATCTATACAGCTAGTTCTTACGCTTCTTGTACCTTGGAAGAAATTAGAGCAGCTGGTGGTCCTGAAGCTCCTCAGTGGTTTCAGTTTTATATGAGTAAGGACGATGGGATCAACTTGGATATCTTGGAGATGGCAAAAAGAAACGGAGCAAAGGCGGTTGTTTTAACAGCTGATGCAACAGTTGGCGGAAATCGTGAAACAGATCGGCGAAATGGTTTTACTTTTCCGTTGCCCATGCCAATCGTTCAAGCTTACCAATCGGGAGTCGGTCAAACGATGGATGCAGTCTATAAATCGTCTAAACAAAAATTAAGTCCAAAAGATATCGAATTTATTACGACTCATTCAGAGTTGCCAGTTTATGTCAAAGGGGTACAATCAGAAGATGATGTGTATCGTTCTCTTGATGCTGGTGCACAAGGGATTTGGGTCTCCAATCATGGTGGTAGACAGTTAGATGGTGGTCCAGCTTCTTTTGATTCATTACGCTATGTAGCTGAAGCTGTGGATAAACGTGTACCGATCGTATTTGATAGCGGTGTTAGACGAGGGCAACATGTCTTTAAAGCGATTGCTTCAGGAGCTGATTTAGTTGCCATTGGTAGACCAGCCATTTATGGACTTTCTTTAGGAGGAAGTACAGGAATCAAACAAGTATTTGATTTTTTCAAAACAGAACTTGAAATGGTCATGCAATTAGCTGGAACTCAAACTGTTGAAGACATCAAAAACGCAAAATTGAGAGAAAATCGTTTCATGTGTTAAGACAAAAAATCGGTTTATCAATAGGGATTAAGTAGCAAAATAGCTTGAACAGATAGTGACTTTGGATAGCATTTTTGAATGATCGTGCTTGTTTTAGGAAAGAAAATTTCAACAAGATATTAACCAGTTTTATAGCGATAATCAAACGGTAAGGCAAACTTATTTAGCCTTACCGTTTTTTTGTGAGCAGATTATTCCTCTAAAAATTTATCAAGTGATAAACTTGTATTATTGTTGGATAAACTTTTAAAGGAGGAGTTAGATGTTTTTAGCATTAAATGAAATCATACATTCAAAATTACGCTATGCGTTGGTTGCTGGGGTGATGTTTTTAATTGCATATTTGGTCTTTTTTTTAACCGGTTTAGCGTATGGACTGGCACAAGATAACCGAACGGCTGTCGATAAGTGGGAGGCAGACTATATTGTACTGTCAAAAGATGCCAATACGAACCTAGGGATGTCAATGATCACGAAAAAGACAGCGCAAGAAGTAAAAGGGGATAAGGTGGCTTACTTGGCACAAACACCAGGTGTCGTAACCAGTAAAGACAACGATGAGGCAGGAAAAATCAATGTGAGTTTTTTTGGTATTGATCCAGATCAATTTATCATGCCTAATATTGTTGAAGGTAAGGCCTTTGTTGGGAACGATGAAGCAGTGGGTGATATTAGCTTAAAAGAAGAGTATGGTCTAGGAATTGGCGATACAGTTAAACTTTCTGGTAGTGACAAAACCTTTCGATTAACTGGATTTACCGAAAATGCGAAGTTCAATGTATCGCCAGTTTTATATACAACACTTGATGCTTACCAAGAAATTCGTTTTGAAAAAACAGATACAAGTGAGAATGCTCGAATCAACGCGGTGGTTGTTAGAGGGCAGATAGATGATTTACCAAATGATCTTGAAAAAATCAGCATTTCTAAATTTATCAATGAATTACCTGGCTATAGTGCGCAAGTACTCACTTTTGGTTTTATGATCGGCTTTTTGATCGTGATTGCAGCGATTGTAATCGGAATTTTCATTTATGTGTTGACCATGCAAAAAATCAATATTTTTGGTGTTTTGAAGGCGCAAGGAATGACAGGAGGGTTTATCGCTCGCTCAGTAGTGGCACAAACCTTCTTACTCTCATTCTTTGGGATCGGTCTTGGCTTGTTGGGAACAGTGGGGACCTCGTTCCTTTTACCAGATACCGTACCTTTTCAAAGTAATTGGTTATTTTTCGGAGTTATCAGTGTTTTGATGTTAGTGGTCGCCATTTTAGGTGCGCTGTTTTCGGTACGAGCAATTGTAAAAATCGATCCATTGAAGGCAATTGGTTAGGAGATGAAAAAAATGAAAGCAATCGAATTTAAAGATGTCGAAAAGAATTTCAAAGATGGTGATCAAATCGTCCACGCACTGAAAAAAACCAATGTTAGTGTAGATAAAGGCGAATTTGTTGCGATCATCGGTCCTTCTGGTTCAGGAAAAAGTACTTTCTTGACCATTGCAGGTGGCTTACAAACGCCTAGTAAAGGGTCTGTTTTGATCAATGGGCAAGAATTTAGTGCTCAACCTGAGAATCAGCGGGTAAAATTACGTTTTAAGGAAATCGGATTTATTTTACAAGCGTCTAATTTGGTTCCATTTTTATCGGTCAAAAAGCAATTGATATTAGTGGATAAAGTCAAACATGAGAATCGTCAGAAAGAAGCGAATGAACTATTTGAACAGTTAGGTGTTGCCGAATTGGTCAACAAATATCCAGAAGAATTATCAGGAGGAGAACGGCAAAGAGTCGCCATTGCTAGAGCGCTTTACAACGATCCGTCCATTATTTTAGCAGATGAACCAACAGCCAGTTTAGATTCAGAAAAAGCAAGAGAAGTCGTAGATATTTTAGCGAAAGAATCGAAAGAAAAAAATAAAGCCATCATTATGGTCACCCATGATACACGCCTGATTGACAAATGTGATAAAGTGTTTATGATGGAAGACGGTGTTTTTCAAGAAAAAACAGAATAAGCATAAAAAGAAGGTGTGTATGTGGTTCATCGCTATAACAAAGACACGCAAAAAAAGATTTTACATGAAGCCAATCATTTGTTTATGTCAAAAGGCTATCTCGGCACGTCTACTCGTGAAATTGCTAAGAACGCCGGGATTACCCAACCCAATCTTTATCATTACTTTAGTGACAAAGAAAAACTTTACCAGGCAGTTCTGGAACAACATTTGAAAACAGTAGGGGACGATTTGAGGAAGATCGCCGCAACGGGTGCCGATGATTTTCAACAAACGTTGACTAAGATGGCTGAATATCTTATCGAAACCCATCTCATTGATTTGTTTATGATGCTGCATGATTTGAAGCTCAATCTTTCAGCTGAAACAAGAAATCATTTGTTTTGTTTATGGAAAAAGAATTATCGGGAACCTTTTGAAAAGATTTTTGCCAATCATCAACAACTATTACGAAAAAACGTCACACAGGAACTGGCAGCGAAACATTTTTTCCTTTTGCTAGCCCCTTATATTACTGAATCTGGTCATTCAGAGGAACAGCCTTTTGATGTGGCGACTTTGATCGATCTATACTTAAATGGGGTTATTGTTTAGCTTGAGACGAATAACGGTTGTGTAAGCTCCGTTCGATTGGATGGATCTGATGCTTTGGAGACACTATTTGCTGTCTCCAAAACATCAGATCCATTTCAAAGAACGAACACTTGCACACCGTTTTTTTGTGTTGATGTTGCGGATGGGATTCATTCGTTAGTTGAAGCGGCTTTTCTATTAGGGGATTTCAATAAATTTTTTTTTTTGAAAAAAAAGGAACATTTCTCCCTATTTTCCACTTTATACTTAAGCTCAATGAATAAACGAGAAGGGAAAGAGAAATGAAAAGAACTTTGTTCTATTTAGATAGGGATAGTTATGTTTGCTATTTATTAGAGAAAATCAAAGAGATAGATGAAAAACGAAGTATCGAACACCATTTATTAGTGAAAGGTGCAAATCGAAAGTCTATAGATACAGTCAGTCAAATCAAGAAGATGGATTTCTTACCAATATTTAAGGATAAAACCCAGCAAGAGATAGTTAACGAAGCCACTCAATACTGTCAATCGCTGCTAAATGTTTTTAATAGTGCGATAGGAAAAAAAGCTATTACAAATTATCTTGTGCTACATGACCTGAGTCCAGAATTGACTAAAGAAATTGTTGAAGGACTAGTTTTTAAGGGAACTGTGAACAAACATGGATTTTTTAAAAAGATAGAAAAGAAAAAACAATTACATAAAAAGTTCAATGAAACATTGGTCAAATATGGCACAAATGAAGGGATAAAAGCAATTGAAAATCAACTCATTATAAATGAACTTCCTCGATCTGAATACAACAAAATAAGTGCAACAATTGGAGAATTTTTGTTTCCTACATGGGAGAATTCCAGATACTCTAAACAAATTACTTTGACGGCCAAAAGATGTAATGTTTTTTTAGAGGATTTCGGTGAGACAGAAGGATTATTAGCTGTTCAATATTATTTATTGTTGCAAAATACAACAGCAGACAGAGCGAAGGATATACTTAATGAAGTTCAATTACCCAAGACAATCAATCAAAAAGAGTATAAAGACCTTCTCGTTACAACGCTCTATTATAATAATATGGGGGCAACAGAAGTAGAAAATCGGCTAGTTCTACAAGGAGTAGATCGTAAATTTTTCAATCGGATAGGAGAAATTTTAAACATCAATTTATTGCCTTCCTTGAAAGATGAACCTTTATCAAAGGAGGAGAAAATAACTAAAGCAGTCAAATATTGCCAAAGTTTTTTAAATTACTGGTATCCAAACAAAGTAAATGGAGTTAAATCAGTCAATAATTACCTTATGTTGGAAGATTTCCCTCCTGCAATCAATATCGAAGTCATAGAGCGAATAAAAGATTCTATGAATGATGAGGACCGAAAAAATTTCCATTTTTGTTTAACTAGATATATAAAATATAGCCAATTTGTTCGAGAATTAGGATCAGAAATGGGCAGAAAAAAATTCGAGAATTATTTTATTTTAATTTATCCTAGTTTACAACAGCTTCATCAAATGAATGAATACATCGATCAATCAATATTCCCAATGATAGATATGACTAAAAGAGGGGCAATTAGCACATTAGTTGATCGGTGCAATTCTTTTTTAGAAGACTTAGGACCAAAAATAGGCTTTGTAGCGATTCAAAAATACTTATTGTTACAAAATACAGCGCCCAAGTATATTGATAAAATTTTTAGAGATCTAAGGTTTCCTAAAACTATCAATAAATTTTATTTACAGAAACAATTCGAGGAAGTGTACAAGTGCCAATCGATGTTGATAGGATCTGAGGGAACTGTTGGAAAGAAAAAATGTGAGGAATATCTTGTTTTACGAGGAATGAATCGAACGCAGATCGATCAATTGAGTAAGATACTAAATGTCACCTTGCTTCCTTCTTTGAAGATGAAGTCGTCTCAAAAACTCATTGACGAAGTAGTCCAACGTTGTGAACATTTTGAGCCATTGGCAACACGGAATTATCTTGTGCTTCAAGAGCTGCCTCCAGATATTCTTGAGGAAATTTTTACAAAAATCCCTTCAAAAGTAAATGTTGTTCTTGATAATAGTTATTTGACTATCAAAGAAGAAGTAAGACTTGTTAAGGAGTGCCAAGCATCTTTTAATAAATTAGGGCTCATTGAGTGGAAAAAATCAAGTGAAAATGCCCTTGCCTTAAGGGGAGCGAATCAAGAATTAGTCACGTTGATCAATAACCATGTAAATGAAGAGTTATTCCCAAAAGCTGGACGTTTATCTGGACAGTTGAATCGTTGTCACTCTTTTTTAAAGGATTTAGGTAATGAAAAAGGAATGAAGGCTATTGTTCATTTTCTATTATTTACAGAGAGACCACTAAAGGAAACACTCCATGTGATTGATGCGTTTGATTTTCCTTTGCCGGTTTCTTCAGATGCATTAAAGGTGAGCATCATTGAGAAGTATTGTGATCATATCGTACAAAAAAAGGATGATTGGCTCTGGCAAAGGAAAGAAATAGAAAATACATTGATTTCCATAGGTGCAAGTAGAAGAATCAGTAATCGATTAAGTGATCGTTATGAGATTCCATTATTTCAACCGATTTTTGATGGTAAACTCTCAGCAGATGAGATCAACAAAGGGAAAAGGGACATAAGGAAACGTTGTGATGAGTTAATCAAAGAGAACCGATCCAAGGGGGGGCATATACATGCGCTGGTCAATTACTTTTTCTTACAAAAAATGCCAGTCAAAATTGCAAAAGAAACCATCAAAAAGCTAAAATTAGAGACCATCACTAAAGACGAGGTAAAAAGAGTCGTGTTAGCTAATTATTATACTTATCTTGGAGAAAAAAAACCACTAGCTGAACATTTAAAATCGGCTAAACGATACTTACGTACATTAAATTGTTTTAGAGAGCAGGAATCGCAGATTAAATATGATCGTCAATTTCGTTGAAAAAGTTTTCAGTTAAATGTTAATGATGAAACGAAAAGAATCAGGAAGATCCAACTCTAAGAGGATACATTCAAAAATGAACAAATCATACATAAAAAGATTCGCAGCATTTTGTCCAATTTATTTTGGCGAAATGCTTTTTTTGTTCTTTTATAAATATAAAAATAAAAAATAATAGTTATTTTAAATAAAGCAGTAAAAAAAGATGAAAAAGAGAAAAGAGAATAGGGATATTTATTAGTTATTTTAGATAACTATAAATATATAAATGTTAATATGCAATACAAAAATATCAAATCATTTGATGCTTTGATAAGATAATGTTAACCTTGTTTTGTAAGGGTTATCATTTTTTGTTTTTTAGGAGGTTGGTTTATTAAAAATAACTGATTTATTTTATGGGTAATAAGTTTCATTAGGGGAGTTCGTATAGAAAAAGAGGGGAAGGGTTAAAAATGAAAAAGTTGAAAAAAATTAGTTTGGCAGCGATGTTATTTTCTTCTGTTATTTCTCTGACAACGCCATTATTCAGCCACAAAGAACATGTGCATGCAGAAGAAGCTCAGGAAATTACAAAAAAAGCGTCTTATCGTAATGTGATGTATTATGGTGATTGGTCGATTTGGGGAGGAGAACAAGAATTTTATCCTAAAGATATTGCCGCAGACCAATTGACGCATTTAAATTATGCCTTTTTAGATTTTGATAGTAATGGTGAGTTGAAATTTACAGATAAAGAAGCCGCTGTAGGCGTGCCAGCAGGTGAAGCAGAAGTCGGATGGGGAAATGCTGCTTCTGGGTTGTTGAATGCGCTTCAAAATTTGCGTGGACAAAATAAAAACTTAAAAATTGGCGTGTCATTAGGTGGTTGGTCAAAATCGGGTGATTTTTCTGAAGTTGCAGCTAGTCCTGCGAAACGAAAAAAATTAGTGGAAAACATTACTAAATTCTTAAAATATACCAACATGGATTTCGTTGATATTGATTGGGAATATCCAGCAGATGTTCGTGAGCCTGATCGTGTCGACAACAAAAATGATGAAGGAACACCTAACGCAAAACCAGAGGATAAAGAAAATTATATTTTACTATTAAAAGATATTCGAGCGGCGATCGATAAACAAGGAGTGGAATTAGGTAAGACTTATGAACTTTCTGTAGCATTACCTGCGTCCCAAGGAATGTTGGACAAGGGAATTGACATCAAACAACTATTTGAAGTAGTTGACTTTGCGAATATGATGACTTATGACATGAATGGTGCTTGGAGTGCAACAAGTGGTCATCATACTGCGCTTTATGGTAATCCTAACGACCCGAACTATGCAAATGGATTATCCGTTGATCAGACCGTTCGCTTTTTGAAAGAACATGGGGCTCCTTCAGAAAAAATCGTTATTGGTGCAGCTTTCTATACTCGTGGGTGGAATGAAGTAGCTAAAGGGACAGACCCAAATACTCCTGGATTATTCCAACCTGCTGAAAAAAGCAATAAAGATGCAGACCAAACGCCGACATATGGTGCGGACAATGAACATTCTCTGGCACTTGGGGATGGTGGCCGAGCAGGTGGAGTTTGGTCCTACCGAAACATTGATGAATTAAAAACTAAAATCCCGACTCTAAAAGAATATTGGGATGATACAGCCAAAGCACCATTTTTATACAGCGAAGTTTCAAAAGAGTTCTTTACCTATGACAATGTAAAATCAATTAATTACAAAACGCAATATGTGAAAGAGCATGAATTAGGTGGTGTAATCTCTTGGATGCAATCGCAAGATAAGCCAACAACGAGTACGAAAAGAGATGAACTGACCAAAGCAATCAAAAATGGGTTGTTTGGTACAGAAAAACTTCCAGAGCATAAAATTGTATCAAGTGATCTAAATGTCGAGGTAGGGATTTCTACTTATTCTGAAAACAGTTCAAAAGGGTATGAATTAGTCATCAAAAATAAAGAAACACTAAATGAAAATTCGGACGTTTTATCAGCTATTGAATCTTCTCACAAGACAATTAAATTACCACGATACACTTTAGCGTTGAATTCAAATGAAATTCTTAGTAGTGGTGATTACAAAGCAGGCGAGGTTTCAACCTCAAATGGAACGGTGACGATCGATTTAAGTGGGGTTTATGAAGGAAGAGAGCTTAAACCAGGGGAGACATATGTGTTTAGATTAAAATCAAATGCAACTGATGTATCCGTTGATCATATTGCTTCTATAAATCTAGCACAAAGAATTACCAAAGCCGGTATAGATATCTCGCAACAAACGATTTATGGAGAGGATTCAACTAATCCAACACCAACGCCAACACCAGATCCAGAAGATAAAGAAGCACCATCTATTCCGACTGATCTGACAGCTTCAAATGTGACAGAGACAAGCGTGACGTTGAATTGGACCGCTTCGACGGATAATAAAGGAGTAGCAGGTTATTATGTTTATCGTGACGGACAACAAGTTGGTCAAACAGCTACTACCAATTATATTGACAAATATTTAATGGCTGGTTCAACGTACATTTATACTGTAAAAGCGTTTGATCATTCTGGTAATGTTTCAGAACACAGTCAACCTTTGAGTGTAACAACACTAGATAGCACATCTTCATCAAAATATGAAGCATGGAGTGCTACAAATATTTACAAAGCTGGCGATAAGGTGTCTCATAAAGGGCAAAACTATCAAGCGAAATGGTGGACAAGCGGGGAAGAACCAGGTACTGAACAATGGGGACCTTGGGAGTTGATTGATTAAATTGCTGGTTATTAATGGGTAAAACATACTAAGTTTTAACGTTTGGGACTAATTAATTGGCTCCCATCGCAGTGGAAAAAAGTTCTATTCTACTGTGATGGGAGTTTTTATGCTATCTAAGAGATCAGGCTATGCTCTTAAGGTCAAATGACCAATTGGATAGCCTATTTTAAGAGGTCTTATGACCGTTGCTTCAACGCTTCATTCCTATAGAATGATTTCTGAAACAACGTTTATTATTTTTAGAATAAAGCGTTAAAGGGATATCATAAACTCATTTTTTTTGCTTTTTCAGTATTCGCAAAATGTAATTTTGCATAATTTGCTAACAAATCAATGCCACCTTTTTCAATGATTTTTGCAGCTATTCGATCCGACTTTGTTCCAGCGCCAGAAGGTAACTCTAGACCGATCTCTGCTGATTCTTTAGCTAATTCTTCTAGAAAACTTGCTCGGCTGATGATCGATGCCGCAGCTACCGCTAAGTGGTATTGTTCTCCTTTAGTCACAAAATAGAGTTTTTCTTGCACTTGATTTTTTTCCAAACGGACATACTTTTTATAATTGCTTTCTGGTGTAAACTGATCGATCAAGATTGCCTCTGGTTTGACAGGAGCAATTTTTTTCAGCAGTAGATGGATCGCTTGATTATGCAAAGCAACTTTCATACGCACAGCATTGTATTTCGGTTGGATCTCGTTATATTTTTTAGGCTCGAGTACTAAAAGTTGATAAGGGATCGTCTTCTTCAAGATACTAGCCAATTGAATGATTTGAGGATCTTTTAATTCTTTTGAATCACGAACGCCTAGTTTTTTTAGTTGTGTTAGTTGCTCCTTGGCCACGTAAGCAGCACAAACTGTCAATGGACCGAAGTAACTCCCATTTCCCACTTCATCACTTCCTAATACAGATAAAGATTCGATGTTCTTAGGCAAAGATGCAGCTGTTTTTCCAGCTTTGGGTTTTGCTGAAGCAGCCTTTCCCCATTGACTTGCTTCTTTTTCGGCATTTGCACCTTGGAACATGACTTTTCCTGAGGTGTATGCAGTGATGGTCGTGCCATTTTTTTTAGCAGCAAATACGGTATAAGGAATTTTTTTAGGTAAAAGATAAGAAAGATAAGCTTGTTTCATTTTTTCCATTTGGGCAGTCGTTACTTTGATGATAATATTACTCATTATGTACCTCCAGTTTAGTTAAATTAATAAATTTAGATGCTTGTTAGATGAAAGATCCCTCAATAGTTCCTTGTCGTTCAGTTGGGGACGAGACATAGCATTTTTTCAAAGTTTATCATATAATGATAAGGTAAATATAAGAAAATTTGTGTACAACTGTTAAATCATTAATTTCATGGTACACTAGATAATAATTTTATCAATAGGGGGAAATGATTCGGATGGCGCACGAAAAAACACGCTATAAAGCAGTGATTGCCGACCAAACTTACACGATTATTGGACGTGAAACAAAGCACCATATGGATATCGTGACAAATTTGATCAATGAACAACTAAAAGAATTGAAGGATTTGTCTCCGCAAATCGATAATGAACAAGCAGCGATCTTAATGGCTGTCAATGCGCTCTCGGATCAATTGAAGAAGCAAGAAAGAAATCTCGAACTTGAAAAAGAAGTAGCAGATTTAAAGAAAAAAATGATCAAATTTGTGGAAATGGAAAATCGAATCAAAAGAATTGAAGCGATTGAAAACGAAGCACGAGAAGTGTTGAAAGAAAACGGACAGGCAGATCGAGAAATCAAGAATCATGTGGAAGCCCAACAAATTTTAAATGAAAAAAGAAAAGGTCAAATCAAACAAAAATCTTCAAATTGATGAAAGAGAAAGGAACAAGACATGTTAAGTCTTTTGATTTTATTTATCTTGCTGCTTGCATTTTTTTCAGGTGCGCGACGAGGATTTTCTATGCAGGTCGTTTATACGATCGGTTATATCTTGTCTTTTATGGCAGCACAGCACTTTTATAAGGATCTAGCAAGTCGTCTGGAATTATATATTCCTTATCCTGCGGTAACATCTAATTCCCAAATGGTCTTTTTTGATCAGACATTTTCTTTCAGATTAGATGAGGCTTTTTATGCAGGAGTCGCCTTTTTGCTGATTTTATTTATCGGAGGATTGCTTACTCGTTTTATCGGGATTTTTGTTCATAGCTTGACCTATATTCCGATCCTAAAACAAGTCGATTGGCTTGCGGGAGGCATCTTATCTTTAATCGTTGCCTATGTCACGATATTTTTGCTCTTGAGTCTATTGACTTTTGTGCCAGTAGATATCGTTCAAAAACAATTTAGTGGAAATAGTCTTGCCCGCTTTATCGTAGAGCAGACACCATTTCTAACCAATAAAATCCATGATTTATGGATAACGAATGTGATAAACTAATCAAAAATTTTTTGTAAAAGTGTAACAGTAAGTAGTGAAAGAAAAAAACGAAGTTGTGACAGGACAGCAAAGACCAATGAGTCAATGCGAAATGTGACAACTTCTTTTAGTGAAAGTTAGGGTGATAACGTGAATAATCGAATCCTAGAAACATTAGAATTTGAAAAAGTGAAACAGCTTGTTCGTCAGTTTGTGGTAACCGCGCAAGGAACAGAAGAACTCGCAAAGTTAGTGCCGATCAACCAACAAGAGAAATTAACAGATTGGTTAGCAGAAACAGAAGATGGCTTAAAAGTTCAAAGGTTACGTGGGGGAATCCCTATTCCTAAGTTAGAGAACATCCGACCTCATATGAAACGAATTGAGATCGGTGCTGATTTAAATGGACTCGAATTAGCGCAAGTTGCACGTGTTTTATCGACTACAAGTGAATTAAAACGATTCTTTGCTGATTTAGCAGATAGCGAAATTGAATTTTTACGTCTTTATTTCTGGGCAGAACAATTGGTGACGATCCCCGAATTGAATCGACGTTTAAAAGAGTCGATCGATGAAGATGGGCGAGTAACAGATGATGCTTCCCCTGAATTAAAAATCATTCGTCAAAATATTCGTCGAAGTGAACAAACGGTGAGAGAACAACTAGATGGCATTGTTCGGGGGAAAAACGCCAAATACTTAAGTGATACGATCATTACCATGCGAAATGATCGCTATGTGATTCCTGTCAAGCAAGAATACCGGGGTGTCTTTGGTGGGGTAGTCCATGATCAAAGTGCTTCTGGTCAAACATTATTCGTTGAACCAAAGCAAATCGTTGAATTAAATAATCGCTTGAGACAGTATCAAATTGCAGAGCGTAATGAGATCCAACGTATTTTAAGTGAACTTTCTGCTGAACTGGTTCCTCATCGACATGAAATCATTCATAACGCATATGTGATCGGTAAACTAGATTTGATGAACGCCAAAGCACGTTTTGGGAAAGAACTGAAAGCCATCGTTCCTGCAATCAGTGTAGAAAATCATGTCATTTTAAAACAAGCAAGACATCCGTTGATTGATCAAGAAAAAGTGGTGGCTAATGATATCAGTATTGGGAAAGAGTACCAAGCGATTGTGATTACTGGTCCAAATACTGGAGGAAAGACGATCACTTTAAAAACTTTAGGATTGTTACAATTGATGGGGCAATCGGGTTTACCGATCCCTGTAGATGAAGAAAGTCAAATCGGTATTTTTGAGGAAGTATTTGCTGACATTGGTGATGAACAATCCATCGAGCAGAGTCTCTCAACATTTTCTTCCCATATGACAAACACCGTTGATATCTTGGCACATGTGAATGAAAAAAGTTTAGTCTTGTTTGATGAATTAGGCGCAGGAACAGATCCCCAAGAAGGGGCAGCTTTAGCGATTGCTATTTTAGACGATCTTGGAAAAAAATCGGCTTATGTGATGGCTACGACACACTATCCAGAACTAAAAGTTTATGGATACAATCGGGCGAATACAATCAATGCAAGTATGGAATTTGACGTTGATACACTTAGTCCAACGTATCGTCTGTTGATTGGTGTACCAGGGCGAAGTAACGCATTTGAAATCTCTAGCCGCTTAGGATTAGATCAATCAGTCATCAATGAAGCTAAACAATTAATGAATGACGAAAGCCAAGATTTAAATGAAATGATCGCTGATTTAGAAAATCGACGAAAAATGGCTGAAACGGAGTATTTAGAAATGCGCCACTACGTTGATGAAGCACAAGAGTTATATGAAAACTTAAAAGAGGCGTATCGCTATTTCTTTGAAGAACGAGAAAAAGAAATCGAAAAAGCCAAGAAAAAAGCCAATGAATTAGTTTCTGAAGCACAAGAAAATGCGGAAAAAATCATTGCAGATATTCGTAAAATGCAACAACAAGTAGGACAAGGAAATGTAAAAGAGCACCAATTGATTGATGCGAAAACCAAATTGGCAAACTTACATCAAGAAGAACAACTGAAAAAAAATAAAGTGTTGAAAAAAGCCAAAGAACAAAAAACATTGAAACCAGGCGACGAAGTTTTAGTGACAACTTATGGTCAAAGAGGAACCTTGTTACGTAAAAACGGGGAGCAATGGCAAGTGGAAATCGGGATTTTAAAAATGAATGTTTCTGAAAGTGAATTAACGCCCGTTGCTCCACAAAAGGAACCAAAACAGCGGGTCATTCATGCTGTACGTTCTGAATCAGCTAGTCACGTGTCGAACCAACTAGATCTTCGTGGCAAACGCTATGAAGAAGCATTGAGTGAGGTTGACCAATACCTTGATTCAGCGATCCTTGCTGGCTATCCTCAAGTAACGATCGTACATGGAAAAGGGACCGGAGCTTTGCGTCAAGGAATCACTGACTACCTGAAAAATCATCGAAGTGTCAAAAGTTTTGAATTTGCTCCTGCTAACCAAGGCGGTAATGGGGCGACGATCGTTAAATTTAAATAAAACTTACTAAATGTAAGCAGAAGGCTCGTCTCGAATCAAGAAAGGTGCTATAATGACTCTAGACTAAAAAATGGAGGTCTTTGATATGTCACAAGTAGTTACAGATACGACATTTAACGAAGAAACAGATAAAGGCTTAGTATTAATCGACTTTTGGGCAACTTGGTGTGGACCTTGTCGCATGCAAGCACCAATTTTAGATCAGCTGTCAGAAGAATACGATGAAGATGAATTCCGAATCGTAAAAATGGATGTAGATGAAAACCCACAAACACCTCAACAATTTGGGATAATGAGTATTCCAACATTATTGTTGAAAAAAGATGGGCAAGTCGTTGAAAAAGCGGTTGGTGTACACTCGAAAGAGCAATTACGTCAAATGATCGATCAATATTTATAAACATCTGGAATGTTACTGAGATATCAATCAATGGATTGATATCTCGGTTTTTTTGTCCTTAGCACAAATTTCAGTAAAACCTTTCTCTAGTTTATCTAAACCCTCAAACAAGTCTAGGAAACAAATGAGCCGATCACGATTCTTTTTGACAGACATGTTATAATTAATTCAATGAAATTTGAAAGGAAGTATTTCATGAACGAACGTATCAAAAATAAATTAGCCTTACTTCCTGATCAACCTGGCTGCTACTTGATGAAAGATAAAAATGGCACCATCATCTATGTTGGGAAAGCAAAGATTCTCAAAAATAGAGTCCGTTCCTACTTTACAGGTAGTCATAATACCAAAACCGAACGATTAGTTAGTGAGATCGAAGACTTTGAATATATCGTTACAGAATCCAATATCGAAGCTTTACTTTTAGAAATCAATTTGATCAAGAAAAATGATCCTAAATATAATATCATGTTGAAAGATGATAAAACGTATCCTTTTTTGAAAATCACAAACGAAAAGTACCCACGCTTAGTCATTACACGTAAAGTGTTAAAAGACAAAGCAGTTTATTTTGGACCATATCCAGATGTTGGCGCAGCCAACGAGACCAAAAAAATCCTTGATCGGTTGTTTCCGTTACGCAAGTGTAAACCTAGCCAAACGAAAGAACCGTGTTTGTATTATCACTTAGGACAATGCCTTTGTCCTTATTATTTTGATGTTGATCCACAAGTTTACACGAAAATCGTTGATGAAGTTAAAAGCTTTTTAAATGGTGGCTATGAAAAAGTTGAATCAGAAATCCACCAAAAAATGGTCCAAGCTGCTGAAAAGATGGAATTTGAAAAAGCGGCAGAATACCGCGATCAGATACGAGCCATTGAAACGATTATGACTCGTCAAAAAATGACCAATACAGATCTGGTGGATCGAGATGTTTTTGGTTATGCCATTGACAAAGGCTGGATGTGTGTCCAAGTATTCTTTGTCAGACAGGGGAAATTGATTGAACGGGATGTGTCGATGTTTCCTTTTTATAATGAAGCAGAAGAGGATTTTCTGACTTATATCGGGCAGTTTTATCAAGAAAATGAACATTTTATTCCTAAAGAAGTCTTGATTCCTGACACGATCGATCAACCGAGTGTGGAGGCATTGTTGTCCACAAAAGTTTTACAACCTAAACGTGGTGAAAAGAAAAAATTAGTAGAACTTGCGAATAAAAATGCTACGGTTGCATTGAATGAACGATTTGATTTGATTGCTAGAAAGCAAGAACGAACGATTGGGGCAGTGGAACGTTTAGGGAATGCCATGAATATTCCTACACCTGTTCGGATTGAATCCTTCGATAATTCGAATATCATGGGAACCAATCCAGTAGCGGCAATGGTGGTATTCATCGATGGAAAGCCAGCAAAAAAAGAATACCGCAAATATAAAATCAAAACGGTCACAGGACCAGATGATTATGCTTCGATGCGAGAAGTGATCTATCGAAGATATTCTCGTGTCATTCGAGAAGGGCTTCCTTTACCTGATTTGATTTTGATCGATGGTGGGAAAGGGCAAGTGGATGTCGCCAAAGATGTTTTAGAAAATCAACTTGGGATCGACATACCAGTGGCTGGTATGGCTAAAAATGATAAGCATAAAACGAATGAACTCCTTTTTGGAAATGAACTTTCGGTGGTTCCATTGGAAAGAAATTCGCCCGAGTTCTTTTTACTTCAACGGGTCCAAGATGAGGTCCATCGGTTTGCGATCACATTCCATAGACAACTACGAAGTAAAAATAGTTTTGCTTCTAAGCTGGATGAAATTGAAGGATTAGGACCGAAAAGAAAAAAATTACTTCTAAAAGAATTTAAATCGTTGAAAAATGTTACGGCAGCGACGATGGAAGAACTCCAACAAATTGGGCTACCAAAAAATGTTGCTCAAAATGTTTTTGATAAATTGCATGAGAACTAGCATAGGACACTTTACAAACTACGTAAAGTGTCCTATGATTTTTTGTATAACAAATGATGTAGAATTCGTTTTAGTTCGACGAGGCGGGAAGCGCTATGATGACTATTGGAAATGATTATAGCCAACCTAGACTGAATAAATGTCAAAATGGTCGTTGTTTCAATGAAAAAGTGGGAAAGAATGGTTTTCTTTTTAAACTATACATTTTTCAATAAACTTTGAACCTTTAATTGATAAAGAATCTCTGGACTATTTCATTTTTTGCATTTGTATGCGATTTAAGTTGTCTGAACTATCTGAATATGGTAGAAGAAATGGAGACGAAGGAGTGAGACGATGTTAGAAGTGAAAGATTTGGTTAAGACGTTTGGAGACTATACCGCTGTTGATCATGTGTCTTTTCAAATACCTGATGGAAAGATTATGGGGCTGATCGGACAAAACGGGGCAGGAAAAACCACAACTTTTCGATTGATCTTAGATTTTTTGACACAGGATCAAGGGGAAGTTTTATGGAATGGACAACCTTTGGGAGAAAAAGACTATGACATTATTGGCTATCTTCCTGAAGAACGTGGGTTGTATCCGAAAGTAACGATTCAAGAGCAATTGTTGTATTTTGCTGAATTGAGAGGCAAAAAAAGAAAAGAGATCGAACCAAAAATCGATTTTTGGATGGAAAAGTTCCAAGTAAAAGGAAAGAAAACCGATAAAGTAAAATCATTGTCTAAAGGAAATCAACAAAAAGTTCAATTGATTGCTACGTTGATCCATGAACCTAAATTGATCATATTGGATGAGCCGTTTAGTGGTCTTGACCCAGTCAATGCAGAATTGCTGAAAGATGGGATCATTGAGTTAAAAGAACATGGCTCATGTGTTATTTTCTCCAGTCACAATATGGATAATGTTGAAAAAATCTGTGATCATTTAATTATGTTGCGTAATGGAAAAATGGTGTTAAGCGGGAAAGTCCATGAAATCAGAAATTCTTTTGGACGTACAAAGTTATTCTTAGAATCTGGCTTGTCCCAACAGGAAGTTGCAATGATCGAAGGAGTCGAAAAAGTCGTCACTCATGAAGATCAAACGCTTGAAATCACTTTAAACGATCCTGATGTAGGAAAAGAAATCTTTACCCGAGCAACACAATTTGGCTATATTCCAATGTTCAATCAACAACCGCCTACCTTAGAAGAGATATTCAAAATGAAAGCAGGTGAGATTGATGCGTAAATTTTGGATCATTACAAAAGATGTCTATTTAAAAAATGTCAAATCCATCTCTTTCTTGATTATGATCTTAGTGCCATTCATTATGATAGGGATCGTTTATTTAGCAGGCAATTTTGCTCAGCAAAACAGTGAGATCAATAAAATTGGTGTATTGTCCGAAAATCAACAAGTAACGCAACAGCTTGAACAAGTAAAAACCGATGAGTTCAGCTTTCAAGCGGTTGATTCGCAAACACAAGCTCAAAAAGAATTAGCCGATGAAAAAATTGATGCCTATTTAGTCGTCACGGTCGAAAACGATCAGCTAAAAGGTCAACTTTACAGTGAAAATTCGTTAGGACAAAGTACACAATTGTTGATCCAACAGCAATTAACTGGGTTGCAATCACTATTGCGAGCTAGCCAACTGGGACTTTCGCCTGAAGAAGTAGCTAGTCTTAGTCAACCTGCAAGTTTGACTAGACAAAAAGTAAGTTTTGATAGTAATAACAAAATGAAAGTTGGAGAAGATAATTCTGGCGTACAATATGCGATTAGTTATGCAGCAACCATTATCTTATTTATCATTATCCTGACTTATTCACAAATCATCGCGCAAGAAATTGCTTCTGAAAAGGGAACTCGAATCATGGAAGTCATTTTATCAAGTACGACAGCTCAAAAACATTTTTATGGTAAATTGTCTGGTGTCTTGTTAGTTGCTTTAACGCAGATGGCTCTATACGGTGTGATTTTGACTGTGGGATTCCAACAATTTAAACATATGGATTTTGTAAAAAGTATCATAGAGAATATTTCACTAGATAAGATCATCGGTCCATTTTTATGGTACGCATTGTTGTTTATGTTCTTTGGTATCTTGATCTTCTCCGTTTTAGCGGCATTATGTGGATCATTAGTCAACAAAGCAGAAGATACAGCAAAAGCGATTTTACCAGTTACTTATCTTTCTTTAGGTGGCTATATGCTTGGGTTGATCTTAGGCGCATCTGATCCCAACAATATCGTGATTCGGATCACGTCCTATATTCCGTTCCTTTCTTCTTATATTATGCCGATTCGATTGGCGAATGAGACAGTGGGAATGACTAGTGTATTGATTTCACTTGTAGTGTTAATCATTGTCACATTCCTGCTAATGTTCTTCTCGGCGAATATGTATAAATCAAATGTTCTTGTTTATAGTGAAGGTGGCTTATGGAGTTCGTTGAAACAGTCACTTTCAATTATGAGAAATGAACGTAAAAAATCCTAACCGACTGACTATTAAAAGCAGTATCGGCACAAGAAAACGGTAAATGAAAAACTAAATGCTGGCGTTATTTCGGTTGATCTACGAAGTAACGCCAGCATTTTTTAGGATATTCTAAAGGAAAAAATCGTTGTTCAATCCCTTAAGGACTAAAATTCTTGAACAAAAAAATCAAATAATCCTTGATCAGTGGGATTGCTTGAATGTGTCAGCTCTGGATGCCATTGTACACCAAATAATCGAACATCCTTATCGAGACTTTCAATCCCTTCCACTAGACCATCAGGTGAAAAGGCTGTGGCTTTTAATGAAGGTGCCAGCTCTTTCAACGCCTGATGATGATAAGAGTTTACCAAATAAGTATCAGGTAGTAGCTGATGTAATAGAGTGTCGGGTAAAATCTCTACTTCATGAGTAGCAAATTGTGGGGCGGTTGGATGCTGTTCATGTTTGACTGACCACTTAGGATAAGTGGTTAAATCTTGATACAAACTACCCCCAAGCACGACATTTAAGAGTTGCATTCCACGACAGACAGCAAAAATTGGTTTGTTTTGCTTGAGTGCCTCGCTGATAAGTGCTGCTTCAAAGAGATCTCTTTGAAGGTTGGTTTCTAAAAGTTTTGGATGGGGAGGTTCATGATACAGTTGTGGGGAAATATCCTGTCCACCGGCTAAGATCAGTTTATCGATTTGGTCAATATAAGCAGAAGCAGTCTTAGGGAATGAGATCGGTAAAACGATCGGTAAACCATTCGCCTGCTGCACAGCATTGACAAAGCCTTGGGGAGTATAGGTTACTTGATTTCCTTGAAAAGTATCTGTCGCTCGGATCAACTGATTTCCAGCAATTCCAATAATGGGTAACATAAACATTCCTCCAAATCGTCTATTCGTTCTATTCTATCAAGAATAAAAAAAATTTAAAACTATTTGAAATAGATCTAGTTTGGGAATACATATGAAGAAAAAATTTTTTTCATGAGAATTTCTTATAAAAAAACAGAGTTACCGAGGAAAAATATGGTGTTCTTATTGAATTTTTTCGTCATTTTGGTACAATAGAATTAAATCACGAATAAAATGGTTGGGCATAATGCTTCAAGGATCGCGTTCTTCAAGGGGTGAGAAGAACATATTGAAGGGCTCAGCATCATTAGTCAACTAAAGGGCACATACTTTCAATGTAACGAGAGCATGTGTCCTTTTTTAATCGAAAGGGGGAAGTGATTGTGACAGAAATGGCACGAATTTTGACAAGAATCAAAGAAGCAGAAGAGAATAATCAGAAAAAAGAAGAGCAGGTCAAAGCTGAACTTGCTCAATATGAACAATTAAAAAATAACGAATTAATCGATTTGAATAAAGAATTCCAAGAACGATTAACCAAGCTGATGGAAGAAAAAAGAAAAAATGAAGAGGAAGTAACTGAAGACGAACAGCACAAACTGGAATTGATTTTAGAACAATTTCGTCAAAAAGTTCTTGAAATAGAAAAAACATATTTAGAAAAAGAAGAAGAGGAAATAGCGAAGAAAAAGAACTTAACGAATGAGATCATTGAAAGGATGAAACAAAAAAATGGCTGTCACTAAAATGGAAAAAGTGACTCTCATTTCAGATAAGAAAAATCGTGAAATCTTGTTGCAAGCAGTTCAAGGACTTCATGCAGTAGAAATCCGTGATCTGTTCCAAGAATCTGAAAACAATCAATGGGTAGAGACGTTTTTTCCTGAGCCAGAGATGATCGATAAGGACAAGGAACTTGCGAAATTATCCTATAAATTAACGGATATTCGTACAGCTATCCAATTTATCGAACATCATGGCGAAAAAAGTCAGAAAAAACAACACTTAAAAAGGCGTGAACTTTCGTTAGATACCTTGGAAAAAAATTATTCAGAAGAAGCTTTTTCGAAAAAGCTGGAAGAAGTCTTACTTTTGAAAGAAGAATGGGAGCAACTGGTAGACGAACGCCAACAATTGGAAGACCAAGAGAATTGGTTGCTCAATTGGCAAAATCTGGATTTGGCGCCTAAAGCATTTGATAGTCAAATGACCAAGCTAGTCATTGGAACGGTCAATGCTAAAAATGCTGAATCTTTTAAAGCTGAAGTTGCTGAGATAAACGAAGCCTATTTAGAAGAAATCAACTCTTCACCAACAACGACTTACTTTGCCTACATTGTTTTACGAGCTGACGAGTCACGCATGGAAGAAATCGCCAGTCGTTATGGATTTGTTAAAGAAGACTATCTGTATGAGGGGACACCACAGCAACAGTTAGTTGCTGCAAAACAAAGTTTACAGGAAATCAAGGACCAACAAAAGAAACTCTCTTCAGCCATTGGAGCTTGTAGTGGGTATATCAAAGATTTCGAATGGACGGAAGAAATCTTCTTGGCTCGCTCTGAACGAGAAGCAATCAAGGACCGGATCATTCATACTCCTTATCTGATTCTGATTCAAGGCTGGGTGGATCATGAAGAAAAACAAGAATTGATCCACATGCTACAAAATGTCTTAGCAAGTGAAGAAGTCTATTTGACCTTTGACGAGCCAACGGACAATGAAATTGCTGAAGAAGTACCGACCAAACTAAAGAATCATCCGATCGTTGCTCCTTTTGAGATGTTAACGGAGATGTATAGTTTACCAAAGTATGAAGAAGTTGATCCAACGCCGTGGATGATGCCGTTTTACCTCGTCTTTTTTGGCATGATGGTGGCGGATATCGGGTATGGGTTACTGATGTTTTTAGGGGCATTTTTACTCCAAAAATTAGTGGTATTGCCACGGGGAATGCAACGTTTTGCAAAATTCTTTGAGATTCTAGCAATCCCTTCGATCATCTGGGGATTTATCTACAGCTCATTTTTTGGGGCGGCATTGCCTAAAGAAATTTTTGGTATTCATTTACCATTTCCGATTTTGTCTACTACAGATGATGTCAACACGATCTTGATTTTATCCGTAATTTTTGGTTTGATCCAAATTTTAGTCGGACTATTTATTGCTGCTAAGGAACATATCAAACGAAAAGCATATGTCGATGCCGTGAATGATGGGTTTGCTTGGCAAGGGATCTTGCTTGGTATCATTCTGATTTTATTGGGAACGATGATCCTTAAAAACAACGCCTTTGTTTATTTAGGCGGTGCATTAGCTGTTCTTTCAGCCGTATGTATTTTGATCATTCCTGTTTTCCAATCTTCTTCAAAAGCCAAGGGGATCGCCAAAGGTGCGTATAATTTATATGGTCTAACTGGCTATATCGGAGACTTAGTCAGCTATACACGACTAATGGCACTGGGAATCTCTGGAGGAAGTATTGCCGCAGCTTTCAACATGTTAGTTGCTTTTATGCCTCCAGCTGCTCGTTTTAGTGTCGGAATTTTATTGATCATTGTCCTACAGGCTTTGAATATGTTCTTAACACTTTTGAGTGCCTATGTACATGGCGCAAGATTACAATATGTGGAATTTTTTGGAAAGTTTTACACTGGAGGAGGGCGTTCCTTCAAACCACTAAAAACGGTGGAGAAATACGTCAACATCAATCATAAGAAAAAATAGAAATATTGGAGGAATTTGATACAATGATGGATTATTTGATTACTCAAAATGGTGGAATGGTATTTGCAGTATTAGCGATGGCAACAGCAACGATTTTTTCAGGAATCGGGTCTGCTAAAGGCGTTGGAATGACTGGGGAAGCGGCAGCTGCATTGACGACCAGTCAACCAGAAAAATTTGGACAAGCGTTAATTTTACAATTACTTCCAGGTACCCAAGGATTATACGGTTTCGTTATCGCCTTCTTGATTTTTATCAACTTAGGCAGTGATATGTCTGTCGTTCAAGGATTGAACTTCTTAGGAGCTTCCTTACCGATTGCCTTTACTGGGTTATTCTCAGGGATCGCTCAAGGGAAGGTTGCAGCAGCTGGTATTCAAATTCTAGCGAAAAAACCTGAGCATGCAACGAAAGGGATCATTTTTGCTGCGATGGTTGAAACATATGCCATCTTAGGTTTCGTTATTTCTTTCTTACTGGTCTTAAATGCGTAATAGCCTAGCTTATAAGGAGGAATGACGGTGGATGCGATTGATAAAATCATCACTCAAATAAATGAAACAGCACAACTCGAACGTGCATCATTCGAAGAAATGAAGCGCAAAGAAATCGATCAAAAATTCGAAGTGAAAAAGTGGCAGATCGAAGCAGATTTTCAGAAAGAAAAAGCAAGTAAACTGGAAGAAATTGAACGAAGTTATCGCCAGTTGAGAAACAAGCAAAAAATGCAAGTGAAACAAGAAATCTTAAATGTGAAACAAGAAGTTTTACAGCGTTTATTCACGGAAGCAACGCTTCAGTTAGAAAATGAACCAAAAGAAGAACAACTTGCATTGATGAAGCAAATGATCCAAACATTACCGATCAATGGCACAGCACGCTTGATCCCAGGAGAAAAATCAGCGGATATCTTAACACCTGCGGTCATCGCTGAATGGAATGAAGAATTTCCTTTTGAATTAATCCGGGAAGACTTTACTGAAAAAGCACAAGCAGGGTTGATCATTGATGATGCTGGTATCCAATATAACTTTTTGTTTAGTCACTTGATCAAGGAAATTCAAGAGACGATGAGTGCTGAAATTGCCAAAGAATTATTTGACTAAGGAGGGATTGTTAAATGGAGTATCATGAATTAAATCCCTTGATACGTGGTAGAGAATTAGAGTTGATTTCAAAAGACACGTTTGAGCAAATGATCCAAACCGATTCGATCGATTCACTTGGAGAAATCTTACAATCCACGATCTATCAGCCATATATCTATGAGGGCTTTGACAAGGATTTTGAAGCCAATCTCTCTCAGGAACGCAGCAAATTATTCCAGTGGTTGAAAGAATCTGCACCAGAACCGGAAATCGTTTGGATCTATACGATGCGTTACACTTTCCATAATTTAAAAGTATTGACAAAGGCTGAGATCACAGGGCAAAACCTTGATCACCTTTACATCCATGATGGATTTTATTCGCTGGAAGTATTGAAAGATGCGATTCACACGCAAGTGTCGGTGGAATTGCCAGACAGTCTCATGGATTATATTCGAGAAGTTCATGAATACTGCGAAGAATCGACTATTTTACAAGGGATCGATGTGATTTATGACCGTTGTTTTCTAACCGAGCAACGTCGCTTAGGGGAACAGCTTGGTTACCCTGAACTATTAGAAGAGATCATTGCTTTTATCGATTTAACGAATATCACCACGACAGCAAGAGGGATCTTGCAGCATCGTTCTGCAGGTTTTATGACAACAGTTATTTCAAGTTCAGGAAGTATTCCGAAAGACACATTGCTTTCCTTTGTTCGTGGAGAAATGGCAACTTTTACTCAGTTTTTACTGACAACAGATTACAGTGAGCTATTAAAGCAAGTCATCCATGAAGAACAGATTGATCTAGTCAGTTTGGAACAATTGAAAGATGATTATTTAAGTTCTTTTTATCAAGTAGCACAGACACAAGCGTTTGGCCCGTTACCATTACTAGCTTTTTTGAACGCAAAAGAAGTCGAAAGTAAAAATCTGCGCCTTTTGATCATTGGCAAACGAAATCACTTTTCACTAGAACAACTAAAAGAAAGGATGAGACAGGTCTATGACTTATAAAATCGGAGTAGTAGGTGACAAGGATTCTGTCTCGCCTTTTCGATTATTTGGCTTTGATGTACAGCATGGTACGACAAAGACTGAAATAAGAAAAACAATCGATGAGATGGCTAAGAATGAATATGGTGTGATCTATATCACCGAACAATGTGCAAATCTGGTCCCTGAAACGATTGAGCGCTATAAAGGACAATTGACACCTGCGATCATTTTGATTCCTAGTCATCAAGGAACCCTTGGTATCGGTTTAGAAGAGATCCAAAATAGTGTGGAAAAAGCTGTTGGACAAAATATTTTATAATAGGAAAAGGAGATAGTCATTTGCAAATTGGAAAAATCATAAAAGTCTCCGGTCCTCTCGTTATGGCAGAAAATATGTCAGAAGCAAGTATTCAAGACATGTGTTTAGTGGGAGATTTAGGAGTCATCGGCGAAATCATTGAGATGCGTCAAGATGTGGCGTCTATTCAAGTATATGAAGAAACTTCAGGAATTGGTCCCGGAGAACCTGTTCGTTCCACTGGGGAAGCACTATCTGTTGAGCTAGGACCAGGAATCATTTCACAAATGTTTGATGGGATTCAAAGGCCACTGGATACATTTATGGAAGTGACTCAAAGTAACTTCTTAGGACGTGGGGTCCAATTACCAGCTTTAGATCATGAGAAACAATGGTGGTTTGAAGCGACAATCGAAGAAGGAACAGAAGTAAGTGCTGGAGACATCATTGGGTACGTGGATGAAACGAAGATCATTCAGCACAAAATCATGGTCCCTAATGGTATCAAAGGAACTGTACAAAAAATTGAATCTGGATCATTTACGATCGATGATCCGATTTGTGTGATCGAAACGGAACAAGGCTTAAAAGAGCTGACGATGATGCAAAAATGGCCAGTACGTCGTGGTCGACCAATCAAACAAAAATTAAATCCAGATGTACCGATGATCACCGGTCAAAGGGTCATTGACACGTTTTTCCCAGTAACTAAAGGAGGAGCGGCAGCCGTTCCAGGTCCGTTTGGTGCAGGGAAGACAGTTGTGCAACACCAGATTGCTAAGTGGTCGGACGTAGATCTAGTGGTTTACGTTGGTTGTGGGGAACGAGGAAATGAAATGACGGATGTCGTCAATGAATTTCCTGAACTGATCGATCCAAATACGGGCGAGTCTTTGATGGAACGAACTGTGTTGATCGCTAATACATCGAACATGCCAGTAGCTGCTCGAGAAGCTTCTATTTATACGGGAATCACGATTGCCGAGTACTTCCGTGACATGGGGTATGATGTAGCAATCATGGCAGATTCCACTTCTCGTTGGGCAGAAGCACTGCGTGAAATGAGCGGACGTTTAGAAGAAATGCCTGGTGATGAAGGTTATCCCGCTTATCTGGGCTCTCGTCTAGCTGAATACTATGAACGTTCAGGACGTGTCATTGCTCTAGGCTCTGACCAACGTGAGGGCAGTATCACTGCCATCAGTGCGGTTTCTCCTTCTGGTGGAGATATCTCTGAACCAGTGACTCAAAATACCTTACGAGTGGTGAAGGTTTTCTGGGGATTAGATTCTAGTCTTGCTCAAAAAAGACATTTTCCATCGATTAACTGGATCCAAAGTTACTCATTATATTCAACAGAAGTTGGCAGATATATGGATCAAATCTTACAACAGGATTGGTCTGATATGGTAACTGAAGGCATGCGGATCTTGCAAGAAGAAGAACAATTAAATGAAATCGTGCGCTTGGTAGGGATCGATTCGCTTTCTGATAACGATCGCTTGACCCTTGAAGTAGCAAAATCGATTCGAGAAGACTATTTACAACAAAATGCTTTTGATGATGTAGATACGTTTACTTCAAGAGAAAAACAATTCAACATGTTGAAAGTTATTTTGACTTTTGGGAAAGAGGCACGAAAAGCTTTATCGCTGGGAGCGTACTTCAATGAAATCATGGAAGGTACGGTAGCGGTCAGAGAACGCATTAGTCGGAGCAAGTATATTCCAGAAGAAGAGTTGGCCAAAATTAGTAGTATAAATGAAGAAATCAAAGAAACGATCCAATTGATTGTTTCAGAAGGAGGGATGACCGATGATTAAAGAATATCGTACAATCAAAGAAGTGGTCGGCCCTTTGATGGCAGTCGAAAAAGTTTCGGGAGTCAAATATGAAGAATTGATTGAAGTTCGGATGCAAAACGGCGAGATTCGTCGTGGACAAGTACTAGAAGTCCAAGAAGACAAAGCGATGGTTCAGATCTTTGAAGGAACCAGTGGAATCAATCTAAAAAATTCTTCCGTACGCTTTTTAGGACACCCTTTACAATTAGGGGTATCAGAAGACATGATCGGTCGGGTTTTTGATGGTCTTGGTCGACCAAAAGACAATGGACCTGAAATCTTGCCAGAAAAATATTTAGATATCAATGGCGAAGTAATCAATCCAATTGCCAGAGATTATCCCGATGAATTTATCCAAACAGGGATTTCAGCAATCGATCATTTGAATACATTAGTCCGTGGGCAAAAATTGCCGGTTTTTTCTGGCTCAGGTTTACCACACAAAGAGTTGGCTGCCCAAATTGCTCGCCAAGCAACTGTTTTGGATTCTTCCGATGATTTTGCTGTGGTTTTTGCTGCCATCGGTATTACTTTTGAAGAAGCCGAATTTTTTATGGAAGACTTTAGACAAACAGGTGCGATTGATCGCTCCGTTATGTTTATGAATTTAGCTAATGATCCAGCAATCGAACGAATCGCCACACCAAGAATGGCATTGACGGCTGCTGAATATTTAGCTTATGAAAAAGGCATCCACGTCTTAGTCATCATGACCGATATGACCAACTATGCAGAAGCGCTCAGAGAAATTTCGGCCGCACGTCGAGAAGTTCCTGGCCGTCGTGGTTATCCAGGCTATCTTTACACAAACTTAGCCACCTTATTTGAACGAGCTGGACGGATTAGAGGATTGAAAGGTTCTGTAACTCAAATTCCGATTTTGACGATGCCAGAAGATGATAAGACTCATCCGATTCCCGATTTGACGGGTTATATTACAGAAGGTCAGATCATTTTAACGAGAGAGCTTTATAAGAGTGGGATTCAACCACCGATCGATGTCTTGCCTTCTCTTTCACGGTTGAAGGACAAAGGAACAGGTGCCGGTAAAACGAGAGAAGACCACGCAGCAACGATGAACCAATTGTTTGCCGCCTATGCGCAAGGAAAACAAGCGAAGGAATTAGCTGTCGTTTTAGGTGAATCTGCCTTGTCAGATATTGATAAAATCTATGCAAAATTTGCGGAACGATTTGAAAACGAATATGTCAACCAAGGATTTTACACCAATCGGACGATCACAGAAACGCTTGACTTAGGTTGGGAACTGTTGGCGATGCTTCCAAGAACCGAGTTAAAACGAATCAAGGATGATTTACTGGATAAGTATTTGCCAGAAGGGAAGTGAGTTCCTTATGCGATTAAACGTCAATCCTACGAGAATGGAGCTAACTCGTTTAAAGAAACAATTAACGACAGCGACAAGGGGACATAAACTTTTAAAGGATAAACAAGATGAATTGATGCGTCAATTTATTTTACTGATCCGTAAAAATAATGAGTTACGCCAAGCAATAGAAAAAGAAACCCAAACAGCAATGAAAGATTTTGTCTTAGCAAAGTCAACAGTCGAAGAAGCCTTCATTGACGAACTTTTAGCATTACCAGCGGAAAACGTCTCACTTTCTGTAGTTGAGAAAAATATTATGAGTGTCAAAGTTCCCCTCATGAATTTTCAATACGATGAAACATTGAATGAGACACCATTAGAGTATGGCTATCTTCATTCTAATGCAGAGTTGGATCGTTCGATCGATGGTTTTACGCAGCTCTTACCAAAGCTTTTGAAGCTGGCAGAAGTTGAAAAAACATGTCAACTCATGGCTGAAGAGATCGAGAAAACCAGAAGAAGGGTCAATGCGTTGGAATATATGACGATTCCTCAATTGGAAGAAACGATTTATTATATTAAAATGAAGCTGGAAGAAAACGAACGAGCAGAAGTAACTCGCCTGATCAAAGTGAAAAATATGGGAACAGAAGAGTAAGGCTGATCCAATTCAGCATTCTAATGGCTTTTTTCAGGATCGAAACAAATCGAATTTAGCGTAAGAAGAAAAAGTAGTCATTTATTTTTCTTCTTGCGCTCGTTTGCTTATAATGGAAAGAGGTCGTGAAAGAAGCGGTCAGCTCCGAGCGAATAAGCGATGATTTTTTTAAATAGCTTCTCCTATTTTAGAAAATCATCGCTTATTGTTGAGTAATTGCTTCACGCCAATGATTCATTTTGTACCTATTTATGATTGCAGAACAAAATGTCGTTCTGAGATCTTAGATAAAAATTAAGCATAAGGAATGACTATCATGAAAAAAAGAGTAAGAAAACGATTATCACCTGTCCAGCTAATTGCTGCTGGTTTTTTTATCTTGATCCTGTTTGGAGGTAGCTTACTGACGTTACCATTTTTTAGCCGCAGCGGAGAAAGCACCCATTTTATTGATGCCTTATTCACTGCAACCTCAGCTGTTTGTGTGACTGGTTTGACGACACTGAATACTGCGGAGCATTGGAATAGTGCAGGACAGTTTTTGATCATGACCTTGATTGAAATCGGTGGGTTAGGCTTTATGATGATCCCGATCCTCTTTTTTGCTATTGCGAAGAAAAAAATCAGTTTTAGTATGCGGATTGTGCTAAAGGAAGCCTTAAACCTTGAAGAGATGTCGGGTGTAATTAAGTTAATGATCTATATCTTAAAATTTGCGGTGGTAATCCAAGTAATCGGGGCGGTTGCTTTGAGTGTAGTTTTTATTCCTGAATTTGGTTGGGCTAAAGGAATCTGGTTTAGTATCTTTCATGCCGTCTCTAGTTTTTGTAATGCAGGATTTGATTTATTAGGAGACAGTTTACTCGCGGATCAAACAAATGTTTACCTGATCATGGTCGTTTCAGCGTTGATCATTGCAGGTGGATTAGGTTTTATTGTCTGGCGTGATATTCTAAGTTATCATCGGGTCAAAAAAATCACACTACATTCAAAAGTCGCCTTATCTGTAACTGCACTCTTATTAATTGGTGGATTTATTTTATTTTTCATCACTGAAAGAAATGGACTGACTTTAGTTAAAGGTACGTTTACAGAAAGATTAGCGAATACATTTTTTATGAGTGTGACACCAAGAACAGCAGGCTATTACTCTATTGATTATTTACAGATGAGTCATGCAGGATTGATTTTAACGATGTTTTTGATGTACATCGGAGGAACTTCTGGTTCGACAGCTGGAGGACTGAAAACTACGACATTAGGAATTTTATTGATCCAAATGCATGCCATGTTTAAAGGAAAGACACGAGCAGAAGCCTTCGGTCGAACCATTCGCCAAGCAGCCGTGCTACGTGCATTGACTCTTTTCTTTGTAACTCTCTCTTTATGTGTTGTTGCGATCATGGTCCTATCGGTGACGGAGACGATTCCCAAAACGTCAGGAATCGAATATATTGCGTTTGAAGTCTTTTCCGCTTTTGGGACAGTTGGTTTGACGATGGGGTTGACCCCGGATTTGACATTGATCGGAAAACTAGTCATTATTTCTTTGATGTATATCGGTCGAGTAGGAATCATGACAGTCGTTTTTTCACTACTAGTAAAAGCGAACAAGGCAGAAGCCAATTACAAATACCCAGAAGAAAGCATTATGATTGGGTAGTTGTGAAGGTATCGGGGAGTTCCGATGATAATAAAAAAGAAACGCTCAAAACAAGAGAAGCTGTTTTGAGCGTTTTTTTCACAACCTTATCCCCGAATAACTTCGATTTTATATCCGTCTGGGTCAACAACGAAATAATAAGAAGGAGCTGTTCCTGGAAGTCCTTTTAGGTCTGTCACATTGAATCCTTCTGCTTGGTGTTTTTCGTGAAGTGCTTCTAAATCATCCGCAGCAATAGCAATGTGTCCATAGCCATTCCCTAGATCATAGCCTTCATGATCATAGTTATAAGTTAATTCTAGTTCGTAGTCATCTCCTGGTAAAGTTAAATAAACAAGGGTGAATTTGTTTTCCGGAAAATCACGGCGACGACTTTCTTCAAAGCCAAACGCTTTTTGGTAAAATTCTAATGAAGCGTCAAGATCTTTCACTCGAACGCAAGTATGAGCCATTTTCATAAATAACTACTTCCTTTCCTTTTTTTTCATCATAACAAAAAAAGAAAGAGCAATAGAAGATTTGCGCTTGTTTATGAGAAAACTCTCATGTAAAATAAAAAGTAAATAAGCTTAAGGTGGACAAAATGATGGATAAACCAGTATTTGGTGAAAAAGAAGCAGGGGTCCAGTATTCCCCACGATATGCTGCCTATATCATCGTGGAAGAAAAGAACAAACTAGCTTTGATTGAAGCTCCAAATGGTGCTTATTTTTTACCTGGTGGAGAGATTGAAGCGATGGAAACAAAAGAAGCAGCTCTTAAGAGAGAACTCCTTGAGGAAATGGGGATCGTCGCAGAAATTGCGACTTATTTAGGGGAAGCGGATGAGTATTTTTATTCCAATTACCGTCAGACCTATTACTATAACCCAGGCTACTTTTATGTGGCAAACGGCTGGCAACAAGTGGCAGAACCAACTGAAAAGACGAATACTATTTGGTGGGTCACACCACAAGAAGCCATTGAAAAATTAAAACGAGGTAGCCACAAGTGGGCGGTTGAAAAATGGTTATTGAACAATTAAAACAATTAAATCAAGAAAAAATCCAAAACCAGCGTACAGTCAGTGACGAACTGGTTTTGGATTTTTATTTAGTAGCAAATGTTATTTTTATTATGATAAAACATACGTTTTGATCGCTTCTGCCACACCATGTTCTTCATTTGTTTTAGTGACCACGTTGGCAGCTTCTTTAACTAGCGGAACTGCATTTCCCATCGCAACGCCTAAGCCAGCATATTCAATCATCGATAAGTCATTTTCGTTGTCACCAATCGCCATGATCTCATCCTGATCGATTCCAAGATGTTGCGCTAAGTTCGCAACGGCTGCGCCTTTACTTGCTTCTTTGTTTAATACTTCAAAGTAATAAGGCGCACTTTTCACTGTCGTGTATTTTTCACGGAATGTTTGTGGCAAACGAGCAATCGCAGCATCTAAGATATCAGGTTCGTCGATCATCATCATTTTAACCAAATTGATATCTGGTGTCATTTCTTCAGGTGTGCGATATTTCAACGGCATATGAACTAAGCTGGCTTCATGGATCGTATACGCACTGATATCACGATTAGAGGTGTAAATCGCCTGATCATCAATGGAATGTAGATGACTGCCAACTCGACGAGCCATCACTTCGATTTCTAAATAATCTTCATGTGTCAAACCATGACGTGCGATGATTTTTCCTGATTTTGTTTGTTGGACAAGTGCGCCATTGTAGGTAATCACGTAGTCATTTTCTTGGAATAAATCGAGTTCATTCAACTGTTCCTGTACACCAGGCAACGGTCTGCCGGTACACAAGACGATGGCTACTCCTTTAGCAACAGCCTGAGCAATCGCTTCTTTGACGTCTGCTGTAATTTCTCTTTTCTCATTTAATAAGGTTCCATCGATGTCGATGGCGACTAACTTGATAGACATAATTTCCTCCAGTGATCGTGTGTTTTAGTTTGTTTGGGTAATCAGTGAACCATTGCGGATATGGCTTGCAAATTCTTGATAGGTTTCGTCAAATAGATCGTAGTGATTTCTTAAAGACGGATCAACCATTTCTTTTGGAAAGAAAAATCGTTCATCTCCTTGTTCTTGTCCAGCAAGAGCAGCCACAAGTTGGCTCACCTCTGATAATTCTACCAAAGTTCCATCATTTCGCAAGATTTCGATTTGTGTTCGATGGCGTCCTTCTTCGGGGCGATAAAAATCATAAGGCAAATCATAACTGGAATTGATGGCAGTATAGTAGACAGGATTATAGCCAACTTTTTCCACAAGAGCAGTCATTTCCTTGATCAAGGAAGAAGAGCGATCCCCAGAAAAAGTTGCCGATTTTAACGGTTTACGGTATAAGAAACGTTTAGCTAAATCACTTAAGATTGGATCAGAAAATTCCGTCCATTGGGTAAAATAAGTTCCTAAAACGCCATCGTCTAATTTTAAATACTCATCCAGTGTAAAGTTTTCGTCAAGAAACGGTAAGAGTAGTTGAGAATGGGATTCAAACACATTGGGATCTTCTCGATACAGCTCATGCGCCCAATGTAACAAGTGTTCTAAAATTACTTCCATGCCACGAGACACAGGGTGGAAATAAACTTGAACGTACATTTGATAGCGACTCACAATATAATCTTCGACTGCGTGCATCCCATTCATCGAAAAAGCGATCCCGCCTTTATAGGGACGAATGACACGTAAAATTCGTGTTAAATCAAACGTACCGTATTCTGTCCCAGTGTAATAGGCATCTCGCAACAAGTAATCCATTCGATCAGCATCGATCTGGCTAGAAATCATTTGGACGACTTGGGGATTAGGATATGTTTTTTGGATCACACTGGCAACTTTTTCTGGAAATCCTTCTTCCACACGATTCAAAATTTGATAAACTTCCGTTTCGGGAGAAGTAATGATCTCTACAGTGATCGCTTCATGATTCGTATGGAAAATATGCTCAAATGTATGAGAATAAGGACCATGACCAACATCGTGAAGCAATGCTGCGCACAACGTAACCAAACGTTCTCGATCATCCCAGCCGTCAGCGCCAATTTTATCTTGAGGGAAATTGCGGGAAAAGATATCACAGATCCGTCTTGAAATTTCATAGACCCCTAAGGAATGAGTGAACCGACTATGTTCAGCGCCGTGAAAAGTAAAGGAAGAAGTACCTAACTGTTTGATACGGCGCAATCGTTGGACTTCTTTTGAATTGATCAAGTCTAAAATGACTTGGTGTTGGACATGGATATAGTTATGGACCGGGTCACGAAAGACCTTTTCGATCGGTAATAATTGATATTTATAAGGAATAGTCATCAGCAAGCTCCTTTAATTTATTTCGTTCTTCCATTCGATTGATTTGATCCGTCCACTGTTCAGAAGTGACATGTGCCTCTTTCCAACATAGCGCATCAACGGAACGACTCTCTCCATAGAGTTGTGTGAGTGCCAATTGGAATTGTTGTTTTACATCCTCAATGGTTAAAGGCGTTTCAAGTAAATCAGCTAAGGTTGCCATACTTTCAGGAACGACCGCCGGGTAACCATTCGTGCCGAAATCCTCTTTCAGCGCTTCTTGATAGAATCGTTTCATCGCTTGACCTCTGGTTTGTTGTGCGCCATTGACACTAACATACATCATCACAGAAATCCCATTTTTTATGCGACGTTGGGCGATCCCCGCAAACTTTTTACCGTTGATACTCAGGTCATACGTACCAGGACAATAAGAATGGGTCACTTCAAAAGCTTCGATTGATACGGTTGGAAAAGCCAGACGAGTCAATGTGAGCATTTTTTCATAGGCAGCATCAATCGATATCTTCTCCTGTTCGTTTTGAGGGAAAATCAATGAGAGATTTAAAACCCCTTGATCAGAAATGATCCCTAATCCACCAGCGTTACGAACGATTGGCTGATAGCCTGCTTTTCTTAGCTCCTGAATGCCTTCATGGAAGTAGGGCGTTCGAGTATCTTTCATTCCTAAGATCACCGTTTGTTCATATTGCCAAAAATGGAGAAAGTTTTGGTTGTTTTTTTTTGAATACTCGGTTAAGATATCCGTCAGAGCAAAAGGGGTAAAATCATTTTTTTGATAAATTTTTTGATCCAAAATAATTGTTGGATTCATTACATTCGCTCCTTTATATAATTAATCATCGATTGACATTCCAATGATTCACGTTTGTCATCGTTTCAAGGGAGTTTCTCTCATTATTATACTATACTCTAACATACTCTAAAAAAAGAATTTATTGAGTCTGGGACAAAACTTGGCTCAGTCTCTTCTGGTAGCTCTAAAAACGAATAAACGGTGTTCAAGCATCAGCTCCTTGAAATAAGCCTGAATTTTTCAAAATATGAGAAGCTATTTTAAAAAATTCTTTCTTATTGTCATCGGAGCTCCCCGATGCTTTCACAACCTCTTCGATGACGAGTTGTTTGACAAATAGACGAAAACTAGGAACAATGTACCTATATGAAGTAAAGGAGAAGGTAAAATGGCACAATCGCAAGGAACACCCATTTCAATCAAATTACGGACGAAAGTCATGCAAAATGGGGAACATCAAGACTTTTTCTTTGATCTGAAAGGTCAAATGGTCAAAATTGGGGATACGTTATACATACGATACCAGGAAATTCAGGAAAATACAGCAGAAGAAATCCCTGTAACGATCAAATTGATGCCCGATGGACAGGTTCAATTGATTCGTGCGGGAGAAACACGGATGCGACTAAAATTCGGGTATCGTGAACGTTTGGAAACAACGTATCGGACACCTTATGGCATGCTTCAAATTGAAACGTATACCAAAGAATTACATGTTAGTTTGAAAGACCGACCAACCGCTGGGAAAGTAATGATTGAATACGACTTGCTAATGGGACCAGAAAAATTAGGGGAATATTATTTAACTTTAGATTTTACTGCTTAAATCGCAAAGAAACGTTTGATTTTTTACGTATGATTTTGTATGATAAGGAGTAGACTGTGAAAGGACGTGTCCTGATTGGAAATTAGTGTATTTGAAGGTGCAAACAAAAACGAATTATCAATGATCGAAGTAGCACATGCGATCTTAGAACAACGTGGCGATGTGATGGATTTTTCTGATTTAGCCAACCAAATCCAAACCTATCTTGGAAAATCAGACAGTGAGATTCGTGATTCACTGGCACAATTTTATACTGACTTAAATATTGATGGTAGCTTTATTTCATTAGGTGACAATCGTTGGGGCTTACGTTCATGGTATGCAATCGATTCGATCGATGAAGAAGTAAACCATGGAATTGACGAAGAAGATGAAGATACACCTCGTCGACGCAAACGTAAAAAAGTCAATGCCTTTATCAACGATGATGAAGATGCGATCGATTATAATGATGATGACCCAGAAGATACTGACTTGTCTGACGAAGATGACGATGATCTTTTTGAAGATGATGATGACGATGATGAAGAAATCGCTGCTTATAACTCTGATCTGCAAGAAATCGGTGCAGACGACACAAGTGACGATGAAGAAGAATTACCAGGCAACATCGAAGAAGATCTAAGCATCATTGAAGATGACGATGAAGACGAAGACTACGAGGACGAAGAGTTCACCGAAGAATAGACTTTCGGCTTCATAGCTGCAGATCCCCCAATAAGGGATCTGCAGTTTTTTTGTATTGATTTTTTACATAAATTAAAAAATAATTGAAACTTTTTGATTTGTTTGATCGTCATAGTAAGTGAGAGGGAAAGGAGATGGGTCCGATTTTTAATCGTTACAAGAAAAAGAAGCAAATCGAAAAATCAAAGAATTTATTAAGTGAATTGATCCAAGAGGAATATGAGAAAATGTTTCGGATCACAATGAATTATGTTCATAACAAAGAAGAAGCATTGGACGTAATGCAAGACAGTTTTCATAAAGCGTTAGCTGCTATTGAACAAGGGAAAGAGATTGAACGATTTTCAGCTTGGTTTTATCGTATTTTGATACGAACAGCGATCGATGCTTGGCGTAAGCAAAAACGAAATCAATCGGAAACATTGGAAGAAGAAACGATTCAACTCGCTCATACAATGGACGATTCATTGACTGATTTACATGGAATCATTGAAGGAATTGATAGCCCCGAAAAGGAAATTTTGATTTTACATTTTTTTGAAGGCTTTCGTTTAAAAGAAATTGCAGAGATTCTTGATTTGAATGAAAACACCGTCAAAACCAAAATGTATCGTACGTTAAATCAGCTAAGAAAAATCTTACAGTAAAAATCACAATAAAGGAGAGAAAGACGGATGTATTCAGCTCAGAAGGAACTAGAACAACTGAAACAAGTCTACCAACAACAAGAAATCCCTCATGGTATCAAAAATGAGATGATCAAGCGCTACTCACTGGAAGAACAAAGGTTTAATCAGCGAGTGAAACGAAAAAAACAAGTGAAAGGACTTATTCTATCTTTTGCTATTATTGCGATGATGTTCAGCAGTATTTTTTTTAACAATCAAATTCGTAGTTTTGCTGAAGATTTACCCTTGATTGGCCCAGTCGTGAAATTAATTTTAGGGAAAACACTGTCTGATGAAGCAATCGAGATCCGAGTGCCGCAAATCAGTACAAAAGATAAAGAAAATAGTCAGACGATTGCTGGACTGAACAAAAAGTACTTTCGTGAAGGACAAGAAAACTTTGAAAAAGCAAAAGTACAGTACCAAGACTTTAAAACAAATCATTTTCAAGTTACGGGAGATTATCAGAAACTGTTGGATGATCCGCGTTTTTTAGTGATTGAACGAAAGATGACACAAACTGCCGCAGACAGCTATACGGAAAAGCGTTATGATACGATTGATAAAAAAAGCGGAGTAGTCCTATCTTTACCACTTTTATTCAAAGATGATCAGTATCTTTCCGTTTTGACAAATGAAGTCAAAGAGCAAATGCAAAAAAATAGCAAAGAAAACCCTGATCAGTATTATTGGACAGATGATGATTTTAAAGATGGACTAATCAAAAAAACGCCATTAGTTACTAAAGACACATCTTTTTATATCAATAAAAATCACGAGCTAGTCTTAGTTTACGATCAATTTTCGATCGCACCTGGCTATATGGGCACACCAACCTTTGTGATACCTAAAGAAGTGACACGTTCACTTTTAGCTTCTCCAGATTACTTAAATGAGTAAGCTCAACCTAAAAAATAAATAACTGATCCTTTGCGCTATCATAAGAGTTGATTTGATTTTGGAAAAATACTTCAAATAGTTCAATTATACATGGTTATAATATATACAAAATGTCTAGGACAGCCATTGTTGGATAAATAGCTGTTTAAAAGAGATTGAGACAAAAGTATTTCGCATCAAGAAATAAGAAGGAATTTCCGAAAATTGACAAGAAACGCAAACACTGGTTTTTGCTGTTGATTGTTACCTACTTGGTGCTTCACAAATTTTTTGAAGATGCTACTTTTTTCTCACCGTGAACAAGAGGTCAGCTCTTTGAACATCATTTATTCGTTTTTAGAGATACTAGAAGAGACTGAAGCAAGTTTTGTTTCAGTCCCTTTTATTTTAGAGAACTATCCAAATTTCGTCCTAGAATTTTTTGTGCAAATATCGTAAATGATGTGAAAGTATATACTTTTTAGTATATACTTATTGTTGGATAAAAATATTTTCTCATTATTGTTGGTTCTGCTAATAAATAAAGCTAGCAGAAAGTTTGGAGAATATTTTAGGAGGAATCTCGTGAAAAAACAACCAAAATTTCAAGAAATTGCGAATGAGATTGAGAAGCGAATCATGGAAGGAATTTACGTTTCTAGTCAAAAATTACCTTCAGAATATGATTTAGCAGACGAGTTTCAATGTAGTCGTTTAACTGTTCGTAAAGCAATCGAATTATTGATCAGCCAAAATAAGTTGATCAAAGAAAAAAGTAAAGGCACGTATGTCATGAAACAACCTAAGATCCAAAGTGGCTCTGGAGGATTGCAAAGCTTTACCGAAACTGCTCGAATCCAAGGGAAAAAGACAAAAACGCAAGTCTTAGAATGCGAAGTTACTGAACAACTACCAACGAATGTTAAACAAGCTTTTGGTGAATCGATTTCTGAGCCAATCGTTCATTTGAGACGATTACGTTATTTTGATGACGAACCAATGACGGTTGAAAATCTTTATATTTTAAAACGTTATCTGGGAGAAGTCTCTCAAGAAGAATTAAGTGGGTCACTCTATCAAGTGATCGAAAAAAACGTGGAGATCGCTTATTCTCACCAAGAAATCGAAGCAGTGAAAGCGACGGCTGACGTGGCAAAACTCTTGCAAGTAGCTGTGGATGAACCGATGTTGTTTGTCCATTCAATGACATATTCGCCAGCAGCCAAACCAATCTTATATGACTGCTCGTTTTATCGTGCAGATAAATATACATTTAAAAATACGTTGATTCGTCAAAAAAGGAGTGAATAAATTGAAAAAAAGCAAGTCGATGATTGATGAACATTGGGAGGAATTTCTTGAATTTCTTCAAACAGTTATGAAAGTACCAAGTGTGAAAGGGGAGCCGGAAGATCATGCTCCGTTTGGGAAAGCACCTCGAGAAGTGTTGGACCTTGTACTCAAAAAAGGAAAAGAAGTAGGGTTTAAGACTAAAGTGATTGATGATGCGATCGGGTACGTCCAATGGGGAGAAGATGATGAGGACTATATTGGGATCATTGGTCATTTAGATGTGGTTCCAGCAGGATCGGGATGGGATTTCCCACCCTTTGATTTAAGCGAAAAAGATGGACGTTTTTATGGACGAGGGATTCTAGATAATAAAGGGCCGATCATTAGTTGTTTTTATGCTCTGATCCTGTTGAAAAAAATGGGAGCGGTTCCTAAAAAAACGATCCGCATTATTTTTGGGACTGACGAAGAAAGTGGGATGTCTGATGTGGCTCATTATTTACAGGCTGAAGTTCCACCATCATTTGGTTTTACGCCAGATTGTAAATATCCAGTTGTTTACGGAGAAAGAGGAGTAGTCAACCTAACGATTCATTTCCCATTAGTTAAAGAAGAAGTTATTCAAATCAGTGATTTTGCAGGGGATCAATATCGAAATCATGTGCCAGACCAGCTGAGTGTTTCGATTAATGCGAAAAAATTTGATGTGGAAGGAAAACGTTCTCCAAGTAATGCCCCAGAATTAGGGGAGAATGCGATTACGCTGCTTGCCGAAAAAATCAAAGCAGATTCAGCTGTTCCAGAACAAATACGAGCTTATTTTGATTGGATCTGGCAAGCTTTCCACAATAAACATTATGGAGAAGGAATCGATCTTGCTTTGTCTGATGAAGATTCAGGCAGGTTGATTCTTACACCTGTGAATTTGCAAAAAAACACTAACGGGTTAGATTTAGAAGTTGCTTTTCGTTACCCTGTTTCAGTCACAGAAGAGGAAGTCGTGAGTGGGTTGGCTAAACAGTTGCCCAAGAAAGCGACTTTTACAATCAATCGCAGTATTCCAGGGATCTGTCAGAAAAAAGATTCGCCTGAAATCAAAAAACTATCTCAAATTTATGGCGAGATTACTGGGAACGACCCTACACCAGTGACGACAACGGGTGCTACTTATGCCAGAAAGATTCCTAATGTATTAGCGTTTGGTCCCTCTTTTCCTGGACAGAAAGGGATTGCACATAACAAAAACGAGTATATGGAAGTAACAGATCTGCGTATGAATTTAGAGATATACCTGCGAAGCATTCAAGCATTGATCGAATAAACAGTTATATATTTTTTAAAAAAAAGATTATCAGAGACTTCTCTTATAAATCAATTAGATTTTAAGAAAAGTCTCTTTTTAGTATAGACATAATAGTATATACTAAATAAAATAGATGTAAGCGCTATATATAGGAGGAGTAAACATGTGGGGAATTATCGCAACGTGGCGTATGGCACATGATGGTGTGTTAGCTGCAAAAGAATTATTAGAACAGGAAGGAACATGCGGAGATGCCGTGGAAACGTCAATCAAATGTGTAGAAGACTATCCATTTTATAAATCAGTTGGCTATGGTGGCTTGCCAAACGAACGAGGCATTGTAGAAATGGATGCGGCTTTTATGGATGGGGATACGTTCAAAATTGGGGCAGTGGCTGGGATCGTAGATATTGCGAATCCAATATCAGTTGCCAGAAAATTAAGTAATGAAAAATTCAATAGTTTTCGCGTAGGACAAGGAGCCACTGAATATGCAATGCTAGCAGGATTCGAACGGAAAAACATGCTAACGCCAAGAGCTAAAAAAATTTGGCAAAAACGAGTGGCAGAAGTGGCGAAAACGAATCTAAGCCCCTATGACGGACATGATACGGTGGGCGTGGTTTCTTTGGATCAACACACTGGCATGGCTGCAGGAACGTCTAGTTCTGGATTATTTATGAAAAAGCAAGGTCGTGTGGGAGATTCCCCTTTATCAGGTTCTGGTTTTTACGTCGACAGTCAAATCGGTGGTGCGACAGCAACTGGTCTAGGAGAAGATCTAATGAAAGGCTGTCTAGCTTATGAAATTGTTCGCTTGATGGGAGAAGGAGTCACTCCACAAAAAGCCTGTGATCAAGCTGTGTATTCTTTTACTGATTTATTAAAAGAACGGTATGGCAAAGCAGGTGCTTTTTCATTAGTTGCTATGAATAAAGCAGGTGAATGGGGAGTTGCGACCAATGTCGAATTTACGTTTACTGTTGCAACTGAAAAGGAGCAACCAGCTATCTACTTAGCTAATCCAGGAGTTGATCAGACAACGATCATTGAACCAATCACCAAAGAATGGCTGGATGCTTATGAAAAACGCATCAAAGCCCCAGTTTGATCCCAGTATCGAAGTCATTTAGCTGATAATCAGCATATGTATATATAAGGAGGAGAAAAAAATGGCAACAAAAAAAATCTATTTATTCTGTGAAGCAGGTATGTCAACGAGTATTATGGTCAATAAAATGATGGAAGTAGTCACAAAACATCAGATGCCACTAGAAATCCATGCGTTCCCAGCAATCCATGCAGAGGAAAAAGTTGAACAAGAGAAACCGGTAGCCATCTTATTAGGACCACAAGTTCGTCATTTAAGTGACAAAATGAAAAAAACGTTTGAGCCGTTAGGCATTCCTGTAGGCACAATTGCCACAGAAGCATATGGCATGATGGATGGCGAACGTGCGATGAAAGATGTCCTGAAAATGATCAAAGAAAGTAGAAAATGAGTTTTTGTAAACGGAAACAGTTGGAGTCAACAAAAAGATCGGGGGAAAAAAGATGCAAAAATTTTTGAATTGGTTAGAAAAAGTTTTGACACCAATGGCAAAAACGGTTGGAGAAAATAAATATTTGATTGCTATACGAGATGGCTTTTTACTTTCTACACCGTTATTGATCGTGGGGTCATTGTTTCTAGTATTGACCAACTTTCCAATACCAAATTGGAATGAATGGATGGCTGGATTTTTAGGGGAAAATTGGGCAGTCATGTTGAATAAGCCTGCTACCGCCAGTTTTGATATCATGACGATTTTAGCAGTTGGGGGCATCGGTTATAGTTTAGCAAAGCAATTTAAAGTGGATGCGATGCAAGCGGCAATTATTTCTTTAGTTTCATTCTTTATCGTAACGCCTTTTACCACATTATTTACGCCAGAAGGTTCGACTGAAGTATTTGAAGTCGGAAGTCTTCCTTTACGTTGGATGGGATCAAGTGGTTTATTTTTAGGGATGGTAGTTGCTTTAGTAGCGACTCGTATGTTCGTTGCCTTGATTCGTACAGGGTGGACAATCAAAATGCCAGATGGCGTGCCGCCTACTGTTGTTAAATCGTTTGAAGCATTGATTCCAAGTTTCGTCATCTTAACGTTCTTTATGGTGGCGAATTGGGTAGCGAGTTTAACCACATATGGGAATTTACAAGAAATCCTGTTTAAATTCTTACAAACACCATTGTTAAGTTTAGGGAATACCTTAGGTGCTATGATCATTGCGTACTTATTTTTACATTTTTTCTGGTTTTTCGGAATCAACGGTTCAAGTGTCGTAGGTGCAGTTTTCAATCCAGTTCTTCGTGCTTTATCGATTGAAAATCTAAATGCGTTTAAAGACGGACATGAAATTCCTAATATCATTACAGGTCAATTTCAAGATATGTTTGCAACATTTGGTGGGGGCGGTTCTACCTTATCATTGATTTTGATTATGATTCTTGTATGTAAAAGTCAGCGAGTGAAAAAACTTTCACAATTATCGCTTGTACCGGGAATTTTCGGGATCAATGAACCGATCATCTTTGGTTTACCGATCGTATTAAATCCAATCATTTTGATCCCATTTGCTTTAGTACCGACAATCAATATCATTATTGCTTATTTTTGTATGGACCTAGGGCTAGTTGCTTACACCAATGGGATTCAACTTCCATGGACAACGCCACCGATCATTTCAGGCTTTTTAGTCAGTGGTTGGCAAGCTTCTGTCCTTCAGGGATTACTTATTTTATTAGGAATGGCAGTTTATTATCCATTCATCAAAGTGTTAGACAATCAATATCTGAAAGAAGAGCTTGAGGCAGAAGAATCAACAGCAGAAGAAATCAATTTTGATGACTTTGATTTTGATACCTTATAAAAAGGAGTAGGAGCATGAAAAAAATCATTTTGATCCTCAACCATGTGACCGCAGGTATGGGAAGTGACGAACAAGCACAATTACCTCCAGGTGGAAAAAAAACAGCTCTAGGACCGGGAGAAACATTAGCGCCATTGTTTAAAGAAAAAAAGGCAGAGATTATTGCTACTTTATACTGCGGTGATCGTTATTATTCAAGTCATCCAGAAGAAGTCAAACAAAAATTTATCGGATTCGCCAAAAAGTTTGGAGCAGATGCGATATTATGTGGACCAGCTATGCATTATCCTAATTTTGGAGAGATGGCAGGCGGGTTAGTCGAAGCTTTTAACAAAGAAGGCATTCCTGCTGCCGCTGCAATGTCTGTTGAAAATCCTGCTGTAGCAAAATATCAGCAAGTGATCCCCATCGTTAAAATGCCAAAAAAAGGTGGGATCGGACTAAATCAATCCTATAAAAATATGGCAACAATCGTGACACAGTTAGCGAAAGGGGAAGAACGAACTTCCTCAGAACAAGAAATGATCTTTTGAATCAAAAGTGAATAAACGGAGCATAATGTCTTTTCTTAAGTTGAAAAGCTGTTTCGATAGATGACGGAAAAAAGCCAATCATTACGTATGTTTTGATTGGCTTTTTGTGTGAAGAAGGTTGCAAAGAATGGTTTGCCGCAAGCTGGATCAGGGGAGATGAGGAACACGTAAGGCTTTGATCAATGTTTGGGTAGAAAGATTCGATCAATTAGCTAACTGAATTTCACCGTTTGCCAACTTGCTCCTTCTCTTTATTGATTTGTTCTTTCTCTTTATTAAAAAGTAGAGTGAAAAAATAGACTTGAATCTCAATGGATCGTCCAATAAACTATTTATTGTAAGCGATTTATTCTTAATTGAAGAAAAGTGGTGATGTATGAACAAAGTAAAGATACTCATGACGTTGTTTGTTAGCTCTATACTTCTATTGTTGGTTTCTCATCCCCAAGAAATAGCGGCAACTACAAGCAAGTCTAATGTAGGAACACATGCAACATTTTCCAAAGTAATGACTTATGATCAAATGATTGAGCAACTCACAAACGATCTTCAGCTTTCATCAACAAAAGCAAGGCAAAAACTCGAATCTTCGGACAAGATTGTTCACACAGTTACTCGAAATAGAGCAACCTTTCGAGTACTGTCGCATACTGTGACGGTGAATAAGACGTACAAGCCAACGATGCGGTTTTATTGTGAAACGAGTGAAAGTGGTCATTTTAGAGCGATTAAACGAATAATAGCAATAAATTTGGTTAGAGAAGACCAGGAAGTGGCAAAAGCCTTTTCCGGAACTGTCTATGTCAACTTAGAAGAAGCCAATCGTATCTATTATATCGTGAATGGTGACTTCTTTAATCAAGGCACGACTTCATGGCAAAACGGATCAACGAGTGGTGTAGACAGTGCGCTAGATCTAAGGTTTACTACAAAGGATGCCGGGAGCCATTACCAATACAGTTATAGTGAACACCGAATCACTTTTTGATTTGCAGGCGGGTAAGGAAGTGGACAGCGATCGCTAACCATTGTTGAATAATAGTGAATGGTCAAAGAAAAGTGATGGGAGAGATATGGGTGGCTCGTAAAACTTAGTTTACACAAAAAATAACGAAAAAAGCTGATCCATACATGCGGATCAGCTTTTTATCTTTTAAATTTAGAAAGCAAAACATTCCCAAATATGCTAAGATAGCAATAGACGCGTCCTGAGGGAATCGAACCCCCGTCTCAAGAACCGGAATCTTACGTGATATCCACTACACTAAGGACGCAAGTACAGACACAATTGTAACGAAACTAAAAAAAAATTACAAGGGGAATGGACAAAAAAATGAAATTTCAACAAAACTTTTCACAAAAACAACAGCAAACACAAAAATTAGCCATGACACAACATCTGCAACAGTCCATCCAGGTATTGCAATATAACAGTGAAGAGCTCTTGGCATTTGTTGAAAATCAAGCATTAGAAAATCCATTGATAGAAGTAGTGGAACCAGAATGGCAATCTGACTATCAGAAGATCAGATCAGCCAATGATAATGAAGAAACCAACTACTTAAATCAAATTCCCGATACCAGTGTTTCCTTATTTGAATCATTGATCGAACAGATCCATTTGAACTATCGGCAGACCTTCTTACGTCAGTTAGTTCTTTATTTAGTCGAGTACATTGATTTAAATGGATTTTTGACGATTGATTTAAAAGAGGCACAAGAACAAACAAATGCAACTTCGATTGAGATCCTTGATGCACTGACGCTGGTCCAACAACTTGAACCAGCAGGTGTGGGGGCACGAAGTTTACAAGAGTGTTTGATGTTACAAACGGAAAGAGATGACTTTGCACCAGAGTTAGCGTATATCGTTTTGGAAGAGTGTTTTGAGTTGCTGGTTGATCGCAAATGGAAAGAGATCGCTCAACGCTTTTCAATCGAACTTAGTGAAGTACAACGAATCTTTGATTACATCCAAACACTTAGCCCAAGCCCTGGACGGATTTTTGATCGAAGCAGTGAATTATATATCATCCCTGATGTCAAAGTGATGGTTGATAAGGACCAAAAAGTGTCTGTCCTCTCTAGACGAGGAAATCAACCAGACGTTCGTTTCCAGGAACATTATTTTAATCAGATGCTAAAAAAAGCAGACAAAGAAACGCAAGCGTATTTGAAAGAACGGAAACAAGAGTTTGACTGGTTGAAAAAAACGATTCTACAACGTGGGGATACGATTTTACAGGTGGCTCAAATCATTGTTTCCCATCAACAAGCCTTTTTCACAAATAAAGAACGACCAATTAAACCGCTGACATTAAAAGAAGTGGCAAAAGAGTTGGAAGTACATGAATCCACTGTCAGCCGTGCCGTCAATGGAAAATACCTGGAAACTGAATTTGGGGTTTTCGAGCTTAAGAAATTCTTTACAACTAGACTACAGCAAAGTGGGACAGATACTGAGACCGATCTCTCAGCTGATACTGCACAAAAGAAAATCCAAGAACTTGTAGATCAAGAAGACAAAATCAAACCACTTTCTGATCAAAAGATCGTAGAATTATTAAAAAAAGATGAAATATTGATTTCAAGAAGGACGGTTGCAAAATATCGTGACCTGCTGGGAATCCCAAGTTCATCGAAAAGAAAACGTTATGATAGATAATGTGAATCTCGACTAGAAAAAAATGAAAAGTTTTTTCTAGTCTTTTTTTATTGAAAAAAACGGGTAAAACTGTTAGACTTACATTCGTGAGGTTGAGATTTTCCTTTTAAATACTTAGTAGTAGGAAAGTCGCTTTTCTTTTTTTATCGTACATGGGTCGTTTTGAGTCTACATTGGACAAATATCGTCCAACTAAGGAGATCGCTATGCTTGATGAATTGAAAATGATTGAATCTGTTGCACCGGATATTATCGAGGTTTTACAGGAAAGATATAAAATTTTACGTAATATTTATTGGATGCAGCCAATAGGTCGTCGTAGTTTATCAGAGAGTATGGGCATCACAGAACGCGTATTACGAACAGAAACAGATCTATTGAAACAGTTAGATTTGATCAACACCTCTAAAAGCGGTATGACTTTGACCAAAAAAGGAGAAGAAGTTTATCAAAGCCTTGAGAACTTCATGGATCAACTTTTAGGAATGCATCAGACAGAAAAAAAACTGGCTGAGTATTTTGGGAATCAACGTTGTATCGTGGTATCAGGAAACAGTGAAGAACAGCCTAAAGTGGCGGATGCTTTTGGTGAAGCATTAAATGAAGCTTTAGATTTGTTACTACCGGAGGGCAATAATATCATTGCTGTAATGGGCGGAACAACGATGGCTGTAGTAGCTGAACAACTGACAAATTTGGAAAACAATCAGCGACATAATCTATTTGTGCCAGCTCGTGGTGGTATCGGAGAGGCTGTGACTGTACAAGCAAATTCCGTAAGTGCTAGAATGGCTACAAAAGCAAGTGGAAATCATCGTGCATTGTATGTTCCAGAACAATTAAGTTTAGCAACGTACAATTCCTTGCTCAATGAACCCTCTATTCAAGAAGTGTTAAACTTGATTAGTCAGGCAAATTGTGTTATTCATAGTATTGGACGCGCACTCCATATGGCAGCACGTCGAAAAATGACTGAAAAGGAATTAGTCATGCTGAAACAGGCGAATGCGGTGGCGGAATCTTTCGGCTATTTTTTCAATGAAAATGGCGAAGTCGTATATAAAGTTCCTCGCATCGGAATCGAATTGAAAGATTTGGCAAATGTACCCATCATTCTTGCGATTGCTGGGGGAAAGTCAAAAGCAAAAGCGATTCGCGCCTATATGAAAAATGCACCAAAACAAACGTGGCTCATCACTGATGAAGCTGCAGCAAAAGAGATTTTAAAAGGGGTATCCCTTTAAAATAAATATTTTTTTGATTTTCATAAGGAGGAAATCTTAAATGACAGTTAAAGTAGGTATTAATGGTTTTGGACGTATCGGACGTCTAGCATTCCGTCGTATCCAAGATGTAGATGGAATCGAAGTAGTAGCAATCAACGACTTAACAGATGCTAAAATGTTAGCACACTTGTTAAAATATGACACAACTCAAGGACGTTTCAACGGAACAGTTGAAGTTCACGAAGGTTCATTCAACGTTAACGGAAAAGAAGTTAAAGTTTTAGCTAACCGTAACCCTGAAGAATTACCTTGGGGCGAACTAGGTGTTGACATCGTTCTAGAATGTACTGGTTTCTTCACTTCAAAAGCAGCTGCTGAAAAACATTTAACAGCTGGTGCTAAACGTGTTGTTATCTCAGCTCCTGGTGGAAATGACGTTCCAACAATCGTTTATAACACAAACCACGAAACATTAACTGGTAAAGAAACAGTTATCTCAGGTGCTTCATGTACTACTAACTGTTTAGCTCCTATGGCTAAAACATTAAACGACAAATTTGGTGTTGTTGAAGGATTAATGACAACTATCCACGCTTACACAGGTGACCAAATGACTCTAGACGGACCTCATCCTAAAGGTGACTTCCGCCGTGCACGCGCTGCTGCTGCAAACATCGTTCCTAACTCAACAGGTGCTGCTAAAGCTATCGGTTTAGTAATCCCTGAATTGAACGGTAAATTAGACGGAGCTGCTCAACGTGTTCCTGTACCAACAGGTTCATTAACTGAATTAGTTACAGTTCTTGAAAAAGAAGTAACTGTTGACGAAATCAACGCAGCAATGAAAGAAGGTTCAAACGAATCTTACGGATACAACACAGACGAAATCGTTTCTTCTGATATCGTTGGTATGACTTTCGGTTCATTATTTGACGCTACACAAACTAAAGTAATGACTGTTGGCGACAAACAATTAGTTAAAACTGTTGCTTGGTATGACAACGAAATGTCTTACACTGCACAATTAGTACGTACTTTAGAATACTTCGCTAACTTATAAGATAGACCAAACGTACAAGTGTAATTTATAAGCATGTACACTTAAAAGCGGGGAAGCAATCGCGCTTCTTCCGCTTTTTTTGATAGTAAGTTTATTTAGGAGGAAATAAAATGGCTAAGAAAACAGTGAAAGATATTGATTTAAAAGATAAAAAAGTTCTTGTCCGTGTTGACTTTAATGTTCCTTTGAAAGATGGCGTGATCACAGATGACACACGTATCAAAGCAGCATTACCTACAATCAACTACGTATTAGAACAAGGCGGAAAAGCAATTCTTTTCTCTCACTTAGGACGTGTAAAAACGGAAGAAGATAAAGAAGGTAAATCTTTAGCTCCAGTTGCAAAACGTTTAGGCGAATTATTAGGAAAAGAAGTAACTTTCGTTCCTGAAACTCGTGGTGCAGAATTAGAAGCAGCAATCAATGGCATGAAAGATGGCGACGTGGTTGTTTTTGAAAACACTCGTTTTGAAGACATTGATGGCAAAAAAGAAAGCAAAAATGATGCAAACCTAGGTAAATACTGGGCTTCATTAGGTGATGTATTTGTCAATGATGCTTTCGGTACAGCTCACCGTGCGCATGCTTCAAACGTCGGAATTGCTTCAACTGGTATCCCAACAGTTGCTGGATTCTTGATGGAAAAAGAAATCAAATTTATCGGTGAAGCCGTTGAAGAACCAAAACGCCCTATGATCGCAATCTTAGGTGGTGCAAAAGTTTCTGATAAAATCGGTGTAATCGAAAACTTGATTCCTAAAGCAGACAAAATCTTGATCGGTGGCGGAATGACTTACACATTCTACGAAGCTAAAGGAATCAAAATCGGTAACTCTTTAGTAGAAGCTGATAAAGTTGAATTAGCAAAAGAATTGATCGAAAAAGCTGGCGACAAATTAGTCTTGCCAATCGATAACGTTTGTGCTCCAGAGTTCTCAAACGATGTTGAAACACAAGTAATCGAAGGCGATATCCCTGAAGGATTGATGGCTTTAGACATCGGCCCTGCATCAGTGAAATTATTTGCTGATACATTACAAGGTGCAAAAACAGTTGTTTGGAACGGACCAATGGGTGTGTTCGAAATGAGTAACTTTGCTAAAGGTACAATCGGTGTTTGTGAAGCAATCGCTAACCTTGAAGATGCAACAACAATCATCGGTGGTGGTGACTCAGCAGCTGCTGCAGAACAATTAGGTTTTGCTGACAAATTCACACATATCTCAACAGGTGGCGGCGCAAGCTTAGAATTACTAGAAGGTAAAGAACTACCTGGTTTAGCTGCAATCAACGATAAATAAGCATCGTTCGTTGTATCTGATTTAGATGAAGACAGCTGCTTTTTGCAACGGTGAATTGATTCAAACTCAAATAAACTTAACCAAAAAGCAGCTTTTTCTTTTTATACGTGGAGGAGAGTTCCACGACTCATAATTTTAAAGGAGTGCATACTGTCATGCGTAAACCAATTATCGCTGGTAACTGGAAAATGAACAAAACTGCATCTGAAGCAAAAGAATTTGCTGAAGCAGTAAAAAACAACATCCCTTCAAATGAAAAAGTTGATTCTGTTATCGGATCACCTGCTTTGTTCTTACAAGAACTAATGGCTTCAGCTGAAGGAACAGAATTAAAAATCTCAGCACAAAACTGCTACTGGGAAAACTCAGGTGCATTCACAGGTGAAACTTCACCAGCTGCTTTAGCAGACTTAGGTGTGGACTATGTGATCATCGGACATTCAGAACGTCGTGAATACTTCCATGAAACAGATGAAGACATCAACAAAAAAGCGAAAGCTATCTTTGCAAACGGCATGATCCCAATTCTTTGCTGTGGTGAATCTTTAGAAACTTACGAAGCTGGAAAAACAGCTGAATGGATCGAAGGACAAATCACTGCTGGTCTTGAAGGATTAACAGATGGCCAAGTAAGCAACATGGTTATTGCTTACGAACCAATCTGGGCAATCGGTACTGGTAAATCAGCTGATGCACAAATTGCTGACGAAATCTGTGGCGTTGTACGTCAAACAGTTGAAAAATTATACGGCAAAGAAGTATCTGATGCAGTACGTATCCAATACGGTGGTTCTGTAAAACCAGAAAACATTGCTGAATATATGGCGAAAGAAAATGTTGACGGAGCATTAGTTGGTGGCGCAAGCTTACAAGCTGATTCATTCTTAGCATTATTAGACGCTGTAAAATAATTAGTGAAAATTTGCGAAAAATGCAAGAAATGTTTGCACTAACGCCTAAAATTAACTAAAATCGTATATGAGGGAAATCCCTTAGGAAAAAACAAACTCAAAGGAGAGACAAAACATGTCAATTATTACTGATGTTTACGCTCGCGAGATCTTAGACTCACGCGGTAACCCAACAATCGAAGTAGAAGTATACACAGAAAGCGGAGCTTTTGGCCGTGGAATGGTTCCTTCAGGTGCTTCAACTGGTGAATACGAAGCCGTTGAATTACGTGATGGAGACAAAGCTCGTTATGGCGGTAAAGGTGTAACTAAAGCTGTTGACAACGTAAACAACATCATTGCTGAAGCAATCATTGGCTACGATGTACGTGACCAAATGGCAATCGATAAAGCTATGATCGCTTTAGACGGAACTCCTAACAAAGGTAAATTAGGTGCGAACGCAATTTTAGGTGTATCTATCGCTGTTGCTCGTGCAGCTGCTGACTACCTAGAAGTACCTTTATACCACTACCTAGGCGGATTCAATACAAAAGTTTTACCAACTCCAATGATGAACATCATCAACGGTGGATCACATGCGGATAACTCAATCGACTTCCAAGAATTCATGATCATGCCTGTTGGCGCTCCAACATTCAAAGAAGCTCTACGTATGGGTGCTGAAGTATTCCACGCATTAGCAGCAATCTTGAAATCTCGTGGATTAGCTACTTCTGTTGGTGACGAAGGTGGATTCGCTCCTAACCTTGGTTCAAACGAAGAAGGTTTTGAAGTAATCATCGAAGCAATCGAAAAAGCTGGCTATGTACCTGGTAAAGACGTTGTTCTTGCTATGGATGCTGCTTCTTCAGAATTCTACGACAAAGAAAAAGGTGTTTACGTATTAGCTGATTCAGGCGAAGGCGAAAAAACAACTGACGAAATGATCAAATTCTACGAAGAATTAGTTTCTAAATATCCAATCATCTCAATCGAAGACGGATTAGACGAAAACGACTGGGACGGATTCAAGAAATTAACTGACGTATTAGGCGACAAAGTTCAATTAGTTGGTGACGACTTGTTCGTAACAAACACTCAAAAATTATCTGAAGGTATTGAAAAAGGAATCGCTAACTCAATCCTAATCAAAGTTAACCAAATCGGTACTTTGACAGAAACTTTTGAAGCAATCGAAATGGCTAAAGAAGCTGGCTACACAGCAGTTGTTTCTCACCGTTCAGGTGAAACAGAAGATTCAACAATCTCTGATATTGCTGTTGCAACAAACGCTGGTCAAATCAAAACTGGTTCTCTATCACGTACTGACCGTATTGCTAAATACAACCAATTACTACGTATCGAAGACCAATTAGGCGAAGTTGCTGAATACAAAGGTTTGAAATCTTTCTACAACTTAAAAAACAAATAATTTTAGGACGATCAAATAAGTACGATGATAGCAGAGCGTCGATTATATAGCTGTGCTGGTCTACTTCATTCTAAAGTTATTAAAAAGTACCTTTCTCTTATCTTGAAGATAGGAGAAAGGTCTTTTTTTGCAGAAAAAATTTAGAGATTATCCTAACAAAAACTGAATTACATAATCGTTTTTTGTCACGTTTACAAACGATTTAATTATTGCTAAGATATTATGATAAAAGGAAAAAAAAGAATAATGGGGAAAGTGTATGAAAGCAAAAATTTTAAAGGGGTTCAAATGGTTCGGTATTTTGCTTCTCAGTACCATTTTATTGGTCGTGATTGCTTTTCAAGTTTCACCGAGACCGGGTGCTTATGTGATCCGACATCTGTTTAGCGATGCTGTAACGATCACAGATAAAGAAACGTATGAACAAGCAAAAGATTCCACTAGTTCGCTCACTGATCGTTCTTATCAATCACAATTCAAAAAAAACAACTACGATATCTATTATCCTAAAGACAGTGAGGGACCTTTACCCACGTTGATCTGGGTTCACGGTGGAGGCTATGTGAGCGGGGATAAAGCAGGTGTAAAAGAATTTGCAACAAGATTAGCTTCAGATACGCACATCGCAGTTGTTGCTATGAACTATGAACCGGCACCTAGCTCTCAGTATCCCAATCAAGTAGTACAAGTCAATGAATTAGTCCAACAATTAAAAAAAGAGAACAATCAGAAGTTGGATCTTTCAAAGCTGATTTTTGGTGGCGATAGTGCAGGCGCTCAGATTGCCTTACAGTATGTTACTATCCAAACAAATCAACAGTATGCAAAAGAAATGAAGATGAAACAAATGATTGATCCAACAGCGATCAAAGGAGCCATTTCTTACTGTGGGCCAGTTGACTTGCAACAAACAGCAAAACAGCAATCGAGTGATCGATTGATGCATTTCTTCGTTAAAACGGTAGCTTGGTCTTTGATTGGAACGAAAGATTGGCAAACAGACGAACGCTTATATCAAGCTAGTTTAGTTGATCAAGTGTCAAAAGACTTCCCGCCTACGTATATCACAGATGGAAATGCGTATTCTTTCCAAGATCAAGGGATTGCTTTCGCAAATAAATTAAAAGAGTTAGACGTTCCTGTAGACGAACTATTTTATAAAGACCAGAAAAAAGAAATCAGTCATGAATATCAATTTAATTATACATTGCCAGAATCAAAAACTTGTTATGAGCAAACGGAGCGGTTCATTGAAAACTGTTTTCGATCTACAACAGCTCAATAACGAATTGCCGAAGCATCCCGAAATAGCTCCTTCTATTTTGGGGTGCTTCGGTGTCTTTAGACATAGGAGTGTCAATGGCTGCTGCTAGCTAATCGACTGAGAATGGATGAATGATTGAAAATGATACACTGTTTCAGTAAAATAGAAAGAAACAGCAGGAGTGTGGGACAGGATGGGAAATGAAGAAAAAATAGCTATTTTACAAGAACTGATCCGAATCAAGTCAGTGAATGGGAACGAAGGGGAAGTAGCCGCCTACTTAAATCAATTATTGAATCAACATGGAATCCAAGGAGAAATCATTTCTCACACTGAGGGGCGTGATAACTTGGTGGCGACGTATCACAATGGTCAAGGAAGAGTATTAGGTTTGTCTGGTCACATGGATGTTGTGTCTGCAGGAGACGAATCGAATTGGACCTATCCGCCTTTTGCAGCAGAAATAAAAGGTAATCGTTTGTATGGACGTGGTGCTACCGATATGAAAAGTGGGCTAGCCGCTATGGTGATTGCGATGATTGAATTGAAAGAGTCCGGGAAACCGTTTAACGGGACAATCAAATTATTAGCGACAGTAGGGGAAGAAGTCGGAGAATTAGGTAGTGAACAACTGACAAAAGCAGGTTATGTCGACGATTTAGACGGATTGATCATTGGTGAACCAACCAATTACAATTTGATGTATACTCACATGGGTTCAATAAACTATACCGTTGTTTCTCATGGTAAAGAAGCCCACAGCTCAATGCCTCAAGAAGGCTACAATGCGATCAACCATTTAAATGAATTTATCACGCGTGCAAACGAGCAAATGAATGCTTTAGCGAATGATTTCCAAAATTCCGCGTTAGGAAAAACGATTCATAACGTTACAGTGATCAACGGAGGAAATCAAGTCAACAGTATTCCAAGTCAGGCGCAATTACAAGGAAATATCCGCTCAATCCCTGAATTTCCAAACGATCAAATCATTGATTTATTGCAAAAGATCGTGGATGAATTGAATGAAGGAACGAACTATCACTTAGAATTGACGATCGACTACAATAAGATTCCTGTGAAAGCAAATCCTGATTCTTCGTTGATCCACCATATTCAAAAACAGTTCAAGCAACCATTGCCCCTAGTAGGTGCAGCAGCAACGACAGATGCAGCTGAATTTACTAAATCCGCTCACTCCTTCGATTTTGTGGTATTCGGTCCCGGAGTCGTAAACTTGCCTCATCAAATAGACGAGTATGTAGAAATCGATAATTACTTGGATATGATTGACACATATCAAGCAATCATCTTGTCTTATTTAGCATAACAGCCTATTTTGGTTCAAAATACAAAAAAGTACAAAGTAGATCCTTCAATTAAATCAAAAAAACGCAAAACAAATTTTCATGTTTTGCGTTTTTTTTGATTTACTAATTGAAGTAACCGACTTCTATTCGCACGTGTATTTACTCCAACTCATCACAACTACGCAGCTCAAATCGCTCTGTTCACAACCCTTTTCGGCAATGCCAAGACGACAAGGGTGACGACGACTACTGAGAGCAGGCGGTCGAGGTAATCGGTACCCGCTTGAACGAGAATCACGCTCATTGTTTGATTGAACCCAATTCCATGGAGGAACTGAACAATCATGCTTGAACCAGAAGAAGTGACTCCCCCAAAGAGTTTTACAGTGATTAGGGAAGAAAGGATGGTTCCAGGCAGTGATAAGACAAGCGCCCAGAAAACTAAGGTCCAGCGGTTCTTACTTCGAGTGAATCGTTGATGGAAAATCACTCCAGCAAGTAAACCTGTTACCATTTGAACAGGTGAATAATACAACGAGAAGATATCGGTGGTAACACCACTTAATACCCCGCTGGCTAAGCCAGTGAGTAACCCAAATACCGGACCTAACAAAGTCCCAGCGAATATGGTACCGATCGAATCAAGATAGATCGGTAATCGTAGCCATAATGCAATGGTTCCGCCGATATAATTGATTCCGATACATAAAGCGACGATCGTAATCGTCTGTGTGGTGATTCTTTTTTTGCGCATGTTTTTCATCCCATCTTTAATCTTTCCAGATCTTTTTTAATCGTTTCTTCTTGTGCATTTAAAAGAACGGTCAAAAACTTCCGAAAAAATAGATGAGTATCAACTTCTGTCATAATGGTGCTGTTTGGTGCTTTTTGCCAAAAATCAAAGCGATCGACTAGTGTTTGCCCACGGCTGATTCCTTGCGTTTCAACAGCGGTATAACTAGTAAATCCCTGACAAATGCTTTCGTCGATAAAGTAGGCAACGGCCAGAGGATCATTGATGACGCACCCTAGGATTCTTTCTTGTTGCCAGTGAAAATCAAAATAAAAACGAGTGATCGCTTTTAGAAATTCTCCTTCCTCAGGATTGAGCTGACAACAATATTCTAATAAGGTAGGTGTCAAAACGATTTCTCTCGTAACATCTAACCCGACCATTTCAATCGTGTTCCCTAAATTTTCAAACACAAAGGCAGCTGCATCAGGATCGCACCAATAATTGTACTCAGCAACTGGTGAACAGTTTCCGTGGCTTTTGTAGGTGCCACCCATTGAAATAAATCGCTCGAAATGTTTTCCTAAATGTGGATTTTTCATCAAAGCACGAGCAATATTGGTCAAAGGGCCAAGTGCAATGATCGAGGTGTTTGTTTCTTTAGAAAAGTATTCCGCCAAAAAATCGACTGCTGATTTTTCTTCTATTTGTTTTTCTTGTACTTGAGCAAAGTTTGTCTCGCCTAATCCGTCCATCCCATGAGTGTCTTGTGCGCTAATAAACGGCTGTTTCAACGGTTGTGTTTCCCCTTGATAGACGGGGATGTCTAAGCGTCCGCATCGTTTCAAACATTTGAAAACATTTTGGCTACCGATCGTCACAGGTACATTGCCGCAGACCGTCGTGATCGCAACTACCTCGATTTCGGGGGACTTGATGGCTAACATCAATGCTAAAGTGTCATCGATTCCAGGATCGCAGTCAATAATTACTTTTCGCATTATTTCCAATCTCCTTTCTGTAGAGATACTTAGTTTTTTATTCTGGGAAGTTTCCGAACCAGTCCAAGGATACTCCTTGATTAAAATGCACGGAATCAGTATACTGGCTTTTAAATAAAATGTAAATGTTATCTTATTTTTTATTCCTATTTGAATGGTTTTAAATTTCAATGAAGCCTAGGGTGAAAACTTGAGCAGTTTTTTTAGAAAATGGTACAATGGAATAGAAGGATATACGGATTGATAATAGAAAAAATATTTATGGAAAGCGGGGAAGATAAGTGATTGTCATGTATCTTATTCTTATAGTTCTCATTTTAGGCGCAGTCATTTATCGTGGACTTTCTTCTTACTATGCGCAAAAATTAATTCAATCGGGTTTACAAAGAGGGTATGATTGGTATGAGAAAACAGGTCATCAGTTGATGGACCCATCGGCTTTTACGATCGTGGAAAAGCAACGGCAACTTGCGGAAACAGAAGCTGAGGGCTTTTGGAATAAAGGCAAAGAAATCGAAGTCAAAAGTCATGATGGGTTAAAACTGTTAGGACGAATCTTTCAAAGTTCCTCTCCCAACAAAAAATGGGTTGTTTGTGTCCATGACTATCGAAGTGATGGGAAAACAGATATGTCTTATATTGGAAAGAAATATGCAGAAGCAGGGCTTAACGTCTTGATTCCTGATTTGCGTGCTCACGGCAAGAGTGAAGGAGAAATCATCGGGATGGGGTGGTTGGATCGTTTAGACTTGATTATCTGGATCAACTATATTTTACAGATGCAGCCAGATGCTAACATTATTTTACATGGGAGTTCAATGGGTGCCTCTGCTATCATGATGGCTAGTGGGGAAAAACTACCTCCTGCAGTTCGAGGGTTTATCCTGGATAGCGGGTTTGTTTCCGTCTATGCGGAGTTTCGCTACATGTTGAGCAAACTAACCTTTCTTCCTAAAAAAATGATCATGCGCCATGCGAATCGCTATGCAAAGAAATATGCTGGTTATTCTTTGAAACAGGCGTCAGCAACTCGTCAGTTGGGCAGTAACCATCTGCCAGTATTGATCATTCATGGGGAAGAGGATCAGTTCGTTCCAGTCAGTGCCGCTTATACGATCCAAAATGCAACAGCTGGTGAAAATGATCTTTTTCTGATCCCAGAAGCTCAACATTTAGAAGCAGCCGTGAAAGATCCCACCAAATATTGGACGGTTGTTTTCTCATTTATCGAACAGCGAATCGATTGGAGAGAATCAGGTTATTCCGAGTATAAATAATTGTTTGCTGAGAACTAGACTGTTAGAATCAAGGAGAACAAATTATTTGGTCAATACGGGGAGTGGCGAAAATGGAAATCAAAGAAGAAAAAAATCGTTTCGTATTATTGAATGATGAAGCAAAAGAAATCGGGGAAATGACTTGGTCTGATGCAGGACCAGACATCATGATCATTGATCATACATTTGTAGAACCAGAGTATCGTGGACAAAAATTAGCAGAAAAATTAGTGCTTAATGGCGTAGAACTAGCTCGAAGAGAAGGTAAAAAAATTATTCCATTGTGTCCATATGCGAAGAAAGAATTTGAAAGAAAACCTGAATATCAAGATGTGCTTCGTAAATAATCGACTCGTTTTCGTACGATCGTCAATGAATGAAATGACAAAAAGTGGATCTGTCCGCTAAATGAACTTTTTTAAAATAAGAGAAACCGAAATTGTAGCAACCGGCTATTAACGTTGTTATTCTTTCGGTTTTTTCATCTTTTCAGTCTTTGCCCATGAATAAGTGCTAATACTAAATGTTATCTAAAATTGAAGCCCCATTCGCAAGAGAAGGTTGTCAGAGTTTTTTTTATATGATAAAGTAAAATAGATGATATTTTACGGAAAGGAGGCTGCTTAATGTATAATGTAATTTTAGGAATCGTGATCGTGTTATCGATTGTAATGGTCATTGCAATCATGATGCAACCAAGTAAACAAAACAGTGCAGCAAGTGCATTTACTGGCGGAGCGGATCAATTATTCGGTAAACAAAAAGCACGTGGTTTTGAAGCAGTCATGCAACGTTCGACAGCGGTAATGGGTGCCATTTGGATGATTTTATTATTTGTACTAGCCTTTTTATCTTCTAAATAAAAAGTTGATTTAACGATTAGTCGAAATAATTATGAATCGTTTTTTCGTTCAAAAAATTTTGGCTTAATTTTTTAAGTAGTTGATTTGAATGAGCGAAAAAAGAATTCCTTTCATGCAGAGCAGTGATTGACGTCGCGGCTCTTTTTTATTTGCCAAAAGAGCGGTTTTGTCCTAAGGGATCGCCAATCTATGTTAAAATGAGAAGAACGAGGTGAACCTAATGAAAAGTCTACCAAAACCCCTTTATGCAAAACATAGCAAGAGAGCTGTGCTACTCTTACATGCCTATTCTGGAAGTCCGAATGATGTGCGCATGCTGGCTCGATATTTGGAAAAGTCAGAATATACTGTCTATGCTCCATTGTTTACTGGACATGGAACGCTAGCTCCACAAGACATTTTAGCGCAAAAAACGGAAACATGGTGGGAAGATACGAAACAAGCCATCCACTTTTTAAAAGCAGAAGGTTTTTCCCAAGTTGCTGTTTTTGGATTATCAATGGGAGGAATCTTCGCTGTTCGAGCATTAGCAGAACAGCCAGAGATCATTGGTGGCGGATGTTTCTGCTCGCCGATTTCACCAGTTGAAAATCATGTGCCAGAAAATTTTGAGCGATATGAACGTTATGTGCTAAAACTTGCAGGGGAATCTGAACAGGAAATCGAAGAAACTGTCGCTGCGCTTCGACCAAATGTTTATCAGCAATTAGCAGAGATACAAAACCAAGCAGCAATTACAGAAGGAAAACTTAGTGACATCCAAGCACCTGTTTTTTTAGCCCAAGCCGGTCAAGATGAAATGATTGATCCAGCTGGAGTCTACGAAACAGCAAAAAAATTAGCCGATAAAAGAGTGACCCTTCAATGGTATCCCAACAGCAAACATGTGATCACCGTTGGAGAGTCTAGAAAATTACTGGAAAAAGATGTGTTGGAGTTTCTAGAGAATTTACCTTGGAATGAGGAATGAAAATGACAAAAGAAACATTGAAAGAAAAAATTATTTTTTTTATTGAGAGCGAGCGCAAAAAAAGCTTTTCAATGGAAGAAATCGCCCAAGGATTGGGCTTGCAAAAAAGTGAAGATTTCAAGCTACTCGTTCAGACGATCGCTCAAATGGAACGAGAACAAAGTGTGGTCTTTACCAAAAAAGGAAAAGTGAAGCTACCATTAAAACCAGTATTGATCGAAGGAACGTTTCGGGCCAATGAAAGAGGATTCGGCTTTGTGACGATTGATCCAGAAGAAGATGATATCTATATTCCTAAAGAAGCAACTGGGTATGCCATGGATGGCGATACGGTAGCGATCGATATCATAAAAACGGCCGATACTGCGATGGATCGTGGAGCAGAAGGTAAAGTAGTTGAGATCCGCAAACGAGCAACTACGCAGTTAGCTGGAGAATTCGTGGCTTACACAGAGGAAGAGATAAGTGAAACGGATCTTTATGGGGTGGTTATCCCAAAAGACAAAAAATTGAATCAGTTTAAAGTTTATGCAGCAGCTGAAGGGATTCGACCAGTTGATGGGAGTATCGTAATGGTTGAGCTGACCCATTATCCTGAGAAAAACTATGCGACCAGTTTAGAAGGTATTGTCAAACAAGTCATCGGCCATAAAAATGATCCTGGAATGGATATCCTATCGATTGTTGTCTCAAACGGGATTCCGACAAAATTTCCAGATGATGTCTTGGCAGAAGCTGATCAAGTGCCAGATACGATCAATGAAAAAGACATAGTTGGCCGGAGAGACTTACGTGAACAATTGATCGTGACGATTGACGGAGAAGATGCCAAAGATTTGGATGATGCTGTTACTGTGAAAAAATTGGCCAACGGTAATTATTTCTTAGGTGTACACATTGCAGATGTTTCCAATTATGTGACCGAAGGAAGCCAGTTAGATCGTGAAGCTTACGAACGAGGAACGAGTGTGTATTTAACCGACCGTGTCATTCCAATGATCCCACAAAGATTATCAAACGGGATTTGTTCATTGAATCCTCACGTACCAAGACTAACAATGAGTTGTGAGATGGAGATTGATCCAAATGGTCAGGTGGTATCTCATGATATTTTCCCAAGTGTCATCCAAACGACGGAACGAATGACCTATACAGCGGTCAATCAGATTTTAGAAGAACAAGATGAGCAGGTAATGGAACGGTATAAGCAATTAGTGCCGATGTTTCAAGAGATGCAAGAGCTACATCAGATTTTAGAAGAAATGCGGATTCGTCGAGGAGCGATTTCTTTTGAAGACCGTGAAGCAAAAATACTCGTAGAACCAGATGGACAACCAACTGATATCTTATTGCGAAGCCGTGGCGTAGGCGAACGGTTGATCGAATCTTTCATGTTGGCGGCAAATGAAACGGTGGCGGAACATTTTAATAAACGCAACTTTCCATTCATTTATCGGATTCACGAGCAACCTAAAGAAGAAAAGATGCAACGTTTCTTTGATTTTGCTTCTGCACTAGGAATCGTCGTTCGTGGAACAAAAGGAACGATCACACCTAAAGATCTTCAAAAAGTCATTGAAAACGTTGAAGACAAGCCGGAATCAGCTGTTATCAATACGATGCTGTTGAGAAGTATGCAACAAGCACGTTATTCAGAAGATAATTTTGGGCACTATGGATTAGCTGCGGAATATTATACGCATTTCACTTCGCCTATCAGACGTTATCCAGATTTGATCGTCCATCGCTTAATTCGCTCGTATGGACAAGACCCAAGTGAAGCAAATCAAACTTATTGGGAAAATGAACTACCCGAAATTGCGGAGCATAGTTCGAAGATGGAACGTCGTGCAGTCGAGGCAGAGCGTGAAGTAGATGCAATGAAGAAAGCTGAATACATGATGGATAAAGTAGGAGAGGAATTTGAAGGGATCATCAGTTCAGTTGTTAAATTTGGGTTGTTTATCGAATTACCCAATACGATTGAAGGGTTGATCCATATCAATGAGTTGAAACAAGACTATTTCCACTTTATTGAGAATCATTTAGCATTAGTAGGCGAACGAACAGGGTTAACTTTTAAAATCGGTCAAAAAGTGCGGGTAAAAGTCATCAAAGCAGATCCGGAAGAACGTGCAATCGACTTTGAATTGATTGATGCAGAAGAAATCGTTCCATTAGAACGTCCAAAAACGTCAAACAAAAATCGTCCTTCTAATCGTCATCAAAAGCGTTCATCAAAATCTCATACTGAACGGAATGGAAAGAAAAATTCCTATTCAAATGAGCGGAAAAAAGGAAAAGGACCATCTAATAAAAAAGGGAAAAAACCTTTTTATAAAGGAATTAAGAAGAAAAAGAAAAAATAACCAATAACCACTATGAATACCAGTTTGGAGGAATGTCATATGCCAAAAGGCGACGGAAAGTTAATCGCCCAAAATAAAAAGGCTCGCCATGATTATTCGATTATCGATACGATGGAAGCAGGAATGGTGCTGCAAGGAACAGAAATCAAATCGATCCGAAACAGCCGGATCAATTTGAAAGATGGATTTGTCCGTATTCGAAACGGTGAAGCATTTTTGCATAATGTTCATATCAGTCCCTATGAACAAGGCAATATTTTTAACCATGATCCGTTACGAACAAGAAAGTTACTATTACACAAAAAACAGATTTCACGGCTAGAGACTGAAACAAAAAATACCGGGGTCACGATCGTACCCTTAAAAGTATATATTCGTGATGGGTATGCCAAAGTTTTGATTGGTCTTGCGAAAGGGAAGAAATCTTATGACAAGCGAGAAGATCTAAAACGAAAAGATGTAGATCGTCAAATTGATCGAACATTAAAAAATTTCTCTAGATAATTTCATTATCCTTTTTCGCATATTCGGTGCTTTTAGGTTTACTTAATGATAAAATTTGTTAGCATTTAATCTGATAAAGCATGATATCACAGGTTTTTTCTTGTAAAACGCCACGATGATTTTTTGGAAAAAGCAAACTTTTTTGACTGAAATAAAAAATTGTCTGATTTTCATGAAAATGTTTTGAATTTTCTGTTTCATGGTGGTATGATACCGTTTGGTTAGAAAACGATTTAGAAAAACCAGATGTACACATGAATTTGATTTTATGTGAAATTCAGGGAAAAGAGGTGAAATGGATTGGATGAACGCTCGCTAACGTTCCATATTGGACCGGTTTGGTTTGATGGTACTGTTTGTATGATGGTGTTATTGACCTGTTTGATTGTCTTCTTCTTAGTTTACTTCTTTACAAGAAATCTTAAGATGAAACCAACGGGGAAACAAAATGCGCTGGAATGGGTCATTGACTTTACCCGAGGGATCGTAACAGATAATCTGCCTAGAAAAGAATTGAATAATTTTCATTTGTTGGCTTTTACATTGTTCTTATTTGTCTTCGTGGCAAATAATATAGGTTTAATAACGAAAATCGTCTTACCTAGCGAAACAACACTTTGGAAAAGTCCGACAGCAGACCCGTTTGTTACTTTAACTTTGGCATTTATAATGATCACACTTACTCATTTATTCGGGGTGAAAAAGCTTGGATTTAAAGGGTATTTTGTAAATTCGTTCTTGAAACCATATAGTTTCATGTTTCCAATGAAGCTGATCGAAGAATTTACGAACCTATTAACACTTGCTTTGCGTCTTTACGGGAATATCTACGCGGGGGAAGTTTTACTTACCTTGATTGCCAATATGATGAATAATTTAGGTTGGTTCTCATTACCGTTAGCAATTCCTTTAGAGATGGTCTGGATCGCATTCTCATTGTTTATCGGAAGCATCCAAGCATTTGTCTTTGTCACTTTATCGATGGTATATATGAGCCATAAGATTGAAGTAGAAGAGTAACATCGTTTTTAACAAACTACTATTTATCTATATTTAGGAGGAAATAAATTATGAATTATATCGCAGCAGCAATCGCAATCATGGGAGCAGCTATCGGAGCTGGTTATGGTAATGGTCAAGTAATCTCTAAAACAATCGAATCAATGGCACGCCAACCTGAAATGTCTGGTCAATTACGTACAACAATGTTCATCGGGGTAGCCTTAGTTGAAGCTGTTCCTATTCTAGGTGTGGTTATTGCCTTGATTCTAGTCTTTGCTGTTTAATCAATTAACTGTTTGAGGATAGGACTACTGTCACTAATCCTCTTTTAATTGTCAAAAACTGAAAAAAAACAACCTGATTATTTTCAAAATAATTGAGTTGTTTCATCATAATACTAGAACAAAAGGCGTTGAGGAGGCTGTTTCAATCATTGAAGTCAGGATTCCTTCATCATCCATGAGATACACCTTAAAGAAAGGAAGGCTAGCCTATGCTGAATCAATTGGCAATTGCAGAAGTTGGTAATCCGATGTTAGGTAATATCATCGTTGTCAGCGGCTCATTTTTGATACTAATGTTTCTATTGAAACATTTTGCTTGGGGACCAATCAGCGATATTTTGAAAAAACGTGAAGATAAGATCGCCAATGATTTAGATTCTGCCGAAAAATCTCGCATCAATTCAGCAAAAATGGAACAAGAACGCGAACAACAATTGTTAGCGTCTCGCTCTGATGCAGCTGATATCATTAAAAATGCGAAAGAAAGTGGAGAATTAAGCCGTCAAAATATTTTGAAGGAAACGCAAGAAGAAGTTGCACGTCTAAAAAGCAAAGCGCAAACTGATATCATGTTAGAACGTGATACAGCTTTAAACTCTGTAAAAGATGATGTAGCAGATCTTTCTCTTCAAATCGCGGCTAAAATCTTGAACAAAGAATTGTCTCCAGAAATGCATGAATCTTTAATCAATCAATATATCGAAGGTCTAGGTTCTTCAAATGAAACTAGATAAATATACTGTCGGCAGACGCTACGGTAAAGCACTATTTGAACTGGCGATCGATTCAAATAGCGCAGAAGAAATTTACCAAGAATTACTAAGCTTACGCCAAATCTATAGTGAAGTACCTGGATTAGGCAACGTACTTAGTGACGTCCGCTTAGAACCTCACGAAAAACGAATCATTATGGATAAACTTGTCAGTGGGTTTGACGGTATCGTGAAAAACTTTTTAGAAGTGGTCTATAGTTATAATCGGATGTCTGAATTATCGTTTATGATCGATGAATACGAACACCGTTACAACGATTACAAAGGACTACTTTTAGGTAGTGTAAAAACAGCAGTACCACTTTCTGATGAACAATTACAAAAACTAGAAATGAATGTTGCAAAAACAATGGACTATCAAACAGTTGAATTGAAGCAAATCGTTGATTCTTCTATTATTGGTGGGGCAATTGTTGAAGCCAACCATCGAGTGATCGACGGAAGCATTCGCACGCAATTAGAAAAAATGCGTAATCAATTAAATAGATAGTACAAAGAGGTAGGTGAATCGAATGGCTATCAAAGCAGAAGAAATTAGTGCCTTGATCAAAGAACAAATTGAAAATTATCAAAACGTGCTTTCAGTCGAAGAAATCGGTACCGTGACTTATGTCGGTGACGGGATTGCTCGTGCACACGGTTTAGAAAATGCGATGAGTGGTGAGTTGCTTGAATTTTCAAACGGCTCATACGGAATGGCGCAAAACTTAGAATCAAATGATGTAGGTATCATTATCCTTGGTGATTTCGAATCCATTCGTGAAGGAGACAAAGTAAAACGAACAGGTAAAATCATGGAAGTTCCAGTTGGGGACGCCTTGATCGGACGTGTCGTTAATCCGCTAGGTCAACCAATCGATGGGTTAGGAGAAATCGTTACAGATAAAGCTCGTCCAGTCGAAGCAATGGCACCAGGCGTTATGCAACGTAAATCTGTCAATGAACCAATGCAAACAGGTCTAAAAGCCATCGATGCTTTAGTTCCAATCGGACGTGGCCAACGTGAATTAGTTATTGGTGACCGTAAAACGGGTAAAACATCTATCGCAATCGATACGATCCTTAACCAAAAAGGTCAAGATATGATCTGTATCTATGTGGCGATCGGTCAAAAGGACTCTACTGTGCGTACACAAGTAGAAACTTTGAAAAAATATGGAGCAATGGATTACACGATCGTAGTCAATGCGGGTGCATCACAACCTGCGCCATTACTTTATATTGCGCCTTATGCAGGAACTGCAATGGGTGAAGAATTCATGTACAACGGCAAACATGTATTGATTATCTTTGATGACTTATCAAAACAAGCTGTTGCTTATCGTGAACTTTCATTGCTATTACGCCGTCCTCCAGGTCGTGAAGCTTATCCAGGGGATGTTTTCTACTTGCACTCACGTTTATTAGAACGTGCGGCAAAACTAAGTGATGATTTAGGTGGCGGTTCAATGACTGCTTTACCATTTGTTGAAACACAAGCTGGAGATATCTCTGCTTATATTCCAACAAACGTTATTTCAATCACTGACGGACAAATCTTCTTAGAAAGTGACTTGTTCTACGCCGGAACTCGTCCAGCGGTTGATGCTGGGTTATCCGTTTCCCGTGTAGGTGGTTCTGCTCAAATCAAAGCAATGAAAAAAGTGGCAGGAACATTACGTCTTGACTTAGCAAGTTACCGTGAATTAGAAGCATTTACCCAATTTGGTTCTGATTTAGATGCTGCGACTCAAGCGAAATTGAATCGTGGACGTCGTACAGTTGAGATCTTGAAACAAAAACTTCATGCACCACTAGCTGTTGAAAAACAAGTAGTTATCTTATATGCTTTGACACATGGATTCTTAGATAGTATTCCAGTTGACAGCATTTTAGATTTTGAACATGAATTATTTGAATATCTAGATACGAATCATGCAGATATCTTTGAAACGATCCGTACAACGAAAGATCTTCCAGAAGAAGAACGATTGAATCAAGCGATCCAAGAATACAAAGATATTTTCTTAGCGACAAAAGGAAACACTTCTTCAACAGAAGACAAATTGAAATCCATTCAAAATGCATAGTGAGGTGAGATGAATGGGCGCTTCATTAAATGAAATCAAGACTCGGATTGCTTCAACGAAGAAAACGAGTCAAATCACTCGAGCAATGCAAATGGTGTCCGCTTCTAAACTGACAAAATCTGAAGCTTCTTCTCAGAAGTTTCAGATTTATGCAAATAAAGTCAGAGAAATCGTCACTCATTTGACAGCTACTCAACTAAATGATATTGCTTCTGATAATCCTCGTGGAGATATCAATTACAATAGTATGTTAATCAGCCGTCCGGTAAAGAAAACGGGGTACATCGTGATTACCGCTGATGGTGGTTTAGTTGGTGGCTATAACAGTTCGATTTTAAAGCAAACAATGTCTATTTTAGAAGAAGACCATAAATCTCCTGACGATTATGTGATGATCGCAATCGGAGGTACAGGTGCAGATTTCTTCAAAGCTAGAGGAATTAATTTGGCTTACGAATTACGTAATTTATCGGACCAACCAAGTTTTGATGAAGTGCGTAAAATCGTAGGTATGGCAACAACGATGTATCAAAATGAAGTATTTGATGAATTGTACGTATGCTACAATCATCATATCAATTCACTAACTAGCCAATTTCGTGTAGAAAAAATGCTGCCAATTTCAGATTTAGATCCAGAAGAAGCAACTACTTTTGACCAAGAATACATTTTTGAACCTTCAAAAGAAGAAATCTTGGCGCAGTTATTGCCTCAATATGCGGAAAGCTTAATCTATGGTGCAATCGTTGATGCGAAGACAGCAGAACACGCTGCCGGCATGACTGCCATGAAGACAGCAACGGATAATGCTGCAACGATCATTGATGATTTGACGGTATCTTATAACCGTGCAAGACAAGGGGCTATTACCCAAGAAATTACCGAAATTGTTGCCGGAGCTTCGGCGCTAGAATAGTATTGAGATTGGAGGAAAAAAGATGAGTTCAGGCAAGATTGTTCAAGTAATCGGTCCCGTTGTCGACGTGGAATTTTCTTTAGACCAATCCTTACCAGATATCAACAACGCATTAGTTGTTTATAAAAATGATGAGAAAAAATCAAAAGTTGTTCTTGAAACAGCATTAGAATTAGGGGACGGAGTAATCCGTACCATTGCCATGGAATCAACAGATGGTTTACAACGTGGTATGGAAGTTATCGATACTGGTAAAGCCATTTCTGTTCCAGTAGGGAAAGATACACTAGGACGTGTATTCAACGTTTTAGGAGATACGATCGATTTAGGATCATCTTTCCCAGAAGATGCAGAACGTAGTGAGATTCATAAAAAAGCACCAAGCTTTGATGAATTAAGTACTAGTACGGAGATCCTTGAAACTGGGATCAAAGTTATCGATTTGTTAGCACCTTACTTAAAAGGTGGGAAAGTTGGATTATTCGGTGGTGCCGGTGTAGGTAAAACGGTATTGATCCAAGAATTGATCCATAATATTGCCCAAGAACATGGTGGTATTTCTGTATTTACCGGTGTTGGGGAACGTACTCGTGAAGGAAATGACCTTTACTATGAAATGAAAGATTCAGGCGTTATCGAAAAAACAGCGATGGTGTTCGGACAAATGAACGAACCACCAGGTGCTCGGATGCGGGTAGCTTTGACTGGTCTGACGATCGCTGAATACTTCCGTGATGTAGAAGGTCAAGACGTGCTATTGTTTATTGATAATATTTTCCGTTTCACTCAAGCTGGTTCAGAAGTATCTGCCCTTTTAGGTCGTATGCCTTCTGCCGTTGGTTACCAACCAACGTTAGCAACTGAAATGGGTCAATTACAAGAACGTATCACATCAACGAAAAAAGGTTCGATCACTTCGATCCAAGCAATCTATGTACCAGCCGATGACTATACTGACCCAGCGCCAGCAACAGCATTTGCCCACTTAGATGCTACAACAAACTTAGAGCGTAAATTGACAGAACAAGGGATCTATCCAGCCGTGGACCCATTGGCTTCATCTTCAAGTGCTTTGGCACCTGAAATCGTTGGTGAAGAACATTATAAAGTAGCGACTGAAGTCCAACATGTCTTACAACGTTACCGTGAATTACAAGATATCATTGCGATCTTAGGGATGGATGAATTATCTGATCAAGAAAAAGTTTTAGTTTCACGTGCACGTAGAGTTCAATTCTTCTTGTCACAAAACTTTAACGTAGCGGAACAATTTACAGGTCTTCCTGGTTCTTATGTACCAGTTGAAGAAACAGTCAAAGGTTTCCGTGAAATCTTAGAAGGTAAATACGATGATCTTCCTGAAGAAGCATTCCGAAGTGTTGGTAGAATAGAAGACGTCGTAGAAAAAGCGAAAAAACTAGGCTACTAGAAAGGGGTGCCCCATGGATCAATATTTAACTGTGAATGTGGTGACTCCTGACGGTTTGGTCTATGATCACCATGCAGCGATCGTAGTAGCACGTACTACAGCGGGGGAACTTGGTATTTTACCTAAACATGCGCCGATCATTGTTCCATTAACAATTGATGAAGTCCGTGTGAAGAGAACAGACTCTGATACCCACGTCGATTGGATTGCTGTCAATGGCGGAATCATGGAAGTTCGTGACAATGTTGTTTCAATCGTTGCCGATAGTGCAGAACGTGAAAGAGATATTGACGTTTCTCGGGCAGAAAGAGCCAAACAACGTGCTGAGCGACAAATCGCAGAAGCAAAAGAAAAAGAAGATACGAATGAATTGAAACGTGCGACAGTTGCTTTGCATCGTGCGATCAACCGAATCAAGGTTTCAAAACATTCTTAAAAGCAACGAATGAGGACCTAACAAGTAGGCCTTAAAAAATCCAAGATTCTTAAGGAGATTCCTTAGAATTTTGGATTTTTTTATCGTTTTTTTTATTGGTAGTTATATTCTAAACATAAAAAGTAAAGAACAATTACTTCTTTGTTACATAAAAATATGGAACTTTCATCATTATGATACTATGGTAAACTAATTGCAGTAAAAAAGGAGGTATCATAATGCCGAAAAAGGTTCAACGGTTTTCCACAGAAGACACAAAAGAAGAAACACATACGCAACAAAAATCGCTATCTTACTCAGAAATAGTAGGCAATCTTACGGATGATCAAACAGTTTCGTTACATAAACAATTACAAGAATTTAGGGACTATCTTTTAAAGAAGAGCCTTGAATCAGAAAAACAAGAAAAAGAGGAGTTTCCATCTAACAGACATCATTTTGGTCCACCTCTATCGGAAAATAACACAGGTAATCTTGCTGAGCAACAACACTCGCGATCGGAAACAATTCAAAGAAAGAGAACGTTGCAAAACATTATTAACGAAAATGAACTGAAAATGACACAAAACCAAGATAGTCATGCAGTGTCAGAACAGAATAACAAAGTACAAGTTCCCCCGTATAAGAAACAAAAAGTTGCTCCAGAGAACGAACTGGAAAATCATTTGGAGTACTCATTAGATGTCGAACGGTTACTAGAAATAGAAGAAATGTTGGGGATCAGAAACACTTCCCAATCAACAACGCTGTCTACCAAAGCCCAAGAGTCTTTATATGAAACTAAGGAATTTGTACAAGATACAAACGTGCCAATAGAAAGGAATAGCGAGTTCAGCTGTTCAACACAACAACCATTGGAGAATGGGCAGACAAGCACTCAAAGTAAGAAGGAACAAGCGCTTGTTGAATCAGTGAAGTGTTTGTTGGAGCAAAGACATAAACTATTTTTTTTGCGATTAGCTAAAAAACATGAGATGAGTTGTCAAACTGTAAAAAACATTTTAATTGAGAATAATATAGATGTAACTGCTGAGAATAATAAAATAAAAGTAGAGTCTGAAGAAAAAGCACGGCAATTATTAACGGAAGTATTTCACGGAAGGAAAAATTTATCATTTGAAAATATTAAACAAATGGTACGATTGAACAACAATGATATTACAATTTTAGCTAAGAATCACTTAAAAGTTCTCCTAGAACAAGCACACGCATCTCATCTGAATGGTTCTCAGAAGGAAACTTCAATAGATAGGATTCTTTTGACATATTCTGGATGGACTATGCCAATGCAATATAAATTGTCAAGGCTGGATACTGAATTAAAAGAACAGATAGATAAACACGGCGTAATAAACATAAATGAAATATTAAAGAAAATACCATGTAGCCAAATTGATGTCATCAAGCGAATAGGACAGTTAAATTATCAGCAATATCTCCCACCAATTTATATGTTTCACCCGCAACTAAATGAGAAAATCCAAAAGCCATTTTATGATGCAATAATACAAGATAAATCGATTCCTACTGATCAAACAAATCAATTTTTTAATCCTAGTACTGATCAAAACATTGCTTATTTGAAGGAACGAATAAAATTAAATATCGCTAGAAAAGCTGAGTTTGAAACAGCAGAACAAAAAAACAAGACAATTATGGATCAGAGAACTCAGTTAAAAAACCAACCGATTAGAAACAATCAATCTCCGGCTATGGAAGAACGTTGAGTGTTTTAATTTTCGTAGTATGACTATTTTTTTTGTTAAATCGGACTAGGACAAAAGAAAAAAGTTCAAAGGAGGACGATTATTGCTGCTATTATTTACCTTGAAAACTAAAATTAAATAAACTTATGGGAAGGAAAATGAACGATGAAACAGGAAATAATTCTATTTTATGGCTTATCACCAAAAGCGGAAAACTTACAGAAACAGATTGAAAAAATTAGAAAAAAAGGATTCCATTCAAGTGTTACTGAAGGACAAGGTCCCTGTGATATCAGAGAGTACAATAATCATTTTTCATCTATTACATATGATCACCCAAAAAATCCGATGAATCTTGAATACTTAAAAGATTTTTCAATAAATTGGAAAAAATATATTTCACCATTTAAAGATTGGTGGCCTTTATGGTCTTACTATTTTCAACGCACACAAGATACTGAAAAAAATAAAGTAATCAATTTTAATCCTGGGCTACATAAAGCTACGAAAAAAAATATAGGACACTTATGTGAGAAAAATCGCAAATATACAGGACAGCTGATTGTTAGAGGTTGTAAAATTGGATTAGACAGTGCAAGAGATAATGAAAATGTAACCATTTATTATTGTATTGATGATTTAGATATGAAACGTATTATAGAAAAAAAAGATAAAAAGGCTTTCACTCCTAAAGAACTTCGCTATCTCTTTCGCAATTGGAAAGATTTTGAAGGAAAAGTACATTTTTTTGAAGATGGATATGAAGTGCCTGCACCTTGGAAAACATCTCCAAATGAATGGGAAAGTTATAAACCAAAAAGTTGGCAAGCGTTGAATGAACAACCACCCTTTCAAGAGAATCAAGTGAAACCAGAAACAATCAACCAACGAATATGTAGACAAAAGTATCTAAGTGAAATAAAAAATAATTTATTTGAGCTAAAAGTAGCAGAACAACCATCCTTTAAAGAAAATCAAGTGAAACCAGAAACAATCAACCAACGAATATGTAGATAAAAGAATTTAAATGAAACAATAACAAATAACTTAGCTGACCTTAAAGTACAAGCAAAGAAGATGGCAAAAAAAAGAAATAGACTTGATTGTACGATCATCAAGAAATTAAACAAAGGATTTTTTGTTCCTACACTATAAGAGAGGGCATATATTTATATTAAATAATCGTTTAATTATCAATGGTAAATTCTATTATAATGATATGAGTACATAAGCAAATAAGGAACAACTTTCATCAAAAAAGCATGTGAAATAGTTGTTAAAATAGTTTATAAAAATAAGGTATTAAAACAGAGTCATCATTTGAATGTAAAGTTCTTGAAAATTCTCGTCTCGTTTAGCCAACAAATTCCATCTTTTTACAACCAATAATTTCTCTATTTTTCCAATTTATGGTATCATCATTTTGTTAGTTATTAAAAAAAGTATAATTTTGAAGGGACGTCACTATGCAAGTATACGGAATTGATGCAATTATTCGAATCGTGAGTCATTTAGCTTTTATTTATCTGGCTTTCTGGTCGTTGCGGTCACTGCGAATTGAGATGTTTTTTAAAAAAATGCATGATACGCAAATTCGAATGGCGATTGTATTCTTCTCTATTTTTTTAGGATATACTGCCAGTAATTTCTTCTTAGAAATTATTGCATTGTGTCGAAATCTTTTCGTTAGCCTGCAGTAAAAAAAAGGTACTATAAAAAAAGGTACTATTTTAATAAAAGAAATGATATAATAGAAAAGATTTTGAGTCTTTATAGCTCATTGGAATTTTTTGGGGGGAACAACATGGAAGAGATCATCGTCAAAGGTGGCAAACAATTGAATGGAACAGTAAAAATCGAAGGAGCTAAAAATGCTGTTCTACCTATTTTAGCTGCTAGTTTGTTGGCTGAAGAAGGAACAACCGTTTTAGACAACGTTCCAATTCTTTCTGACGTCTTCACTATGAATCAAGTGATTCGTCATTTAAACGTAGATGTAGTGTTTGATGAAGACAATAATCAAGTAACGCTTGATGCGTCAAGACAATTAGAAATCGAAGCGCCATATGAATATGTGAGTCAAATGCGTGCTTCTATCGTTGTAATGGGACCATTACTTGCTAGAAATGGTCATGCAAAAGTTGCCATGCCAGGGGGATGTGCGATTGGGAAACGTCCAATTGATTTACATCTTAAAGGATTCCAAGCATTGGGTGCGAAAATCATTCAAAAAAATGGCTACATCGAAGCTATTGCGGATGAATTGATCGGTAACACGATCTATTTAGATTTTCCAAGTGTTGGAGCCACTCAAAATATCATGATGGCAGCAGTAAAAGCTAAAGGAACAACGATCATCGAAAACGTCGCTCGAGAACCTGAAATTGTAGATCTTGCAAATATTTTAAATAAAATGGGCGCAAATATCTATGGTGCTGGTACGGAAACGATGCGTATCGAAGGAGTCGATCATCTGCATGCAGTGAAACACGCAATTGTTCAAGACCGGATCGAAGCAGGTACCTTTATGGTAGCAGCAGCGATGACTGAAGGAAATGTCTTGATCGCAGATGCAATCTCAGAACATAATCGTCCGTTGATTTCTAAATTAATTGAAATGGGTGCAACGATCACTGAAGAAGAAGGCGGCATTCGAGTTGTTGGTCCAAAACATATTTTACCAACTGACGTCAAAACAATGCCTCATCCTGGTTTTCCGACAGACATGCAAGCCCAAATGACTGCTATTCAGTTAGTCGCTGAGGGAACGAGCATGGTGACTGAAACAGTTTTTGAGAATCGCTTCCAACATTTGGAAGAAATGCGCCGTATGAACGCCCATGTGAAGATTGATGGAAACGTAGCGATTATGGACGGGAATCATGAATTACAAGGTGCTGAAGTTTATGCAACAGATTTACGAGCTGCTGCAGCATTAGTACTTGCTGGTTTAAAAGCAAATGGCATAACACGCGTTCGCAATCTTAAATACTTAGATCGTGGTTATTATCAATTCCATATTAAATTGCAAAACTTAGGTGCAGATGTGGAACGTGTGGCAATCGATCAAACGCCCGCTGATAAAACAGCTCAAGTCACTGTTTAAGGACGTGATAAAATGAGTAGCCAACGGTATATTTTAATCACATTGGTGAAGATTTTAGTTGTCATACTATTACTGATTCTTTTATTTATAGCTGGAACAATGATTGGATACGGGGTTATCGGTGGTGGAAATCCGTTTAAGGTTTTTCAACCAAGTTTGTGGCTGCACATCCAAGATTTTTTCAGATAAAGAGTTGTGTGAAAATGATAGTGTAAGCAAACAAAGGATTTCTTAAAACGAATTTTCGCTTTTGAGAAGTCCTTTTTTATTGTGAGTCATTCCACTGTTTGGCAGATTATTGCTCCTTTGAACAGTCGTTTGTCATGAATAGGAGAATGAGGAGCAAAGCTTTAATAATGAGGTGATGAGATGAAAAAAATCTTAGTGGCTATTGTCCGTTTTTATCAACGGTTTATTTCTCCTGCTTTTCCACCTAGCTGTCGGTACTATCCTACTTGTTCAAACTATATGATACGTGCGATTCAAGTACACGGTGCATTTAAAGGAACGCTGATGGGGACAGCACGCATTTTGCGTTGCCATCCATTCGTAAAGGGCGGAATCGATTACGTGCCTTTAAATTGCCAATTGACACGTAATAAGAAAGATAAAGAGATGCCTAATTATGATGAAAAATAAACAGTCAGGTAAGACCGAGCATTCTGAAGAAAAAAGAATTGTCAAACTAGAGCAATCAACTTTACCTTGGTTATTATTGTTGGATGCAGATCCTGAAGAGGAAAACGTCCAACGATACATTGATCAAGGGTCTGGTTTTATATGGAAAGCAGAAAACGACATTCAGGGAGTGATCGTTTTTCTCACAAATAAATTAGTGTTTGAAATAATGAATTTAGCTGTAGCTCCAAAAGTTCAAGGTCAAGGAATCGGCTACGCGTTGCTTACCCATACACTAAAAGAAATGAAAAAGTTAAAAACCACCCAACAACAAGTCATTATTCGGACGGGGAGTACGTCATCAGCAGCTTTACAACTGTATAAAAAAATCGGCTTCCTGGAAATTTCTAGAGAAAAAGATTATTTTGTCAAAAATTATAAACAGCCAATCTATGAAAATGGCCAACGTTTACGAGATCAAGTAACTCTAGCAAAGAAAATTTGAACTCATCCATAAAAAGGCTTTCAAAATACTGTGGCTTGACTTAAAATAAAAACAGTATGAGAAAAGGAGACAAATAAATGATGGGTATTTTAGTTTTTGATTTTGGTGGTTCCGCAGTAAAATATGGCTATTGGAATGGACAAGCGCTTGAAGACACCAGCCAATTTCCGACTCCTAAGACATGGGAAGAAATGAAAGCGCATTTAAAACAGGTATTCCAAACGTTTGTAAAACAGAAGGCGATTGAAGGCATAGCAATCAGCGCACCTGGAGTAGTGAATCAGGAGAAACAGCTGATTGAAGGGATTAGTGCCATTCCTTATATCCACGGATTCAATATTTTTCATGAACTGGAGGAACTCTTCCATTTACCAGTGACGATCGAAAATGATGCTAATTGTGCTGGAATGGCTGAGTATTATGAAGGCGCAGCGAAAGAATATCAACATGTAGCATTTGTTGTACTTGGGACTGGAGTAGGTGGAGCAATCTTTACCCAAGGACAACTAAATAAAGGCGCTCATTTGTACGGGGGAGAATTTGGCTTGATGTTCTTAGAAGGCAATCAAACATTTAGTAAGCTTGGTACAGCAGTTCAAATGGCTTGGCGTTACTGTGACCGTTTGGGAGTTTCACGTACGACTTATAGCGGAAAAGAAGTCTTTGAACGAGCAGAACAAGGGGATGAACTAGCAAAAGAAGAGGTAGATAATTTTTATAATTATTTAACAAAAGGTTTGTTTAGTATCCAATTTTCGATTGATCCTGAAGTCATCGTGATTGGTGGGGGGATCTCTGCAAAAGCAGGGTTATTAACAGAAATCAATCAACGAATGAAACAATTAACTACTGATTTAGAACTAAATGACTTTGATCCTAAAATTTTATTATGTGATTATCGAAATGATGCAAACTTGATTGGAGCAGCTGCCAATTTCACCGCTCAACGTGAAGGTTTAGTTCAATGATGCATAGCGTTGAACAAAACTTTTAGACATATGGTAGGCATTCCATGAATGAATATGATAAACTATCATGGAGGTGGAAAAAGATGTCAAAAAAAAATAAAGATATTGAAGTACGTATCGAAGAAGTCAAAAAACAAATCAAAGGAACAACTTATGATGTGACTCAGTTATTTATTGGTAAAAAAATGATTGGGGAAATTTTGGCTTATGGACCAAAAGAATTTGAAATTTTTTTTGGTGAAGAAGATTTTGGGAAAGAAAAGAGTCTTGAAAACGCGATAGAAACAGTTATTCGTCACTGGAATCTACACGAATAAAAAAATATCAAAAAAATTTTCAATAAGGGGTTGCAAAAATCTGGAAAATTAGGTATTATAACTAAGTCAGGTTGATACAAACCTTTCGGAGGAGTAGCGAAGTGGCTAAACGCGACGGACTGTAAATCCGTTCCTTAGGGTTCAGTGGTTCGAATCCACTCTCCTCCATTTCATTGGGGTATAGCCAAGCGGTAAGGCAAGGGACTTTGACTCCCTCATGCGTTGGTTCGAATCCAGCTACCCCAGTAGTACGGAGTGATCTATTAAGATCACTCTTTTTTTGTGTGAAAACAGCTTGTTTCTTGAAGATTATCATGAAATAGGCTAGAGTGAATAGTAGATAGATCAAAAAAAGGGGGCAGTAAAATGAAGTGGAAAGAAAAAGTAGATGAGACCGCAGAGAAAATCTATGATTTGATTAAGTCGGAAAAGTATCAGGTAGAAGTCCGGTTACCGAAAAAATCAGAAAAAGCGATACAAGTGAAATCAAAGCGTCCAACCAATCACACAAAAAAATGGCTTTCAAAAAACCGTTAAGAATAACACAATCTCTAAAAAACAGTGATTTTGCTGTCTTTTGGAGATTTTGTTATTTTAAAAAATGATTTTCAATCCTTCCACTTGGATTAAAGAGGAAGGACACACATTTACTTACATAAACTTTTGGATAAAATAATCGGGTTGGCAAATGATTGATCGACAATTAGTCGAGCAAAAGAAACTTTTTCCTTTTCAGTTGTGAACCAGGTATATACCAGTTATAATAAAGGAAATGAAAGGGCGGATATACGTTATGTCGAATCAACTACCAGTCTATATACAAATCCATGATCAGATCAAAAGTGAAATCGAACAAGGTATTTGGAAAATCGGTGATCGCCTTCCTTCTGAAAGAGAATTGGCAGTGAAATTCAATGTTAGTCGAATGACTTTACGTCAAGCCATTCAAAACCTGGCTGATGAAGGGATTTTGGAAAGAAAAATTGGCTCAGGTACATATGTAGCAAGAGAAAAAGTCCAAGAAAAGATGTCGGGTGCGACCAGTTTTACTGAAATTATGGAATCACAGAATCGAGTACCCTCTAGTCGGACAATCTCTTATTTTTTAACTTCCCCAAGTTCTAGTGAAATGGAGAAGCTGCAACTGGAAAAAGACGAAACGATTCTTCGTATGGAACGAATTCGTTATGCTGATGATATACCAATCTGTTTTGAAGTAGCCAGTATCCCGCAAAAGATTATTGCAGACTATAGTAAATCTGAAATTACCAATTCTCTTTATCGGGTACTCGAAGAGAAAAGTGGGCATAAGATCGGGGCAGCTAATCAAACAATCACAGCCATTCTTGCTTCAGAAAAAATTGCAGAATATTTAGAAGTAAAAAAAGGAGATGCTGTGTTACGTTTACGCCAAACTTCTTATTTTGATGACGGTACCCCATTTGAATATGTTCGTACGCAATATGTAGGGAATCGTTTTGAATTTTATTTAGAGAAATAAAAGAGGGACACGAAACAGTCCAAATAAAGAAGAGCCTGAGACAAGTTTTGTCCTAGGCTCTTCTTTTTTGATTTCGAGATCAGCAGATAGAGTGATTACTGGTCAGCTTCTACCAGTTGTTCATGATAGGAAATTGGACCATCTGTAAATTCCACCTGTCCATTCAATAATTCAACGACTGCTGTTTTAAATGCAGTAACTTCTTTTTCTACAATCAAACAGTGAACCGTGACTTTGTCTGTGTAGATCGTTTCTTTTATAGGAATATGTTTCAACTCAAGCATATTTTCTAATTTACCTAATTGCGGATAGGTGATATGGACAGCTATTTCTTGCTGTTGTGTTCCTTCAACGATCCCGATTTCAATTAGTGCGTGAGAAACAGCCTGTGTATAGGCACGAATCAAACCACCGGTACCCAATTTTGTCCCACCAAAATAGCGTGTGACGACAGCGACCACATTGATCAATTCATTTTTTTTTAGTACTTCCAGCATTGGGACACCTGCCGTACCACTAGGCTCACCGTCATCACTACTGCGTTGAATTTCATTTTTTTCACCGTGAACGAAAGCACTACAGTTATGGTTTGCTTTCCAATGCTCTTTTTTCATTGCCTGAATAAACGCTTTAGCTTCTGCTTCCGTTTCAATTCGTTTCATAGAGCAAATAAAACGAGATTTTTTGACTTCGATTTCTGCTTGACCGTCTGCTTGGATGGTTCTATAACTATTCAGCGTGATGCTTCCTCCTTACAAGTAGTTGATAATAGTCAAAGTATAATGAATTATTCCTTTAGTTTCAACACTTATAATACTTGAGTAATGAAGAGAGTCTATGGGATAATAGAAGAAAGAAAGGTGAGATGGGGATGAAAGAACGCATAAAAAAATATGACGCCATCACCCAATATTTAAAAAATAACGGGGGATCACAGGTTACTTTAACATTTACACAGATCGACGAACTTCTTTTTCCAAGTTATGGGCTCCCTAAATCAGCTAGACAAAGCACTGATTGGTGGGCAAATGATTATAAGCACCCAGAAAAAGGAGCATATGGCTGGATCAATGCTGGCTACGAGGTTGTGGTGATCAATTTAAAAAAAGAATATGTTGTGTTCAATCAATTAGTTAAATCGAGTTGGCTATTCGACTGATAAGAAAACGTTGACATTATCTTGCTTTTTTGTATAATAATCACACAAGCAAAAAAGAAATCGTTTGCAAAAGTTAAAAGAATGGAGAGAGTAAAATGACTAAAAAAACAATCATGCTCGTATGTTCTGCTGGGATGAGTACCAGTTTACTTGTAACAAAAATGCAAAAAGCTGCTGAAGAACAAGGAATTGATACGGATATTTTTGCCGTATCAGCTTCTGATGCCGATAATCAGCTAGCTTCTAAAGAAGTTGATGTTTTGCTGTTGGGACCACAAGTCCGCTTCATGAAAGCTGATTTTGAAAAACGTCTAGAGCCAAAAGGAATCCCATTAGATATTATCAATATGGCAGATTATGGGTTGATGAATGGCGAAAAAGTATTACAACAAGCCATCCATTTAATTGAAAACAAATAAAGGACAGAGCATACTAAGATGTTCATATCGGAAATAAGCCGAAAAATCCAGCGAATAGGGCGCCTATTCAAGGATTTTTTGGCTTATTTTTTATACCAACCGTTTCAAATAACCATTTATTCTCAAATTTTTTGAAGAATGGACTGATGTAGCGTATCTTCTTTTAGGGGATTAGATGAAAAAAAGTAGTTTATGCAGTTTATATGGTAGACGATTACTTACGAGAGACTTGAGAGAATGGACAGAGAGTTTTGAACAGATTCGCTATCAGAAACTAGCCGCCATTCATTTACAAGGGAATTGGCTAAAATGTAATCGGTGCAACAAGCGAACAAAAATAGGTAAATCAGAGCAAAAGCAACCAATCCTCTTTTGTCCTGTTTGTCTTTTTTTAGGTCGTTGTGACAACACACAAGAATTATTTTTATTTGAACAACCTGAGTTGCCGAAAAGAAATGTCTGTTTTGCTTGGACAGGAAAGTTAACGCCAACTCAACAAGCGATTTCTACGAACTTGGTCACTGATGTCTCGGGAAAACAGCACATGATTTGGGCTGTGACAGGAGCGGGAAAGACTGAGATGCTTTATGAAAAGGTCATAAAAACGTTAGAAAAAGGTGGACGAGTCGCATTAGTTTCACCTAGGGTTGATGTGTGTAACGAACTTTACCTGCGTTTTTGTGGCGTTTTTCCAGAAGAAGACATTGTCCTGCTTCATGGAAAAAAGAAAGAAGCCTATCGCTTTAGTCCATTCGTGATTGCGACTACGCATCAGCTGTATCGTTTTTATCAGGCGTTTGATCTGTTAGTCGTCGATGAGGTGGATGCGTTCCCTTTTGCAGGAGATCCTGGATTAGCTTATGCTGTTGAAACTGCAATTAAACCAAAAGGAACATTTATCTATTTAAGTGCGACACCTAATGAGCAGCTACTGAAAAAAATCCGTTCAACCTTTTTGATCCATCAATTGCCACTTCGCTTCCATCAACGGTTATTGCCTGAACCACATTTGTTTTTTTGGAATGACTGGCCGAATAAATGTTTGAAAGAAAAAAAACTTCGACCACTTTTGAAGTGTCTAAACATGCTGCTCCAACAAAATCATGTCTTATTATTTTGTCCGTCGATTGCCTTGATGAATCGATTAGCCTCACTGTTAAAGCGTTGTTTACCCATGTACCGTATTACCGATGCATCCGCAAAAGATCCAAACCGTTCAGAAAAAGTTCAGCAAATGAGAAAGCAACAATATGATGTGTTACTTACTACAATGATTTTGGAACGTGGGGTAACATTTGCAAATGTGTCAGTGATCGTCTTAGGCGCTGATCACCGTGTTTTTACTAAATCTTCCCTTGTACAAATCGCTGGTCGAGCCGATCGAAAGGGAGATTTTACCAATAGCCAAGTCTATTTTTTCTATGAAGAACTGACAAAAGCTATCAAATTAGCCTGTCGTGAGATCAAAGAAATGAATCGTCAGGGAAAAAAGCAGCTTGCTATGAAAAATAGTGAGCCTAGAGGAGAAAAAACACATGAATCGTTGTAGTTATTGTCAAAAACAAGTCATCCGAAATTTGAAAATCAGCGAGATTGTTGGGTTGGGAAAGATTCTTCCTCAAATTTGTGAGGACTGTTCAAATTTGTTTCGTCCGATAAATAAACAGCAAAGCTGTCGAACTTGCCAGAAAGAACTGCCTGGTGATATTACGTATTGTGAAGATTGTATTGCCTGGAAAAACGACTATCCCAATTATGATTTCAGTCATCATGCTTGTTTTTACTATGATTCAGCCTTCAAAGAATGGTTAAATCGCTATAAATTTATGGGAGATGTCCGACTGGCAGGTACATTTGCTAAACAGTTGCAAATAATACAACAAGAATTTAGCGATTATCAAATCTGTCCAATCCCACTAGCCACTGCACGTTTAAAAGAACGTGGGTTTAATCAGGTCATTGAAATGTTGAGAGTAGCTAAAATACCTTATAGTCAACTGCTGACTCGCTCTGATCATTCACTTCCACAATCCCAAAAAACACGTCAGGAACGTTTAAAAACTACCCAACCTTTCAAATTAGCTGTTGTTCCAACGATCATCAAAGGGAAAAAAGTATTGTTGGTAGACGATGTCTATACGACGGGGCAAACTCTTTTCCATGCGGCTTCTTGTTTATTGCCACATGCTCCTGAAAAAATCCGCACCTTTTCGCTAGCTCGATAAATAAATGAAAAACGAATGTCCTTGATAGCGATTTAGTTTGCAAATGGATTAGAGTTCGATATAATGGTAGTAAGAAGAGGGAAAGAGTGGTCCTTCTCCTTCTTGATTGTGGTAGACGAAAGGGGTAATTTTTATGTTTAGATACAATGTACGCGGTGAAAATATCGAAGTAACTGAAGCGATTCGTGACTACGTTGAGAAAAAAGTAGGAAAACTTGAACGCTATTTCAGTGATGCACCCGATGCTACAGCACATGTAAATTTAAAAGTTTATACTGAAAAAACAGCGAAAGTGGAAGTAACTATTCCATTACCTTATCTTGTATTGCGTGCCGAAGAAACATCACCTGATCTTTATGCAAGTATTGATTTGGTAGTTGACAAATTGGAACGACAAATCCGCAAATTCAAAACAAAAATTAACCGTAAATCTCGCGAAACCGGTATGAACACAGCCGATGCAGCGGTATTATTCAATAACGAAGCTGACGATGCCGATCATGAAAATGATTCTGAATTAGACATTGTCCGCACGAAACGTTTATCACTGAAACCAATGGACAGTGAAGAGGCTGTTCTACAAATGAACATGCTTGGTCATAATTTCTTTATTTTTGAAGATGCAGAAACCAATGGTACAAGTATCGTTTACCGTCGTAAAGATGGCAAATACGGTTTGATTGAAACCGACTGATAAATAACAATTAGAAAAAGCAGTAAAAAGCTTGTGGCAAACCCTTCACGGTTTGCCACAGCTTCTTTTTTGTCTACGTCAGAAATTGTGAATTAATTGTGAATATATTACATTAATTGTGTTAAGATATTTCAATTATCTAGAACTAATGATAAAATAGAAACTAGAATCTACATAATCTGGATAATATATGTAAAAAGGAGATTATACAACGCATGGCCAATTTTATTCGTTCGATTATCGAAAATGATAAAAAAGAACTAAAACGTTTAGATCGTATTGCTAAAAAAGTAGAAGATCATGCTGACGAAATGGCAGCATTAACAGATGAACAATTACAAGCAAAAACAGCTGAGTTTAAAGCTCGCTATCAAAATGGGGAAACTTTAGATCAATTATTACCGGAAGCCTTTGCGGTAGTTCGTGAAGCTGCCAAACGAGTGTTGGGACTTTATCCTTACCATGTACAATTGATGGGGGGGATCGTTCTTCACGATGGAAATATCCCAGAGATGCGTACTGGTGAAGGGAAAACTTTAACAGCAACAATGCCGGTTTATTTGAATGCATTGACGGGAGAAGGCGTTCACGTCGTTACTGTCAATGAATACCTGGCTACTCGTGACTCCTCTGAAATGGGCGAATTATACAACTTTTTAGGTTTAACAGTTGGCTTGAATATCAATTCAAAATCAGCGGACGAAAAACGAGATGCTTACAATTGTGATATTACCTATAGTACCAATAATGAATTAGGTTTCGACTATCTAAGAGACAACATGGTCGTTTATCGTCATCAAATGGTTCAAAGACCATTGAATTATGCGATTGTCGATGAAGTCGATTCGATCTTGATCGATGAAGCAAGAACACCGTTGATTATTTCAGGTCAAGCTGAAAAATCAACAGCTTTATATACAAGAACAGATAATTTTGTGAAACGTTTGAAAGAAGAAGAAGATTATAAAATCGATGTGCAATCGAAAACAATCAGCTTGACTGAAGCGGGGATCGAGAAAGCCGAAGAAACATTTGGCTTAGAAAATCTATATGATATTGAAAATACTGCCTTAACCCACCATCTGGATCAAGCATTGCGTGCCAACTATATCATGATCTTGGATATTGATTATGTGGTCCAAGATGGAAAAGTCTTGATCGTTGACCAATTTACTGGTCGTATCATGGATGGACGCCGCTATTCTGATGGATTACATCAGGCGATTGAAGCAAAAGAAGGCGTAGAGATCGAAGACGAAACGAAAACGATGGCGACAATCACGTTCCAGAACTATTTCCGAATGTATAAGAAACTGTCAGGTATGACTGGTACAGCAAAAACAGAAGAAGAAGAGTTTCGGGAAATCTATAATATTCAAGTTTGTCAAATCCCAACAAATCGTCCAGTCATTCGTGACGACCGACCTGATTTGTTATATCCAACATTGACTAGCAAGTTCCAAGCGGTGGTGCAAGACATCAAAGAACGTTACCGCAAAGGACAACCTGTTCTTGTCGGAACGGTAGCAGTAGAAACTTCAGAATTATTGTCTGATATGTTGAATCGTGAACGTATCCCACATGAAGTATTGAATGCAAAAAACCACTTCAAAGAAGCGGAAATCATCATGAATGCTGGTCAAAAAGGTGCGGTGACGATTGCAACGAATATGGCTGGACGTGGTACAGATATCAAGTTGGGACTTGGTGTCAGAGAACTAGGCGGACTAGCTGTTATCGGGACAGAACGTCATGAATCACGTCGTATCGATAACCAATTACGTGGTAGGGCTGGACGTCAAGGAGACCCAGGGATGTCTCAATTCTATCTTTCATTGGAAGATGATCTGATGAAACGATTTGGTTCTGAACGGATCAAAGCATTCTTAGATCGCATGAAAATCGGTGAAGAGGATGCAGTGATCCAAAGTAAGATGCTGACAAAACAAGTGGAATCAGCACAAAAACGTGTCGAAGGAAATAACTACGATACTCGTAAAAATGTCTTACAATACGATGATGTAATGCGAGAACAACGCGAAGTTATCTACAAACAACGTCAAGAAGTCATCATGGAAGAAACAAGTTTGTCTAAACCAATGATGAATATGATCAAACGTACGATCAGTCGGGTAGTAGATGCGCACACACAACTAGAAAAAGACAACTGGAACCTTGAAGGAATCGTTGATTTTGCGGGTAGTACATTAGTCCATGAAGACAGTATCTCGATCGATGATCTTAAAGGGAAAGAACCGCAACAGATCAAAGAATATTTAAATGAGTTAGCACAAGAAGTATTTAATACGAAAGCTAACCAGCTCAACGGACCTGAACAATTACTAGAATTTGAAAAAGTAGTCATTCTACGAGTAGTGGATTCGAAATGGACCGATCATATCGATGCTATGGATCAATTACGCCAATCAATCGGTCTTAGAGCATATGGACAAAACAATCCATTGGTTGAGTATCAAACAGAAGGATACAAGATGTTTGAAGAGATGGTTGGAGCGATTGAATATGAAGTGACTCGTCTCTTTATGAAAGCTGAGATTCGTCAAAATGTTCAACGGGAGCAAGTGTCAACCGGCGAAGCAGTTCAACCAACTACCGGTGATGCAAAAGAAAATAGCAACACAAGTGCCAAAAAACAACCGGTTCACGTGAACAAAGTAGGCAGAAATGATCCTTGTCCATGTGGTAGCGGGAAAAAATATAAAAACTGTCATGGAAAAGATGAGAACTAATTTTTGACAGCTAGCAGATAAGATTGGTGAGATCGGTTCTTTTTGATTAAGAATCGACTCACCTTCTTTCTGTTATGAAGCGTTTCTGTTAAACTAAAGTGGTTGAATAAAACATAAAATAATGTAGATAGAAAGAGGGAAGTTTATGGAGATTTCAGAAATCCGTAACTTATTAGCTGAGATGGAAGAAAAGGTCACAAGTTTCAGGAGGTCTCTTTGACTTAGATCGGTTGGAAGAAGACATCGCTGAAGCTGAAGCCAAAATGGCAGAGCCTGGTTTTTGGGATGATAGCGAAGCAGCACAAAAAGTGATCAATGAAAACAACACAAATAAAGAAACGTATGATCAATTCAATGCGTTAGCTGAAGAATTAGAAGAGTTAGCCCTAATGGTAGAAATGTTGCAAGAGGAACCAGATGCACAAATGCAACAAGAAGCTGAAGACAGAATCCAACTATTAGACGAAAAAATGAAGACTTATGAATTAGCCATGCTTTTAGATGGTCCATATGATCGCAACCATGCAATCGTCGAACTTCATCCTGGAGCAGGGGGTACAGAATCCCAAGACTGGGGAAGTATGTTGTTACGCATGTATACACGTTGGGCAGAACAACATGGCTACCAAGTGGAAACATTGGATTACCAAGCAGGGGATGAAGCAGGAATAAAAAGTGTGACTTTACTGATCAAAGGGCATAATGCATATGGCTATTTAAAATCGGAAAAAGGTGTCCACCGTCTTGTTCGGATCTCCCCATTTGATTCAGCCAAACGGCGCCACACTTCGTTTTGTTCGGTCGATGTGATGCCAGAACTAGATGAAACGATTGATGTTGCGATCAACCCAGATGACTTGAAGATCGATACGTACCGAGCAAGCGGTGCCGGAGGACAACATATCAATAAAACAGAGTCTGCCGTTCGGATCACTCATCTTCCAACAGGAACGGTCGTAGCTAGTCAAGCGCAGCGTTCACAATTAAAAAACCGAGAACAAGCAATGAGCATGTTGAAAGCGAAATTGTATCAACTTGAGGTTGAAAAGAAAGAACAAGAAGCTGCAGCATTGCGTGGGGAGCAAAAAGAAATTGGTTGGGGTTCACAAATTCGTTCCTATGTCTTCCATCCATATTCAATGGTAAAAGATCACCGGACAAACGTAGAAACTGGTAATGTTCAAGCTGTAATGGATGGCGATTTAGACTTATTTATTGACGGATATTTAAAAATGCACCTCTAAATAGTTGACTTTAATTGAAATAAAATTGTAAGATTTTGAAAGCAAGATGAAACATTACCATGCTATAATGGTGAGAGACTGAGAAAAGATATGGAGAGAACGCCATGATTGAAATGAAGGATGTCATGAAAAAGTACTCAAATGGTACGACTGCAATCCGAAATTTATCGGTTGTTATCGATCAAGGAGAGTTCGTTTATGTAGTTGGTCCATCAGGGGCTGGGAAATCTACATTCATCAAATTGATGTATCGAGAAGAAAAAGCGTCAAAAGGAACCTTAAATGTTGCTGGTCATGATTTAATGGCAATCAAAAACAAAGATGTTCCTTACTTACGCAGAGAAATCGGGGTAGTTTTCCAAGACTACAAACTATTGCCGAGAAAAACAGTTTACGAAAATGTCGCTTATGCGATGCAAGTAATCGGTAGAAAACCACGAGATATCAAAAAACGTGTGATGGAAGTGTTAGATCTTGTTGGATTGAAACATAAAGTGCGTGTTTTTCCAAGTGAGCTATCTGGTGGGGAACAGCAACGGGTATCGATTGCCCGTGCAATCGTAAATACGCCGAAAGTATTGATTGCTGACGAACCTACAGGAAATCTAGATCCGGAGAATTCTTGGGAGATCATGAAGTTATTGGACCGAATCAATGCTCAAGGGACAACGGTCGTTATGGCAACCCATAACAGTACGATCGTGAATACAATTCGTCATCGAGTGATCGCCATCGAAAATGGACGAATCATACGTGACCAAGCGGAAGGGGAATATGGATACGATGATTAGAACCTTTTTCCGACATTTATTAGAGAGTATCAAGAGTTTAAAGCGTAACGGCTGGATGACTGTCGCTTCAGTGAGTGCCGTGACGATCACATTAACATTAGTTGGGGTGTTCATGGCTGTGATCATGAATGCAACGAAACTAGCCGAAGATATCGAAGGCAACGTAGATGTTTCTGTTTTCGTTGATATTGGCACGAATGAAAAAGATATGAAGACTCTTGAAAAACAATTAAAAGAGATTGATCACGTCAAAAGTGTCAAATTCTCAAGTAAAGACCAAGAGTTGAAAAAGATCCAGGATGCTATGGGGAATTCATGGAGTTTATTTGAAGGAGATAACAACCCGTTATATGATGTTTATGTCGTTCAAACGTCAGAACCTTCTTATACGAAACAAGTATCTCAAGAAGCCGGAAAATTAGCGAATGTTTCTCGCGCGGATTACGGTGGAACGTCTTCAGATAAAATTCTTAAGCTTGCAGGAACTGTTCGAACATGGGGCTTAGCTGCAGCAGCATTATTATTGTTTATTGCAATGTTTTTGATTTCAAATACAATCAGAATCACGATCTTATCTCGCCAAAAAGAAATTCAAATCATGCGATTAGTTGGTGCCAAAAACGGCTACATTCGTTGGCCATTCTTTTTAGAAGGTGGCTGGATTGGTTTGATCGGTGCAATTATTCCGGTATTGCTGATTACATTTGGGTACCAAGAAGTATTCCGAATGCTTAACCCTTCATTATTGCGCTCCCACTATTCCTTGATCCAACCACAGGATATCGTGTGGAAAATCAACGCTTTGATGGCTGGGATCGGAATCATTATCGGTTCATTAGGATCAATTATTTCGATGAGAAGATTCTTGAAGTTTTAATTCATTTCCATCGTTTCACCATATGAAAGGATGGGACGAGTTGTTTCAAGAAGATCCAACAACTTTAAAGTTTAAATGGATGATTCAATGAATCAGCAGACAGAAATTCATTTTTCTGTCTGCTTTTTTAGTTGAGATTGGGACAAAACTCGTCTCAGTCTCTTCTAGTATCTCTAAAAACGAATAAACGGCGTTCAAGAAGCAACTCCTCAACAATAAGCGATGATTTTCTAAAATATGAGGAGCTCTTTTAAAAAATCCTCTCTTATTCGCTCGGAGCTAAACGCTTCTTTCACGACCTCTTGCTAAACGGTGTTCAAACATCAGCTCCTTGAAATAAGCCTGAATTTTTCAAAACATGAGAAGCTGTTTCAAAAAATTCTTTCTTATTGTCATCAGAGCTACCCGATGTTTTCACGACCTCTGATTCACGGTGTTCAAGAAGCAACTCCTCAACAATAAGCGATGATTTTCTAAAATATGAGGAGCTATTTTAAAAAATCCTCTCTTATTTGCTCGGAGCTAAACGCTTCTTTCACGACCTCTTGCTAAACGGTGTTCAAACATCAGCTCCTTGAAATAAGCCTGAATTTTTCAAAACATGAGAAGCTGTTTCAAAAAATTCTTTCTTATTGTCATCAGAGCTGCCCGATGTTTTCACGACCTCTGATTCACGGTGTTCAAGAAGCAACTCCTCAACAATAAGCGATGATTTTCTAAAATATGAGGAGCTATTTTAAAAAATCCTCTCTTATTTGCTCGGAGCTAAACGCTTCTTTCACGACCTCTTGCTAAACGGTGTTCAAACATCAGCTCCTTGAAATAAGCCTGAATTTTTCAAAACATGAGAAGCTGTTTCAAAAAATTCTTTCTTATTGTCATCAGAGCTGCCCGATGTTTTCACGACCTCTGATTCATGGTGAGACAAAAGCAGCATCTTCGGAAAATTTGCCGAAATTTACCAAAAATTTGAGAAGCACCAAGTAGGTAACAATCAACATCAAAAACTAGTTTTTGTGTTTCTTGTCAATTTTCGGAAATTCCTTCTTATTTCTTGATGCTAAACACTTTTGTCTCAATCTCTTTGTAAAACGCTATCATTTTTTGTCTCATAATATAAAATAAAAAAATAATATCAAGTAATGATCAATAGGGGTCATATTGGTTCAGCAGTAGGTATTTTAATTCATTGAGATCATTATCTGTCTGATACTTTCACTTTACTTTAAAAAACATCTCGGCTATTCTTAAGTAGGTGTAAAAGTGAAGAGGTGAGCCATGAGAGTAGTTGTTGATAATTTTTTTACGATCATCTTAATTGCGAATATCTTATTATCAATTGTCATTGTTTTTCGTGAACGAAAAGAAACCGCTCAGACATGGGCATGGTTGTTAGTATTAATGTTTATTCCGATTGTCGGTTTTCTTTTATATATCTTTTTTGGCAGAGGTATTTCACAAGACAAGATCTTTGATTTGAAGATTCAAGGGAAAATCGGGAAGAACTTGGAAATTGAAGAAGACAAACAAGCCTTGATGCGAGGACTTTATCCGCATCCACCAACAGGACAAGTTGATGTCAAGCAACTAATCTATATGCTGACAGTGTTTGAAAGTACATTGTACACAACTGGAAATGAAGTGACTTTATTTACGGATGGACGAGAAAAATTTGATGCATTGATTGAAGACATTAAGCAGGCAAAAGATCATATCCATCTACAATATTATATTTATCGGGGCGATGCTCTGGGTAAGGAAGTGCGTGACGCGCTGACTGAAGCAGCTCAAAGAGGGGTCAAAGTCCGAGTATTATTAGATGCTTGGGGGTCTACCCAAGTAAATGCAAAATTTTTCCACGAATTACAGGTAGCTGGTGGTGAAGTCGCTTTTTTCTTTCCACTATTTGTCCCTTATATCAATCCACGAATCAATTATCGAAACCATCGTAAAATCGTTGTCATTGATGGGAAAATTGGTTATACTGGTGGATTCAATGTAGGAAACGAATATTTAGGAGAAGTTTCAAAGTTTGGTTATTGGCGAGACAATCATTTGCGAATCTATGGGGAAGCAGTTTATACGCTACAAAATCGTTTTTTGATGGATTGGAACTCGCAGCACGTGAAAGAAGTCAGCTATGCACCAAAATTTTTCCCAAAAATTGATTCTGTAGGCACTTTAGCACTTCAAATCGTCACAAGTGGCCCAGATTCTGAGCATGAACAAATCAAATTGACTTATTTAAAAATGATTTCATTAGCAAAAAAAGAAATATTGATTCAAACGCCTTACTATATCCCAGATGAATCCATTCATGAAGCATTGAAATTAGCCTTGCTTTCTGGTGTCAAAGTTCAGATTCAGATTCCCAATAAACCTGATCATCCGTTAGTCTATTGGGCAACTTATTCTTTTGCAGCAGAACTAATCGAATATGGTGCAGTGATCAAAACCTATGAAAATGGGTTTATCCATGCTAAGACCATGATCATTGACAGTGGAATAGTTTCAATTGGTTCAGCAAATATTGATGTCCGTTCATTCAAATTAGACTTTGAAGTGAATGCGTTGATCTATGATGAAGGAATGGCGACTCACGTAAGAAAAGCTTTCTTTGCTGATTCAAGAAAGTCACAACTGTTAACCAAAGAACGCTATGAAAATCGAGGATTTATCATCAAATTAAAAGAAGGTTTGGCACGATTGATCTCGCCATTATTATAATTGCTACTTCCAGCTAATCAAAAAGGACATGAGGGAGGCGTCTAAGACGTCAGCTCATGTCCTTTTTCTGTCGGGGCCATTTCTGTAAACTGTCAGAAATGGAGAAAGCGTCTCACAGGAACAAAACTAACTTTGGGGTACTTCTTGTTTTTGGGGAAAGCAAGAAATAAGTTAGATAATGTTTGATAAAGAGACACATTTCAAAGCCAGTATAGCATAGAATAACCTAATGAGATAGTGTTTTTTTATTAATAATCATTATTTTTGTTATTTTATAATTTTAATTCGTTTTCAAGTATTTTGTTAAATGTTAAAATGAACTTACTTTAGGACTGAAGGAGATTTCTAAATGAAAAAATTAAAATTACTTTTACCAATAATAGGATTAACTATTCTTTTATCAGGTTGTTCAAAATGGATCGATCGAGGAGAATCCATTACAGCTGTCGGGTCTTCCGCATTGCAACCATTAGTTGAAACAGTCGCTGAATCTTTTCAGGCTGCAAACCCTGGGAAATTCATCAATGTCCAAGGTGGAGGAAGTGGAACTGGATTATCTCAAGTCCAATCTGGAGCAGTAGATATCGGGAATTCTGATTTATTTGCGGAGGAAAAATCTGGAATCGATGCATCTGCTTTAGTTGATCATCGAGTGGCTGTAGTTGGGATCACACCGATCGTTAACAAGGAAGTGGGCGTTAAAGACATCTCAATGGAAAACTTACGGAAGTTATTTACGGGTGAAATCACCAACTGGAAAGAACTTGGCGGGAAAGACCAACCAGTGGTTATTTTAAATCGTGCATCAGGAAGTGGGACACGTAGTACTTTTGAAAAATGGGTCCTTGATGGAGAAACGGCGATTCGTGCGCAAGAACAAGATTCAAGCGGAATGGTGCGACAAATCGTTGCAGATACTCCAGGAGCAATTAGTTATGTCGCTTTCTCATATGTAACCAACGATGTGGCTACTTTGAGTATTGATGGTGTAGAGCCAACCGATGACAACGTTACGACCAATAAATGGATCATTTGGGCTTATGAACATATGTATACAAAAAATCAACCAAAACAGTTAACGAAAGAGTTTTTAAACTACATGCTATCAGAAGAAGTTCAAAATAATATCGTAGGTGAATTAGGTTATATTCCGGTTTCACGTATGCAAGTAGAACGTGATTGGGAAGGAAATATTGTAAAATAATCATCTTTACACAATCTTTACAAACTTCGCATAAATTTTACATGTTATTAAACTCAAATTGATGTTCGCTTTGTACACTGTATAAGTATGTTAAACCTTACTGGGGGGGAATCATCTGTGGAAGATGTGAAAAAAGTATTATTAACAAAATCAAAACGTTCAAAAATGGAGCAGCGTGGTAAATTCATCAGCTTCTTATGTATCGCCTTGATCGTTCTAGTAGTAGTAGCCATTTTTTATTTTGTTGCAAGTAAAGGATTAGCGACCTTTTTCGTTGATAAGATCAACGTATTTGATTTCTTGTTTGGAACGAATTGGAATCCTGGACAAATTGGTGCAGATGGTAAACCGATGGTCGGGGCATTACCAATGATCGCTGGTTCGTTTATCGTTACTTTTTTATCTGCGATCATCGCGACACCTTTTGCCATCGGTGCAGCGGTCTTCATGACAGAGATATCTCCAAAAAATGGCACAAAAATCTTGCAACCAGTCATTGAACTATTAGTTGGCATTCCATCTGTTGTTTATGGTTTTATTGGATTATCAGTCATCGTACCATTTATCCGAAACATTTTTGGCGGAACTGGTTTTGGTATTTTAGCTGGGACATTTGTTTTGTTTGTCATGATCTTACCAACTGTGACGACTATGACAGTCGATGCCTTAAAAGCTGTGCCGCGTCATTATCGTGAAGCATCATTAGCTTTAGGAGCTACACGTTGGCAAACGATCTATAAAGTCGTTTTACGAGCTGCTGTACCGGGAATCTTGACAGCCGTTGTATTTGGTATGGCACGTGCATTTGGTGAAGCATTAGCGATCCAAATGGTCATCGGGAATGCTGCCTTGATGCCAACAGGATTAACAACTCCTGCTTCAACATTGACGTCGATTTTAACAATGGGGATCGGAAATACGATCATGGGAACAATTGAAAACAACGTGTTATGGTCATTAGCTTTGATCTTGCTATTGATGTCATTAATCTTTAATATCGTGATCCGAATGATTGGTAAGAAAGGGGCATTGAAATAATGAACGCAAAACGCTCTGATAAAATCGCAACAGGAGTCCTTTATGCAATATCGGGAATTATTGTATTGATCTTAGCTGCGTTACTTTTATATATTTTAGTTCGAGGAATTCCTCATATCTCTTGGTCATTTTTAACTGAACCATCAAAAGCCTATCAAGTAGGTGGCGGAATCGGTATCCAATTATTTAACTCGATTTATTTATTATTGATCACGATGATCATTAGTTTTCCGCTTTCTTTAGGAGCCGGTATTTACCTTTCTGAATATGCTGGTAAAAACTGGTTGACGGATGTTATCCGTACTTCAATTGAAATATTAAGCTCATTACCATCTGTAGTTGTTGGTTTGTTTGGCTTTTTAGTTTTTGTTATCCAATTCCAGTATGGCTTCTCCATTATCTCTGGGGCACTAGCTTTAACAGTTTTTAACTTACCTCTATTGACGAGAACGGTAGAAGAATCTTTACAAGCGGTGCATTACACACAGCGTGAGGCAGGGCTTGCATTAGGTTTGTCACGTTGGGAAACAGTGATTCGTGTAGTTGTACCTGAGGCAACTCCAGGGATTTTAACAGGAGTCATTTTAAGCTCAGGGAGAATTTTTGGGGAAGCAGCAGCTTTGATCTATACAGCTGGGCAAAGCGCGCCTGCACTTGATTTCTCAAACTGGAATCCATTGAGTGTCTCTAGTCCAATCAGTATTTTCCGTCAAGCTGAAACACTAGCTGTTCATATTTGGAAAATCAATACGGAAGGAACGATGCCAGATGGTGTATCAGTATCTGCTGGAGCATCAGCGGTCTTAATTATCGCAGTATTACTATTCAATTTTGGTGCTCGTGCGATTGGTAAACGTTTATACCGGAAAATGACTTCAGCTTAAGGAGAAGAAGTAAGATGAAAGAATATAATTGGAATGAAAGAAATATCATCACAATGGGTCAAGAAAAAGAAATTGCCCTTTATACAGATGATCTTCATGTTTGGTACGGTGACAACGAAGCAATCAAAGGTGTTGATCTGGAATTTGAAAAGAATAAGATCACAGCTTTAATCGGTCCTTCTGGCTGTGGTAAGTCAACTTATTTACGTTCGTTGAATCGGATGAATGATGGGATCGCAAATACTAAGGTGACTGGTAAAATCATGTACAAAGATGTCGATATCAATGCGCCACAAATTGATGTCTATGAAATGCGTAAGCGAATCGGAATGGTTTTCCAACGACCAAATCCATTTAGTAAATCAATCTATGAAAATATCACGTTTGCATTGAAGCAACATGGCGAAAAGAACAAGAAGAAATTAGATGAGATCGTTGAGACCAGCTTGAAACAAGCAGCATTATGGGATCAAGTAAAAGATAGCCTGGATAAAAGTGCTTTAGCCTTGTCAGGTGGTCAACAACAACGTTTATGTATTGCACGTGCGATTGCGATGAAACCGGATATCTTGTTATTAGATGAACCAGCCAGCGCACTTGATCCGATTTCTACTGGGACAGTGGAAGAAACATTAGTGAATCTAAAAGATGATTACACGATCATCATAGTGACCCATAACATGCAACAAGCAGCTCGTATCAGTGACTACACTGCCTTTTTCTACTTAGGAAAAGCGATCGAATACGATAAAACGAATAAGATATTTACTAGACCAAAAATTAAAGCGACCGAAGATTATGTATCGGGTCATTTTGGGTAAGACGGAGGATTCGTTATGACAAAAGAAATTATCTCATCAAAAGATCTTCACTTATATTATGGAAAAAAAGAAGCGTTAAAAGGAATCGATCTAAGCTTCAATCAAGGCGAAATCACAGCGATGATTGGTCCTTCTGGCTGTGGTAAATCAACTTATCTACGCTCATTGAATCGAATGAATGATTTGATACCGAGTGTGACGATCACTGGAAGTGTCCTGTATAAAGGAAAAGATATCTATGGCCCTAAAACGGACATTGTTGAATTGCGTAAAGAAATCGGAATGGTCTTCCAACAACCAAATCCTTTTCCCTTTTCGATTTACGAAAATGTGATCTATGGGTTAAAACTAAAAGGCGAAAAAGATAAAAAAGTCCTTGATCAAGTAGTCGAAGAAAGTTTAAAGGCTGCATCTGTGTGGGATGATGTCAAAGACAAACTGCATAAAAGTGCCTTATCCTTATCAGGTGGTCAACAACAACGGGTATGCATTGCAAGAGTGTTAGCCGTCAATCCAGAAATTATTTTGTTAGATGAGCCAACTAGTGCGCTTGATCCTGTTTCTACTGGGAAAATTGAAAGCATGCTCTTGGAATTAAAGGAAAGATATACTATGATTATAGTTACGCATAATATGTCACAAGCTTCACGGATTTCTGATAAAACAGCCTTTTTCTTAGATGGGAATTTAATTGAGTTCAATGATACGAAAAAAATCTTTATGACTCCAGAAAAACAAGAAACGGAAGACTATATCTCAGGGCGATTTGGATAAGGAGGAAACGAAATGTTACGTACACAGTTTGAAGAAGAACTACTTAACCTTCATAATCAATTTTATGAGATGGGGATGATGGTAAGTAGTGCAGTGCACAAATCAGTTCGTTCTTATATCAAACATGATAAAGCACTTGCACAAGAAGTGATCGAAAATGATATTAAAATCAACGACATGGAAACACGTTTAGAGAAAAAAAGTTTTGAAATGATTGCTTTGCAACAACCAGTGACTACAGACTTACGGATGATTATTACCGTGATGAAAGCTAGTTCTGATTTGGAACGAATGGCAGATCATGCGGTTTCAGTTGCCAAATCAACGATCCGTGTGAAAGGTCAAACCAGAATCCCAGAGATCGAAAAAGAAATCTCTGATATGTCTGATTATGTCAAAAAAATGGTGGACAATGTGTTGGTTGCTTACGTCAAAACGGATGAAAAAGATGCTCGAACGATCGCAAATATGGATCAACGGGTCAATGATTATTTCAATCGCATCTACAATGCAACGATCAAAAATATGCAGTCTGATCCAGAAACAGTCATCAGTGGGACAGATTATCTAAATGTTGCCAGCTACTTAGAACGGATTGGCGATTATGTAACGAATATTTGTGAATGGATCGTGTATCTAGCTACAGGAAAAATCACCGAATTAAACTCAAATCATAACGAAATTTTCTAACTCTTGAAGATTGGAAAGTAACGATCAACGTGTGAGTTATGAGAAATAAGCCGAAAAATTCCTAAATAGGAAATATCCTAGGAATTCTTCGGTTTTTTTGTAACTTGAAGACTTAGAGTGAATATTGCTGACTTCTCTGAGAGAAAAAGGTCAAGACTAATTGTCATTTGTATAATCGAAATTCAGCGACTAGTCTTTGTTTTTTCAACTCGTTCAATTATAATAAGAGCATAGAGATGAAAAGGAGTGAAAGAAGATGAAATTTGTTGAGCAAGATTTTGCTTATTATGAGCGGACAATCAAAAGAATGTATCAAAGTTATTATTGGAAGCGAATTCTAATCTTAGCATTCGTACTCGTGATTGTTCTGGCTTATACAGGCATCTTTCAGGAACATTTGCTTTATAATGTTTTACTGATGATAATCATTGCTGGGGGAGGTATTTATCTTTATCTGCAAAAACAAAAATTTCCAGAGGTCTATCAAAAATATCTAGAGATAAATCAACCAGAAGCAAAAATCGTTAAGATCCAAGAAGCAGAGTATAGCTATAATGATCTTGAAGACAAGAGTGTCAGGATTAACAAAACTGGTATGCGTAATTTGCCGTCAAGGAATAAACAGTATACATTGATGGTTGGATTCTCCAAGTCCTTTTTTCCGCGTGAACCACTTCAAATTGTTTATTATGATATGCTTGAACTAACCTATGAAGAAAAGTTTCGTTTGAAGCGAAACGGCTATCATTCAATGCCACGTTTTTTGCGTCGGTTTACATTTAGTAATTTAAAAGAAAGCATTGGTAATATGGGACGTTTTATTGTCGGAAATATATTTTTACTAGTTATCCTGTTTCGTGTTATACGCTATTTATGGTCATTTATCCAATTGCTTTTTTAATATCTATAATATTCATACATAATTCATAAAAAATTAGAAAACAATATTTCTTGCCATAAAAAGGGAAAGAAATATTGTTTTTAAAGCATTATTGGCTGGTTCAATGGGAAGTAAATCGTTCAGTAACTCAAGTTGGAGAAAAAGTTACAACTTAAGTCCTATGACTTTTTCTTCCATTCCGTGCATAATATGAATGTAAGGAAAAGCTTGCAAACTATATTTGCTTAAGGAGGCAATTTCCATGAAAGAAAGAGAACGTATTTTAGACTTAGTTAAAAAAGGGATCCTTTCCACTGAAGAGGGCTTAGATTTATTAGAAAGCATGGCAACTGAGAAAGATGAAAAGCAAATCGCAAAAGAAGCAGATAAAGTAACTGCTAGTCATAAAGAAAAAGATCAAGCAACTCAATTGATCGATGAATTGGAAAATGGCACATCAGAAGAAATCCATTTTAATGCCGATCCAAAACAAAATGAAAAAGAAGATCAAGAAAATTTGGAACGTATCTTAGATGAGTTAGCAACACAAGCCAATCAAACGTCGGCTCATTTAGACGAAGTGAATGAAAAGTTAGCACAAAATAAAGCGGCACGCAATGACAAACAGGAAACATTGATGCAGCTGAATACCAAAGAAGAATTGGATGAACTAACAGAAGATGAGCTTCTCCAAAGAAAGACTCTTGAATCTGAGATCAAGGAATTAGAAGCTGCGAGTGAACAATTAACAGAAGAACAATTGAAACTAGAAGCAGAATTAAAAGATATTCGCAAAAACCAATGGACAGAAAAGAAAGAAACAATTGCTGATAAATTTGAGTTACCAGATGACTGGAAAGAACAAGCCAACGATACATTGAACCAAGTTGGAGAAAAAATGTCTGAAGCTGGTTCTCAGCTAGGCAAGTTTTTGCGGAAGACATTCCAAACGGTATCGGAAACAGTCAATGAAAACATGGAATGGAAAGATGTCAATCTCCGTGTACCAGGTATCGCAACGACAAAATTTGAACACGAATTTTATTATGAAGCACCTGCAGCAAGTATTCTTGATATCAAAGCTGCAAACGGAAATGTCACATTGAAAACTTGGGAAAGTGAAGACGTGAAAGTTGAAGCTAAAATCAAATTATACGGTAAAATGAATGCAGAACCATTCGAGGCATTCTTAGAACGTAGTCAAATTGAAGTCAATGATGAGCATGTCTCATTCCAAATCCCAAATAAACGTGTACGTGCGGATCTAGTCTTTTATTTACCAAAACGAGTATATGACCATACAGCAATCAAATTGTTAAATGGGAATATTACGATTAACGACTTAGAAGGTAAAGATGTGTACACCAAATCGACAAATGGAAATATCGTCATTCAAAAATTACAAGCAACCATGCTTGAAATTGAAGGCGTTAATGGGAATATCGATGTTCAATCAGGTGCAATCTTAGATTCAATCATCGAAACAGTGAATGGTACGGTCACTGTAGGAACAACCCCTGAAAATCTTTCCGTTTCTCTCGTTAATGGGGATGTACGGTTGACAATGAAAGAAGAACATTTGAAAAAAATTGAAGCAAGTTCAGTCAATGGCAATGTCAAAGTAGCTTTACCAACAGGAATTGGCATGGAAGGTAATGCGAAAACAAGTTTAGGCAGCATCAACAGCCGCCTGACTGATTATGAAGTAATCCGTGAAAAAAAAGAACGGACCAATCAATTACTACAGTTCCGTCGTCTCTCTGAAAATGAGGTAGCTAGAATCCAATTATCGACTACGACTGGTAGTATTTATTTAAAAGATACGGATCAATAAAGTAATCAACCGGTGAGTTAGCTTATTCTAACAATCGAAAGCAGGATTGATAAGTGGGATGTACGTTCACTATTAGACGATGATACTTGGTCATTCGTTCCTTTAACGAGGAAAAGCAAAAATCTTTGGAGAAAAAGTGTAGTGAGAATGAACAGTTTATCTATTGTCACACTCTTTTTCTTCCATTAAAATGAATAGAACAGAGGTGAAAGTAAAATGAAAAGAAAATTGACAAAATCAAATAAAAATATTGTTTTGACTGGTACATTAGCTGGGATTGCAGAATATCTTGGAATTGATCCAACGGTAGTTCGTGTGATCTATGTATTCCTAAGCTTAGTGGCATTTGGAAGTCCAGTTATCTTATATATTTTATTGGCTTTGCTCATCCCTTCTGGACGAAACAAACAGACTCGTTATGGGCATGAAAACCAATATTATCAAAATAATAATTATCATCATGAACAAACAAAAAAACGTAAAGAGGCGGAAAAGGTCAATGATGACGAATGGAGTGACTTCTAATGTCTTATCTTCAGCGCCTCATCGTGAATACGTTGACGTTCATCTCTCTGGCAGTGATTTTTCCGACGATGATTTATGTAGATAGTATTTGGACAGCTATTTTAGCAAGTTTCGTATTGTCTATCTTGAATATGTTCATTAAACCTATTCTAACAATTTTATCACTACCATTCACTTTAGTGACACTGGGCTTGTTCACATTTGTCATCAATGCGGCAATCTTGAAGATGACTTCCTTTTTTGTTGGAGCATCTAATTTTAATTTTGCTTCCTTTGGATCAGCTTTTTTGATTGCTGTGATCATGTCAGTGGTGAATATGATTGTCAGTGAACACAATAGTAGAAGGTAAACGTGAACAATCGATAATGACTAAAAGGGTACATCCATGGGAAATGTCTTAAATTCCCTGGTTGTACCTTTTTGCTTTGTTTTATAAAAAAAGTGAATTTAAAATAAAAACGTTTTTTTTATTTGGTAGTACTTTTTGTCAGACAATGATAAAATGGGAAGGAACACTCTAATAGAAATGAGGTAGCACGAATGGCAGAAGTTGTAAAAGTAAGCCAATTAGTAGAAAAATTATCATTAGAAATAGTGACTGGTGATGAAAAGAGTTTGGAGCGTGTTATCGTAACTGGTGACATCTCAAGACCTGGTTTAGAATTGACCGGTTATTTTAATTATTATTCACATGATCGTTTACAATTATTTGGGAGCAAAGAGATTAGCTTTGCTGAACGGATGATGCCGGAAGAAAGACTGATGATCATGAGAAGATTGTGCAGTGAGGATATGCCAGCATTCATTATTTCTCGGGGGCTTCCAGCTTCTGAAGAAATGATTCAAGCAGCCAACGAATACGGTATGGCTGTCTTACGTTCACCAATCTCCACATCCCGTTTGCTTGGAGAATTATCTAGTTATTTAGATGGTCGTTTAGCTCCTAGAACGAGCGTTCATGGTGTGCTAGTCGATGTTTATGGGTTAGGTGTACTCATTCAAGGGGATAGCGGAATTGGTAAGAGTGAAACCGCATTAGAATTAATCAAACGTGGTCATCGCCTAATTGCTGATGACCGAGTAGATGTTTATCAACAAGATGAACTGACAGTCATTGGTGAACCACCAAAAATCTTAGAACACTTGATAGAGATCAGAGGGATCGGAATCATTGATGTCATGAACTTGTTTGGAGCAAGTGCTGTCCGTGGTTCAATGCAAGTGCAGTTAGCCGTTTATTTAGAAGCCTGGGCGAAGGACAAAAAATATGATCGACTAGGTTCTGAAGATACTTCTGTGGAAATTGCAGAAGTGGGGATTCCACAAATCAAAATACCTGTCAAAACTGGACGAAACGTGGCCATCATCATCGAAGTGGCAGCAATGAATTTCCGAGCAAAAACGATGGGATTTGATGCAACAAAAACGTTTGAAGAAAGATTAAGTCGTCTGATCGAAGAAAATTCAGGGGCACAATAGCAAGGAGTGGAAACATGATAGCGCAAATCGATCGGGTAGCGTTCAATCTTTTAGGAATACCAATTTATTGGTATGCTTTGATCATTGTATCGGGAATAATTATAGCCATGTGGCTAAGTAGCCGTGAAGCCGTACGAGTTGGCTTAAAATCTGAGGATGTCACTGATTTTATGTTGTGGGGATTGCCACTTTCAATTATTGGCGCACGGTTGTACTATATTTTATTTGATTTACCACAATATATAGCTGATCCTATTCAAATATTCAATATCCGTTCTGGCGGGTTAGCTATTTATGGTGGATTGATCGCAGGTGCCATTACTTTATATTTCTTTACCAAATACCACTTTATTTCCATGTGGACATTTTTAGATATTGCCGCACCAAGTGTCCTACTCGCTCAAGCAATTGGGCGTTGGGGAAATTTTATGAATCATGAAGCTTATGGCCCTGTCACGACGAGAATCTTTTTAGAAAATCTTCATATCCCAAGATTCATAATTGATAATATGTACATTGAAGGTTTTTATCGTCAACCTACCTTTTTATATGAATCCGTTTGGAGTTTGATTGGCTTTATCCTACTCCTATTTTTAAGAAACAAAAAGCATTTACTGAAAAAAGGAGAAGTTTTACTTGTTTATGTGATGTGGTACAGCTTCGGGCGCTTTTTTATCGAAGGATTACGGACAGATAGTTTATACTTCTTAGGTGTTATTCGTATCTCCCAATTGTTGTCAGCCTTTTTATTCGTTGGAACAATTATTCTGTTTATCTGGCGTAGAAAAAAAGGAAATCTACCAGATTACGATCGCACTTTTGGTAAAAATCAAATGATTATCTAATTTACAGAGCTAAAAAAATGAAAAAAATAGCAGGAGTGGTAAAATGAAATATAGGGTGGCAGTCTTAGGAGCTGGCTCATGGGGGACAGCTCTTGCGCAAGTTCTTGCTGAAAATGGACATGATGTTCGCCTATGGGGACATCGTCAATCGCAAATAGACGAGATCAACCAACAACACACCAATCAAAAATATTTACCCGACTATCATTTGTCAATGTCAATCCGTGGTTTTAGTGAGTTGGAACAGGCAGTTCAAGATATTGATGCCTTGTTATTCGTGATTCCGACACGAGCCATTCGCTCTGTAGCACAAGAGGTGGTCACTAAATTGAATACCAAGCCTGTAATCATCCATGCAAGCAAGGGTCTAGAACAGGAAACACACAAACGGATCTCAGAAATTCTTTTAGAAGAGATCCCGAGTGACAAACGTCAATCCATTGCTGTTTTATCTGGTCCGAGTCACGCAGAAGAAGTAGCAAATCATGACATTACTACGATCACAGCTGCTAGCACAGATCAAAAAACAGCTTCCTTTGTCCAAAAGTTATTCATGAATCATTATTTTAGGATTTATACCAACCCTGATGTGATTGGGGTTGAAATGGGGGCTGCATTGAAAAATATTATTGCTCTTGGTGCAGGAGCAATCCACGGATTAGGTTTCGGGGATAATGCAAAAGCTGCTATTATGACTAGAGGTTTAGCTGAAATCAGTCGTTTAGGTGTTGCCATGGGTGCCAACCCATTGACTTTTATTGGTCTTAGTGGTGTGGGCGATTTGATCGTTACTTGTACTAGTATCCATTCGCGAAATTGGCGAGCGGGCAATTTGTTAGGTAAAGGGCATGAACTGTCAGAAGTATTGGAAAATATGGGGATGGTTGTGGAAGGTGTCCATACGACAAAAGCCGCAAAAGAACTTGCTCAGCAAGTAGGTGTAGACATGCCAATCACTCAAACAATTTATGAAGTACTTTATGAAAATAAAAATGTACAAATTGCGGCAAGAGAAATCATGTTGCGAGATGGAAAAAAAGAAAATGAATTTTCACGATTAATTTTTTAGAGGAGAGATGACAAATGAAAGTAAAAAAGGCAGTTATTCCAGCAGCAGGTTTAGGAACAAGATTTTTACCTGCAACAAAAGCGATGGCAAAAGAAATGCTTCCAATCGTTGACAAACCAACGATTCAATTTATCGTAGAAGAAGCACTTAAATCAGGGATCGAAGACATTTTGATCGTCACTGGGAAAGCAAAACGACCAATCGAAGACCATTTTGATTCAAATATCGAGTTAGAAACGAATTTGAGTGAAAAAGGGAAAACAGAATTATTGAAGTTGGTTGAAGAAACAACTGATGTAAATCTACACTTCATTCGTCAATCTCATCCAAAAGGGTTAGGACATGCTGTATTACAAGCCCGTGCTTTTATCGGTAATGAACCTTTTGTTGTGATGTTAGGTGATGATATCATGGAAGATGAAGTACCTTTGACACAACAATTGATTGATGACTATGAGCGGACACATGCATCAACAATCGCAGTGATGGAAGTGCCACAAAAAGATACGTCTAAATACGGAATTATTAATCCTGGTGAAGAATTAGAAGAAGGATTGTTCAATGTTAAAAACTTCGTTGAAAAACCAGACCCAAGTAAAGCACCAAGTAATTTAGCTATTATTGGACGCTATTTATTAACTCCTGAAATCTTTGATGTTTTGGCAGAACAACAACCAGGTGCTGGGAATGAGATCCAACTGACAGATGCGATTGATACATTGAATAAAACACAACGAGTATTTGCTCGTAACTTTACAGGCAAACGCTATGATGTTGGTGACAAGTTTGGTTTCATGAAAACCAGTATCGAATACGGCTTGACTCATCCAGAAGTCGGCGAACCATTAAAAGAATATATCAAAGAGCTAGGGAAACAATTAGAAGCTGATCAAACGATGGTACCAAAAAAAGACAACAAAAAAATTGAATCAAAAGATGAGCTGAAAAAATAAATTTTTTAGCAATGAAAGCTTCAACTGCTCTTATCCAAAAAAAGTAGTTGAAGCTTTGCTATTTTTTATTTGTTTAAAAAATGCGAAAATGCTATGCTTATAGAAAGAGTATCAGAAGGGAGTTCGAGTATGACAGGCGGAGAAATTGCTGGGCTGATTGCGGCCATCGCATTTGCAGTCCTCGTTGTTTTTATCATAAGAGTATTGTTACAATTATCAAAAACATTAGAAAAAGTGGATCAAACAGTGGCAGAAGCAAATACGACGATTGAAGTCGTCACCAAAGATGTCGATCTTTTGTCAAGGCAGGTGGAAGGTTTACTAGTCAAAAGTAATGAATTGCTTTTAGACATCAATGGGAAAGTAGAAACGATTGATCCATTATTTACAGCTATCGCAGATTTAAGTGAAAGCGTGTCAGAATTGAATACATCAAGTAAAAATATCGTAACCAAAGTTGGTGGGATTGGGCGTACAACAGCTAAAGCTACCGTGGCTGGAAAAGTTGGTGGCACAGCTTTAAAGTTTTTCAAAAATAAAAAACATACAGAAAAGACTGGAGGAATTTAATTATGGCAAAAAAAGGTGGATTTTTACTAGGAGCAGTTATTGGTGGGACAGCAGCAGCAGTCGCAGCATTATTATTAGCACCAAAGTCAGGAAAAGAACTACGCGATGAACTTGCTGCACAAGCAGATGATTTACTTGATATGGCTTCAGACTACACGGATATGGCAAAAGAAAAATCAGCGACATTAACAGACATCGCAAAAGAAAAAGCGCAAGATCTATCCCAACAAGCTGGTGACTTAGCTGGTAGCGTGAAAAATAAAGTCAATCATTCTGCAAATGATGTCGAAGATGAGTCTGAAGACATTTTATTAACATTAAAAGAACAATCAGAAGATCTTTCTCATCGCTTCAAGAAATCAGCAGATGAGCTTAAAAAGCCAGTCGGACAAATGAATGAAACAGTTAAAGATGCATCTGAAGATATGATGATCAATGCGAAAGATGCTGCAGGTGAAGCTGGACAAACAGTCAAAGAAGGCATTGCTGAAGCAAAACCAGTCGCAAAAGATGCGCAAGCAATGGCAGATATGGCTAAAGAAGATGTCAAAGCTAAAAAAGAAGATTTAAAAGATACATTTACTGATAATGGAAAATAGGCAATTTCTATTTTTTGTAAATAATCAATAGATGCTATCTCGATTTTGGTTAATCGAACGGAATAAGTGATGAATATCAAAGCTAGCAAAGTTTCCTAGCTTTGATATTTTTTTGTTTGATAATTACTAGAATAATACATAATGTAAACGTCTAATTTGCGTAATCACTTGATAGCATGCTTATCACCATGAGAGTGAAGACACTATAAAAGAACCAGAATGATCAGAAGAATTCGTAAAATCTATTGGTAACCAGAGCTCTTTGGTATGAATGGGTCAACAACAATTAGTGAGGTTGAAGATAAGAAAAAAATGAGTCTAGGACTAACAGTCGCCCTTAGACTCATTAATAGATGTAGAAGTGATAAACGGCGTTCAAAGAGCTGATCTTCGGTGATAAGTCAAAAAATCTCAAAACATGGGAAGCTGTTTCGAGATTTTCATCCTTACTGCTCCTACGATTACTCGTCGCAGTTTTTACTTGGTGAGCGCTCAGATCAAGTCGCTCTTCTCACGACCTCTGATCCACGGCGTTCAAGAAGCAACTCCTCAACAATAAACGATAATTTTCTAAAATATGAGAAGCTATTTTAAAAAATCATCGCTTATTCGTTCGGAGTTAACCGCTTCTTTCACAGCCTCTTGCTTAAACGGTGTTCAAGCATCAGCTCCTTGAAATAAGCCTGAATTTTTCAAAATAAGAGAAGCTATTTTAAAAAATTCTTTCTTATTGTCATCGGAGCTCCCCGATGCTTTCACAACCTCTGATTCACGGTGTTCAAAGAGCTGATCTTCGGCGATAAGTCAAAAAATCTCAAAACATGGGAAGCTGTTTCGAGATTTTCATCCTTACTGCTCCTGTGATTACTCGTCGCAGGTTTTACTTGGTGAGCGCTCAGATCAAGTCGCTCTTCTCACAACCTCTGATCCACGGCGTTCAAGAAGCAACTCCTCAACAATAAACGATAATTTTCTAAAATATGAGAAGCTATTTTAAAAAATCATCGCTTATTCGTTCGGAGTTAACCGCTTCTTTCACGACCTAATCCACGGTGTTCAAAGAGCTGATCTTCGGCGATAAGTCAAAAAATCTCAAAACATGGGAAGCTGTTTCGAGATTTTCATCCTTACTGCTCCTGCGATTACTCGTCGCAGTTTTTACTTGGTGAGCGCTCAGATCAAGTCGCTCTTCTCACGACCTCTGATCCACGGCGTTCAAGAAGCAACTCCTCAACAATAAACGATAATTTTCTAAAATATGAGAAGCTATTTTAAAAAATCATCGCTTATTCGTTCGGAGTTAACCGCTTCTTTCACGACCTTACTCAATAACCAATAATTCTTTTGGCGTAGTTGTAAATGGAATACAGCCGTCTTTTGTCACGTAGACACAGTCTTCGATTCGAACACCTACTTGATCAGGGATATAGATTCCTGGTTCAAGTGAGAAGCACATGCCTTCTTCGATGACTAAATCATTTCCTGCTACAAGGGAAGGAAATTCATGGACAGTGGTTCCGATTCCGTGACCTAGACGATGATTGAAGTATTCGCCATAGCCATAGCTATTGATTACATTTCTTGCAATTTGATCTAGTTCGGCAGCCGTTACGCCGGGACGTACAGCTGCTTGGGCAGCTAATTGTGCCTCAAGTGTGATTTGATAAATTTTTTCCTGAAATTCAGTTGGTTTTTTATAGGCTACAGTTCGAGTAGCATCGCTGCAATAACCATCCCAAACAACACCTAAATCAAACAAAACAAGTTCATTAGGCGAAATTTTTGTGCTGCCTGGAGCACCGTGGGGGCTTGCTGCGTTTTTACCAGCTAAAACAAGCGTGTCAAACGACATTTGCGAAACACCTTGTTTTTTTAGTTGGTATTCGATTTCTGCAATGATTGCTTGCTCAGTAACACCTTCTTTTACTGCCTTAAAGCCGATTTCAAAGGCAACATCTGCCCATTTACCAGCAGCAAGTAATTGGTCTTTTTCTTCCAGTGTTTTGATTAATTGGAGACGTTGAATGATTGCTGTTAAATCAGTAAAGTTGTCAGAACCAGTTAGAACATCTGAAATGGCATCGAAACGATCAACGGTTAACGCATTTTTTTCGATTCCGATATTTCCAGGCTGACCATAACGGTGACGAATTTCTTTCCCAATGATTTCCCAAGGATTTTCGCTGTCTAAATAGCCACGAACATCAAAAGACCATGCACTGTTTTGTGCATCTTCAACTTCTAAAGCCGGAGTGAATAAAAAAGGATCCTGTTCAAGTGGGATAAATAGTGCTAAGACACGTTCATGGGGTTCACTTTCGTATCCTGAAAAATAAGCGATGTGTCCTGGATCACTAATATAGGCAAGATCCACTTGATTTTGAGCCATCCATTTACGTAATTCGTTGATTTTTACGTTATTCATTTTGGCATCCTTCTTTCTAATTTATTGAATTATTAGATAATTGTACCACTTAATGTTTCAAAGACCAACGTATAAAAGTGAAAAAATGAATTATTTTCATGAAAGCGGTAGTAAAACGGTTGCAATTTTGAGTATTATTTGTTATCCTGTTTTAGAAATGTAAAGCGTATTTTCAGAAAACATATAAAAATGAACAGGAGAGCAAGAATGGAAAAGCAAACAATTACTATTTATGATGTAGCGAGAGAGGCAAATGTTTCGATGGCTACTGTTTCACGTGTCGTTAACGGGAATCCGAATGTCAAACCTGCGACTAGAAAAAAAGTGTTAGAAGTCATTGATCGATTGGACTATCGTCCGAATGCTGTTGCACGTGGGCTAGCAAGTAAGAAGACAACGACAGTAGGGGTAATCATTCCAGATGTCAGCAATATGTTTTTTGCTTCTTTAGCACGTGGGATCGATGATGTTGCTACAATGTACAAATACAACATCATTTTAGCAAATTCAGACGGCAATGATCAAAAAGAAGTGAATGTATTAAATAATTTGTTAGCAAAACAAGTAGATGGCGTGATCTTCATGGGACATCATATCACTGATGAAATCCGTGGTGAGTTTTCTCGATCTAAGACTCCTGTAGTATTGGCTGGCTCAATTGACCCTGATGAACAAGTTGGAAGTGTGAATATCGATTACACTTCAGCAACTAAGGATGCTGTCAATAAATTAGCTAAGAATGGCAATAAAAAAATTGCCTTTGTCAGTGGGGCATTGATTGATCCAATCAATGGTCAAAATCGCTTGAAAGGATATAAAGAAGCACTTAAAGAAAATAATTTACCTTACAGCGAAGGTTTGATCTTTGAAGCAGAGTATAACTTTAAAGACGGATTAACTTTAGTTGATCGCATTCATAACAGTGGCGCAACAGCTGTTTATGTTTCAGATGATGAATTAGCTATCGGTATTTTAGATGGTCTTTTAGATAAGGGTGTGAAAGTACCGGAAGAATTTGAGATCATTACAAGTAATAACTCATTGTTAACAGAAGTTGCACGTCCACGCCTAACAAGTATCACACAACCATTGTATGATTTAGGTGCCGTTTCAATGCGTCTATTAACAAAAATGATGAATAAAGAAGAAGTTGAAGAAAAAACAATTATCTTACCTTATGGAATTGAAGAAAAAGGATCGACGAAATAATAAGTGATTAACACTCCACTAGATGATGCTAGTGGAGTGTTTTTAACTTCTAAAATGAAACAAGTAAACATTCGTTGAAGCTTTTAGCTAGTTAACAAGAACAACTATTTATTTTTTTGTAAAAACTTGGACAAATTTTAGCTTTTTATTCCGTATAATGAAATGGAATCTCTATCAGAAGAGAAAATTTAAATTGTAAGGAGAAGTTATAAATGTCAGATTTTTATTTTGTGAAACTGCTTCCTGATGTTTACGATGAGTTAAAAACTTCAAAGTATAAAGACATAATATTAGAAAATTTAAATAGGACATATCTTGCATTGGAAAGAAATAGGAGAAATTGGTATATTCCTATTAAATCTTTTACAGAGAATGCTATTACAGATTTTGTATTTCCATTACCAGTAATGGAAGAGAAGTACAAGAACAATCGTCGCTGTACTCCAGGTTTTGTTTTTAATCATTCCTTATATCTTGATTCTTCACTGGTAATAGTAACTAAGGATCCGGGAATGGAATTATATCGTCCGTTTATAGAAGAAAATAAAGAAAAGATCATAGAAAAATTTTATTATTTTGTAAGTGTGGCACATCATATTAATGCACGTGGTAAGTGGGGTAGCTCAATTGACTTATTTCCAGAAGGAGTTGAATATACACTAAATCTTAGGTTTAATGAGGGAATAGACGATAAAAGTATACAAAGCTTGAACAAACGGGGGGATAGGGAAGGGATTGAAACGTATCGAAAAAAACAACTTTCAACTTTTCTAGAAGAGGATAATTTTATTAAGTTTTTATCTGTTACAGCGCATCTTCCTTGGCAACAGTCAAAAATAACCCAAAACCTGATCGCCCAAAAACCAGATGTCCAATTGGCTCTCGAGGCTCAGGAATGGAAGAAACTAGAAAAAAAATTAAAACTGGGTCCAGACGCACTTTATAAAGACCATATAGAAGTACGTTTCGACAAAAAAACAAAAAGTAAACTAACAGCTTCTTTTCTAGTACAGGTTTTCGATGTTAGTGAATTAGCGGAAAAGCAAGAAATACCCAGACCAGCATACTATGTAGGGAATCAAACAGTTGATTCATTTCTCTACCAAATTTTGTTCCAAAGTATTAACCAATTTACAAGTATGCCAATCGAGATTCAATCAGGGATGAATGATAAACAAACATTGAGTAACTTTATGCGTTCAGCCATACATAAGACAAGAGGAACTAGTACCGATTATCCAGACCAATTAGAATATTTTAAATCAGAAGCGATTGGTTATATCTTAGCAAAACATATAGGTTTACATACGGAGAGTTATTCTTTTGAATATCTTTCTACTTTGAAAAAAAGTGAATTGTCTGACAGTAAAATCGATACTATTTTAGTTAGCATTAGTAGGGAAGTAATTCAAATATATGGACGGTTTAGAGACAATTTTAACGATATTTTGAAAAAAAGTATGGAAAATAATACAGTCATCCAATTTCAAAATAATCAATCTATTGAATTATTAGACCCTGTCAACACATGGAAAAAAAGACTTGAAGCTTCAAATGAACGTAATCAAAAAAGGGTTGACAGCATACGTTTGGAAGAAGAGAAACAAAAACAGCATGACCCACAAGTATGGATAGAAGTACAAACGAACAGTAGTGAAAGAACCAATTGGAATAAAGATGAAAGTAAAATGCAAAGTCCTGAAGAGCCAAATAGAGAAAACAATAGCGATTATTGTAGGGAAATCGAAAGTAAGCAAGTGATGACTGTCAAAGAAGGGGATAACCAGCAATCAGGTGACTCTAAAGGAACAGACAAAGGTGATGCAAGCCTACCTTTAGAAAAAGCTGAGGATATCAGCTTGACCAACATAAAAAAAACTGAAAATAGTAAGAAAAACGACCATCAGACAGAGCAGATTGAAGAAACAAGTAAAAAGCATCAAAATAAGCAGAAAAAAATGACTGGGAAAAAAGTTACAAGAAAAGGAAGTAAAAGAAACAACAAGAGCAATTCAGAAAAAAATGCTACCAATGATCTAAGAAGTTCTGACCCTAGAACTTCTACAAGCTCGATTGACATGAAGGTCGAAAAAAATGCAAGCCTACTTTTAGAAAAAGCTAAGGATATCAGTTTAACCAACACAAAAAAAACTGTGCCATCAATGAATAGTAAGGGAAATGAGCAACAGACAGTTCATATGAGAAAAGCTGAGGATACCAACCGAAATGAATTTGAACATTCGACGACTATTAATAGAATTAACCCGCAGACAGAGCATCAAGAATCTTCTACCCTTAAAACCTTTGCAAGCTTGTTTGACATGAAAGCCAAAGAAGGTGCAAGCCTATCTTTGAAAAAAGCTGAGGGTACCAATCGAACTGAATCTAAACTTTCGACGACTATTAATGGAAAAGATCAGCAGACAGATCATCAAGCGGATCAAAGTGAGTCGGAAGAAATGACTTGGGAAACAGTTACAAGAAAAGGAAGTCAAAGAAGCAACAAAAGCACTTCAGAAAAAGTAGGTACGAACAATCTAACTTATCTAACTCAATGCCAAAGGATAGCTCAGAAAGAAGCAACTAAAAACAATCGGCAGAAAAAAAATGGAGTATCCGGGCGTAGAACATTGACAAGATAAAAAAGCTCCTTTAAAACCATAACAAGATAAAAACGAGAGTGGGACAATAGTCAGAAAAAAATCTGATTATTGCCCCATTTTTTTGATTTTAAGGTACATAAAAAGCACAACCTTGTATGATTAAAATGCTTAAACAAAAATCAAAGGAGTGTACTTTATGTTTAAAAATTATACCATCAGCCAAACAACTTTACCACGAAATGTAGAACATTAACTGTTACCACCTTTATGTGGATGAAAGGCGGTTATATGCGAAATGGACAGCGCAAACCAGGTTATAATTTCCAAATCGCCACCGATTGAGAAAGAACTATTGTCCCACTCTCGTTTTAACTTCTAAAAAAGATTTAGTGATTGAAATAAGTAAACATTCGTTGAAGCTTTTAGCTAGTTAACAAGAACAACTATTTATTTTTTTTGTAAAAACTTGGACAAATTTTAGCTTTTTATTCCGTATAATGAAATGGAATCTCTATCAGAAGAGAAAATCTAAATTGTAAGGAGAAGTTATAAATGTCAGATTTTTATTTTGTGAAACTGCTTCCTGATGTTTACGATGAGTTAAAAACTTCAAAGTACAAAGAAATAACATTAGAAAATTTAAATAGGACATATCTTGCATTGGAAAGAAATAGGAGAAATTGGTATATTCCTATTAAATCTTTTACAGAGAAAATTTTTACAGAGTTTGTATATCCATTGCCAGTAATGGAAGAGAAGTACAAGAACAATCGTCGCTGTACTCCAGGTTTTGTTTTTAATCATTCCTTGTATCTTGATTCTTCACTGGTAATAGTAACTAAGGATCCGGGAATGGAATTATATCGTCCGTTTATAGAAGAAAATAAAGAAAAGATCATAGAAAAATTTCATTATTTTGTAAGTGTGGCACATCATATTAATGAACGTGGTAATAAGTTGGTTAACTCAATTGACTTATTTCCAGAAGGAGTTGAATATACACTAAATCTTAGGTTTAATGAGGGAATAGACGATAAAAGTATACAAAGCTTGAATAAACGGGGGGATAGGGAAGGGATTGAAACGTATCGAAAAAAACAACTTTCAACTTTTCTAGAAGAGGATAATTTTATTAAGTTTTTATCTGTTACAGCGCATCTTCCTTGGCAACACTCAAAAATAACCCAAAACCTGATCGCCCAAAAACCAGATGTCCAATTGGCTCTCGAGGCTCACGAATGGAAGAAACTAGAAAAAAAATTAAAACTGGGTCCAGAGGCACTTTATAGAGACCATACAGAAGTACGTTTCGACAAAGAAACAAAAAGTAAACTAACAGCCTCTTTTCTAGTACAGGTTTTCGATGTTAGTGAATTAGCGGAAAAGCAAGAAATACCCAGACCAGCATACTATGTAGGGAATCAAACAGTTGATTCATTTCTCTACCAAATTTTGTTCCAAAGTATTAACCAATTTAAAGGTATGCCAATCGAGATTCAATCAGGGATGAATGATAAACAAACATTGAGTAACTTTATGCGTTCAGCCATACATAAGACAAGAGGGACTAGTACCGATTATCCAGACCAATTAGAATATTTTAAATCAGAAGCGATTGGTTATATCTTAGCAAAACATATAGGTTTACATACGGAGAGTTATTCTTTTGAATATCTTTCTACTTTGAAAAAAAGTGAATTGTCTGACAGTAAAATCGATGCTATTTTACTTAGCATTAGTAGGAAAGTAAGTCAAATATATGGACGGTTTAGAGACAATTTTAACGATATTTTGAAAAAAAGCATGGAAAATGATACAGTCTTCCAATTTCAAAACAATCAATCTATTGAGTTATTAGATCCTGTCAACAAATGGAGAAAAAGACGTGAAGCTTCAAATGAACGTAATCAAAAAAGGGTTGACAGCATACGTTTGGAAGAAGAGAAACAAAAACAGCATGACCCACAAGTATGGATAGAAGTACAAACTAGCAGTAGTGAAAGAACCAATTGGAATAAAGATGAAAGTAAAATGCAAAGTCCTGAAGAGCCAAATAGAGAAAACAATAGCGATTATTGTAGGGAAATCGAAAGTAAGCAAGTGATGACTGTCAAAGAAGGGGATAACCGGCAATCAGGTGACTTTAAAGGAAAAGACAAAGATGATGCAAGCCTACCTTTAGAAAAAGCTGAGCCCTCGATGAATATCGATGGAAATGACCAACAGTCAGATAACCTAAAGAAATCAAGTGAAACGAACCCGCTGTGGTTTGAAATTGGGGTATGGGAACCAGTCATACATGAAAAAGAAAAAAGCAAACCTGCTGCCAATGATCTAAATAGTTTTAACCCTAGCACCTTTAAAAGCTTGACTGCTCCTAAATTCAAAGAAGAAACCAGCCTATATTTAGAAAAAGCTGAGCCCTCGATGAATATCAATGGAAATGACCAACAGTCAGATAACCTAAAGAAATCAAGTGAAACGAACCCGCTGTGGTTTGAAATTGGGGTATGGGAACCAGTCATACATGAAAAAGAAAAAAGCAAACCTGCTACCAATGATCTAAATAGTTTTAACCCTAGCACCTTTAAAAGCTTGACTGCTCCTAAATTCAAAGAAGGAACCAGCCTATATTTAGAAAAAGCTGAGCCCTCGATGAATATCAATGGAAATGACCAACAGTCAGATAACCTAAAGAAATCAAGTGAAACGAACCCGCTGTGGTTTGAAATTGGGGTATGGGAACCAGTCACATATGAAAAAGAAAAAAGCAAACCTGCTATCAATGATCTAAATCAGTCTAAATATTCACCGACTACAGATAAAAATACTCATCAACAGCAAACAGTGGATCAAAAAAGGAATAAAGCAATAAACTTAGTCAAACAGCAAGAAAAAAAGCGTACGGGCTCTACTGAAAAATTAACAAGATAAAAACAGTCGCCAAAATTGGCGACTGTTTTTAGGTTCTTTGTCAAATAATGTCAGTTCGTTTTCATCAATATTAAAGATGATAGACTTTGAATTATTCATTTTCTTTATCATTTTCTTTTTTGGCTGGATTTGCTCGAGCAAAGGCTGAAGCAGTACCCCAATAATTTTTATAGTTTTCATCCGTTCCACCGACACCAAACTTGAATGTTGATTTTTTTGGACCATTTTTTGCCCAAAGCGATTCAACTGTCTGACTTGGTGTTTCGATGGTTTTCTTATCAACAGTAACTTTACCAGGAAGTTGTCCTGTAAAGGATGCTACTTTTTTCTTGGAGACATCAGAAGATAATTCAAATTTATCCTTTGTCCCGAACATCGCTGGATTTGCTTGGTATACTTGATTAATGAGATTGGCTAAATAGCTAGAAGAACGTAATCGGGCTCTTGAGTCCATTCCAGTGTTGTCATCGTGACCTGCCCAACTACTGATCGTAATAGATGGCGTTGAAACAATCAGCCAAGAATCACGGTAGTCATTTGTTGAACCTGTTTTGCCGATCCAATCCGCTTGTCCCAGTTCATGATTTAAAGCAGTAATATCATCTTTAAAAGGTGTCGTGATTTTCGCAGTGATTACACTACGCATCATATCATTCATAATTGATGCTGTAGCTTCAGAATACACTCTTACAGGTTTTTCCTCATGTTTGTAGATGACTTTTCCTGAGTTATCAGTAATTGAATCAATCAAATAACCTTCTTGATAGACCCCGCCATTAGCTAAAGCTTGGAAGCCATTGGTTTGTTCCAAAGTCGTTACATCAACGGTTCCCAAAGGTGCAGACTCAACGCCCCAATTATCGTTGGTTGGATAATTCATTTTTGCCAAGTAATTTTCATAAGCATATTGTTTAGAACCTCCATTTTCTAAAACATCCTGATATAAATGATAGGCAGGGATATTGTTAGACCATTCCAAAGATTCTCGAATCGTTTGGAAGGTATTAGAACCTTCATTCGTTGCATTGACGATTTTTTCTCCTGCGTTACTTCCTTCTTGCCAGGTAGTTGCGTAATCAGAAACACGTGATTCTGATCCTACGAGCCCCATATCGATGGCTGGACCATACACGAGTACTGGTTTAATCGAAGACCCAGCTTGTCTTTGGGTGTCAAAAGCATGATTATTTTGGTTTTGTAGATAATTTCTACCACCAACAAAACCATAGATACGACCAGTTTTATTATCCATCAAGACATTTCCTGTCTCAACTTGTGTGGCTTTGCCATCGTCTAATAGATGACCATAACTTTTTGCTGCTTCTTGCATTGCCGCATAAACATTTTTATCGATCGTTGAATGGATCGTATAACCTTTGTTTTGGATCGTTTGTTGTGCTTTTTGATAGTAGGCATCATAGACTGAACTATCAGATAAATCTGCATCATCTTTTTCAGCTAATTGTTTAGTGATGATCTCTGTGGCTTCACCCATAACGGTATAATATAGAAACTCACGATCACTTTGTTCAGCAATCTGTTGTGGTAAGAAATCTTTCGTGAGATCATAAGCTTTCGCTTCTTCATATTGTTGTTTTGTGATTTTATTTTCACGATACATGCTGAATAGAACCACATCTTTTCGATTTAATCCTGCTGAAAGGTCTTCTTTTAAACTCCCAGTATTTGTATAAGGACTATAAGTGATCGGACTTTGTGGCAAGCCTGCGATAAAGGCAGCTTGTGGCAAGTTGACATCCTTGGCATTGACACCAAAGATTCCTTTCGCTGCTTCTTGTACACCAGCGATATTTTGTCCTTTATTGTTTCGACCAAATGGAGAAACATTTAGATACATAGAAATAATTTCATTTTTGGAAAAGTGTTTCTCGACTTGTGCTGCTAATAAAATTTCATTTGCTTTTCGCTTGAATGTTGTTTCATCAGTTAAGATTTGTTGTTTGACTAACTGTTGAGTCAACGTGGAACCACCGGAAGAACCGATACCAGTTGCTTCAGAAAATAAAGCACGCAAAACAGCTTTTGGTACATAGCCGTTATGTCGCTCAAAATACTCATCTTCAGTACTAATGATTGCAGTTTTCAATAAAGGCGAAATTTGATCTGAAGGAACGGCTGTCCGCATTAAATCAGTTTGGATCTTTGATATTTCAGAATTGTCAGCATAAACAAGTTTAGATGTTTCTGTAATGTTGCCAAGCTCTGATTGCAGGGTTGCTTTGGATGGTATTTCGGTATCTTCAACAAGATAGGCAAAATAACCAGCTCCGATACCAACACCAAGGGCTGCCAGTAGCAGAAGAAGGACGACGATAAAAGTAGTCAGTGATTGGAAGACACCAAAAGCGATGTTTAATCCCAACCATTTTTGCTTTTTCCTTCGATGTTGCTTTTTCCGAGTATCTTTACGTGGCAAAAGGGTTCACCTCAACTAATAGTTTTATTTCGCTAATTATAGCAAATAATGGAACAAAAAAACAGATATGGTGATTTTTATAAGGATTATTTCAACTTTCTTTTTCTGAATGATAGAGTGAACGAGGAACTTAAAGCACTAGACCGGTTTTCGAGTCGTAAACTTTCCTTTCACTATATGTTCAGTTAAAATAGAAAAAGATTAGCTTATTTAGAGTGATTATCAATGAATGGAATATGGCTTGATAAGGATTTCGATCATTGACTCACTTTTTATGGAGAGGAAGAATTTTATGTTATTAGGGTCACACGTAAGCATGAGTGGGAAAAAAATGCTATTAGGGGCAGCAGAAGAAGCTGCAAGTTACGGTGCTTCAACCTTTATGATTTATACTGGAGCACCGCAAAATACTAGACGTAAAGCAATTGAAGACATGAATATCGAAGCGGGGAAAGCGTATATGAAGGAACATGGATTATCTGATATAGTGGTTCATGCACCTTATATTATTAATTTGGGAAATACGATTAAACCGGAGATGTTTCCTTTTGCGGTTCAATTTTTAAGAGAAGAGATCGTCCGAGCGGAGGCTTTAGGAGCAACACAGATCACTTTGCATCCAGGTGCCCATGTCGGTGCTGGTGCCGAAGCTGGTATCGCCAAAATCATTGAAGGATTGAATGAAGTTTTGACGAAAGAACAGACTGCACAAATTGCTTTAGAGACAATGGCTGGTAAAGGGACGGAAGTCGGTCGGACATTTGAAGAATTAGCGCAGATCATTGATGGCGTGACTTTGAATGAAAAATTGTCTGTGACATTTGATACTTGTCATACGAACGATGCAGGCTATGACGTGTGTCATGATTTTTCAGGTGTCATGACAGAATTTGATAAAGTAATCGGCTTGGATCGATTGAAAGTGTTACACATCAATGACTCGAAGAATCCTCAAGGGTCACATAAGGATCGTCATGCTAATATTGGTTTCGGGACGATCGGTTTTGATGCACTGAAAGAAATCGTACATGAACCGATGTTTTCAGATATTGCCAAAATCTTAGAAACCCCTTATGTAGGGAAAGAGAAAAAAACGGCCTATGCACCATATGGAAAAGAAATTGCTATGTTAAAAGAAAAACACTTTGATCCAGAAGCTTTCCCAGAATTATTAGCAGCAGTGAATGAATAAACAAATGAAACCTTAAAGTTTTGATTGTAGGATTTGTGCAAAATCTACTGATATTAGTAGAAAAAAACGTGATTTATCTACTTCACGAAGACATTTCAACAAATGGACATAAAAGTTGTTGAATGTAGTAATACGAATTAAAATAAGCCGAAGAATTTCCCAGAGTAACCATTTCGGGATTCTTTGGCTTATTTTTTAAAGTTGGACACTTAAGGAACAACTTTTTTATCATCTAATCTTTTTATTAGTTATTTTCTTGAACGGTTAGTTGTTGCAAACGTTCTGCGTATCTTTTGTTCCCTTTATACAAGTCGACGATCGTCCAACACAATAAGGCTAAGACAGCAAAGATAATCAAGTAAGCCACATTGTCTGCCCACATCAATTCATTGGTAGTTGCTTGATCACCAAAGAAACTTTCGATTTGTCCAGGCAACCCTCGTAAATTCAAGAATGTCAGACTGATTACGGAGATCCAGCCTAAAGATTTAACGAATAGATTATTTTTAAATTGTTTCCCCATCTCTACTTCACTATTTGTCATCATCAATAATGGAATCATTGAAAAAGGAAGCGCAAATGCAAGGAATACTTGAGATTCGTTCATCAAATGATTCAAAGCAGTATGTTCTTCGATCGTTCCTTTCGTGCTGGTAAAGAGGACACAGAGTAAAACAGGGATGACAGACAAGAGACGTGTGACCAAACGACGTAACCAAATCGGCATACGCATGTGGATAAAGCCTTCCATGATCACTTGTCCTGTCAGTGTTCCAGTAATCGTAGAATTTTGTCCAGAAGCTAAAAGGGCAACAGCAAATAATGTAGATAAAATGCCAGATTTTGCTACAGTGGTCAATACATCATTGCTCATAACAGAAGGATTAGACAATGCTTCGTAAAGCCCAAAAAATGATGGGTCTTGCACAGAACCATTTTTAAATACTGCAACGCCCATGATCAAAAGTAAAGCATTGACTAAAAAAGCCATAGTTAATTGAATATTAGAATCCCAAGTTGTAAAACGAACAGCTCGAGCGATATCGGTTGGGTCTTTCCGATCGATTTCTCTCGTTTGTGAGACTGCAGAATGGAGATACAAATTATGAGGCATGACAGTTGCGCCAATGATTCCTAATGCACCTGTCAATGGTGTTTCACCACCAATCATCGGTGAATCAGCAAACGTTTTGCTATTAGGAACAAAGCCAGCAAATAAATGTTTCCAGTCGGGATTTGACAAAGCCACTTGGTAGACAAAAACGAATAAAATGACAAAGATCAAACAAACGACGATCGCTTCAATTTTACGAAAGCCAATCTTAGTTAACATCAATAAAACAAAAACATCAAAAACAGTAATAAATACGGCAATTACTAATGGAATATCAAAAAGTAAATAAAGGGCAATGGCGGCCCCAATTACTTCTGCAATATCGGTTGCCATGATTGCCAATTCAGTTAACACCCACAAAATCACACCAAGTGTTTTACTTGTACGGGCTCGGATGGCTTGGGCTAAATCCATTTGACTAACGATGCCTAGTTTTGCTGCCATATATTGCAAGAGCATAGCGACTAAGCTGGATAAAAGAATGACTGACATCAGTAAATATTGAAAGTTTTGTCCTCCTGTAATAGAAGTCGACCAGTTTCCTGGGTCCATATAACCTACCGCAACGAGTGCGCCAGGACCTGAATAAGCTAATAATGTTTTAAAAAAACTTTTCCCTTTAGGAACTTTGACTGTTCCGTTCACTTCAGCTAAAGATAAGCCGTTGGTGTGTTCAATCAATTTTTGTTTATGGAATTGATTACTCAAAAAAATCACCTCTCATTTTCTTCACGACCCCATTCTACACCTGCATCAAAAAAATTGAAAGCAATTTATTCGGTTTGCCTAAAAAAAATATATGGTTAAGCTTCTGTTTGGCGAAGTTATAGGAAAGCAGTAAAATAAACTTTTTAGCCAAAACTAAAGAAAACGCCTTTCTTTTTTGGGAAAACTTTAGTAAAATAAGTCATTGAGAGCAATTCGGAAATAGAAAGGAGAGATTTATATGGTAAAAACAGGAATAGTCGTACTTATCGCAGTTATTGCTTTATTAATCGGCGCAATCGGTGGATTCTTTTTTGCGCGTAAATATATGAAAGATTATTTAGAAAAAAATCCTCCCGTTAATGAGGACATGTTACGATCAATGATGATGTCAATGGGGCAAAAACCATCTGAAAAGAAAATTCGTCAGATGATGCAACAAATGAAAAACCAAGGGAAAAAATAGGGTTTTCATTGGACAAATCATAGCGGGCTGATTGATTTCAGCTCGCTTTTTTTGTTAGATGGATTTATGGAAGCGATTAAAAACAAGGTTGTGTAGTTAGTGAGAAAAATGAGTGACACTGACTAAATTTTTAAGAGAAAAAGAGGTTGATGGGAGTTAAAAAGGAGGAAAAATATGTCTATTTTTAGGAAGTTGGGTTGGTTTTTTAAACAAGAAAAGAAGCACTATGTGATCGGCGTTTTTTCTTTATTATGTGTTGCCTTGGTTCAGTTAGTTCCGCCTAAAGTAATCGGGATCATCATCGATGAGATTGCAGATAAGAATCTCTCCATGCGATTTATCGTCTTTTGGATCGCTGTATTAATCGGATCTGCCATTTTACAGTATCTCTTTCGTTTCATTTGGCGGGTGAATATTTGGGGAAGTGCAGCGAGGTTAGAGAAGGAATTACGTCAGCGTTTGTTTATCCATTTCACTCGTATGGATAGTATGTTTTATCAAAAATATCGTACAGGTGATTTAATGGCACATGCGACCAATGATTTAAATGCGATTCAAAATGTGGCAGGAGCAGGCATCTTGACATTTGCTGATTCGGTCATTACTGGGGGAACCACAATCATTGCCATGATCCTTTTCATTGACTGGCGCTTGACTTTACTTGCTCTGATCCCTTTGCCGCTATTAGCTGTTACTTCAAGGATATTAGGATCAAAACTACATGATGCTTTTCGAGAATCACAAGAAGCTTTTTCCAGTATCAACGACAAAACGCAAGAAAGTATTACTGGGATTAAAGTAATCAAAACCTTTGGGCAAGAGCAGGAAGATCTGGCAGATTTTCAAGAAAAAATCGAACAGGCAATCACAAAGAATAAACGTGTCAACTTTTTAGATGCTTTGTTTGATCCGTTTATCACGCTGATCATTGGGTTATCTTATGTTTTAACGATCATCTTGGGTGGTAAATATGTGCTAGATGGCACGATCACGATTGGACAAATGGTTTCCTTCATCAGTTACATTGGAATGTTGGTTTGGCCGATGTTTGCTATTGGTCGGTTGTTCAATGTTCTGGAAAGAGGAAATGCTTCTTATGACCGAGTGAATGAACTCTTACATGAGAAGACCCATATCGTTGAACAACTTGGTGCAGTGAAGACACCCGCAAAAGGAGAATTAAATGTAGAGATCGCGCAATTCCATTATCCCAAAGAAGAATTACCCGCCTTGGAACAAATCAAGTTTGCAATTAAAGAAGGGGATACATTAGGAATTGTTGGTAAAACTGGTGCTGGAAAAACCACGATCATGAAGTTGCTGATGCGTGAATATGATGACTATCAAGGACAAATCAAATTTGGTGGTCGTTCGATCAAAGAATATTCCTTAGATGCTCTTTTACATTCTATTGGCTATGTACCACAAGATCATTTTTTGTTTTCAATGACGATTCGTGAGAATATCCGTTTTTCTGATCCTAAGTTATCTAACGAAGAAGTGGAAGCTGCTGCGTCGTTAGCATCAATCAACCAAGAGATCAAAGAATTACCGAAGGGGTATGAAACATTAGTTGGTGAGCGGGGTGTTTCCTTATCTGGTGGACAAAAACAGCGGATCTCGATTGCCAGAGCATTGATCCAAAATCCAGAGTTATTGATCCTTGACGATGCGTTGTCGGCAGTGGATGCTAAAACAGAAGAAAGAATTTTGCGGAATTTAAAAGAAATTCGTCAAAGTAAAACCACGATCATTGCCGCTCATCGACTAAGCAGTGTGATGCATGCTGATGAAATCATCGTCATTGACAAAGGACAGATCGTTGAACGTGGCCGTCACGCCGAGCTATTGGCTTTAGGTGGTTGGTACAAACAAATGTGGGAAAAACAACAGTTAGAAGCCAAAATTGAAAGGGGAGAAAATGATGGAAGATAACTATCAATCCGAATGGTCAAAATCCATTCCATTGCGAGAGCAAAAGCAAATCATTAAACGCTTGTTGCATTTTGCTAAACCCTTTAAAGCGACTTTCATCATTGCCATCCTGTTTGCTTTGGGATTGTCAGTAATCAATGTCCTATTACCTCGAATCATTCAAACCTTTATGGATGAATATTTAGCCAAACAATCTGCTACGACACAAGTGATTTTATTTTTTGCAGGCTTGTATTTATTTGGGGTCATCGTCAAAAGTATCATCTGGTTTTTCCAATGGTATTTGTATTCCAATGCTTCGCTTAAAACCTATCAATATATCCGTATAAAATTATTTGAAAAATTGCATACATTGGGAATGAGATATTTTGACCAGACACCAGCCGGCTCGACCGTCTCAAGAGTCACGAATGACACCGAAACGCTTTTTGAATTTTGGTATGTTTTTCTGATGGTATTGACAGGCATTTTCGCAGTAGTTTCCTCCTTTATTGCAATGTTTCAAATCAACGGACGCATTGCTTTATGGCTGTTGCTTTTTTTACCTGTTCTAGGAGTCGTGATCTGGTATTATCAAAAATTTAGTTCTCGGATTTATCGTAATATGCGAGAAAAGTTAAGTCAGTTGAATACTAAATTAAATGAATCCATTTCAGGGATGCGGATCATCCAGCAATTCCGGCAGGAAAAACGGTTAGCAAACGAATTTGAAGCGGTCAATACGGATTATCTCAATACACGATACGCTATGATCAAAACCAATTCGCTGTTATTGAGCCCGATTATCAGCTTTTTATATGCATTAGCCATTGCTTGGGCACTGACACTTTTTGGCTTAGATGCCTTAAAATCACCAGTGGAAGTTGGGCTGATCTATGCTTTCACCACATATGTCCAAGGGTTCTTCAATCCGATGTCTCAAATGATGGATTTCTTAAGTATATTCACTGACGGGATCGTCGCTGGTAGCAGAATCTTAAAAATCATGGACACAGAAGAATACGCACCACAGCAACATGAAGGAGCAAACAAAACCATCACTGAGGGGAAAATTGAATTTCGTAATGTCAGCTTTTCCTATGATGGAAAAAATAAAGTACTGAACAACATTTCTTTTGTTGCCAATCCTGGTGAAACTGTCGCATTAGTCGGTCATACTGGCAGTGGGAAAAGTTCGATCATCAATGTATTGATGCGTTTTTATGAATTTTATGAAGGGCAGATTTTAATTGACGGGTGTGATATTCGGGAATATCCGATTGCTGAACTTCGTAAAAAAATGGGGTTAGTTCTCCAAGATGCTTTTCTATTCTATGGGGATATTGCAGGAAATATACGTATGATGGATCCAGCGATCACAGATGAACAGATACGTGCAGCGGCAGAATTTGTCCAAGCCGATCGCTTTATTAATGAATTACCAAATGGGTATCATTCAAAAGTGATTGAGCGAGGCGCAAGTTATTCTAGTGGACAACGACAATTGATCACATTCGCACGAACCATTGTTACTGATCCTAAAATCTTGGTTTTAGATGAAGCAACTGCCAATATTGATACCGAGACAGAAGGGTTGATTCAAGAAGGATTAGCAAAGATGCGTCGAGGAAGAACCACTATTGCGATTGCGCACCGCTTGTCAACGATCAAAGATGCGGAACTCATTCTTGTCTTGGATAAAGGAAAAATCGTTGAACAAGGAACCCATCAGGAGTTGCTAGTAAAAGAAGGACTGTATGCTGATATGTATAAACTCCAAAGTGAATAGTTGTTCCAAATAGAAGTAATCAGACAGAGAAAAAGAGGAAATCATCTTCTTTTTCTCTGTTTTTTTAATAAAGACAATTTTATTGAGTATCAGAAGTAGAGTACCTTGAACAATAGCGTTTGAAATAAACAAAACAGATATAAAATAACTATTTAGTGATCATTTCTTAGCGGAGACATTTTATCGTCTGTCAGAACTTAATGAAAAACAAAAAGCAGTTTTGGTAGACTTAATGGCCGACAAGATTGATGATCCAAAAGTATCCGTAGAAGAGCTCAAAAAAGTAGTGGCTGCCAAAATGGAACAACTCTCATCAATTGAATCAAAACAAAGAAACAAAGAGAGTGAGGGGGGGAGCAAGTTTTAGTCAGGCAAGAGAACGTGGACTAATAGGCGCTACTGAGCCTAGTCCAACTGCTAACAACTACGAAAAACAACATGAAATTTAAGCAAATAAGACCTAAAAAATATCCATGTTGTCATGGTAAATTTTTTAGGTTTTTCTTTTTGGACACGACTAACTTAACAAGCTAGATGGTGAAAAGAGAAAATGCATAAGAAGCTGAAAAGTGTGAGATAATTTATTCCTTAATTGCAGGAGGCTCTTCCATAATAGAGGAGCTGATTGGGCGATCGTCTACTTTTTGTCCGATTTTGATTAAATGGTTGAGGTTTTTTTGATATTCCTCTGCAAAGATACAGCTGTATAGTACGTCTAGTAAGTAACAAATTGAAGTATTGATCGTAAAATTACTGATTTTCGAATACAATCGTTCTCTGGTAGTGATACGAAGGATTGCTGAGCTGAAAGTAGAAAGAGTGGAATCACCAATACTCGTCAATGTTAAAATCGGCACATTGATTTCTTGCAAAATCTTGGCTGTTCGTAACATCATTTTATTTTCGCCGGTATAAGAAATTAAGATGGCACAAGTATCAGGCGTACAGTTGTAGGCTTCATAGTAGGATTCGCCTGAAGTCGTCACGATCGTTACGTCTCGTTTGATTCGCTTCATTTTCAACATAAAAGCCTGCGAGATCAAAGTATTCGAATTACTAGAAAAAAGGACGATTTTTTTTGCTTTCAATAAAAGCTGTTTTGCTCGTTGTAAGTCATCGTGGTGAAGCAATGAGAGTGTGTCTTCAATCGTCATTCGTTCCAGTGCAGCGACTTTGTTCGCAATAGACATGATTCCATCGTTTTCTAGAAAGGGGAGGTTGGCATCAACTTCTTGAAAATTTCCTTCCAAATACTCGTTTTCCGCTAAAAAAGCTTCCTTAAAGTGGACCCAACCGTTGAACCCAGCCTTTTTGGCAATCCGAATCAACGTAGAAGGATGGACATAACATGCCTTCGCAATTTGTTGAATTGTTGCTTCTTTGAGTTGATGTTCATGGCTTTGAATAAAATGGATCACTTCTGTTTCTGCGGGAGAAAAAGCAATTTTTTTTAATTTTTCTTTTAATAGCATGACGATCCTCTTTTACATATTTTTAATTTTTTGTGTAAAAATATTGTAAGCGCTATTTATTGATTCGTCAATCGTTCGTTGTTCTTATACAAGATTTTCACAAAATAATCGGCTATATAATGAATTTTTGTAAATGGAAATGCAAAAGAATAAAGTTAACTTGTTGTTTTCGTTTACAAAAAACATAATATAGTTGTAAAAACAAAAAAGGAGGAAGCTCATGGAACGAAAAGTGAAGATTGCAACAATTGGTGGCGGAAGTAGCTATACCCCTGAATTGATGGAAGGGTTTATTAAACGATATGAAGAATTACCGATTAAAGAAATCTGGTTAGTGGATGTAGCAGAGGGTCAAGAAAAATTAAGAATCGTCAGTGAAATGTCTCAACGAATGTGGGATGCTTCGCCTTATGATGTTAAGATCTATGCGACGTTGGATCGAGAAGAAGCACTGCGAGATGCTGATTTTGTAACAACTCAGTTTCGGGTAGGTCAATTAGATGCCAGAGTGAAAGATGAACGAATCCCTGCATATTATGGCATGCTTGGACAAGAAACCAATGGAGCTGGCGGGATGTTCAAAGCGTTTCGTACCATTCCGGTCATTCTTTCAATCGTAGAAGATATGAAAAGACTATGTCCCGATGCTTGGCTGATCAATTTTGCCAATCCTAGTGGAATGGTTACAGAAGCTGTCGTTCGCTACGGAAAATGGGAAAAGGTAATTGGGCTTTGTAATGTACCAGTTATGGCAATGATGACAGAGCCAGAAATGCTGGGAGAAACCAAAGAAGACTTGATTTATAAATTTGCTGGACTCAATCACTTTCATTGGCATAAAGTAGCAGATTCACATGGAAACGATCGAACGAATGAGCTAATCGACCGACTTTATGCTGAAAATAATGGCTTACCAAAAAATATATTCGATGTGCCGTTTTTCAAGGAACAATTACAACAAATGCAAATGATTCCTTGTGGCTACCATCGCTATTATTATCGTGAAGAAGAAATGTTGAACCATGCTTTAGAAGAATATCAAACAATTGGTACAAGAGCAGAACAAGTTAAAAAAACGGAAGCAGAATTATTTGAGTTGTATCAGGACCCAGAACTAGACCATAAACCAGAACAGTTACAACAACGTGGGGGTGCTTATTATTCAGATGCTGCCTGTGAAACGATCGCTTCGATCTATGCCAATAAAGAAACCCAAATCGTTGTTTCAACAAAAAATGACGGCGCTGTTCCTGATCTGCCTGCTGATTGTGTCGTGGAAGTCACAGCGTATGTCGGGGCACAAGGGGCACGCAACGTTGCTTTCGGTTCTTTGCCACCAGCTGAACGTGGCTGGCTTCAAGTCATGAAAAATATGGAATTATTGACGATCGAAGCGGCAGTGACGGGTAATTATGGCACAGCGCTTCAAGCATTTACGATTAATCCCTTAGTACGGTCGGGTGAAACAGCGAAACGGATCATGGATGAATTGTTTGTTGCTCACGAAGCGTATTTGCCACAATTTAAGGAAACGATCCACCGCTTAAAAGAAGAGGGGATCGAAGTACAAGATAAAATAGCAAACAACCTGACAAAAACTTATCAAAAACAATAATGGAGGAAGTAGGATGGCATTTAGGAAAGACTTTTTATGGGGTGGCGCAACGGCTGCCAATCAATGTGAAGGAGGCTACGCTGAAGGTGGACGTGGTTTAGCTAATGTTGATGTTGTTCCGATTGGTAAAGATCGTTTTTCAGTGATCACTGGGAAACAAAAAATGTTTGACTTTGATGAGGAACATTTTTATCCAGCAAAAACAGCCATTGATATGTACCATCGTTACAAAGAGGATATTGCACTTTTTGCGGAAATGGGATTTAAAACCTATCGCTTATCCATTGGGTGGAGTCGTATTTTTCCAAAAGGTGATGAAAAGGAACCAAATGAAGAAGGGTTGAAGTTCTATGAAGATGTCTTTAAAGAATGTCAAAAATATGGAATCGAACCGTTAGTGACAATCACTCATTTTGATTGTCCGATGCATTTGGTCAAAGAATATGGTGCTTGGCGTTCTCGAAAGTTGTTAGAGTTTTATGAAAGACTTTGCCATGTCATTTTTAATCGTTACAAAGGACTAGTGAAATACTGGTTGACCTTCAACGAAATCAATATGATTTTACATGCTCCATTTATGGGCGCTGGATTGTATTTTGAAGAAGGGGACGATGTGGAACAAATCAAATACCAGGCAGCCCATCATGAATTAGTTGCTAGTGCAATCGCTACAAAGATCGCTCATGAAGTGGATCCAGAAAATAAAGTTGGCTGTATGTTAGCAGCTGGCGCAAATTATCCTTACACTTGTAAACCTGAAGATGTCTGGGCGTCAAGAAAGGCGGACCGGGAAAACTATTTCTTTATTGATGTCCAGTCAAGGGGAAGTTATCCCGCCTATGCCTTAAAAGAAATGGCACGTAATGGAATCAAAATTGAGATGGAACCAACTGACTTAGAAATATTAAAAGAACATACCGTTGATTTTATTTCATTCTCCTATTACTCTTCCCGGGTAGCTACTACTGATCCAAAAGTATTAGAGCAAACGGCCGGTAATATTTTTGAATCGGCTAAAAATCCTTATCTTTCAGCCAGTGAATGGGGCTGGCAAATTGATCCATTGGGGTTACGTATCACGATGAATGATCTTTATGATCGTTACCAAAAGCCATTGTTCATCGTCGAAAATGGATTAGGTGCGATTGATACACCAGATGAAAATGGCTATGTAGAAGACGACTATCGGATCGATTATTTAGCACAACATATCCAAGCAATGAAAGATGCGGTTGAGCTCGATGGTGTGGATCTCCTGGGCTACACGACTTGGGGCTGTATCGATCTTGTCTCTGCTGGGACTGGCGAAATGAAGAAACGCTATGGGTTCATCTACGTTGACCGTGACAACGAAGGAAATGGGACATTGGAACGCTCGAAGAAAAAATCGTTCAACTGGTATAAAAAAGTCATTGCAACAAATGGAGAAGATTTAAGTAACGAATAGTGAATCAAATAAAAGTCTATTGTTTTTAAACTAATTTTTCGAGTATAATAAATCTATTCGAGGAAAGAGTAAGCAGAACAATAGACTTTTTTTTCTATAGGCTGTAAAGTAAGCTTACTTGATTTTTATAATGGAGGAATGTACATATGTATGATGTTATCGTGATTGGTGCTGGACCTGCTGGAATGACTGCTGCGTTATATGCGTCACGTTCAAATCTTTCAGTTGCTATGATTGAACAAGGCGCACCGGGTGGACAAATGAATAACACCGCTGAAGTTGAAAATTATCCTGGATTTGATTCCATCATGGGACCTGATCTTGCTTATAAAATGTATGAAGGTGTCACTAAATTTGGAACAGAAAATGTCTATGGAATTGTGCAAGACATCAAAGACCATGGAAATTACAAAGAAGTGATTTGTGAAGATCAATCTTATGAAGCCAAAACAGTGATTATCGCAACGGGTTGTATCCATCGTAAGTTAGGTGTTCCTGGAGAAGAAGAATACGCTGGACGAGGTGTTTCCTATTGTGCCGTATGTGATGGTGCTTTTTTCCGAAACAAACGCTTAGTCGTGATCGGCGGGGGCGATTCTGCGGTAGAAGAAGCCATCTACCTAACACAATTTGCTTCTGAAGTCGTGATCGTTCATCGAAGAGACGAATTACGTGCGCAAAAAATCATCCAAGATCGCGCATTCGCTAACGAAAAGATTTCATTTGTCTGGGACACTGTCACAGATGAAATCGTTGGTAATGACATGGTGGTCACTGGGGTTAAAGCGCATAATGTGAAAACGAATGAAACCGTTGATTTAGCAGCAGATGGCGTGTTTATTTATGTGGGATTAGATCCATTGACTGAACCATTTAAAAAAGCTGGTTTAACTAATGCAGCTGGCTGGATTCCAACAGATCAAGACATGCGTACGACTATGCCTGGTGTGTTCGCTATTGGGGATGTTCGTGAAAAAGATTTACGACAAATCACGACAGCAGTCGGCGATGGCGGCATTGCTGGTCAACAAGTCTATAAATATTTAGAATCATTAGAAGAAACAACACAAGCGTAAAGTAATCAAAAGAGATGAAGAGCTTCTTGAATACTATTCATTTTTATACTACTAAAGAGAGAGTGGGACAATAGTTCTTTCTCAAAAAGAAAATAAGTTCGATTTTGATGTTTATTGTCAAAATCGAACTTATTTTTTCTGTTATGCGCACTTTCCTCTCCATAAGGCATATACGTAGAGGATGCAAAATTGGCTTGAATAGTGCAAAACTAAATCCAAATTTAAAGATCCATTTTTGTTTAGATGGGTTAAATATGAGTGAGGTTTTATCTAAAGACAATTGCAACGGAAAAAAGATAACATCAACTGAGCTTCGCTACGTTTATCGCAATTGGAAGGAATTGAGCGATAATGTTATTTTTATGAAAGGAGGACAGAGGGTAAAAGCACCTTGGGAACAGGAACCAGAAGTTTGGCAAGCATATCAGCCGAAGAGTTGGAATAATCTTGGAACTTTGCAAAAGAAAGAAGAGCAAACAAATAAAAAAAGAAAATTATTTGATATTCTAAAAAATAAAAAAACTCAACCAGATAATCGTAACGGTTCAGTGCAATTTCAAAAACAAGAAAAATCTTGTTTGATATTGTAAGAACAGTAGGAATAATCTTGATCTTGGCGAAAGAAAAGAAGAACCCATCTGCGCTTATTTTTCCTTCTGACTTTTCTATCTAAAAAGAGAATGCTATACTGAAAGAGGTAGATATTTTAGAAAGAGGTGTTCGCTTCATGTCTTGGGAACAAGTATACCAACAATGGGCCAATGAAGAAAATTTAGAAGAAAATTTAAAAAAACAATTAACTGATCTTAGTCAGGACCCTGAAAAGCTGGAAGATGCTTTTTATGCTCCTTTAGAATTTGGAACAGCAGGAATGCGGGGAATTTTAGGTCCTGGGATCAATCGAATGAATATTTATACGGTCAGACAAGCAACAGAAGGGCTGGCACGTTTTATGGATACACAAGGAGAAGAAACAAAACGTCGCGGCGTAGCGATTGCTTATGATTCACGCCATCAATCGCCTGAATTTGCGATGGAAGCAGCGAAGACTTTGGCACAACACGATATTCCTTCTTTTGTCTTTGAGAGTCTACGTCCAACACCTGAGCTTTCTTTCGCTGTTCGTCATTTGAATACGTTTGCGGGAATCATGGTGACAGCTTCTCATAACCCAGCAGCTTACAATGGCTATAAAGTTTATGGAGAAGATGGCGGACAAATGCCACCCGCTGATGCGGATGCATTGACAAAATATGTACGTGAAGTAAGTAATCCTTTAAAAGTCGCTGTTTTAGCTGATGACGAAGTAGAAACTAGTGGATTGATTACGATCATTGGTGAAGAAGTCGATAAAGCATATTTGGAAGAAATCAAAGCAGTCACGATTGATCAAGAATTAGTCCAAACAATGGGGAAAGACTTAAAATTGGTGTTTACACCCCTTCATGGTACAGGAAAAATGCTAGGAGAAAGAGCATTACAACAAGCTGGTTTCGAACAATTTATGCTTGTACCTGAACAAGCTGTAGCTGATCCTGACTTTACAACGGTTCAATCACCAAACCCTGAAGAACATTCAGCATTTGAGTATGCGATTCGTTTAGGTGAAAAAGAAGGCGCTGATCTATTGATTGCAACTGATCCTGATGCGGATCGCTTAGGAGCAGCAGTTCGCCAACCTGATGGCTCTTATAAAGTTTTGACCGGTAATCAAATCGGTGCGTTAATGATTCAATATATTTTAGAAGCACATCAATCACGAGGGACTTTACCTGAAAATGCAGCCGTACTTAAGTCAATCGTATCAAGTGAACTTCCTGCAGCCATCGCTGAAAGCTATGGCGCTACGATGATCAATGTCTTAACAGGCTTTAAATTTATTGCAGAAAAAATCCATCAATTTGAAAAAGATCATTCTCATACATTTATGTTTGGTTTTGAAGAAAGCTATGGTTACTTGGTCAAACCATTTGTACGTGATAAAGATGCAATCCAAGCACTCTTATTGTTAGCCGAAGTGGCTGCTTTTTATAAAAAACAAGGGAAGACACTTTATGACGGCTTACAAATGATTTTTGAAAAATATGGTTATTTTGCTGAAAAAACAATCTCAGTCACGATGAGTGGTCAAGAAGGTTCAGCCAAAATCGCTGCTTTGATGAAGAAATTCCGTGACCATGCCCCATCAGAATTTGCTGGAGCAAAAGTTCTTCAAACAGAAGATTTCAAAGAATTAACGAAAACAGATTCAGCTGGACGAGTGGAAAAATTAACGACACCTCCATCTGACGTATTAAAATATGTATTAGAAGAACATGGTTGGGTAGCGATCCGTCCTTCAGGAACAGAGCCAAAAATCAAATTCTATATCGGTGTAAAAGGCAATTCCGCACAAGAGGCACAAGAAAAGATCGATACCTATGAAGCAATCATCAAATCAATGACAGAAGAATAAAATAATTGAGACTGATGGAAAAAGTGGTAAACTTTAGAAGTCAGTCTTTTTTTATGGAGGTGAATCGGTTGACAGACACACCAAAAAGCGAAATAGAAAAAGTGAGTCAATTATTTAAAGTCTTAAGTGATCCTACCCGATTGAAAATATTGATGTATTTAAAAGATGGAGAACAAAATGTGACGGCCATCAGCCAAGCGGTGGAAATGGAACAATCCGCTGTTTCCCACCAACTACGTTTATTAAGGGAAAACCATGTGGTAAAATCGCATCGTGAAGGCAAAGCAATATTGTATAGTTTAGATGATTTTCACGTGTTGGATATCTTGGAACAAACCTTGAAACATGTGGAACATCAGTAAAATAAGAATGAGGCATTTCTAAGGGAATGTAAATAGATTATACTGAAAAAAAAGCCAGCAGACACGTGTCTGCTGGCTTTTTTTTCAACTAGTTATGCGTTTGGTTCTGGTTGTTTGTTATAGCTGCTTACTGGATACAATTATTTGTTCTTTATTTTTCTCCTGAAGTATCCGTGCCATAATAACTGTGGTCCTCTAAATCTAAGGCATTTAGGATCAACGAAGCCGTTTCTTCAATTGAGAGAGAAGCAACATTGATCACAACGCAACCTAATTTTTCATACAAATCATTAGCAAAATCTAATTCTGCTCGTATTTTTTCGATATCAGAATAAGCCGTATCAGGATTTAATCCATAGGAACGCATCCGTTCTTTTCGAATATTATTTAAAATATCGGGATTATTGGTTAAACCAACAATTTTTTTAGGATCGATCTCCCAAAGTTGTTTTGGGATATGGGCTTGAGGAATGAGTGGGAGATTCGCCACTTTTAAGTTTTTATTCGCTAAAAAAAGACTTAACGGTGTCTTTGACGTTCTGGAAACTCCTAGCAACACCACGTCTGCTTCTAAGAAACCTCTTGGATCTTTCCCATCATCGTATTTTACAGCAAATTCCATTGCCTTGATTCGTTTAAAATAATTTTCATTCAATAAATGTAGGGCTCCAGGTTGACGAGTGGGTTGAATTCCTGTTAATCGTTGGATTTCTTCGATCGGTGGGGTCATCACGTCAAAACTAAATAAGTTGTTTTCTTCGCAAAAACTTCGGGTATAATCAATCAGCTCTTGGTTGATCAAGGTATGAAGAACTAACGCTTTTTCTGCTAACGCATCTTGTAAGGCTTGTTCGAGGGTGTCTTGGTCAGTGACAAACGTTCGACGAAATAAATTAAATTCAACTGTAGGATATTGTGCCATGGTTGCCTGTGCGAGTTTTGTTGCTGTTTCACCAGCTGAATCAGAAATGACAAAAAAAGTAACGATCTCAGTAGAATCAAAAGCCATAAATAAAAAACCTCACTTGCATTTTTTTTATCTTTAGTATACCATACTGTGGAATATGTACTTCGTAATCATTTTGATTTGGAGGGAAAGACTTGAAAAACCAAACATTAATCGAACAATCGTTAGAAATTTTGAAAAATAACGGATTTAAATACACGAAAAAGCGAGAAGCATTATTGACTTATTTGGTCAAAAGAAATCGTTATGTGTCAGCAAAAGAAGTATTTGATTTTATGAATGAGGAATTTAAAGGAGTGAGTTATGATACGATTTATCGTAATCTCCATGATTTCTCTGAGTTAGACTTATTAGAAGAAACCGATTTGAATGGCGAAATGAAGTTTCGTTTTCATTGTTGCCAGGGAGAGATCGGTCACCATCATCATTTTATTTGTACCGTTTGTGGGATGACAAAAGAAATCCATATGTGTCCAATGGACTATTTTGAAAATCAATTATCAGGTTGTACGATCGAAGGGCATCGGTTTGAAATTTTCGGTCGATGTGAAAACTGTCAGTAGTTGTTTTATAATAAAATAACATATCATTATTTTAAAAAATCCAAAGATTCCCTTGACGGTCAAATCAGCATTAGATATAATGTTTTATAGAACAGTCTTGTTTTTTGGATTATAATTTCAATAACAATTACGGTTACTTTTTAAGCTCGGAGGGAGGGAATTAACATGTCAAAAACAGTCATTCGTAAAAACGAATCAATTGACGATGCTCTTCGTCGCTTCAAACGTTCCGTGTCAAAAGCGGGTACTTTACAAGAATCTCGTAAACGTGAATTCTACGAAAAACCAAGCGTAAAACGTAAGAAAAAATCTGAAGCAGCTAGAAAAGCAGCGAAAAAACGCAAAAAAACGCAAAAAAACTAGTTCCTTTATGAATTGGAGTTGGTAGTGTGTCACTACTAAGTAGATTGAACGATGACATGAAAACAGCGATGAAAGCAAAAGATAAAGAATCTTTACAAGTCATACGTATGATTAAGTCATCCATTCAAAACGAGCAAATCAAAGAAGGTCACGACTTGACTGAAGATGAAGAATTAACAGTGTTGTCTCGTGAAATGAAACAACGGCGTGATTCTTTACATGAGTTCGAAGAAGCTGGACGTGACGATTTAGCTGAAAAAGTGAAAAGTGAAATAGTAATTGTTGAAAAATACATGCCAGAACAACTTTCTGAGGATGATATTCGTCAACTTGTTCAAGAAGCGATTACACAAACTGGAGCTTCTTCTGTCAAAGAATTTGGCAAAGTCATGGGTGCGATCATGCCGAAAGTCAAAGGAAAAGCAGATGGGAACCAAGTGAATGCGATTGTGAAAGAGCTATTACAATCTTAAACTTATCATTTAAAGAGTTTGGGACAACCGCCCTCTCTTAAAAAGAAAATAAGCCTGATTTTGATCCACAACGTCAAAATCAGACTTATTTTTTTTAGATTTTTTTTCATGCATGTCCCAATTTCCTCAAGGTGAGCGCCAAGGCAACATCAATCGGTACGCCTTGTTCCCCATGCAATCATACATATCCTTCTTTTATCTCTCTTCCTCACTCGATAGATCTAGGCTTGGTTAGATTGGTTCTTTGCCTTATCTATTAAGTAAAAGCTGTTTATTGATAGGCAGGAATCTCTCAATCATGGAATAACATAAAGTAAATCATGGAAGTTCAGCAAAGTAATTTTAGGTTAAAATGAATGAAACGAATAAGGAGTGAGACAACCTTTTTTATTTGCTATATAGTTTTTTATGAATATGGTAAAATAGGAAGGAATGAATTGAAGTAAAGGAGATGTCTATTTTTGACAGAAGCATCCAGTTCTTTAGAAATTAGATTAACAGCTGCTGACGATATCAGTATGTTGTTAGGCTCGCATGACAAACATGTAAAATTAATTGAAGAAATGACTGAAACAACGATTCATACGAGAGGCGAAATGATCCAGATTATTGGAGAAGAGCCGGGGCTTTCGTTAGCACAATCGGTGATACGTACCTTACAAGAATTGATCAAGCGGGGGATACATGTCAGTACACCTGATGTTGTTACTGCCTTAAAAATGGGGCAAAAAGGGACATTGGATTACTTCATTGAAATGTATGAAGAAGAAATCGTCAAAGACCGCAATGGTAAACCGATTCGAGTGAAAAATAGTGGACAAAAACAATATGTCGAGGCCGTTGCTAAACATGACATCGTATTTGGTGTCGGTCCTGCTGGAACAGGTAAAACATTTCTAGCTGTCGTTTTAGCAATTGCTGCGTTGAAAAAAGGCGAAGTCCAAAAAATCATTTTGACTCGTCCAGCGGTGGAAGCAGGAGAAAATCTTGGTTTCTTACCGGGTGATCTGAAAGAAAAGGTTGATCCTTATTTACGTCCAGTGTATGATGCACTGTATCAAATATTTGGTTTAGATCATACCAATCGTTTGATGGAGCGTGGGATCATCGAAATTGCGCCATTAGCTTATATGCGTGGGCGAACACTTGACGATGCTTTTGTAATACTAGATGAAGCTCAAAATACAACAGTGGCACAGATGAAAATGTTCTTGACTCGTTTGGGGTATCAATCAAAAATGATCGTAAACGGCGATACAAGTCAGATTGACTTACCTAAAGGGACGATGAGTGGTTTGATCCATGCAGAACGTACATTGAAACAAATCAAAAAAATTGCTTTTGTCAATTTTGAAGCAAGTGACGTCGTTCGTCATCCTGTTGTAGCCGAAATCATCAAAGCTTATGAAAAGGCAGATCTTCATCAAGAGTAAGGCTTAGGGGGATAAGCAATGTTGAATAAAATACTCCAACAACTGCAAGCAAAATTAGGAAAGGCGGCAATGCCTTTCTTATTGCTTTTGTTTTTTGTGATCGTTTGTGGCGTTACGTTCAGTAGCGTCAAGCAAAAAGCCAATGATTTCAAAGAAGGACAAGTGGCAGAAGAAAGTATCCGTGCGAATAAAACGATCGAAAATACAGAAGAAACGGAACAAAAAAGAAAACTAGCAGCGGAAGCTGTTACGCCAGAATATACGTATCAACAAGATTTGGCGAGTGAACAAAGTAGTCGCATCAAGCAGCTTTTTGAATTGATCAATAAAACAAATGATTCGATCAATAAAGCGTATAAAGAAAAAGTGGATAAAGCAAAAGAAAATGAGAATGTTCCCAAACCAACTATAGATGAGCGAATTGCAGCTCTAAAGAAGAGTTTTGAAAATGCTAATGCTGAAAACGTGGCATTTTATCAAAAATTACCGACTAACTTTTACACAAAAATCTTTGGCATGTCAGATAGTCAAATTGCGACAGTCCGAGATGAAAGTCTGCGATTGATCAATGAACAAATGAAAAAGCAAGTTCGAGAAAGTGATTTAGAAACCTTCAAGCAACAGGCGGAAGAACAGATCCAATATTTGAACGTGACACCTGACCAACAACAAACGATCCATTATCTTGTCGATCAAGGAATCGTCGTAAATGATGTCTTAAATGAAAAGAAAACAGAGGAATTGAAACAATCAGCAAGGAGTGCGGTTCAACCGGTCATGATCTATCAAGGCGAAATCATTGTTCGTGAAGGAAATCAAATCGATGCAGATGCAATGAAAAAGCTTGAATTATTAGGATTGACCAGTCAAACAACGTCAATTTTTCCTTTAGTAGCAATGATCTTAGCAGTCTTATTGCAAATTGCTGTTTTAGTTTACAACTCAATGCAGTACCATGAAGCCGGAAAACGAACAGAGTATGTTCTCTTTTACGTTACGGCTATGTCCATCAGTGTGTTATTAATGAAATTTTTCCAACTATTCCAAACGGAACAAGCAGCTTTTATCCCGCTGTTTTATCCTGCAGCTTTTGTTCCTTTAGTTTTAAATTTCTTTTTGAACCGACGGGCAGGAATTATGGCTGCCTTGTTCCAAGCCGTATCTGCACTGTTTATTTTTTACGGTTCGATTGGGACCAACTTTTTGACCGTTATCTTGATGGCCTATCTTTTTTCAGGTTTATTAGCGACGGTTTTAAAACGCCAACGAGTATCCGAACAATGGTTTTCAGCTATGATGTGGGTCATTATTTTTCCGTTGATGATGGATGTTGTGCTGATCGTTTATCAAGGTATGAGCTTTAGTAATGGAACAACTTGGCTAACGCTGATTTGTGGCTTTATGGGTGCTTTACTGTCCTATCTGTTAACGATGGGATTACATCCGTATATCGAATTGATGGTCAACGATGATAGTGTGATCGTCTTGAATGAGTTAAGTAACCCTAACCATCCGTTGTTAAAACAGCTATTGGAAGAAGCGCCAGGGACTTATCATCACAGTATGATGGTCGCCAATTTAAGTGCGAACGCAGTGGCTGAGATCAATGGGCGGTCATTATTGACACGTGTAGCTTGTTACTACCACGATATTGGTAAAATCAAACATGCTAGCTTTTTTGTAGAAAACTTGCCTTCTGGTGCTGAAAATCCACATAATTTCTTATTACCGGAAGATAGTAAACAGATCATTTTTGGTCATGTGACCGATGGAGCGAAAATTTTAGAGGAATATGGCATGCCGCAAATGGTAATCGATATTTGCCGACAGCATCATGGAACAACATTGATGAAGTATTTCTATATCAAGGCAAAAGAAAGAAATCCTGAAGTCACCGAAGAACAATTTCGTTATCCTGGTCCCAAACCACAGACCCGAGAAGCCGGCATCGTGAATATTGCAGATAGTTGTGAAGCGGCAGTACGGGCAATGGATCATCCAACAGGTGAAAAAATCGAAAAATTTGTCCATAATTTGATTGAAGAACGAATCTCTGATGGTCAACTTGATGATAGTGGTTTAACATTAAAAGAAATTCGCAAAGTGGAAAAATCTTTGATCAGTGGGTTAAGTAGTACCTTCCATTCACGGATCAAATATCCTAAAATGAAATCGGAAGCGGAAACGATGAAAGTAGAAAAAGAAAATGGCTAAAATAAAAAATATCAGCAATAAGTAAGAAAGAAGCGATAAATATGGACATCACATTTATGGATGAAACACAGAAAGTTTCAACAGAAAAAATCAAAGAGATCGAGGACCTTCTGCAATTTGCAGCGGCTCATTTGAAATTACCCGAGGAAACAGAAATGTCTGTTACTTTTATGGACAATGCAGCAATCCAAGAAATCAACCGTGTCTACCGTGGCAAAGATGCCCCAACAGATGTGATTAGTTTTGCATTAGAAGACGAAGGGGAAGACGAAATTCCCGTGATTTTTGAAGAAGGCGATAATCCTTTACCACGAGTATTAGGAGATATCATGATCTCAATTGAGCGTGCCCAGGAACAAGCGGAAGAATATGGTCATTCGTATGATCGAGAGTTGGGATTTTTGGCAGTGCATGGCTTTTTGCACATCAATGGTTATGATCACATGACACCCGAAGATGAAGCAGAGATGTTTGGTTTACAGAAAGAGATTTTAGATGCTTATGGACTTAAAAGATAAAGAGTGCGAGAAAAAGGTTGAGAAAAATAAGCACTTCGCTATGTCAGTAGAATTTGCTCTTCAAGGGGTTAAAACAGTCTTTGATGAGGAACGTAATATGAAAAAACATGTAGGTTTTGGGTTGCTGGCGTTTTTTATGGGAGTTGTATTTCAACTAAATCAACTAGAATGGCTGTGGTTAGTTTTAGCAGTTTTTCTAGTGTGGATCGTTGAGATTTTAAATACTGTTTTTGAGAATGTAGTGGATATGTTTACCGATTTTCATTTCCATCCAATTGGGAAAAAAATCAAAGATATGGCGGCAGGAGCAGTGTTAGTCACCGCTTGTTTTGCAGTGATCGTCGGTCTCATTTTATTTGTACCTAAAATCTATCAAATGTTTTTTAATTAAAAGGAGAATAATATGTTAGAACATAAATCAGGTTTTGTCGCTATTGTGGGACGACCAAATGTTGGCAAATCAACATTATTAAATCGAATCGTTGGGCAAAAAATTGCTATCATGAGTGACAAGGCACAAACGACCAGAAATAAGATCCAAGGCGTTTATACGACACCAGAAGCACAGTTGATTTTTATCGACACTCCGGGAATCCATAAACCAAAACATCGTTTGGGTGATTTTATGGTAGAATCAGCCTACAGTGCACTAAGAGAAGTGGATGCTGTCTTATTTATGATCAGTGCGGATCAAAAACGTGGACGTGGGGATGATTTTATTATTGAACGATTAAAAAATGTTCAATCACCTGTTTATTTGATTATCAATAAAATCGATAAAGTTCATCCAGATGAATTATTAGGAATCATCGAAGATTATTCGGCACAAATGCCTTTTGCACAAGTTGTACCGATTTCGGCTACCGAAGGGAACAATGTGGACCGTCTAATGGAAGTGTTGATCGCTGAGATGCCAGAAGGTCCTCAATACTTCCCGGATGATCAAGTAACGGATCATCCAGAATACTTTATCGTTTCGGAATTGATTCGTGAAAAAGTCCTGTTTTTGACTAGAGATGAAGTCCCACATTCAGTGGCTGTTGTTGTTGACTCAATGAAACGCAATGAAAATGATAAAATCCAAATTCAAGCAACCATTATCGTTGAACGTGATAGTCAAAAAGGGATTATCATCGGTAAAGGTGGTAAAATGCTAAAAGAAATTGGGACGAAAGCAAGAAAAGATATTGAAAATTTGCTTGGTGACAAAGTATTTCTAGAACTATGGGTTAAAGTTCAAAAAGATTGGCGCGATAAAAGAGTTTATTTACAAGATTTTGGTTACCGCAAAGAGGAATATTAACTTTAAGTAGATAAAAATGAGTTGAACGTGATTATTCGATAGACGAAACCGCGTGTAAAAGTCAGAAGACAAGAAAATGAGTAGAATAAGTGGGAAAGGAAAATGATTCAGTGAATGATTTTTCTTTTCCTTATTCTTTTTCTAAAAGGGGGCGAAAAAAATGAGCCAGCTAGCCGAATCAAAAGGGATCATATTGTCCAGTCGAAATTATAAAGAAAAAGACAAATTAGTGAAAATTTTTACTGAGTCTGCGGGGAAGCTGATGTTTTATGTCAAAGGAATTCACCGGCAAAACCAACCATTAGCACCTGCACTACTCCCTTTTACTGAAGGAATCTACATTGGTACGTTCAAAAGTGAAGGACTTTCGTTTATAACCAGCGTAAAAGATGTTCACTCCTTTAGAAAAATTCAAGAAGACATTTTTTTAAGTGGTTACGGCACGTATTTGTTAAACTTAGTGGATGCAGCGATCGAAGACCATCAATATGATCCCCATCTTTTTCAATTTACACAAGCAGCATTGCAACGGATGGATCAGGGTGACGACGCGGAAATCATCACTAACATCTTTGAGGTACAATTATTGCAACGCTTTGGGATTGCACCGATTTGGACACATTGTGTGGTGTGTGGCAAAACACAAGGTAAATTTGATTATTCTTCCAAATATGGAGGCGTGCTATGCGAAGAACATTGGTCAATGGATCACCGTCGTTATCATGCAGATCCAAGAGCTGTTTATTTCGTGCGTATGTTCTCTGCTATTTCTTATGATAAGATCACAGGGATCAATTTAAAAGACGAAACCAAGGCAACGATCAGGCAACTGATTGACCAGTTATACGAAGAATACGTAGGGATTCATCTAAAAAGTAAAAAGTTCATTGATCAAATGAAATCATGGGAACATGTCCTAAAAAAGCCTGATCCGGAAGGAGAAAGTGCTTCTAAAAATCAACAAAGTGAGTAGAATGTTCAATCAACATTCAAAACTATTTGACAAAAGCCTAACTATACGTCTATTATGGAACCTAGATAAATGAGAGTTTTGTACAAAAACTTGATTGGCTAAATAAAAGAATAAAGTACGTTGAACAAGATCAGTAAAAAATACGTAGCAAAAGCGAGTTCGGGAGGGTGTGAGCCGAATGCTGTCGGTTTTTGAAGAGGCACTTGGGAGTACTTACAATGAAGCTGCCGAAATTTTCGGAAGTAGGGTGGAACCGCGAAGTTATTCGTCCCTATGTTTGTTTAGACAAGCATAGGGACTTTTTGTTGTTTCAAATTCTCAGCAAACTATTTAGAAGTGGAAGGAGTCATTTTAAATGAGCAAAAAATTATCTGTACAAGACATGATCTTGACGTTACAAAAATTTTGGTCATCAAATGGGTGCATGTTGATGCAAGCCTATGATACAGAAAAGGGGGCAGGTACAATGAGCCCATATACCTTTTTACGAGCAATTGGACCAGAGCCTTGGAATGCAGCATACGTAGAGCCTTCTCGTCGCCCAGCCGACGGTCGTTATGGGGAAAATCCGAACCGTCTGTATCAACATCATCAGTTCCAAGTAGTGATGAAACCATCACCTGAAAATATCCAAGAACTTTATTTAGAAAGTTTACGTTTATTGGGGATCGATCCTTTGGAACACGACATTCGGTTTGTCGAAGATAACTGGGAAAACCCTTCGATGGGCTGTGCCGGTGTTGGTTGGGAAGTTTGGCTCGATGGAATGGAAATTACACAATTCACGTATTTCCAACAAGTCGGCGGTCTGCCATGTAAACCAGTGACATCTGAAATTACTTATGGTTTGGAGCGCTTGGCATCCTACATCCAAGAAGTAGAAAGTGTCTATGATCTTGAATGGTCAGATGGCGTAAAATATGGGGAGATTTTCAAACAGCCTGAATACGAACACTCCAAGTATTCATTTGAAGTCAGTGATCAAGAACTATTATTAAGTAATTTTGATCGTTTTGAAAAAGAAGCTAAACGATGCATTGATGAAAATTTAGTTCATCCTGCCTATGATTACATTTTAAAATGCAGCCATACATTCAATCTACTAGATGCTCGTGGGGCAGTTTCTGTCACAGAACGTGCTGGTTATCTGTCACGTATCAGAAATATGGCAAAATCTGTTGCAAAGATTTTTGTGGCAGAGCGTGAAAAATTAGGATTTCCTTTATTGAATAAAAACACAGCAAATCCAGAAACGGTTAAGGAGGCTGAATAACATGGCAAAAGAGTTACTTTTAGAAATCGGGTTGGAAGAAATGCCTGCCCATGTAGTTACACCAAGCATGAAACAACTGGAACAAAAAACAGCAAAGTTTTTAGATGAACACCAATTGTCTTATGATACAATCGAAACTTTTTCAACGCCAAGACGTTTAGCGATCAAAGTAACCAATATCCCAGAACGTCAAGCAGATAGCGAAGAAGAATTAAAGGGTCCGGCTAAAAAAATCGCATTGGATTCAGATGGAAATTGGACGAAAGCCGCAGAAGGGTTTGTACGTGGTCAAGGTTTGACGACTGACGATATTACCTTTAAAGAGCTGAAGGGTGTAGAGTATGTGTACGTAACCAAATATACACATGGACAACCAGCGAAAGAAGTATTGACTGGACTTGCAGATGTCATCAAAAGTTTGACATTTCCTGTTACGATGCATTGGGCAAATTTTGACTTTGAATATATTCGTCCTATTCATTGGATTGTTGCTTTACTAGATGATGAAGTGATTCCTTTCGAGATTTTAGATGTTACAACAGATCGCACATCACGTGGTCATCGTTTCTTAGGAGAAACAGTTCGTTTCGCTCATGCCAATGAGTATGAAGAAAAATTACAAGAACAATTCGTGATAGCTGCGCCACATAAAAGAAAAGAAATGATTGTCCAACAAGCAACAGAATTAGCAGAGAAAAACCATTGGACGATCGATTTAGACGAAAAGTTATTAGAAGAAGTGAATAATTTAGTCGAATATCCCACAGTTTTTGCTGGCGATTTTGAAGAAAAATATCTGTCTGTCCCTGAGGAAGTATTGGTTACTTCAATGAAGGAGCACCAACGTTATTTTGAAGTAAGAAATGACCAAGGATTACTCTTGCCACATTTTATTTCTGCTCGAAATGGGGATCGTGTCAAACTAGAAAACGTGATCCGTGGAAATCAAAAAGTATTGACTGCTCGTTTAGAAGATGCAGAGTTTTTCTACAATGAAGATAAAAAGATTGAAATCGATACTTTTGTTGATAAATTAAAATCAGTGACTTTCCATGAAAAAATTGGAAGCATCTACGAAAAAATGCAACGAGTACAAGTTATTGCTCGTATTTTAGGTAAATCTGTCGGCTTATCACCAGAAGAGTTAACGGATTTACAACGTGCTGCTGAAATCTATAAATTTGATTTAGTGACCAACATGGTAGGTGAGTTTCCAGAGCTTCAAGGGATCATGGGTGAAAAATATGCGCGATTACACGGCGAAACATCAGCTGTAGCAACAGCTATCAAGGAAAACTATCTGCCAATTTCAAGTGAAGGTGACTTACCAGAAACCAAAATTGGTGCAGTATTAGCGATTGCAGACAAATTAGATAGTATCTTCTCTTTCTTTACAGTTGGAATGATCCCAAGTGGGTCAAATGATCCGTATGCTCTTCGTCGTCAAGCGTATGGGATTGTCCGCATCATCGAAGCAAAAAATTGGGCATTTCCATTGGTTCGTTTACAACGTGAAATCGACCAGGCAATCAATGAAGATCAAGAACGTTTTGGCGTCCAGTTATCGGATGGACAACAGGCAGTCATTGATTTTATCAAAGGACGTTTCCGTCAGTTACTAACTACAAAACAAATCCGACACGATGTGATTGATGCAGTTTTAAATGCAAAACAAAGCGATTTGACAAAAGTTTTTGCAGCAGCTCAACTGTTTAAAGAACGTTTAGATGAGGAAGAGTTTAAGCCATCGATGGAAGCATTGACTCGAGTGGTTAATTTAGCGAAGAAAGCGCAAGAAACAACGACAACAGAGATTAATCCTGCGTTATTTGAAAATGAAGCTGAAACAGCACTTTATCAAGCGGTAGCAGAAATGAAAAAACAATTTGGTACACAAACGCTGAAAGAAGATTATGATCAACTTGTTGCTTTACGTCCATTGATCGAAACGTATTTTGACCAAACCATGGTCATGGTAGACGATCCTGCTGTCCGTAACAATCGTTTGGCACAGCTGAAACAAATTGCTGAAATGGCACTATCAATAGCAAGCTTAGATCAGATTATCACTAAATAAATCAGGTAGCCCTTTGCCAACTTGATTTGAAACAAGCGTTATGACAAGTCTAGCTCTGAGATATAAGCCGAAGCATCCGAAAATAGTTTCTTCTATTTTTAAATGCTTCGGCTTATTTTTTGACTGATTACCGAAGTGCAGATCTTTGAACGCCGTCGATAAGATTATGAAAGTACCAGAGTGGATGCTTTCATAGCAATTACTCATCTTAGTATAAAAAGTAAGCTTAAGGTCTTAATACCTCAGACTCTTTTTATGTAGTGTATATCGTTTTTATTCATGCTATCTAGCAATAAACGACTTATCTTTCACGAATCAGAACAATATGACATTTTTTGGTAAAAAGAGAACAATCGGTTAGTGCTATTGAGTGAAATGCATAGTTTTTGTTATTTTTAAATCATCCTTTATTTAAAAATGAAAGTTAGGTATAATTAATATAGAAAAATTGTTATTCATAACAAGAAAAGCTTGTTATGAATGGGATAATAGTAAATAGGATCTCAGGTAGAAATTCTTTACTTGTCTAATGAAATTAGCAAATTTCCCGTGATTTGGAAGCGATTAGATAAAGTAACGATTTATTTTTTTGGGAATAAAAAGTTTTTAAAACGATAGGATCCAGTATCTTACTCTAGATGATAATAATTATCATCTGAATGATAAACTAAAAATATTTTTAGAAATCGATGTCATTTAATTATCTAAGTATGTTCATAGGATGGAAGTCTCACGAAGCTTCACTGAAACGAGTATATTTTATGAGAACAAGTAACATCAGCAGGATGTCATGTGTTAAAAGAAAAATGAATCTAGGAAAGTAACAGGAAAGTGGAGAGAAATGGAAGAGACAATTAGTATAAAAGAGATCATCGGAGTATTTCGTAAGCGTTTGTTGACCTTATTTATTTCAACGTTAGTTGGTTTGGCGGTAGCAAGTTTCGTTACATTCTTTATTTTAACACCCAAGTTTAGTTCACAAGCCCAATTGATTGTCACGTTGCCTCAGTCAAATATTACGAATGTCAATGATGTGAATACGAATTTACAAATGATTAACACCTACAAAGATATGATCATTAGTGACTTAGTTTTAAGTGAAGTGAAAGATCAATTAGAAACGCAAGATCAGCTAGCAATGACGGTTGGAGAAATCAAACAAGCAATCACAGTGAATCAATCCGAAAATTCACAAATGTTTTCTATCCAAGCGATTAGTTCGATTCCAGATAATGCTCAGAAAATTGCGAATACCACAGCTGAGGTGTTTCAAACGAAAGCAAAAGATGTGATGAATGTCGATAAAATATCGATCATTTCTGAAGCGGTTGCGGACGGAACATCGGTGTCACCAAATAAAAAAATAAATATTGCCCTTGGCCTTATTTTAGGTCTGATGATTGGCATGGGGATAGCTCTGTTATTGGAATTGTTCGACCAGACTGTGAAAGATGAAAAATATCTTTCGGAGGTCATAGGGTTTCCAATTTTAGGGACGGTACCAGAAATGACTGCCAAAGATTTCAATAGAAATGACAAAAACAACAACGCACCGGTGACAATAAACGATGAAACTGGTGAACAAGCGAGAGCTTCTCGTAGAGCTCGTTCGAGAGTGTAGGAGGGAAAACATGCGACGTGTCATAAAACAAAAAGAAACACTACTTCAACCGATTCGTTTGATTACTTTAACTAATCCTTCATCAGCAGCGGCTGAGCACTACCGAACGATTCGAACCAATATCCAATTTGTTTCAATCAATGATCAACAAGTCAAAACGATCGTGGTCACGTCATCTGGACCAGGTGAAGGGAAATCGACCACGGCTGCAAATCTGGCTGTTGTCTTTGCAAAAGCTGGTCAGAAAGTGTTATTAGTTGATGCTGACATGCGAAAACCAGTTATTTACAAAGCATTTCAAATAAATAATCATTATGGGTTAAGTAATCTACTCAGTTCAACTGAAACGATCAGTAAAGGGATCCAAAAAACGGCAATCAAGGAATTATCAGTATTACCAAGTGGACCGATTCCTCCTAATCCATCAGAGCTGTTAAGCTCGAAAAGAATGGATCAGCTAATGGTAGAAGCAAGTCAGCTCTATGATATCGTGATGTTTGATTTGCCGCCGATTGTAACTGTGACAGATGCTCAAATCTTGTCATCAAAGGCAGATGGTACGCTTCTGGTAGTACGTGAAAAGACTTCACGAAAAGAAGCAGTTGTGAAAGCCAAAAAATTATTAGAGATGGCTCAGGCAAAGGTACTGGGAATTGTTTATAACGGAGTCGAACAAAGCAAAGATACAAGTTATTATTATGAATGATAAAGAGGAGGTAAAGGGAATGATCGATTTACATTGTCATCTATTACCAGCAGTTGACGATGGTGCGCAAAACCTGGAAGAAAGCCTGGCAATGGCTGAAAAAGCGGTTGAACAAGGGATTACTCATATTTTATGTACACCGCACCATAACAATGGCAAGTATTGTAATCAAAAGAAAAAAGTCATTCCCCTAGTCGCCACTTTACAAAAAGAGCTGGATAAAAGAAATTTACCGTTGGTGTTATTAGAAGGTCAAGAAGTTCGTATTACTGGAGAATTGCTTGAAGCGCTTCACCGAGATGAACTTCTTTTTACAGATTTAAATGATACTTATCTGTTGATTGAATTTCCTACATTAGAAGTACCGTTATATGCAAAGAACCTTTTTTTTGAACTGTTGAAACTAGGAAAAATACCAGTAATCGTGCATCCTGAGCGTAATACTTATTTTGCAAAAGATCCGAATCGTTTGTTGCCTTATCTAGAAATGGGCTGTTTGACACAGCTGACAGCGCCAAGTTATCTGGGGCGCTTTGGCAAAGAAATCCAAAAAACAGCAAAAAAAATGGTCAAGTACAATCTTGTACAAATGATTGCTTCGGATGCTCACGGTGTTGAGCGACGTTCTTTTTGTTTAAAAGAATGTTATGAACAAATCGCTAAAGACTTCAATAACGAAAAAGTTGAACAAATGAAACAAGTCGCCAAAGATTTAATCAATGGGGAGCAGATTCATTATCCAACTTATCAAGCGATAAAAAAGAAGAAGTTTGGGTTATTTTAGGGGGAGTAAAGGTGTTTGAAGTCACAAGAAAAAGAAAGATTGCTATTTTGATAGGAGTTGATAGCTTATTGTTGTTTTTGGCAAACATTGCTACAATTAGATTCATGAAGCCATTCGCAGAAGTATCAACGGATTTTATGTTCATCTCTACAGGCGTTTCAATAGGTTTCTATTTGTTTTATGGGAGTTTATTTAAAGTCTTTACAAGGATCAATCGCTATATGAATTTAGAAGAAATCAGGGCGATTTTTGTTTCTTTGTCGATCACTATGATTTCAAATCTTTTTGTCTTGTTTTTTATCAATCATCAGTATATGTTACGTCTAACGATCTTTACCTATATTTTGTCTTTGCTTTTAATCATGGGAAGCCGTCTGGAGTGGCGTCTTTACATTGAGAAAAAGCAGACAAAGCTACAACCTAGAGCCACTGCCAAGAAGACGATCATCGTAGGCGCTGGTGAAGGCGGTAGAATTTTGGCAAATATCTTACTTGGATCAAAAACAGCAAGTGACACCTATGTCATTGGTTTTGTTGATGATGATCCTAATAAGCAAAATACATATCTTTCAGGAAAAAAAGTGATCGGTATGATCAAAGACCTCCCTGCACTAATCAAGAAACATGATGTACAAATCGTTACCATCGCCATTCCTTCCTTATCCAAAACAAAAATCAGGAATATCTTTCAAATGGTAGAATCCTTGCATGTCAAAGTAAACACGATGCCTTCAATGGAAGAAATCGCTTCTGGAAAAGTCAGTGTCACAAAATTAAAAAAAATTGACGTAGTTGATTTACTAGAAAGAGAGGAAGTTGAATTGGACATTGAATCGATCAAAGGTCATTTGACAGGGAAAACCATTCTGGTGACTGGTGCGGGTGGCTCGATCGGCTCAGAGATTTGTCGGCAGATTATCCAGTTTTCCCCAGCACAATTATTACTAGTAGGACATGGGGAAAATTCGATTTATTTGATCGATCGGGAACTCCGCATGAATCAGCAAAATCAGCAGACAAAAATCGTCCCGCTCATTGCAGATATTCAAGATCGTGACAAAATCAATGAGATCATGCAAAACTATCGCCCAGATATCGTTTATCATGCTGCAGCACATAAGCATGTTCCTCTCATGGAAGTAAATCCCAAAGAAGCAGTAAAAAATAATATTCTTGGAACGAAAAATGTTGCGGAAGCAGCCAAACAAGCGAAAGTCAAGAATTTTGTGATGGTCTCAACAGATAAAGCGAATCATCCACCTAATGTGATGGGAGCGACAAAGCGGATTGCAGAAATGATTGTAACAGGATTGAACGAAAAAAATGGAACAACATTTTCCGCTGTTCGCTTTGGAAATGTATTAGGTTCACGAGGAAGTGTGATTCCTGTCTTTCGTGAACAAATTGCGCAAGGTGGACCAGTCACGATTACTGATTTTCGGATGACACGTTACTTTATGACAATTCCTGAAGCAAGTCGATTGGTTATTCAATCAGGAGTCTTGGCTAAAGGTGGAGAGATTTTTATTTTAGATATGGGTGAACCAGTCAAAATCGTCAACCTTGCCAAAAATATGATTCGCCTGAGTGGCTATCGTGAAGACGAAATTGAGATTCTTGAAACGGGTATCCGTCCTGGGGAAAAACTATATGAAGAACTACTGTTGGATAAAGAGAGAAACGATGAAGCTGTCTATGAAAAAATTTTTGTCGGAAACATCAAAGGTTATTCAAATCAAAAAGTGATGGATTTTATCCGTCATTTGCCAAAAGATGAGAAACAATTAGCAAGAGAAGTGATTCGTTTTGCCAATGCTTCTAATCAATAGAAACTAGCTGTTTTAAGCTGAACGTACTATTAGTAAAGTAGTAAAAATCATTGCTTTATGTGCTGGATTATACGATTCCTGCGATCAAAAATTGCATAGGGATACGTTATTCAAATCGCATGTAAAAAAACGTTTGACCATCAAAAAAAGAAACGAGAGGAGAAAGCGAGTGGATGCAATAATAGTAGGAGCAGGTGGGTTTGGTAAAGAAATTGCTTTTTTGCTCCAACAACAAAATGAGTATCAGTGGGTCGGTTTTGTCGATGATCGTAAAAGTGAGCAAAGCGATGTTCTAGGAAAACCTGTGATTGGCAAAATTGCTGACTTGCTTCAAGTCAAAACACCAATGGCAGTTTTTCTTGGGATTGCGGCTCCGACGGTCAAAGAAAACATCTATGAACAGTTACGACAAAACCCTCACTTGCTTTTTCCAAATTTGTTTGCCCCTAGCGCATTGATTGGCTTAAATGTTCAACTGGGCATTGGGAACATATTGATGCCTTACACGACCTATACTGCAGATATTTCAATCGGTGACTTCAATATGATCAATATTGGTTCAACAATCGGTCATGACTCCATTATAGGTAGTTACAATGCCATTTTTCCTAATGTCAATATTTCGGGAGCAGTCACTTTAGGAGATAAAAATGAACTGGGTGTCGGTACAAAGATTATTCAAGAACGTTCGATTGGTGATGGTAACATTATTGGGGCTGGCAGTGTTGTCATCAGAGATATCCCTCATCATTCAAAATGGGTGGGGGTACCAGCAAAGATAATTGAAAGGTGGAGTTGATGTGAGAAAAAAGCGAATATTATTAGCTTCGCCCCATATGAGTGAAGCAGGCTATGAACAAGCGTTTGTCAAAGAAGCCTTTGATACGAACTGGATTGCCCCTTTAGGTGCCAATGTCGATGGTTTTGAGCAAGAACTGGCAGATCATGTGGGAGCCAAGCATGTTGCTGCGCTTTCTTCAGGTACGGCAGCGATTCATTTAGCATTAAAGGCAGCAGGTGTCACGAAAGGAGATCAAGTGATTTGTCAATCCTTGACTTTTGCAGCTACGGTCAACCCGATTCTTTATCAAGGAGCCGCCCCAATCTTTGTGGATAGTGATGCCGAAACTTGGAATATGAGTCCTGTTCATTTACGCGCAGCTTTAGAAAAATATCCAAAAGCGAAAGCGGTGATCGTCGTTCACTTATATGGATTAGCTGCAAACTTAGCTGAAATCATGCAGATCTGTCAAGAATATCAAGTGACGTTGATTGAAGATGCTGCCGAATCATTAGGAACGACTTACCAAGGTAAATATACAGGAACGTTTGGAGACTATGGGATTTATTCCTTCAATGGAAATAAGATCATCACAACTTCAGGTGGGGGAGCATTGATCTCTGACGATCCTTTAAAAATCGAAAAAGTCAAATTTTGGGCCACTCAATCTCGTGAAAATGAACGTCATTATCAACATTTAGAAATCGGTTATAACTATCGTATGAGCAATATATTAGCAGGAATCGGACGTGGTCAATTAAAAGTATTAAATGAAAGAATCCAAAAGAAGCGTGCCATCTATCAATTTTATCAAGAAGAATTGTCCGAGTTTCCTAATATACAATTTATGCCGGAAAACTCTTGGAACGAACCTAACTTTTGGTTGAGTGTCATTCGTTTAGAAGGAATAGATCCATCTTATTTGATTGAAGAATTGGAAAAAGAACAGATCGAAGCACGTCCTGTCTGGAAACCGATGCACTTACAGCCTGTTTTTGACTCTTTTGATTTTATTGGCGGCGAAGTTGCAGAATCGCTTTTTTCTTCTGGAGTTTGTCTTCCCTCAGATACTAAAATGACGGATGAAGAGTTAAATAGAGTCGTTGCAACGATCAAGCGAGTGATGCGTTATGAGTAAACCAACCTTTTATCGACTTTTTGGAAAGCGTGCGTTCGATCTTTTTTTCTCAGGTCTTTTATTGCTTTTGCTTGCACCACTGATGCTCATACTTGCAGGGTGTGTGCGATTAAAATTAGGTTCACCGGTTATTTTTAAGCAAACAAGACCAGGGAAGAATGAACAATTATTTTTTATGTACAAGTTTCGCACGATGACAGACGAGAAAGATCAACATGGCGCGTATCTTCCAGATGAAGTTCGTCTAACAAAATTCGGCAAACTACTTAGAGCGACTAGCCTTGACGAGCTGCCAGAGCTTTGGAATATCTTTAAAGGCGAAATGTCTTTTGTTGGTCCTCGTCCATTATTGGTAGAATATTTGACACTTTATAATGAAGAGCAACGAAAACGCCACAACATTCGCCCAGGTTTGACCGGATTGGCCCAAGTCAGTGGTAGAAATGCGATCAGTTGGGAAGAAAAGTTTACGTATGATTGTTTGTACGTTGAAAGTTATTCGTTTGGCAAAGATGTTTGGATCTTGTTACAAACAGTTCTTAAGGTGTTCAAACAAGAAGGGATTAGCTCAAATTTTGGACCAACAAGTGAAAAATTTGAAGGGAATGAACCATACTGAAAATTTTATATGTGACGACGATCTCCAATACACTCAATGCTTTTTTAATCCCTCATATTGATCAACTAATCAAAAATGGACATGAAGTGAGTGTGGCATGTGCGCTTGAACAACCGTTGGCATCTTATTTTTCTGATAAAAAAATACCTGTATTTCAAATACCATTCAATAGGAATCCATTAGCTAAAAGCAATCTTTTAGCCTATAAGAAAATCAAACAGCTGATCAAAGAAGAGAATATCGATATCGTACATACGCATACGCCAGTTGCTTCGATGGTGACAAGACTTGCTTGTAAGCGGATCAATATTCCTATCTACTATACGGCACATGGGTTTCACTTTTATCAAGGAGCCCCTATGCTTAATTGGTTCGTCTATTACCCAGTTGAAAAATACTTATCTCGTTATACAAGTAAGCTTATTACCATTAATCAGGAAGATTATTTGCTTGCTTCACAAAAATTTAAAGCAACACAAACTCATTTGATTCAGGGGGTTGGAATCCAAGTCGAAAAGTTCGAGAAAACCTTGGTTGATAAACGGCTAAAAAGTAAGGTACTTTCACTAGCTCAGCCAACAACCAAAGTACTCCTTTCAGTCGGTGAATTGAATAAAAACAAAAACCACGAACTGGTGATTCATGCACTCGCTTCATTTAAAGACCAAGATTTCCACTATTTTATTTGTGGAACGGGGCCTTTGAAACAAACGCTGGAACAAAAAATTAAATTTTTAGGTTTGGAAAAGAAAGTCAGTTTACTCGGATATCGTAAGGATATTATTCAGATCATGAAAATGAGTGATCTATTTCTCTTTCCTTCTTTAAGAGAAGGATTGCCCGTATCGATCATGGAGGCTATGAGCGTTGGTTTACCGGTAGTCGCTTCAAATATACGAGGCAATAAAGATCTGATCTATGATGAGAACACAGGAAAATTGTTTGATGTCAAAGAGTCAGAAGAACTAGTGAATATTCTTCAAGATTTTTTTGCTGGAACGTTACCTGTTACAAAATATTCCGAGAAAGCTGCTGCTCATATCCAACAATTCAGCGAAAATGTAATCATCAATCAAGTAGCAGAACTTTATGAAACTTTATAACTAAAGGAATTTCACAAAATAAAAAAAGCACTTAAACAGGGAAAATGAGGTGAAAAGCTCTTAACCTCAAGAATGTTTTGATTATTTGTAAGAGTGACTGACGAAATGAGCCTGGGTTCAAAGGAAAAGTAAATGGCTTTGTTTTTTATAAAGCGAATGAAACGAAGAACTACCAATAACGTTCCAGTTTGTGTTTTTTATGTTAATAAAACTAATTATAGAGGTGAAACCAATTGAACGTATCAATTTTCGGCCTAGGCTATGTAGGGCTAGCCAATGCGTTATTACTTAGCCAGCATGAGAATGTCAAAGCTTATGACATCGTAGCAGAAAAGATCGAACGACTACAAAAGAAGGAGTCACCAATTGAAGATCGTGAAGTACATAATTTTCTTCAAAGAGAAGACCTAGCAATCGAATTTATTAAGGATTTCCGAGAAGCGGTTCTTTTTGGTGATTATTTGATTATTGCCACACCCACTGATTACGATGAAAAGAAAAATTATTTTAATACCTCATCGATTGAGAGCATCATTGAACAAGCTCTCGCCATTCGCCCAGAAGCAAAATTTATCATTAAGTCCACGGTACCAGTAGGGTATACGGCCGAACTAAAGAAAAAATATCAAACAGAAAATATTGTTTTTTCACCAGAATTTTTACGTGAAGGTAAAGCATTGTACGATAATCTTTATCCTTCCCGCATTGTTGTAGGAGAATGTTCAGATAGAGGGACAGAGATTGCGAATATGTTCAAAAAGAATACGCAAGCAGATAATGTCCCAGTTTTATTGACTCATTCAACAGAAGCGGAAGCAATCAAGTTATTCTCAAATACGTATCTGGCGTTGCGTGTGGCTTACTTCAATGAATTGGATAGTTATGCGGAGATACGAGGCTTAAATACGAAACAAATCATTGAAGGCGTCGGACTGGACCCACGTATCGGCTCTCATTACAATAATCCTTCATTTGGTTATGGAGGGTATTGTTTGCCAAAAGATACGAAACAGTTGAAAGCAAATTATACCGATGTGCCTAACAATCTTATCCAAGCGATCGTTGAAGCAAATACAACCAGAAAAGATTTTATTGCAGAACAAATTTTAGCCCAAAAGCCTAAGACTGTGGGAATCTATCGGTTAACGATGAAAGCCGATTCAGACAATTTCCGTTATTCATCGATTCAAGGAGTCATGAAACGAATCCAGGAACAAGGAGTTTCGGTGGTTGTCTATGAGCCAACGTTACCTGTTGAAGAATTTCATCATGCGCCTGTCGTTTCGGATCTTGCGCGATTCAAACAACTATCGGATGTGATCGTCTCAAATCGGATGGACCATCAATTAAAAGATGTGATCGAAAAAGTCTATACGAGAGATATTTTTAGACGGGATGAATAAATGAAAAATATAGCCAAAAATTTTTTTTATCAGAGCTTGTTTCAACTGACGAAAATCATTCTTCCGATTATTACCATTCCAATCGTTTCTAATGCTTTAGGGCCAAGTGGGATCGGTCTTTATAATTATACGTTTTCAATTGTCCAATATTTTGTTTTGTTTGCGGGGCTAGGGGTAACGATGTACGGGAACCGGGAAATAACTTTGACTTACAACCGTAAGAAAGAAGCGTTATCAGAAGTTTTTTGGGAAATTCTGCTTTTTAAGGCATTAGCGAGCTTAATTGTCATAGTCGCTTACTTTATTGTTGCCTCTTTATTAAATAATCGTTCGTATTTGTTTGTCCAATCCTTGGCGGTTTTTGCCGTATTATTTGACGTATCTTGGTTTTTTATGGGAATTGAAGATTTTAAGAAAACTAGTATAGCTAATTTAGTAGTCCAACTAGTCACGTTTTTTCTCATTCTTTTCTTGATTAAAAACGAAGACGACACGTTAAAATATACCTTGATTCAAGGACTAGGTTTAGTTTGTTCACAAGTGAGTGTCTGGTTCTTTATTCCTAAATACATTCATTTGACGAAAGTTGATTTAAAGAAAAGTCTTAGTCATTTAAAGGGCTCTTTTGATTATTTTATTCCTCAAATTGCGATCATGTTGTATACCAATTTGAATAAGACCCTTTTAGGTTTCACATTAGGAAGTGTTGCAGTGGGCTATTTTACCAATTCTCTGCAATTGAATACCGTATTCATCACGATCATAACTACCTTAGACATCGTCTTACTTCCCCATATGACAAGTTTTTTTGCAAAAAAAAATATGGAGAAAATCGTTCGCACGATGGAAAAAACGATTCATTTACAATTGTTTTTTTCGATTCCAATCATGTTTGGGATGTTGACAGTTTATGACAAGCTCGTTCCTTGGTTTTTTGGCGAAAAATTTAGCTACATCACTCAAATTATTCCATATTTTACGGTTTTGATTGTGATCGTTCCTTTAGGCATGGCGATTTCTAGACAATATCTAATGCCAATCGGTCAGGTTAAAGAGTATAATCGTTCAGTAATCATTGGAGCTATCATCAATCTTGTGGCAAATCTCATACTATTGCCGTCTATTGGCTTTTTGGGCGTTGTATTTTCAACTATTCTCGCCGAAAGTTTCGTTACAGTTGTAAGAACAAGAGCTTTTCTGAAACAGACGACGTTTACCTTTTCTCTAAGAAAAATCGGGATGTTTATAATTGCTGGATTGATCATGTGTTTGATCACCAGGTTTTTAACAGGTCATTTAACGAGTAATATCCGAACCAATCTGATCCAATTCGTCATTGCTTGTCCGATCTATCTCGCAATCACAACGATAACCAAAGTCAATCCACTAGTTGATTTATTGAGGATCAAAAAGAAAATCTAATGATGACAAACAACAGGTCAAAGACCTTGAAAGTGGTTGCTGCTAGTGAAAAGAAAAATGTTTACACTGATTTTCATTCAATTCGAACTATTGATTCGGCAATATAGCGAAGAATAATCAATGATCAGAGGGCAAAATAAAAAAGGAGGAGAGGCGTTCTCTCTTCCTTTTTTATTTTAGCTATTTTGAGAAATAAACGAAATGCTTAGTTATTTCCGTTTTTGTTGTTTTCCAGCGTTACGACCTGTTTGGTTTTTAGGTGCTTTGACTTGTTTCTTCACTGGTTGTTCGCTATCCGCAGGTGTCACGTCTTTACGAGGTGTTACGACTTGCTTCGGTGGATTTTGTTTTAACTCTTCTGCCACTTGAGCTTTTAATTTAGGCTTCATGATGACATTTGTAATGAAGGTTTGCAAACAACTAAAGATACCACCAACTACCCAATAAAGTGTGACTCCAGCTGGCGCACTGATCGACATGAAGACGATCATCGCAGGCGAAACGATAAGCATCGTACGCATTGTTTTCTTTTGTTCTTCAGGGATACCGATTGTTGAAATATATCCTTGAAGTAAATAAGCAGCACCAGCAATCGCAACTAATACAAAACTAGGGTGTCCTAAGTCGATCCCATAGAAAGAGGATTCACGAATGCCTTCTGTATAACGAGCTGTGAAATAAAGGGCTGAAAAGATCGGCATTTGGATCAAGAGAGGCAAGCAGCCGATCCCGCCAGTCATACTTAACCCATTTTCACGATAAACTTGTTGCATTTCAGCTTGTGCAGCCATTTGTTCTTCACGAGTAGTCGCCGTTTTTAGTTTTTGTTGAGCGGCTTCGACTTGCGGCTTCAATGCTTGCATTTTTTCAGATTGGATCATTGTCTTTTTCGATTGACTAATACCTAATGGCAAAATGATGATACGAACGATGACTGTCATTAAAATAACAGCCCAACCATAGGACCAGTTGAAGTTCTCCACTAAATATGTAATCGCTTGTCCCATTGGATGGACTAATACTCGGTACACGATACCTGATGTGTCAGGGTTACCATTTGAATCCAGACGAACACAACCAGATAAGAAAAGCATGACTGTGACAAGGCCAGAACCCAATACCCAATTTTTCCATTTATTCATAAAATACTTCCTCTTTTATAATTTTTACACAAAATTAACTATACTAAAAAAGCACACACAATTCAATCTACTTTATAGAAAATTCATAGATTCCTACCTATATGGTCTTAAAAAAATAAAAAAGTTATTTGTCAAACCACAAAAAGGAAAGGGAGAAAATCCATCGGTTAAACAGAAGCAAAAACGATCAAACGAGTGAGGGACGATTAGAAGAGAGAAGGCACGTTGTTTCTTTAAAAAAAGTCCTTTATCGTCAAACTTTCTTAAAGTCATGTGAGCCTTCTCATAGTGTAAATAGAACTACCTTTTGCGTGTTTCGTCCATTCAGAATCAGTAAATTAGCCGATCACATCAAATTTTTTTCGTTCTTCCATCATCGGATTATCTTGCAAGTCAACGTATTGTACGCGACCACTAGGACTTGGAGAATCCTTTACTTCTTCAATGAATCTTTTGATCGTTTCCTCATCGCCACATGCTTCGATTGTCACCGAACCATCTTCTTCGTTTTTAACTGTGCCTGTGATCCCTAATTGATCGGCAACGATTTTTGTCATATAACGAAAGCCAACACCTTGGACACGTCCTTGAACGTTCATCTTGATTTTTTTCATCATATCCACCTTTCTTTCCTTGCTTTTTAAATTAATGATATCGATTTTTTGATGTTGTAACAAGTTCAAGGTTCGAATTCATGCTATAATTAAGTGAGGTGAAAAATGTGAAAGAAATCCAATCAGCAAAAAATCCAAGAATCAAAGAATTGAAAAAACTACATAAGAAAAAATACCGGGAAGAAACAGGCGAGTATCTACTCGAAGGATTCCATTTGGTTGAAGAGGCAGTTGCTTCTCATGCCAAAGTAAAAGAAATCTTAATCACAGAAAAAGGGTTAGAAGAGTGGGAGGAGTGGCTTAAAAACCATTTAGACATCCCTTGTACCTTGGTAACGAATGAAGTCATGGCTGTGGTATCAGATTTGCCAACACCCCAAGGTATCTTAGCCGTTATGCTCTACGAAAAAGTAAACATGCCCGAATTAACTGGAGGATGGTTATTGTTAGATAATGTCCAAGATCCTGGGAATGTTGGAACAATGATTCGTACGGCAGATGCTTTTGGACTATCTGGTGTCGTTTTAGGAAAAGGATCAGCTGACATTTATAGTACAAAAGTGTTAAGAAGTATGCAGGGGAGCAATTACCATCTACCAATACTTCAAACAGACCTTGAGCAAATGATCCCGCTTTTAAAGGAACACAATTTTAATATCTATGGAACGGAATTGAACGAGGATGCTCGTTCATTAGAACAGGTAACTGTTCCTGAGAAGTATGCAATTGTCATGGGGAATGAAGGGCAAGGCGTGCGGCCCGAAATTCTTTCCTTGACGGATAAAAATATCTATATTCCGATTCGCGGAAATGCTGAATCATTAAATGTAGGAGTGGCAGCAGGCATCGTACTTTACCATTTCTCTTTATGATTAAGGAACTATTAAGCTTTCTACATTTTGATGGAACCTCACTAGAATATTCCGAACACTAATGGTATACTAGGATCAATTTCAAAGGAAAATGAAATTCAAAAAAGGTGGCAGATCAATAATTATGACAGAAAAATGGCGTGAAGACGAAGAATATATGTCTTATGTAGAAGATCTATTAGCAACAGATGCAGTGAAGAAATTAGCCAATTATACACAACATGTCCACTCCACTCGATTAGAGCATTCTCTTAGTGTTTCTTACTATAGTTATAAATTAGCCAAAAAATGGGGCGGTAATGCAAAAGCAACCGCACGTGCAGGTCTTTTGCATGATCTTTTCTACTATGATTGGCGTACAACAAAATTTGATGAAGGAACGCATGCTTATATCCATCCAAGGATCGCAGTGAAAAATGCAGAAAAAATTACTGACCTATCCGATTTAGAGCGTGATATCATCTTAAAACATATGTGGGGCGCTACGATCGCACCGCCTAAGTATAAAGAAAGCTATATTGTGACGTTTGTCGACAAATATTGTGCTGTGAAAGAAGCAGCACAGCCGATGACTGCTTCGATGAAACAAAAATGGCAAAGATATTTCGGCAAAGAACAATCGATTTAATACGATGTGATTAAGAATTCTTCCTGAGAAATTTCATAAAATTTCTCAGTTTTTTTTTTATTGACGAACCATGATTTTTACTGTTTACTTTGTATCAAGAACAAGTTGTTGATACAAACTTAAAGGGGGTGATGATAAGATGCCATATGGATCTTATTTAAAAGAGTGGAAAAGCTTTAACTAACGTACTTTGTTGAAGTTCTTTTCTTCAAAGTACATTCACTTGAAAGAAGAAAGGACTCAAAGTCATGGAAAAAACAATTAAACCTTATCAATATTATTTTATTAAAAGAGAAGTCGAACAATTAATATCAGTCTATCATTCAGTAAACGATTCTAAAACGATCGAAACGGTCCAAGCATTAGCTGTGGAGAGAATAGAGGAACTAGTAGAACCCTCACAAAGGATGAACCTTTTCTTAGAAAATATCTTAGATACTTCTTTGACCAAAGAAACTGCTGAACGCTTATTAGAAGAATTAAAAGAATCAGTTCAACCTTTTGAGCAACCTTCGAAAGCTCAAATCGAAAAATTATTCCGAAAAGTGAAAAAGTTAAAACAACCTGATTGGAATCATTTGGATTTAAGAGAACACACCTATATTGGATGGAATGATCCTGGTACCCAGAAAAAATTTCTTGTTTATTATGATGAATCAGGGAAGTTAAACGGTATTCGCGGGACTTTGTCCCCGACCATTACGAAAGGGATTTGTACGATTTGTAAAAAAACTTCGAGTGTGTCACTCTTTTTAGCAACAACAAAATCGAATTCAGATGGCACCTATACGAAAAAAGGAAACTATATTTGCCATGATAGTGAGCATTGTAACCACAATTTAGTCCAATTGACTCCTTTTTATGAATTTACTGAGATTGTAAAAAAAGAAGGATAATTTCATTGTATTTTTCATAAATATATGCTATTTTAATTGATGAAGTGAATAGGTGATGGTGTTCGCCTTTAAACGTTAATCTTAAGATAACTAATGACGCCTACTAAGAATCGGGATACCCCTTTTTTTAGTAGGCGTTTTTTTTGAGGAGGAAAAGAGATGGAAAATCGATTACCTGATCCAATTAGGGTCGTCGTATACATGGTCAAGTGGCTATTAATCACATTGTTATTGGGAATCTTTATGGGGAGTTTATCAGCCTTTTTTCTCAATAGCTTAACATGGGTTACTAATATACGCCTTGCTTCACCCTGGTTGTTGTTTCTTTTACCAGTAAGTGGTGGAATTTTTGCTTTTTTATATAGTAAGTACGGAGGAAATTCTGGTAGAGGAAATAACTTAGTGATTGATCAAGGAAATGGTGGGGAAGAAAAAATTCCTTTACGCCTGATTCCTTTAACGTTATTTGGAACGATTACCACCCATTTATTTGGTGGTTCTGTCGGACGAGAAGGAACAGCTGTGCAAATGGGAGGCGCTTTAGCAGAAAATTTAGCCCGTCTCTTTCGGTTAAATAAAGTAGAACGGGAGTTATTGGTGATCAGCGGGATCAGTGCTGGTTTTAGTTCCGTTTTTGGTACGCCTCTGGCTGGAACACTATTTGGGTTAGAAGTTTTAGCAATTGGAAAAGTTAGAACAGAAGCCTTATTTCCAAGTTTTTTTGCAGCACTGTTTGCTAACTTTGTGACTGAAAGCTTTGGGGTGAAACATATCCATTACCCTATGGGGACGATTCCAAATTGGGATGTATCTCTTTTCTTTAAATTATTCGTTGCAGGCATTGCTTTTGGTCTTATTGGTTGGGTATTTAGTCGTTCGATTGTTTTTTTGAAAACTTGGTATGCCAAAAGAATGGCTAGTCCAGTTCTACGTAATTTTATTGGCGGAGCTGTGGTCGTCATCGCAGCGCTCTTATTGCAAACCCAAAGATATTTGGGGCTCAGTTTGCCTTTGTTAACTGATGCCTTTAATGGTACCGCCCATTTCTATGATTTTCTTGGAAAGCTTGGATTTACTGTCTTGTCTTTAGGTGCTGGTTATCAAGGTGGAGAGGTAACTCCTTTATTTGAAATCGGAGCGACATTAGGTGCTGCTCTAGCACCAATCTTACATGTGTCCATTCCTTTTTTAGCAGCCTTGGGATTCATTGGCGTCTTTTCAGGAGCAACAAATACACCCATTGCTTGTTTTGTTATGGGAATCGAATTGTTCGGTGGACAAGCAGCCAGTTATTTCTTTATGATCTGTCTGGTGAGCTTCATGTGTTCTGGTAATAGTGGAATTTATTCAGCACAAAAAGTAGTAGTGAAAAAGGGAATTCTTTTCCTGCCAATGATGGGAAGTCAGAAACAGTCTGAGCGATCTAAGGGGAGAACGAAAGCACGAAAATAGTTGTTGCAAAAGGAAAGATTACAAAAAGTAAAAGGCATTTGGGGGGCACCCAAATGCCTTATTTAAATAAAGATGCTCAAAGCTGCGAATAATACGGTAAATAGCACGATTAAGCCACCAACGATCAAGTGTCTTTTTTTGTGCAGAACCAAGATGGCGATATATTCTCGCAAAAATGCATTCGGCAAGTAGTAAAAGGCAGTTTTCGCTCCGATTCCATCCGCTTTTAAACCAGCTTGCTTTGCATAAAGACCTGCACGGAAGATGTGGTAATTATTAGAAGTGAAAATCGCTCGATATGGCCCACCAGTTTGTTGATCCATGAGTTCTTTAGAAAAACGCATATTTTCTAAAGTTGTCTTTGAATTGGCTTCCACCAAGATATCTCTCTCAGGAATGCCTTTAGCTAAAGCATATTGCTTCATCGCAATTGCTTCCGGCACTTTTTCATCTGATCCTTGACCACCAGACATCAATAGAATAGGCGGGTTCAAGGTTGCTTTACTTTGTGCCCAATAAAAGGCGATCGCTTTGTCGATTCTTTTTGCTAAAAGAGGGGATACCGTTTCGCCATTGAGTAGACCAGCCCCTAAAACGATAATGTAATTTTGGTTGTATCGTGGACGGTTGAACTGATACAAAAAAGAAACGGTTATAAAGTTATAGAAAACCACAAAAAGATAAAACAGAATCAATGGGACAGCCGTGAATAATACATTGAACCATTGTGGGAAATATTGGATAAAGAAGATTTGAAATATAGTATATAACGTCAAAAAGATTGCTAATAATAAAGTTAAGAGATTGGCTAATGAGCGAGATTCTCTTTTTAAAACTAATAACCCGTTCCAAAATAAAAAGACGATCAAAATGTAAACGCCAAATAACAAGATCAACAAAACGGGGATAGCAATTATTGCAAATAAACCACCAATAAAAATATTTTGTGTTTCAAGCAGCAAGGTGACTAAGTAGCCGCCAAAACTAATTAAAAAGAAATTGAACAATACCCCGTTCAATAGTTTGCGTTTTTCAGTAAAATAGGAGAATGCAAAAATACTGAAAAAAACAAGTGGGATCAAAAAGTAAAAGGTGGAATAAAAAATTTCCAAAACAATGAAGTAAGTGACCATCATCATAAATGTCCAAGATCCACAATAAAAGAACAGAGCAGGATCACTTTGACGACGGCGCCAATAAAGAATACCGGTAAACCCTAAAACATAGAGAACCAAGAAAGTCAGGTCTCTTGTCAAATTCATAGAATTAACTCCTTTCGTTTAATGAACACGAAATAAAACGTGTTTTGTTTAGGTTGATACCAATTTACGCAAAAACGATTGAAAAACGATTGATTGAAAGATAAAATCAATAAAATTGACACAACCTTTACTATTATAGCTAAAATTAGAGAAAAAAGCTGTTCTGAAAAATTAAAAACTAAAAAAAGGAAAACTTGAGGCATGTAGCAGGGATTGTTAGATAAAAGTACACCTCCTAAGTTAGACAATGACATTCTGACTTAAGAGGTGTACTTAAAATTCTACGTTCTACTTGTTGGTATTTTAGCTGGATTAGAACAAATTACTAAAAAAATCAGTAACATGTCGCCAACCAATCACAAAGATATTTGCTTTTTCAACTGATTTAGCAGTAATAATATCTGTGGTTGGTTCTTTATTGTCTTCCAAATAGCCCAGTGAATCATCGGCTAAGGTAATCGTTGCTGTCCCTACCTTCATACCTTTATTGACGGGGGCTGCTACTTGATCATTCGTTACGACTTTTTTATCAAGGGTAGGAGTAATTTTTAATTTACCAGTATCCATACCATTTCTTACCCAAACTTTTACAGGATTTTTTAAGGCAACTGCTACTGAAGTTTCTTTGCCATCTTTCACTGCTAAGTTTTTTAAATCTGGAATACTTGCATTGGACTTTCCAAGTTCTTTAATTGACCAATTATCATAGCAGTAATCCATTAAACGTCCGGTTTCGTTGAAGCGGGCACTTGGATTTGTAGCATGGTCATCGGCATTTAAAACAACCGTAATGACTCGTCTACCATCTTTATTGATCGTTCCAACAAAACAAGCACCAGCAAATTCAGTTGTACCAGTTTTTAAGCCATCTACGCCTTCTTTGTAGTTAACAAACCCAGAAAGCATCCAATTCCAATTCACCATTTCGACAGGAGACTGAGTCCCTTCGCCGAACGTTTCATTAGTAGTATTTGTCACTTTTAATACCTCAGGGAAATCTAAGATCAAGTGTCTGGCAACGATCGCAACATCTTTGGCTGACATTTGGTTTTCTTCTGTTTCCGAGGTACCTTCAGGACGATTCTCACCGAGATAGGAATTATTTAATCCAGAGGCGTTCACAATCGTTGCGTCGTTAATACCCCAATCTTTTAATTGTTTTTTCATCAATTCAAGAAACTTTGTTTCACTGCCAGCTATTTTTTCTGCTAAAGCTACCATTGAGGCGTTAGCAGATTGAATAAAGGCTGAATCAAAAAGTTCTTTGACCGTATAGCTGTTCTCTTTGTGTAAAGGTACATTTGACAAGTCAGGAACAACGCTCAATTTTTCAGCATAATCTGAAATTGGCACTTTTTCATCCCAAGTCAGTTTTCCTTCTTTTACTTGATCAAGAACGATATAAAGACCAATTATTTTGGTGATTGAAGCAATTCCCATTGGTTTTTCTCCATCTTGATCATAAAGGATCTTACCATTCTCTGCATCAACAGCAAAAGCGGCTTTTGCATTGACTTTGAATGATTCGTCAGCGTGAACTGCTGTGATTGGTAAAATCGCAGTGAGGCACAAGATCAAACTTGTTAATAACATGAACAATCGTAATTTTTTTTGAGGCATTTATTTTCTCCTTGTTTTCTAATAGTTTTCCTATAAATTAAAATTTTATCAAAGAGATAGAGTAGTTTCAATATTTCTGATAAAAACATAATAAAAGATATTTATAGAAAAAGGAGAAAAGTGGTTACTTCTCTTGATCTTTGCTACGAATTTTTACCGGTTGCACTTCTGGCTCATTCAATCGAGAAGCAACAAAAATAGTAACAGCAGTTAGGGTTAATAAACTGAAGATCATGAATATGTGCATGTGATCACCTCATTCATTTATTTTCTCTTAGTGTAGCAAAAAGAATTGAATTTCTTTTTAAGAAATGAAAGGAATGATTGAGTAAAGTATGAAATAATTATGAAATTAATTAAATAAAACAAAAATAGAAATAAGTCGTTTTATTAAAATTCGTTTTATTATCTCGAAAAAATTTGTTGTGGTAGACTTTACTTATAGTAAAGGAATGACTTTTTTTAGGAGGGATACGATTATGACAAAAATGGCGAAAGAATTATTGTCACAGCTGACTTCAGAAGGTGCTACAGGCCCATTCGTCACGATTATGTTGAACACCCATGTCGCACATCAAGATGTAGAAAAAGATCAAATCAAGTTCAAAAATTTTGCGAAAGAAGCAAAAAAACGGTTTGAAAAAAAATATGCTGAACATGACTGGTCCTTGTTCCAAGAAAAAATCACTAGTTTGTTAGAAGATGCTTCATTTTGGCGAAGCGCTACAACAAGCGTGGCTGTCATCTTATCTCCAGAACATACGTATATCCATCGCTTAGGTATTCCTGTAGATGACCAATATTATGTGAGTGATCTGCCATATCTTCTAGCGATTATCAAAAATAGTCACTTTAACTACACTTATTATCTACTAGGATTGAATCGTGATTCAATGAAGTTGTACGAAGTAAACAATAAGCAGGTAACTGAAGTAAAATTACCGGAAGATGCACCGAAAGATGTAGTAACTGCTTTAGGTTCGGAGTTAACAGGTGGCGGATTAAACTATACTTCAAATGGTAGTGAGGGAGCTACGTTTCATGGTGTCAATCCAAAAGATGAGGAAGTAGAGATCGACTGGGTCAATTATTATCAAGCAGTTGATGATTATCTTAAGGATACCTTTGACAATCCTGAAAAACGCCCAATTTATCTCTTTGCGTTACCGGAAAACCAAACGATGTTCAAAAAAATTGCTAAAAATCCGTACTATTGTTCTGATGTGGCGATCTCTGCCTCACCTGCACAATTATCGTTAAAAGAAATCGAAGCAGGAGCTAAAAAACTTTCTGAGGAATTAGCTGCGAAAGAAGCAGAAGGGTATAATCATTTGTTAGATAAAAAATTTATCGATCAACTAGTGGATATCGTTCCAGCTGCTAAAGAAGGGAAAATTTCTCACTTGTTTATTGCTACGTCTAACTTAGTGGATGGATTTGGAGAAGATCCAGAAACAGAGTATGATCGCCGTCAAGTTTTAAATGAATTGGCAGATAATGTCATCATGAACGGAGGACAAGTAGTCATTCTTGAACAAAAAGAGGCACCAGATGAGAAAAGTTTAGTAGCAATCCTTCGTTACTGATAGAGTGCCATGAGATTTTGCATTTTGAATAAAGAAATGAAAGAGCACGACTGGGGAAATTTTTTCCTCAGTCTTGTTTATGGTTAAAAAATAAAAAGTAGAAGAAATCAATTCAACTGGTGTTATTTTACTATCAACTATCGTTCTTATGGGGAATCTTATCAAAAAAAATCGTTAGAGAAAGTCTGAATTATAAGGAAACGATTCCATATTTGTTAGGACGGAATACAGAGATATCCCTCTTTTTCTCGTTTTTGTCAGAAAACACCAGATGAAAAGGAAAAAAAGAAGGGAAAATAGTGGCTATTTTGTAACCGATATGATATATTAAGAGTGTAGTTTTTGTTCGGTAATCTGTGGCATGTTTCAAATAAACATCTTCCAGATATACACCATTCAAGTAATTGCAAAATATGTGTTGAAACACAAGGAGGATTTTTATTATGGAAACAGGTACAGTAAAATGGTTTAACTCAGAAAAAGGTTTTGGATTCATTACAGCAGAAAACGGTAACGATGTATTCGTTCATTTCTCAGCTATCCAAGGCGACGGATTCAAAACTCTTGAAGAAGGTCAAACAGTAAACTTTGACGTTGAAGAAGGTCAACGTGGCCCTCAAGCAACTAACGTTGTTAAAGCTTAATTAATTGATTTGAATAAAAGCTCGATAACTACATTGTAGTTGTCGAGCTTTTTTGTTTTGGATCAATCACGAAGTTAAATACGTTCTTCAGATAAGTAGAATTGATTCTGCATCAATAGGTAGTTGAGTAATCAGCCGGTAGTTAAGGTGATCAGATGATTTAGAAAGTGAACCAATAATATAAAGGTTTTTTTCATAAATAGAAAGAGAGATTAAGAAATTTTCTGGTGATTGTAGTATAATCGCAAGAGAACATTTAAAGGCAAGAGAAGAGGAAGTAAATTTGAAATCAAAAACTTATGCAGTTGTCGATATTGAAACGACTGGGACAAATCCAAAAGAAGATCGCATTATCCAATTTGGATGTGTCATGATTGAAGGTGGTCGAATCACTTCTCGTTTTTCGATTGATATTAATCCCGGACGCAAGATTTCCAAACAAATCCAACATCTGACAGGAATTACCAATCGTCGTGTCCAACAAGCACCTTATTTTGAAGATGTGGCCGCAACCATCTATAATCTGTTGGCGGATACGATTTTTGTTGCTCATAATATTTATTTTGATTATAACTTTCTTAATCAGGAGCTATTAAGGTGCCAAACACCGGGATTAAAGATTCCTGGCATCGATACTGTTGAATTAGCTCAAATCTTCTTGCCAAGTGAGCCAAGCTTTCGATTGGCTGATCTGTCAGAGAGTCTAGGCTTTATTCATGAAAATCCACACCAAGCTGATAGTGATGCCGAAGTGACTGCCCAACTTCTTCTATTGATTGAAGAACGGATGCGCCGTTTACCATTAGTCACATTAGAAGCCATTTATGCATTAAGTGGGCAAACAGGAATGGATACAAGTCGATTTATTCAAAGTGTGATGGAAGAGATGAGAGAACAACCTCAGCCGTTAAACGAAGAATTAGAGATAATTGATGGGTTAGCTTTGCAAAAAAAAGAAGTAGATCTTTATACCAGCATTCATTACAACGAGCAAGTTTATCCTAGAAAGAAACAAGCTAAAGAAAAGATATTTGGGAAAACATTGATGTATCGCAAGGAACAAAATCGCTTGATGAATGCAGTATACGACCATTTTACCAAAGATGAGTCCAAAGATTTGATGATTGAAGCCGCTACTGGAATGGGAAAAACGATCGGGTATCTACTCCCACTCAGCTATTTAGCCACTCCTGAAAAGCCGGCGATCATCAGTACTGTCTCACTGGTACTCCAGCAACAGATCTTGGAGAAAGATATCCCATTGTTAAATCAATTGTTGGATCAACCGATTCAAGCAACAGTGATTAAAAGTTATCGCCATTATATCGATTTGCAAAGGTTCAAAGCGACCCTTGAAGCGCCAAAAGAACAAAAACAATATTTACTTTACCAAATGGCAATCCTTGTTTGGTTGACTCAAACGAAAACCGGTGATTTAGACGAATTGCATTTGACCAACTTGAATCATCTTCTCTTTAGTGAGATTGCCCATCGGGGGACTTCATTTTTAGCTAAAAATCAACCGTTTTATGCACAAGATTTTGTTCGTTTTTTAGAGAGAAAGATCCAGCAAAGCAATTTTTTGATTGTGAATCATGCCTTTTTAGTCCAAGAAACCCAAAGAAAGCGACCATTGTTACCAGAGAGTCCATATTTATTGATCGATGAGGCGCATCATTTGCCTGATATTGCAGAGAAAGTCAATGATCGCCGCTTAAGTATTGCGTATTTTTTCAAACAAATCCAACAGTTTAACGAATCGGATCATTTGTTTGACCGGATCAAAGCGTATTTACCAGAAAACCACGAAGTTCAACGTTGGTTAGAGATTTACCAAGAGGAGTTAAACGCACTTAACGAAGCGCAAATTTTTCTGGCAGAAGGACTGAATCAATTTGCGGCAAAGCAAACAAACGGTCAGTATCCAGAAGAAATGATGGTTACTCAAGAAATGCTTTCGCAGTTACCATTTGAGTCGAGTCTTGCAATTGACCATCTCCATGTGTTTTATCGTGAAATCAAACAACTACAAGACCAAATGCGCTTAAGTTTGACAATCATTCAAGAAAGCTGGACGAAACAAATGCGCATTGATTTAGCCACTCTTTATCAATTATTCGATCAAATGGAAAAGCAAGCAACTTTGATGGAACAGTGGCTGGAAGATTGGCATGAAAATTTGATCCATTGGTTTGTTCCCAACAAAACGGCGCAACAAACGATTTTTCATCTTCACGATTTCAAGGCAGCCTCACTGAAAAGAACAGTTTGGTATCCGCGCTACACGCATATTTTATATATTGGCGGCACGCTTAAAGTGGGACCGAATCGTCAGTATCTTGCGAAACGTTTAGGAATTGAAGGTACACCATTGAAAGTGATCGCATCTCCTTATGATTACGAAAAACAAGCCCGTATCTATGTACCCAAAGAAGCACCGTCAATTAGTCAAGTTGATCAGCAACAATACGTGGACTATTTGTCTCAGACGTTGTCTCAATTGATCTTACAAGAAAAGCGGCCAATCTTGGTTTTGTTTACGTCACATGATATTTTACAAAAAGTTTATCAGGCGATTCATTTATCCATGTTAGAGCAAGGACGGGAAATCTTAGCCCAAGGGATCGGTGGTAGCCGACAGAAATTGTTGAAACGATTCATGCTGTCTGAAATGAGTGTTTTATTTGGAGCTGATAGTTTTTGGGAAGGTGTGGATTTACCGGGGGATGCTTTACAGATTGTCGTGGTTACCCGCTTACCTTTTGACAATCCGTTACGACCGATGGTGAAGGCAAGGAATACCTACCTTGAATCAGAAGGAATCAACCCATTCTATCAAGAATCGATCCCTAAAGCTGCTTTAAAATTGAGACAAGCCTTAGGAAGATTGATTCGTGGTGAAGAAGATCGAGGCGTTTTATTGATTCTGGATCGTCGATTACTGTCTGCGAAATACAGTAATCGGATCTTGCAGGCCTTACCGAAGAATATTACGATCAAAGAAGAAACATTGGACGATATTTGCAAAGATATCCCAAAATTCTTAAAGAAAAACGAAGAATAAACTTCTTCAGACAATCTATTTTCGCATGAAAAATCTGCTATAATAAAACTTAGCGAATATAAAAGGAGCGACGATCCTTGAAGAAACAATCAAAACAAAAGCAAGAATCTCCGAAAGAAAAAACAATTAATCATGTATTACTAGGGTTGATTATCGCTTTATTAGCGATCATCGTATTTAGTTCGATTTTTTATTTACGTGCGAGCCGCCCAAGGATGCAAGCCAAACAAGAAGCAATTGAGATTGCTAAAAAATACGCAGGACTTGAAGAAGCAGATCACTTTTATTGGTTTACTCGGAATCATACTTACTTTTCTTTGACTGGTAAAAACGATAAAGGGCAAGAAATTGCGGTCATTATTCCTAAATCGGGCGAAAAGGTCAAAGTATTAGCTCAAAAAGATGGGATAACTGAACAAGAAGCAAAAGAAAAAATTGCTCAAGCTCATCCAGAAGTCCAAATCGAAAAAGCTTCACTAGGAATGTACGATAATCAAGCTGTCTGGGAAGTTGTTGGAAAAAATTCAAAGGATCAATTCAATTATTATTTGCTTTCTTTCGAGTCAGGGAAAGAAATAAAAACTATCACTGGAATATAATTTGTAAAGGATGAGTAGGATGAAGCTGTCAAAAAGAGTACAACAATTAGAACCTTCTGTGACGCTTGCTGCAGCAGCAAAAGCAAAAGCTTTGAAAGCACAAGGAAAAGATATCTTAAGTCTAACGGTCGGAGAACCTGACTTTGCAACGCCCGAAAATATCCAAGAAGTGGCGGTTCAGGCAATTAGAAACGGCAAAGCAAGTTACTATACGCCGAGCGCAGGGATTCCTGAACTACGCCAAGCAATTGTCGATTATATCAAGGAGTACTATGGGATCACCTATGAACCTTCTCAAACGATTGTAACGGATGGTGCAAAATTTGCGTTATATGCCCTTTTTCAGACGATTTTAGATCCTGAAGATGAAGTGATCATCCCAGTACCTTATTGGGTAAGTTATGGAGAGCAAGTAAAATTAGCAGAAGGTCGACCGGTATTTGTTAAAGGCGAGGAAAACAATGGATTTAAAATAACTGTTTCCCAGCTAGAAGCATCACGAACCCCTAAAACGAAAGCATTGATTATCAATTCTCCTTCGAATCCGACAGGAATGATCTATGATCAAAAAGAGCTGCAAGCAATCGGAGAATGGGCTGTCAAACATGATATTTTGATAGTTGCAGATGATATTTATGGACGTTTAGTTTATAATGGCAATGAGTTTACTCCAATTGCAACAATCTCTGAAGCTATTCGTAAGCAAACGATCATCATCAATGGGGTCTCAAAAACTTATGCAATGACGGGATGGAGAATCGGCTATGCTTTAGGGAACCAAGAAATCATCGATGGGATGATTGCAATTGCTTCTCAATCAACAAGTAATTCAACAGCAGTCAGCCAATATGCTGCGATTGAAGCGTTGACTGGTGAGCAAGATCCAGTGGAAGAAATGCGCGTGGCATTTGAAGAACGCCTAAATATCTTATATCCACTTGTTTCAAACTTACCTGGAGTGACACTTAATAAACCACAAGGTGCTTTTTATTTGTTTCCGAATGTAAAAGAAACGTTGGCTATGTGCGGTTATGAGAATGTCACGAAGTGGGTAGAAGATCTATTAGAGGAAACGGGTGTTGCTTTAGTAACTGGTGAAGGATTTGGTGCGCCAGAAAATGTGCGATTAAGTTATGCAACGGATCTTGGAACTTTGGAAGAAGCAGTCCGACGTATTGCGCAATTTATTGAGAGTAAAAGTCAAATATAATCCTAATAATTAAGGTAGAGCGAAGGAGAGTCATAAGTGGAAACAATTCAAATCATTGATTCGAAAAATCATGTAGGAGAAACAGTAAAGATTGGCGCTTGGGTAGCAAATAAACGTTCAAGCGGAAAAATTGCTTTTCTACAACTAAGAGATGGAACGGCTTATTTTCAAGGAGTAGTTGTGAAAAGTGAAGTTCCAGAAGAAGTATTTCAATTAGCGAAAAATCTTCACCAAGAAACATCAATCATCTTGACCGGAGAAATCCGTGAAGATAGCCGTTCAAAATTCGGCTACGAAATCGGGATTAAGACAATCGAAGTTGTCAGTGAAAGTCATGATTATCCCATCACACCTAAAGAACATGGAACTGATTTTTTGATGGATCACCGTCATTTATGGTTACGTTCTTCCAGACAACATGCAATCATGCAAATCAGAAATGAAATTATTCGTGCAACATATGAGTTCTTTAATAACCATAACTTTGTCAAAATCGATCCTCCAATTTTAACTGGTTCTGCACCAGAAGGAACGACTGACTTATTTGAAACGAACTATTTTGACCAAAAAGCGTACTTATCACAAAGTGGTCAATTATATATGGAAGCTGCAGCGATGGCTTTTGGTAAAGTATTCTCCTTTGGTCCAACATTCCGTGCAGAAAAATCAAAGACACGTCGTCATTTGATCGAATTTTGGATGATTGAACCTGAGATGGCATTTACACATCAAGAAGAAAGTCTAGAGGTCCAAGAACAATATGTTGCTTTCTTAGTACAAAATGTATTGGATCACTGTGATTACGCATTAGATGTCTTGGAACGAGACAAAGAAGTATTGAAAACTTATACGAAGTTACCATTCCCACGTATCTCTTATGATGATGCGATTGAATTATTGAAGAAAAATGGGTTTGATGATATTGAGTGGGGCGATGATTTTGGTTCTCCGCATGAGACATTCATTGCCAATTCATTTGAACAACCCGTATTTATCTTGAATTATCCAAAAGCAATCAAACCTTTCTATATGAAACCACATCCAACTCGTGAAGATGTAGTGATCTGTGCCGATATGATCGCACCAGAAGGATACGGTGAGATCATTGGTGGTAGTGAACGGGCAACGGATTATGAATTCTTATTAGAACAGATCAAAAATCATGGTTTAGACGAAAATGAATATTCTTGGTATCTTGATTTGCGTAAATATGGTTCAGTGCCACATTCTGGATTTGGATTGGGCTTAGAGCGAACAGTTACTTGGATCGCAGGTATCGACCATGTGCGTGAAGCAATTCCATTCCCACGTTTGTTGAACCGTATCTATCCATAAAAATGAAATAGCTGGTTCAACCACAAAAAACTGCAGAAAGTGGCCTCTTAGGAGGTTAACTTTCTGCAGTTTTTTTATAACTTAGTCAGTTGGTAATGGCTTTTTTAAAGCTTCGATTAATGGTTGGATCGTTGATTGCTGAAGAAGCAATTCTAAGGTACGAATCTCTTTTAGCGAAGGATAATTGTCTAAAAGTAGCCAGTTTTTCTGAGGAGCTATTGGAAGATTAGAAATCCAGTAATCGATGGAATCTGCATTTTGATCGTTCATTACAGAATCTTGGACATCAATGATTTCAAAAACTGCGTACTCATTCAATTTCGTTTTAAGAAGCGTAATCAGTAATTCACTATGTACTTGGTCGTAGGTAAAAGCAAGACCAATTTTTTTCTTCTGTTGATTTTTTCTAATAAGTTCCTTTAAGTGTTTATCATAGATAATTGTAAGATAGAGCCATTCATAAAATAAAGGATCATCATTTATTTCATTTCTGAAAGTGATCAATTTTTGTAACAGTCGGTTAGCAGTATGGGCAGAAAAGCGCCCATTTTGCTTAAAAAATTCAATCACAAATCGTTTTTTTTGATCATTTAACAAATATTTGATTTTTCCAGACAAAGTTAGTGATTGATCGATCGAATAATGGAGCTCGATTTCTTTATTTTCTCCAAATAGCTGGTAGAGTTCAGTTGTCAACTGAATCAAGGATTGCTTTTTCTCTTGCATTTCTAGTGAAAGCTTTGGTTCTTTCATCATTGACTGAAATGTTAAGAGATTTGATTGGACGACACCCGTATATGAAAGCTTGAATACTTCTTTGAAGTGTGCATAATCAATGACGATTCGTGAATCATCAAATGGTAAAGTTGCTGAGGATATTGCCTTTTTATCCGCTGATTTATAATAAGTCGTTGATTTTTGGATATGGACACTAAGCTTAATAATCACCCAGATCCAGCTACTTAATCGTTGTTGTTCTCGAGAAGTAGAGAAGTTGGGCAATTCGGTAAATGCTTGCAACAGTTGATCAAGAATTAATTGTTCTTTCGGAAGAATATATTGAGTATTAGCGTGATATTTTTCTGAAAAAAAGACATAAAAAAACTGATATAGTTTAGATGAATCTCCTGTAAAGTAGAAAGGAGAGTCAGTCAGACAAATATCATGGCAGTTCAAAAAATCAGCTACTTGTTTTTTGATACGGCGAAATTGAGATTTACTGATTTTTAGTTTTTTTAAAATTTCCGAAGTTGTTATAAACGGACGAGAAAAAACCAGAGAAATAAATTGAAGCTGTACAGAATCTTGATAAATATAACTGTATACTTCACTATAGCTGATTGGTTTATTTTTTCTCAGCAATAAATGATCTTTTTTCTTTTCCACTTGAAAAAAGCCACGATTTTCCAGCTCATTCAATTGTTTAAGAATCGTTTGCTTGGTTGCTTGGGTTGTTTCTTCTAGTTGTTGAACGGTCACTTGTCCATTTGCTAAATATGTTTCTAAAATAATTAATTGGATATAATGTTTTTTGGATAATATCGCTTTCATCTTGGTTGGAACCTCCTTACTCGTTATAAGGATTGTACTAATGAAATAGCTGCTATCGGCAATGATAATTTCTTTTTTTGGAAAAAAAAATTATGGACAATTCCAAAAAATTAGTAAACATTAGCAGGATTGCTAAATAGAGAGATGAAAAATGGGAATTTGGCGATTTATTTCTTTTTTTGTGTAAAAAAGGATCTTTAAAATAAAATGTTCATGAAAATTCAAGGCAAATAAAAGAGTATCTCCAGAGATAATATAGAATGAGTCTCGTTACCTAATCGTAACAGCAGAAATCAATTAGTGGGGGAAAATAGAATGAAAAATAACATGAAGAAGGTATTTGTCGCAAGTATTGCCTGTCTGTCTTTAGGAACTTCTATAGGCGTACATGCAACAACCATAGGCAAGGAAGCTATTACTATCAGTGATAACTTGAAAGAAGTGGTTGAGGACTCGATTATCAGTAACGGGGATTTTAGCGCTGGTTTAGATCATTGGATCGTGTCAAACCCAGAATCGAACAATCCAACACTGGTAACTGAAAATGGGGTTTCTTATGTGAAAGCAATGTTGGGCGAAAATATCCATCAATATGTGAAATTACAACCCAACACGACCTACACATTTTCTTATGACGCTGCGGGAAGTAAAAATTTTCCGGGTAAAGTCGAGTTTGGTACATTGAATCACGGAGAAGAATTTGTTTCTTTACAAGAATCGGCACATAATAATGAACAATGGGAAAGACATTCGTTTACTTTTACGACACCAGAAAAAGACAATACATATATTATCCGTTTTTCTTCTACGGGAAATGGTTGGGCAACTTTTAAAAATATCGATATCCAATCAGAAGATGACACATCCCAAAATACTTTGTTATCTGTTGGAGTAGAAAGTCACCAACCATATATCTACTTAAACTTAACGCCAGAACAATTTAATAGCAAACAACGCCTGATGGTTTATTTGGATGGTAACTATTATTTTGAAACGTATAATGGTAAAGCTTACTACTCTTACAAAGATATAACAGACGAACTAGTAAAGATACGTCGTGGGTTTGAAGGCAACAAAGGTGAAAAAATTGAAGTTTATTTAGCGCCTGGATCACCTGGTCAAAGCTCTGCAGGTAAAGTATTGTTAGAAACCTATGTAGTAGAGAAAAAATTGGAATCAGCAGCGACTGAATATGATCAGATCGTGAAAGATATTCAAGTAGTTGGAAATAAAGTAGTGATGGATATTGATCGAGAAATATTTGAGCAAGACAATCGAATCGTACTTTATAAAAATGATGCATATATCGCGGAAACTTATAAAGGAAAAGCTTACTATTCATCAGTCAAAAAAATGAATGAGACTGTTCGGGTGACTTACAGTAAAGGCGTGGTTGCTGGCGATATCATTTCAGTTAAATTAGTAGGTAATCGACCAGGAACAAGTACTACGAATAGTTTCCAACAACTACTAGCGACTATAGAAGTGGAATAATCCCAGTAAATAGATATCGCTTAGGATGAAGAGATACGACAACAATAAAAAAACTCCCTCACTCGTTTGGCTAGTGGGGGAGTTTTAATCAAATAGGAGAAATGCTTATTTTTTTTATTGCTGATAAGATAGCTATTAGGTATGGATTAGTTCGGGTAAGGACAAGTGTAGATTCCGTTGTTCAGTTCTTTTTTATTTGTGACACTCCTGTACTCTTACAATGGATGATATGGTTTTCACTTTATGAGTCGCTTTTTTTATTGTAAAGGTAATGCTTTTTTGATTGATAAAAAATAGAAGAAGTATTAGTTTGACAAATGAGTGACCACTCATATATAATTATACATGAATAAACGTTCATGTTTAAAGTGAGGAGGTCAGAGCATGAAAAGCTATCGATTAGAAGGATTGGATTGCGCAAACTGTGCAATGAAAATCGAAAAAAGAATCAACGAAATCAATGGGGTAAAGCAAGCAAATGTTAACTTTGCTGTAGGTAAATTAACGATTGACGCAGATCAGGATAAGATAGGTGAAATCGAAACTGAAACTAGAAAAGTGATCAAGGAATTAGAACCAGAAGTTGAGGTAAAAGAGATGGAAGAAGTGACTTCGACATTAAATGAAGAAAAAAAGGATCTGATTCGTATTGTCCTATCAGCTATTGGCTTATTAGGCTTGTTTATTTGGGCTCCAGCTGAACCGATTCGTTTTATTGGATTTTTACTTGTCTATTTATTTATTGGTTTTGATGTTATCAAGCAAGCTGCATTAAACATTACGAGAGGTCAATTGTTTGATGAAAATTTTTTGATGGCAATCGCAACGATCGGTGCGATGTTGATTGGTGAATATCCAGAGGCAGTAGCGGTCATGTTGTTTTATCAAGTAGGTGAATATTTCCAAGGCTTTGCAGTCAACCAATCAAGAAAATCGATACGTGCATTGATGGAGATTCGACCAGAAGTGGCTCATGTTGAAACAGAAGCTGGATTGGTGACAACCCAGCCAGAAAGAGTAATGATTGGGGAGCATGTTTTTGTCAAACCAGGAGAACGAGTACCATTAGATGGGAAAGTCATCAGTGGGCAGTCATTAGTTGACACTTCTGCATTAACGGGAGAATCGGTTCCAAAAGAAGTTTTTGAAGGAGAGTCAGTATTAAGTGGTTTTATCAATATCAATCAACCATTAGTTGTTGAAGTAGAAAAAAATTATCAAAACTCAACCATTAGTAAATTGCTCGAATTAGTAGAAAATGCAAGTAGTAAAAAGGCACCAGCAGAAAATTTCATCACTAAATTTGCTCGTTACTACACGCCAGTGGTAGTAGTATTAGCTGTTTTATTAGCCATTTTACCACCACTTGTGTTACCAAATACAGGATTTGATGAATGGATTTACCGAGCTTTGACGTTCTTAGTGATTTCGTGTCCTTGTGCTTTAGTAATTTCGGTACCCTTAAGCTTTTTTGGAGGGATTGGTGGAGCTAGTAAAATGGGTGTATTAGTGAAGGGTAGTAATTACCTTGAATTATTAGCTCATACAGACACCATGGTTTTTGACAAAACAGGAACTCTGACAAAAGGTGATTTTTCTGTTCAATCAATTGAAACTACTATGGTTGAACCTTTATTCATGCAATATGTTGCAAGTGTAGAACAATATTCGACACATCCGATTGCACAAGCGATTTTAGCTGATTATGAAGGAGCATTATTACCCACGGATCAAATGGAAGAAGTTTTAGGCGAAGGAATCAAGGCAGTTGTGGATGGGAAAGTAGTCTTAGTAGGAAATCATAAACTTTTCACTCGATACAATATAGCCTTTCCAGTCAATCAAGCAGTTGGTACCTTAGTATATGTGGCAATTGATCAACAGTATGTTGGAAGCATAGTGATTGCAGATTCCATCAAAGAAGATGCAAAAGCAGCTTTACAAAAACTAAAAAAACTTGGAGTTAAACAAACTGTGATGCTTACCGGGGACGCACAAGCAATTGCGACACATATTGGAAATGAATTAGGAATCGACACGGTCTATAGCGAGCTCTTACCGCAAGACAAAGTGGCTAAATTAGAGCAAATCCTCACGAACGCATCGCAAAAGACTGCGTTTGTTGGTGACGGAATCAATGATGCACCTGTGCTAGCTAGAGCTGATGTCGGAATAGCGATGGGAGGTCTTGGAAGTGATGCAGCAATCGAAGCGGCTGATGTAGTGATCATGAATGATGAACCTGGAAAAATCGCAGATGCTATTCGCTTATCAAGAAAAACGTTGAAAATCGTTAAACAAAATATTATCTTTGCAATCGGGATCAAAAGTGTTGTCTTAATTTTAGGCGCATTCGGGATCGCCACAATGGGAGATGCCGTATTTGCTGATGTAGGTGTCACTGTACTAGCAGTCTTAAACGCTATGAGATGTTTAAAACTCTAACGATCGACTGTTGATCTAAACACAAGCATCGTTAAAGTGAACTTTTCTTGCCTACGGAGTAGGATTATCAGAAAATAAGTGAAAATCTTTAACCAAACTATTTATATGCGTATTTAAAATGAAGTTCTTAAGTGTATCTTGTTTGTTATTGATCAATAGAAAAGAAATTTTCCTTTATTCGTCAGCTTGATGACTGTTCGGATGAAAGGGGAATTTCTTTTTTTTATGTAAAAGCAACGATTTTTGAATTGTACTACCCATTGTTGTTTTTTGATTAGAAAGTAAGCATATTAAAATAACTATTTGATCTAATTTTTAGAAAATTCTTTTACATCGTTCAGTTTGAAAGGGATTAACTAATTTATACAAGGTGTTATCTTGTGTTAAATGATAAAAAGATGGAAAAACAGTGTGGGAAAATTAAAAATATACACACATAAAATAACGAACTATTGTAAATAGATAAGAATTTGTTTATGATTGTGAATAGATAAATATTTTATTTAAAAAAATTTAAAAGGAGAAAACAGATGAACGATAAACAACTACGTTGGTTTACCGTAGCACTCATTGCTTTCAACATGGTTTGGGGCATGGGGAATGTAGTAAACAACTATGCGCAACAAGGAATCTCAGTTGTTACTTCTTGGCTATTGATTCTTGCTATTTATTTTATCCCTTATGCCTTGATCGTAGGGCAACTTGGTTCCGCATTTAAAGACAGTAAAGGTGGCGTCAGCTCTTGGGTCGAAAATACGACATCAAATAAACGGTTGGCATACTATGCTGCATGGACTTATTGGGTCGTCCACATTCCTTATCTTGCACAAAAACCTCAGGCAATTTTGATTGCTGCTGGATGGGCAGTTCAAGGAAATGGAAATATTGTTAACACAATGACTGTTCAAATGGTAGCAGTGATTTCCTTAGTAATTTTCTTAGCCTTCTTGTATCTTTCTACAAAAGGATTATCCACATTGAAGGTCATTGGTGGATTAGCAGGAACTGCGATGTTTGTCATGTCACTTTTATTTATTTTGATGGCAGTAACAGCTCCATTTATTACTACTGATATGGAATTTGCTACTACAGGAATGAATCAGGTCAAAACATACATCCCGACATTTGACTTTAGCTATTTTACGACCGTTTCGATGCTTGTATTTGCAGTAGGTGGGGCAGAAAAAATCTCTCCTTATGTTAATTCCACAAGAAATCCAGCCAAAGAATTTCCAAAAGGAATGATTTTCTTGGCTGCAATGGTTGGTGTTTGTGCGGTTTTAGGTTCTGTAGCGATGGGAATGTTATTTGCGAGTGACAATATTCCGAAAGACTTAATGGCAAATGGTGCTTACAGTGCTTTCCAAATCCTAGGCAACTATTATGGCATTGGTAATTCGTTGATGATCATCTATGCTTTGACAAATATGGTTGGTCAAATTTCCGCATTAGCCTTCTCAATCGATGCACCACTGAAAATTTTATTAGCAGATGCAGATCCAGAATTTGTTCCTTCATGGTTACGTAAACGAAGCAATAAAGGAACACTCGTCAATGGCTATTTATTGACTGGGATTTTAGTTAGCATCATCATTTTACTACCCATTTTTGGAATCAAAGACATGAACGAATTAGTGAAATGGTTGACTAATCTAAATTCAGTAGTAATGCCTATGCGTTATTTATGGGTATTCTTAGCGTATATGATGTTGAATAAAGCTTACAAGAAATTTACTTCTGAGTATAAATTCGTGAAGAATCCAAAGGTTGGTTTTATTTTCGGTGCTTGGTGTTTTGCCTTTACCGCTTTTGCTTGTATTCTGGGAATGGTTCCCAAAGTCGAGTATGCGGCTGATCCTAAAGCTTGGTGGTTCCAGTTGATCTCAAATGTCGTTACACCAATTATTTTGATCATGTTGGGAATGATCTTACCAGCGATTGCCCGTCGTGATAAAAATAAAAATGTAAAAGAAACATTGATTGAAACATAATGAGTTGAGAGAGAAACGATCGTTTCTCTCTTTTTTTGTGCCTCATGTTATCATAAATAAAAAAAGAAAAAGTTTTGAGTGGAGGAGGAATAAGATGAAGATAGTAATTTTAGGACAAAGTGGCTCTGGAAAATCGACACTGGCAAGAACTATTCAAGAAACGGCAAAGATTCCTCTTTTACCCTTAGATTTTTTATGGCATGGTACAGATTATAGTGAAAAGGCACAAGTTTGGTTTCAACTAGAGCAAGAAAACTTTATGGCTAAACATGAGAACTGGATCATCGAAGGAAACTATCTTGCTACTGCTAGGAAGAGACTGCAAGAAGCAGATCAAATCATCTTATTACGAGTGCCAACGTATCTTGCAATGGCTCGTGTCATCAAACGAACTTTAAAAAGAAAGCGAGATCGTGCGACCAGACCTGACATGCCTAATGACTTTACTGAAAAGTTGGATAAAGAATACTTGGATTTTTTGTGTTTTGTTTGGCGTTTTAAGCGAAAGAATGAACCTCGAATCTTCCAACTGATTGATACATTGCAAGTAAAAAATAAGTTACTCATTTTAGATAATAAACGTGATCGACAAAAGTATATTAACCAGTTGAAAAAAAATAAGCCCATTGGTTGACAATTTACGATTACAGTTGTAATCTATTATCGAAGTTAAGTTTACAAATGTAATCGATGGAGGTGGAAAACTAATGGAAGAAAAGAGAGTATTAATTAAAATCAGTGATTCTGAATGGGAAGTCATGCGAGTTATCTGGACTTTAGGTCAAGCAAATGCCCAACAAATCACTCAGATATTAGCTGATTCGATGGATTGGAAAGTAGCAACTGTTAAAACCCTTCTAGGGCGTTTGGTGAAAAAAGAAGCGCTTTGGACTGAACAAGAGGGAAAGAAATTTATTTATCATCCAGCTGTTTCCGAGATGGAAACCGTTCGAAGTGCTACTGAAAATCTCTTTTCACATATTTGTGCAAAAAGAGTCGGTGCGACGATTGCTGATTTGGTTGAAGAAGCGACATTGACCCAAGCAGATATTCAGCAGATCATGAAACAACTCAATAAAAAAGAGCCAGTCGAAACGATTGAATGTAATTGTATACCTGGCCAATGTGAATGTAAGAAATAGTAATAAGGAGGAAACAAGAATGAAACAAGAATTTTCAGTTAAAGGGATGAGTTGCAACCATTGTGTGGCTCGGATTGAAGAAGCGGTCGGAAGAATCAGTGGTGTCAAAAAAGTAAAAGTTCAGCTGAAAAAAGAAAAAGCCGTTGTGAAATTTGATGAAGCAAATGTTCAAGCGACAGAGATTTGTCAAGCAATCAATGAATTAGGCTATCAAGCAGAGGTGATTTGATGGCAACGAATACTAAAATGGAAACATTTGTCATTACTGGAATGACATGTGCGAATTGTTCTGCTCGAATCGAAAAAGAACTAAATGAACAACCTGGTGTCATGTCCGCTACTGTCAATTTAGCCACTGAAAAGGCAAGTGTGAAATATACCGACACTACTACAGAAAGATTGATCAAAAGTGTCGAAAATATCGGCTATGGGGCAATTTTATATGACGAAGCGCATAAACAAAAAATTGCTGAGGAGAAACAAACCTATTTAAGAAAAATGAAGTTTGATCTTATCTTTAGTGCGATCTTGACTTTACCCTTGATGTTAGCAATGATTGCCATGATGCTTGGAAGTCATGGACCAATTGTGTCGTTCTTCCATCTGCCTCTTGTGCAGTTGCTCTTTGCTTTGCCTGTGCAATTTTATGTAGGTTGGCGCTTTTATAAAGGAGCCTATCATGCATTAAAAACTAAAGCGCCGAATATGGATGTCTTAGTTGCGATTGGAACATCTGCAGCCTTCGCATTAAGCATTTATAATGGTTTTTTCCCTAGCCATTCCCATGATCTTTATTTTGAAAGTAGCAGTATGATCATTACCTTGATTTTACTTGGAAAGTATTTAGAACATACAGCAAAAAGTAAAACAGGCGATGCCATCAAACAGTTGATGTCCCTTCAGACAAAAACAGCACAAGTTTTAAGAGATGGCAAAGAAGAGACGATTGCAATTGATGAGGTCATGATCGATGACATCTTAGTGATTCGTCCTGGTGAACAAGTACCTACAGATGGACGGATCATTGCTGGCACTAGTGCATTGGATGAAAGCATGTTGACAGGAGAAAGTGTACCTGTTGAGAAAAAAGAAAAAGATATGGTTTTTGGTGGAACGATCAATACCAATGGATTGATCCAAATACAAGTTTCTCAGATAGGAAAAGATACGGTGTTGGCACAAATCATCCAAATGGTGGAAGATGCTCAAGGAAGTAAAGCACCGATCCAACAAATTGCTGACAAGATTTCAGGGATTTTCGTACCGATCGTTTTGTTTTTAGCATTGGTGACACTATTAGTTACAGGATGGCTCACGAAGGATTGGCAGTTAGCATTGCTTCATAGTGTGTCCGTTTTAGTCATTGCTTGCCCATGTGCGCTTGGTTTAGCAACACCAACCGCCATCATGGTAGGAACAGGAGTCGGTGCTCATAATGGGATATTGATCAAAGGTGGCGAAGCGTTAGAAGGAGCCGCTCATCTAAATAGTATTATTTTGGATAAAACTGGAACGATTACACAAGGCCGACCAGAAGTAACAGATGTCATCGGTCCCAAAGAGATCATTTCCCTTTTCTATTCCCTTGAACATGCTTCTGAACATCCTTTAGGAAAAGCTATTGTTGCTTATGGTGCAAAAGTCGGTGCAAAAACTCAGCCAATCACTGATTTTGTTGCTCATCCTGGTGCAGGAATCAGTGGAACGATCAACGGTGTTCATTATTTTGCTGGGACTAGAAAGAGACTAGCTGAAATGAACCTTTCATTTGATGAATTTCAAGAACAGGCGTTAGAATTAGAACAGGCAGGGAAAACAGTGATGTTTTTAGCCAACGAAGAACAGGTTCTTGGAATGATCGCTGTTGCTGATCAAATCAAAGAAGATGCAAAACAAGCAATCGAGCAACTACAACAAAAAGGTGTCGATGTATTTATGGTTACGGGAGATAATCAACGAGCCGCTCAAGCAATCGGCAAACAAGTAGGAATCGATTCTGACCATATCTTTGCAGAAGTTTTACCTGAAGAAAAAGCCAACTATGTAGAAAAACTACAGAAAGCTGGAAAGAAAGTTGGCATGGTCGGTGATGGAATCAATGATGCCCCAGCGCTAGCTTTAGCAGATGTTGGAATTGCAATGGGAAGTGGAACCGATATTGCGATGGAAACAGCCGATGTGACATTAATGAATAGTCATTTAACTTCTATCAATCAAATGATTTCTTTATCAGCTGCCACATTAAAAAAAATCAAACAAAATTTGTTTTGGGCATTCATTTATAATACGATCGGGATTCCTTTTGCTGCCTTTGGTTTTTTAAACCCAATCATTGCTGGTGGCGCAATGGCCTTTAGTTCAATCAGTGTATTATTGAATTCTTTAAGCTTAAATCGAAAAACGATCAAATAAATCGTTTCAGAGGAAAGGAAGGAAAAAGATGAATAATGGAATAGATCCTGAGAATGAAACAAATAAAAAGGGCGCTATTGGAAAGAATCCTGAGGAAAAAATAACTGTAGAACAAACGAATACCAAGAATAATTTACAGGAACATGGAAAAATGGAAAATATGGATCAACACCATACGCATGGACACATGGAACGGCACCAACAGATGGACCATGGACACATGAGCGGAATGGATCATAGCCATATGGATCATGAAGATATGAGTGGAATGAATCATAGCCACATGGGTCATGAAAATATGGGTGGAATGGATCATTCTATGCACATGGGGAACTTTAAGCAAAAATTTTGGCTTTCTCTGATTTTAGCGATTCCGATTATTCTTTTTTCACCGATGATGGGGATGTCCTTTCCTTTTCAAGTGACGTTTCCTGGCTCTAATTGGGTGGTGTTGGTTCTGGCAACGATTTTATTTATTTATGGCGGACAACCATTCTTAAGCGGAGCCAAAATGGAATTGAAACAAAAAAGTCCAGCAATGATGACACTGATTGCTATGGGGATTACCGTCGCATATGTTTATAGTGTGTATTCTTTTATAGCCAACCTCATCAACCCCCATACACATGTCATGGATTTTTTCTGGGAATTAGCAACGTTAATCGTAATCATGTTATTGGGACATTGGATCGAAATGAATGCAGTCTCTAATGCCAGCGATGCTTTACAAAAATTAGCAGAATTATTACCTGAATCGGTAAAACGATTGAAAAAAGACGGGACTGAAGAAACCGTCTCTTTAAAAGAAGTCCATGAAGGTGATCGTCTAATTGTTCGTGCTGGAGACAAGATGCCAACGGATGGGACGATCGACAAAGGACATACCATTGTTGATGAATCTGCTGTTACGGGTGAATCCAAAGGGGTTAAAAAGCAAGTGGGCGATTCGGTCATTGGTGGATCAATTAATGGCGACGGAACAATTGAAATTACTGTAACAGGTACTGGCGAAAATGGTTACCTTGCAAAAGTAATGGAGATGGTACGAAAAGCCCAAGGAGAAAAATCTAAATTAGAGTTTCTATCAGATAAAGTAGCAAAATGGTTATTTTATGTGGCTTTAGTAGTTGGGATCATCGCCTTTATTGCTTGGCTCTTCCTAGCAAATCTACCAGATGCACTAGAACGAATGGTCACCGTGTTCATCATTGCTTGTCCGCATGCACTGGGACTTGCGATTCCATTAGTTGTTGCTCGTTCGACTTCGATCGCAGCTAAAAATGGGTTGCTTTTGAAAAATCGGAATGCGATGGAACAAGCCAATGATCTAGACGTGATCATGTTAGATAAAACAGGCACGTTGACCCAAGGGAAATTTACTGTAACTGGTATTGAGATTTTAGATGAAGCTTATCAAGAAGAAGAAATCTTGAAATATATCGGTGCTTTAGAAGCACATGCAAATCATCCTTTAGCGATTGGGATAATGAATTATTTAAAAGAAAAAAAGATTACTCCTTATCAAGCACAGGAACAAAAAAATTTAGCAGGTGTTGGTTTAGAAGCAACTGTGGAAGACAAAGATGTTAAAATTATTAATGGAAAAGAAGCAAAACGTTTAGGACTAAAAATTGACCCTGAACGATTAAAAAACTATGAATCTCAAGGAAACACTGTCAGCTTTTTAGTAGTTTCAGATAAATTAGTGGCTGTGATTGCTCTAGGAGATGTCATTAAACCAGAAGCAAAAGAGTTTATTCAAGCGATCAAAGAAAAAAATATTATCCCAGTCATGTTGACTGGGGATAACCCCAAAGCAGCCCAAGCAGTAGCGGAATATCTTGGAATCAATGAATATTACGGTGGTCTACTGCCAGATGACAAAGAGGCGATCGTTCAAAGATATCTTGATCAAGGAAAAAAAGTGATCATGGTTGGTGACGGCATCAATGATGCGCCAAGCTTAGCACGTGCAACGATAGGTATGGCAATCGGAGCAGGAACTGATATTGCGATTGATTCTGCAGATGTTGTCTTAACGAACAGTGACCCCAAAGATATCTTGCATTTCTTAGAATTAGCAAAAGAAACAAGAAGAAAAATGATCCAAAATCTTTGGTGGGGCGCTGGTTATAATATTATTGCTATTCCTTTAGCAGCAGGAATCTTAGCACCGATCGGACTTATTTTAAGCCCAGCAGTGGGAGCAGTCTTGATGTCACTAAGTACAGTGGTCGTTGCACTCAACGCCCTAACTTTAAAATAAGTTGTTAACGTTACTTGATTAACGAGTGAGTGTAAGAATAGAAAAAAGACAATCTTTAAGGACAAACACAAGCAAATTTATTCAAATGAAAACTGGCAAGCAGCTATTTTTCAGCGAATCAATTTTAGCAAAGGTCGTTAAAGATTGTCTTTTTTATTTATGTAGACAAAATGAAAAGAAAAAATGGCAGGAGAGAGGTTGAGAGAGGTATTCAAGAAATAATCAGTAACCATAGTTGTTCCCATTGTACGAAATTTTGCACAGTTCAATGTGTGACGGTAAGAAAAAAATAGCAGTAGTTAACTTTTTCGATCTGTTAAATTAGAATTTAATGAATTTCGTTTGAATTAAAGAAGAAAAAATGTTTTTTTTCGTAATTTATATATAGGGAGATGTATTAATCTATAGTTGATCGTACTCCTGAAACACACAGTAAAAAATAAGTGAGGGAACGCCAATGAAGTGGCAAAGATTATTGTCAAAAAATGTACAAAATCTATTTATATTGATCCATCAAATGAAAGATTTATCGTGGAAAAAAACGGATCTAGCAGAAAAACTATTAGTTGATGTAAAAACGATCGATATTTAAAAAGATTAGAAGAAGGAGATTTTCCGATCCAACTGATTCAACATAAAAAAAGCGTAAAGCTGATTTATAATAAAGGTTACAGTGAGCCCTATTTATTGTTTGATTTTCTGATCCACTCCTCATCCTTTTGCTTATTGAAGGATTTGATTTTGAACACGGAGTATCAACAAGAGTATGATCGCTCCTCACAAGAGCGTCTAAGAAAATGGCTGGGTGAATATCATTTGTCTTTTTCTTATCGAAAACAACAACTTTATGGTTCTGAAAGAAAGATACGCTATCTTTTTTTCTGTTTTCTTAAAGATTTTCCCCTCTTTTTTATTGGGGATACAGAACAGTCTTTTTCCGAATTATTTATCCATTTGTTGGAGACACGTGCCCAAAATGCCGAAATCAAAATATTAGACGAACATCGCACGCTTTTTTTTGAACTTTTTCCAGAGTTGTTATTCCGACACGAACAACGTTTATCTGTCCGCGAAAAAAATTACCGCTGTATCGTTCGTTTAAGTTGCAACATCATTATCGAAAAATACTGGAAAAAAATTGAAGAAACGAAAATCTACCGAAAATTAATGACCTTAACAGAGAAATTGGATTCGTTGTTTTGGTTGGCTAGTGAATTTGAAAGTACGAATAAAACAACGATTACGCGAGTTATCTATCAAGAGTGGCTCCGTTACTCAATTGGACTACACGAAAGAGTAGTCAAAGAGGAATTTCATGAGTATCAGGAAAGCTTGCGTTTGGTGCCGAATGTTAATGAAAAACTTTATCAATACCGGATGGCTTTACAACAAGCACTTACATATCCATCGTATGAATGGGGCCTACTTTTACTTAAAGTTTTGCAAGAAAGAGGATACCTGGAAATCTATCCACCAGAAGTAAAAATCGTCTTTTTTTTTCGTTACGATCATGAGGAAGCGCGCCGCCTAGCTTCTGTTCTGGATAAGACCTTGCGACATCGAAAACGGACCTCCATACATGTTTGTACTCGATCAATCCCTCCAAGTTATGCACAATTGATTATTACGGACCATTTTTTTCCATTAAATAATAGTAAACATCAAAAGACTTATTTCTACCAACCTTCTTTTGGGGTAGATCGTCTACTATCAGATATTGATTATTGGATTGATACGAAAAATTGATTTTTATCATATGAAAAGGGTGTGTTATAATAAAGAAGATGAGTAAAGGAGGATGTCTTTTGGATTTAAAGAAATTAGAAGTTCCTACATCTTCAATCACTGAAGTAAAACGATCACCGATGGATGTATTTGATCAGGCAAGAAAAGCTGAAACCGGTGTATATATATTTAATCGTGAAAAAGTTGCAGGAGTGATGTTGACACAAGAGCAATATGAAACACTGTTACAAGAATTAGCAGATTTACGTCAGAAGGCAAATGAAGAAGTACAGGCACCTATAGAAAGTAATGAACTACTTGGAAACTACGCTGACCAAACATCTGCTGTCGTTTCGACTTCTGATGGTCTAGATGAGTTGGTACAAACACTGAAACGTTATTTGATTACTGGTGTAACGATTTCTGCTAAAAATTTAGATGAACGAATGGTTACACTAGGTTTCATTACGAAAAAGACGGGCTTTGGAGGAGTGGTCGATATGTTAAACGAATTGACCGCAACTGGAAAGATCAATTATCAGTTACGTAGAAAACCAAACAGTCGTACAGTAATTGCCGAGATTATTGGTGAACAAGACAGTCAATCACAATTATTTGATAAAATTATTATAAAAAAAATCTATCTGCATGAACTTTAATGAATAGCGTAAATTTTTATTTTTTGCTTCTTTCGGTGCTATGATTTTTCAGACTTTTTTACAAGGATCAATGAGAAATCATAGCTGATTTTCTATAAAAATTGGGTGTTTACCGATCCTTTGCTAGTCATATTTTTTCGATTCACTGATTTAACGAGTGAAAATTCTTGCCCAAAAAGCCCCAAGAATTTGAGGGATCAAATACAAAACCGAAAGCAGTAAAATCAGTTGGGTTGGTTTGAATGGCTGGTAAAAGAAATGCCAATCAGAGTAATAGTGACAAATCAAATAAGAAATGAATGTTGAACTAATATTAATAAAGAAGAGAAAGAGTAACTGTTGCTTTTTCTGGAAGCTAAAGCCAGCGTAAAAAGACAGAAAAATCAAAAAAATCAAGCCAAAAACAGAATGATACCGATAATCTAGTAGTAAAGAGAAGTACACATACGGAATGAAAAGTAAGAGCAAAATTAATTTTTTTCCATGATTTTTCATGGTGTGTTCCCCCAATCAGGTGAATCCGATTTCTTCTACTTTCATTCTAAAATCAACCAGCTAATAATCAAACACTTTTTTGAAATTTGTAGATTAAATGAATAAACTCTCATAGCCTTATCTCTAAAAAAAAAGATTTTCCCCCTAATTTTTTTAGAGAAAACGCTTATAGTAGGTGAAAGAAAAAATCGCGTAGGAGTAAAGTGATGAAAAAGAAAATAAAACTTGAACAATTGTATTTATTTTTTTGGTTTTTTCCAATTCTGCTGTTGCCGTTTACTTGGGTGAATGCCGTTGTTCAGGGAGCAGAAATTTTGGGGCTAATTCATGGTACTGGGATTGTAGTATCGAAAAATTTTCCAATTTTAACACTATTCTATTTTTTAGTGAGTATGAGCTTGATTTTGACAAATAAATTTATGAATAGTTATAATTGGCATTTGATTCATTTTTCTTGTATGTTGGTTTTTACTTCCTTTTTTTCTATTCTGCCACGAATCATTGTTGGACCGAATGGCTTAAGTGAAAGTAGATTGAAAGATACAGGGGAAACTTCGATGTACTTTTTGACCATTAAACCAAGTTTTTATCTAGCGATTCTTTCGTTTTTATTAGCAGTCATTTTTTATTCTATAGCAAAATTAAGAATAGAAGAAAAACTGTCCGGCGAAGTTAATAAATAGGTTCAATAAAAAGTAAACATTGTGAGCAAATATGTGAGCAAATGATAGTAGCGAACAGTGTTTTTTTTGCTTTTTGTCAAATGATGTTGAAGAAGAGAATCTTAGAATCATTTGGCCAGAAAGAGGAAACCTTTTTTATATCACACTACTTGATCCCAAAATAGGCATTGACATGATTCGACGTTTTAAAAGCACTGAACAAAAATACCTGAAAGGATGGCAGGAAAGCAAGAACAACTTAAGGAAATAGAAGAGAAGTTAGAAATAGCGAAAAAACAGCTTCGTTTCCCACAAAAGGAAGAACTCAAAGAAAAAGTGGTAGAACAAACTAGAATAAACATAGAAATGGAGTATTCACTAAGTAAGAAGTTAGATACGCAATCAATGGATGAAGATATGAATGAAGCAATGTTGCCTGAAGAAGAATACAATGAAGAAAATCAAATCGAAATATAAAAGAATAAATAACTGAATGTATTACATATTCCGCAAAGGAAATATCTCTTTTCGTATAATAATCAACCTATTTAAAAAATTCAAATAGCCTTTTTAGGCAAGCTAAAGATCTTTATTCTATGATATAATATTATTGTAGAAAGTTTGTGGCGGTTTGGCAAATCCAATTGAAGGAGCGTGGTGCCTATGGGCTTATTAGCTTATCGGACGTACTCTTTAGAAAGGAAATGCCTGATTTGTTCTCGTTGGATCAAATCATTGCTATCATCGGAACAGCAGCAGTAATAATTACTGCAATAGCGAAAGCTAGTGATTCGATTTTAGCATGGTTAAAGTTCAAAAAAGAACAAAAAAAATAGAGCCGTCTCAACTTTTGGCAGAGTAGACAGGCTCTAAACTTGTTAAAAAATGCCATCCGCTTTGAACGGACTACACTGGGCATGTTACAGCATGCCCTTTCATTTTTATTATAACCCATTTATCTAAATTTGAAAAGTAACTTTGTTTGCGAAGTGTTGTTCTGCATGACATTAAATATAGCATATTGCTACTTCTTCAATCATAGTAGAATCATTAATCCCAATTGCTATTCTATTACTTGAATAGGGCTTTTTGTCAAATGATGATTGTAGAAAGTTTGTGGCGGTTTGGCAAATCCAATTGAGGGGGCGTGATGCCTATGGGCTTATTAGCTTGTTGGACGTACTCTTTAGAAAGGAAATGCCTGATTTGTTCTCATTGGATCAAATCATTGCTATTATCGGAGCAGCAGCAGTAGTAATTACTGCCGTAGCGAAAGCTAGCGATTCGATTTTAGCTTGGTTAAAGTTCAAAAAAGAACAAAAAAAATAGAGCCGTCTCAACTTTTGGCGAAGTAGACAGGCTCTAAAGTTTTGTATATATGCCATCCGCTTTGAACGGACTACACATGAGGGGCTATGTTAGCGCATAGCTCCTCTATTTAATTATAGTATATCGTAGATAGAGAAGAAAGAAAAGGATTAAAGGTTAGTTTTGATATAAATTAACCTTTATTTTTGGGCTTTTTGTCAAATGACGTTGGTAAAGAGAAAATCTAGAATCATTTGGCCAGAAAGAAGAAAACTTCTTTCTGTGTTTTTTTTTTGGTTAAAATAGTTTTACGTGACGGATCATGGTTTAAAGGATTTCAGGGGGGCTCTTCTCTCTATTTTTACATCATAAAAAATTTGTCGGTGAATTTCACCAACATCAAAAAGTACGAAGCCTTTTTATTTGGCTTCGATTTACGATAACTTTACATAAATTAACTGGATATTTACACCTTCAATATGCAGGATTTACAGTGGATTGCTACAATTTACTTGTAAATAAGAAAGGGGTATATCAATGAAAAAAGTATTATTTTCTTTAGGTGTTTTAGGTCTTATGTTAGCTGGCTGTGGTTCCGGTTCTGGTAGCACGGATGGCTCCGCAGCACAAAATAATTCTGCAACTTCTGGCGATCAAGTCAAAATCGTGGCTGTCGGATCTACTGCGCTCCAACCTCTAGTCGATGCAGCACAAGAAAGTTTTGTCCAAAAAAATCCCAACTATCAAATCTCTGTCCAAGGTGGCGGAAGTGGTACTGGGTTAAGTCAGGTCGAGTCTGGGGCAGTGACAATCGGAAACTCCGATGTCTTTGCTGAGGAAAAAGAAGGCGTAGATGCAAGTAAAATAAAGGATCATAAAGTTGCGGTGGTAGGTATGGCGCCAATCGTCAATAAAGACACGAACGTCAAAAATATTACAAAACAGGAATTAATTGATATATTCACTGGAAAAATTACCAATTGGCAAGAACTAGGTGGGAAAGATGAAAAAATCAATGTCATCAATCGGGCAAATGGTAGTGGTACACGAGCTACTTTTGAAAAGTGGGGATTAGATGGTGCTACTCCAGTACAATCACAAGAACAGGATTCATCAGGAACTGTTCGACAAATTGTTAGCCAAACTCCTGGCGCAATCAGCTACCTTGCTTTTTCTTATTTGGATGATAAAACACAGGCTTTAAGTATTGATGGTGTAGAACCAAAAGAAGAAAATGTTGCTGACAACAGTTGGAAAATTTGGTCTTATGAACACATGTATACAAATGGTGAGCCTTCCCCGGAAGTTCAAAAATTTTTAGATTATATGATGACAGACGAAATCCAACAAGGACCGGTGAAAGAACTCGGTTACTTACCAATTACTGCGATGAAAGTAGAACGTGATGCTGAAGGAAACTTAAAATAAGCAATCATGTACTCAAATCTGCTACCCCTAAAAGTGTGCCTTTAATGGGCATGCTTTTTTTTAGCTATTTCCTGCAAATGAATATGACAGTAATGAAAGATATTTATTAGTCATTTCATAGGCTTTTTTTTTACAAATGTATTAAGGTAAATATAATACTAATAATCGAGGTAAACGGTAAATGAGAATATTTAGTCATCAAACGGAAGTTGAAAAAGATCAAACTTCAGTTAAAAATATTACAAGATATGCTCCCGATTATCGAGAGGGGCTAACAGATGAGCAAGTTGCAGAACGAGTGCATGCTCAAGCAACAAATGAAACGATCGACCCATCATTTAAAACGAACAAACAAATCGTTTTGCAAAATATATTTACTTATTTTAATTTGATTTTTATCGTCTTAGCAGTTTTATTATGTCTAGTTAGTTCCTATAAAAATTTGACTTTTTTGCCAGTGATTCTTGCAAACACGGGAATTGCTATCTATCAAGAGATTCGCTCAAAAAAGATATTAGATAATTTGAGTGTACTGAATGCAGCAAAAGTCACAGTCGTAAGAAACGGCGTAGCCAATAAGATCGATATGGAGGAATTAGTTTTAGATGATGTCATCTTGCTCGAAACGGGTCAACAGATTCCTGCAGACGGTTATGTCTTAGACGGTAAATTACAAGTCAACGAAGCACTTTTGACAGGTGAAGCAGATGAGATCGTGAAAGAAGTAGATGATTATTTGATGTCAGGGAGCTTTGTCGTTTCTGGTAAGGCTTATGCACGATTAGACAAGGTTGGCTATGACTCTTACATCTCCCAATTAACAGCAAAAGCAAAAAAAATGGGAGGAGGCGAACAATCAGAAATGATTGCTTCGCTGAATAAATTAATCAAATGGATCGGGATCATTATTATTCCCATCGGCATCACTTTGTTTTCACAAAGTTACTTTTTTAATGGCAACACGATCAAAGAAAGTGTGGTAGCCATGGAAGCAGCTTTAATCGGGATGATACCAGAAGGCTTGTACTTATTGACAACGATCGCTCTAGCAATGAGTGCCGCTCGTTTAGCTAAGCAACGAGTATTATTACATGATATGAAAAGCATAGAGACTTTAGCAAGGGTTAATGTACTATGTGTAGATAAAACGGGAACTATTACTGAAAATCAGATGTCTGTACAAAAACTAGTGATTGCTAAAAATGAGCAGGCGGAGCAACAGGCAACTAGGATTCAAGAACTCATTTCAGATTATGCTAAAGCTATGGCAAATGACAATGCGACGATGCAAGCAATCAAAACGTACTTTAATAAGCCTACAGATCAAGAGCCTTTATCTATCTTGCCTTTTTCGTCGGTACAAAAATTCAGTAGCGTAACATTTGCGGATGGGGTCTATGTATTAGGAGCGCCAGAAATGGTTTTACGTGAACGTTTCGAAACAGTTAAAAATGAATTTAGTCAATATGCTGATCAGGGCTATCGTGTGTTGGTTTTCGGTAGTTACCAAGGAATATTGAGCGAAGCACTTTTAGAAGCAGAAGTGATTCCGCTTGCTTATCTTTTGATTGCCAACCCAATTCGAAAAGAAGCCCCTGACACATTTGCTTATTTTAAGGAACAAGGGGTAGCAATCAAAGTGATTTCAGGGGATAATCCGCAGACCGTTTCAACTGTCGCATTACAGGCGGGCATTGCTAATGCAGACCAATATATTGATGTTTCTCAACTTGCTGAGGAAGATTATCTCTCAGCAGTGGAAAAATACACCGTATTTGGACGGGTTAAGCCTGAACAAAAAATGCAGTTCGTTCAGCTTCTTAAACAAAAAAATACAGTTGCGATGACTGGTGATGGTGTCAATGATATTTTAGCAATGAAAGAAGCTGATTGTAGTATCGCTATGGCTTCTGGCAACGAAGCAACGATCCAAGCTGCGCAAGTTGCTTTATTAGATTCTGATTTTTCTAGAATGCCTGAGATCGTAGCAGAAGGTCGGCGAGTTGTTAATAATATTGAACGATCTGCTAGTTTGTTTTTAGTAAAAAATATTTTTTCTTTCTTACTTTCCGTCTTTTCTGTCTTGTTCGCACTGACTTATCCGTTGGAGCCTTCTCAAATTACATTGATTAGTCTGTTTACGATTGGTTTGCCATCGTTTTTACTTGCTCTTGAAGAAAACAAAAATCGAATTGAAGGAAAGTTTATTGTGAATGTCTTAGAAAAAGCCATTCCTGGTGGGCTAACAGATATGACTGTCGTGGGGACTTTAGTGGTAGGCGGTGTCATCTTGCATTTGAATAAGACAGATGTTTCCACGGCTTCAACGATGCTACTGACAGCGGTTGGTTTTCTCGTACTCTATAAAATTTGTCACCCATTGAACCAATTCAGAGGGCGGATCATTTTATTTTGTGCAGCAGGTATCTTATTTTCAGTCGTCTTTCTGCATAAATTATTTTCTATCTCCGCTATTTCACCCGTTTCGATTCTGTTGCTTTTGATTCTATTTTTTGCGGCGGACTCGATTTTCCGGCAGTATTCGCGAATGATTGAAAATTACAGCCAGTTGAAGGATGGAAAGAAAAAACGGTCTATTTGGTTCTGGCTCAAAGTGCTGTTTTCAGTAGACAATAAACACGATTAACAGATAGACAAAACAAAAATAGGCGGTTATGCCAACCGCCTATTTTTTTCTGTTCCGCTATTTCACTTGTTCATTTATTTTTTTGAAGATTTAAAGGTGTTCATGCTGGAGGGATGGTGACGGTAAAAGTCGACCCCATTCCTGGATGACTTTCCACTTTGATCGTACCACCCAAGAGATTGACGTAATCTTTCACAATAGCCAGACCTAGACCAGTACCACCTGAGTGTCGACTACGTGCTTTATCCACTCGATAGAAGCGCTCAAAGATTCTTTCTTGATCTTCACGATCAATCCCAATACCAAAGTCTTGGACAGAGAATGTCAATTGGTTGTCAACCTCGTAACGGATGATTATTTTCTCTGATTCTTTAGAATATTGGATTGCATTTTCGATCAAATTTTTGATGATCGGGTATAAGAGTTCAGTTTGAGTTGTAAATGATTGTTCTTTCTGTTGCATTTCCAGGGTTAAGTGTTTCTTTTCGATCATTGGTTGGTAACTTTGAATGATTTGTTCAAAGTAAGTTGCTAAATGGATGGTTTGCGTTTCGTGTGCCGTTTCTTCATCTTTTGATAGCTGAATGATTTCTCGGATCAGCTTATCTAAACGTATCGCATCTTTTTGCATGATCAATAGGAACTCATTCAATATTTTTGGGTCATCTTTGGCTCCATCCAGCAGTGTTTCAGTAAATCCGATCAATGAAGTAACCGGTGTTTTAAGTTCATGAGAAACATTTCCTACGAAGTCTTTTTGCAGTTTTTCTAATCGTCTTACTTTTGTGAGATCATAAGCCACGCCTAGAATCTGCCCAGTCTCTTCAGAACTATTGAAGTAACGTAAGCTGATGTCTAATGTTTGTTGTCCCTCTGAAATAGTAATTTCTTGATGGATCAATGGTTCATTTGGCGTAACTTGATGAATCAATTGGATTAATTTTGGCTCTTGAATGATCTCAGTATACCGTTGATTAGGCTGATAATCATGTACCCCTAAATGTGCCTGCATTTTTGGATTCAATAGCCGCAGATGTGACTCTGAATCGATCAAAAAGACACCAATCATTAATTCATTCAATAGAGTATACAATTGTTCTTCAGTGGTCGTATAGGCACGATAGACTTTACTCATTTGTTCACTCAAAGCATTGATCGTTTGGTAAAGTTCTTCCCATTGATCAGAAGTTTGCATGATGGTCTCGGTTTTATCAGGGTTTTTGACCATTTTCTTTAAGACGGGCAGCACGGTTTTCAAGGGACGGTTACGTTGATAAACCAAATAATAGCTCATACTGGACAAAACAACGAAGAAAACCAAAAAGAAGAAAAAGACCCAACGACGAAAATTTTCTGTTCTTGGCAAAAAGCCATTTGTTGGTTCTGCGATTCGAATAATGGCTTCCAACTGCCCATTCTTCTTGATCGGTAGTGCTACATATAATAGTTCTTCCTTTAACGTACTGCTCATTCTTAAAGAAGTACCTAGTGAGCCGCCATCAAGGACTGCTTTGATTTCTGGACGAGTATTTCGCTGCCCTCGTAGTGAGTGATCGGTCGTATCGAATAGGATTGTACCATTTGGAGCTAATAAGGTTAGTCGTTCATTTGATTGATGAACAAAGTCTGTTAAAACTGCTTGATTATGCTTCGAAGATAAATCATCAATAGTCAATTGCTGGATCAGCAATTGCCCTTTTTTTGAAAGATAGCTTTCTTGTTGCTCGATGATTTGTTGTTTGAAATATTGAGAAATCATTTGCCAGCCACCGAAAAACAGTCCCACTAAGAGAATGAAAAAGAAGACACGCTCAGAAATTTTTTTCCAATTCATCGTTTTGGTTCCTGAAATTTATAGCCAAAACCGCGAACTGTCACTAAATATTTTGGATGTTTAGGGTCTCTTTCGATTTTTTCTCTTAAGTGACTGACATGGACATCAACGATTCGACTTTGACCTGCAAAATCAAAATTCCAGATGCGATTTATCAGCGTATCACGATCAATTACACGATCTTTTCGTTTCATAAAATAAACGAGCAGTTCAAATTCTTTTGGCGTTAATTCGATCGGTCGTTCCTCTACGGTTACTTGAAAATTCGTTAAATCTGCTTTGATCTGTCCAATCGTTAGGTAAGCAGGTTCTGCTTCTTCTTGTTGGACATGGCGTGGTTCGATGCGGCGAAAAATAGCTTTCATTCGAGCAAGTACTTCTCTAGGGCTGAAAGGCTTTGTTAAATAATCATCAGCACCAATTTCCAAACCGATGATCCGATCGACCTGGTCATCTTTGGCTGTAAGCATTAAAATTGGAGTATCAATTTTTTCTTGTCTCAACTTTTGGGTGATTGCCATACCATCTATAGAAGGCAACATCACATCTAAAATCATAAAATCAAAAGGTTCTTCCAGTGCTAATTCCAGTCCTTTTTGTCCGTCTAAAGCACTTGTTACTTGATACCCTTCTTTTTCCAGATTGAATGTCAACAATGTGACGATTGAAGGTTCATCATCTACCACTAATACTTTTTTCATAACTTCTCCCTTTTCTTGCGTTCATTCTTTTTGTTTATTTAAAAACAGCTATCAACTAATGCCTGGGTTTTTTAATTAAGTGTCATGAATAGACATTTCTTATTTTAGCATAGAATCCAGTAGAAGGACTATTTTACCAACTAAATAAATGGTATAATAGGAAGGCACTTTGTTGGATAAAGGAGTGAGTGGCAATTGATCGGAATTAGCGCTTGTTTAGGCGGTGTCTTATGTCGGTATGATGGACAAGAAAAAGCTGTGCCGGAATTAAAGAAACTGGTCGCTGAAGGTAAAGCGATCATGGTTTGTCCTGAAGTAATGGGCGGTCTTTCAACTCCTAGAGCCCCAGCAGAAATCGTTGGTGGCGATGGATTTGACGTTTGGAATGGTCAGGCAAAAGTGATTACTACAAATGGTGAAGACGTCACAAAAGCCTACCAAGAAGGGGCAATCCATGCTTATCAAAAATTAAAAGAGCAAGAAATAGATTTAGTGATATTAAAAGCGAAAAGTCCTTCTTGTGGTTCCTCTCTTATTTATGATGGGAGTTTTTCAGGAACCTTGAAGTCTGGAACTGGTGTAGCAACTGCTTATTTTATCCAACAAAAGATGACCGTACTCTCTGATGAAGAATGGTTGAAATTGCGAGGTGAACAGAATGGAAATCGAGAAAACGAACCGAATGAACGCACTTTTTGAATTTTATTCTACGCTTTTAACCGAAAAACAGATGAATTATATGGAGTTGTATTACGCAGACGATTTTTCATTAGGAGAAATAGCAGAAGAGTATGAAGTAAGTCGCCAAGCAGTATACGATAATATCAAACGAACCAGTAAGATTTTAGAAGATTATGAAAAGAAACTCCATCTTTTCTCTAATTATATTGTTCGGGAACAGTTATTAGAAAAAATGAAAACTTATGTAAAGGAAACTTATCCTAAAGATGAAGTTCTCCTTGATTATGTGAAACAGATCCAAGAAATTGAAGAATAAAGGAATGAAGAAATCATGGCATTTGAAAATTTAACTGAGCGCCTTCAACAGGCAATGAGCAAGTTAAGAAAAAAAGGGAAAGTTTCAGAAGCTGACGTCAAAGAAATGATGCGGGAGATCCGCCTTGCATTACTAGAAGCCGATGTAAACTTACAAGTAGTAAAAGACTTTACGAAGCGTGTTCGAGAACGGGCGATTGGTGTAGAAGTATTAGAAAGTTTAACACCTGCACAACAAATCGTTAAGATCGTTGATGAAGAATTGACGATCACTTTAGGGGCAGAAACTGTTGAATTGAATAAATCACCAAAAATTCCAACAGTCATCATGATGGCAGGTTTGCAAGGGGCAGGTAAGACGACGTTTACTGGTAAACTAGCCAACTATTTAAAGAAAAATGAAAATGCACGACCTTTACTGATCGCAGGTGACGTGTATCGTCCAGCTGCGATCGATCAATTGAAAGTTCTAGGGCAACAATTAGACGTACCTGTTTTTGATATGGGAACAGATGTTAGTCCAGTTGAGATCGTTCGTCAAGGGATGGAATTAGCAAAAGAAAAGAAAAATGATTATGTTCTGATCGATACGGCGGGGCGTCTGCATATTGATGAAACCCTGATGGATGAATTGAAACAAATCAAAGAATTAACACAACCAAATGAAATCTTGTTGGTTGTCGATGCGATGACCGGTCAAGATGCTGTCAATGTGGCAGATAGTTTTAACCAACAACTAGGGATTACTGGGGTAGTTATTACTAAATTAGATGGTGATACACGTGGTGGTGCAGCACTTTCAATCCGTTCTGTGACTGGCGCACCAATCAAATTCATCGGGTCAGGGGAAAAATTAACAGATCTTGAAGTTTTCCACCCAGACCGTATGGCAAGCCGTATTCTTGGTATGGGCGATATGTTGACGTTGATCGAAAAAGCGCAACAAGACTATGACGAGAAAAAAGCAGAAGAATTAGCGAAAAAAATGCGGGAAAATTCATTTGATTTCAATGATTTCATTGAACAGTTGGATCAAGTGATGGGGATGGGACCGTTAGAAGATCTGATCAAAATGATTCCTGGGATGAACCAAGTACCAGGGATTGAAAATGTCAAAGTAGATCCTAAAGATGTCGAACGTAAAAAAGCAATGGTTTACTCAATGACACCTGCAGAAAGAGAAAACCCTGATTTATTGAATCCAAGTCGTCGCAGAAGGATTGCCGCAGGTTCTGGTAACAGTGTGGTTGAAGTTAACCGCATGATTAAGCAATTTAAAGAATCACGCAAAATGATGCAACAAATGTCTAAGGGAGATATGAATATTCCTGGAATGGACCAAATGTTTGGCACAGGTGTCAAAGGAAAACTTGGAAAAATGGCGATGAATCGCATGATCAAGAAAAACAAAAAGAAAAAGAAAAAACGGAAATAAAGCTTCTATCGTACGTCTATCGTACTTCTATTATATAGTAGAATTTTGTTTACCGTTTCATCCATCGAAAGAATCGTTGAGTTAGCTTCTGCTGGCTTTGCGATTCTTTTTTTGCATACTAGATAAACCCAATTCAAAAACTACCTGCCATAGCGTTCCTCATTTTAGATAGAGAAACAAAGGAATGGTACAATAAAGCTAAGAGGTGAAGAGAATGAAACGAAGATGTCCTTGGGGTGAGCAAACAGCAAGTATGAAACATTATCATGACACAGTTTGGGGTGTTCCAGAATATGATGATCAATTACTTTTTCGTAAATTGATGTTAGATATCAATCAAGCGGGATTAAGCTGGCAAACGATTTTGAATAAAAGTGCCTCCTTTGATGAAGCTTATGACTTTTTTTCGATCGGTAAAGTAGCCGAATATACAGAAGCAAAAATCAATGAGTTGATGGAAAATAAAGGGATCATTCGTAACCGTCGTAAAATTGAAGCAGCGGTAGCCAATGCTCAGGGTGTCCAAAAAATCCAACATGAATTTGGTAGTTTTGCGGATTATTTGTGGTCATTTTCGGATCATCAAGTGATCAATCACTCGTATAAAGAACAAAATGAGGTACCAACAACGAGCCCGTTATCTGATCAAATCGCCAAAGATCTAAAACAACGCGGATTTAAATTCATCGGAAGCACAACGATATATGCTTTTTTAGAAGCTGTGGGAATTGTCAATGATCATTTAGATCATTGCTTTCGCAAACAAGAAGTCAGCCAGATGGGAAAAGGAGAGTGAATATGATGGGGAAAATCGTCTTTTATGGTGCCATTAGTTTAGATGGCTACTTAGCAACAAAAGAGGATAGTTTACAGTGGTTATTTGACACACCAACTGGAGAAAAAACAACTTACGAGGCTTTTTATCAAACAATTGATCAAACGATTATGGGAAGAAAAACTTATCAGGAAGCAAAAAAATTGTTAGCAACTGACCATCTGTATCCTGAAAAAAAGAATTTTGTATTTTCTTCTAATAAAGAGCTGGTATTAAATGATGCAACAGTTGTTCATGAAGATCCCGTTTCATTCGTGAAAAACATAAAAGAACATTCTAACCAAACAGTCTGGGTCGTTGGTGGTGGGAATTTGTTGAAACCTTTGATCGAAAATCATTTGATTGATGAATGGTGGATCCAAATCGCACCTGTGCTTTTGGGAGAAGGTATTCGATTGTTTCAAGAAGGCACATACGAAGAACGCTTGAAACTAGTTGATACTAATTATTTTGGAGAGTTCATTGAATTGCATTATGTAAGTAATCGTGGAATATGATGGGAAAGATTATGTTGTGATGGCAAGTATTACTGTTTAAAAATAGTTTGATTAAATCAAGAGAGAAGGCGATTAAGACTTAAGTTAGTATGATGTATATTATAACTAACTTAAGTCTTAATCGTCTCTCATGTTAATAAATTGAGCGATTTCTTTATCACTACAACGATAAAGATTAAAAATATTGCGCAAACATTCGTAATTAGGTCTTCCTTTTCCTCTTTCCCAACAAGAAACGGTTTCTCGACTTACATTGAGATAATTTGCAACAAATGTTTGAGTATAATTTGCCTTTAATCTTTTTCGTTTTAACCACCTTGCATAGAAAATACAAATCACCCCTTAATATAAAGCGCTTCACCTTGAATTATATAGGTAACATATTGTATTTAAAAGGTGTTGTGTGGGGAAATTTTCCCCTTTACTAAAATAATACAAGGGTATACGATTTACATATATAAAAGTAAACGATTACTTTACTTTCTATAAAATGATAAATTAAGGAGATTTGATTGGATTAATGTTTTTTCAATTTCTATCCATCTCTTTCTGATAGTACTATTATTATTAATCGGTATATTAGTAACTATTTCTATTATTAATTTTAGATGGGAGAAGGAAAGTCTATGAGAAAAATATTCGTTGATCTTTTAAAATGTAGCGGTATATCATTTTTTATTACATTTTTGATGTTAATCATGTCAATTATCCCTATTTGCTTGATCAGTTTTTTTTATGGAACAAATTTTCACGCACCTTATAATTTATTTACTGTCATAGGGAATACGAATGATTTAGGAAACGCAATTGAATTTAATTTTAATCAGAATTTTGGGATACAAATTCTATTATTTTATTTTTGTTTCACTTTTGTAATATTAGGAATTACATATACAAAACGCTATAAGAAAATGATATATTTAATAATTTCATTGTTTGCCATTTTGCTACAAGTTCTCTTAATGAATAGTATTGTATTAAATAAAGAACCGTTTAAGGAAACATCTATAAATGAAATCAAGGAATTAATTAAAAGTAATGAAGATACAGTTATTTATGTGGGAAGAGACAATTGTCCAGAATGTATCATTTTTAAGCCAAAATTAAGTTCATTTTTAAGTAAAGAAGGTCTGAGAATCAATTACCTGAATACTACTGGAAATGAAGAAGAAGTATCTAATTTTAAAAAATTTTATAATGAACTTGGTGTGGTTAGCGTGCCAGCAGTCATCTTTATGGAAAGTGGTAAAATTGTCAAAGTACTTCATGGAAATAAGGCCTATAATGAGATAGAAAATAGAATGAAACAATTTACTCAGCTCAAAACTGAACAAATAAGTAAATAATTAGATCGCGGGGGCTATGCTAGTATGACAGATTCTAGTAGTGATAGTACTTTGACCATAAATAGGAAAACAAGCCGAAGAATTCCAAAAATAGGAGAAGCTATTTTCGGATTCTTCGGCTTGTTTTTCAGAGCTAGACATGCCACAACCTTTTTTCGATTGTTTCCTTCATATATGATCTATTTGATTCGACCCATCGCTTATCAAAGCTAATTTTTACTTAGTTAATTTATTTAAAAAATCAAGATAAGCATCTAGAATCGTTTGGAAGAAGCTGAGTGTTCCTTCCACAATATGACCTTCTTCATCAACTAAGTTTGCAATATTGCCAATATAAGCTTCAGGTTGTTGTAAGGTAGGAACATTTAAGAATACAAGTGATTGACGTAGGTGATGGTTCGCGCCAAATCCACCGATACCGCCAGGGGAAGCAGTGACAACTAACCCAGGTTTGCCATCCCATGCGCTTTGACCGTAAGGGCGAGAGCCTACATCTAGTGCATTTTTAAGTACAGCAGGAACCGAACGATTGTATTCTGGAGAAACGAAAACAACACCTGCTAATTCCTTGACCTCATCACGGAAACGACTCCATTCAGCAGGAGCATTCTCTGGAGTTTCAAGATCTTCGTTATAAAAAGGCAGATCATCAATCTTTACAAAAACACCTTCATATCCTTCAGGTAGCAAGTTAGCGAAAGCCTCTGCTACTTTTCTATTGTACGAATCCTTACGCAAACTACCTACAAAAAATCCAATTTTTTTAGTCATAAAACAATTCCTCCTTCAAACTTTCTATATTTATCTTACAAAAAATAAGTAAACTCAGCAAATAAAAACACTTGAGGAACATAGCGACTAACTTAACTACTTTTTTCGACTACTTATAGTAGTTATTACGTATATATATTTGCATCACTTGACATGGATCTTCTATAATTAGTGAATAGAAGTCTTGTCTAAAGGAGTTTGTGTGATTTTTTTAGAAAAGAGTGTAGTACATGAACTTTTGATAAAGAATGTTTCTCATTGAAACATCGGTACACATCATCGCATGACTTGGGGTAATGCAGCATCAAATAAAAAGACGAAATTGGTAGGTGGAACAAATGCATATTAACGAGTTTTTACCATTTTTGATCCCGTTAGTGATCATACAACTTGGATTATTTTTTTATGCCCTTTATCATATTTTGACTCATACGCATTATCGATTTGGCAGTCGAACACTCTGGATCATCGTAATTCTCATAGGATTTCAATTTGTTGGTCCAATCTTGTATTTCGTGTTCGGTAAGGAGGAGGCATAATGGCGATCCTTGAACTAATCGATGTATCAAAATCTTTTGGTGAAAAAAAAGTGTTGAACCATCTTTCCCTTACCGTCAAGGAAAAGACGATCTTTGGGTTTATTGGAAAAAATGGTGCAGGGAAAACGACAACGATGAAATTGATTTTGGGGTTGCTAAAAAAAGATGCTGGAACAATCAAGGTTAATGATGAAACGGTTCACTATGGTCAAACAAAAACGAATCGCTGGATCGGCTATTTGCCAGATATTCCGATGTTTTATGACTACCTTACCGCCGAAGAGTATTTGCAATTATGCGGGGAAATCACCGAGATGCCTAAACATAAAATCCAACAAAAAACGCAAGAGTTATTAGCGTTAGTCGGATTGGCTCACGAGAAAAAAAGGATTAGGACTTTTTCAAGAGGGATGAAGCAACGTTTGGGGATTGCCCAAGGGTTACTGAACGAACCAAAACTGTTTATTTGTGATGAGCCGACTTCGGCGTTGGATCCATTGGGGCGTAAAGAAATTTTGGATATCTTATTACGTGTCAAAGAGCAAACAACGATCCTTTTTTCCACACATATTCTATCAGACGTGGAACAAATTTGTGATGAAGTGGCTTTCTTAAATAAAGGAGAAATCGTTTTATCAGGCACGGTAGCAGAATTGAAAACCCATCCTAAAAATGAAGGATTTGAAATCCAATTTCCAACTGTGAAACATTCTCAAGAATTTTTATCGCTTTTGCCGGGAGCAATCATGAAAAATGAAACCCTTATTTATCCTGGCAGAACTAACGAAGACTTACTTCGTGCACTATCTTTAATTGTTGATCACAAATTACCGATTCAATCGATTCATCGTTTAGAACCTTCCTTAGAACAAATTTTTATGGAAGTGGTGGACAAATGAAGCAATTACTCGCATTTTCAAAAAAAGAATGGAAGGAAAATTGGCGTACAGGTAGATTATTACTGTTGCTTTCATTAACGATCATTTTTGGGATCATGAATCCACTGATAGCCAAATTAACACCCTACATCGTTCAATCGATGTCAGAAAATTTAGCAGCATCTGGTATGAAAATCGGGGAAGTCAATGTAGATGCGCTGACTTCTTGGGGACAATTTTATAAAAACATGCCTATGTTTCTTTTATTGTTTTTGTTATTGTTTAGCTCGACATTGACGAATGAATATCAAAAAGGAACATTGATTAATCTTTTAACCAAAGGGATGGTTCGCTGGAAAATTTATTTTACTAAATGGATCATGGGACAGTTTTTTTGGGCAGTTAGTTTTTGGGGTTGCTCCTTCATTACTTACTTTTATACTGCTATTTATTGGGATAATGAGCTGATTATTCAATTAGGGACAAGAAGTTTTTATTATTATTTATGGGGTGTGTGGTTATATACTTTATTTCTATGGTTGTCCTCCTTTATTTCTTCTGGCTATTTTGTGCTAGCTTGTGGAGGGATTTGTGTGGCTGGCTGTTATCTGTTATCTATGTTTACAAAAGTTGCTGAGTATTCTCCTTTTTATTTAACGACAGTTTCGAACGCATTGGGGGAAAGGATTGATTCGAGTAACTATTCTTTTTCTTTAGTGGTAACAGGTTTGATGATTGCTGCCTTTTTAGTGACAGGAATTCTTTTTTTCAATAAAAAAGAGAGTTGAAAAAATTTTTTATTAGCTGTAAAGAAAAAAAGCTTTACAGGGTAAAAAAAAACTGTTACACTACAACTTGTGAATAAAACAATGGAGGTGGAAATATATAATGGCAGTTAAAATCCGTTTAAAACGTATGGGTTCTAAAAAGAGTCCTTTTTACCGTATCGTCGTAGCTGATTCACGTTCTCCTCGTGATGGACGTTTCATCGAAACTGTAGGTACTTACAATCCTTTGAAAGACCCTGCAGAAGTAGTTTTAAAAGAAGATTTAGTTCTTAACTGGTTATCTAAAGGTGCGCAACCTTCTGATACTGTACGTAACATCCTTTCAAGAGAAGGCGTTATGCAAAAACACCACGAAGCTAAATTCTCAAAGAAATAAGGTGATCGGATATGAAAGATTTAAGCGAATTAGTCTTAACAATCGTTCGTCCGTTAGTCACTTATCCTGAACAAGTCCAGTTAGAAGTCACTGAGTCAAAAGACTTCTATGAATATAACCTAACTGTGGCTCCTGAAGATATTGGTCGTATCATCGGTAAACAAGGGCGTGTTGCGAAAGCAATTCGGACGATCGTTTACGGGGTACGAACAAATGCACCGAAAAAAGTGCGTTTAAATATCATCGATCATAAGGAATAAAAAAAGCTGTTTCGTCTTGACGAGACAGCTTTTTTCTTTTTGAGGTGACTACTTGGCAAATGATTATAGAAAGCGTATCCTTAATATATAGAAAGGAGTAGATACCTATGAAAAAAGTTGCATTATTGATACCAGCTCTTTTACTTTTAAGTGCCTGTCAAGGGACAAATAATTCTACTGAAACAACTGATACGGTGACACCAGCGACTCATTCAACGAGTCATAGTACTTCCAAAGAAACAGATACTCAATCAACAACCAAAAAGAGTGAAAGCTCTGAGATGTCTGGAAATACAACGGAAACGGCGACTACAAAAACAGAAACATCTACACAGAATAAACAAGCACAAACCGCATTTGAAGAACTGAAAGAAAAATACCCAACGACACCGATGCCACAAGAGATGCCGATTACAACAGGGAAATTAAACATCGCTGCTGCCGAAACCAAACAGGGCTTTTCGATCTTATACTATGATCTACCGAAAGCCTATGTCTTAAATGCCAAAGAGTTAAACCAAGAAACCCCGATGGCTTCTTATCTTTACCAATATGGTTTTGCTTCTAGTCAAGAAGCAATTGATGCCTTGCAACCAGTTACGGTTGATACAAACGGCCGACAAGTCGATTTGGGCTACAATATTACTGGCTATCAACAAGGAGCGGCGGGATCTAGTATTCTAGAATGGCAAGAAGGAAATTGGAGTATTCGTGTCCGGGCAAGTAATATTGAAGGACAAGATCCTGTACCGTTAGCCAAAGAAATCGTTGCTTACTTAGAAAAAGCAAGTTTGCCTGCGCCTGAGAAGTACGGGAAAATTACGGTTGAAATGAATGATTCTTCCCAACAAGCTACACAAGTAAGCTGGCAAGAGCCTAAAAATGTTTATACTGTTACCCACAAAGATACTCTTTCCGCATTGAAAATGGCTGTTTCTATGAACCAATAAATGATTGGAAAATGATATAGAAAAGCGAAAAGAAAGTAGAATTGCATATGCACACATGCTAAAATAAGGCAGATACGTCAAAAACACGTTCAGCCATTTAAAAACCATTGTTTGGTTGAAACATGTGTGAAAAGGAAAAGGGGATACAAGTTGACTGAATATTTAAATGTTGGAAAAATCGTAAATACTCAAGGGATCAAAGGAGAAGTGCGCGTCATTTCTACCACAGATTTTCCAGAAGAACGATATAAAAAAGGTGCTGTACTTACCTTGTTTCAAGAGAAGAAAGCGCCAATTGAATTAACCGTCAAAAGTCATCGTAAACATAAAAATTTTGACTTGTTAAGTTTTGAAGGGCATCCTTCAATCAATGATGTTGAAAAATATCGAGACGGTATTTTAAAAGTTTCAAAAGAAGAAACGATCGAGTTGCCAGAAAATGAATTTTATTATCATGAGATCATTGGAGCAAAGGTCGTTGAGGAAAATGGAAATGAATTAGGTAAAATCAAAGAAATTCTTTCACCAGGTGCTAACGATGTTTGGGTAGTCCAACGACCAAAGAAAAAGGATGTTTTGCTTCCTTATATTGATTCAGTGGTTAAAACAGTTGATTTAGAAAATGGGGTCATTTACGTCGAGATTCCAGAAGGATTGATCGATGATGAAAATTGATGTCTTAACACTCTTCCCACGAATGTTTGAAGGACCAATGGGTGAATCGATCATCGGTAAAGCGGTCAATAAAGGATTGTTAGAGATCAATGTTTCTAATTTTAGAGACTATTCCGATAATAAACACCAAACGGTCGATGATTATCCATATGGTGGCGGGGCAGGGATGTTGTTAAAAGTCCAACCTATCTATGACAATATCAAAGCAATTGAACAAGCAAATCCTGAAACAAAAAAACGTGTGATTTTATTGGATCCAGCTGGTAAACGATTTGATCAAGCGATGGCGGAAGAATTTTCGAATGAAGAACATTTAGTATTTATTTGTGGACATTACGAAGGCTATGATGAACGAATCCGTTCGCTAGTTACGGATGAAGTCTCTTTAGGTGATTATGTCTTGACTGGTGGCGAACTTGGCGCAATGGTGATGATTGATGCAACGGTGCGCTTATTACCGGACGTTTTAGGAAATCAAACATCCGCTCAAACAGATTCTTATTCAACGGGATTATTGGAACATCCTCAATATACACGGCCAGCAGAATTTAACGGGATGAAAGTCCCAGAAGTTTTAACAAATGGAAACCATAAATTGATTGAAGAATGGCAACTGAAAGAATCCTTAAGAAGAACCTATCAACGCCGACCTGACTTATTGGAACAATTATCAATGACTCCACAAATGCTGAAATTGTTAGAAGAAGTCAAAAAAGAAGAATCAGACGAAATAGAATAAGAAATATCAATATGACTCTTTACACTAAATTGATAGTGTGATAATATTTTATGGTGAGTGCAAAAGCACTTAACTATTACGATGTTCCGCTGTGAGGGAAAACTCATAAGAATGTTTGGAATAAGGAGAAAAGATCAATGAATCCATTAATCGAAGAATTAACAAAAGAACAATTACGTTCTGACATCCCAGCTTTCCGCCCTGGTGACACTGTACGTGTTCATGCGAAAGTTGTCGAAGGTACACGTGAACGTATCCAGTTATTTGAAGGTGTTGTAATCAAACGCCGCGGAGCTGGAATCAGCGAAACTTATACAGTACGTAAAGTTTCTAACGGAGTAGGCGTTGAACGTACATTCCCATTGCATACACCACGTGTTGCAAAGATCGAAGTCGTTCGCTACGGTAAAGTACGTCGTGCAAAATTGTACTACTTACGTGCATTACACGGAAAAGCTGCTCGTATCAAAGAAATCCGTCGTTAATCTATCGTTATCTGATAGTGGAAGAACCCTTGATTTTCAAGGGTTCTTTTTTTGATTATTTTTATAAGCAGTAAGTCTAGATTGTTTGACATTATAGATTTGCAAGAGTGGCAAACAAGGAGCAAAAAGTCGAGTCACTTTGGTATATCTTAAATATACGTCAATCAGATGACACGATGACAGTCCTATTCATACCAAAGGGGCGACAGATCTGGTAGGTGAACGTAATCAGCTTATCAAGTTTATATGTACTACACGCAAACGCTATGCGTATTAAAGAGATCAGAAAAAAATCCTGCTAGAGAGTGTCTAAAAATATAAATTGCGACAGTCCTTGAATAATAAGAACTTTTTTTGAATGTTTTTACTAACAATCGTTTTGTCATTGGCAAGTTAACTGAAAATGAGACTGAAGAATCTGTTCTGATTCATCAGTCTCATAATTTCGACTTATTCAAAATGCAACGATGATCCCAAAGGTCGGTTGTTAAGAGAATTGAGGACTTTTTTTACATATTTACTAAACGAGAAAGTCCACTTTTTTAGGAGCGGAGGTGTCAATTATTGATTAGTGATTTCAGCTTCCTTTTGAGCCATTTTTGCCGTTACGTGTTCATCAATGCGTAGGAATGGTAGATAGATAAATACGCTAACCGCAATGATTAGAACTTGCAATACTGCTGCTCGCCAATCCCCACCTGTCGCAAGGAATCCTGAAATAACTGGTGGTGTGGTCCACGGTATCTGAACTACCACATGATTGATTAAGCCGGCTGCAGTCGCAAAGTAGGCAGTTACTAATGAGAAGATTGGTGCTAACACAAACGGAATAATTAGACTCAAGTTAAATACGATCGGTAATCCAAAGATGATCGGCTCACTGATATTAAACATCGCTGGTGTTACCGATAGTTTAGCAAAGTCTTTATAATCTTTTCGACGACTGAATATGAAAATCGCAATCAATAAGGCGATCGTATTTCCTGAACCACCCATAACAGCAAAAGTATCCTTGAAAGCCATGTTGATAATATGTGGGATGTGTTCATGGTTTGCATAAGCTGCCATATTTTCTTGCATGTTTTGTAATAAGAACGGATCAAGTAAAGAACCTGAAATTACAGCTTGATGAATTCCAAAACCAAAGAATAAATTGGCGATTGATGTGATTAAGATAAAGCCAGGTAAACCAGTTGTGATGTGACTTAAAGGTCCCGTGATCGCTTTAGTGATCACGCCATTTACGTCCATGTTGAATAACTGATTGACAGCGAAAGATAGAATCGCAAAACCAGTAACAGTAATCATAATCGGGATCAATACATTGAATGACTTCAACACTGCGGGCGGGATATTTCCAGATAGTTTGATTTGCAATTTTTCATTTGTAGATAATTTAATGAATAGCTCAGTAGCTACTAATCCAACAAAGATTCCGACAAACATTCCTGATGCACCTGTATGGGAACCTGGAATAACTCCGGTTACTTCAATCGCTTTTTTTGCATTTTCCGGAGTGAACATCATTTTCATTGGTGTTAAAACGATGAAAGTTGAGATCGAAACTAAAACCGCTGCGATATGATTTGTATAATTTCTGCTAACACACATATGATAAGAAACTGCAGCTACAACTAATAGCGTCGTAATACTCAATGTTCCATTGGCGATCGACATGCCAATTTCTTGAACTTTCATTAATGTTTCGGGTTTAACAATTTTACCCATAAAACCAGTTGGTTCTAAGATAACGTAATTAATCAAAGTCACGAATCCAGCTAACATCATAAATGGCATGAATGTTGCAAATGCATCGCGTAATGTACGCATATGAATTTGATTTCCTAGCTTCGATGCGATCATACCAAATCGTTCAAACACCTGTTCCTTCTTATTTGTTTTCTTCATGGTATATTCTCCTTGTTTTTTATTTGTAAGCACTTACCGTAGTTCAATAATAGAACGGAATTTGATAAAAGTAAATAACTTTTTTTAAAATTATATACTTTAATGAAAAAGGGCAAAAAAAAGAGCTGATTTCCTCAGCTCTTTCAATCATTTTTCAACAAAAACGGCTTCAAAAACAAAATCTTGATATAAATGCCTTGTAATGGAGTATTCAAAAGGAGTCCCGTTTGCCAAAGAAACACTTTTTTCAACTTCGATCATAAAGTCTCCGGCATCAATTCCTAATATAGTTGCATCAAACTCGGTTGCCAGTACGCCCTTCATCCAAACGTGAGAAGCATTGATCTCTAACTGCAGTTCATTGCGAATATAGGAATAAACCGATTTTTTCAAGTGTTTAGGTTCCAAACCAGGAATAATTGATAGCGGCATAAAAGTTTGTTCCAATGAATAGGGTTGTTGATCGACAAAACGACTGCGAACAATATTATAAATGTATTCCTTGTCGTTAATCTGTAATCGCTCTGCTATTTTTTTTGATGGTAATTCAATTGAAAACATATGAATTTCAGAGTCTACATGTTCTTCGCCAACTACACTCATAAAACCTTCGCTTGGACCGAAAACTTTCGAATTATGGATCGGTTTGCGCAAAACTTCGGTTCCAAATCCACTTCGACTATGTAAAACTCCTTCAGAAACTAACATGTCTAATCCTTTTTTTACTGTCAATTTACTCGTATGATATTGTTTTGCCAATTCGGAACCAGTTGGTAATTTTTCACCGATTGCGTAAGTACCGTTTTCAATTTTCTTTTTTACATCAGAATAAACTTCCATATATTTCGCATTCTTCTTCATTTTTTCCCTCCTATAGTTACCGCGTAAAGATATAAATAATTATATACCTTTCTTTAATTTTAGCAATCTTTAAAGGGTAAAACAATTAACATTTATAAAAAGTATATATTTTTTAATAAAAAAATATTCCAATTTATTGGAAGCGGTGTTATGATGGAGTAGTACTCAAGAGAATGTCATTTTAGGAGGATACAATGAACAAACAACAATTAACATTTCCAGAAAACTTTTGGTGGGGTTCTGCTTGGTCAGCTGAGCAAGCAGAAGGTCGTGGTGAAACTGGAAAAGCCGAAACGGTTTGGGAACGTTGGTACAAAGAACAACCATACCGTTTTTATCAAAGGATTAGTTCAGAAATTACGACAGATCACATTCATCGTTATAAAGAAGACGTTCAACTGATGAAGCAAACCGGACATAATTCCTTTCGGGTCTCGATCTCTTGGGCGCGGATGTTCCCAAATGATGGAGTAGGGGAGGTAAATCCAAAAGCGGTTGAATTTTATCGGGATTTATTTACTGAGATGAATAACAATGGTATTAAAGTATTCGCCAATCTTTATCATTTTGATATGCCAGCAGCCCAACAGGATAAAGGGGGTTGGGAATCACGGGAAGTTGTCGATGCATATGTGCAATTTGCAGTTACTTGTTTTAAGGAGTTTGGCGATCTCGTCTACCACTGGTTCACTTTCAATGAACCGTTGGGGCCGATCTTAGGGTCATATTTGGAAGACTTCCATTATCCAAATTTGATTGATTTCAAACGAGGAGCGCAAGCGGCTCACTTTACTATTTTGGCTCACGCGAAAGCAATTGCAGCACACAAAGAGTTGAATTTGAACAGTAAAATAGGTGTTATCTTGAATTTAAGCCCGACGTTTCCAAGGAGTCAAACCCCCGCTGATGTGAAGGCAGCTGAAATTGCAGATCTTTTTTATGTTCGCAGCTTTTTAGATCCAATGGTCAAGGGTGTTTATCCAGAAAAATTAATTAACCTTTTACGTGAATATGATCAATTGCCAACGGATTATACCGAGGAAGACCTGCGCTGTATCAAAGAGAACACGGCACAAATCTTAGGATTGAACTATTATGAACCACGTCGTGTGAAGGCTCGTTTAACTGCAATCAATCAAGAGGGTCCGTTCTTACCGGATTGGTTTTTTGAGAATCATGTGATGCCGGGACGACGGATGAATGAATATCGTGGTTGGGAAATTTATGAAAAAGGTATCCATGATTTATGCATGGATATCAAAGAAAACTATGGGAATATCGAATCCTTTATCTCTGAAAATGGGATGGGCGTAGCAGATGAGGAACGCTTTATGGATGAAAGTGGGCAAGTGATTGATGATTACCGGATCGAATATATCCAAGATCACCTCGCCTATCTTTGGAAAGCAATCAATGACGGCTGTAATATCAAAGGGTATCATCTTTGGACCTTTATTGACTGCTGGTCCTGGATCAATGCATATAAGAACCGTTATGGACTAATTTCTCTTGATCTGCCAACCCAAAAACGGACGATCAAGAAAAGTGGTGAGTTCTACAAACAGTTAAGCAATCAAAATGGGTTTGAGTATGATATTGATCGATTGGTATAGCAAAAAATGAGTGGAAAAACTTGTATTTTTGTTTGAAAATCTTTTATCTAGAAATCATAGAGTTATTCATTCAATGGGATTGTTCAAATAAGCATCGGGACTGGGACAAAAGTTCTCTCAGTATCTTCTAGTATCTCTAAAAACGAATAAACGGTGTTCAAAGAGCTGACCTTCGGCGATAAGTCAAAAAATCTCAAAACATGGGGAGCTGTTTCGAGATTTTCATCCTTAACGCTTAGGTCAAGACGCTCTTTTCACAGCCTCTTGCTAAACGGCGTTCAAGAAGCAACTCCTCAACAATAAGCGATGATTTTCTAAAATATGAGGAGCTATTTTAAAAAATCATCGCTTATTCGCTCGGAGCTAAACGCTTCTTTCACAGCCTCTTGCTAAACGGTGTTCAAACATCAGCTCTTTGAAATAAGCCTGAATTTTTCAAAACATGAGAAGCTGTTTCAAAAAATTCTTTCTTATTGTCATCAGAGCTACCCGATGTTTTCACGACCTCTGATTCACGGTGTTCAAAGAGCTGACCTTCGGCGATAAGTCAAAAAATCTCAAAACATGGGGAGCTGTTTCGAGATTTTCATCCTTAATGCTCCTGCGATTACTCGTCGCAGTTTTTACTTGGTGAGCGCTCCGGTCAAGACACTCTTTTCACGACCTCAAGAGAAACACAAAAAACGCTTGGTGTTCGTTTATTTGTTCCCATAGATCTACTGGCTATAAATAGCTCATCGCTTTGTTCAAAAAACCAGAAGCCATTTTCAGTATTGTGCACGAATTGTTTAACTATCACACATTGATTAGTAACTGGGATAGTAGTTGAGAGCGTAGCGTATTCTTTTGTAAAATGAAAGGTCTGAAACAATCATTAACCTAAAAAGAAAGTAAGCCTGATTTTGATTCATTCCGTCAAAGTCAGGCTTATTTTTTCTGTTCTAGGCACGATCTTTCACGAATTTTCTTCAATTAAGTACCATGAGTACGAAGGTGCTTAATTAATGGATCCTGTTTTCCACGTAAATGAAAACGACGGAATGTCAATTAGATACCTGATTGTTTTTCTATGTTTTTACTAATTGTTCAAGCAACGATTAAATGAACATTAGCAAGAAATTTCATTTAGCTATACGAACAACTGCAAATTATTTTGAAAATAGAAGATTCAATGAGTAAACCAACGCACCAGTATGTCCTAGTACAGCCGGAAATCAAAAAGCCTAAAATAATTAGGAGCAGTGAGATTGAAGAGGGATCGGAATATTCAGATGGGAAATACCGAAAGAGTTTTTATAGGTGAGTCATTTTCATTTTTAACAAAACAATTTACTCCGGTTTCAGTGAGGTAGTTTGGTAATGGAATAAGATAAATATTTTTTATTGTTATTTTAAAATAACATTTTCAATAGGAAGGTGTATCTCGTTTATTATGTGTATCTTTATTATTAATATTGCTAATGTAATTTTTTTGTTGTAATATTTTTTTATGATAACAGACTTTTTGTTTTTATTATAACAAATTTATCTTATTAAATATTTTCTATTTTTTTATTTTATAAATGAATATACTGAATATATTATGAGATGTGTACTTATGTTATATATGAAGGGGTAGGGAAGGAAAAGGGGACATAAGATGACATAAAATGGCTTTACACTCAGTTCAAAAGGAGGGAAGTGTCCAGTGAGGTTGTAGATTAAGGAGTATCATCTTATTTTGATCAGATCATAAAAGAGCAAGTATACATATCATGTGAAAAATCTGTATGGCATCATGAATTATTCTCTAATTCATTTATAGGAGGAATCGTTATGGCTATTGATCATAAACAAGTGACTCAATTGGAAAAATTAGCATTAAACATTCAACTAGATATTTTGATAAGTGTTAAACAAAGAGGAGAAGAATCAATGGATTGTTCTTTTTCTATGATCAAATTGTTAGCTGTTTTATACGGTAAACAGATGAAGATTGACCCGAAAAAACCAGATTGGGGAAATCGTGATCAATTAGTTTTAGCTAAAAGTCATGCGGTATTGGAATTATATAGTACTTTATCTAATCTAGGGTATTTTGATAAGAAGTGGCTATGGACGATGAGTCATCAAGGGGACAGACTCCCTAAAAAGTTAGATCGTTCAAAGACTCCTGGAATCGATGTGACAATCGGGGACTTAAATAACGGTGTTGCAATAGCTGCAGGTCTTGCGATGGGATTAAAAATAGCAAATAAGGAAAATGATGTTTATTTAGTGATGGATGAAGACGAATTAAAAGATGAACGTTGCTGGCAAGTATTTCAGTGTATTGCTCATTTTAAATTAGATCATTGCTTGGTAATTATTGATAGTGGTTATAGAAAACGAGAACAGTTAAGCAAAAGGTATGAGAAATCTTATCTATTGAAAAGAAAAGCAGAGAAGGCTGGGTTTTATACGTTGCTCGTTGATGGGACAAATATCAAAGCAATCAATGAGGCGATTGAAGAGTATAAAATGAGGACGACACAAGCCTTCTGTATTGTTTTAGAAAGTTATCCAGAGCGAGTGCTATCAGACTTAACAATGGACGATCATGAGGATTCAAGTAAAAAAATTCCTAAAACATTCCATCAAGAGATAGAAAAAACGATTTTGAAATTACAAGAAAAGCTTGAAAGGATGAGCTAAATGGTTCAGTTAAGTAACTCGTTATCTGTAAGGAAAGAACTTCGTACTTGCATAGTTGATACATTAAATGAATTAATGAAAAAAAACCACAATATCGTTGCGTTAGAAAATAAGTTTGAATCATTTAGTAATTGGGTTGATTTAAAAAATGAACACCCAAAGAGATATCTCAACATGCCTGTGGATGAAGAGAACATGGTAGGTATTGCAGCGGGGTTAAGTTTAGCTGGCTACCAACCTTTTATTCATCTTTTTGATTCTCATGCGATTCGAAAAATTTTTGATCAATTATTTATTTCCGAAGGATACGGTGGAAATACCATCAATATTTTTGGGGAATATTTCGCTTCTAATCGAAATGGAAAGGAACGCGTCAATGAACTAGGGGAAGATTTAGCGTTGATGACAATGATCCCAAATTCAATTATTTGTGAAGCAACAGATGAGGTGCAAATGGCATGGATCATCAAAGAATTTAGCCAATTGAGCGGTATTCACTATGTACGCGGAGAAAATAAAAGGATACCTAATATCTATAAAAAAGAAACGACTTTTCAATTAGGCAAAGGAAACATTGTTTGGCATGGAACAGATATTTTAATTATTGTCGCTGGCAGATTAGTTTACGAAGCTCTCAATGTTGCTAAGCGGTTAAAGTCCTGTCAAATTAGTTGCGAAGTCATTGATATGTTTACGATCAAACCAATCGATAAACAGTTGATCCTTAACGAGTTGAAAGGGAAAACACAAGTGGTCACTATCGAAAATTATGCAGTTATTGGTGGCTTGAGCAGTGCGGTGAACAGAGCTCTTACAGAAAATAAAGCAGCTGTTCCGTTGAGAAAGATAGAGATTGTGAAGCTTAGGCAACAAACGGATGTGCCAATCCAGACAGAAGGTTTTGACTTAGTGGTTCAGTTGATTGTTGAAACAATATTAGCGAATGAGCTAGATCGATAACGGAAAAATTGAGCTGGATCATGATAAAGGATAAAATTTCTTGAAAAAAATTAGTGTATCAAAGAAAGCATATGAAATATTGATTCTAATCGAAATACATAAAGAGTCTTGATTGATCAAGGGAATGAAGAAAACGAAAAAGGCAGCGTTTGGATTGGCCCGATGAAAGGGCCATTTGGGCGCTGTCTTCCTTTAATTTTTCGTTTCTTTAACTACTTAAAAGAGTTTTAATCAATTAATAATTGAACATGTTTGCCAAAGGTCTCTTTTTGGCTATCGGATATAGCAGAATCGGTAATCAAATAGTCGACTTCTTGGAGTGGATAAAAGCCATAGAAATCTTTTTTATCAAGTTTATGATGATCTGCTACGATATATCGTGTTTCAGCGCTGTTCAATGCGTAACGTTGAGTCAATCCTTCATCTTCATTTGAAGTGAAAACGGATGTTTTATCTAATCCATTTACCCCGATGAAACTTTTTTTTACATGGATATTTGCAATAAAATCATTGGCGATCGTCCCAACGAAAGCGCCGGTCTTATTTCGATAGGAGCCGCCGATCAGGATGATCTCAAATCGAGGATCACTTTTGAATTTGTTAAACACATGGATCGAATTGGTGATGATTTTAGCATGGTTAATCGTCAAAAAATCATAAGCTAATTCAATCGTTGTTCCAGGTCCTAAAAAGACAGTATCGCCTTCGTGGATATGATTCGCAATGATTGTGGCAATTTCTATTTTTTCTGACAAATGAAGATCCTTTTTTTCCCGATGACTTAGTTCGATCACGGAAGTTTTAGGATTTAATAGTTTGGCACCACCATGAATGCGAATGATTAACCCCTTATCCTCCAATTCCTGCAAATCTCTACGAACAGTCATATCAGCTACTTTCAATTCTTGAACAATATCGGCCACTTTCACGATGCCGTTCTTCTCTAGTTGTGCTAATAAGTATTTTTGTCGTTCTTCTTTTAACATGATATAAACTCCCTGATATTTCGTGGTTCTTATTTTTTTGTTTGAAATAAACATAAAACATTCAAAGGAGGTTGTCAAATATTAAAGGTTTGTATAAGAAAATAGATTGACATGTTAAAAACATTCGGTTACTATTTGTTTGTAAAGGACAAAAACGAACACAAACAAACATAAACTGGAACAAATATAATGTTCTTGTAAGAGAATGGAGGAAGAAAAATGGATAAAGAAACAGTAGCAATGATTGGATTTGAAGTGGTAGCTTTTGCTGGTGAAGCAAGATCGAAATTGATCGAAGCGTTAGCTAAAGCAGAGAAGGGGGAATTTGAAGAAGCCAATGGATTAGTTGAAGAAGCCAATCAGAGTTTGGTTGAAGCGCACAATTCTCAAACTAAAATGTTAGCTGCTGAAGCGAGTGGTGAAACAATTGAAGTAGGGTTTATTATGGTTCACGCCCAAGATCATCTAATGACCACGTTGCTATTGAAAGATGTCATTCAACATCTCTTTAATATTTATAAAAAATCATAGAGGAGCCTGGGTATGAATGCAATGATCAAACGTATCGAAAAAATGAAACCGTTTTTTGAGAAAATTTCTAATAATTCTTATTTAAGAGCAATTAGGGATGGTTTTATCAGTCTTATCCCTGTCATTCTTTTTTCAAGCTTTTTTTTATTGGTAGCATATGTTCCCAACGCATTCAATTTTCATTGGGGAGAAGAAATAGAATCCATTCTAATGAAAGCGTATAACGGGTCCATGGGGATATTAGGGATCTTAATGGCTGCTACAGTGACCAAGAGTTTGACAGAAAACTTTAATACTAAATTGCCAAAAACGAATCAAATCAATAGTACTTCAACCATGATCGCTGCTTTTATTGGTTTCTTGATTGTTGGGGTTGATTCGTTAGAAGGTGGATTTGCTTCTGATTACATGGGGACCAAAGGATTGATGACAGCGTTCATTGTTGGTTTTATTGTTCCTAATATCTATCGATTCTGTGTTAGCAAGAATTTGACAGTGAAAATGCCAGAGGAAGTTCCTGGTAATATCTCACAGACATTTAAGGATTTGATCCCGATTACACTGTCGACCGTCTTTTTTTGGGGATTTGATTTGGGTTTTCGTAACCTTGTCGGTAGTGGGTTTTCAGAAAAATTGATTGAACTGTTCCAACCAATTTTCTCAGCGGCCGATGGCTATTTTGGGTTAGCACTCATTTTTGGGGCAATGGCGTTTTTCTGGTTTGTTGGTATCCACGGTCCCTCTATTGTTGAGCCAGCTGTTGCTGCCATCTACATAACAAATGTAGAGATGAATTTTCAACTGTATCAAAGTGGGGAACATGCACCGAAAATTTTATCTCAAGGCTTACAATACTTTGTTGCCACACTAGGTGGGACGGGTGCGACATTGGTCATTACGTTGATGTTTGCTTTTCTAGCAAAGTCAAAGCAGTTAAAAACAATGGGACGTGCCTCAGCGATTCCCGTTTTGTTTGGTGTGAATGAACCCATGCTGTTTGGTGCACCAATCGTATTGAATCCTATCTTTTTTATTCCTTTTATTCTTGCACCGATCCTCAATGTCTGGATCTTTAAATTTTTTGTTGAGGTGTTAGATATGAATGGATTCATCTACAATCTGCCATGGACAACTCCTGGACCAGTAGGGTTGATCTTAGGGACAGGTTTTGCTGGACTATCGATCGTTTTGATGATTGTTTTATTAACCGTTGATTTTGCGATTTACTATCCATTTTTCAAAGCCTATGACAATGAATTATTAGTGAAAGAAAAAGAAATAGGGCACGGGGATCAGTTGGAAAGTACAACTGTCAAACCAGCAGTCGTTTCACCGGCATTTGCTAAACAAAAGAATGATCAGACTAATGTTCTTGTACTTTGTGCCAATGGAGCAACTAGTTCGATGTTAGCCAATGCAATTAAAAAGGGTGCGAAGGAATTGAGTATCGGTGTGGATGCGACGGCAATGGCTTATGGGCAACATAAAGATCAGATTGGCGAGTTTGACTTGATTATCTTAGCTCCGCAAATGGCTTCGATGCTTGAGGAACTGAGAGAAAGTGCGAAGGACCATAAAACACAAACTGTTTCTACTACGGGAATCGAGTACGTCAAACTTGCAAAAGCACCTACTGATGCGGTCAACTTTGTTTTTGAAAATCTAACATGATGTGGAGGATGCGATGAATAAATTTCCAGAACATTTTATTTTTGGAGCGGCAACGGCCGCTTATCAAGCTGAGGGTGCCCTTTCAGTAGGAAACCGTGGGAAAAATTATTGGGATGATTACCTTAAAAAGACAGGGACATTTGACCCTAGTCAAGCAAGTGATTTCTATAATCGTTATGCAGAAGACTTACAAGCATGTTATCAGTTTGGCATCAATGGCATTCGGATTTCGATTGCCTGGTCTAGGATCTTTCCTAGTGGGAGGGAGAAGGTCGATCCGATCGGTGTCCAATTTTATCATCGTTTGATCGATTCTTGTATCAAAAATGGAGTCACGCCGTTTGTGACTTTGCACCATTTTGATACACCAGAGAAGCAATTTAAAGATGGTGATTGGTTGTCTGCAAATATGGTGGATGATTATGTTGATTTTGCGCAATTTTGTTTTAAAGAATACGGGGACAAAGTGAAACATTGGATCACGATCAATGAACCTTGGTCAGTGGTTGCCGGTCAATACATCATCGGTCATTTTCCGCCGAACAATCAATATGAGCTGGGTAAAGCGATCCAATCGATGCACAACATGATGGTTGCCCACGCTCGCGTAGTCAAAAAATACAAGGAAGCTAATTACCAAGGTGAGATCGGGATCGTTCATATTTTAGAATCAAAGTACGGGATAACTGATCAGAGAGAAGATAGCCTGTCAGCGAAGAAAGAACATATCTTGGCGAATCAATTTCTATTGGATGCGACGTTTAAAGGGGAATACTCAGCAGAAACGATGCGTGTGATCAATGAGATCTTATCTGCAAATGGGGCGCAGCTTGAACTCAAAATAGAAGATTTTGATCATCTAAAAGAAGCAGCAAAAATGATTGATTTTTTAGGAGTCAATTATTATGCGAGTCATTTTTTAAAAGGCTATACAGGAACATCAAAAATCCAACATAACGGAACTGGTGAAAAAGGAAGTAGTATCTTTGCCTTGCAAGGTGTAGGAGAAAGGGTAACAAATCCTGTAATCCCAACGACTGACTGGGATTGGCCGATCTATCCACAAGGGTTGGAAGATATGCTTCTCTTGATCAAACAGAATTATCCGAACTATGGAAAAATCTATGTAACAGAAAATGGTTTAGGGAGTAAGGATCATTTTGAAGCGGGACAAATCAATGATGAGGAGCGGATCGATTATGTTCGTCTTCATCTAGCCGCTATTTTACGGGCGATCGACCAAGGTGTGAGAATTGAGGGATACTTTATTTGGTCGTTGATGGATATGTTTTCTTGGACGAATGGTTACAATAAACGTTATGGATTATTTTACGTAGATTTTGATACGCAGCAACGATTTCCTAAAAAGAGTGCTTATTGGTACCAAAAAATCAGCAAAGAAAAAGTATTGGATCAACCGATTAAAAATGAAACTAGCGAGAAATGAGAAAACTAAACAGGAGGAAAAATGAGTATGCGAGTAGTCATTGGTGCGGATAGCGACGGAATGGAATTAAAAGAATGGTTAAAAGATAAGCTCGTGCAAGAGGGATTTGAAGTAGAAGATAAAAGTATTCAACCAGCAGAAGATTTTATTGCATCTACATTAGCTATCACAACAGATTTAAAAGAACACCCGGAAAGTCTAGGGATCGCTATTGATGGTTATGGTGCAGGGAGCTTTATGGTCGCAACAAAAATAAAAGGAATCGTGGCAGCTGAAGTGTCGGATGAAAGAAGTGCTTATATGACTAGAGATCATAATGATGCCCGAATGATTACCTTAGGCGCAGCGATTGTTGGTAAAGAGCTTGCGTTAAATATCGTTAAGGGATTTTTGACCGCATCTTATAGTGGTGGTCGTCATCAGATTCGTGTAGATATGTTAAATGAAATGGGTTAAGAAAGGAGCAGATAATGAGAATAGCAATTGGATGTGACCACATCGTAACAGATACAAAAATAGCAGTTGCGGATTTTTTGAAATCAAAAGGGCATGAAGTATTGGATGTAGGGACCTATGATTTTACCCGCACACATTACCCGATATATGGGAAAAAAATTGGAGAAGCAGTAGTTAAAAAAGAAGTTGATTTAGGCGTATGTTTATGTGGAACAGGTGTCGGGATTACCAATGCAGTCAATAAAGTACCTGGAGTAAGAGGTGCGTTGGTTCGTGACATGACCAGTGCCATCTATGCAAAAGAGCAACTAAATGCGAACGTCATTGGTTTTGGTGCCAGAATCACAGGAGAATTTTTGATTTGTGATGTCATCGAAGCCTTTATTCAGGCAGAATATCAAGAAACAGATAAAAACAAACAGTTGATCGAAAAAATCAACCAGTGTGAAAGCACAAATGCTTCGCAAGAGAAGCCGGAATTTTTTGCCAAATTTCTTAAAAAATGGGAAATGGGCGAATACGAAGACTAAAAAGGAGCGTGACATAGAAGCAATGGATGGAAAAATGAAACATTTAAAAAAACTCTGGAATAAAGAACAAATCTTTGCCGCTTTAGCAATTGATCAGCGAGGTGCATTACGTAAAATGCTTACCAAAGCAAAAGGAGAAGAAGCAAGTGCTAAAGAGCTGGAAGAATTTAAGATGATCGTGTCTTCGCAACTAACAAAAGATGCGTCAGCGATTTTGTTAGACCCGGAGTATGGCTTGCCTGCAGCGAAAGCGAAAGCGCAAGAAGCTGGCTTACTTCTTGCCTATGAAAAAACGGGATATGATAGTACCGTGCCTGGAAGACTTCCTGATCTTTTACCTACTTGTTCAGTTAAGAATCTAAAAGAGGCAGGTGCAGATGCTTGTAAATTCTTACTTTATTATGATGTTGATGAAAGTGACGAAATCAATGAGCGAAAACAGGTATTTATCGAACGGATCGGCTCAGAATGTCAGGCAGAAAATTTACCATTCTTTTTAGAATTAGTTTCATATGATCAAAACATTTCTGATAGTCAATCAAAAGAATATGCGATGAAAAAACCTGGTAAAGTCATAAAAATGATGGAGAAATTTTCTGAAGAGCGATTCAATGTCGATGTCTTGAAAGTGGAAGTTCCTGTCAACATGCACTATGTAGAAGGATATGGTCAAACGGATTTCGTACATACGAAAGAAGAAGCAGCGAAATTTTTCCAAGAACAAGCTGCTGCTACCCATTTGCCTTATATCTTTTTAAGTGCCGGTGTCGAAGCAGAATTATTTTATGAAACACTACGTTTTGCCAAGACAGCAGGATCGACCTTCAATGGGGTTCTTTGTGGTCGGGCAACGTGGAGTGCTGGGGTAGAAACTTTTGTCAAACACGGAAAAGAAGCGGCGATGACGTGGATGAACGAAGAAGGAAGTAAAAAAATCCAACAACTCAACCAAGTGCTGAAAGAAACTGCAACACCAGTAGCGTTATAAAAAAGGCTATGAATACCATTTGTTCGGAGGGTATAAACATAGCGGGCAACTTTACTGAATGAACATTTTTTGAAACGCTTCTTCTATTTTTATAATGGAGAAAAATAGACAAGAATAAATAATCAAGAGATATAAAGATAGTGTAAAGAAACGATTTAAAGTTTCACACTATCTTTATATCTTTTTTTGTATGATCAAATCATAAAGGAGAGAGGAAAAATGATGATTATATTTGGTTTGATTAGTGCTTTATTAATGATTTATCTTTTCTGGTTTTTATTTAAGGGGGAAGAGTTATGAGTAGTATCATTTATCAAGGATTGTTTTTTTTATTTGTGTTACTAATTCTAGCGTTACCTCTTGGGTGGTATATTAAACAAATCATGCAAAATAACATACCTAAAGGTGTACGATTTTTGCAACCCGTTGAAAAACTATTTTATAAAATAATCGGACCAGTAAGTCAGAAAGAAATGACGGCGAAACGCTACATTTTTAGTGTATTGTCATTAAGCCTTTTTTCGCTCATTTTACTGATTGGTCTGTTAATGACACAAGAATGGTTGCCGGGAGGGAATACAGTTAAAAATCTTTCTTTCCCATTAGCCCTCAATACGGCAGTTAGCTTTGTAACGAATACTAATTGGCAAGCCTATGCTGGGGAAACTACCTTATCGAATTTTTCGCAAATGTTTGGCTTAACAGTTCAAAATTTTGTATCTGCAGGTGTTGGTTTAGCAGTTTTGATTGCCTTATTAAGAGGTTTGACTCAAGTGAAAAATAAACGGCTAGGGAATTTTTGGCAAGATTTAACCAGAGGTCTAGTCTATATCTTATTGCCGCTTTCCATCGTTTTAGCCATCTTATTGATCTCTCAAGGAACGATCCAAACGTTTCAATCAGGGCTAGCTTATCAAGGATTAGAAGGAAAAGATTTGTGGTTGTATCTAGGACCAGTAGCAAGCCAAGTAGCTATCAAGCAGTTAGGAACGAACGGTGGTGGTTTTTTTGGAGCAAATTCAGCTTATCCTTTTGAGAATCCAACGATTTTAGCGAATTTTTTGGAAAATATTGCCATTTTGCTTATTCCTGCTGCATTGATTTTTACACTAGGTTTTTGGGTAAAAGAATGGAAACAAGGGCGGACGATCTTGATCGTTGCAACCACTTTTGTTCTATTAGCGTTTATCGGGGTAACAGTTAATGAATATTATGGACCAAACTTTACTCAAGTGTTAGGTTCGGCCAACATGGAAGGAAAAGAAGTTCGTTTCGGTGTGGGATGGTCAAGTTTATGGGCTGTCAGCACGACTGCTGCTTCTAATGGTTCGGTCAATGCGATGTTAGATAGTTTTACGCCCTTAGGTGGAGCGATCCCACTCTTTTTGATGCAATTAGGAGAGATTATTTTTGGTGGGATTGGTAGTGGACTATACGGCATGCTTGCTTTTCTTTTGTTAGCCGTTTTTATTGCTGGTTTATTAGTTGGTCGTACGCCCGAATATTTAGGGAAAAAAATTGAAGCGTTTGACATCAAGATGGCTAGTTTAGTTATTTTGACTCCTTTAATGTTGACCCTCTTTGGAGCTATGGCCTTGATCAGCCACAGTGAAGTCTTCACTTGGTTAACTAATGAAGGACCTCATGGATTTAGTGAATTATTATATGGTGCAACTTCCTTAGCAAATAATAATGGGAGTTCATTTGGAGGTCTATTAGCAGATACGCCGTTTATTAACTATTTAGGCAGTTTCTTGATGCTGCTTTCCAGATATCTACCGATCGTTGCGATTTTATTCCTAGCAGAAAACATGGGGAATAAGAAAAAAGCAGCGTTGAGTCCAGGGACATTATCAACCGTCAGTCCAACGTTTGTTACGATGTTGATTATTGTCATTTTAGTGATCGGCGCCTTGAGTTTCTTACCAGCATTAGCCTTAGGACCAATTGCTGAGTATTTTACAGTAAAGTGAGTGAGAAAAATGAAAAAAATCTATTTATGGGCTGTGGGTCAATCGTTCAAGAAGTTGGACCCACGACAGCAATTAAGAAACCCAGTCATGTTTGTTGTCTATTTAGGCGCGATTTTGACAACCATTTTGTGTTTTTACCCGATGGATGTACCGTTATGGTTTAGTCTTGCTATTACGGTTTTCTTATGGTTGACTCTATTATTTGCCAATTTTGCTGAAGCCGTTGCTGAAGGTCGTGGGAAGGCACAAGCGGATAGTTTGAAGCAAGCGAAGAAAGAAGTAATGACCTATAAGATCACCCGTTTAGAAGATGTGCAAGAAAAAAACTTTATTGAGATCCGTTCTTCTGATTTGAAAAAAGGCGATCTGGTTTATGTCCAGGCAGGTGAACAAATCCCAGCAGACGGGGACGTTATTGAAGGGGCTGCCTCCGTCGATGAAAGTGCCATTACTGGAGAATCAGCACCAGTCATTCGGGAATCCGGAGGGGATCGAAGCGCTGTGACAGGAGGAACGACAGTCGTCTCTGATTATTTAGTGATACGGGTCACTTCCGAAAACGGGCAATCATTTTTAGATAAAATGATTGCGATGGTGGAAGGCACCCAACGAAAAAAAACACCCAATGAAATCGGGCTGCAAATCTTTTTGATCACTTTGACGATCATTTTCTTAACAGTTTCGATTACGCTGATCCCGTTTACTCACTTTAGTAGTCTGCTGGCAGGAAAAGGTGGCCCGCTTTCTTTAATCATTGTGATTGCGTTATTGATTTGTTTAGCACCCACGACAATTGGTGCGTTGATCTCTTCGATCGGTATTGCTGGTATGAGTCGATTGACAAAAGAAAATGTCATTGCCATGAGTGGTCGAGCAATCGAAGCGGCAGGAGACGTCGATGTCTTATTATTGGATAAAACAGGAACGATTACGCTGGGCAATCGACGTGCAAGTGAATTTTTACCAGTTCATCAAGTGAGTGAACGAGAACTGGCGGATGCTGCCCAACTTTCCTCTTTGGCAGATGAAACAGCAGAAGGCAGAAGCATTGTGATTTTAGCCAAAGAACGATTCAATCTACGGGAACGTGAATTTCAGCAATCTGAGGTGAAATTTATTGATTTTAGTGCCAAAACAAGAATGAGCGGGATCGATTATCGCGGGGACGAAATTCGTAAAGGCGCGGCTGACACTATGAAAAAATACGTGGAAGCAAATGGACATACCTATCCTGAAGAATGCGATCAATTAGTGGCTCAAATCGCACGTGCAGGGGGAACCCCATTAGTAGTTGTCAAAAATTACCAAGTTTTAGGTGTCGTTTATCTCAAAGACATTGTAAAAAATGGTGTGAAAGAAAAATTTGCGGATATGCGGAAAATGGGGATCAAAACGATCATGATCACAGGGGATAATCCCATGACGGCGGCAGCGATTGCAGCAGAAGCGGGCGTTGATGACTTTTTGGCAGAAGCAACACCAGAAAACAAAATGGAATTAATCCGTGAGTACCAAGAAAAAGGTCACCTTGTAGCAATGACGGGTGATGGAACGAATGATGCTCCGGCATTAGCACAAGCTGATGTAGCGATGGCAATGAATACAGGAACCCAGGCTGCCAAAGAAGCAGGGAACATGATCGACTTAGATTCAAGCCCTACTAAGCTCCTGCAAGTAGTTCAAATCGGCAAACAACTATTGATGACTCGTGGAGCGTTAACGACCTTTAGTATTGCCAATGATGTTGCTAAATATTTTGCGGTGATCCCAGTCTTGTTCTATAGCATCTATCCACAATTAGATCAATTGAACATCATGGGACTTAGTACGCCTTTAACAGCTATTTTATCTGCGGTCATTTATAATGCGGTGGTGATTGTGGCATTGATCCCGTTAGCGTTGAAAGGTGTTGCTTACCAGGAAAAACCAGCTAGTCAAATCCTGCGACATAATCTACTTGTCTATGGATTAGGAGGAGTCATTGCACCATTTATTTTTATCAAACTGATTGATGTCATTTTATCATTCGTGATTTTGTAAAGGAGAAAAGTGATGCGAAAAACAGTTATGGGAAGTATTCGTTTTTTATTGTTAAGTTTACTTGTTTTTGGAGGGGGTTATACATTACTAGTTACCGGGGTCGGTCAACTTTTTTTCAATGAACAAGCTAATGGTAGCCAAGTTACCAATGATGGGAAAGTCATAGGTTCGAAGTTGATTGGGCAACCTTTTGAATCAACTCGCTATTTTTCTGGACGGAATGAAAAAGTTAGCCAACTGTCACCGGTATCCAAGGAACAGGCTTCACGTGTGGAACAGAGAACGAAAAAACAACTTCAAGAAAACCCAGCGCAAAAAGAAGTTCCGGTGGATCTAGTGACTGCTTCGGCAAGTGGTGTAGACCCGGATATCAGTGTGGAAGCAGCCAATTTTCAAGTGTCAAAAATCGCTCAAGAGCGAGGTCTTAAAGAAGCGGATATCTATGCTATAATAGAAAAAAACAGCCATAAGGATTGGTTTTCAGATCGCAAATACGTTAATGTATTACAATTGAATCTTTCGTTAGATCAGATGTCTGATTCATAATCGGTTCTAGCCATTTTCTTGATTGGTTTTAGCCAATCGGAAAATGGCTCAGACTTACATAAAGGATAAGTTGGAGGGGGAAAGGATGTCGTTATCGAGTGTATCAGAAGATTTTATGCAAAGACAGCAAGGGAAGAAAGGTAAATTAAGAGTATTCTTTGGTTTTGCGGCTGGTGTCGGTAAAACGTATGCGATGCTCTTAGAAGCTAGAGAATTATTTGCCTTAGGTAAAGATGTCGTGATTGGCTATATTGAGCCTCATGATCGACCAGAAACGAATCAACTACTCGAAGGTATGCCTCAGATCCCACCCAAAGAAATCAATTACAAATCAATCACTTTATTTGAACCTGATATTGATCGCTTGATCAAGCGAAAGCCCGAAGTAGTTTTGATCGATGAATTAGCACACACCAATGCGCATGGTTCAAGAAATAAGAAACGTTACCAAGACGTGGCAGAGTTACTGAATGCTGGAATCAACGTTTTTACAACGATTAATGTGCAACATATCGAAAGTTTGAATGATGTTGTTGTTAATGTAACAGGTGTGGAAGTAAAAGAAACCGTGCCAGACACTTTCTTTCAACAAGCATCTTTGAAAGTGATCGATGTTGAGCCGGAAGAATTGATCTTACGGTTAGAAGAAGGAAAGATCTATACCAACGAAAATGCAAAACGAGCCTTAAAAAATTTTTTTACCCCACAAAAGTTGAACCATCTGAGAGGTTTAGCGATCCAAAGAGCTTCCGATCATATCAATCAAGTTAGTAGTCAAACCAATCGAATTCAAAGCAAGTTGTTGACTATTGTTAATGACGATTTTCCTAAAATGGCAGAAAAGTGTATTCGTTGGACTGCAAGATTAGCGCAGGGCTTAGGTGCGCAATGGGTCGTTATTCAGATTCGTTCACATGAAGACACGCCGACAAACTTACCACTTGCTGACAAACTTGGTGGAGAAGTGATCAGTATGGAAGAAGAAGGAAGCTTTGAAACGATCGTTGAATACGCTAAAATGACTGGTATCACAGATATCATCATGGGAAAGAATCTACGACAACCATGGTATGAACGATTATTTTTAGAATCGTTTGAAAACCGATTGCTGAAGCGATTGAATGATACAGAGATCCATTTGATCCCATTTCAAGAAACTAGACCGTCTTTTTTATTTCATACAAGAAAAATCATTGAAGGCGGCGGGAAAGATCTAGGGTATGCATTAGGTGCTGTTTTTTGTGCCACTTTAATTACTGAGTTGATGCAGTATTTGAACGTCGGTGATCAAAATCTGATGTTGATCTATCTCTTTTTTGTCTTATTAGTCGCTCGGATGACTTCCGGTTATTTTTGGAGCGCTTTAGCATCAATCCTTAGTGTACTATCGTTCAATTGGTTTTTTGTTGAACCGCTTTATTCATTGACAGTCTACAAACAAGGCTATCCGTTCACTCTTTTGATCATGTTTTTAGTTGCTCTGATGATTAGTAACTTAATGGTGCGGTTAAAAAAACAAGCAGTTTATTCTATGGAAAAAGAGCATCAAATGGAAATTCTTTATGAATTGAATAAACAATATGTGTTAGCACAAGATCAACAACAAATTTTTGATATTACTGCGACGTATCTTTCACGTTTGTTAGATCGGGAAGTGGTTCTCTTTGATTCTGAAGGACAAGTGAAAAGTGTGCATCGTGTCGATCGGAAAAAATCAAGACTTAATATCAGTGAAGAAATTGCAGTAGCTGTTTGGACAGCAAAAAATCAACAGGAAGCAGGAAATGGAACCGATACCCTCGGAGGAGCAAAAGGATTCTACTTACCGATCCTTACTAATGGAAAAGTCGTAGCTGTTTTAGGAATGGAACGAAGTCATTCCCACGATTTACAAAATGATCAACTAAACTATTTAAAGTTGCTCATTACACAACTGGCAACGATTCTGGAACAAAATCAATTGAAAAATGAGAAAGAGCAAATCGAACTTGAGAATGAACGAGAAAGAGTCCGCAGTAATTTGCTCCGAGCGGTCTCACATGATTTGCGGACACCATTAACGGCAATTTCAGGGATTGCAGAGACATTAAACAATGAAAAAAGTGTATCGAAAGAAACCCAACAAAAATTATTGCAAGACATTCAAGATGAGTCCCAATGGTTGATTCGGATGGTGGAAAATTTATTATCGATTACACGGATCAATATGAATACAATGAAAGTGAATAAATCAGCGGAACCGATTGAAGAAATTATCGAAGCTGTGTATAGTCATTTGAAAAAAGTGTATCCAGATAGCCAATTAGATGTCGTATTACCAGAAAACATGCTATTCATCCAAGCAGATCCTATTTTAATTGAACAAGCTTTGTTCAATTTGATTGAGAATGCTTTGAGACACGGTGAAAAACAGCAACCTGTACGATTGACTGTGAGCCAAAATGGAGAAGAAACGAGGATTGAGATTAGAAATAAGGGTGAGATTCCTATCGAACAATTTCAAAAAATCCAAAATAATCTGACTCAACCAAATGAGGTGCCTGTTGATTCTAAAAACGGATTGGGAATTGGTTTAAGTATTGTCAACACGATCATTCGTGCTCATAACGGACAAATGGAGATGATTGCCGATAATGGGGAAACGATTGTCCGAATCTATTTAAAGTAAGGAGTTTTTTATGAATAAGATGATCTTATTGATTGAAGATGATCCCAATATTACCGACTTCATGGAAGTGGTTTTTGAGCGAGAACAATATAGATTAACGGTAGCAGCAAATGGGATGGAAGCTTTAACTGCTTTACAGGCAGAAACATTTGATGTCATTTTACTTGATCTAGGTTTACCGGATATTGATGGAATGGATCTCTTGAAAATATTGAGGAAACGGATGGATCTTCCGATCGTGGTGATCTCTGCACGAAAGGACGAAAATGAAAAAGTAGCCGCCCTTGATTTAGGAGCAGATGATTACGTCACCAAACCTTTCGGGACTAACGAACTTCTAGCTCGTATAAGAACAGCTTTACGCCATAAGAAAACCAAAGAAGAACAGACGTTGATCGTAGTAAATAATGCATTAAAAATCGATTTTGATAAGCAGTTGGTTTATAAAAATGACCAAGAAATCCATTTAACAAAAAATGAATATCGATTACTTAAATGTTTATTTGAGCAGATTGGTAAAGTAGTCACTTACCAAACATTAATGACCCAAGTATGGGGACCATACAGCGAAGATTCCCAAATTTTGCGAGTCAATATGTCAAATATCCGCAAAAAAATTGAAACAAATACGTTGAAGCCTGAATATATCATTACTGAAATTGGTGTTGGTTATCGTTTACGTGATTACCGCTCGTAAACATAAAGATGAAACAGTGAAGTCTGTTTAATAAGTATTAGATCCAAGAAAGATAGTTCAAAAAGGTCATGAAAGAAACAAATAGCTCCGAACAAACCAGAGCTTACTGTATCTTTCATGACCTTTTTATGGTGTTCATCATATTACTTCTAGGGAATTAAACCTAGGTTATTCACTTACTCTTTTATAATTAGACCTAACAATGTAGAGAATTTTAAGGCCTGGTAGGTTGAGACCTGGCAACCTTTTAATTCATTGATCGTAATGCTTAATGTTTCAAAATTAGAGGAGCTTAAATCAACGCCTTTTAAAGAGGTTTGCTGAAAATTCGCTTCGTTCAATTCGCAATTGTCAAAAATGATTCCTTTGAAGTGACAATGATAAAGATCGGCGTTTTCCAGTGAACAATGGCAAAATTGATTATTCTCCATTTTAGCATAGCCAAAAGCAGCTAGATTGATTAGACAATCTTTAAAAGTAACGTTTTTAATCGTTGATTCTTGAAAGGTTGTCCCAAGTAGTTTGCAATTGATAAATTCTACTCGGTGGATAGAGGCTTTTGTCATATTGACGTTGGAAAGATCACAATTTGTAAAGCGAACATCTACGAACTCGACCTGACTAAAATCGCTATTTGTAAATTGACAGTGATCAAATTCCATATTGTAAAAACGTGGACGATCGAAAAATGCTTCGATTGCTTCGTCATTGACTACTTTGCACATTTCAAGCATTGGTTCCTCTTCGGAATAGATTGTAGAAAAGGGCTTAAGTGGTAATGTGGGAGAAATTTTTGGAGGAACGATTTTCATAGATTCATCTACTTTCCTATATAAGATTTTTTCATATCAGTAACGGAATCATCGTTGTCTGCTTATTATAGCACAAATCATTTGATTGCATTTGGCGATTTTTTTGCGACAAAATGCGATAAATTGCAAAATATTGCAAAGTGTTGCAAACTGTAGTAAAGTGACTTAAGGGAGGCGGTTTCATGCTGAGGGAAATTCGTTTGAAAAAAATAATCAAAATCATGAAAGAAAAACAAAATGCTGCGATTGATGACTTAGCAGAACAGCTGGAAGTATCTAAAGACACGATCAGGCGTGATTTAATGAAGTTAGAAGAAAAAAATATAGTTCGCAGAACACACGGCGGAGCGATTTTATTAGAAAGAGAAGCAACTATTTTTGATTATGAGCAACGTTCAACTAAATTAAATGGAGTGAAACTTCAGTTAGGAAAAACCGCTGCAGCTATCATTAAAGACAATTCATCGGTTATTTTCGATTCCTCCACTACTGTAGAAAGTGTGATCAATCAAATAGGGATGAAACCTTTGACAGCTATCACTAATTCTTTGACTCATGCGATGCTGTTGGCAAAAAGGTCAGCAACTACGATTACGCTATTGCCGGGAAAATTGCACAAAACACAACTTTTTTTACATGGCGCAGATACTATTGAGAAATTAAAACAATACAGTGTAGACTATACATTTTTAGGTGTTTTTGCTTTATCGTCTGAGGGGATATTCATCCATACGGAAGAAGAAGGACTTGTCAAACGCCAAATGGTCAAACAGGCAAAAACGGTGGTTGCTTTAGCAGATCATACAAAAATGGATAAAACCGGTTTTTTTAAGGTTTGTGATTTAAAAGAGATTGATTTTCTAGTAACAGATCAACCTCCCAGCAAGCAGTTGCAACAAGCTTTGATAAATAATCAGGTGGAATGTCTTATATTAGATCAATAAAGGAGTAAGTATGGAAAAGAAAAATGTAATTTTAGATGTGTTGACTGAGCCGAAAACATTTGCAGATGTCTCACCGGTTTTTTTAACAGATGAAACGATTGAAATGAGAAAAAAACGAATGATACAAAGGATGAGAGAAGAAGCGATTGACACACTAATCATTTATGCAGATCGTGAGCATGGTAGCAATTTTGAATATTTTACGGGATTTATTCCACGGTTTGAAGAAGGATTATTTGTTATGGAAGATAGTGGAAAAAGTACCTTGATTTTGGGAAATGAAAATCTAAAACTATGTAAACATGCACGAATCCAATCAGAATTGGTTCATTATCCACCTTTTTCATTGCCGAATCAACCAATGGATCACGAACAACCTTTAGAACAATTATTTACCTCGTTAGGGTTCGTTGAAAAGAAAAAAATCGGGGTAGTTGGTTGGAAAATGTTTACTACACGGAAGAAAGAAGCGACCAAGCTATTCGATGTTCCTCACTTTATTATTGAAGCAATCGAAAAAGCAAAAGGTGAAACGACTGAACTACTAAATGCTAGTTCGCTGTTGATCGGGGAAAAAGGAATACGGAGAACAAATAATGCCAATGAGATCGCTCATTATGAATTTGGTGCCAATCTAGCTTCTAGTTGCATGTTACAAGCACTAAACAAGATTGAAGTAGGTGTAAAAGAGTCTGAAATTGGAGCATTGTTAAATGGAAAAGGACAACCGAACACGGTAGTAACAATTGCTGCGACAGGGCAACGTTTCGAATATGCTAATCTTTACCCAACCGATAAAACAATTAAGCTTGGCGATGCGTTGTCATTAACTACCGGGTTTAAAGGTGGTCTATCTAGCAGAACCGGGTTTGTCATCGAACATGAAAAACAACTTCCATCAGAGCAAGCGGATTATTTAGAAAAAGTGGCTAAACCTTATTTTCAAGCAATTGTTCATTGGTTAGAAACAATCAAAGTGGGGATGAGAGGCGAAGAAGTTTATCAACTAGTTGAGACTGTTTTACCAAAAAAACAGTTCCATTGGCATTTAAATCCTGGTCACTTGACAGCAGATGAAGAGTGGTTAGCTTCACCTATTTATCAAGAGTCGCAAGAAATACTTGAAAGTGGGATGATTTTTCAACTAGATATCATTCCTTCAGTTCCGGGTTATACAGGTGTTAGTGCGGAAGAATGTGTGGTACTAGCTGATGAGGCACTGCAAGGAAAAATCAAAGAAAAGTATCCAGAATTATGGCAACGCATTATGATTCGTCAAACGTATTTGAAAGAAGTGCTAAACATTGATTTAAGTAAAGACATTTTACCGCTTTCCAATACGGTTGCATACTTACGCCCGTTTTATTTAGCAAAGAATCAAGCATTTCGTGTACAAAGAATAAAATCCACATCTTGATGTACGAGTGAATGATAAGAGAAAATTCGTAGGAGTAACAGGAGCTGTATGGTTCGTTACTTCTCGAATTTTTTAGGTCTGCTAGCTTTTTTGAGAAAAATCCCTTATAGTGAGAGCCGAAAGACTAGATCATTTTTTGTACGTTGTTTCAAATGCGACGATGATCATGCATAAATCTCCATTCGTTTATTGGTTTTGGCCAAGCAGATAAATGTTAGGCTAGTCAATTATGAACGAGATGGAGCAGAAAAAAGGGGATATCAACTATGAACATCAAACAAGTGAGCGAAGCGAAAGGGATCTCGCCCGATACATTGCGTTATTATGAGAAAATTGGTCTCATTCCGCCTGTACATCGCACGAAAGGTGGAATCCGTGATTATACAGAAGAAGACCTCAACTGGGTAGATTTTACAATTTGTATGAGAAATGCTGGTTTATCCATTGAGTCGTTGATCGAATACAATAAATTGTGTAAGCAAGGAGACCAGACAATTGCTGCTAGGAAGCAATTATTGATGACAGAAAGACAGCATTTGATTCAAAAGATCGATGAGATGCAAGAGTGTTTAACACGATTACATAAGAAAATCGAGAATTACGATCGGTATTTATTAGAACAATAAGATATTAGTCCATGTTAGCCAACAGTTGGTTAAGAGAACTTTTACAGCCTAAATAAAACAGTTCTGAAATTTTTACCAATGATGGAATAAAAAAATTTGATGAAAAAGAAGGCATGTCGGAAGTGTCTAACTCTAAGAAATAAGCCGGATAATCCCAAATAGGAGGAACTATTTGGGGATTATCCGGCTTATTTTCGATGATAGAACTCACCATGAATATCAGATAGTGAGTGAAACTACATAGCATTTAACGCATCATCAAGATCAGCGATCAAATCTTCTACATCTTCGATCCCGCATGAAAGCCGAACTAAAGTTTCAGTGACACCCATCGCTAATCGATCCTTTTCAGGCATACTGGCATGAGACATCGCCCAAGGATAAGAAAGGATGGATTCCACACCTCCGAGACTGACAGCGACGATTGGTACACGACAGTGTGTGAATAAGGTTTCAATTTGCTTAACTGAATCTACTTCAAATGACAAAATAGCACCACAGTCTTCGCATTGTTTTTGATGGATCGAATGTCCAGCATGCTGTTCAAGACCAGGATAATAAACGTTTGTTACTTTCGGATGATTGACGAGAAAGTTAGCTAATTCACTAGCGTTTCGAACTGATTTTTCCATTCTTAACCCCAGCGTTTTAACGCCGCGCAATAGTAGCCAAGCATCTTCAGGACCCAAAATCCCGCCCAGTGCTTTTTGATGTTCCTTTAATTGCTGATACAGCTCCTCGTTATTTGTAGCGACCAAACCTGCAACAACGTCACTATGTCCATTGATAAACTTTGTTGCACTATGTATCACGATATCAACACCTAAATCTAAAGGATGTTGTGAAATGGGTGTCATAAATGTATTATCTGCAACTGTTAAGATCTGATACTCGTTAGCCAATTCAGTCACTTTCTTTATATCAGTGATTGTTAATAATGGATTGGAAGGAGTTTCAATGTAAAACATTTTTGTTTCTTTTTTAATCGCTTTTTGCCAAGAATCAATATCCGTTTCATCAACAAAAGTGCAATCGATCCCGAAACGAGCTAAGAAAAGATGGATGCTTTGGAAGGTTCCACCATAAATATTTTTACCTAGTACTAAATGATCTCCTTTGGATAAAAGGAACAGGACAGCGTTAATAGCAGCCATTCCTGATGAAAAGGCTAAACCGAACTGCGCGTTTTCTAATGAAGCAATACATTTTTCCGCCGCTTCGACAGTAGGGTTACCAAAACGAGTGTAACTAAAACCTGTGTGAGTGAAGACATTTTTTTGATGAAACGTGGAAGTTTGATATTTAGGTATCGACGATGCGCCTGTAACTGGGTCGATGACTGGGTAATCGTGTAGAATTTTTGTATTGATATTCATATGGGTTTCCTCCAAACCTACTTCATGTATCTCAAAAATAACACATTCATTTCCGTTATGTCAACGCTTTCTTGATAAAAAATTATCAATGAAATTAATTGCTTGCGTTAGATTTTAAATAACATTAGTTTTTATAATTTCATTTTAAATAAAAGAATTTTTGCGGTTTTTAAAAACTCTGAAAGTGGTTGACTGCCTTAAAAATATATGATAATTTTTTAGTGTAATTGTATTCTATGATAAAAAATTATTAAAGGAGGAAAAGAATGAGTAGCAACAAATTACCGTATGAAAAATACCGCGTGGCGGGAGACTTAATCTTTGTTTCTGGACAGTTACCAATCGATCCAACCACTGGTGAAATCGTTTCTGAAGAGATTAAAGCACAAACGAACCAAATCATGATCAATATATCACAAGTGTTGGAGGAGCTAGACTTGACCATGAATCAAGTGGTTAAAACGACTTGTTTTCTAACTGATATGAATCATTTTGAAGCATTTAATCAAGTGTACGCAGAACACTTTGGTGAACGTTTCCCAGCACGATCAGCTTTTCAAGTCGTTGCCTTACCAAAAGATGCTTTAATAGAAATCGAATGGGTTTTATCTAAAGCATAAGAAAAGAGGAAGAAAGAATGAAAATAATAATCATTGGTGGAATTGCTGCAGGAATGAGCGCAGCGGCCAAAGCAAAGAGAGTCAATCCAGATGCAGAAATCATCGTGATTGAACAAGAGGATTATATCTCTTTCGGCGCTTGTGGGCTTCCTTATTATTTAGGTGAAGAATTTAATGATGAACAAGAGATGTTTGCTCGAACGCCTGAACAAATCGAACGTTTAGGAATTAAATTATTGTTGCGCCATCGAGTAGAATCAATCGAATTTGCCACTAAAACGTTAGCTGTAAAAAATTTAAGTACAAATGAAGTAAGTCATGAAACTTATGATCGTCTGATGCTGGCTGTCGGTGCAAAGCCGTTTGTTCCTAACATTGCTGGTATTGATTCCAGTGATGTATATACGATTACAAAACTTAATGAAGTCAAACGACTACAGCAAGAATTATCAAATTATCAAAATATTGTCATCCTGGGTGGTGGATTTATTGGCATTGAAGTAGCTGATCAGTTAACGAAAGCAGGAAAAAATATTCATTTGATCGAGATGGCTCCTCACTTGATGAATCGTTCATTTGATCCGGAATTTTCTACTAAAATTAAAGAAGCTATTGAAGAAGAAAATGTAAGGGTTTCCTTGGAGGAGTCTGTTCTAGAGATCGAAAAAAAACATGAACAAGTGGTAGCTGTCAAAACGAATAGAGGAAGTTATCAGGCGGATGCGGTGATCGTTGCTGCTGGATTTGTTCCTAATACCAGCTTTTTGAATGATCAATTGGAATTGTTAGGAAATGGTGCAATTAAAATCGATACATACGGGAGAACGTCTCAAAAAGATGTATTTGCGGCAGGTGACTGTGCTTCGATTCCCCATCGAATCTTAGGGGATATTTACCTTCCTTTAGCGACTACAGCGAATAAAATGGGACGGATCGTTGGGGTCAATCTTAGCGGTGTACAGATGCAGGAATATTCAGGGACATTAGGCAGTAGTGCGATCAAAGTAGGAGAGTACGAGGCAGCAGCGACTGGTATCACTGAAAAAATGGCAAGAGAAAAAGGATTAGATATCAAAACGACTTGTATTGAGACAATGAATCACTCGAATTATTATGGAACTCAAGAAAAAATCATGATCAAACTGGTTTATGACCGACAAACAAAAGTGTTGTATGGTGCCCAACTATTCGGGAAAAATGAAACAGTTCTTCGTGCGACTGGCTTAGCTGTTGCGATACACGCTCAAATGACGACTGAAGAATTAGGATTTGTTGATTTTGCTTATGCACCACCTTTTTCTTCTACGTGGGAAGCACTAAATGTTGTAGCAAATACTGCAAAATAAAGGGGATGAATAAATTGATCGATGCACCTTTTTTTACTCAATTTCTGAAAGTAAGTAATTATTATACTGCGGGAGGAATCGCTTTGCTGATTCTCTCCCTTGGGGTAATGAAGTACCTCAAAGACAAACGGATTAATTTCTCAAAACGAATGATTTATGCTCTTATTCTTGGTTTGCTTTTAGGGGTTGTCATTGATTTGATTGGTTCCGATAGCGAAATTTATACCGAATTTGCTCGAACGGAAATCAATGCCTGGTATGCCTTAGTTGGTTCAGGATTCTTGAAGATGATCCAGTTGCTAGCTATTCCTGTCGTGTTCTTATCGATTATCAAAGTAGTGATTGATGTCAAAGGAGAACGGTTAAAATATTTGACGGGAAAAACTTTTGCAACATTACTAGGGACTACAGCTATCTCTGCGGCATTGGGGATTGCGGTTGTCAAACTCTATCGGCTTAACGGTGCAGAGTTTGCTGGAGACTTGGCAGCAGACAAAGCAGAAAGTATTAGTAATATTGCTTCGCAAAGTTTCCCGGAATTTTTCTTGAAACTGATACCTAACAATATAGTTAGTGTGATGGGGGATAATGGGAGTATTGTATCGGTTGTGATCATAGCGGCTATGTTTGCTGGAGCTATTCGCTTCTTACAAGTCAAAAAACCGGATCAAGTGGCACCTTTTGTTACGTTGTTGGACTCATTAAAAGTAACCGTCATTTCCGTTTTAACTAACGTGATCAAGTTGATGCCGTATGGGGTTGTTGCCTTAGTAAGTAATACAATTATTTCTAGAGGGATTCAAGCAATTATGGGAATGATCGGATTTATTGCAGCTCTATATACTGGTGTTCTTTTGATGTTGATCGTTTATGTCATTTTATTACTATTCATGGGTGTGAATCCAATTGTTTTTTACAAAAAAGCATTTACGACACTATTGTTTGCTTTTTCTTCCCGTTCAAGTGTAGGAACTTTACCTTATACTTTGAAAAATCTGGAAGAAGATCTAGGTGTGTCTCAAGAAACGGCAAATTTTGTTGCTACTTTAGGAACTTCGATTGGTATGAATGGATGTGCTGGTGTATTCCCTGCTATGCTTGGTGTTTTAATGGGATCAGCTGTTGGCGCGGAAATGGATCTATCCTTTTATTTCTTGGTGGTCGTTGTCGTTACGGTAGGATCCATCGGAATTGCTGGTGTGCCTGGTACGGCGACAGTTGCGGCGACAGTTACTCTTAATGGCTTAGGGTTTGGACACACGATCACAAGTATTGGAGCGATATTTGGTATCGATCCGATTGTTGATATGGGACGTACCATGTTGAACGTCGCAGGCTCAATGGTTTCTGCGATTATGGTAGATAAGTGGGAAGGAACATTTGATAAACAAGCGTTTTTGGCACCATTGAATAAAAAAAATGAAGAAGAGTAATAGACAATGGGAAAAGTTATGTGTTCAATTAGTGATCAAATGATATTTAGGTAATGAGTTGATACCAACTCGCTGATTAGATCGTTTTTACTATAGCTTTCGCCTGTTTCAAAAGTGAAACAACCAAGAAATAAGACGGCACGCCTTAGTGAAGAGGAGTGCCGTCTTTAGTTTCAAAGCCCATCGTGTCTGAGAAGCTGTTAAAAAATGCTTGCTTATTGTCATTGGAGGTAACCGATGCTTTCGCAATCTCTTTACTTTTCTCCTTCAGCAATCTTCAGGTAACGATAAACGCTGGGATCTGATATGTTGAGAATCTTAGCCACTTGTGAAACAGCGCCTTTGATTTGGAAGATTCCTTTTTCATTTAATTGGCGAATGATTTTAATTTTCAACTCTTTATTTAAAGGAGTCTGTTTGTCCAAGAGATCGGAGGGGACGATAGAGTAGATAATCCCTTCAATGGTTTCTTCCAAGATCTCAACGGATTCGGGGAGGTGATTTGTATCAAACACTGCAAGTGGTTGTTTTTCTGTTGATAAGCCAGCTAATGCGAGTATCTCCTTTGAGAGTGACTGATATTTGCTGATATCTTGATTAATGCAAAGTAATCCGACTATCTTCTGCTGATCATTGCGTATAAAAAAAGTGGCACCTCTTAATTTTTTCCCGTTGATTGTTTGTGCATCATAGTTGACTAAATAATCTTGTTTAAGATATTCCTTTGAGCGCACCATTTCTAAAGCGAAACCAGTAACAGGAGAATGGATATCTCGTCCACTTATATGATTGTTTTCAATGGCAGCGATATGAAAATGACCTTCTTCCAGATGATGAAGAACCACTTCATAGTTTTCCCCTAAAGCTTGTCCGAGGAATTTGACCAGGGATATATATAGCGTTAATTGAGTGTTATTCATTTTCTCACCTTGATAATTTTTTGTTACTTTATAATACCATCTTTGTTTGCTGTTTACATTATAAAATAATCGTTATTTCATTTTATTTTTTATTGACAAATTTTTTGGGTGAAGTTATATTGTTTGTATAAATCGTAATCATTACTATTTGAGTTCGTGAACGGTTTATTTGATAAAAATAGACTTGAAAAAGGGAGAAAGCAATGGAAAAACAAGACTTAGCGAGTGCTTATCGTCGGCTAAAGAGCCCCAATATCAAAACGAAAAAAAGAGCGTTAAAAATCATTCATCAATACAAACGTAATAAAAATAAGTAAAAACTATCATTTGCTAAAAAACGTGTTTGTTTTGATTAGTGATCCTATCAGTAGATTCTTGTCTTAAAAATTTGAACTGGTATAATAGTTTTTAAACAAAAAAAGGTGTGTACTATATGATCCGTTATTCTATAGCAGCTAAAGAAGATTTACCTCGCATTGTGGAGATTTACAATCAATCGATTTTAACGAAACAATCAACTGCCGATGTAACGCCCGTAACTATCGAGGATAAATTGGCATGGTTTGAAGCCCATGATCCTAAGAAACGCCCACTATGGATCATGCAAGAAGCAGGAGTAATCATTGGCTGGATCAGTTTGAGTGATTTTTATGGACGACCAGCATATGATCAAACGGTAGAAATCAGTATTTATATTGATGAGACCTATCAACATAGAGGTATTGGGCAGTATGCTATGGACTTTGTAGAAAAACAGCTCCCTGGCTTAGGTATTGAGACCGTGCTAGCCTTTATCTTCGATAGTAATCATGCGAGTCAACGTTTATTTGAAAAAAATGGTTATTGTTTATGGGGGCTACTGCCTGAAGTTGCGCAAATCGATGAGAGATTGCTTGGGTTAGCTATTTGGGGAAAATCGTATCGCTAATCAAATAAGCTGTAGTTTCATGAATTTTTCTGAAACTACAGCTTATTTTTCATATTACTACACAAATGAAAAAATTTGTGTTACACTCTTTTTGTGAAACAGTTTGTAAAACTGTACTAATAAAAAGCGTTTTTCGAGAGAATGTTTAATGAAAAGGGAGTAATATTGTAATGGATGATGAAATGAAACAAGGCTCTAGAGCTGTAGTAGAAAGTTTAGCAAATCACCAAGTCGAATATGTTTTTGGGATTCCAGGAGCAAAAATCGATGGGGTGTTTAATGAGTTAGAAGATCAAGGACCAGAATTAATCGTTACGAGACATGAACAAAATGCCGCTTTTATGGCTCAAGCAATTGGACGGATCACAGGCGAGCCAGGTGTCGTCATTGCTACTAGTGGTCCTGGAGCTAGTAATTTAGCAACTGGGCTAGTGACCGCTACGGCTGAAGGTGATCCGGTTCTTGCAATTGCAGGACAAGTCAAACGAAGCGATCTACTTAAATTAACTCATCAAAGCATGGACAATGCTGCTTTATTTCAGCCAATCACTAAATATAGTGCAGAAATTCAAGATCCAGAAACAATTTCAGAAGTGATTGCCAATGCTTATCGAATGGCTAAAAGTTCGAAAAAAGGAGCAAGCTTTATTAGTATCCCACAAGATGTGGTAGATGCGACTGTAAAAAATGAAGTCATCAAACCTCTAAAAGATCCACAATTAGGTTCTGCTTCTGCTGGCGATATCGATTATTTAGCGGAACGTATTCAAGAAGCGAAATTACCTGTTTTATTAATCGGGATGCGAGGTTCAAGTAAAAAAGAAACAGCAGCGATCCGTAGATTAGTAGAAAAAACAGGCTTGCCGGTGGTGGAAACTTTCCAAGCCGCTGGTGTGATTTCTAGAAAATTAGAAAACTATTTTTTTGGCAGAGTCGGTTTGTTTAGAAATCAACCAGGAGATATGTTATTGAAACGAAGTGATCTAGTGATTGCGATTGGGTATGATCCAATCGAATATGAAGCAAGAAACTGGAATGCTGAAAAAGATGCTCGAGTAATCGTTATTGATGAAACACCAGCTGAGATTGATTCTTACATGCAGCCAGAAAGAGAATTAATCGGGGATATCTCTGAAACATTGGATCTGTTGACGGATTCTTTAACACCGCATCAAGTGTCACGTGATGCGAAAGAATACTTAGCCTTTTTGCAAAATAAATTAACTGAGCGTGATATTGTGCCAACAAAAGACCGCGAAGGAATTTTACATCCTCTAGAAGTCATTAATACACTCCAAAATAAAGTGACAGATGAGATGACTGTTACTGTAGATGTAGGTAGTCACTACATTTGGATGGCACGTCATTTTAGAAGTTATGAAGCAAGACATCTATTATTTAGCAATGGGATGCAGACACTAGGCGTTGCTTTACCATGGGCAATCTCTGCTGCATTAGTACGTCCTAAGACACAAATCATTTCGGTATCTGGTGATGGTGGTTTCTTATTTTCTGCTCAAGATCTAGAAACAGCTGTTCGTAAAAATTTGAAAATCATTCATTTGATTTGGAACGATGGCCGTTACAATATGGTAGAATTTCAAGAAATCATGAAATATCAACGAGCTTCCGGTGTGGATTTTGGCCCGGTTGATTTTGTAAAATATGCAGAAGCTTTTGGTGCTAAGGGGCTTCGTGTGACCTCTGTCGCTGAGTTGGAACAAGCAATAGAAGAAGGATTTAAAACGCAAGGTCCAGTTATCATCGATATTCCAATCGACTACCGTGACAATGAAAAACTTGGTGAAACGATTTTACCAGATCAATTCTATTAAGGAGATGCTAAGATGAGTGAAAGAATACTTTTTCAACATGGAACACTAGGAGCATTGATGGCAGGACTAATGGATGGTACTGAGACGATTGAACAGATACTCAAACACGGGACTTTAGGTTTGGGAACGCTACATGGGTTAGATGGGGAAGTCATCTTCTTGGATGGCGAAGCTTATCAAGGGCGTTCCGATGGAGTAGTTGTTAAGCTGACAGGAAAAGAAACCACTCCTTATGCAGCAATCACCCCATTCATTGCAGATGGACGGTTTGAAGTCGAAAATCAAACAAAAGGCGAAGAATTAAAACAATCAATTTTAGCCAGTCAAGCAGGAAACAACTTATTCTTAGCGATAAAAATTACTGGGCTGTTTAAAACAGTCCACACACGTATTATGCCAAAACAAGAAAAGCCTTACCGAAGATTAGCAAAAATATCAGAGTCTCAACCTGAATTTCATGAAACAAATAGTCAAGGAACGTTAGTTGGATTTTATACGCCAGAACTGTTTCAAGGAGTAGCAGCTGCTGGATTTCATTTGCACTATATCGATGAAGCTAAACAATTCGGAGGGCATGTCATTGATTTTGAGCTAACAAAAGGCACTGTCGAAATCAGTAAAATCGAAACGCTTGTTCAACATTTTCCCAGCGATGATCCAACGTTTATTGGAACGACAATAGATTATGCAAACTTGGAACAAGAGATCCAGCAAGCAGAATAATTTTCTAATGAGTCCGTGCTAAAAATTAATAATGAAAGTATTTTATATTTGAAGGATGTTCTTTTCCCGTCTTTCTGTCTAGTAAGGTCAGTTTTTTCTCAATGACTAGTCAGCAAATCATTTCTAAGCTATAATTTTTTCATAGAAGGAGTGGTTGAGATGTTGTGGACAGAAAAGCAAAAAGAAGATGCCTATCAAATTTTATTATTACAGCAAAAAGGATTATTAGAGGCGGAAGATCATTGGCTAGCAAATTTAGCGAATTCTTCTGCTCTGTTGAACGAGACATTACCAGAAACAGTTTTTGCAGGTTATTACCTATATAATGGCGAAGAATTGATTTTAGGTCCATTTCAAGGTCGTGTTTCTTGTACTAGGATCACAATGGGAAAAGGGGTTTGTGGTGAGTCAGCACAAACAAAAACTACATTGATCGTTGATGACGTCAAGAAACATGAAAACTATATTTCTTGTGATTCTGCAGCTCAATCTGAAATCGTTGTGCCCATGATCAAAGAAGGACATCTGATTGGCGTTCTAGATATTGATTGTGGTGTAACAGGCGGGTATGATCATATTGATCAAGAATATCTTGAGAAATACGTAGAAATGCTTATTGATATCGTGCCTTTAGATGTTATTTCTTAAAAAATTCAATAACTTTAACAAGTGAAATCAAAAGAACGCTCGAAATAGTCGTTCTTTTGATTTTTTTCTAAAATTATAATGGTTTTCGGTTTTCATAATCTAATTTTAATGTTATTATCATTTTATAAAATGTTAGAACGATTAAAGGTGGATGAGATATGAATAACGAAGAAATCATTTTGGGACAAAAATATGCGTGTAAGCCAATCGGTTTAAAGCATGTAGTAGTAGGTGAAGTCATTAATAAATTAGAAAATTGTATCGTGTTATGTGTGGAAAAATACCAAGAAAGTGATCATGAAGAAATATTAGAAAAATGTGGGAAAGTGGTTGCGAAATATACGGATGTATATGATTTAACTACTATAGAAGCCATTTTTGAAACTTCTTCAAAAATTTATGAACCAGCGCTTGTCTCATAAATAAAAAATAGTTTAAAAGAGAGGCTCTTTGTCAAATGATGTTGGTAAAGAGAAATCTTAGAATAATTTGGGCAGAAAGAAGAAAAACTTCTTTCTGTTCTTTTTATTTGGTTAAAAAGATGTTGGTGAATTTCACCAACATCAAAAAGTATAGAGCCCTTTTTAGATTTATTTGCAGGTGTGGGTGGATTTCGTTTGGGGTTAGAGAAAGCAGCTCATAAATGTGTCGGGTTTTGCGAAATCGATGCGAAGGAGAGAGAGAGTTATAAGGCAATTCATAACACTGAAGGAGAGGTGGAAATGGATGACATCACAACAGTATCATATGGTTTATTCGATCAATTGGAAGTGTCGATGTTACCTGTGGAGGATTTCCGCGTCAGGCTTTCTCGATTGCAGGAAAACGGAAAGGCTTCGAAGATATTCGGGGAACTCTCTTCTTTGAAATTGCAAGGTTCGCATCTATTCTCAGAACACGCTATCTATTACTTGAAAATGTTAAAGGATTGCTCAACCATGAAAGAGGAGCTACGTTCGAGACAATTATACGAACCTTGGATGAATTGGGGGACGACATGGAATGACAATTGTTTAACAGCAAAAATTATGTCGCACAAAGTAGAGAACGTGTCTTTATTATCGGACGTTCTCGAAGACAATGTACCAAAAAAATATTTCCTATCACAGGAAAAGAAAAATCAATTATAGTTTATAATTAGAATGTTTATTACTAAAAGAAGTATGCTATACTATTTGCGTAGTAAGTTTATGACGGTGGCTACTCAGGGGGTGATGCTTATGTGCATTTTCCTACTTCGTAGAAGGGAGTAGCGTTTTTTGTCTGTTGCTGAAGCAATCGGATTAATGGTTCAGTTTGGATCATTTGTCATTGCTTTAGTTGCCTTAATGGTGACAATAAGCAAAAACAACAAAAAGTAAACCCGTCATAATCTTTGGCGAGAGATGACAGGTTTACAAAACTTATATAATCTGAGCCAACGTCTTAAACGGGCTACAACGGAGCTATGTTAGTGCATAGCTCCTTATTTATTTACAGTATAACTTATATGATAGAAAAATGGAAGACTGAGGAGTGACATGAAATTAAATTAAGTATCTGTTTTTGATTCAACAAAAAATATTATGTTGAATATCGAGCTATTTGAATTAGTAAAAGTCAATCATAAAGACTTTATTATGATATTTCTAACATTTGTAGATTTAGATTAAATCATTGGATTCAAAGTATCGTGTTATAATTAGCACAACAATTCTTAAAGGAAGTGTAAAATTTGATTGAAATACGTTCTTTAAGTGAATTCATAGAGAAAAATGTGCTTTATGAAAAAAGAACAAAAAATAAATTACTAACTCAGGAAATAGAAATCTGATTTTAAAGCCCAACAGAGTATACCTTGTTGGCTTTTTATTTAGCACATATATATTTGGTTCTATAATGGACAATTAAATTGAGCAATATTAAAAGTAGAATAGAATTATTAGTGAATTTAGGGTAACATACACATTGGGGGAGAAATCATTTAGAAGAAGGAGTTTGGCAATGAGTCATTCGTGCACGTTAGATTCATTTATTTCAATGTATAATTCTAAAAATCCAGATTTTAGAGATTCTTTTTTGAAATTAATAAATAATTCTGAAAAAAGTAGTATATCTAAAGAAGAAGTAAATGATTTTTTCAGCTTATTAAGCAATAAAAACCTTTTAAATTCATTAAATATAGAACAGTCCAAAGGCTATTATTTTAACTATACAATTCAAACAGGTATAAGAGAACAATTCGATATTTTAAGGTTTAGCCTTGATAAGGTATTAAATATAGAATTGAAGAGCCAATTACCTGCTAAAGGATTAGACCAAATCAAAAATCAGTTGGTACGACATAAATTTGTATTAAGTACTTTAAATAAAAAGATAGTTTGCTGTACTTATGTAACCACTGAAAACAAATTGTATTTATTAACAGAAGATAGTAAGCTAGAAGAGATTTCGTCTGAGACGTTGGCTAGCATGATACCTGATGATTATATCAATGAACTTGAAATTGAGCAGATAAATTTTTCTCACTTAATTATTTCTCCGTATTCACAACCTGAATTGTTTAAGGAACATAAATACTTTTTGACTAATGAACAATTTTCTATACGTACTGAAATTTTAAGTAGTCAAAATAGAGTTTTTCAAATTAAAGGTGGACCTGGAACTGGAAAAACAATGTTGCTCTTTGACCTTGCAAGAAAATATGTGAGTGAAAATAAGAAAGTAATAATTATATTCTCAGGCAATAAATATAATTGTGAAGAGTTGTCAACTATATTAAATATTGATATTAAACCTATTAAGGACGTTAAAATTCCTGAGTTAGAAGACTATGATGTTGTGTTGATAGATGAAGCACAGCGTCTATGGGAGGAAACTTTTATTGCCATTTTTGGGTTACAAAAACCTAGACTTATTTTTTCTACCGACCATAATCAAACATTAGCTTCTCATGAAAAAAAACGCAATATTCAAAAACGATTATCTGAAGATAAAAATGTTGAAACGAAAAAATTAAAAGAAAAAATTCGAACAGATCCAGCAATGAACTCATTTATACAAAAATTTCTAGACTTAAAAGCTAAAAGAGTCCAAAAATATGAATATTCTAAAGTAACAGCAGAATATTTTTCTACCAAGCAAATGGCAGAAAATTATATAAGAAGTTTAGTTGAAAATGAAAATTTTGTATCCATTGAAGTAACTGATTATACTACAAAATCAACGTCTGTAAAGAAAAGAGAAAAGGTGTACTGGGGATCTCAAACAGCTCATTCAGTTATTGGTGAAGAATACGATAATGTGCTAGTACCTTTAGATAACTATTTTTATTACGATGAAGATAGCAAGCTTGTTTCAAGATATGCTGACCAATTTTACTATCCGTATAATGAAGATAGTTGCATATTTGAAGCTTTAACTAGAACAAAAGATAGATTAGTATTAGTAATCATAAATAATCCTGACTTATTTATAAAAGTACAAAAAATATTGACATGGAAAAAAGATGACGAAAAAAATTCATAAATTGAATTCGTTTCTTATTCTGTAGACGGTTTGTCTGGTAACATTGTAATCTTTTGAAATTTTAGAAATAGCGACTCCATTCTCAAGATCCTGAACGATGCTTTTATAAACTAAGTGACGTTGAGGATTTTTTGTGTCTGCACCGTATAACTTAGGACGTCCCTTGTAGACACCATTCGCTTTAGCAACCTGGCGTCGTTTAGATTCTGTACGTTTCTGTTTGGCAATCATGGCCAAAACTTGAATGATTAAATCTTTAATGAATTTGTCTAATAAAAGATTATCAATTGCTTCAGCCATGATTGGTAAACTTGTAATGATGAGTTGTACATTTTTCTTTTTTAGATAATTAACAGACGCAATGATCTCATCATAATTCCTTCCTAAACGATCAATGGCTTCTACAATAAAAATATCTTGTTCACGGACAAAGTCTAAAGCTTCTTGGAAAATCGGTCGATGAGTAATTGTTGCTCCAGATTGTTTCTCGATGAAAATTTTTTCTGCGCCGAACTTTTTCATTTCTTCAATTTTCAAAATTTTGCCCTACTGTCACGTTTCTTTTTAAATGGCATTAAATTTTAATTTTATTTGGCATATTTTTAATTGGAAAATTTTTTGTCTATAAAGCTGTATTTTTAATAAATTAATTTCTCCTTATTTGCTAAAAATTTTTGAATAGTACTAAAATATAGAGCACAAATATAGATATTGTTATGTTTCAGGTCATGGTATTATATGAATAAGATTGAAGAATTACTAAAAGTGGAGATGAACAAATGAAAACAAATAGATCTGATTATATAGCTAATTTAATTAATAAAAATATTAAAAATTCTAATTACTCAGGCAAATTTAGAAAAACTGTTTTTCATGTGCATACTCCTGAATCTCATGACTATAAGTTAATAGATATTGATACACAAATAAAATTAGACATTAAGAAGGCCAAAGAAAAGAATAAAAACTCATGGCGAGAATTTACTTCTAAAGAATTAATTAAAATTGCTAAATATGTAGGCTTATTATTTGAAGATCACTTGATAACTGATATTAAAAAGTACATGGATGATGATTACTTTAATAGTGAAAATGAATTATTAGCATTTTTAATTCAGGGGCATATAATTTTAAAAGAAAAAATTGAAGTATGCTTAGTTTGTGATCATAACTCTACTAAAGGTTTTAAAAAGCTTCAACGAGCAATTTATATTTTAAGAAAAGAACGACCTGACTATGAAGTAAAACCAAGAATTGAACTAGGTATTGAAATCTCATGTTCTGACAAAAATCATGTAGTTGGTATTTTAAATCAAAATAATCAAGAACAGCTGAATAAATTCAATAAATGGATGAATAAAAATATTATATCTCCTTCTGAAGGAACTATTAGAACGACTTTTGATGTATTTGAAACATTTAAAAAATTAGGAATCATTGGTTATATTGCTCACATAAATACTTCACAAATTTTCAAACCTGAATTTTTAAGTGGGGCATATAAAAAAGAATTATTTAATTCTAATTTATTTAAAATTATTGGTGTGACTAATACTGATCAAATTAGCAATACGATAAATAGAATCCGAGCTTTTACGAAAAAAAACTTCAATTTTATCATCGATAATGATTCTCATGATATTAATGGATTAAGGACTAATTTTTTTTATATTAAAGGAAATAAAATGAACTTTAATTCTATTGAAGCCGCACTAAAAGATTTTAATCTATCGGTATCTTATGAAAAAATTACTGATCCTTCTAGATATATTAAAGCAGTATATATAGAAGGAAATGGATTTCTAAAAGGAGAAGCAGACCAACACATGATTTTAAACTTTTCTCCCAATTTTAATGCGATAATTGGTGGTCGTGGAACGGGTAAAAGCACAATTTTAAATACTATCGGTTATTTAACGTCTCAAATTTTTGAGAATAAGAATATTTTAACAAATATTTTAAATCAAGGGACTTGTTGTGTTGTGTATCATTTTAATGGAGTAGATTATTATATATTTTTGTTTTCTAGTGATGATATAAATAATGATATTTTTATAAATAATTACTTTGAAGAAAAATCTTGGAAAGTAATAAAAAAGAATGATGAATCTGAAACTGATAGAAGGAAACGTGCTATAAAGGACAGAATCCAAGTATTTACTTATGACGGAAAGAAAACTACTGAATTGAAATGAACTAAAAAAATACTAGATGACTTATTTACTAGAAAATTTACTATAAATGAATTAGTAAATATATCAAGTAATGAATCTTATTTGACACAATTTATACAATCAACAATATATGAATTTAAAAAAATAAAAAGAAAATATTATCGTTTTGAATTTAAAGAGGGGATTGAAGGAGTTGTTTCAAACTACAATAATATTCCCGAATTGTTAGAAAAAAGAATGAAGCGTATTTATCAAGTTCTTGAAAATTATAATCAAGAGAATTCGAAAAAATTAAGAATAAATTTTAGACAAAAAAAGCTAATCGAATTCCCAATAAATTGGTATTCTACATTAGGAATTAGTATCTATACAAGTGATAGATACTTTAATAATTATGCGATTACTTATGAAAATTTAACTGCTTATTTAGAAGCCTTAACTATCCAAATGTCTGATGGTATTGAAGTATGTCGTAATTTTTGGGAAAAAAATTATGAAACAATTTTACAATATGCAGATCCCATAAATTATTTTGAAGAACTAAAAATTTATACTGTAGATAATATGAAAAGAATTGTCGAAAATAAAAATGATAAAATTCAATTTTTAAAAGAAGTTAGAGAGTTATTAATGAAAAAATCTGCAGTAAATTACTTGCAAGTTTATTTAAAAAATTTTCTAGAAAATAGTGATTTATTTGAACTTGAATTTAATATTAACAATCGTGAATATATAAAAGATTCAAAATCTATCTTTAAAAACATAACCCAACTTTCAATGGGCCAAAAAGTTGTTGCTATACTTTCATTTGTGTTAACTTTTAGCGAATTTACAAATGATAATTCTCCATTTATTGTTGATCAACCTGAAGACAATTTAGATAATCAATATATTTATAAAAATCTTGTAGATGATTTGAAAACAATGAAACTTAAGCGACAAGTAATTTTAGCCTCTCATAATTCTACTATTGTGATGAATAGTGGAGCAGAACAAGTTATTGTTATGGATTCAGATAATGAACATGGTTGGCCAATGAGTAGCGGATATATGGCTGATCGATCAGTTGTTAATCATGTTATTAATATATTAGAAGGTGGAAAAGATGCATTTACAGATAAAGCATATTTTTATAATTATGGATTAAAAAAAGAAGCAAAAAATTTTATTAATCATGAAATCATTTCATGGAATGATGCTCTTGAAGATGTAGTATTAGAGATATTAAGAAAAATTGAAAATATGTCTGTAGACCAAATTCAAAATATATTGAACAATATTGAAAAAATATAGATACACAAGTAGTAATTATATTTCTAAATTTGAAAAAGAAAAATATTAATCATAGTTATTTCGAATACAAGTAGACATTTCATTTTTTATTCTATAAACTGTTTGTCTCGTAACATTGTAGTCTTTCGCAATCTTAGCAATTGCAACACCTTTTTTAAGATCCTCAACGATGTTTTTATAAACAAGACGACGTTGGGGATCTTTTGCGTCCACACTATATAGCTTAGGGCGTCCACTGTAAACTCCCTTCGCTTTAGCAATCTTAATTCCTTGTGCCTGGTGTCGTTTAAACACTGTACGTTCCTGCTCTGCAATCATAGCTAGAATCTGAATGATTAAATCTTTGATGAACTTATCTAGGAGAAGATCTCCGATTGCTTCAGCCATGATTGGTAAACTAGTGATTATTAGTTGTACATTTTTCTTTTTGAGGTAATTGACTGAGTCAATGATTTCGTCATAATTTCTGCCTAATCGATCGATGGTTTCGACAATAAAAATATCTTGTTCACGGACAAACTCTAAAGCTTCCTGGAAAATCGGTCGTTGAGTAATTGTTGCTCCAGATTGTTTCTCGATAAAGATTTTTTCTGCACCAAGTCTTTGTGTCGTCGCCTCTAGTGGGACGACACAGTGGCAATGAACACATTTTTCAGGTGAATAGCGAAGTATCCCACGATAAATCATGCAAATTTGGCCTTTGTACTTTTCTTTCGTTAAGCAATTTTCCTCAAAGTGGATATTTAGGTCTAGAATATTTAGAGTATCTTTGATAAGCTGAGTCTGAGACATCTTGAATCCTCCTTATGAATGGTTATGCCAAATCAATTCTAAAGGAGGATTCAAGGTGTCTTTTCTATTTTTTATCAATAAAAAAGATGTCAGTGGAATCCACCAACAGCAAAAAGTATAGAGCCGAAATTACACACTAGTTGGTAAGGTGAGGATAATCATGTAGAAACTTCAGTGAATCTTTCATCACGAAATTAGGCACAACTGTCGATCCCCAATATGAAATCGACTCATACGCAGAGAAAGGATTTTTGGAAGGTTAAGTTCACTCGATGTAACAAATCAAACTACGAATATTACCATGAGAATATAAGAACACGAATATTTTAAGATAAAAAAATGGAGAGACTTATGAAAAATATTCTTGGAAGCAAGTACAGTTGAAGGAGAAAATCCTAAATCATCAATATACATGTTTTACTATCAAAATCTACTGAAATCTATGTATTTAATTATAAAATTTAATTGGTGTTATATATAAGTACAGGAATATTTTTTAAATCTAATATTTTTAGGTATGCCATTGATATATATAACGTACGAAAATAAAATGATGGGGTGGCGAAATAACTTTCATAATATAAAATATATTATTAATATTAAGTATAAAATAATTTAAAAATAACAAATTTTAATTTCGTGTTACATAATTATACCTATATATATGTTCAGTTTTATCCAATGTTGACTATAAATAAAATATTTTGCTATATTATACAAATCAGGTATAATTTGCTTGTCTTGTTAAAACTAGAGATAGCTATGTTTGTTTTATGTTACGTTTTTAACGTGATTCTTTTCAGGTATGCCAATTATATAGTTAGGAGAATTAAGAATGAAAAAATTGAATAATCTACTAGTATTGACTTTATTTTTGTTATCCAATTTTTCTTCTCTTCTTCCGCAATTTGTATATGCAGAAGAGGGTAGAGATGTCAGTAGTAATGTTACCTCTTTAAGTGTTGATCCTAAAAATGTAAGAGATGGTGAGAATTTTACTGTTAGACTAGAATTTGACGAAAAATCTATAGACATTAAACCACAGGATTATATCAGGGTAAGTTGGAATAGTAATGGGGAAATTTTTGGAACAGGATATAATAAAAACATTGATTTACTTATTCAAGGTAAAAATGTTGGAACAATTTACGTAAAAAATGATAATGCTACAATTGTTTTCAATGAGAATATACGCAATTTGAATGATGTAGAAGGTTGGGCTCAATTTGAGATGCTAGCAAGAAACTTAACTAATACCAGTCAAGAAAATACAGGTGATTTGACAATAAGTAGTGGTAATAAGAATGCGGAAGTGTCTGTAACCAAACCAGCTTCAGGTAATAGCAGTGTATTTTATTATAAAACCGGTGATATGCTTCCAGAAGATACACAACATGTTCGTTGGTTTTTGAATATTAATAATAATAAAGCATATGTAGAAAAAGAGGTATATATAATAGATGAAATTCAACGAGGGCAAAGACTTGATCCAGATACTTTTGAAATCACAACAGAAATGAATGGTTATTCAAAGAATTACAGAGGCACAGAAGGAGTCGCTAAATTTTTAACGGAATATCCAGGATCAACATTCAACTATTCAGTAGATGATAATACTATTACTGTCATCTTACCTGCCAATATAGTAAATCTAACAACTTTTAGAATTGCATATAAGACGATTATTACTAATGATAATCAAGAGTCCTTTGTTAATAATTCTACAGCTTGGTTTAAAGAGTACAATCAACCAGCCGTTGAAGGCGAAGCTTTTAATCATTCAGTGAAAAATATAAATATTTCAGGCGGAATTACTGGAACAGTCAAAGGCGAATTAAAACTTGTGAAAAATATTCAAGGGACAGATATTGGGATTCCAAATGTTCAATTTGAGTTAAGAAGAGTAGATGGGCAGCTTATTCAAGGAAAAGATAGTGTCACTTTAAAAACAAATGAACAAGGAGTTGCAGTAATTAAAGGTTTAGCAGTAGGTGAATATGCTGTAAAAGAAATAAGTGCACCAGAATGGATTCATTTCGATCCATTAAATACACCTGAAATAAAATTTTCGATTAGTGAGACAGATACTAAAGGGATCGAATTAAATATAACTAATGAAAAGAAAAAAATAAATGTTACAGCAACGAAAAAATGGGAAGGTGGGGAATTACCTCGACCAACTATTTATTTTAAATTATTCCGCGCAATATCGACGGATAATAAACTAGAAGAGATTTCAAACATAAATCTAGGAGAAATTAAAGATGGACAAGATTCATTTACATGGAATGATTTAGATCAATATGATGATTATGGTAATGAATATAAATATAGTGTCAAAGAAGTTGATCAGAACGGAAATGATTTTGTTCCGAATGGATATAAAAAAATAGAAAATGGGCTTACAGTAACTAATCAAAATATTGAACAAGTTAATATCACAGGAACAAAAACATGGAATGACAATGAAGATCAAGATGGAAAACGACCAAAAAATATTACGGTGAACTTACTGGCAAATGGGAAGCAAGTACAAAGCAAAGAAGTAAGTGAAACCGACGGTTGGAAGTATGAGTTTATTAACTTACCAAAATACGAAAATGGACAAGAAATCACCTATACGTTGACGGAAAACCAAGTGCCAGAGTACAATACAGAAATCAAAGGATTCGATATCACCAACAGTTACACCCCTGGAAAAACCAGTGTAAGTGTAACAAAAACATGGAACGATAATAATAACCAAGATGGTCTACGTCCAAATAGTATCAAAGTCCAATTGTATGCCAATGGAGAAGCCAAAGGATCACCAATTGAGTTGACAGAAGGAAATCAATGGAACCATACATGGAATGATCTAGCCGAAAAAGCGAAGGGACAAACCATTGCCTATACAGTAAAAGAAGTAGACCAAGTGCCAGGTTACACGAGTCAAGTAGACGAGAGTGATTTAGGAAATGTGAAAATCACGAACACGCATAATCCGGAAACGACAGAAGTATCTGGTCAAAAAACATGGAATGACAATGAAGACCAAGATGGAAAACGACCAAAAAATATTACGGTGAACTTACTGGCAAATGGGAAGCAAGTACAAAGCAAAGAAGTAAGTGAAACCGACGGTTGGAAGTATGAGTTTACTAACTTACCAAAATACGAAAATGGACAAGAAATCACCTATACGGTGACGGAAAACCAAGTGCCAGAGTACAATACAGAAATCAAAGGATTCGATATCACCAACAGTTACACCCCTGGAAAAACCAGTGTAAGTGTAACAAAAACATGGAACGATAATAATAACCAAGATGGTCTACGTCCAAATAGTATCAAAGTCCAATTGTATGCCAATGGAGAAGCCAAAGGATCACCAATTGAGTTGACAGAAGGAAATCAATGGAACCATACATGGAATGATCTAGCCGAAAAAGCGAAGGGACAAACCATTGCCTATACAGTAAAAGAAGTAGACCAAGTGCCAGGTTACACGAGTCAAGTAGACGAGAGTGATTTAGGAAATGTGAAAATCACGAATACGCATAATCCGGAAACGACAGAAGTATCTGGTCAAAAAACATGGAATGACAATGAAGACCAAGATGGAAAACGACCAAAAAATATTACGGTGAACTTACTGGCAAATGGGAAGCAAGTACAAAGCAAAGAAGTAAGTGAAACCGACGGTTGGAAGTATGAGTTTACCAACTTACCAAAATACGAAAATGGACAAGAAATCACCTATACGGTGACGGAAAACCAAGTGCCAGAGTACAATACAGAAATCAAAGGATTCGATATCACCAACAGTTACACCCCTGGAAAAACCAGTGTAAGTGTAACAAAAACATGGAACGATAATAATAACCAAGATGGTCTACGTCCAAATAGTATCAAAGTCCAATTGTATGCCAATGGAGAAGCCAAAGGATCACCAATTGAGTTGACAGAAGGAAATCAATGGAACCATACATGGAATGATCTAGCCGAAAAAGCGAAGGGACAAACCATTGCCTATACAGTAAAAGAAGTAGACCAAGTGCCAGGTTACACGAGTCAAGTAGACGAGAGTGATTTAGGAAATGTGAAAATCACGAATACGCATAATCCGGAAACGACAGAAGTATCTGGTCAAAAAACATGGAATGACAATGAAGACCAAGATGGAAAACGACCAAAAAATATTACGGTGAACTTACTGGCAAATGGGAAGCAAGTACAAAGCAAAGAAGTAAGTGAAACCGACGGTTGGAAGTATGAGTTTACCAACTTACCAAAATACGAAAATGGACAAGAAATCACCTATACGGTGACGGAAAACCAAGTGCCAGAGTACAATACAGAAATCAAAGGATTCGATATCACCAACAGTTACACCCCTGGAAAAACCAGTGTAAGTGTAACAAAAACATGGAACGATAATAATAACCAAGATGGTCTACGTCCAAATAGTATCAAAGTCCAATTGTATGCCAATGGAGAAGCCAAAGGATCACCAATTGAGTTGACAGAAGGAAATCAATGGAACCATACATGGAATGATCTAGCCGAAAAAGCGAAGGGACAAACCATTGCCTATACAGTAAAAGAAGTAGACCAAGTGCCAGGTTACACGAGTCAAGTAGACGAGAGTGATTTAGGAAATGTGAAAATCACGAATACGCATAATCCGGAAACGACAGAAGTATCTGGTCAAAAAACATGGAATGACAATGAAGACCAAGATGGAAAACGACCAAAAAATATTACGGTGAACTTACTGGCAAATGGGAAGCAAGTACAAAGCAAAGAAGTAAGTGAAACCGACGGTTGGAAGTATGAGTTTACCAACTTACCAAAATACGAAAATGGACAAGAAATCACCTATACGGTGACGGAAAACCAAGTGCCAGAGTACAATACAGAAATCAAAGGATTCGATATCACCAACAGTTACACCCCTGGAAAAACCAGTGTAAGTGTAACAAAAACATGGAACGATAATAATAACCAAGATGGTCTACGTCCAAATAGTATCAAAGTCCAATTGTATGCCAATGGAGAAGCCAAAGGATCACCAATTGAGTTGACAGAAGGAAATCAATGGAACCATACATGGAATGATCTAGCCGAAAAAGCGAAGGGACAAACCATTGCCTATACAGTAAAAGAAGTAGACCAAGTGCCAGGTTACACGAGTCAAGTAGACGAGAGTGATTTAGGAAATGTGAAAATCACGAACACGCATAATCCGGAAACGACAGAAGTATCTGGTCAAAAAACATGGAATGACAATGAAGACCAAGATGGAAAACGACCAAAAAATATTACGGTGAACTTACTGGCAAATGGGAAGCAAGTACAAAGCAAAGAAGTAAGTGAAACCGACGGTTGGAAGTATGAGTTTACTAACTTACCAAAATACGAAAATGGACAAGAAATCACCTATACGGTGACGGAAAACCAAGTGCCAGAGTACAATACAGAAATCAAAGGATTCGATATCACCAACAGTTACACCCCTGGAAAAACCAGTGTAAGTGTAACAAAAACATGGAACGATAATAATAACCAAGACGGTCTACGTCCAAATAGTATCAAAGTCCAATTGTATGCCAATGGAAAAGAATTTGGAAACGTTGTGAAGTTGAGTGAAAATAATAGTTGGACTACAACGTGGAATAACCTATCGGAAAAATCTGAAGGTCAAACAGTTACGTTTACAGTAAAAGAAGTTGGAAAAGTAGATGGCTACACGAGCCAAGTAAATGAGAAAAATATGGGGAATATCGTGATTACAAACACTCATAAGGTTGATAAAAAAAGCACATTGATCAATAAAGAGAATAATAAAGTCAATAAGGATAATATTATTAAAAAATTCCTACCTAGAACAGGTAGTCATAAGTCAAATATATTCATACTTCTTGGTATATTAGTATTAGCAGTCAGCTTAATTTTGTGGATTAAGAAATATAAAAAGTGAGATCTTTATAATTATTGGAATTGGATCGATAGGTTTATTTAAAAACATCAAAGCTAGTAAAATTTTCGGCTCTTTTCTTTGTCAAACAATATTGGTGAAAAGAAACCCTAGAATGATTGGTGAACAGAAAGAACTATTTTTCTTTCTGTTCCTTCCAAATATATTGTAACATTTTAATTTCTATATTCCATATGTTCCTTAAAACTCAATTAGATACTTTTATAAAAAATAGAATGGCACTTATCATAACTCAAAGTCCCGACCATGCTTTGGGAGTTTTTACTTCAGCAAGTAACTCCAATAAAACTTTTGGTGTGGAAAAGCCGTTTCTAATAGTGAATCCACTAATTGCAGGTTGAAATTCTTTCTTGTAATCATAATAAAATTCACCTTTAGCAGCACTAGCTTTTACTTTTTCTAAAATTTCACATAGATTTTTATCTTTTTTAATTTCCGGGGTGGCTAATGCTGTTTCAGTTAATTCTAGAACTTTGTTGATAGATTTATTACTTTTCATAGTATTAATGTCCCATACCTGCCAAACCAGAAGCCCAGCCACTAATAATGATTCCTGCAATATTTTCTTTAGCTTCTTCCCAGTTAACCCAGCATTTACTATTATTACAATAAACAACATTACCATATGAACGCGTAGCTGCATCAACTTTTGTACCAAAATTTGTCACAGCTAACCCAAATGTTCCAATAAGAGCTAAACTAAATAATTTTTTTCTCATAAATCAATACCTTCTCTTTCTAAAATAATTATAAATGATTTTTAGAAAAATTTGATAATTATATCATAAACAGTTGTTTTGAAAGCATAATGGCAATAAAAAATCATTGTTAAAACTAATCTCATTTGTATTCTTCTGGGAATTAATTCATTCCCTCGAAAATCGAGTGTCACACAATAACGCGCATAATTTCCTACTTTTCTCAAATATTTTGCTACTTGATTTTCATATTCTTCCATTCCTGGAGTATACCCTATTGAGATCTAATTTTATATCTATCTGAACTTAATTAAATGAACTATTGAAAGAACGCTGAAATGAGGAATTAAAACAGGATCAAAACCTTAAAAGTTGTTGGCCCTTCTATAAAGCTATAGAATATTTTTCGAATTTTTGTGTGACAAATACTGAGAAAAATTTTTGCCATTTAAATAGAAAAGTGACAACTAGATTTTTCAATGATATGTCAGTGTCTATTTAGGGTACACTCTAAATAAACACTTAGTGGATTTTATAGACTATAAGGTCTATCATTATTTATAAGCTATATAGTGTATAAGAGGAGATTAATATATCAGAAAAGAAATATGATTTGCATGACAATGATTTGATGACTGCGACTGAAGCTAGTCTAAGATGGGGATATGATTCAGATTATGTAAGATTTAATGGGATGGGAATATAAAAATATATATTGTCGATCATATTATCTAAAATAAGTTAACTTATTTGGAGGTGAGAAAATTGTCAGAAAAAGATTTTTTAATTACTTAATTTTAGCTTTAAAAAATTTAGGAAGTTCTAAATCGCTCATTTACAATATTGAAAATGAAATAAAAAGATTAATGAAAGTTTATTCGCCAGATGAAATAGCACAGGAGAATGAAAACTTAAAGTAATTCAGAGAGAAAAACCACTTAATTTATGATAAAACTGTTTTGTTAGTACTAGGATTTTTCTAGTTTTTATTTTAAACAGATAGAACATAAATTTAAGTGGTTTTTCAAATTTCATAAAACAAAAGACTTAAATAAAACAAATAACAGTAGCGTATAAATAATTTGAATGATCGGGAGTAATGAATATATCTTCGTTTTAATTTGAATTTGTTTATTTTGACAAAATTTTTTTAAAAAAATATTATTCAATAAACACGTCAAATTTATGAGTATATAAAATATTATTGCAACTCGTAAATTATCAAAATTGCTGATTTTCTAGTAAAAATTAATTTCCAAGAGGTGTCCTGCATATGCCAAAATTGATGTTCTCAGTTTTAGAAATTTCATTTTTTATAAAGGGAAGTGGCGAATTTTCGAATATTTTGGCAATTTTCCCTTTTAAAGAATGATAATCCTGATTGGTTTCGTTTGCTAGTAATGAATCAAACCATTGCTTAACTTCATTTGGATATAGATTTCCAGCAATTGAAGATAAGCCATTGTACCCAAACTCGATTTTTTGTTCCAACTTTTTTCCCCACCAGCAAAATAATGAAGTGGTGTATCAGTTGCTTTGTTTAATTCTAAAACTTTTCTCGGATCCCCAGCCTCTTTTATCCCTGACACTAGATTATGATTAATTAAATCTTTGTATGATTCTATAGATAAATCAAAGCCAGTTCTTAAGGGATTATTATAGATAATCGCTTGTTTGTTAGCTGCTTCAATTATTGCATTTGTGTAGTGCAATGCTTCTTTCTGGGTCGGTAATACATACGGAGAATAGCCAATCAAAATAGCTGATATTTGAGGTATCTTGTTTATTTTTTTTGCCAGCTGTTGCGCCTCAACTTGTCTAATACTAGATACGCCAAAAATCAATTCAAAATCAGAGTCAACTTTTAAAAGCGACAAATGATCAATCAGTTCAAGTTTTTCGTTTAAACTTAATGAATGCTGTTTACCTGTGGAACCACAAACTAGCACAGAATGTATTCCAAGTTTATTTAAATGCTGAATGTGCTCAAGTGTTGCCTCGATGTTCAACTCTTCATTTTTGTGAAAAGCTGTTGGCACAGCGATATGGTAATTATTTGTTAATGTCATGTTGCTTTCTCCTCGTTAAAGTTAATGGCTGTCTTAATGGTTAGTATAACAAACGATAGAGTGACTGGAAATGATAAAGCTGTTTGATCATTTAGACTTTTCAATCAAGAAATTGGAAAGAAAAAGAACATGTTTGTTACTATGGGAAATTGTATTTTAAAAGCTCGAAATCAACAGAAAACGAAATGAATTCAAAAATCGATTTCTAATCTAGAGAATTATGAACACTTATTTTGAGATTAAAAAAAATATTTGATATGATTCTAGTTTTGAATAGTAACAAAAATAAAACGAGATTTTAAACTTTTTTACAATAGCTTGCCTTATAGTTCACTTTAGGGCTTATGATACTTATATAAAAAGATGTGGAGGTTAATTTTAATGAATATTAAAAAAGCAGCGGAAATGTTTGATTTAAGTGTAGACACACTACGCTATTATGAACGGGTTGGTGTCATACCACCTATTCACCGCAATGAGAGCGGCTATCGGGATTATACTACGAATGATCTTAATTGGATTTATCTAGCAAAAAACTTACGAAATGCGGGATTATCGATCGAATCACTCATTGAGTTTGCTCAATTGGCCCAATTACGTGAAACGCAGAATGTAGAAAAAGCTCAGAAGCAGATTTTATCTGATCAATTAGAAGAATTAGACAAAAAGTTAGCGGAAATGCAGGAAGTACGAGACTTACTTATTTATAAGATAGAAACGTATGATGATCACATCGCAAAATTTAAAGCAGGTGAATTGGAGCCTGATAAAGTCGAAAAACTATGGGAACGAAAAAAATAAAACTTTTTTCTTGCTATGGACTTAACTCCAAGGTTTAGGATAGAACATGTAAAGAAAATTAGAGGAGGAAAACCATATGCAAACAATTACTTTGAATAATGGCGTAGAAATGCCACAATTAGGATTTGGTGTTTATCAAATTCCATTGGAGGAAACATCTGAAGCAGTCTATCAAGCCATTAAAACAGGCTACCGTCTGATCGATACAGCTTCTATTTACGGAAATGAAAAAGAAACAGGTGAAGGAATCAAACGTGCCATCAATGAAGGCCTAGTCACTCGAGAAGAACTTTTTGTTACTTCTAAATTGTTTATTCTCCAAGCACCAGAAGAAAAAGCTGCGGAAACGATTGAATATTCTCTTAAAGTAATGGGGTTGGATTATCTGGATCTTTATCTTATTCATCAACCATACGGAGATATTTATGGTGCATGGCGATCAATGGTTGCTGCTCAAAAAGCAGGAAAATTACGTACCATTGGGATTTCAAATTTCAAATCGGCTAAGATGATCGAGTTTGTTGGTTTGAATGAGGTAAAACCTCAAATCAATCAAATCGAAGTAAATCCTTGGAATCAAAGAGTTGAAGATCAAGAATGGCATGAAAAATATGGCGTACAAGTGGAAGCTTGGGCACCATTTGCAGAAGGTCGTCACGAACTATTTACCAATCCTGTACTAGCAGAAATCGCTAAACAATACGGAAAAACAGTAGGACAAGTTGTATTACGTTGGTTAATGCAAAGAGGAATTGTTGCTTTAGCCAAATCTGTTCGTCCAGAACGAATGGCAGAAAATATTGCGATTTTTGATTTTGAGCTTTCAAAAGCAGATCTTGCGAAAATTGCAGCATTAGATATGAAAAAATCAGCCTTCTTTGATCATGATGCACCCCAACAAGTAGAATGGTTTATGAATCGGATGGTGGATACAGAAAAATGAGCAAAAATATCCTAATTATTGGTTCTGGTGGTCAGATTCCACAAGTTTTAATCCCCCTTTTACAAGAGCAACCTGAGTTACATTTGACTTTATTTGGGCGTCATGCCGCTGACTTGCCTTATACAAATGTAACAAAGGTTTCTGGAGATGCTAGAAATTTAACTGACTTGATCAAGGTTATGAAAAACCAAGAGGTCATTTATATGAATTTTGATAATAAAAAAGTAACAGAAATTGTGATTGATGCAATGTATAAAACGGGTGTGAAACGAATCATTCAAGCAGGTGTACTTAGCGTGTACGGTGAAGTTGCAGAACCGTTTGCCATATGGAATAGTCGCATGATGGGAGGGTCAGTCGCGCATAATCGGGGTGTAGAATCATTGGAAGTCAGTGATTTGGATTACACTTATATGCGTATGACTTGGCTCTATAATGGGAATCGAAAGGATTATATTGCTAGTCCTAAGAGAGAACCATTTTTAGGTGCTCAAATTACGAGACGTGCCATTGCTCAATTTATAATGGACAATATCACAGGAAAAAGAAATGACATACGAGCAAGCATTGGGTTGTGGGAACCTGGTTCAGAAAATAAATCAAAACCTGATTTTTATTGATAGAAGGATACCAGTTTAACCATTTAGCAAAGTAAAAGTGAATACTGTGTCATCAATCATGAGATAGTTGATGCCGCAGTATTTTTATGGGGAAATAATATGTAAAGAGGGCGATTGAGGTGTTTAAGAAACGAATTTCATACTTCTTAATAACGTTTATAAGCCTCATGATTATTGGATTTATTACTTTACCTAAATTGATAAGCAAAAATCAAGAGGATGAGAAACGATGAGAAATCCCAAAACATTGATTGTTTATTATTCACGAACTGGAAATACAAATGAAGTTGCTGAACTGATTCAAGAAAAGGTTGGTGGAGAACTTGTACAAATCGAAACAGAAGAAAAAAGACCAACAGATTATCAGAAGGAAGTCGAACAAAATGTACAAGAGCAGGAAAGAGAGGTCTTACCAGAATTAACAACGACCATTCCTGATTTTGACAAGTACGAACGGATTTTTTTGGGGACACCAACGTGGAATATGGCGTTGCCCCAAGCCGTTGTTTCTTTTTTAGATAGCTATGATTTCAATGGGAAAACAATCATACCTTTTAATACACATGGTGGTTACGGTGCGGGTTCAACCTTCAGCCAGATAAGTGCTAATACTAAAGGTGCCAATGTACTAGAAGGGTACACTGTAAAAGGTGGAGAAGAGACAAAGGGTCTCATGCTTATTATTAAAGATAAAAATAGAGAAAAAGTATCAAAAGAAATTGATACATGGTTAGAAACAATCAATTAAAGAAATAGAAAGAAGTTAGGAAATTTGAACAGAGAAAAATTTGGTGTCATTTTACCAATTACATTATTAGCTTATTTTTTGATATTAATGGATAATTCAATCATTTTTACAAGTTCTGTGCAGATAGGTGAAAGTTTAGGGTTATCTGCTGCGGCACTTTCATGGGTATCAAGTGCGTACACACTCACTTTTGGAGGTTTTTTGTTATTAAATGGACGTCTTTCTGATCTATTAGGGAGAAAACGTATTTTTTTGATAGGATTACTTATTTTTGGTCTCAGTTCTTTAGTGATTGGGCTATCGCAAACAGCTAAAATGGTCATTATGATGCGCGCGGTACAAGGAATTGGTAGTTCCATTATCGCACCGACAACTTTGGCATTGATTATGGATGCTTATCAAAATAATATGAGGCAACGGGCGATTTCTTATTATGGAGCAACCGCTGGAATTGGCTCAAGTATTGGTTTATTAGTCGGTGGTGGACTGACTAGCTTGATTTCATGGCGTGCAGGATTTTTAATAAATGTTCCATTTACTCTGGTATTATTTATCTTAACATTGAAGTATGTGAATCCTTCAGCACCTCGAAAAGAAAATATCGACTATTTAGGTAGTTTACTTTCCGTACTGGGTTTGGTTGGTATTATCTATGGTTTTACAGAAGGAATACTTAGCTTCGTATTAATAGGAATTATCTGTATATGTTTGTTTATTTTATGGGAGCGAAAGACTTCTTCTCCTATTCTCCCTTTAGCACTTTTTCAAAATAAGATTCGTTCTGGTGCTTATGTGACTCGTCTCTTATTTATGATGGCTATGTTGCCATTTTGGTTCTTCTTGCCACAGATGATGCAAAGTCAATATGGTTTTTCAGCGCTAGAATCCGGTTTCGCTTTTTTACCACTGACAATTGTTAATTTTATGATTGCGATGCAATTACCGAAGTTAACTTCAAAATTTGGAAACAATAAGATATTACTGATTGGAGAAATCACATTATCTATAGGGTTGATTTTACTTGCAATTTCAAATCCAGAAAATGGCTATTGGCAGACTGTTTTTGTACCTATGATCATACTTGGATTAGGGCAAGGTTTAATTTTAGCTCCAGTTACATCTGCGGGTGTTTATGAAGCACCTGATGAATTGGCTGGTATTGCAAGTGGGGTTACAAATACAATGCATCAAATTGGCGGTCCTATCGGATTGTCATTGATTGTCGCAACAACAACTAATTTTCAAACTGAAATCTGGATGATGACAGCATTTATACTTATCTCTATATTGGTGGTTGCTCTCTTTGTTAATAATATAAAATAGGTGTTTTCTATTAATATTCATCCAAAATGAAAACTGAGATCTAAGATTTGATGAGCAATCAATCTTTTAGATCTCAGTTTTTATAACTAATTCTTATATTTATCATTTATTACTGAAAAATTTTGCCATTTAAACAGAAAAGTGACAAACGTTCGACAAAACCAACAACCAACTTGATGAAGTCAAAGAGCAAATTCCTGAACGGCAAGCACGAGGACAACAAATCAAGGTGTTCTTGAAATAATTGGAGCAGGTTGATGTGGTCGATCAATTCGATGATTTGTTTATTGGACTGGTTGGTAGTATTCAGGTTTCGGGGGATAAAGCTGTGGTGCGATTCAAGGATGAGGCTGAGGTGGAAGGTTAGGATAAAGAATGTCGCATGATCGTTTATCGAATCCCAAGCGACTTTCTTAATGTGAGTTGTCATAACTGATCTTGACCTCTTGAGGTAAGTCATCAGGAATTTGTGCTTGAACAGCGTTCTCATCCCCTTGTTTAATTGCCTCATCGTAGTACCAGCATTTGAATTTAATCATATCAAGCACTTTTTGCATCTGCTGAATTTCATTTTCAATCGTTGCTTTTTGACGTTCAAATAACTCTTTTCGCGTCTCAAAGGTTTCAGCTCCGAGTTTTGTCCACTCCATAAATTGTTTGATATCCTTTATTTCTAGTCCGGATTTTTTCAAACAGTCAATGACACGTAGTGCTTCAATTTCATTTTCCGAAAATTTGCGGATTCCTGAAACTCGTTCGATTGTGGGGAATAATCCTTCTCTATCATAGTAACGAAGTGTAGAAATAGGAATATTGAACATTTTTGATATTTCACCAATTGAATAAGTCATAATACCTCCAAAATAATTTCAATGTAGTCCTTGACCTAAAGTCAAGTTTAGGTAGTAGGATTATATTACCTTACAAATGCAATGTCAATTTCAAGGAGGAAATCAACATGAAAGAAGAATTGAACATCACTCAAGAATGGGATAAAGTTTTCCCTCAAAGTAGTCAAGTAAATCATCGCAAAGTAACCTTCCCTAATCGCTTTGGGATTACATTGGTTGCTGATTTGTATGAACCCAAAGTCCAAACAGGTAAGCTTCCGGCGATTGCAATTAGTGGGCCATTTGGTGCAGTCAAAGAACAATCATCAGGTCTTTATGCTCAAACGATGGCTGAACGAGGATTTTTAACAATTGCTTTCGATCCATCATTTACTGGAGAAAGCGGTGGCTTCCCTCGCAACGTTGCATCAGGTGATATTAATACGGAGGACTTTCAAGCAGCAGTTGATTTCTTATCTGTACAAGAAAATGTTGACCCAGAAAAGATTGGTTTGATTGGTATCTGCGGCTGGGGTGGCATGGCACTCAACGCAGCAGCAATTGATACCCGAGTGAAAGCTACAGTTGCTTCAACGATGTATGATATGTCCCGAGTGACTGCTAATGGTTATTTTGACTCAGTTGATGCCGATGGACGATATAAACTCCGTCAACAACTCAATGCCCAACGCATCGAAGATTTCAAAAATGGAGATTTTGCTCGAGCAGGTGGTGTCGTAGAGCCATTGCCAGAGGATGCACCTTACTTCGTCAAAGATTATTTTGACTACTATAAAACAGATCGCGGCTATCACAAACGCTCATTGAACTCGAATGAAGGTTGGAATGTCACATCTTCGCTTTCATTGCTGAATACCAAGTTGTTAGCCTACAGTGATGAAATCCGTAACGCTGTGTTAATTATCCATGGTGAGAAAGCTCACTCACGCTATTTTGGAGAGGATGCTTTCAAGAAGTTGCAAGGCGGTAACAAGGAATTGATGATTATTCCGGGAGCATCACATACTGACCTTTATGATCAGGTGGGCATTATCCCATTTGACAAAATGACTGAATTCTTTAACCAATATTTGAAAGTGAGATAGAATAAAGGTAAATAGGTAAGGGCGTAAAAAAGAATGGAGGGAACGATAAGTGGTTGAAAAACAAACGGCAGGAAGAGATGCTTTAAGTGAATTTGCACCAAAATTTGCAGAATTGAATGATGATGTATTGTTTGGAGAAGTTTGGTCGAGAGAGGATAAGCTTTCCTTAAAGACTCGGTCCATTGTAACGATTACGTCCCTGATTTCTAAAGGGATTGTCGATTCATCTTTGATTTATCACTTGGAAACAGCTCGGAAAAATGGTGTGACACAAACAGAAATGGCTGAGATTTTAACCCACCTTGCTTTTTATGCAGGGTGGCCTAATGCTTGGGCAGCCTTTCGCTTGGCAAAAGAAGTCTATGCGGATGATTTGAATGAAGAAGAGCACGGTGGCTTTTTTGGACAAGGCAAACCTAATACGGCTTATGCGCAATATTTCATTGGTCAAAGCTATTTGAAGACACTGACTAATCCTGAAGAGACAGTTTTTATCGCCAATGTTACATTTGAGCCTGCTTGTCGCAATAATTGGCATATCCATCATGCCAAATCTGGTGGAGGTCAAATCTTGATTTGTGTAGATGGTGAAGGTTGGTATCAAGAAGAAGGGAAACTTGCTCAAAGTTTGAAACCAGGAGATGTTGTGACAATTCCGGCAGGTGTCAAACATTGGCATGGTGCTAAGAAAGACTCTTGGTTTAGTCATCTAGCTGTTGAAGTACCTGGTGATGAAACATCAAATGAGTGGCTGGAACCGGTAACTGACGAAATGTATGACAACCTTTAGGAGTGATTTAATTGGAAGTTAGAATTCAGGATATCATTCAAGCATATGGAACTAAGGATGAGACCTCACCAAATATAGCAGCATATGCGAATGAGCTGTATCAAGAAGCAATCAAAATTGGCATGGAAATGAATACCACATACCATACGCCGGAAGAACTTCGTGAGATTATGAGTCGCTTAATCGGAAAAGAAATAGATGAAAGTTTTCGAGTTTTCCCACCGTTCTATACAGATTTTGGGAAAAATATCACGCTTGGTAAGAATGTCTTTATCAACTCTGGAACTCATTTTCAAGACCAAGGAGGCATTGTGATAGGAGATGGTGCCTTCATAGGGCACAACGTGGTGCTCGCTACAATCAATCACGACTTATACCCCAAGAATAATCGCAAAAACCATTATGCGCCCATTGTTTTGAAGGATAATGTCTGGATTGGTTCAAACGCTACGATTACTTCTGGTGTGACAATTGGCGAGTGGTCAATAGTCGCAGCAGGTGCAGTCGTAACAAAAGATGTGACACCATGTAGTGTTGTTGGTGGTGTACCTGCAAGAGTCTTAAAGACAATTGATCCAGAGGGAGACAACGACTAATAAACCAAAAAGGAATCGACCTTACATCCTCGCATGCAGGAACGATTCCTTTTTTCGTACTCAGAAATACGCATCAACCCACAACCATCGCTAAACTTTTACAAACTCCCTATCACTTTGTAAAAGTGCAACAAGACAAAATGTAATTGTATTGCTAAGAACGTCTAAATAGAAGCACTGTTTATATGAACCGTACGCACAGTATTGTTGGGATATGCTACTAATGGCTCTTTTTTTACATGATTCAGACAATAGAATATTACTTACGATGAATATACCTGACTATAATAGGTGATCTTTAAATTGAATAATTGTAATGAAGTTTTGGACAAACTTTAATTCGATTTGACAATCTTGGAATACAAATGGGCAGATTTAGGGGTTGATATCAAGTTAGAAGATTTTTCTGATTATGAAGCTATCACAACTATCATTAAAATCACAAAAGTAAATTTCCGACTTATTCATCGTTTGGTTGCACAGATTGATCGTATTTTAAGAATCAATCAAATGGATAAAATTACTATAGAAGTTGTGGAGGCAACTAGAGATAGTTTAGTAACAGGTATTAAAAAGCTATCAAGAAAAATTAGTATTCACTTTTGAAATAATTTATAAATCATGCTTATTTGTAAGAATAAAATAAGAGCAATAGGGTATATACTCAAAAAACCAGAGAAATGAACGAAATTCCGTTCTTTCACTGGTCTTTTTTATTTATTTCATGAACTCTTTTATGAAATAAAACCTATTAATAGGTGACACTTCCGTTTATATCAAATGTTTTTGCTCGTTCATTACTTTCGAAACGAAGAAAATATGTTCCAGAAGATAATGAGCTTGTCAAGGTTCCACTACTATTTCCAGAAAAATTCTTAGAAGAAACAACAGATGAACCGATCAAATTCTGTTTTACAATGGCAACATTTAAAATAGTTGATGCCCCAGCACTTCTTCTAGTTTGATTATGTCTTACAGTATGCGAACGCGTACTCGAAGTAGTCCAACTATTTACGGATCTCCATGACCAAATTCCAGTTCCATTATAAGTCATTGCTGTGGTTGCGCTTACAAAAGTTGTAGAAAAGAAACTAAGGATTAAAAGAGTAACTGATAATTTTTTACACATATTTTTCATAATAAATAACTCCTTACGTTTTATTTTGTTATAATAATATTAACAAAATAAAAAGGAGAAGTCTATCATGAATAATAAAAAGAATAAAATTAACATGTTATTTTTTAATGCTGCTTTACTCTGTGTATCGTTTTTATTTTCAAGATGGTTTTATATGAAATATCTTTATTTTTACTCAATCTCTATTTTTCCTTTTAGTGGTGAGGTAGATTTTTGGATACCATTTATTCAGATAATCATTATTACTTTTTTTCTCTATATTTTTTTACTCAGTCTATTTACAAAGAAAATTTATAAGGAAATAATTTTAATATTTTATATCATTTATTTTTTATTATTAACCTACCTACTTCTTTTTAAAAATATTGGCATACAAGGATTAGAAATTAATCCTCTATCATTTATCAAAGATTTCATAAATGGTGACGCTATAATCGTTCTGTTGAATATAATTATGTTTATACCACTTGGTTGGCTGCTACCATTAAATAAAAAAAATTTAGGTATAGTAGTTTTAGGTATTTTTTTAATTGAAGTAGCACAATATATTTTTCATTTAGGAATATTCGATGTGGGAGATATTGTTGCTAATACAGCTGGTTTTGTTGTAGGTACAGTAATAAAAGAATCTGTGATCAATAAACTTTCATACAAAATAGTAACTTTTAATATATATCACAAATCTTAAAAAAATATAGTTATTTTTTTAGATGACAAAACTCTAAATAAATAACGTATTTTAAATAATATATTTATTTTATTTAATAACGATTTATTTAAATGGAAAATAATGAAGGTATTTTAAAATGAAAGCAATAATCCAATGGTCGAACGAATGATAAAAAGTTGAGACAATAGTTTAGTTTAAAAAACTGTAGTAACAGGGGTAGCAGCCGGAATTTGACATTTTTGTTTTGTATTGGTCAATTTCAACAAAACAAAATTTATCACGCCTGGATCGAATTTCAAGACAAAGATTATTGCTTTGATACCACACTGCAAGCTTTTTATCAAAAAGAAAAATATTATGAATATCGAAAAATAAAAAAATTATATACAAGAAAGGTTAATGAAATTATTTTTCTGGCAATCAAATATGAATTATTCGGTTTGTATCCTGAAGATTATGAAATTCTAGACTCGCTTTAGTTAAGCGTTATCCTGTAAATTGAATCTATAGTATAGGAAGCTATGTAAAATGGATCATACGACGATGCTAAAGTCATTTAGAATCAATTAGTTGTATCGTTTAGTCGAACAAGATGAATGAGAAACCCTTAGAGTAGTAAATTTAGTTGAGTAAATAAAAGTCAGACATTTTTGTCTGACTTTTTTCTTTTACCTATTAACCTTTACATAAAGCGTAACATGTAGGTGAAATATTTCTTCAGATGATAAGTAGTAGAAGAAGCTTGATTGATTTCCTCGATCAATGAAAGAAATATATACAAAAAAACGTTATGGTAAACGCTCAAAATTCAAGAATATTAATTGGGAATATTGAGCGTTTATGCTTGCTTAGAACAAGTAAAATAAATGCTGCAGGGGAGATGATCCATACGATTTTGTCAGCTTCGGTAACAAAATGGACATTGGAAAGAGACATCAATTGAAAACAGGGGAAACACCTAAAGCTGATGAAGTGGTATTGACGAGAAAATAATGATCAAAAATAAGAGCAAAAAAGGAGTAAATATGAGTAAGAAAAAATTAACAGCAAAACGTAAAAAACAGCTATTAACGATGTTTGCGGTGGCTGGGGTGATGGGAAATACTGGGATTGCACCAACGATGGCATTAGCGGATACTTTGTCACCAACAGCTGAAACTGCTACTGAACAAACACAGGCGAATGAAGCAAAAGAAGTCATCGATCAAACGATACAAAACGTCACAGATCCGTTAGTAAACCCAACGGATTCAACCACTACAGCTAGTGATTCATTAGCACCAACGGATGAAGCAACGGATGAAACAACGGATGACGCCCAAGAACAAGCAACAGAACAAGAACAAGCAACAGCAGCGACTGCTGAAAGTGAAGGGAATGCAACTAATCCAACAGCTGAAGCGCCAAAAGTAGCGCAAAAAGCGAACGTGGCAGCAGCTTCTAAGATAACTGGCACGTGGGGTACCAGTCCGTATACTTTTGATGAAAACACAGGAGTATTGACAATCGGAGCAGGCGAATTAAGTGGCTATGAAGAATCACCATGGAACAGCGGAACAGTGGATCTTGAAGCAATCAAGAAAATTGTTTTGTCTGGAAAAGTAGTGGCTCCAGAAAATTCAAACTACTTATTTAGTACAAGTACCGGTGGTAAGGATCTTACGAATGTAACTGAAATCGAAGGGTTAAGTCAACTGGATACCAGTAACGTAACAACTATGAGTCATATGTTTTACGGTATGAGTAGCGTAACAAGTCTAGATTTAAGCAACTTTGACACTAGCAAAGTAACATCTATGTATAATATGTGTACTGGTACTCCACTTAAGAAATTAACACTAGGAGACACATTTAAATTTGTTAATGGACAAGGAGGTCTTACTTCTGCTTGGAAGCGAGAAGATGGCAAAGGGACGTTTTATTCAGCAGCAGATTTCATGAAAAACTATGGCACTGGTGATTTGACTGCTGGCACGTACGTTTCTGCTACAGGATGGTGGGGTACCAGTCCGTATAATTTTGATAAAAACACAGGGACATTGACGATCGAAGCAGGCGAATTAAGTGGCTATGAAGAATCACCATGGAACAGCAGAACAGTGGATCTTGAAGCAATCAAGAAAATTGTTTTGTCTGGAAAAGTAGTGGCTCCAGAAAATTCAAACTACTTATTTAGTACAAGTACCGGTGGTAAGGATCTTACGAATGTAACTGAAATCGAAGGGTTAAGTCAACTGGATACCAGTAATGTAACAGATATGAGTTATATGTTTTATGGTATGAGCAGTGTAACAAGTCTAGATTTAAGCAACTTTGACACTAGCGAAGTAATAACGATGAATTATATGTTTTATAATACTCCACTTAAGAAATTAACACTAGGAGACACATTTAAATTTGTTAATGGACAAGGAGGTCTTACTTCTGCTTGGAAGCGAGAAGATGGCAAAGGGACGTTTTATTCAGCAAAAGATTTCATGAAAAACTATGGAACGGGTGATTTGACTGCTGGCACGTATGTTTCCGTTAAAACAGACACGTGGGGTACTAGTCTGTATATGTTTGATGAAGATACAGGAACGTTAACAATCGGAGCAGGTGAGTTAAGTAGCTCTGCAGAATCACCATGGAACAGCGACAAGGTAGATGTTAAAGCCATCAAGAAAATTGTCTTGGCTGGAAAAGTAGTTGCTCCAGAAAATGCTAATTTATTATTTACTGGAAGTAGCATTAACCTTACGAATGTAACTGAAATCGAAGGGTTAAGTCAACTGGATACCAGCAACGTAAGAAAGATGGCTTCTATGTTTGACGGTATGAGCAGCGTAACAAGTTTAGATGTAAGTGGTTTTGATACCAGTAACGTAACAACTATGGGTAATATGTTTTACAATATGAAGAGTCTAACAAGTTTAGATTTAAGTAGTTTTGATACCAGTAACGTAACAACTATGAGTAATATGTTTTACGGTATGAGTAACATAACAAGTTTAGATGTAAGTGGTTTTGATACCAGTAACGTAACAGCTATGGGTTCTATGTTTAACGGTATGGGTAGCGTAACAAGTTTAGATGTAAGTGGCTTTGATACCAGTAACGTAACAGCTATGGGTTCTATGTTTAACGGTATGGGTAGCGTAACAAGTTTAGATGTAAGTGGCTTTGACACTAGCAAAGTAACAGATATGACTTCTATGTTTAAAGGCATGAGCAGCGTAACAAGTCTAGATGTAAGTGGTTTTGATACTAGTAACGTAACAACTATGCAGGATATGTTTAAGGACACACCTCTTGCTAAATTAACACTAGGCGATCACTTTAAAGCGGTTGGAGACACTGGTTTATCAGCACCGAAAGCATTGAACGATGGAGATCAGCTGACAGGAAATTGGATTCGTGAAGATGGTCAGTCCAAAGGCTATTCACCTGCTGACTTTATGACAAATTACGGAACTGGGGATTTAACGGCAGGAACTTATGTGGCAGAACAAGTGAAAAGTGAGTTGAAACCACAAGAATATCATGTAGGAGATGTCAATATTACTGGAACCTACACAGGGGATATGTCTCTCGGACGATTAACCGTTAATGGCAAAGTTGTTAGCTGGGGCGGTAGCTTCAAAGATGGTCAGTTCAGCTATTATGTCGGTGTTGGAAAATTAAAAGTCGGCGACAAAATCGTATTAGATGGCTACAACAAAGAGAAGGAATTGATAGATTCCAAAGAGATTGAAGTGATTTCCGAATCTTCAGGATCAATTGATCAGGTGGACACTTATAAGCTAGGTGATTCAACCATTACTGGAACTTACACGGGGGATATCCATAAAGGAAAACTAGTAGTGAATGGGGAAGTAATCAGCTGGGGCGGAACCTATAAAGATGGTAAGTTTAGCTATTATGTGAACTCTCAAATCATCAAAGCAGGAGATCAAGCAACGATTCAAGGCTACGATAAATTTGATACACCACTAGGGGACCCACAACCAGTGACTATAGGAGAACAACTGGGTCAATTAACAGAAGCCCATCGTGTGGGAATCAGTACAGTGATCGAAGGAAACTACACAGGCGATGTTTACCAAGGAATCTTGTTGGTCAATGGCGAAAAAGTTAGTCAAGGCGGCAGCTTCAAAGATGGCAAGTTCAGTTATTATGTAGGAAACCTCAAAGTGTCAGAAGATGATCAAGTAGTCTTGATGGGTGCCAACAATCGAGGACAGCAAATTCCAGGATCAGAGATTGATGTCACTATTCAAACACCAACAGCTGAAATCAACGAATTGACTTATAAACTTGGCACACAAACGATCAAAGGAGCCTATGGTTCTGATACCCAAGTTCACCAAGGGCACTTGTTTGTCAATGGTAAACTGATCAGTAAAGGTGGGAGCTTTAAGGATGGGGCAATCAGTTATTATGTGAAGCCAGATCTAATCAAAGCTGATGACCAAGTGACAATGAATTTCTATGATGGCAGTGGCAACTTATTGGCTGAAAACCAAACAGTTTCTGTAAACTAAGGAAAAATAAATTTATGTAAGGATAGAATTGTTTTATTCCCATTTTTTTAAAAACTCAAAAAAGATTAGAATAAAACACGAAAACTGAATCAAATACATTCGTTATTTATAGTAAAGTTAAGCTTATCTAGAACAATATAATCAATTAGAAGGTAATGTCAAACAGCTGGAACAATTATTGGAAAGTATTAACCAACAATTGAACAAATATGCAGAGACTGTAGCAGAACGTGACCGTCAAGATGCGGGATCTTTCGGATTCTAATTAGTAAAGGCTCTTTGTCAAATGATGTTGGTAAAGAGAAATCTTAGAATAATTTGGGCAGAAAGAAGAAAAACTTCTTTCTGTTCTTTTTATTTGGTTAAAATGGTTTTACCGTGTCGAATCATGATCCGACGTTTGAAATGATAAAAATTTCGAAACCCATAAGCATTGCATTTTAATACTTTAATAGGGTTGTTTAAACATTCTAGTGGTCCGTTTGAATAACTGTAGCGGAGGGCATTTCGGATCTGTGGCAGAAACTTTTTAAATGTTCGCAAAGTTGTCGCATAAGTTTCAGGTAGCTGGCTGACTTCTCTGGATACACAGTCCTCAAATAGTGAATGATCTCTTTTCTTTACTGCATAAAGAAAAACTTGGTATAACTGATAGCCTTGTCGTAGATTGGTACAAGTAGCTAACAATCGGTCGACAATCTCACTTTCAGTTAAGTAATCTTTGAAACTGGCACGCCAAACCCGTTTTTCATAGTTCAACTTTGCTTCTTCTTTTTGTAGGAGTTTCCAATAACGTTTCATTTTTTTACCAAGCCCACGTTGGTATTGAGAAGTACTTTTAAGTCGTGCATTGGTTTCCTTCACTCGGTGGTTTAAAAAAGTTTTTCCTATATGTTGGACAATATGGAAACGATCAATAATCAACTGAGCATTGGGAAAAGCTTTTTAACCAATGAAACATAAGGCGCATACCTATCAATAACAATGAATTCAACAGCTTTTCGAGTCGCTAAGGACAATCGAGAAAACAGCTTTCTAAATAAGGCAATCGTCGGTTTGAGACAATGTGGACACTCTTCGGGCGTGTATTGAAGAGTACCTTTGTAAATCAAGCAAATTTGCCCTTTATATCTTTCTTTGGTTAAACAATTTTCCTCGAAATAGATAGTTAGGTCTAGAATATTTAGGGTATCTTTGATAAGTTGAGTATAAGACATCTTGAATCCTCCTATGAATTGGTTCGTCAAATTAATTCTAAAGGATTTCATGGTGTCTTTTCTATGTTTTTACATCATAAAAAAGACATTGGTGAATTTCACCAACATCAAAAAGTTTAGAGCCAAAAGAGAAAGAGGAATAGCTTTCTCTTTTTTTTTGTTATTCAAACTTTTATGCTTTACAAGTCTCACTAAAACATTTATATTATTGATAAGTCAATAATTGACAAGTCAACGGAAGGAGGATGGAGATGGATTTAAGAAAACTCAGTCAGTTACTCTATAAAATCAAAATTATCAGTCAAGAAGGATCAGCTTTGTTCGAGAAAGAAACTGGATTCAGTTTGACGAGATATGAAATGCTGATGTTTTTATGGGAAAAAGGCAAATGTTTACAAAATCAAATTCAAACAGATCTGAAAATAGACAATGCAGCTATCTCTAGACATTTGAAGATATTGGAAGAAAAAGGCTATGTTTCACGAAAACGCAATCCAGCGAATAATCGTGAAGTATTTGTTCTACTGACGGATACAGCCAAACGAGAACTGGCTAAGTGTGAAAATAATCATCAACAGTCCGCTGACTCTTTGTGCATTTCGTTGACCGATGAAGAAATCACCGAACTAACAAAATTATTGAATAAACTTTATTAACTACATTAGGAGAAAGAAGAGAGAGAAATGAGCAAAGAATTAGTAAACAATGATTTTTCAAGTGTTGTATTTGGAAGAAAATCCGTTCGTGTATATGATGAAACGGTTAAGATTTCTCATGAAGAAATGTTAGAAATGATACAAGAAACAACAACAGCACCATCTTCAGTTAATATGCAACCATGGCGTTTTGTGGTGGCAGAAAGTGAAGAAGCAAAAGCAAAATTGAAACCATTGATCCGTTTTAATACGAGACAAAATGATACTTCATCAGCTATGGTCATGATCTTTGGAGATATGAACTGCTACGAATATGGGGAAGAAATCTATGATCAAGCAGTAGCAGAAGGTAAGATGCCGGCAGAAGTCCGAGACCAACAACTTGCTGCGATCCTTCCTTATTACCAAAACTTTACACGTGAACAAATGAATGACGTTGTGAAAATTGATGCTAGTTTAGCTGCAATGCAATTCATGCTAGTTGCTCGTAGTCACGGCTATGAAACAAATCCAATCGGGGGATTCGAAGCAGACCAATTGGCTGAAGCTTTTGATCTCGACAAAGAACGTTATGTTCCAGTGATGATCTTATCTGTTGGGAAAGCAGTAGAAGAAGGGTATGAATCTGTTCGATTGGCTCCAGAAAAAATTACAACTTTTAAATAAAGCGAGTGTGGAAAAATGATCGTAATTAATGCAAAATTTTCAATCAAACCAGAAAAAAGAAATGAATTTCTTGCGGAAGTCAATGAACTTGTTGCAAGTACAAGAAAAGAAGACGGGTGCTTAAGCTATCAATTGTACGAATCAATCGATATTGAAAATGAATTTGTCATGGTTGAAAATTGGCGTGATCAAGCAGCGATTGAAGGACACAATCAAAGTCCGTTACTTCAACAATTATTTAAAAATATGAGTCAGTATAGTAGTAAGAAGACAGAAATAAATGTTTCTCAAACAGTAAACTAATTTTTTGATTAAAGAAGTTATGTGTTAAATCTATTTTTTAAAATGTATCTAAATAATTTCCAGTTCGTCATGGTAAAATGATTAATCATTTACCGTGACGGGCTTTTTTTGTTAATCAATCATTTTTACTAAATAAACAGAATCGGATTTTAAATAACATTTGTGAATTTTTTTAAGAATGTAAAAATCATAATTTTAATTCCTTAACTAGATGTTTTTTTATTTTAACACACAGAAAACCTTGGTTTAATAATAAAATAATCTTGCAAATCTTATATGTTACAGGTAACATTAATATGTAGGTTAAACTACTACTGTTTATTTTAAATAACGTTTTTTAAGGAGGCGGATAATCGGATTCAAATACATAAATAAAAGTAACCAACCTTAGAATAAAGTAAGAAAAAGCTAGGTTAGCGAAATTTCAAATATAACTGGGGGAGCAGATAAATTAAATGACGAAAAGAAAGCAAAATAAAAAAATAAAAAAATGAAAACAATTATGAACTCAGCATTGCTGATGACCACTGTAGTGGGGTTGCTAGCACCTAACGTATTGGCAGCATCCAACGCAGTAAGTGAAATCGAAATAATTGATGAGGTGCAACCACCACATGATTCAGGAACATTGGACCTATCCATGCCTGAACCGGAAATAGGACGGGTATCTGTCATTGGGGTAGATGTAGATACACAAAAAGCACTTTGGTTTTCAGAGGAATTCGGTTTTGTCGGAAACAATGTAACCTTATTCGCTGAAATTGTAGAAGGGTATGAATTGATCTCTCCAGATAGAGTGATTATTTATATGGAAACGCCAGAGATGTATCACAATTTTTATTATAAAAAAATTGAAGATAGTCCTGAAGAAAGCTTCTCATCAGTCACTGTGCAGTATTTACATAATGAAACTGGTCAACCGATTGCCGAACCTACGGTAATTAATGATTTAGAGATTGGAACAGAATACATAGGAAATGCACTGGTGATTGATGGCTACACGATCGTAGGGCCTGAAACTTATACAATCAATGTTTCCGAGGATCCAAATAGCAATATCATTACTTTCCGTTATGATGAAAATCCAGTGACTAAAGAAAAAGCAGCTGTAACTGTTAAGTATATTAATGAGAAGGGGGAATCGATTGCTGAAGATAAAATAATAAGTGACCTGGAAGTCGGCTCTACACATACAGAAGAAGCGTTACTTATCGAAGGATACGAATTGCTGAGTACCAAAGTCCAAACGATAGAAATACAAAGCGAAGGCAATATCATTACATTTATATATGAAACTAAGGAAACAACGCCGCCGGAAAATGAAAAAGCCGATTTGACTGTGAAATATATTGATGAGCAAGGTCAAACGATTGCTAATGATAAAATAATCCAAGACTTAGAAGTCGGCTCTACATATACGGAAGAAGCGTTACTTATCGAAGGATACGAATTGCTGAGTGCCAAAGTCCAAACGATAGAAGTACAAAGTGAAGGCAACACCATTACATTTATATATAAAACCAAAGAAACATCACCGTCAGAAAATGAAAAAGCCGATCTGACTGTCCGATATATCGATGAGCAAGGTCAATCAATTGCGGAGAAAAAAGTAATAACTGATTTAGAGATTGGGAAGCTTCACAAAGAAGAAGCGTTGCTAATCAAAGGATATGAACTAGTTAATCCGAAGTTAGCGATACAAGAAGTCATGATTGAAAAGGGAACAAACACGATCACGTTTATCTATAAGAAAATCAAAACAACAGTAGCGTTAGCAGAAAACGTTGCTTTCATTTATGGTACAGAAGGAAAACAAATGACGGCGGTTATTCCAGGAGGAACAACGATGTACGTTGTTTTGAACGGGGAAATCATCGGAAAAGCCAAACAAGAAAAGGTCAATTCTTCTCGTTTAGTAGATGTAAAAGTAGAAGAACCGACGACGATTTATTTATCTAAAGCTGTAGCAAATGGGGAAACAGTTCAATACTATACAGAAAATGAAGCCGGAGAAAAATCAGGCATCTCAGAAATTACACGCCAAGAAAAGACGGATCAAACAAATAAACCAAATAAACCAACTGAGAATGACGACAACAAACAAGATCAAAGTAAAGTGGATACCACAACTGAAACGAATAAAAATAAAGAAAGTACCGAAAAAAAAGAATCAAATCAAACGTCAACTTCAAAAAATGGTAGCACCACAAAAAATAATTCTACAGGTACGACCAAAACCACCGTATCTGGAAAAGCTACTTTACCAAAAACAGGAGAGCAACAAAATCGCTTATTACGCAGTTTAGGAATGGCACTTTTAGTAACGGTAATGGGGATCAGTTACATATTAAAGAGAAAAAATAGAATAAAACAAGATTAAAAATCATTCAATGAAAAATAACAAAAAAACACAGACCTCCAGAAGTATCTAGATACCTCCGGGGGCCTGTGTTTTTGTTTTCGCTTCCTGTTTACTAGCAGTGATAGCGGACAGGATACTTATTTTTTCGGGATCGGATAAAACCGTCAATTCTTTATTGATCTATGTGAGTAAACTTTGTCATAATGACTGAGAAATAACCAAAATCTAACTAATTCAAGGTTGCTTATTGTTCAAATTATGCGCTTTATATGTATCAGTCAGCAGGGAATGCTTAGATTCAATCGTTAGTATAGGAAAATGTTCAGAATCATTCAATCTTATAATGAGACTAGATAATAAAATTTTATCTTTCATTACTTGGTATTTTTTTTGTAAGGGATAAGCACGAGATTTTTTGTCTCCGTAGTTTCTTCCTCGCTTAAAGGAGTGAGAATAATCGTTTCATTCTTCTTACTGACTTTGTAAGACATGATGTCACTTTTAGACCAAAGTTCCTTCCAAGTCATTATATCTCCTTTAATCGTATAACGAAACTCTTCTTTTATATGCTTACTGAATTGTTTGATAAATTTCTTCATATGTACACTATTGGATTCATCGTCTACAGAGTAATCGATACTTGAAAAATCTAAGTTAAAACTAGCTTTACGGTTAGAAAAGGTAAGGGTCATTTTGGGATCATCAGTAGAGTCCGTCCCTTCAATTACCCATGCATTTGCTTTTAGATCCTTAACTAAACGATTTGCTTGCTCGTCTTTTTTCCTTTGACACCCACATGCGCTAAGTAACAACAATGTGAATAAAACCAATAAACGAACGCTCTTTTTTTTCACTTGCTTTCCTCCTTTCTATTTTCTTTAGTGTTCAAGAGAAGAAGACTTGCCCTCTAAGCAAATAAAGAGTTGCGAGTGCTTAAATTAGATAAATAATCTCCCGCTTTTTAGATAATTTATAAAAATTGAAAACGTGGGCTCCTTTCGTTCAGGATCAAATTATTCTTCTCTTATCAGAAATAACGCAACCATTCAAAGATGAAACATGTTTCTCGTTGTGAATATCTCTAAGTTAAGTTTAAAGCTTATCTGATTTCATGACAATCAGAAATTGAAGAGAGAGAATTGATCTTGCTCAGTGACCAATCCAAACCAAACTTGAGAAGATAATGTAAAGCGTATTTCAATTTCTGAAAACAAAAAAATGATTCATTCAAAGAAATAATTATAAAAAAAGGAAAAAAATTTGTATATTTTTGGTTAAACTATTGGAAAATAAAAAGGTATTGAATGATGTACTGAGCATTGAAATGACGTAAACAAGTTTTAAAATATCTTTTAGTTAGAAAGTCGTGGGTTAGCATTGAGGAGTTGATTTTTAATATCGCTGATTTTCTTTGGTAGTAGGCCAGTTCCTATCTTTTATAATCAATTATCAAATGAGGAGGGGTATGTATGTTTCTAATATTTATGTTTATCTTTTTTATTTCCGCATTCTTACTCTTGATGTATGGCGTAATTAAAAGGCGAAAAGTTACTGTTCCATTTTTTCTGCTACTTTTTTTGGGAACTTATTGTTTCTTCAATGTAGCTAAAGATGTACTAGACGAACTGGATTTGGGAAGCAAAACGTCTTTCAATCAATTAGATGATGATATTTTTGAAATTGACGATTGATGAGATAATCATAAAATGCAGTGAAATTTTTAGCATTACCAACGATATACTATTAGTAGCTATTTCTCAAAAGTGTAGGTGAATCACCAGAGCAATCTTTATACGACTAGCAGTAACGTAATCTTTTTCTGTGCTATGGAAAAAAATAGGACTAGATTTTCCAAGTAATTGAATAAAAAATTGTTGTGTATATGTTTTGATAGCGGTGAATCTTACTAACATCAAAAGTATAGAGTCAACTTTTATCAACAGTTCGAATTCTGGTCAACTTTCTAGAACAATAAAAAAACTTGCTAAATCATTAATCGATGAAGTAAGTTTTTTTATTGAGAGGGTACAAGAGATAGTGCATTGACATTCGCAGCATGTCGTTTATTACTTTATCAAACGACTAGTAAAATTTTTGTAGCAGATATATTTTTTACTATATCCATTTAAGGAATTGTGTTATTTAAAACGATGAAGGATTGTATGCAATGAAAATATATTGGATGTTGTATTTGCAAATTCTAAACAAAGCATTTTGTAGTTCTGTTCATTGGACTGATGATTTGTAATGAGTCAGAACAATGTACAGGAGAAGCATCAAGGTATTATCGACAAATCAATAAATGTTATGAGCGACGTAGAGACAGTCAAATGCACTGTAGTAAAAATGAGAAGAGAGTCGGGGAAACAGAACATTTAGCTGTTGAAAGTCATTTGAAGGATAGCGCTACTTGATTTGAGCAGTAGGATAAATGATTGGTTAGGATATTAATTCTGTATCTCTTAATTTGGCACAACCACTATTAAATCTGTGTTATACTAAGTTATATTTCGAGATAAAGAGGAGTTAATTGGGTGGTATGATTAAAAAAATTAAGAGCAACAGACATTTATTTATTGTTTTATTTTGTATTTTTGGTTTTATGCTTCTTTTAAATAGTATGTCTCCTTTGGTACACGACGATTATTACTATTTTGTAAAGACCTCAAGCATAAAAACAATTTTGTTTGATGAGTATCAACAATATATGACTTGGACTGGGAGATCGGTAGTCCATATTATTTTTCGTTTTTTTACTAAACTTCCAAAAATATATTTTAATGTGTATAATTCTTGCATGTTTTCCCTATTGGTTTATCAAATTATTATGTTTTCTTCCATAGTAAAAGAGCGAACTACTAAGAATGTTTATCTAAAAGCGTTTATCATCTTTGCATTAATGTGGACATTTACCCCAGCTTTCAATAATGTTTACTTATGGTTGGCTGGTTCTGTAAATTATCTCACTGCAATGGTGATTATGTTATCTTTTATTCTGGTTTATCATCGATATATAGCAGAATCTGAAGAACAAAATAATAGTCTTTTTAAAACAATAGGCATGCTTCTTTTAGGTATAGTAGCTGGTTGGTGTAACGAAAATACCTCCGGAGGAACGTTGTTCATTGTTATAGCATATACTGTTCTTTCCTATTTTTATAAGAAGAAAAAAATTGAAAAATGGATGATCGCAGGTATTGTTGGAAATATTGTAGGTTTTCTTTTTATGGTTATGGCACCTGGGAACGATATCAGAGCGACTTATTTTCATAGAAGTACGCTTTCAACTGCTTGGAAAATTCTTGATGCAATCCCTGCAATCAGTCATGCGTTACAGGATAATGCCATGTTCCCTCTAACGATAGGATTAGCTTTGCTTGTTTTATCATACTTAAATAGTAGTTTTACACTTAGTAATATTCTAAGTTCGTTATTTTTCGTGGGAGGTATATTGACAATAGGAGTGCTTGCAATTTCTCCAACTGCATTATCTTGGTCTAGATCTTATTTTGGAGGAGTTATTTTTCTTTTCATATCTATAGTAATTAGTCTTTTTGAATTATTAACAAATTTTGATAGAAGCAATAAAGTTGTTTTTTCTATGATTTTCAGTTATTTACTAGTTAGTTTTTTATTATTGTTTTTCAATGGAACTGCAGACATCTATAAAAATTATGTAAGTTATAGTCGCCAAACTGAATCCATTAAAAAGCAAATGAAGAGTGGTGAAATGGATATAGTTATTCCACCATTAAATTATAAGACACAAACAATTTATCCAGTTCACAATGATGGTGATATTACTATGGATAAGAATAACGAGAGAAATAGAAGCGTTGCTGCATATTGGGGAGTAAACAGTATTCGACTAGAAGAAAAAACAGAATAGTAGATTTAAGTATTTTTCTTTTCATATATGAATGTTCGGACACGATTTAGGTCGTGTCTTTTTGTTTCCATATAATTTTAGTATGAATCAAAAAAAAGTTGAGTGGGACCCAATGAAAAATCAGCGTGAGAGATGAATCTTTCGGACTTGAAAATGAGCTTGAATAAATTTCATTTAACGAAAACTACCGAAAATAAAAAATGCCTAAATCCTTTTAAAATAAGGATTTAGGCATTTAGTGAAATCTACCGAAATCTCACAATGGAGACGGCGGGAGTCGAACCCGCGTCCAAACACATCGCCACTTAAAAATCTACGTTCATAGTCAACTCATTTGTGGTTTCGCTTTACAGCTTGCCGAGTGACAGGCATTCTGTATCGCTAGTCTGATGATCTCTTTAACAACTTACAGACGGAAAGTTGTCACGTATCCCACTAAATTTGAGACCCTTACTCGAGCACATGGGCGATGCCGAGAGGATCTACGCTAACTGTTTTTAGGCAGCTAAAGCGTAAGAGTTGTTTTCGTTTTTAGCAGTTATATTTAACTGTAACGTTTTAACGTAGACGTAACCTACGAAACGCAATTCAAGCTCAAACTGTGCCTGTCGAATCCGTAACGTCCCCGTTATAAACAAGGGTTACGTGTATTTTTCATACAATTTATATTATAGCACAAAATTGAATTTTTTCAACGAGAAACGATTACGGAAAAAGCAAATCGTCCGAAGTATCAAGAGATGATTCTCAATAGCTAATACTGTAAAAAATCATCTCTCAGTTACTCGGAAATATACATCGTATTTCGATTAAAAATCAAATCAAGTCAAAATGTTTGAGCGCATGAACGATTCCGCCCTCAGTGTTTTTCTTTGTAATAAAAGTGGATAGTTCTTTGAGATCATTGTAAGCATTGCCCATCGCGATCTTGTTGTCACATGCTTCTAACAGTGCAAAGTCATTTGGTCCATCACCAAATCCAAATGTAGGCACATCAACAAGGTTTAATTCTTGTTTTAGACGTTTCACTCCTGCGCCTTTCGAGATTCCTTTTTTGACCGTGTCAATCGAGTAAGGACCATTTCGATAAAAAGTCAGATCAGGAAATTGTTCATGATAATATTCATCCCCAGATTGAGAGAGGATAAGTAACATATTGATTGGATGATCCAAATAAGCTTGCGGATTGATTTCTGGTACATTTGAATGGATAAAGTTATAGGCATCAATCATCGTTTGTGTGTGTGCAGTACACCAAATATGTTGATGGTTATAAAATGAGAGCTGGTGCCCTTGTATTTGGACATGTTCGAGCATCTTTTGACAGTCTTCAGTTGCGATTATTTCAGAATGAACTTCTTGACCATCCACGCTGATGTAAGAACCATTCATCGTAACTGCAGAGGAAATACCAGCATCTGACATGATATGTTTGATTTCAGCTTCAGTTCGTCCAGTTGCTATGACTGGCAGGACGTTATTTGCCTGTAGTGCTTGCATTGCTTCGGCCACTTCTGGTGTGATTTTTGATTGAGCATCTAACAGTGTTCCATCAAGATCAAAAAAAGTAATTGCACGATAATTTGACACAAAAAAAACCCCTTTTTTATTCGATTACCCCTATCTTAACAAAGAATGAACAAAAGACAAACCTTTCGTGAAGAATTACCGAATATATTGGTTCAAGTTAATTTTTAGAGTATACTAGAAAGAGAGATTTAGGAGGGATCATATGATTTTTTTAGTTGTCGGAGTATTTTTGACTATCCTAGGTTGCTTGTTTCTTTTTATCCCTTCTAAAGGGAATCTGCCTTTTTATGGTTACCACTCACCGCGTGCCACAAAATCCGATGTTCACTGGCGGTTAGCACAAAAAACAAGTGGAAAATATTTTTTTATTTTCGGTTTATTGATGGCCTTGATCGGCTATTTACTAAAATTAACTGGACAGACAAACTATTTTATAATCGAGATGTTGGTTTTAGTTTTTCCAATTATGCCGATTTTTATCTTAACTGAAAAAAAATTACAAGAACTCGATGATAGTATTGGAGGAAATAAAAAATGAATATTTTAATGATAGAAGATAATCAATCCGTATCTGAAATGATGCAGATGTTTTTTTTGAATGAAGGATGGGAAGCAACTTTTAAATATGACGGAAAAGAAGGTCTAGATGCTTTTTTAGAAAGACCGAATTACTGGGACATGATCACTTTAGACCTGAACTTGCCAACGATGGATGGTATGCTTGTTGGAAGAGAAATTCGGAAAGTCTCTAGTACAGTTCCGATCATTATGTTAACAGCTCGTGATTCTGAAAGTGACCAGGTTATTGGATTAGAGATGGGCGCAGATGACTACGTGACCAAACCTTTTAGCCCACTAACTTTGATTGCCCGAATGAAAGCTTTACACCGTCGTAGTGAATTGGTAGAGGTAAAAGAAGAAACAAACAACTCGGACGATCACTTCGATATCGAAACAGATCACTTTAAGATGAATACAAAAACACGTGAAGCTTATTTAAATAAAGCACCAATCGAAGGTTTGACACCGAAAGAGTTTGATCTACTATTTACACTAGCTAAAAAACCACGCCAAGTATTTTCTCGGGAACAATTACTGGAATTAGTGTGGGATTATCAATACTTTGGTGATGAACGAACGGTTGATGCGCATATCAAAAAGCTTCGACAAAAAATCGAAAAGGTTGGACCACAAGTCATTCAAACGGTTTGGGGCGTAGGTTATAAATTTGATGATTCTGGTGTGGCCTAATGCGCTATCTTTACCAGCAGTTATTAGCCTTTTGCGGAATGATCGCGATGATCATTTTGATCGTAGGTGTTTCTTTTACGCAACTGACTAAGCAAACCATTGAAGAAAATAATTACCAACAACTTTTTGGCTATGCAGAATCTGTCGAGAAGACAACACAGACATACACAGACACGTTTCCTCAATTAAGCCAAGATCAAGCGTTTCAAAATGCATTATTATTAACGGAACAAGTCTTATCAGAACAAAATGTCAATTTTATTTTTATCGATAAGAACGAACGGGTCATTTATCCTACTGATAATGTGGTATTGAACTTTACGATTAAAGCGGAACAATGGGATAATCTGCGTCATGGAAGACAAGTAAAATTTACCTCCAACAAAAATATACTAGGACAAAATCAAGCGACGTCTTATGCCTTAGTACCTTTTAATTTAAATCATGAATTTTATGGTGGCTTGGTTGTTAGTCAACCGGCTAAAAATATCGATAATAGTGTTCGGTCGGTCACATTGAATCTGTTTAAAGGTTTTATTTTTTCAAGTATTGTTGCTATATTAGCGAGTTATGCGTTTGCTGCTTTTCAGGTTAAAAGGATCAATCGTTTACGTAATGCAACGAAAGAAGTCACGAATGGAAATTTTGATGTCCAATTGCCAGTTCATGATAAAGATGAATTTGATGAATTAGCGGATGACTTCAACAAAATGACGAATTCTTTAAAAGAATCTCAGGCTGAAATCGAAGAGCAAGAAAACCGCCGAAGACAATTTATGGCAGATGCTTCTCACGAAATGCGTACGCCGCTAACCACAATCAACGGGTTACTTGAAGGTCTAAAATATAATGCAATTCCTGAAGACCAAAGAGAAAATGCGATCAACTTGATGAAAAATGAAACAGAACGACTGATACGCTTAGTTAACGAAAATCTAGACTATGAAAAAATCAGAACCAATCAAATCAGTATGGTTATTAAAAGATTCAATGGTACAGAAACATTGAAAAATATTGTGGCACAGCTTGAAACAAAAGCAGAAGCTGCAGGGAATGTTTTAGTTTTACAAGCAGAAGACGATGTGGAAGTGTATGCAGACTATGACCGATTTGTGCAAATCATGGTGAATATCATCCAAAATGCGATTCAATTTACAGAAAATGGAACGATCACGATCTCTTTAGAAAAAGGTTATCTAGAAACGATTATCCGAATTAAGGATACAGGTATCGGAATGACTGAACAACAAATGAAGAGTATTTGGGACCGTTATTATAAAGTTGATCCCTCAAGAAAGAATACAAAATACGGGGAATCAGGTCTAGGACTTCCAATCGTTCAACAGCTAGTTCGGCTTCATAAAGGAAAACTGGAAGTAGAAAGCGAACTGGGGACAGGAACAACATTTACAGTTAAATTACCAGATGTAGAAATAAAATAAACAAAGAGACTGATCCGAAAATTGGTTCAGTCTCTTTTAGTATCCCTAAAAACGAATAAACGGCGTTCAAGAAGCAATTCCTCAACAATAAGCGCTTCTTTCACAGCCTCTTGCTAAACGGCGTTCAAGAAACAACTCCTCAACAATTAAGAGAGGAGCTAAATAGTGTTCAAAGAGCTGATCTTCGGCAATAAGGATGAAACTCTCAAAACATAGGAAGCTGTGAGTTTCATCCTTATTACATAGGTTGAGTTGCTCTTTCCACGACCTCTTTTTATCGTTCATCATAGATTTGGTCGACATACTGACTATGAGCAATGGTTTCATCATGAGTCAGTAATAGAATGGCGATTTTTTTGTTTTTGACTAGATAATCAAATAGATCAAGAATTTCTTGTGCTTCAATTACTTTAAGTTCATCCAGCACTTCTTCAATGATGAGTTTGTCTTTTTTAGCAAGTAACGCATGCAACAATTGAAGTTTGATTTTATCAAAAAGAGAGAGTTGATCAGGTTCTCTGTTAAGAAGTGCTGGATCAATCTTGAGCATTTCTTGAAAAGATAAACGTTCTTTTTTATTTTCAGATAAATTCAGTAGTACTTGATCTTTGGTTTTTAAATAAGGGAAGAGAGGCCAATCTTTTTGGACGATAAGTAATTGTTTGGGACTCGATACAATCGCTTGCTCTTTTAGCGCTGTTAATAGTTCTTCTTGTTTTGCTTTTGGGCAAAGAATAACAGCTAATTCTCCTAAAGACATTATTGGCTTACATGTATTCATGAAAGATCACCTTACCTTTTTTTAAACGTTGATAGAAAATCGTAAATTGTAAGAGACTAATGCATAGACTGATGGAGATAAGAAGGCCAACCGTTTGTAGGAAACTCTTAAACGTATCGAAGAAAAAAGCATCGTTTACAAAATCAATTTTAAAAAAAGTTTGTTGATCCATCGGTATGGCTAATGGTCGAGTAGTCGATATAAGTGAATGGGTGTCAGGCAATTCAAATAATCTTAGACTCCAAAAATTAAGATGTTGTAACAGTGCTTGATAAATGTTTTGAAAAAGCACAATTCCAATAAATAAGAGTGTGCAACAGATCAGTAATGGTAAGATCATTTGCCAGATGATCAAAAGAAAAATTCTAGTTTTCGATAAACCAGCTAAACGCCAGTTGATCAATTCACGTTGGTCTTGTTTTAATGTTCGCTGAAAGAAAAAGATAAATGCGCCAACAAACAAGAACAGTAACAACAAGATCAGCTCGACATAAAATTGTTTCACTGATAGAAAAGACGGAAAGTGTACTTTTAAGGACGTCGTGTCCAAGAAACTAAGACGATCTTCAATTTGTGCATAAAGTGTTGATTGTAAATGATATAAGTTACACACAAGCATCAATAAAAAAGCAGTGACACTTGTAAATAAGCAACTAAAGAGTGTCTGTTTTTTATAATAACGCATTCTTGCAACTGAATAGCGGAGTATTCTCATCACTTTCACCTCATTTTAAATTATAGAAAATGAATATGAATAAAGTATGAAATTCATATAGTAAAATCAGGAAATCCCTATTTTTTAATAAACGAAAATGACGATAAATCAACTGTTCCGCTATATTTTGTGAATAAAATCCAATGTTCATGGATGGTTCTAATACGTGAGTTTAAGCTCTATTTTCTAGAAAAACGCCAGAGTAACTCAAATTAAAGTGCATGAAAAAAGCTAAGAATTAACGAAAAACAAGAATTGGTTTTCGTCAATCTTAGCTTTTATAATCATTACTTCTATGGGCACGTAATCCTTTTGAAAGAAAGGCTAGCTATTTATCAGATTCAGAAGAAGGAACTGAATCACTCGTCTGTGTCCCATTTATTTGTTGGTAAGTTTTGGTTTCATATAGATCTTTTGTTGATTGGTTATTGTTTTGACTAAAGACACTTGTTGATTTGTCACCTAGTTCTTTTTCTTTTTCAAGCAACTGTTTCATGCCGTTTTTGTAATCAAATTGACTTGCTTCAATTGGGTCTAACCCAGTATCTGTAGAAAAGCGGAGTAAGTCACCATTGTTGATTTGATCTGAAACAGCTAACTGTTTATTCGCTTTTTCTTTCAATGCATCAATTTCATTTTGAACTTCTTGAGTCGGTTCTGTAATGGCTTGTCCGGTTTTGTTATCGTAAATCGTTCCGCCATAATAAGTGTATTTAGGAGTAATAAAATCACCATCACGGAAAGTAACAAGTTGATCATGTTGCTTAGAAAAGAGATCTTGTCCTAGCTGATTGTAATTTTTGGTATCTACTCCTAACAGATGGAGTAGAGTAGGTAATGCATCCACTTGTCCGCCATAGGTATGATTGATTCCACCATTTGTTTGTCCAGGAAGATGGATCATGTAGGGAACTCGTTGCATTTGTGCATTGTCAAAGTTGGTCCATGTATCACTGGTTTTACCCACTAGTTCCGCTAACGATTTATTTCTAGAGTTAGAAATTCCGTAGTGATCACCATAAAGGACGATGACAGAATTATCATAAAGACCACTAGCTTTCAAATAGTTGAAAAATTCTTCAACTGCTGTATCGAGATAATTCGCTGTTGCAAAGTATCCGTTGATCGTTTCATCATTTGTCGTAGCTAGCGGGAAGCCTGCTTCTTCGTTTGTGAACTTAGAATAAGGATAATGATTAGATACCGCAATAAATTTAGAATAAAAAGGTTGTTGTAAATGTTCTAAATATTGTACTGATTGTTGGAAGAACGGTTTATCATGCAATCCATATTGGAATGAATTGTCGTCATTGACATCATAATAAGAAGCATCAAAGAAATAGTTGTAACCTAATTTTTTATAGGTCTCATTACGATTCCAGAATGTACCAGCGTTACCATGGAAGGCAGCACTCGTATAACCTTGTGTCTGACTCAAAATATCAGGAGCAGCTTGGAAGGTATTCTTTCCACCTAATTGAGTGAATAACGATCCTTGATTTAAACCAAATAGTGAATTTTCAAATAAGGTTTCAGCATCACTGGTTTTACCTGCTTTAACTTGATGGAAGAAATTGTCAAAGCTAAATGTACTGTTACTATGATATAAACTATTCAGAAATGGCGTTACTTCATGTTCTACACCATTGGCATCTTTTAGTTTATAGTCGATCAAGAATTGTTGGAAACTTTCTAAATGGATATAAATCACATTTTTTCCTTTAGCAATACCAAATGTTTCATCATTTGGTTCAGCATAGTGATCTTTGATATAACTTTCTACTTCTTTCAGATCATTAGGACTTGCTTCTGCTCGTACTTGGTTCGTTTGGTAAGTCTGGATACCATCATAGACGGTAAACGCATTGATACCTAAATATTTGACTAAATAATCTCTAGAAAAAGTACGAGTCAATAATTCTGGGCGATCGGCTTCTGCTAAAAATAAATTTCCAGAAAAAATCATGACTGACAAAGTCGAGATCGCAAAAGCCATTCGTGCACGAATCGGTTGTGGATCCATTTTGATTTTTTTGGTTATCAATAATGCAGCGACAATGATAAAGTCGATCCAATAAAGGACGTCATATGGTCTAAATAAGCGAATAGCACTTTCTCCAAGCCCGCTAGCTACTTTTCCTGCCCCCAAGATGGTATTGATCGTAATAAAATCCGTAAACTCACGATAATAAGTTACGTTGGAGAACACCAGTAAAGTCAATAGGAAATAAATGACCATCATTGTAATATAAGACGCTTTCGTCCGTCTCACATATAACGCAATCCCCATTAACAACAACGTGGTAGCGATCGGATTGATAAACAGTATAAAGTATTGTATGCCACTTTCGATGCCTAAATTGAAATCAAACAAATAGGCAAAAATTGTTTTTAGCCAAAGTAAAACAGCTAATAAAGAAAAAAATCCGAGCCTTTTATTCAAAAAGGCGGGTGTTTTTATTCGTCTCAATGTAATCTCCCTTTCCCCACTCTTCTCATTTACAGAGTGTTATGAAGTTATGATTGCTCAAACTACATATTCCATCCTATTTTACTAGTACGCAAATCCAGTGTCAATCGAAACCAAACGCTTACACCGGTGATTAAGGATTTCTTATTCTTTTGTGAACGCTAGCACTAAGACAGCCTGCTTAATATTTGGTATACTGATTAATGATAAAGGTAAAGTAGGTGAGTCAATGAAAGTACAAATTAAGAAAAAAGCAGGAAATCGTATCAAGAACGGTTATCCATTGATTCAAAAGGAAGATTTGGTTCAGTCGTACAATGAAACCACGCAGTGGATCGAATTGGTTGATCAACAAGATAATTTCTTAGCTAAGGGCTATTTAGGTAAACAAAACAAAGGAATCGGTTGGGTTTTGAGTCAACAAAATGAAACGTTTGACCAGGCATTTTTTGAGAAAAAGTTTTCTGAAGCTAAAGCAAAAAGACAAGCTTTTTTCATAGATGAACAAACAACAGCATTTCGTTTATTTAACGGAGAAGGGGATGGCATCGGAGGTCTGATCATTGATTATTATGAACATTATGCAGTATTTTCTTGGTATAATGAAACTCTTTATACTTACCGCCATTTGCTCTTCTCAGCGTTTCAACAAGTTTATCCTGAGATAAAGGGTGCTTACGAAAAAATCCGTTTTGAAACAAATGAATTTCCTGAAAGTCAGTATGTTTATGGAGAAACAGCTCCTGAACCTTTAATCATCAAAGAAAATGGCGTCTCTTACGCCACTTATTTGAATGAAGGGCTGATGACAGGCATCTTTTTAGATCAAAAAGAAGTCAGAGGAGCTTTGATCGATGGACTTGGTCTAGGAAAGTCTGTTTTGAATATGTTTAGCTATACTGGGGCTTTTTCAGTTGCGGCAGCAATGGGTGGTGCTTTGGAGACCACGAGTGTTGACTTAGCAAAGCGAAGTTTGAAAAAAACACAGGAACAATTTGAAATCAACGGTTTGGATCTTCAGACACAAAAAATCATTGTGATGGATGTTTTTGCCTATTTTAAATATGCTAAAAGAAAGCAGCTGACCTATGATCTCATTGTGCTTGACCCTCCAAGTTTTGCGAGAAACAAAAAGAAAGTGTTCCGAGTAGCCAAAGATTATGGCGAATTGGTTAAAGATAGCTTGGCTATTTTATCGGACGAGGGAACGCTTATCGCTTCAACGAACGCAGCTAACGTGAGTACCGATCAGTTCAAAAAAATGATTGAAAATGAACTAATGCTAGCCAATGTTGAATATGAAGAAATCACTCGTTTTCGATTACCACAAGATTTCCAAACCATTGAAGCCTTTCCAGAAGGGGATTATTTAAAAGTATTTATCTATCAAATTAGGAAATAAGGGGGGGAGGACAGATGGTGCAAGTGAAAGGACTAAACTTAGGAAAAGGACATCCTAAAATTTGTGCGCCAATGATCGGAGACACTCGTGAAGAACTTTTGCGAGAAGCAATTTTAGCCAAAGAAGCTGGTGCTGATTTAGTGGAGTGGCGAATTGATTATTATGAAGATGTCTTTCAATATGAAAAAGTCACAGAAACGTTGGTACTGATCCATGAGATGCTCGACGGGTTACCGGTGCTTTTCACTTTTAGAACAATAGCAGAAGGTGGCAAACGAGATATAACGATCCGAGCATATCACGAGTTGTACCTACAGATGATCCGCTCTGGTTTAGTCGATATGGTTGATTTAGAATTAGACAAAATTGAAAGCCTTGAAAAAGAGTTGTTAGCAGAAATCAAACAGCGCAACATCCCGATGATTATCAGCAGTCATAATTTTAAAGAGACCCCAGCTGATCCAGTCTTATTGTATCAATTGAATATGATGGAACATCTTGGTGCAGATATCGGTAAAATAGCGGTAATGCCCCATAACGAACGAGATGTGTTACGTTTGATGGAGCTAACGAGACGGGCAGGAGCGTTTGTGTCCATGCCTCTGATTACAATGTCAATGGGACAGCTCGGAATGATTTCGCGCTTATCGGGAAATTTGACTGGTTCGGTCATGACCTTTGGTGCGTTAACCTCTGAAAAAGCATCAGCACCTGGACAAATCACTGTAAAGGAACTAAAATCAATAATCAAATTATTAAATTGAAACAATCTAATTTGAAGGTGAAAATGTTGGCAAAGAAAAAACAAGTGAAAACAAATGCGATCCGCTTAGTAGAACAAAAGAAAATCAAGTATACTGAACATGAGTATGCTTGGGATGAAGCACATTTAAGTGCATCTTCTGTCGCTGAGCAACTTTCTGAAAGTGAACACCGCATTTATAAAACACTCGTAGCGGTTGGAAACAAAACAGGAACGATCGTAGCGGTCATTCCTGGTAATCGAGAGTTAGATCTAAAAAAATTAGCAAGAGTATCTGGAAACAAAAAAGTAGAAATGTTACATCTGAAAGACTTAGAAGCTACCACTGGTTATATTCGTGGTGGTTGCTCGCCAATTGGGATGAAGAAATTATTTCCTACTTATTTAGAACAAACAGCACAATCACAAGAAACGATCATTGTATCAGCAGGAAAAAGAGGACACCAAATGGAGCTAGCACCTCAAGCCATTTGTGATTTAACTAAAGGGACTTTTGCTGATCTTGTACTGTGATGCAGTCGGCAATTCATCAGTTTATCAACTAAAAAAAGAAAAAACAGTAACGAAAAGAGTAAGACATCTTCTACTCCCTTCGTTACTGTTTTCGTTTAATCAGCTAAGAAAAGCGGCATTCATTCCTGCTACATGTCCAGTTGCAAAAGCCGCAGTAATATTGAAACCACCAGTATACCCATTAACATCTAACAGTTCACCAGCAAAAAATAATCCATTGACCAATTTGCTTTCTAATGTTTTTGGATTGATCTCTTTTAGTGAAACGCCACCACCAGTCACAAAAGACTTTTCGATGGCAAAAGTTTTGGTTATTTTGAAAGAAAAACTTTTGCAAAGCTCCGCAAATTGTTGGATCTCTTTTTCTGTCGTTTGACTACCAGTTTGTTCCGTTAATCCACTTTTTTCAAGGAAAAAGAGAAGCAAGCGTTCAGGTAAAAAGCCATGCCAAGCATTACTCAATGTTTTCTTCGATTGTTGGCTTTTAGCAGTCAATTCGTTGATCAATTCTTGAAGCGAACGATTCGGAAAACAGTCTAAGACGACCGTGACAGGTTCTCCAGTCGTTTGCAACTCTTGATTGATGAAACTTGAACATCTCAATGCCGCAGGTCCAGAAATCCCAAAATGCGTGAAAAGCAAGTCCATAACATGTTCGGTGATGACTTTACCTTTCTTGTTTAATACGCTTAAAGAAATATCTTGTAAAGATAATCCTTGCAAGGTTTTATCCTTGATAAAAGTTTCTTCAGAAACCAGTGGAGATTCTGTTGCATACAAGGGAGTGACAGTGTGACCGACTTTTTTAACGATTTTATAGCCATCACCTGTAGAACCAGTCGACGGATAGGTTCGCCCCCCAGTAGTTAATACGACACAAGAGGATTGAAATTCTTCAAATTCCGTTCGTACGCCATAGATTTTTCCGTCGCTATGCACTAATTTTTCGACTCGAGTGCCAAAGAGCATCGTAACATTTAATTCATTTAAACGATGGATCAAGGCTTCGATAATCGTTTTTGACTTATTCGTCACAGGGAACATCCGACCATGATCTTCTTCTTTTAGATGAACACCTTGAGATTCGAAAAATTCCATGATATCAAAATTATTCCATTGGGAAAATGTACTGTATAAAAATTTGCCATTTCCAGGAATATGAGCAATCAAATCATCAACTGGACGGTTATTCGTGACATTACATCTTCCGCCACCTGTCATTAATAATTTTTTTCCAGCTTTTTTATTTTTTTCAATTAAGAGAACCTTTGCGCCATATTCAGCCGCACTAATTGCAGCCATCATACCACTAGTTCCAGCACCGACTACAATCACATCATAGGTTGTTTCCATTTCCTCACCTCAGAGAAAGTGTAGCATATTTATGAAAAGAAAGCAGGAAATGTTTTGAGCATCTAATAAAAATAGGCTAAAATAAAAGAAGATTATAAAAGGAGTGTGAAACAATGACAAACGCAACAGAATACGTCCAACGAATTCAAAATAATATTCATCAAAAAGACACAGGACAAGTCGAATTTTTACAAGCCATTGATGAATTTATGCCTTCAGCTACTCAATTTTTAGAAAAACATCCTGAATACATCAAACGTAATATTTTAGGATTGTTGTCAGAACCAGAAAGAATCATTCAATTTCGCGTGCCGTGGCAAGATGACGAAGGAAACTGGCAAGTCAATCGTGGATACCGCATTCAGTACAATTCAGCAATCGGCCCTTATAAAGGTGGGTTGAGATTCCATCCGAGTGTGAATTTAAGTATTCTTAAATTCCTAGCTTTTGAACAAATTTTCAAAAATAGTCTAACTGGTCTACCAATCGGTGGAGGAAAAGGCGGAAGTGACTTTGATCCAAAAGGAAAATCAGACGATGAAATCATGCGTTTTTGTCAAAGTTTCATGCTGGAGCTATCCAAGCATATCGGTCCATCCATCGATGTACCTGCTGGAGATATCGGAGTCGGTGCCAGAGAAATCGGTTATTTGTTTGGAGAATATAAACGATTAAAACAATATGATGCCGGTGTCCTTACTGGAAAACCATTAGATTTTTGGGGAAGTAAGATTCGTACGGAAGCAACTGGTTACGGATTGGTTTATTATGTCAAACATCTTTTACAAGCAGAAAAAGACTCTTTTGAAGGAAAAACAGTTCTGGTATCTGGTAGCGGAAACGTTGCCATCTATGCTATTGAAAAAGTTCAAGAATTAGGTGGAAAAGTCATCACATGTTCTGATTCCAGTGGGTTTATCTATGATCCAGAAGGAATCGACCTGGCACTATTAAAAGAAGTCAAAGAAGAAAAAAGGGAACGGTTGACCGCTTATGCAGAAAAACGTGATTCTGCTGTCTATCATGCTGGTCAATCTGTCTGGACTTTGAAAGAAACTGCAGATATCGCTCTTCCTTGCGCTACTCAAAACGAGATAGACGAAACGCTTGCTAACAACTTGGTTGAATGTGGAGTGAAAATCATCGCAGAAGGCGCAAACATGCCATGTACTCTTGAAGCTGTCAATGTTTTTGAAAAAGCCAATGTGTGGTATTGTCCTGGGAAAGCAGCTAATGCCGGCGGTGTCGCTGTCTCAGCATTAGAAATGAGTCAAAATGCTCAACGATTGTCTTGGGAAAGTGAACAAGTGGATCGCCAATTAGATGAAATCATGAAAAATATTTATCAAACGTGTCGCCAAACGGCAGCAGCTTATGGCAATGAAAAAAATCTATTGCTAGGAGCAAATGTTGCAGGTTTTGAAAAAGTAGCGAAAGTGATGTATGCGCAAGGATTAGTTTAGTGTTTGAAATTTTCTTGTAAATATTAGCTTCAATTCATTTATTTGCTTGAAAAATTATAAAAAAAAACGTAAAGTATAAGCTGTATATTGATCTTTTAAAGGAGGAATAAAAAATGGCACATATTCATTTTGATTATTCAAAAGTAGCACCATTTGTTAATGAACATGAGTTAGGTTACATGCAAAGCCAAGTATCAATGGCAGATAAAGTATTACGTGAAGGTACAGGCGCAGGAAGTGATTTCCGTGGTTGGATCGATCTACCTACTAATTACGACAAAGAAGAATTTGCTCGTATCAAAGAAGCAGCGAAAAAAATCCAATCTGATTCTGAAGTTTTAGTAGTTATCGGAATCGGTGGTTCTTACCTAGGCGCTCGTGCAGCAATCGATTTCTTAAACCACACTTTCTTCAATTTATTAGATGGTGAACAACGTAAAGCACCACAAATTTTCTTTGCAGGAAACTCAATCAGCTCAACTTATATCGCTGATTTGATTGAAGTAATCGGAGATCGTGACTTCTCAGTAAACGTGATTTCAAAATCAGGTACAACGACTGAACCAGCTATCGCATTCCGTGTCTTCAAAGAATTACTTGTTAAAAAATATGGTCAAGAAGAAGCGAATAAACGTATTTATGCAACAACTGATAAAGCAAAAGGTGCAGTTAAAGTAGAAGCCGACGCAGAAGGTTGGGAAACATTCGTGATTCCTGATGACATCGGTGGACGATTCTCTGTCTTAACAGCAGTAGGATTACTACCAATCGCTGTTAGTGGAGCAGATATCGATGCGTTGATGCAAGGAGCTGCAGATGCAAGCAAAGCTTATTCAAGTGATAAACTAGAAGAAAACGAAGCTTATCAATATGCAGCAATGCGTAACATCCTTTACCGTAAAGGGAAAGTAACTGAATTATTGATCAACTATGAACCAGGAATGCAATATTTCTCTGAATGGTGGAAACAATTATACGGTGAATCAGAAGGTAAAGACCAAAAAGGAATCTACCCTTCAAGTGCGAACTTCTCAACTGACTTACATTCACTAGGTCAATATATTCAAGAAGGACGCCGTAACATCTTTGAAACGATCGTTAAAGTTGAAAAACCACGTAAATCAATTACAATTCCAGAACAAGCTGAAGACCTAGATGGTTTAGGATACTTGGAAGGAAAAGAAGTAGATTTCGTCAATACAAAAGCTTTTGAAGGAACTTTATTGGCTCATACAGATGGCGACGTACCAAACTTATTAGTTAAAATTCCAGAAATGGATGCTTACACATTAGGTTATACAATGTACTTCTTTGAAATTGCTGTAGGTATTTCAGGTTACTTAAATGGAATTAACCCATTTGACCAACCTGGTGTTGAAGCATATAAGAAAAACATGTTCGCACTTCTAGGCAAACCAGGCTTTGAAGACCTTGCCAAAGAATTGAACGAACGTCTTTAAGATAAGGAGTTTTAGGTAATTATTAAAAATAATTATCCAAAACAATTTGCCTTTAAAATGAAAAATGATACTCATTGAGGTATTTATAAAAAAGGAAGGCTAATTATAGCCATCCTTTTTTGGTTTGTTGGCAGAGAAATATTTTGTCCAGAAAATTTTCGTTGTTGATTATTGATATAGTCATTGGACTTATCGAAGTTCGTTCAATACTTTCATATGACACTTGATCATATAGTTGAATAATAGAGATATCTTTATGACTTATATCTTCATGCTTCATGCCAACTTTTCGGTTAGGCACTGCTTACACATATCTACCATTATGGACAGTTAGGAGAGAGATGGGCACGTTTGTCAATTCTGTGGGCAATAGTATTCACAGTTTAAATTTTTTAAATCAATCAAGCTTACTTTGCTCGGTTGGTCAGAGATTGTGAGCATACATCAAATGTGATTTTTATGTCGTCTGTAATGATTAAATCTTTGTTCAGATCTTTTTAATAGCTTTTATCCGTGCACGAATACTATCATTGACAAATATATCATTATTTTGATAAAATAATTATTGTTATTTAATAGCCGTTTGTTTTGATTTGTAATTAGCTGAAACATAGGTAAATCCAATTATAATAGTTTTACGACCAAATTTTAATAAAGTGAATGGAGAAATGATATGGATCAAAAAGCGTTTATTGAATCGATTGATTCTACAATTAATAAATTAAAAAAAGATATTCAATCGTATAATAGAATCATTGGCATAGGGAATATTATAAAAATCGTATTATCTGCTGCTATCCCTATTTTAATTCACGAGGCATCTGATCATAAGTCTTTGTTATTAGTCGTTTCGATTGCTTCCGCAATCATAACGATTATTCAAAGTGGAATGTCTGCGTTTAATTATCAAAACAAAGTACAAACCGCAACACAGGTTCTAATGAAAATAGAAAACGAGAAGCTACTTTATGTAACAAAAACATCCCCATATGATAAAACGGATGAAGAAAATTTTCATTTGATTGTTTCGACACTTCAAACGGAGTTGAATGATATCATTTCTGACTTTAATCAAGTAAGCAATTAACCATATCATCCGTTTAAAGATAGAAAGGTACTAAAGAGATAGGAACAACAAGTAATCCTAGAACAGCATTTATGTATAAATAAAAAATAAACCTAATTTTGCTGATTTAAAAAGGTATCCAAACCTACTCGCTGAGACAGATGGATACCTTTTTTCTTTTACAAAAAAGTTCTGATTTTTTTAGACGGGAGTTATATACTTCAAAACCAATTTTTATTTTTTACCAATAAATTCTTTCTTGATTTTTTTAAAATCAATCAGTATTTTCGTGGGACCGAGCACATGATATTCTTTGACGACCAATTGGTTTCTTTGATTATAATAGCCACTGATTACTAATTTCATTCCTTCATCTACTTCAGCAAGAAAGTTTAAACCATGACCAGCGATTAAACAGTTCGTATCATTCAAGCTAAATCTTATCAAGGGACGAGCCCCAATTTGTAGTATTTTTATTTTTGTTACTGTGCCATATTTCTTAATCATTGTGGACTCTCCCTTATGAGCGATTTCGAGGATGCCAATCCATAAATATTCTTTAATAGCATTGTACGAACAAACGTTCTTTTTGTAAAGGAGAAACGCAAAAAAATTTATGGTATTTAAGCTAATATCCGACTATTAATATCAGGGGAATGGCTGTAAAAATTTTCTGTTTTTTTGTATGACCATGCTTAAGTAAAGTTAGGAGAGACCGAACACCGGAAATGTTCACAATAAAAATAAATTAGGGAGATAAATCTTATTTTGTGCTTTGAAAATGGATAAACGGTGTTCAAAGAGCTGACCTTCGGCGATAAGTCAAAAAATCTCAAAACATGAGGAGCTGTTTCGAGATTTTCATCCTTAACGCTCAGGTCAAAACGCTCTTTTCACAACCTCTGATTCACGGTGTTCAAGCATTAACTCCTTGAAATAAGCCTAAATTTTTCAAAATATGAGAAACTATTTCAAAAAATTTTTTCTTATTGTCATAGGAGCTCCCCGATGTTTTCACAACCTCTTGCTCTAAACGGTGTTCAAAGAGCTGACCTTCGGCGATAAGTCAAAAAATCTCAAAACATGAGGAGCTGTTTCGAGATTTTCATCCTTAATGCTCCTGCGATTACTCGTCGCAGTTTTTACTTGGTGAGCGCTCAGGTCAAAACGCTCTTTTCACAACCTCTGATTCACGGTGTTCAAGCATCAACTCCTTGAAATAAGCCGGAGAGTCCAAAATAGTAGAGACTATTTTCGGATTCTCCGGCTTAGTTATCAGAGCTAGACATTGCTGTCACAGTTCATTTTATTATTTTAGATTAACCTCGCTTACACAACGTATATCCACGTGCTTGGGCCTCTTGCAGCGAGATAGCTACGACAGAATTTGCGTTGTTAAGTCCCGAACAGTTCGGATTTAAATGATATTTTGTACCATGATCTGGAGCAATATAAACCGTTTGTTCGTTGTTTTGTTGCGGTGTTTGTGCTGCTGCAACTTGATTGGCTTGTTCTTGTGCGGCCGCAGCTTGCCGTTGTCGTTCTGCTTCAGCTGCCTCATTTGCTTTGATCGTTGCATCTACTGTAGCTAGTCGAGCAGATAAGTGTTGATTGCCGTTTGGAATAGCCTGGATTAAAGTAGCTGCTGAGTTATAGTTTTCTCTAGTTGGATGAGCTTCAGCTTGTGATAGTGCTGTTGTTGCTTCATTTTCAGCTTGTTTTTGACGTTCTTCCTGTGCTTTACGCTCAGCTTCAATTTTCTGTTTTTCTTCTTCTTGTTTTTTGCGCTCAGCCTCAAGTTTCTGTCTTTCTTCTTCTTGTTTTTTGCGCTCAGCCTCAAGTTTTTGTTTTTCTTCTTCTTGTTTCTTACGCTCAGCCTCAAGTTTTTGTTTTTCTTTTTCTTTACGTTCAGCTTTTTGTTTCAGCTGCTCTTCACTAGAAGTACTTGATGTTCTTTTCGTTTCGATCTTTTTTTCAGATTGTGTGCTTGCTTTTGAACTATCGGAATGACTGGTAGGAGAGATAGACGCTCCGAAAATCATAAGAATAAATGCTGTTCCTATAATAATAAAGTTTCGTTTTTTATTCCCTTTTTTGAAAAATGATCGAATCAGTCCTACTAACCCCCAACAAATACCAATTAAACCTACTAACACTAAAAAAGTTCCCATTTTTTTCCTCCAAAAATAAAAATATTTTCCTTCCATGTAGGAATGAAAGAAATAAACCTCCTAATAAAAAAATATATCATTCTGTAATACTTGTCTAAAGATATACAAAGTTGTTTTTTATCTAAAAATTAAATTACAAAATAAAAAATGTGAATTTTTAATCACCTATTGATAAAAATAGATATATAAAGGAAATGATTTGCACAACAGCAGATTACGATAGTTACAAAGTGGAAAAGATCAGTCATTAAGTTAGTACAGTATAATTCTTGTTTTTAACGCTTAGAACCTGCTAAAAAAGCAATCAAACAAGTTAATAAGAATCTTTTAAGGTTAATATCAATGAAATGAATTTTTGCTATACTTATTAGAGGCTTATTGAATAAGGAGTTGAGTGAATTGGTTAAAAATAAATTATCAAATATGATTAGTATCAAGAAGAAAGGCGGAGGAAAGGTTAGGGTACATGGATAGAGTAAAGGAAATGCTTCAGTATGTTAGGCAAAAACAACTTTATTTTATTTGTGGTATCGCTCTAATTCTTACACTAATACGTCTTTATCTCTATTACAAAGCGACTTACAGCATCGATATGACAGCTAGCTATGATGACCAGCTTTTTATTCATTATGCCCGTAACTTAGTGGACGGGCAGTGGTTAGGAGAGTACAATGCTAAAACTTTATCAAAAGGTATTTCTTATAGCTTATTTTTAGCTTTTGCCAATAAAATTCAGCTACCATACTCGCTATTATTAGGTGGGTTTAATATTTTAGCTAGCGTGCTGATTACACTGAGTGTAAAGCCGATCGTTAAAAAGAATAGTATCTTGTTTTTTATCTATGTCTTTTTTTTATTTTCACCAATCGGTTTTACCCATGAATATTCGACACGTATTTATCGAAACGCCATTGTAATTCCATCTGTCGTAATTATCGTTGCTTGTTTATTAGCTATTTATTATCGTAAATATCGTGCAACAAAAACTATTTTACCTTGGTTTTTCTTGTTGTCTCTAATCTTTCCATTTTACTGGTATATTCGCGAAGATTCACTCTGGTTGTTGCCGTTTGTTCTGGCAGCCTTAATCATTAGTTTTGTTCAGATTTTATTAGGAGTGGATTTTAGACCAACGAAAACTGTTGAAAAGTTTCTTTCACAAATTACCTTTGATCGAAGAAAACTGATCAAGCTCAGTTTGTTTTTTCTTCCTATGATCAGCTTTATCGTGACAAACCAAATGATTAAGCATAAAAATGAAGAAGTCTATCATCTTGCAGTAGTCAATGATCGTACGAGCGGAGAGTTTGCTCAATTGATGAAGAACTTGATTCGAATAGATGATGGAACGAACATAAACAAAGAGAACAGTAGGATTTGGGTTTCTCATGAAGCGTTAAATAAAGCATTAGCTGTGTCACCTGCTTTTGCTAAAGAAGCTGCTAGAATCAAAGAATTATATACGACACATGCTTGGACTCAGGCAGGAAAAGTAAAGGAATTAAAGGGAGACATTATTTTTTGGGCACTGCGAGATGTGTTGAATGAGTCTGGCTACTATCAAAATAACGCAAAAGAAACCAATGAATTTTGGAAACAAGTCAATCAAGAGTTAAGGGCTGCTTATCGTAAGGGAGATTTGAAGAAGAAACGTGAAGTCTACTTAATGAGTACAGGAGATGGGAAGATTGCCGAGGATATTCCAGTACTCTTAGATTTTTTTAGGACAGCTTATAGTGACAATTTATTTTACAAAGATTTTCATCAAGGAGGGAATTACAGTTTTGGAACCCATGCGGATGTAGAAGCAGCGCAAAACTTTTTGCGAGTTCCTTTATTGAATAATTGGATTAATAGTGAAGATCCACAACCGCCAATTTTAGTTTTATCAAAAACAGCGAAAATCTCTAATATTATGATTGCGATTTATCAAAAGACAAGTGGTGTTGTTCTATGTTTAGCGATTTTAGGATTTTTATTTTTGATCTTAGGTTCAATCTATGCAAAAAAAGATCGAGGTTTTTATTGTTCTGCACTGGTCATTACTAGTGGTTTGATATTGACCCAGTTTTTATTTTTATTTGGGGTTTCATGGTTTTGTTCCTACTCGCCAGAGCAAAAAGATTATTTTCTAAGTGTGTATACGGGGGCAGGAGTACCAATCATGCAAATTGCGATGGTTCTAATCTTTCTGGGAATCAGCAAAATTTCATGGGGGAAAATAAAGCACAAACTCGAATTGAATAAATAATAAAAGACGTTTGCTAACTGTATTAGTTGCAAACGTCTTTATTCTTTTTTCGATCCCGAGTTGTTTTCGGTCATTAGAAATGATTCACTCCTTATTTGGATTCATTTAATGCACGGACAGCTTGTTCAATCGTGATACCAAATGCTACGTTGTTTTCATTTGTAGCATCAATTGCCATAAATTGATTAGATACAGTATCAAATGCAACTCGGTATTCAATATTTGTTTTAGTAAATGTCATGTAAGTCACCTCTTTTTTTATTAATGTAAATTGTGGTTGGAATTTTCTGTTAAATTTTCCTTCCTGTAATCAGTGTAGCACCCTTATTTTTTTTTCGCAATTAATTGCTATGTCAACAAGGGATTCTTAATTTTCTGTGAGTCCAATAAGCAATCCAATCAATAACAGGATAAATACAGTAGCTTGAATAACAATCATGAAATTCCCTCCTCACAGAATAGTTTAGATGCTTTTTCGGAGGTTTACACGAACAAAAGGCTAACAGTTTCAAACAAATCTGTCACTTATAAATTACAATTATATCTTGGTATTAGTTATGTGAGAAAAAGGGGAAACTAGATTGAAATCGTGTAATTCTAAGAAAAAATATAAAAAAATTCAATAAATCGTTTTCAAATCTTCTTTTTTTTGTTATTATAAATTAAAGATTAACAAAATAAAGGAGGGAATTGAGAAATGTTAAAATTAGAAATAGGCAAGTCATACATATGCAAACCGATTGGAGTGAACTATGAAGTGATTGGTTGCGTGGAACGTACATATACTAATACGGCTGTTATTTTTGTAGAAAGCTATGATCAGAGAGATCGGTTGGCTGTTTACGATAGTAAGTTTCGTCTACTAGTTAAACTGGACGAAATTTATACAGTAGCAGAATCTGCTTTGGTTTCATAAACACTTTTTTTGAGAAATATCGTAAACTTCTCTATAATTAGAGGAGAGAGAAGGGAGCGAAAAAACATGCAAAAAAGAAAGAGTTCAGGTAAAATGGGCATTATCTTAGCAGTTATTTCTGCTATTCCGGCAATCTTAGCAGTGGTTCGTGCGGTGAAAAGCGCGAGAGAAAGATAAAGTAATTGAAAAAGAACCCCATGGATTCAATCCATGGGGCTCTTTTTTTAACCAACACCTAAAACGAAATTCAATAATTTATCTGAATAGGTGATCTCTTCATCCATTGCTTTGATATTTTCATTTAAGATAGTCATTTGATCAGTAATGATCCCATCAACACCATAAAACATCATACGACTGATTCCATCTGAGTCGTTAACCGTCCAGACATACACTTTTTTACCATCTTGATGAGCTGAATCAATAAAATTCCGATTGATCGTACTATACTCCATCGTCAAAAAGTCGGCCGGAGTAACTGGTGGTCCAACAATATTGAATGGTAGGATGTAGCCTACATAAAAATTAGGATTGGCATTTTTCAGATCAGATACCGTCTGATACGTAAGACTTTGTAGAATATGCTGATGAGTTAAAATGTTTTCTTCATATTTTTTGACAAAGCGATCAACGATATCTTTAGAATCATTTTTTGAATTTTTGATTTCGATTAAAAGTTTTTGATTTAATTCATTGGCTCTCTTTAAATAAGTATCAAAGGAAACGACAGGTTCTTTCGCACCGTTTTCAGTTACTTTTAACTTTTCTAATTCTTTCAAGGTTAGATCTTGTGGTGCTTTATTTATCCCTGTTAATTTTTTTAAGTTAAAATCATGCATGACAACGAATTGACCATCTTTGGTTTCTTGTACATCCATCTCCACATAATCAGGATGGTAGGTACGACTTGTTTTTTCTAAAGCAGCTAAAGTATTTTGGGCACTGTTACCTCCACTGACACCACGATGAGAAATCGTTACAGGTTTCGTTTGAGAAGCAGAAGTCAAATAATCCATATTGTAGAGACAAACACCTACACCAAAAAATACAGCAAATAAAACTAAGCTTGTATTTTTAAGAACAGAAAAACGTTTGTTAGGAGATTCTAAACGAAACCAGTTAGGAGTCTCAGGAAGAAAACCTTCATCATCCATGAAATCAATAATAATGTAAAAAATTCCGACTGTTGACATAACGATGTTGAATAAAAGGATAGCTTGAAGAATCGTCATTGCAAAAACAGCGCTAATCAATGAATAATTAGGGAAAAATTGTTCTACAATTATTTGTGCGAGGAGCACAATTAAATAGCCGGCAAATGAAATGAGTAAAATACTACCACCAATAATGATGAACTGTCCAAGGATTGCAAAAAAACGTGATTTGGTTAAATACCAACTTTCTTTAACCGCTTGTTTAAATGGTCGATCACGTAGAATCATTTCTGGTAAGGCAAAAATGAGACGGATACCAATGTAAGCTAAAAAGATATAAAACAGAATGAAGCTGCTAACCACGATCCAACGATTAGTAAAAATAAAATCCATGATAAAAGCTGGGATTTTAACTTTAGATAGTAAATCAGAATTAAAACTTAACCCACTAATCGGTAAAATAAGTACGAAATAAGCTAAGAAAAAAAGAAAAGTCAATGGGCGTATTTTTTTTAATTGACGAAACGTTGCTTGAAGTAACTGTTTCAACGAGATAGGTGTTTGTTTCTTAATAAAGTAAACACTCATCAATAAAAAAGTAAACTCAAAATAAACTAGGAGTAAGATAGTTAATAAGACAGCAGTCAAAGACAATAAGACACCTGGGTGCTGTGAAAGGATCGTAGAGATATTATCACTAGATATATAATCAATGGCTCCTCGATTCAAGATGAATCTGGTCGTACTATTCAATAAGGGTAAACAAATAAATAAAATAAATAAATGCATAATCAAAACATCACGAAAATATGCTTGAGTTCCTTTAAGAAAGTCCCAAGCATTTCCTAAACTTCTTTTTAAATAAATTAACATTCAATCACCTACCATAAATATTATAACGTAAAAATAAAAATAAGTGGACAGATTGCGCAAATACTTAACGCAGTACGCCCACTTATAATAAACTATCCTAGTAATCCACTTAAGAAATGTCCACCATAAATCAAAGCCATGCTGTATAAGAAAATCGAGAGGGGTTTCGCCAATAAAATGATCCAAGTATATTTTTTTACAGAAATATTTGTTAGACCAGCCATTAAACAAAGCGCATCATCAGGGGCCACTGGTAGAAAAATTGCTAAAGCAAATAACTTTTCAAAGCGATTCTGGTTATCGAGCCAACCAACATACTTGTTATACGTCTTGTCACTGACCATAGATAAAATAAATGGTTTACCATACCGCCGACCAAGTAAAAAGATGATGATCGAACCGATACAAATCCCTACATAATTATAAATAAAACCAGCATAAGGTCCAAAAATTAATACACCGGCTGCTGTACTTATCCCTCCAGGAATGATTGGAATAACAACTTGCAGGATTTGGATTAAGATGAAAATAATAGGACCTAAGATAATTGAATCTCCAACTAATCCTCTTAAAGAATTTAAATCTTTAAATACACCCAAATTGATAAAATAAATCGTTAAGGCTATCGAAATTACTAATCCAATGATAGATATAAAATTGATCAATTTCCGTGATGCCGCAATGTTCAACGTCTATCAACTCCTTTGATACGTTTTCTTATATTACTAATGTACTTTATTAGTGACTCTTTGTGCCACTATTTTAAATGACAGTTATCAAACAATTTTGTAAGTTGTAATAAGTATAATTTAAAAACGATTCAAAAACATCCAACTAAAGATGTATTTGAAGTATTATTTTTGTGCCTGTAGTTTTAGGAAAAATATCCTCTATTAAATGAAAAATCGGCGTTCAAGTATTAAATCTTTAAAATAAGCTGAGGAAACTAAAAGAAGAAGTTTTTGCTTTACCTCTGATGCGTTTCTAGCTTACTTACGTGGATAGAATACTCTGAACGCCATAACTATATGAAAGCTAAAGGGAATATCTCAGGGGAGTGAAAATCAGTGTCTCATTTTGTCTTTTCACTAAGCCTGTTGAATCAAAGGATTCGTCTAAATACTTTTATATTTAAGATGGGAAGTTCGTACATGAGTTCCACATCATCAATCAGACTTCCAAGTAATCGGAAATCTGATTGATCCAGAAAAACATTTCCAAGCTCTTGGTAATATAGATCCATAGTAGGATTTCTTGGTTCATTGAGCATTTCCGCTAACTCATGCAAATCAGAAGGAGGAGAATAACAAGTTCCTTGAATTTCAATATATAATCCTTCGGGTGTTGATTCTAGCCCAATCCTTATTTCAGTGATCTCGTGAGAATAAAGATAGGTTAAAAATTCACTAATGATTCTTTTTGATAATTCTTTTTCCAATGCCATCCTTTTCCTTTCTGCCAACAGTCAGGCTGTCTAAGATCGGTACAAGAAAACCTGCAACGAATCCAGTTGAAAATCCACTATTATATAGGCTTAATCCGCCATGTAATGCACTGACGTTATGGACTAAGACAATATGCAAAAATCCAGCTAAAATACCAAAAATACTACCATAAAAACCACTAATAGGAGCAAGTGCAGTACCAAATATCGCTGCTACGATCATTGTTGTTTGAGAGGCATCATGGATAGTAGCCAGATATGAAGCAAGATAAATCCCTATAAGTATGGGGAAACTGTTCTTTAGATGACAACCGAAGGCACTGAATCCAACTGAAGATAGGATTGCCCCAATAATCGGGCCGTTGAATTCACCACCAATAAGAAGAACATAGATGGAAAGCATTAGCCCTACTAACCCCATGTTTAGTAAGGTGGCACCGATACTTGAGATCGCCATAAAATCAGTAGTTACTTTTCCTGAAGTTTGAAAAATGTCATGTAAACCAGTGAGCTTCCATGAATTAATAAAAAAACCAAATAGCGTAGTTAAACTAAAAAAAAGAAAAATGACTAATGTAAGTTCTTGATGGTAGCCTGTTGAAACGAACGATTGAACTTCAATTGAAAAATCAAATAACCGAAGGATACCAGCCACGACCATGGCGATCAATCCAGAAGTAAAACCAATATTATACAAATTGAATCCACGATGAAAAATAAGGGTATGCGATGCCAAAGGAGGGAGTAAAAAACCAACGAGTATACCAGTCAGATTACCAAATAAAATACCTAAGCCCAATGGTAAGTTCATACCGAAAGTGATATAACTAACTACAGGTGACAAGGCGCTAGCAAATAAGCCAACCATAATATACTGTGAAAATGGTTTATGTACAAAACGTGCATAGAGATAGACACCCAAAATAATGGAAAGAGAGTTATACAGATTTTTTCCAAAAAAAGAAAAGCCTGTGATGGTTAATACAGAAGCAAAGATTAGTCCATTTAGATAGACTTTATGATGATAGCAAAGAAGTACGGACAACAAAGTCAGAACACCAACATTGATAAATGCGCTTCCAAAACCACCTATTGCCAAATAATCGGTCATCAGATTACTAGGAGAAGTGAGGATATTGTTGAGTCCCTCAATAGTTTCAACCGGATGTCCAGAAACAAGCCCGATTATTAGAAAAAACAAGCCAGTAAATGTTAAATAAAAATACTTATTTTTTTGAGATGGCTTTTTTTTGATGGGGTGAATATAAATAACGTCGTTTTTATTAACCATTACATACCTTCTTTGTCGTTTTCTTTAACTATAACGTGAAAGAAATCTTTTGGTCAACTAACAGTTACAGAAAAATCAATTTTTGTAAGGGGAAACAGTATTTTTGTTTATTCTTAAATAATATTGTATCATTGTTAAAAATAAATAAGAAAAAAACTTAAAATATAACGTTTTGAGTAAATTATTTGCCAAAAACTGTGTATATCGGTTACAATAAAACAACATATACTGCAGTAAGAAGTGGGGGAGTTTTAATGAGAAGAAAAGTCTATACTAAAGATCAAATTCTAAAAGCTGCTTATGATGTTGTTGCAAAGGAAGGTTTTAAAGGGTTTACTGCGAGAAATATTGCTAAAAAAATGGGTATATCCACACAACCTATTTATTTAGAGTTCAAAAACATGGAGGATCTAAAAAATACTTTATTAGACTCAATTTTTGAACAACTCAAAGAAAATGTTTTTCCAGTTGAACGTACTGGAGATAAAATTATTGACCTAGGATTAAACTATATCTACTTTGCAAAAAAACATCATAGTCTTTACATGGCATTATATATCGACGAACATGGCGACGGACAAAAAATGCATGATTTTTCTTATAACTATTTCCGTGAAATCGTCAAACAAGATCATCGATACAACCAGTTGTCAGATGAATACGTTGATGCATTACACACTGGAACCTGGGTTGCAGTTACCGGAATTGCATCTTTAATGTCTTCAAACATCATGCACCCAACTGAAGAACAAATTATTTCGTTCATCAAGCGAACGATTGATTCTATTCTTTCTTTAGAAAATCCTGAAACAATTAGTTAGATCTACTTATGAAGTGTGATAACACAAGGTTCATTCCAATACTCTTTCTTACTTCAAATTGGGCACTATTTAAGAAGGAGCAGAAAATGATTCTTGTGTTTTTTTGTCTCCTCATAAAATAAATATGCCGGTTTTTGATTTCTATCGGGAAATAGGCTTGACTTTTTACTAAAAAAAGTTTAAAAATAATAGGTATGGAAGGTTGGCAGAGTGGTAATGCACCGGACTCGAAATCCGGCGAACCGGCTAATACCGGCGCGCAGGTTCAAATCCTGTACCTTCCTTTATACCAACAGTTAGACACGATTTAGGTCGTGTCTTTTTTGTTGTGTTTTTTAATCTGAATTATTTTTTGACTCCCCCGAAAGACTATTCTGATGGTGCGACATTAAACCCACACTTTACTCAAAAAATAAATCAATAGTGTTTAAGCTGCAGCTTCTTAGAATAAGCTTGAATTTTTCAAACATGGAAAGATGTTTAAAAAATTCTTTCTTATTGTCATTGGAGCTACCCAAAGTTTTCATAACCTCTTTTTGTATTCCGAATTTCCGTCAGATGCCTATCGATAGTTATTGTAACTTTTGTCTCTTCATGAACGATATCATTTAGAATGGAGAATTTATGAATGTTTCAAAAATTATGCGGTGTTATTTGTTTGGAGTACTTATTTTTCTTGTAAAGTTTTATTAACAAGTAATGAATCTTCTTTTAGCCGAATATGGTTGATCAAACGCTTTGGAAAACCAATGAATGAAACCTGTTAATTGTTATGTTTATTTTTGATAAAGTGACCATTTTATTCATTATTTAAAAATAAAAGGATGAAAAAAATATAGGAAACAGAAGCCTCTGTGTTATAATTGCTGGGATAAATTATAAAAAGGAGTTTAATAATGTACTGGAATAAAAAAAGAATTAATAAAGAATTATTTTTTTTGCTTTTAGTTATTTGGCTTGTTTTTTTATTTTTCAATCTATATATGCCATCATTTAGAGCAGACGATTTAGTTTACTCAAATAGATTAGACCAACTAGGGTATTTAGGAGCTTCGATCGAACATTATAAAACTTGGAGTTCGAGAATTATCATAGAGCTGTTTATGATGTTTTTCTCTAAACATTTTCTGCTGTGGAAATTTATCAATTCAATCATCATGTTGGGCACGGTCCTGATGATTTGTAAGTATGTTTTTGAAAAATTGGATGGTAAGAACGTGTTGCTAGTTACATCTGTCTACTGCTTAGTCCCACTTACCGTGATGGGGGAAACAGGCTGGGAGTCGACAACTTTGAATTATCAATGGTCCGTTTCATTTTGCTTATTCGCTTTTTTCCCATTCTTCCAACGCTTGAAAGGAAGAGCTATCACTCCTAGTATTTATTGGTTTAGTTTGCCTTTCCTGATATTTGCTGCTAACCAAGAACAAGTGAATGCGTGCTTTTTTACTTTAACGGCCATTATAACTGGCTATTTATTATATAAAAGAGCATATCATCGCTTATTGATTCTCCCATTGCTCATAAGTTTTATTGAGTTACTATTTTCGTTGACAACACCGGGGAATGCCATCAGGACATCTCAAGAAATTAGTAAGTGGTTTCCTCAATATGATCAATTTGGGTTTATTACTAAATTGGATTTGGGTATTTCTTCTTTTGGAAAGCCTTTTTTTCTAGATACAAATGTATTGTTCTTAATTTTGTTCTTATTTGTTTTTTTACTTTCTTATAACAAGTGCAAAAATTATTATGGCCGCTTATTATCTGCTATACCTTTTTTCTTGAATCTGATTATCTACCTAGGGAATACGATGGGTGAAAGTTTTATACACATACGTGGCAATAGTCGTGCACAAATATGGGATAGCAGTCACTTAACAAAGCTATTTACCGATACTGGAACGAATCTGTCACTTACTCGTCCTGGATCATGGATAGCGACTTTACTTGTTTTAGGTTTATTGGCTTGTTTACTCCTAGGGATTTACTTAAGTTTTGAAAATAAAAAAACAGCATCTTTTCTTATGTTGTTAATGATGATGGGCGCTTGTTCAAGAATAATTATGGGATTTTCTCCTACGATCTGGGCTTCAGGAATGAGAACTTATTATATTTTATATATTGTTGTAGGAATTTTAGTGTTAATGCTGGTAAAAGAATTGTTGAAAACCTGGAATCCGCAAAAAGCAGAACTCGTACAATTTAGTTTGACTATGCTGGGGATTGGGACCATTGTTTTGACCATCATAAATAGATGAAAATAAAAAAAGACTCAAGTTGTAGGAAATCCAACAGTTAGATCACTAACTATTGAGATCGTTACAACTTGAGTTTTTTTATTTCTCGCTTTGATAGTTTTTTGGATTAATTTTTTCAGTCTCTCTGATAATATACACTGGACGTTGTTTGGTTTCTAAAAAGATTTTTCCAATGTATTTGCCAATTATTCCAAGACACAATAATTGGATACCTCCGATAAACAAGAAAATCGAGACCATGGAAGGCCAGCCAGCTGTAGGATCACCATACAACAGGGCACGTAAAATAATAAATAAAATAGCAAGACCTGAACCAATACATGATAATGCCCCCACGAATGAAGCAATTGTTAATGGTGCATCTGAAAAGTTGACGATTCCATCAATAGAGTAATTAAATAATTTCCAAAAAGACCAAGAGGTTTCACCAGCTACTCGTTCACGGTTTTCAAAGGAAATATACTTGGTTTTAAAACCAACCCAACTGAACAAGCCTTTCGAAAAGCGGTTGTATTCAGTTAATTCCAAGATAGCATCAACCATTTGGCGAGTCATTAAACGGAAATCTCTCGCTCCGTCAACCATTTCAGTATCACTGATTTTATTGATTAGCTGATAAAATTTCTTAGCAAAAAAACTACGGATCGGTGGTTCACCGTCACGAGTCGAACGACGAGTACCGACGCAATCAATATCAGATTGCATAATTGTTTCAATCATTTCTGGTAATAGATCAGGTGGATCTTGTAGATCAACATCCATTACAGAGACAAGGTCGCCAGTAGAAGCTTGTAAACCAGCATATAAAGCAGCTTCTTTCCCAAAATTTCGAGAAAAGGAAATAAAGCGTACATATTCATGGTCATTAGCTAATGCTTTGATTGCTTGTAATGTATTATCTCTTGAACCATCATCAATAAACAAATATTCAAATTCATGTATTCCCTTAAATTTTTCGACCTCGTTAAAAAAAAGAGGAACTGTTTTTTCTTCGTTATAGCATGGAACCACAATTGATACTTTCATAACATTACCCTTTCCAATAAAGATCCTTCATAATAATAACATGAATGAATCAAAAAAAATATAGTTTTAGAGATAAGTAAACGAACAAAGTCTTCTTAGCTATGTTCGAAGAAATAGAAAAGAAAATATAAACCAGATACTATGCGAGATGAGGTCAGATCTAGTTAGGTTTATTTGTAAGTGGAAAATATATTCTTGTTTTTAAACGAGATTGTTCCAACGGAATTTCTTTCACGACAAGAAGGTTTAAGAGTAAAATCAAACAAGTCTTATTGGAAATCGCTCGTAACTTAATTAGAGCGGATTATTTAGTAAGGACTAAATTTTGATTGGTTAAATGATAGAGATGATTAAATAATAATGAATATTTTTCAAGTCTTTGCTAAACAAAATAGCTTCCTTAGTCAAAACATGTTAAATTAATTAATAGGACTACTTTTTTTATAGTAGAACTCAAAAATATTCACTGTTATTTCATGTGACGAAACTGTAAGAGAGCTATTATTTCAAGATTTAATAGCCTCTATGATAAGATGCTTATGGACGAAACAAAGTAATAGTAATTATTATCTAGGATGTGAAAAATAAAATGTGTGGAATTGTAGGATTTATTAACGACAAAGACAATAAAAAAGCAATCGTAAACGACATGATGGATCGAATCGTTCATCGGGGACCGAATAGTTCGGGTGATTATATTGACCAGCATGTTGCTTTAGGATTTAGAAGATTAAGTATTATCGACTTAGAGGGTGGAAAACAACCTATCTATAATGAAGATCGAACAAAAGTCATCATTTTTAATGGGGAAATCTATAATTACCAACCTCTTAGAGAAGAGCTGATTGCAGCTGGACATATTTTTCAAACACATGCGGATACAGAAGTATTGTTGCATGGTTATGAAGAATGGGGAACTGATCTATTACAAAAGGTTCGGGGTATGTTTGCCTTTGCAATCTGGGACAATAAACGCAATGAATTATTTGGTGCTCGGGATCATTTTGGAATCAAACCATATTATTATGCGGAAATGAACGGCACATTTATGTTCGGATCAGAAATCAAAAGCTTTTTACCACATCCAGATTTTCATAAAGAATTGAATAAAGAAGCCTTGAAACCTTATATGACATTTCAATATTCACCATTAAATGGAGAAACCTTTTTTAAAGGGGTTCACCGTTTGCCAGAAGGTCATTATTTCACTTACAAAGATAATAAGTTAGCGATTCATCAATATTGGGATGCTAATTTTGAAGAAAAACAAAACTATTCACGGAAAGAATGGATCGATAAGATTGATGAAACAGTTGAAGCATCGATTAAAGCACATACGATCAGCGATGTAGAAGTTGGCTCATTCTTATCTAGTGGGGTAGATTCAAGCTATGTGACTTCTGTATTAAAACCTGATCATTCTTTTTCAATTGGGTTTGATGATAAAACATATAATGAAGCTATTGAAGCTAGAAAGTTAACAGAACTTTTGGACTTAGATAATACAGCAGCTGTCATCGATGGAGATATGTCATTTAAAGCTTTTCCTTTGATTCAATACCATTTGGATGAGCCAGATTCGAATCCTTCATGTGTCCCACTTTATTTCTTAGCAAACTTGGCTTCGCAAAGTGTTCGAGTTGTCCAATCAGGTGAAGGGGCAGATGAACTATTTGCGGGATACCAAACTTATGGGTTCCATACGAATTCAAAAGTTATTCGTGTCATTGCTCAAGGGTTGAAGAAACTACCAAAAGGAACACGTTATAACTTGGGACGAAAAATTGGCAAGATGAAAAACTTCCACGGTAGAATCCACTTATATGAATCTTTAGCTCCTGCGAAAGAATATTTTATTGGTCATGCCCGAGTGTTTGAAGAAAACGAAGCGTCAGATATTTTAAAACAAGAATACCAAAAGGCTCCTTCCGTTCAGGAGATTATGGCAGTCCATTATGCTAAAACTGAAAAAATCGAAGATGAAGTGAACAAAATGCAATACGTTGACCTTCATCAATGGATGCCAAAAGATATTTTATTAAAAGCGGATAAATTATCAATGGCCAGCTCACTTGAAGTACGCGTACCGTTACTTGACATCGAAGTGATGAGATTGGCAGAACAGATCCCAAGTAAGTATCTGTTAAATCAAAATAATACCAAAGATATTTTCCGACAAGCAGCAAATAAACATTTGCCAGAAGAATGGTCTAACCGTGTAAAACTTGGTTTCCCAGTACCAATCAAAGCTTGGTTGAAAGAAGACCATGGCTATCAACAAGTCAAAGAATTATTTGAGGCTGATTTTGCCAAAGAATTCTTTGATCAAGAAAAAATTATGAAGTTGTTAAATGACCATCATGAAGGGCGTCATGAAGAACAACGAAAAATTTGGACGATTTTCAGCTTTTTAACTTGGTATAAAGTTTTCTTCGTTGACGAAGAAATCCCTAAGGCTGAAGCAATCGATTATGTAACAGTCTAAAAAGTAATCAGTTAGCGAAGCAAAAGAACATCCCGCTTCGAGTGGATTGATTTTATTCCTTTTTAACAGTGAACAACTCCTCCTTTATTGTGGAGGAGTTGTTTTTTATTAATAGTTTATTTCTCTTTCTTTCGTTCCGTCTTTTTTGTAGATAATTAATGATGTGTTTTTGTTTTGAGCAATTTCTTTCCCTTTTTCAATCGCTTTTTCTTTCGTATCAAAATGATTACTTGCTTTTTTAGCTCCTTCTGATTGGACAATCCACTTATCTTCTTCAAATTTTACGATCACGTTGGCTGTCAATAATTTAGAAGCTCTTGGATTTGTGTCGTGAGAATCATGCTTTGTTGGATTTTTTTCTTGAGAAAACTCTTTTTTTTCAGTAGAAGTAGCATCTTCTGACCATTCTTTGGCTTGTTTGATAGCAATCGGAATAGCACGATCATCAGGATAGCCTTCTGCAAGCAAGGCGTTACCGATATCGATTGCTTTCTTTCGTGTTAACTCTTCTAAATTTTTCATTGCAGGCGGATAATCTTTCATATTCCAAGGCATAAAATCTTCCTCCTCAAAAATTATTTATATTTCAAGTGTAAGCGCAATAGTTGGAAAAGGAAAAGATTTTGTTTAGCAAGTAGTTATTTAGATAACTTTCGTCAAGTAGTTTTACTTAACAAATTTTGTAAAAAGGCTAGCAATCTAGTGGAAATCATGGTAAGATAATCAAGTCTGAGAGTCATCTTAGAGGATTCTAGTAAAAAATGGGAGGGAAAAACATGCGCGTAAACATTACTTTAGAGTGTACTTCTTGTAAAGAACGTAACTACCTAACAAGCAAAAACAAACGTAACAACCCTGATCGTTTGGAAAAACAAAAATATTGCCCACGCGAACGTAAAGTTACTTTACACCGTGAAACTAAATAATTAGTTCAGCGTAAGTCTAGAATCCTTTTTAGGAAGCTAGACTTTTTTTAATAGTGAAGGTTGAATGAAACCATAAACCTGACAAGCGACTCTTTTTCTTGTAACAGGGTCGTTTTTCTTGTATGATTGAAATCGTTTGTTCAAATTCAGTTTGAGAGGATGAAACACATGTTTATTTCAATGTGGGCACAAGACAAGAATGGTTTGATTGGAAAAGATGGCCTGCTTCCTTGGAGGTTACCAAACGATATGCGTTTTTTTCGGGAACATACGATGGATAAAATATTAGTGATGGGGAGAAAGACATATGAAGGCATGGGCAAATTGTCTCTTCCTTATCGGCATATCATTGTGTTAACTACTCAAAAAGATTTTAAAGTAGAAAAAAATGCGGAAGTCCTTCATTCGATTGATGAACTTTTGGCATATGCCAAGGATATACCTGAAGATATCTATGTGTCAGGAGGAAGTCGAATTTTTCAAGCTTTGTTACCAGAAACAAAAATCATCTGGCGAACATTAATTGATGCAGAGTTTGAGGGGGATACATTTATTGGAGAAATCGATTTTACAAGTTTTGAATTAGTGGAAGAACATGAAGGAATTGTCAACCAAGAAAATCAATACCCTCATCGATTTCAGAAATGGCAAAAAATGAGCAAAGTGGTTTAGCACATAGTTAAATAAAAAAAGACGTTCACTCCAATTTGTAAAGAAAGGAAGGTGAACGTCTATTCTTGTTCAGATGATTTATTTCAAATTATTTTTGATATCATTGACCATATTTTGACTAGCTATTGGACCATTATAGAGCCAACTAGATTCAGGACCAAATTCTAAGACATGATTTTCTTTGACCGCTTTTAAATTTTGCCAAGTTGCTTCATTAAACATCGCAGCTTTTTCATCACTGTTGACTAAGATGAGATAGTCTGCATCTAACTCTGCTAATTTTTCTGCAGAGACAGCTGACCAATCTGAAGTTGCACTTTTAGAGATTTCAGTAACTAGATTTGGCACACCAAATTTTAGATCACCGTAAATGATTCTTCCACTTGAACGTGTTTCACTAACCATAAATGCTGAGTTATTCGTTACCCATAAAACAGCAGCCGTTTTGCCGTTGATTTTATCTGCGAGTTCTTGTCTAGTGGCTTTCACCTTTTTTTGGTAATCAGTAATGATTTTTTCTGCTGCTTGTTCTTTATTTAATGCTTTTCCGATATCTTTTAGTTGGGTTTCCCAAGTGACATCATTCCCATTTTTTACGACATAGGTTGGCGCAATTTTGTTGTATTGCTCGTATTTACCTCCTTCAACTGTAGCCGAAGAAGAGATCAATAAAAGATCGGGTTCATAACTTAAGACTTTTTCATACGGAAGATCATAAGAGATCGTGGGAACATCTTTTAATTCTTTTTGTAAATAATGTTGAATCGATCCACTACCAACTGTCCATTGAGCAACAGGTTTTTCACCTAAAGCGATAAGATAGTCTTCGAGGTAACTCCCGATGATTCGTTTTGGTTGATTAGGGATCTCGACTTTATGACCCAAGGCATCAGTCACTAGGTGAGTTTTTGCAGTTGTTTCATTACCTGCTGTGTCAGTTGAATTGGATGAATTATTTGAAGAAGAGCAGGCGCTAAGTAAACCAAGCAGCAACACTGTGGCCCCAATGGTAAAGATATTCTTTTTTAGTTTCATTTTTTCCTCCTGTAGGGATTTTCATTGATAATCATTCTCAATTGATATTATTCCTGACAATAGTGGTCATGTCAACTATTTTCGGGAATGAGCCATTTAGAGTAAAACTTGACGAATTTGTGAAGGAGCTTCATAATTGAGAATGATTTTCAGGGAAAGGATGAAAAATTTGACGACGATTGAAGCTGTTGATATTACAACGGGTTACTTAAATAAACAAGTGATTGAAAAAATGTCTATCAAGATACCAGAAGGAAAAGTGACAAGTTTGATTGGTCCTAATGGCAGTGGTAAATCAACTTTATTAAAAAGTTTTACTCGACTGTTACCTGTCAAAGAAGGAAAGATTATCGTAGATGGATCTGAAATTTCTACATATAGTCCTAAGATGTTAGCGCAAAAAATTGCACTGTTAGCCCAAAGTAGTGAACACCCTTTAGGCATGACTGTCGAAGAGGTGGTCTCTTATGGTCGTTATCCTTATCAAAAATTTTTTAGTGGATTAAATGAAGAAGATCTACATGCTATCCAATGGGCGTTGGAAGCGACGCAACTAACTAAGTTGAAAGAAAGAGAGCTTTCGAGTCTATCAGGTGGACAAGCGCAACGAGTTTGGATTGCGATGGCTTTAGCCCAAGAAGCGGATATTTTGATTTTAGATGAGCCAACCACTTTTTTAGATCCTGCGCATCAATTGGAAATCTTACATTTACTGAAAGAGATCAATCATATCAAACAGACAACCATTTTAATGTCGATCCATGACATCAATCACGCTTCTCGCTTTTCTGACTATTTAATTGGGATGAAAGCAGGACAAATAGTGGTTCAAGGCACACCTGATGAAGTAATCACAACGTCATGGATGAGGGAAATCTATGAAATTGAAGCGCAGATCATCGAATTGCCTGAAACGAATAAACCCGTTGTTTTGTCTTACGATTTAATCAATGATCGTAAGGAGGATGAACAATGAAGACAAAGAGGAAACGAATGATTCTTTCCCTATTGTTGCTAGGAGTAGTTAGTATATTTTTCTTTGCGTTAGCCAATGGAGCGGCGGTTGTCGACTTTTCTAATTTGTGGCAAGCGATTTTTAAATTTGACGACTCAGTTCAATCGCAGTTGATTATCCGAACGATTCGGTTGCCTCGAGTGCTGGGGGCTTTCTTAGTCGGAAGCTGTTTTGCTCTTAGTGGCGCATTGATGCAAGGGGTGACGCGGAATCCTTTAGCTGATTCAGGGTTATTAGGAATTAATGCAGGAGCATCACTTGCAATGGCTCTTTGTTTTGCGTTTTGGCCACATGCTTCTGCTTTTTCTGTTTTTTTACTGTCATTACTTGGTTCGTTGGTAGTTACATTATTTGTTTTTGGTTTCTTACGTTTTTCAAAAATGGGGATGAATCCACTTCAATTGATTTTAGCAGGTGTTGCGATCAGTACTTTTTTTACAGCTATTAGTCAAGCGCTGACACAACTATTCAATTTGCAACAAGACTTGGCGTTTTGGTTCGTGGGAGGCGCTGCGAACGTCACATGGCATCAATTGGAAATTTTGGCTCCAATTTACCTGTTGACAGTTAGTGGCTCCTTTTTGTTAGGTCGCTCCATCTCGTTGGTCAACTTAAGTGAGTCACATGCCTTGGCATTAGGAGGCAACCCTGGACGGATCAGATTTTTTGCATTTGTATTAGTGGCGGGGTTAGCTGCAATGGCGGTGTCGTTAGTTGGACCAGTTTCATTTATTGGATTGATGGTTCCACCAATCGTCCGAGGAATTATTGGTTCCGATTATCGGTATGTTTTACCAGCCTCTTTTTTAGCAGGTGGAGGATTAGTGATGTTGGCGGATTATGTTGCACGAATGATCAATCCGCCATTTGAAACGCCATTCGGCTTAATAATTTCCTTGATCGGTGTACCGTTTTTACTACTCCAAGTAAGGAGGGAACAAGGATGAAAAGAAGTTACCAATCACTAGTTGTTTTATTTCTTTTATTAGTTGTTAGTATAGTTGCAAGTTTAATGATTGGCACACCATTTATTCCATTTGATCAATTAGCTGAGGTGTTTCAAGGGAATGGTTCGGCAATCCAAGAGTTGATTGTTTATGAATTTCGTGCCCCTCGTCTATTAATCAGTCTTCTTGCTGGTATGTGTTTAGGTATTTCAGGCTTTATCTTGCAGGGAGTTACCAGAAATAGACTAGCTGATGCTGGCATATTGGGCATTAACGCTGGAGCAGGTTTTTTCGTTATGATTTATTTGGGCTTTTATGCCAACCAAACTTTTCCGTTTTTACTATTGATCGTGGCTTTTCTAGGCGGCTTGCTTGCAGCTTTACTTGTGTACTTGTTTGCTTATACGAGAAATAGTTTTTTAGGGATGAACCGGCTTTTACTATCAGGAATTGCAGTCAATGCTGGATTGTCGGCATTGATGCTTTTATTTACGATTAAATTGTCGAAAGAAAACTATGGTTTTGTTAATGCCTGGTTAGCAGGTTCACTTTGGGGAGCTAGTTGGCCATATGTTTTCTCATTGTTACCTTGGGCAGTCATTTTGCTTCCTTTCGTGCTGATTTACAGTCGACGAATTGGTTTATTATCTTTTGGTCAAGAAAGAGCGCAAAGTCTAGGATTAGACGTGCAGAAAAGTCAAAAAATCCTATTGATACTCGCTGTTGCTTTAGCCTGCGGAAGCGTTGCGGTAGCTGGCAGCTTATCTTTTGTCGGTTTGTTAGCTCCTCATTTGGCTAAATTTGTCGTCAGAAGAGAAAATCAACTGTCCTTGATCTTGAGTGGATTATTTGGGGCATTTTTTGTAACGATTGCAGATGTTCTTACACGAGTGATTCTACCAAGTGGTGAGATTCCTACTGGGATTTTAATTGCGGTCCTAGGAGCTCCATATTTCTTATATTTATTATTTTCCAAACAAACGATTGCTTAGAAAATAAATACGGGGAAGAAACGATTGTGTTGAGTAAGCAGTGTTTCCCAAAGTAGTTTCTCGTTATTTTGAGACTACGATTATTCTGTCTATTCAAATGAAAAGAGTGAATCAGAGGTCGTGAAGGCATCGGAAAGCTCCAATGACAATAAGAAAGAATTTTTTTTAACAGCTTCTCATGTTTTGAAAAATTCAGGCTTATTTCAAAGAGCTGATGCGTGAACACCGTTTACTCGTTTTTAGAATAAAGAGTGAGAGTGATGTCTTAAATTCTGTTTATAAAACTCTTTTTATTTAAAAAGTTAAATTGCTATTTTTACTATTTTCCGCTACCATTTTAACGAGAGGTGGGTTGATACGTTTGAGTCATATTAAAGAAAAACTTAGAAAACTTGGCATTGAAAATTTACAAAAGATTGCTAGAAGTGAACAGAAGCAGCAAAAAGAGCAAAAAATTTACCAACAACTCTTTCAAAGTAATGAATGGCAGCAAGCAAAAGTGGTTGGTTTGACGATGGCAAATGAGATAGAAGTGGCTACGACCCCAATTATTGAAAAGGCATGGGAAGAGGGTAAAACCATACTTGTTCCTAAGACATTGCCTGAACGTCAAATGTGTTTTTTTAAAATTGATCCGGATACCCGATTTGAACGCACCGCTTTTGGCGTACTGGAGCCATTATCTGATCATTCTTTTTCACCGGACGCTATCGATTTGCTGATCGTTCCAGGGGTTGTTTATCATCAAAATGGTTATCGGATTGGTTTTGGTGGAGGCTACTATGATCGCTATCTAGCCAATTATCCGAACCAGACATGTAGTCTGGTTTTTCAAGAACAAATAAACAATCAATGGGTACCAGAAAGTTTTGATAAAAAAGTGCAACACTTGTTTATCGATAAATAATAAGGAGGGTTACATGAATTATCAACAGAAATTAAAATTAAACGCTTGGCTAAGAAGACCAATTTTGACTTATTTGTTTTTAGCGATACAAACCATCGTGTTTGCAATGATGGAGTTCTTTCCATTTTTAAATATTCCAGCATATTTAGGCATGTTTGGGCCGTCTATTGTAGTTGGAAATGAATGGTGGCGGTTTATTACACCGATTTTCATTCACTTTGGACTGGTGCATTTTGTCATGAATTCTTTGATTTTATATTTTATGGGAGACCAAATTGAAACACTCTACGGTCATTGGCGTTTTTTCTTGATCTACTTGTTTAGTGGTATCCTTGGGAATGCAGCGAGTTTTGCATTCAACGATCTTGGCGTTCTATCTGGTGGAGCAAGTACTTCTTTGTTTGGTTTGTTTGGTGCGTTATTCGTTCTTGGATTTCATTTCAAAAATAACTCTCAGGTTCGCCAATTGATTCGTCATTACATGTTGTTTATTGTTATCAGTTTTGTATTTGGTTTGACGGATACCTCAGTCGATATCTGGGGGCATCTCGGTGGGATTGTTGGTGGCTTGCTTATAGGAAATATCATCGGCCTACCACAGAAAGTGACCAATTACTCGATTCATCAAAAAATCCTATCTACGCTTGTTTTTGGATTTCTTTTGATAATATGTGTTTTATTGGGTTTAAAAAACTACGGATTACTTGTATAATGTGAAGGAAGTGCTTTGAGATGGAGAGCTTATATGACGTGCAACAACTGCTCAAACGATTTGGCATCTTTGTCTATGTTGGGTCACGTATCTATGATATTGAATTAATGACGATTGAATTGAAGAATCTTCATGACAGTCGTTTGATCGATCATGATACATACATGACAGCGTGGCGCATACTAAAACGAGAGCACCGAGTGGAAGAAAGCCGAAAGAAAGGAAACTTGTAATGGACAAAAAAATTATTGGGATTGATTTAGGTGGAACAACAGCAAAATTTGCAATTCTAACACCAGAAGGAGAGATTCAACAAAAATGGAGCATCGATACCAATATATTGGATGACGGTAAACATATTATTCCGGAAATTATCGAGTCAGTAAATCATCGTATCAAATTATATAACATGAATGCTGAAAATTTCATCGGAATCGGTATGGGAACACCAGGAAGTGTCGATAGTGAAGCAGGTACAGTGATCGGAGCCTACAATTTAAATTGGACTGAACTTCAATACGTAAAAAAACAAATTGAAGAAGGAACTGGAATCAAATTTGCTATTGATAACGATGCGAACGTTGCTGCTTTAGGTGAGCGCTGGAAAGGTGCAGGGGAAAATGATCCTGACGTTATTTTTGTTACCTTAGGAACGGGTGTCGGTGGCGGAATCGTTGCTGCTGGGAACTTGATCCACGGCGTTGCTGGTGCAGGTGGCGAGATTGGACACATTACAGTGGACCCAGAAGGTTTTGAATGTACATGCGGTAAAAGAGGGTGCTTAGAAACAGTTTCAAGTGCAACAGGTGTAGTTCGCTTAGCACGTTTCTTAGCAGAAGAGTATGCCGGAGATTCAAAATTAAAAGCAATGCTTGACAATGGAGAAGAAGTAACAAGTAAAGATATTTTTGAAATGGCACAAGCAGACGATCCATTTGGTCTGATGGTCGTTGATCGTGTTTGTTTCTACTTAGGATTAGCTTGCGGTAATCTAGGGAACACTATGAACCCATCAAGTATTGTTTTAGGCGGCGGAGTATCTGCTGCCGGGGAATTTTTACGTAGTCGTGTTGAAAAATATTTCAACCAATTTACGTTCCCTCAAGTACAACAATCAACAAAAATCAAATTAGCAGAATTAGGAAATGAAGCTGGCGTGATCGGTGCTGCTTCATTAGCCTTGAAATTTGCGGAATAACGTGGAGGAATGACATGGTTTTATGGGTAATTAACATCATTTTGCTATTGATTATTCTTGCTATTGTGTTTTGGGAAGTTTATCTACGAGTAATGGCAAAACGTTCTGCAAAAACACTGGAAGAAGAAGAATTTCGTGATGGGATGCGTAAGGCACAAGTCATTGATGTTCGTGAAAAAGACGTGTTTGATGCAGGACATATTTTAGGGGCAAGAAATATCCCTTATACTGTTTTAAAAGATTCATTAGGATCTATCCGAAAAGATCAACCGGTGTATATCTACGACCAAAAGAAAAGCTTAAGTATTCGTACAGCGAATAAGTTAAGAAAAGCTGGCTACCAAGATATCTATATCTTAAAAGGTGGATATGATGGCTGGTCTGGCAAGATTAAAAGTAAAAAAGTATAGAACGTCATGACGTCATATTATCGGTCAATCCTGATGAGTCGTGTAAAGTCAAATCTGGGTCAGAATGAACCTCATTCTGTCTCAGATTTTTTGTTATTTCAATTGGAAGGAAAATGGGGCTGAAGGATCAACTTTGATTCTGTAGTAACCCCCAGAAGTTAGATTTTGGTCTTACTTTTTGGGATTGATACATTCATCAGTTCCACAAATGATAGAGCCAATTTATCAGAAGTTTTTGTATATAAAGTAACAGATACTTTTTAGAAAATTGCATGACTGATTATTCGATTAGGCAACGGGAATAAAAAGGATTCATTAGATCGCACAAGATAAAATACTAAATTTTATTCTTTCCAGAAATAAAAGTTCTATCTCCATTGCGTACGTCATGTATGATGATGATTCAATGATAAATCAAACAATGGGGGAGAAAAGGCAATGCCAGAAATATCTAATGAAACTTTCACTGAGCAACAACCTGCAGGAATAGTAAAAAAAGAAGAAATAACAGAAAAAAGAAAAAAGGAACTTGATAAACTTGTTGGAACGATTGAGGTTTCACTAGCTGGTAAATTAAAAGGAAAGACATATGAGGAGATCGTTGAATCGGTTGTGTCTAAGATTATAAATAAGAAGGTAAAGCAATCTGAACTTGGGAGAGTATTATACTCACTAGATCTTTCTGCCCAATTATATCAGCAGGTCGTAAAGGACTATAACATAAAACGCTTAATCAGCCATGATGGTCCAAGCCAAAGTAAAGTCTCTATAACCAATTCTGTGGTTATAGAAAATATAGAAAGCGCAATAGATTCTCCACAAATAATAATAGAAGATCAATCGGTCGAACAAAAAGATAGTTCAAAACCAGAAAACATTCAAGAACAAAAAACAAGTAAGTTGACAACTGAAAAGCTAACGTTCAGGAAAAGGATTAAGAAGTGGGGTCAATCGTTAAACATTTTCAGAAAGAGTAACACAGATAAACCAGAGAATATAACAAATCGTCAAGGAATTGAAATGGATAAGGGTGGGGTACCTTTAAAAAAAATATTGAGACGACAATCGAGCGAAACTAATGATGCTTGTCATAATAATAATCAATGCCAACACATTGTTCCTCTAGAAAAGGGAGATAGGAATCACTAGCAAGTATCCATAGAGCGTGCAAAATTGAAATTTAGTATTTAAGGAGTACTAACAGAAATCAAGCCACGATTTTTTGCTATGACATAATCAAAGGAGAATCTAATCATTTATGCTATGATCAATGTATAAGCAATGAAAGAAGTGGAGAAAATGATCAAACTGAAAAGAGTGTACAGTGCGCGCGAAAAGGGTGATGGCTTTAGAATTTTAGTTGATCGAATATGGCCAAGAGGGATATCAAAGGAAAAAGCACAGATTGATCTATGGTTAAAGGAGATTGCACCAAGTACTGAGTTGAGAAAATTCTTTGGACATCTTCCTGAGCGTTTTCCTGTTTTTGAAGAAAAATACCTAGAAGAGTTAATGACAGATCAAGAAAAGCAATTGGCAGTCAAGCAGTTAGCTGAACTCTGTCAAAACTATCCAATCGTGACCTTAGTTTATGGTGCAAAGAATGAACAGCAAAATCAAGCCGTGGTGCTAAAAGCGTTGATGGAAAGGAAGCTGAATCGATGATTATTGGCATTGTTGGGGCAGGCCCCAGAGGACTAAGCATGGTAGAACGATTGATCCGAAACAATCGGGAAAACCAACATATCCAGATCTGTTTATTCGATCCTGATGGGCCTGGTGGTCGAGTCTGGCGGCTCGATCAACCAACAGAGTTATTGATGAACTCAGTCTCTCAGCAAGTTACGCTTTTTACAGATGAAACATTAACAAGTGGCGGAGAGATTTCACCGGGGCCTAATTTATATCAATGGAGCCAAACAGAGGCGAAAAAGTATATCGAAAAGCAACAGTTTGTGAATAAAGAATTTTTTTTGGCAGAAGCCGAGCGCTTACGTGCCAATGAACCAGCTACCAGATGTTTTTATGGCTTGTACCAACAGTGGTTTTATGAACAATTAAAAAAATTAGCACCGCATTCATTCACTATCGTTCGATCCTTAGTGAAAGAGATTGATAAGATAAAGACAGGTTTTTACTTGAAAACAAACGAACAGCATTTAGTAGTAGATCAGTTAGTGATGACTACGGGACATTGGGAAAATAAAGTATCCAAAGACGAGAAAAGGTTTTATGACTATGCTGAAAAAGAGCAATTGTTCTACCAACCGCCAGCAAATCCAGCTGATGTTTCCGTAGAAACTATTCCGCCAAAAGCCACAGTGATTCTTAGAGGATTAGGTCTAAGTTTTTTTGATTATGTAGGTTTACTTACCGAGAATAGAGGAGGTAAGTTTGAAAAACAAGGAGAGAAATTGGTATATTTGCCGTCTGGACGTGAGCCGATCGTATACTGCGGGTCTAGAAAAGGGTTACCCTATTTTCCTCGAGGAAAAAATGAAAAACGGGGAGGAGCAATGGCTGTTCCTAAATTGATCACCAAAGAAAATTTAGTGAAGCTTTATCAAAATCAACAACTAACTGGGAAACTGTTTTTCGACTTGCTAAAAAAAGATGTCGAACTTTTTTATTATAAGAAATTAATTGAGGAAAAACATCTAGCTATTTCACCAGTATTATTTGAACAAATCTTTTTAACACGTGATCAAAGTGATTGGCAAAAACAATTTCCTGAATTACAGCCTTATCAATGGGAGTGGGATTTTTTTGAAACGCCTATCTATCATGAGAAGCATGACTTTCAAAAAGAAAGTCGAAGGTTTATTGATTATCAAATCAATGAATCAATGAAAGGAAATTGTACTGGGGCGCTTGCTTCAGCTTTTGATGCGTTAAAAGATTGGCGTGATCCTGTCCATCTGGTCATTGAATGGGGCATCTTCACTGCCAAAGAATACAGAGAAGTATTATGGGGTTGGTTTACTAAGCTCAATGCTTTTCTCACGATCGGTCCGCCAGTTGTTCGGACAAGAGAATTAGCCGCTCTGATTGATGCGGGTATTTTCACAATCGTTTCCCCACCGCTGGAAATCAAAACAGAGGCCGGTTTCTTTATCGTAGAAAACGAGGGACAACGGATTGAAAGTCGCTACTTGATTGAAGCCCGACTCCCGCAGACTGATTTGACACAAACAAAAAACCCAGCATTAAATAGCTTGAAAAAACATCAGCTGATTCGTCCTTTTACTTATCAGGACACGACTGGCGTGTATGAAACTGGTGCAATTGATATCAAACTAAGCACCAATCAAGTCTGGAACAAACAGGGAGAGCTAGAAGAAAATTTATATTGTTTAGGGATTCCGGTCGAAGGTGTGGATTGGTTGACAGCTACAGTCTCACGACCATATACCGATGCTTGGAATTTGAGGCAAATCGATAAAGTGGCACAGCTGATTCTTGGAAGGACAACCAATTGAAGCAAAAAACACAACCGACTCTAAAGGCTAGATCATTCATCTAACTTTTAAGATCGGTTGTGTTTTACTAATTAATAATGATTCTTTGGGTTATAAAAGGGATGATTTTCTTGAATCGTTTAAAGATTAGCGAGCTACACGTTTACGCATCGCTTTTTTACGATTTTCTTCGATCATTGTTTCTTTTTCATCAATGGGATCGATTACTGTTTTTTTAACTCAAGCTACCAATCCAGCAACAGCTGCCGCTGTTGCAAGACTACCGACTAAAATTCCAGATACAAATTTTTTCATTAAATCCACCTCGTTTATTAGTTGTTGCTTCTATTATGTAACAAATTGAAAAAAAAGGCTAGTCTGACGTCTATTTATTGGAAACCTTTACAAATTTTCCTTGAAAATATTTACTAAATGTTTTATTATAAATTTACTAAATAAATAGCAAAGGCAACAGAAACAAAAGGGTCATAGTTTCAAACGATTCAAAACGTACTTTTTGCTGCTTTTGTAAAAAAAGGAGTGTTTTCATGGCAATCTTGGTATTGGGTGGCGCAGGTTATATCGGTTCACATGCTGTTGATCGGTTGATCAATCAAAACTATCAAGTGGTAGTAGTGGATAATTTATTAACGGGGCATCAAGCAGCAATTCATCCTAAAGCACAATTTTACAAAGGTGACATTCGGGATAAATCTTTTTTACAGTCTGTTTTTGAAAAAGAAACGATCGAAGGAGTCCTTCATTTTGCAGCTAGTTCATTAGTGGGAGAGTCTGTTGAGAAACCATTGAAGTATTTTAATAACAATGTCTATGGTATGCAAATATTGTTAGAAGTGATGCATGAATATCATGTGAAGAATATTGTCTTTTCATCTACAGCAGCCACTTATGGTGAACCTACAGAATCACCAATTACCGAAGCAACTCCTACGAATCCAAAAAATCCGTACGGTGAAAGCAAATTGATGATGGAAAAAATGATGAAATGGTGTGACCAAGCCTATGGCATGCGATATGTAGCATTGCGTTATTTCAATGTAGCAGGTGCAAAAGCAGATGCATCGATTGGGGAAGATCACACACCAGAAACGCATTTAGTTCCTATTATTCTCCAAGTAGCTCTAGGTCAACGTGATTCTTTGGCGATTTACGGTGATGATTACGATACACCCGATGGAACATGCATCCGAGATTATGTTCAAGTGGAAGATTTGGCTGATGCCCATATCTTAGCTTTAGAATATTTAAGCGCGGGGAATGAAAGTAACTTCTTTAATCTAGGGAGCAATCAAGGCTACTCCGTCAAAGAAATGCTTGAAGCGGCTAGAGAAGTAACAAATCGAGAAATTCCAGCTAAGGTGGCACCACGTAGAGCCGGAGATCCAAGCCGGTTGGTCGCTTCCAGTGCTAAAGCTGAAGAAATCTTAGGTTGGCGACCAGCTTACACAGATGTAAAAGAAATCATTAAAACAGCCTGGGTTTGGCATGTGAGTCATCCCCATGGTTATGAGGAGTAGAGAGAAGATGACAATCAGTCAAACGATTTGTGATTTTACGACACTAGCAATTGAAGCTGGTGGCTGGATGGAAATGGATCGAATTTATTTACAAAATCGAATTTTGGGAATGATCGGCGAAGAGGCTTTGGAAAACACTGAAGTGCGCCCTGTTTCAGAAGAATCGGTGGTGTTACTTGATCGGTTAGTCGAACAAGCCAAAAAAAATGAAGTGGTTACTGATTTACCTGCTGAAATCGAAATCTTTGAAGCACAATTAATGGATTTTTTAACACCACCACCATCAGTAGTCAATGCGTTTTTTGCACAACATTACGCAACAAATCCAGAAGAAGCAACAGACTACTTTTATCAATTGAGTAAAAGAAATGATTATATCAAAACCAGAGCGATTGCGAAAAATATCAGGTATACGTATCCTTCAGAATATGGCGAATTAGAGATTACGATCAACTTATCCAAACCTGAAAAAGATCCTAAGCAAATTGCTGCCGAAAAACATGCCAAAAAAGTTGATTATCCTGAGTGTATGCTTTGTATGAACAATGAAGGCTATAAAGGACGTTTAAATTATCCAGCTCGCACCAATCATCGAATCATCAGAATGAATCTTGATGGGGAAAGTTGGGGATTTCAGTATTCTCCATATGCTTATTACAATGAACATTCGATCATCTTGTCAGAAGAGCATCGTCCTATGAAGATTACGAAAGAAACATTTTCACGTTTATTAAAAATCACAGAGGTTTTACCACACTACTTTGTTGGTTCAAATGCAGATCTGCCAATTGTTGGAGGATCGATTCTGTCACATGATCATTACCAAGCAGGGCGCCATGAATTTCCAATGGCTAAAGCTCCAATCGAACGATTAATCAAATTATCGGATTATCCTCAAGTAATCGCAGGTGTTGTCAAATGGCCGATGTCTGTCATTCGTCTGCAAGCGACGGGGAAAGAAATCCTAGTGGAAGCTGCTAATAGTATTTTAGAAAAATGGCATCAATATTCAGATCCCGCGGTAGCAGTGACGGCATTTTCTAAAGATGGTACGCCCCATCATACGATTACACCAATTGCTAGAAAACGCGAAAATTATTTTGAACTCGATTTAGTGTTACGAGATAACAATGTCTCTGACGAACATCCAGAAGGGATTTTCCATCCTCACCGAGATATCCAGCATATTAAAAAAGAAAATATCGGTTTGATCGAAGTCATGGGATTAGCTGTTTTACCACCTCGTTTAAAATCAGAAATGGCAGAAGTAGAAAAGTATTTGCTTGGACAAGAAAATAAGATAGCTGAGTATCACATGGAATGGGCGAAGGGCTTGAAAGCCGACCATCCAAATGTGACAACTGAAACAGTAACAGAGATCGTTCAGCAAGCTATTGGTAAAGTTTTTGCTCGTGTGTTGGAAGATTCAGGGGTATTCAAACGCGATACAAAAGGTCAAGAAGCTTTCCAACGCTTTACTGCAACGCTTTAAGAAGAATGCCCGAGTGGAATAGATAGGAGGAGAAACAAGTGGCAACGATTAAAGATATTGCAAAGTTGGCAGGGGTTTCTCCTGCTACTGTGTCAAGAGTCTTAAATGATGATCAGGAGTTATCAGTTAGCCTAGCAACGAAAAGAAAAATTTTTGAGGCTGCTGAAGAGCTGAATTACACGAAGCATCATAGAAACACATCGTTGAATCAAAAGTCGTTGCGTTTGATCCAATGGTACAATGATCAAGAAGAATTAGAGGATCTCTATTATCTTGCTATTCGTTTGGGAATAGAGAAAAAGGCAGAGGAATCAAATGTGACTTTGCTAAAGGAAACGTGGGACGCTATCAGTGATAGACCGACAAATGGAACGATTGCTCTGGGAAAATTCGATGAGCAGCAGTTGATTGAATTGAAGCAGACACAAAGCAATCTGTTATTAGTTGATTTTGATGGAACACCCTATAACATTAATTCATTAATCGTTGATTTTCAAACAAGTATCCAAAAAGTGATTGATTATTTTTTTAACCAGGATAAAAAAGCGATTGCAATGCTTGCTGGTAGGGAATACACCAAAAAAGGACATCAACGGATTGATGACCCAAGGATTGCCGCCTACCAACAAATCATGGCTGGTAAAGGATTGACTACAACGATCATTGAAGCAGATTTTTCAGTTGAATCTGGCTATCGGAAAGTCAAAGAATACTTAGATAGTGGACAGTATTCGTTTGAGGCGCTGTTTGCAGCAAATGATACACTAGCAATCGGCGCATTGAAGGCAATTAACGAAAAAGGTCTGAAAGTACCTGAGGATATCTCATTGATCGGATTCAATGATATTAGTGTAGCAAAATATGTTTCCCCAGCTCTTTCGACAGTCAAAGTTCACACGGAATGGATGGGGGAACTGGCGGTAGAGACCGTGTTACAAATGATGAATGAAAAAGCACCTGTTTCGAGAAAAATCATTGTAGAAACGGATCTTATCTTGCGTGAGTCTACAAAAAACTAAAGAACAAATCAAGAGAAAGTTGCGAATGATTGCAACTTTTTTTCTTTTTTTCTGAAATGAATTGTCTTTTTCTTAGCAAGAAGTATGCTACAATATAAAACGATAGAAGTTAGTAGAAAGGATGCATCAAAATGATTACATTAGGGATAGACACCGCTAATCAAACTTTAGCGATCGGCGTGATTGAAGATGATACTGTCTTAGGGCAAATCCAAATCAATAAACAGAAAAATCATAGCGTTAGTTTGATGCCGGCTATCGATCAATTATTCTCAGCACTCGGATTAGCACCAACCGCTATCGATCGAATTGCTGTTTCCGATGGACCAGGTTCATACACCGGTCTAAGAATCGGTGTAACTACTGCAAAAACACTTGCATATACATTGGGTAAAGAACTTGTGGGGATTTCAAGTTTACAAGCAATTGCTGCTAATTGCCGGAACGTAAATGGGTTGATCGTGCCTTTATTTGATGCAAGAAGAAAAAATGTTTATGCTGGTGTGTACCGAAGACAAAATGGAAAATTAGAAACAGTTCTTGAAGATGTACATATTTCAATTGAAGAACTGCTTAAGCAACTGTCTCAGTTCGATGAACCTATCTTATTTGTCGGAACAGATACGCAAAAATTTACGAATGAAATAAAGGAAGTATTACATGAAGCAGAAATAAATAAGGTGCTTGAATGGGATCTTCCTAATGGCTGTACGATTGCAACATTAGGGGCCAATCGTGAACCAGTAAGAGATTTAACCAATTTTGTACCACGTTATTTGAAAAAAGTAGAAGCAGAGGAAAAGTGGTTGGAAACCCACACTCCTGGAGACGAAAGATATGTTGAAAAAATTTAAAGCATATGCTAGAAGTTTATTCTATGAAAAAAAAGAATTTGCTACTAAGATAATTGAAAATCAAGGGAAAAGCTATCGAATAAAAGAGCTGATACCTCGAGATATCAAAGATTTATTATCGATTGAACGCCAGGTATACAATGGCGAATTACCATGGACAAAAAGTGCCTTCCTTTCTGAATTAAATTCACCTTTTCAAAATTTATACTTAGGAATACTAGACGGTGAACAGTTAATTGGATTTATAGGTGCGAGAATTTTTGGCTTGGATTGCCATATTACAAATATTGCGGTTATTCCTGTGTACCAACGAAGAAATATCGGTACATTGTTAATTGACGAAATTGAAAAATTTGCTATAATGAATCGCTGTGACACACTCTCTTTAGAGGTGAGAATGAGTAATCAAGATGCCCAAAGACTCTATCGGAAATTAGGATTTCAATCGAACAAAGTAAAAAAAGGGTATTATACCCAAACAAATGAAGATGGATTAGAAATGATCAAATATTTAGAAAAATGAGAGGTACAATTGATTTATACTAAGAATGACTTTGAAGATGAACAGTTAGCGTCTTGTTTATGGGCGCTTTGTGAGGAAGCATATGAACATGGTTCTCCTTGGACCAAAGACCAATTTTTAATGGATATCCAACAACCACATACGCAATATTACTTATTGGTGGAAAATTCGCTACTCCAAGGATTCATTGGTTATTCGAAAGTTATCGATGAGACGGAGATCACGAATATTGCTGTGGCAAAAAAACTGCAAAAAAAAGGGTATGCACGTCAGTTATTACGCTTTTTATTAGACCGAGAAAAACAAGCAGGAACATATAATGTTTATTTAGAAGTACGAACGTCTAACCTAGCAGCTCGTCATCTTTACCAATCAGAGAAATTTAGAGAACTAGGGAAACGAAAATCTTATTATCATGATCCAGTAGAAGATGCGATCATTATGAGTACAAAGTTAAAAACGGAGACGATGAAATGAAAGAAGAATTGATTCTGGCAATTGAATCAAGTTGCGATGAAACGAGTGTCGCAGTTGTGAAAAATGGTGATGAGATTTTAGCCAATGTCATTGCTTCACAGATTAACAGCCATAAAAGATTTGGCGGTGTTGTTCCAGAGGTAGCAAGTCGCCATCATGTAGAGCAAATCACCTTATGTATCGAAGATGCTTTGGCGGAGGCAGGCACTTCTGTTGAACAACTGAGTGCTGTAGCGGTTACTTATGGTCCTGGTTTAGTTGGTTCGTTACTGATTGGGATTTCTGCCGCTAAAGCTTTTGCTTGGGCGAACAATTTGCCTTTGATACCTGTGAACCATATGGCAGGTCATATTTACGCTGCACGCTTTCAAAAGCCTTTTGAATTTCCGCTACTAGCATTGCTTGTCAGTGGTGGACATACAGAGTTGGTCTATATGAAGGAAGACGGGAACTATCAAATCATCGGTGAAACGAGAGACGATGCCGCTGGAGAAGCTTATGACAAAGTTGGTCGTGTCTTAGGTTTGAGTTATCCAAGCGGAAAAGAAATCGATCAGTTAGCGCATCGTGGTGAAGATACCTACCATTTTCCAAGAGCCATGATTCATGAAAGTAATTATGATTTTAGCTTTAGTGGTTTAAAAAGCGCCTTTATCAATTTAGTACACAATGCCCAACAACGTGGAGAAACTCTTGATACAAATAATTTAGCTGCTAGTTTTCAAGCGAGCGTTGTGGACGTTTTAGTCAATAAAACTCTTCGTGCTTGTAACGAATACCCAGTCAAACAATTGATTGTAGCAGGTGGAGTTGCAGCCAATCAAGGATTGCGTGAAACACTCGAAGAGGCATTGAAAAAAGAACATCCAGAAATTGAACTGCTGATCCCTCCATTAAAACTTTGTGGTGATAATGCAGCAATGATTGGAGCAGCTGCGCATGTAGAGTTGAAACAAGCCAATTTCGCTGATCTTCGTTTAAATGCGAAACCTAGTGTGGTATTGAATCAAGGAGGAAATGAGTAAAATTCACCTTATTTTCGTATACATGGCAAGAGCGGTTGAGAAAAACTTACTTTGTAGTAAGTGAAATCGATTAATTAATGAAATATGAAAGTTAGAATATCATTTTTATTTTTACATCTATTAAAAAGTTTGGGACAATCTTTTATTTGTACCAAGCTTTTTTTGACTTAAAATTTCTAAATTTGGAAATTTTTGTTCTATTGTTCAAATCGTTATATTAATAAGAGATCTCGCGATAATATGGATTAGAGATTAAGAATACAAATGACGTAAATACTATGTTCTCAGTAAAATCGCTTATTATAATAACTATTTCTAAATAGTAATTGTTATTTCACAAGTAGTGATTTTATTACGATGGTTATTTGTTTTGAAGGCATTTATTTAATTGTCTTAAGAAATAACATATGCTAATATGGATGGTAGAAATGCTTTTATGTGTTATTTTTTAATGGTTGTTTAATTATTTTGATAGGAAAAGGAGAGTTAGAAGATGAAATATGTGTTACAGAGTATGGTTTTAATTTTATGTAGTTTCTTTTTTACGTCTTATGTTGATGCTGCCGGGGCGATTTCGCAAGATGAGCAAATGATCATCCAAGAATTGACTCAACCTATTTTAATTCAAGGCAAAGAATTTCAAATGCCTCAAACATATATTACACAAACTGAAAATTATTTAAAACAAAATGATTTATCCAAGTCACAAGTGGATACAGCAGTAAAAAATATCCAAAATGTGAAGCAAAAACTGACTAATTTAGACATTGATTTGTCATCGGTTCATACGATAAATGATTTAATAAAAATTATCCCTAGGGAAACAATTTTGGAAATTCAGCAATTGATTTCATCAACAGCGGATGCTTTAGGATTAGTCGTTTTAAGTTGGAATAAAGGGTATGTTGAGCTAGGCACACAAAACTCTGATGGCTCGATTTCAGCAGTGTTCAACTCGAAACAACCGATTAAACAAACGGGAACATTCCCTATCTCAAGCATTCTTGCAATTGGATGTTTAATGATGACTGCGACAGGTGCATTCATCGTAGGAAAGAAAGTCAAACTTGCATAAAAAAAAGAAAAAATTAAAAAGAATAGGCGGAATGATTTTTACCCCTATCTTTTTTTTAATCATGGGTTATTCGCTAATGTATATTATTGGGCGACCTGTCATTCAGTTTACGACTTCTTCCTTGCGATTGTTTCTGCTTTCGGATATTCCAAAATATGAAAAAAAGACACAACCATCAGCTAAAGGTATGTCAACTAGTGAGTTAGAAGAAAAACGGAAAACAATTGAGTTGGAAGGAGAGAACATTCCCTCCAGTAAAATCAATTATCCAAGAAGCGGGTATCAATATGGACAGGTTGATGTTGCTTCTGTAAATTTGAATGTGCCCTTATATTATGGAGACTCAGATGATATTTTACGAGAGGGTGCTGGACAATACATGGGGTCTGTGTATCCAGGTGAACATGGGACTACATTGATTGGTGGGCATAATAGTAGTGAATTTGGAAAATTAAGTGCTGTCAAAATTACGGATAAGATTAACATTTCCACTAGTTATGGTGAGTATGTTTACCAAGTATACGAAACAAAGATTTTAGATAAAAATGCGAAATTGATTAGTCAACTTCTAGTTCAAAAACAGCAAGGGAAACTGATTTTGTATACTTGTTATCCAGTCGATAGTATTGGAATGACGGATCAAAGATTATTTATTCTAGGCGATCTCATTAAGGGGCCAATGATCCAACCAGATAAATAATGAATTGAAAAATTGCGCTACTAATATGTTAAGCAAAACGCTTTGAAAAGAGGTGGATTTACCAAAAAAGAATCAAATGATCAATCGAATAATCGCTTGTTTGGCTCACTAAAAATGAAGTTAGTGGATAAAAAATTTCGAAGTGGGGCAATTTAAGCTGCAATGAGTTTGTGAAATTTTATGGTCTTTTCTTACATTTGGTAAAAATAGTTATGAAAAAAAGAAAACAATGGCGAAAAGTGCCAAAAATGATTCTTGCTTTTATCTGTTCGCTTAGTTTATTTGCAATTTTTGTCTTGGGCATTCTTAAGATTACTTTATTCAATCAAAATTTTATGATCCGTGCAGTGGAATCCTCACATTATGGGGAAACGATCACTAAAGAGATCAATCACACAATTGCTGATGTAGGAAGAGGTGCCAATATCTCCCAAAAATGGTTGAATCAGACAGTTTCAGAAAGCTTAGTAAATGATAATATCAAACAATATATTCATAGTATCTATGCTGGCTCAACCTTTCAATTAGAAGGGGAGAAGCAAATAGAAGAGACAGTCCAAAGCCAATTAGAAAGTTATGGAAAAGAAAAGAATTACCCAAGAAATGCAGAATTTGAAACCACAGTAAATAAACTAAAAAAAGTGAGTATTGAAACAGTTCGGCGTGATATCGAAATCCCTTATTTTGCGTTATACGGCAAAAAAATAATGGCTTATACATCCACCCTTAACCTGTTGCTCATTTTTGCAGTCGCTTTTTTTGGAATCTTATTTTCCGCAATCATTTCGCTTAACAAACCTTTCTTTCATTTAATTATACGTTACCTTGCTTATGTGATCGGTGGAGCTGGATTAATGGTAGGGGCTTTACCGACCTATTTGTATGTAACTCGATTGATTGAACGATTGGGTATTCATTCTGAAGCTCTATACTTATTTTTAACGACTTATTTGAAAAATTTTCTCTTTATGTTTATGAAATTTGGTCTTTTCAGTATCCTGTTGAGCTTGTTCCTATTTGGCGTAAGTGAGTTTTTCAGAAAGAAAATAGTTCGACGTGAAAAATAGAATAGAAAGGGGCGAAAAGATGGAAGCGGTTATTAATTTGAATGAGATACTAAGCTGGTTAAAAAAGCGGATACTGTTGATCATTTGTTCATTGATCGGCGGTTTCGCCGTTGCGACTGGAATAACTTATTTTGTTATTACACCAACATACAGTTCATCGGCTGAATTGATCGTTCAATCGAAAAACGAAATCGTCAACCATAATTTACAATCAGAAGTACATGCAAATGTACTCTTGATTAATACATATAAAGACATGATTTTAGGAGATATCGTACTTAATGAAGCAACCGAATACTTAGAAAATAAATTTGCTTATTACTTAACGAAAGATCAATTGAGAAAGAATATTCAGATTATTCAATCTTCAGATTCACAAATGTTCCATATCAAGGTGATGTCAGATGAAGCTGAAAAAGCTGCGAATATAGCAAATGTTCTTGCTTATACTTTTGAAGAAAAAGTAAAAGAAGTTTTAGACGTAAATAAAGTAACGATCACATCAATTGCGCAAGCAAATCAGCTACCGGTTTCACCCAATAAACGGTTGAATCTTTTTCTTGGTGCATTTTTAGGTTTACTTCTAGGGATCGGGATGGCTGTCTTGTTAGAAATATTGGATAAAACAGTAAAGGATGAGCATTTTCTCGCAACAATGGGGTATCCAGTCTTAGGGATAATTAGTGAAATGAGTAATAAGGAAATTGAAAGTGGGCAATCGATTCAACTCACAACATACTCTCGACAAGGAACTCATACACATAGACAACGAGCGCGTACACATCTAAGCAGAGAAAATCGGTTCACACGAAAATAGATGAGGAGACTAATACGTGAAAAATAATATGAAAAAAAAGGGTGTTCCTCTGATTAGTGCTAGTAAACAATCGTCCATGATCTCTGAACAGTATCGAACGGTTCGATCAAATATCCAATTTAGCTCATTTGATCAGGATATAAAGACAATCGTCGTTACTTCAGCAGGTCCAGAGGAAGGGAAGTCAACTGTTTCAGCGAATCTAGCGATTGTTTTTGCAAATAGCGGGAAGAAAACACTCCTAATTGATGCAGATTTAAGAAAGCCAAGTGTAGAAAGTACATTTCGTTCAACCTCGAACAGTGACGGACTAACTAACCTGTTAAAAAAAAGAAATGAATCAGCTTTCGTATTCATTCATGAAACAAATATTGCACATTTGTGGACAATGACCAGTGGACCAAAACCTCCCAATCCTTCTGAATTACTCGAGTCAAGCCGAATGAATGAAATCATTGATGAATTAAGCGTAAATTTTGATTTGATCATTTTTGATTTACCGCCTGTTGTGCCTGTGACGGATGCACAGATACTAGCTTCAAAAACAGATGGTACAATCATTGTCGTGAGAGAACGAAAAACGCTAAAGCAAGAATTGTTCAAAGCAAAGGAACTATTGACGATCGCTCAGGCAAATATCTTAGGGATTGTCTATAATGGAGTAAAGAAGTCGAAAGATATCAACTACTATTATTGAGGTAGTAGATGGTGTGTTAAAATGATTGAAAGAAAATGTTGATCAAGATCGTGCATATCAAGTACTAAAGAAGGTGATTTATTGATTAAACCAACTAGAAAAATCAAAGCGATTAGTTTGGTGCTACTCGATAGTTTTCTGATCATACTTGCTAATTACATCAGTTTTATATTTATGGTTCCATTTGTTATCATCAATAGAGATTATTTGGCAATAACACTCATTTCATCAGTTGTTTGTTATCTGTTCTATGGTGGAATCTTTAAAGTATTTACAAGAATCAATCGTTATACGAATCTTAATGAGTTGTTAGGGATCTTTGCGGCACTCACTTTTATGTTATTTTCAATTTTTCCTTTGTTTTACTTGTTTAACCAGGAGCTCATGTACCAGATTAGTTTGCGATTAGTTGTTTTTTCTTACATAATGGCACTTTTATTGATTGCTAGTAGTCGGTTAGGCTGGCGGGTCTGGGTTGAATTGAAAAATAAAAATGGTCGTTCGAATGAAAAAAAAGTACGAATCTTGATCATTGGTGCTGGAGAGGGTGGACAATTACTGTATCAAAGTTTTTTAGGTTCTCAAATTGTGAATAATATTGAAGTTGTGGGCTTTGTCGATGATGATTGTAACAAATGGGGAACTTATCTTTTAGGTAAAAAAGTACTGGGAAATACCCGTGAAATAAATCAATTGATCCAGACATTCCGTATCAATATGGTTACGATAGCGATTCCTTCGTTACCAAAAAAAAAGATCCAACAGCTTGTTCAATCCATTGAAAATAAGAATATCAAGGTAAATATGGTTCCCTCTTTTGAAGAAGTAGCTACCGGAAAAATCAATGTTTCGCAATTAAAAGAAGTAGATGTGATCGATCTATTAGGAAGAGAGGAAGTTTCCCTTGACCTAGAAAGTATCAGCTATCAATTAAAAGGACAAACGATTTTAGTAACTGGGGCTGGGGGCTCGATTGGTTCAGAGATTTGTCGGCAAGTTTTGGCATTTGAACCAGCAAAGTTGATTTTACTTGGACATGGAGAAAATTCGATTTATTCGATTCATCGAGAACTAACTACATTAGATCCTCAGAGGAAAGTAGAGATTCTACCAATCATTGCTGATATTCAAGATAGAGAACGCATCTTTTATTTGATGGAAAAATACCATCCCACGATTGTTTATCATGCAGCCGCACATAAGCACGTTCCGCTGATGGAATATAATCCCACAGAAGCAATTAAGAATAATATTAACGGAACAAAAAATGTGGCGGAAGCAGCTAAAAAAAATCATGTTAAGAACTTTGTGATGATTTCTTCTGATAAAGCAAATCGCCCACCAAATGTGATGGGAGCAACAAAAAGAATCGCAGAAATGTTAATCACAAGTCTGAACCAATCTGGTGAGACCAAGTTTTCGGCTGTCCGTTTCGGGAATGTACTTGGGTCTAGAGGTAGTGTTATTCCACTGTTTAAAGAACAGATTTTAAGAGGGGGACCGATCACTGTCACCGATTTTCGGATGACCCGCTACTTCATGACGATCCCTGAAGCGAGCAGATTAGTTATTCAATCAGGTGCATTGGCTAAGGGAGGAGAAATTTTTGTTTTGGATATGGATAAGCCGATCAAGATCGTGGATCTAGCTAAGAATATGATCCATTTGAGTGGTTATACAGAAGAAGATATCGAGATTGTTGAAACAGAGATACGTCCTGGGGAAAAATTATATGAAGAATTGCTATTAGAAAAAGAAAAGAAAGAAACGCAAATTTTTGAGAAGATTTTTGTTGGGGACATTAAAGGCTTTTCTTTAAAAGAAGTCACCCAGCTAATTGAACAGTTACCAGAAGATGAAAGCGAAGCAGCCAAGAAAGTTATAGCGTTTGCAAATGCTTCTAATGAATGAAGAAAAGATAGAAATGATGATTGGAAAAATAAATCAATCAGTGAATTTTTGCTGTTAAAGGCACACGGGGAGATAGAAAATGAAAACAATTGAAGCACATGGGTACTCATCAATTGATGAATTAACGAAAAGCAACCAAAAAATTTTAGGAAGGTTATTTTACCTATTGGGATTTACACTCTGTATTTCGCGTGTTTTTTTCGGGATCAATATGTCAATAAGTGATGTATTTATGGTGCTATTAGTTGGCTACCTTCTACTAATGAAAAAAGTGGTGTTCAGTAAACAATTAGTACTATTTTTTATTGGGGTTATTTGTTGGCGGTTATTGTCCACGATATTGTTAAGTTCATGGGTGGATACTTCTGTTTCGCTTTTTTCAGTCATCATGACGGGACAAAAATTTTTCGTCAATCTCCTTTATTTGATTCTAACGATCTCGATCCTTCATATAAATCCAGTGTTGAAAAAAGATTTTTTATCTGGGGTAAAAGTCGGAACACTTTTTTTTGGCTGTCTTAGTATGTTCATTTTTCTAGTAGCTCCAGCAAGTTTGAAATCATTTGTTTTGTTCGGTGATCTACGTTTGAAAGGATTCATGAATGATCCTAATTATTTTGCTTATCTTCAAACATGTGGCTACTGTATCTGGTACTTAAGACCATTTAAAGGTAAGTGGAAGAACCTGATTGCATTCATGGGTTATACATTCTGTATTTTGTTATCTGCTTCCAAAACAGGGGTTGTAGCGTTTTTAGTAATCAATTTGTTATTTCTAATTCAAAAATTATTTAGGAAAAATATCAACGTCAAACATCTTGTAATGACAATCATGACAGCGAGTGTATTGATTATCGGTACGCATTTTCTTTTTGCTGATTATGTAAGTAATTTAATTGCACGTTTTCTTTCCATTCCGCAATTTGTCCGATTTGAGGGAGTCTTCACTAATTTTTATGGCGCAATCGTTGCTGGAGGTTCCGGTAGAACAGAAGCTTGGAAAACAGCACAACTTTTGTTAACGCGGACTCATTTCATGGGTATCGGTTTCGTTGACTACTCTTCAGTTGCTTTATCAGTTAGTGGAAGCCCGACGATTGCTCATAATACTTTTTTACAAATAGCTGTTGAATGGGGAATAGTCCCAGCAATGATGGGAATGTTGTTGGTATTTGGTCAGTTTGTCAGAAAATTATTGCTGAAAAAATGGTTGCTGTGTCTCTTAATATTAGCGAATATTATTTTTTCTTTTAGTATTTCTTTACAAAATTCACGATTACTATGGATCTTAGTAGGTTTACTCGTTGTGAAAGAACAGGGATCTCTAGTAAATGGAAAAAAGGAGCAGTCAAATGATTAGTGTGATTATTCCCACTTTCAATGCAGAAAAATCGATTGAGCGAGCAGTCAATTCTGTACTAAGACAAAGCTATCAAGATTTTGAAATCATTATTGTCGATGATCGATCAACAGATCATACTTGGGAACTTTTAACGAAATTAAAAAAACAAGATCAACGTATCAGAATCTATCAAAACGCTAGAAATTCTAAAAGTGCTTATACTCGCAACCAGGCAATCAAACATGCACGGGGGAACTACATTATGCAACTAGATGACGATGATTATTGTCACGTGGAACGTATGGCAAAGCAAGTAGCGTTTTTGGAGGCTCATCCAGAATTTGGTTTTGTTGGCAGTAATGCCTATTTATGGGATCAAGAGGGTGTCTATGGTGAACGGATGGTCAAAGAACGACCTGAAATAAAAGATCTCTTGAAAACGAGTCCGTTCATCAATCCATCGGCTATGTTTAGAAAACACATCTTAGAATCTGTAGCGGGTTATCGAGTTTCAAAAGATACTGTTAGAGGACAAGATTATGACCTATATATGCGGTTATATGCGAAGGGACACAAAGGTTATAATTTACAAGAAAACTTAGTTTATTACTATCAAGATAAAGAGTATTATAAAAAAATTTCCTGGAAAAATCGCCTTGGGGAAAGTCGGTTGAAATATCGTAATTTCAAAGAATTACAGGTTGCTAAAGTTCATTATCTGTATGTCTTGAAACCACTAATAGCGATAATGATTCCTAGACACCTCCTATTTTGGCATCAGCACCGCAAACAAGGATGAAAAGGTTTCTTTGTCTCCTTTACAAATAAATCAGGCTTAGACAAAAAATAAAACATACTAAGATAAGGGCAGCCTCATCTTAGTATGTTTTTTTATTCTCTTAAAGCAGGCGTCACAGCAGTTTTACAAAAAGTAAACCGTTTCTTTTGGTAATCTAATAAACCAGAATCTTTTAACTGTTTGATTACTTGTCCAGCAGTCTCTCTCGTTGTCCCACTATTAACCGCTAATTCTTTTAGTGTGATAGGGTATGGAATTTCGACATGGCCATCTGTGGTTGGTATGCCAAGCTCTTCTTTTAAAATGAATAAGTTTTGTTTCACTCGATCAAAAGCGCTAGAAGTTAAACCGATCTGTATCCGCAGTTCGTGCATCGCTACTACTTTTGAGATTTTATGGATCATATAGAGTAATTGTTTTGGATTGTTTTTCGCAATTTTTTCATAACAAGATACTGGGAAAGAGAAAGTTTCGATGTCTGTCATTGCTTGAGCAGTGTATGAATAAATTCCTTCTTCAAAAATACCAGACATTGGGAAAAGGTTATTTGGATTGACATAATCATAATAATAATAAGTAGCACTTTCATCATATCGTTCTAGACGAACCAATCCTGATGTTAAAATGTAGAGACGTTGTCGTTCATCTCCTTCATCAAATAAAATTTGTCCTTTTTTATAAGAACGAAGGATCGTATGCTCTTTAATGAGCTCAAATTCCTCGTCAGTAAAGTTTTCAAAATCAGGTTGATAGCGTAACTTTGAAAAATGATAATCAATTCTATTTATACGCATAAAACTCCCACTCCTTACTTTCAGCTACATACTATATTGTGACTGGTTTTGGCTTAAATGTAAAGTTTTAACCTAGAAGAAAAATCATGGTTAAAAAAGCAATTTTATTCTTTGTGATCAGTCTTTTTTGTTATTATGAATAATTTATACAGATAGATTGCATAATTCTTTTTAATGATTGGTATTTTTGTATAAAAAACACAATTATTACATAAAGCAAGCGCTATCAACCTTGTGAAATATCGAAAAAGAAAATATTCAAAAATAATTTTTTAATGAATAAATATTTTTTTGAGAGAGTTTTCAGTATAAAAAAAGTGATAAAAGTTAATAAAAAATGTAAAAACGTTTATTTATTTAATTGTCTTCTAATAATGTGAAATTGCTCTCGTTTTAGATGAGAAGAAATTATGAAAGTGGTTACAAAAAGGCGGTATTCTATGTATGTAATCAAAACGAAGGAGGCAACACAACATGGATAAACCTATTCACGTTTTCTCTGAGATAGGGAAGTTAAAGACAGTTTTATTGAAACGACCTGGACAAGAAGTGGAAAATTTAACACCAGATATTATGGACCGTCTGTTGTTTGATGATATTCCATATCTGCCAATCGCACAAGAAGAGCATGACTATTTTGCAAAGACATTGCAAGATGAAGGCGTCGAAACTTTATATCTAGAAAAATTAGCTGCAGAAGCAATTGATGCCGGCAATGTCAAAGAACAATTTTTAAATAAAATGTTAGACGAATCCCACATTGCATCTTCTGCTGTAAGAGATGGTCTTCATGAGTTCCTTCTATCAATGGAAACCCAAGAAATGGTAGATAAAATTATGGCGGGTGTCCGCACGAAAGATATTTCAGTTCGTTCAAACAGTCTGTATGATCTTTCTTCAGATGACGACTATCCATTCTATATGGACCCAATGCCAAACCTTTACTTTACACGTGATCCTTCCGCATCAATGGGAAATGGGATGACTGTTAACATGATGACATTTGAAGCACGTCGTCGTGAATCAATGTTTACTGAATACATCTTGAAACATCACCCACGTTTTGCGAACAAAGGGGTTGAAGTATGGTTAGATCGTGAAAACCCTGATCACATCGAAGGTGGAGATGAATTAATCCTAAGTGACAAAGTCGTCGCTGTAGGTATCTCACAACGAACAAGCGCTAAAGCAATCGAAAAATTAGCACGTAATTTATTTGCTAAACATGCAGGCTTTGAAAAAGTCCTAGCAATCAAGATTCCTAACAATCGAGCAATGATGCATTTAGATACTGTGTTTACCATGGTTGATCATGATAAATTCACGATCCATCCAGCAATCCAAAGTAAAGAAGGAAAAATGGATGTCTTTACGATCGAACAAGCAGGCGATGACATCAAGATCGCCCATTCTGATGACTTACAAGCGTCATTAAAAGCTGCGTTAGGTTTGGATGATTTAGTCTTGATCCCAACTGGTAATGGTGATGCGATCGTTGCTCCTCGTGAACAATGGAATGATGGTTCTAACACCCTAGCAATCGCACCAGGTGTTGTCGTAACGTACAACCGTAACTATGTATCAAATGAATTATTACGTAGCTATGGCATCAAAGTATTGGAAATCAATTCAAGTGAGTTGTCACGCGGTCGTGGTGGTCCACGCTGCATGAGCCAACCATTAGTACGTGAAGATTTAAAATAATATGAATGCTAGTGGCAGTCTAACTGTCAGCTGCCACTAGATTTCCTCTTTAAAACAAAAACAAACAACCTAAAGGAGAATTTTAGTTATGAAAGAGTCAGTATTTCAAGGAAGAAGTTTATTAGCAGAAAAAGATTTTACAAAAGAAGAATTACAATATCTAATCGATTTTTCTGAGCACTTAAAAGATTTGAAAAAACGTGGCATTCCACATCACTACTTAGAAGGTAAAAACATTGCACTTTTATTTGAAAAAACGTCTACTCGTACACGTGCAGCTTTTACAACTGCAGCAATCGATTTAGGTGCGCATCCTGAATATCTAGGTGCCAATGATATCCAATTAGGTAAAAAAGAATCAACAGAAGATACAGCTAAAGTATTAGGTCGAATGTTTGACGGAATTGAGTTCCGCGGCTTTAGCCAAAAAATGGTGGAAGAACTAGCAGAATTTTCTGGTGTTCCAGTATGGAATGGTTTAACAGACGAATGGCATCCAACACAAATGATCGCAGATTTCTTAACAATCCAAGAAAACTTTGGAACAGTTGAAGGAATCACAGTGGCATATTGTGGTGACGGACGTAACAACATGGCGAACTCTTTACTTGTGACTGGGGCTATTTTAGGTGCAAACATGCGTATCGTAGCACCAAAAGAATTACAACCAGAAGAAGAAATCGTCAAAATGGCAGAAGAATTTGCTGCTAAATCTGGTGCACAATTAATGATCACTGATGACGTGGATAAAGGTGTTGACGGTGCTGACGTACTTTATTCAGATGTTTGGGTATCAATGGGTGAAGAAGATAAATTTGAAGAACGAATCAAATTGTTGAAACCTTACCAAATCAACATGGAAATGATCGAAAAAACGCACAATACTGACCGTTTGATTTTCTTACATTGCTTACCAGCATTCCATGATACTAACACAATCTATGGTGAACAAATGAAAGAACGCTTCGGCATTACTGAGATGGAAGTTACTGATGAAGTCTTCCGCAGTAAATATGCACGTCAATTCGACCAAGCAGAAAACCGCATGCACTCAATCAAAGCGATCATGGCAGCAACACTTGGTAACTTGTTTATTCCTCGTGTGTAACGGTTAATCACATTCATCTCAAGAACAAAACGAGTCAGCTTTAATGGACCTCATCATGGGCTGGCTTGTTTTGTCATTGAGAAAATTCAGAACTCTCTGGAGAAAGGAAGACAAATATGGCAAATCGTAAAGTAGTTGTCGCATTAGGTGGTAATGCGATTTTATCAACAGATGCAAGTGCAAAAGCACAACAAGAGGCATTGATGGAAACAGCAAAATACTTAGTAAAATTCATTGAACAAGGGGATGAGTTGATCATTTCTCACGGGAATGGACCACAAGTAGGGAATTTGCTGATCCAACAACAAGCAGCTGACTCAGAAAAGACACCAGCGATGCCTTTAGATACTTGTGTTGCAATGACAGAAGGATCAATTGGGTACTGGTTACAAAATGCAATGGGTGAAGTGTTGAAAGAAAAAGGCATTGATAAAGATGTGGTTTCACTTGTTACGCAAGTCATCGTTGATGAAAACGATCCATCATTTAAAAACCCAAGCAAACCAGTAGGACCATTCTATACCGAAGAAGAAGCCAATGAACAAATGAAAGCTGATTCAACAGTAACCTTTAAAGAAGATGCTGGTCGTGGCTGGCGTAAAGTAGTGGCTTCTCCTAAACCAATTTCAATTAAAGAAGCACGAGTGATTGAAACGCTAGTAGAACAAGGCGTGATTACAGTCTCTGTTGGTGGTGGTGGAATTCCTGTTGTGGAAACGGCAACTGGTTTAGAAGGTAGAGAAGCGGTCATCGATAAAGATTTTGCTTCTGAAAAATTAGCGGAAATCATCGATGCAGATCTATTGATCGTTTTAACTGGAGTAGATAATGTTTATGTAAATTATCAAAAACCAGATCAAAAGAAACTAGAAACTGTTTCAGTTTCAGAAATGAAGCAATACATTGATGAAAATCAATTTGCACCAGGAAGTATGCTGCCAAAAGTCGAAGCGGCAATTGCCTTTGTTGAGGCAAAACCAAAAGCTAAAGCGATTATTACTTCTTTAGAAAATATCGAGAACCTTCTCGCATCTGAAGAAGGAACGATCATCGTAGCGGATAACTAAGAATTCTTTTTCTTAGGAAATGAACTATGTTAAAAAGTGTCCAGTTGGTATTTCTTCTCCTTTAGACCTTCTGGACATTTTTTATAAGAAATCCCTAGCCAGCAGTTTTTTTTTCTGCTATAATTCAATTAATATAATAATTTCATAGTTTGTTGAACAAGAGAGTAATTGTATTTACTTGATCAAAGCGAGTTTGGGTGTGGTGAAAGCCAAACGAGAGGATACAATGAAGCGCACTTGGAGAACTCTGTCTAAGACAGACGGCTATCAACCGATATCAGATGAAGCTGGTCCTAGCAAATAGGACAACTGGAGTGGTACCGCGGGATATCTCGTCTCTAGTGATCATAGTTATCTATGATCACTAGAGATTTTTTTGTTTTCAGCAAACAAAAGTATTTATAGGAGGAATGTAAATGAATAACAAAGATATTGTATCAAAAGCGATCTATGACGTTGTCAAAGACGATCTTACAATGGAACAAGTAGAAAAACTATTAGAAAATCCAAAATCTGCAGACCATGGGGATGTAGCCTTTCCTGCCTTTTCATTAGCGAAAATCTATCGAAAAGCCCCTCAACAAATTGCAGCTGACCTAGCAGAAAAAATCGATTCAACAAACTTTGAAAAAATCGAAGTGGTTGGTCCTTACTTAAACTTCTTTATGAATAAAGCGATGATCAGTAAAGAAGTTTTGGCTTCTGTCGTGAAAGAAAAAGAACATTATGGCGACAGCTCCATCGGAAATAACGGAAACGTACCAATCGATATGTCTTCTCCTAATATTGCAAAGCCGATTTCAATGGGGCATTTGCGTTCTACAGTTATCGGGAACTCCATCGGATTTATCATGGAAAAATTAGGCTACAACCCGATTCGTATCAATCATTTAGGAGATTGGGGCACACAGTTTGGGAAACTGATTGTGGCTTATAAAAAATGGGGTTCAGAAGAAGCAGTACGTTCTGAACCAATCAATGAATTGTTGCGTCTGTATGTTCAATTCCATGAAGTGGCTGAAACAGAACCAGAATTGAATGATGAAGCACGTTCATGGTTTAAACGTTTGGAGGAAGGCGACAAAGAAGCCATTGAATTATGGCAATGGTTCCGCGACGAATCTATGAAAGAGTTCAATAAAATCTACGATCTATTAGAAGTTCGTTTTGATTCTTTAAATGGTGAAGCTTTCTATAACGATAAAATGGATGAAATCGTAGAACTTTTAGAAGAAAAACATTTATTGCAAGCAGATAAAGGTGCTGAAATCGTTGACTTATCAGCTTATGATTTGAACCCAGCGTTGATCAAGAAATCAGATGGTGCAACACTTTATATCACTCGTGATTTAGCAGCAGCTCTTTACCGCAAACGCACCTATGATTTTAAACAATCATTGTATGTTGTCGGAAACGAACAAAGTTATCACTTCAAACAATTGAAAGCTGTTCTTAAAGAATTAGGCTTTGATTGGTCAGATGATATGCATCACATCCCATTCGGATTGATTACTCAAGGTGGTAAAAAACTATCAACACGTAAAGGGAAAATTGTTTTACTTGAAGAAGTGCTAAATGAAGCCATTGACTCTGCTAAAGAACAGATCAGTGAGAAAAATCCTGATTTAGAAAATAAAGATGTGGTAGCTAAACAAGTCGGTGTTGGCGCAGTTATCTTCCATGATTTAAAAAACGATCGCCTAAATACATTTGACTTTAATTTAGAAGAAGTTGTACGTTTCGAAGGTGAAACAGGACCTTATGTACAATATACACATGCTCGTGCTGTCAGCTTGTTAGCAAAAGCCGATTTTACGCCATCGACAGATCAAGAATACGCCTTGAATGATGAAAACAGCTGGGAAGTTGTAAAATTGATTCAAAAATACCCAGAAACTGTTTTACAAGCAGGTGAAAAATACGAACCGTCTATTATTGCGAAACATGCAATCAAGTTAGCCCAAGCATTTAATAAATATTATGCACATACTAAAATTTTAGTTGAAGATGACCAAAAAGAAGCGCGTTTAGCATTAGTTTATGCTGTAACAGTCTTGTTAAAAGAAGATTTACGTTTGCTTGGCTTACACGCACCAGATAAAATGTAAGAAAAGTAACGTACACAAATAAACCGTCCCTTACGAAAGGCTTACTTATAATAGTAGCTTTCGTGAGGGGCGGTTTATTTTATATAGAAGTGATTGGGACAGATATCATCCATTCATTGATTCATGCTGCGTTGATTAAATTTAGTTGGCTTAAAAAAGTGTTGTTTCTTTGGGAGCATGTAAGAAGGCTTCCACCAATTTTGCTTCTTCTTCATCTTTGGAAATGATAATGGTTGTATCGAACCCGGCAATCGTACTGACGATATGAGGTGGTTTGATATCGTCTAAAACGGCAGCGAAAAGATGTGCGTTGTCTGGTAAGGTATGGACGACCGTCAGAAAATGGACCCGTTCCACTTTTAACACGATGTCTTCGATCATTTGGACTAACCGTTTTTCATCATCTGTTTTTGCTTCGAGTCCTTTTTTTCCTTGAAAAAGAACAAAATGGGAAACGCCATTTTCATCTGGTACTTTTACGATTTTTAAGTCACGAATATCTCTGGAAATCGTAGCTTGTGTCGCTGTTACACCATAATTCTCCAGTTTGGCCAAGAGTTCTTCTTGTGTACGGATCGTAAATTCCCCGATCACTTGTTTAATAAGTAAATGTCGCTCAGATTTACGCATATTCTTTCTCCTTTACGAAAGATTTCACATGTATCATATCAAAAAAAAATCGAGTTGCCCAATATTATTCTGATTTATGAGATAACTCTAGGAATTATGATCATTTGTTAATGAGAGAGTAAAGCATAAAAGATGAGAATAAATGCAGAGGCAACTAGAGATTTCTCTTGATATTTACTAGCAAGTCAGGTAAAATATTGAATGTTGAGCAAGAATGTCACCTTAGCTATTGCTATACAGGTAGGTTACTTGTATAATGTTTAAAGATGCTTTTTGCATCAACAAATCCACATTCCTGTTGGATCGTTGATAGGTGCTTGAAAAAGTTTGTCAGCGAGGTGAAAGACAGGGAGAGGAAAAATAAAAACCAAATCGGAGGAAACAAAAATGGCAGTAATTTCAATGAAACAATTACTAGAAGCCGGCGTACATTTTGGTCACCAAACTCGTCGCTGGAACCCAAAAATGAAGAAATATATCTTCACAGAAAGAAACGGAATCTACATCATCGACTTACAAAAAACTGTTAAGTTAGTAGATGCAGCTTATGACTACATGAAGAGCGTTGCAGAAGAAGGCGGCGTAGCTTTATTCGTAGGTACGAAAAAACAAGCACAAGAAGCAATCAAAGATGAAGCAACACGTGCTGGACAATACTTTGTAAACCATCGTTGGTTAGGTGGAACATTGACTAACTGGGATACAATCCAAAAACGTATCAGCCGTTTGAAACAAATCAATGCAATGGAAGAAGATGGAACTTTTGAAGTTCTACCTAAAAAAGAAGTTGCTGGTTTGAACAAACAACGTGAACGTCTTGAAAAATTCTTGGGTGGTATCGCTGATATGCCAAGAATTCCAGATGTAATGTACATCGTTGACCCACGTAAAGAGCGCATTGCTGTTCAAGAAGCGCATAAATTAAATATCCCAATCGTAGCTATGGTTGATACAAACTGCGACCCAGACGAAATCGACGTAGTTATCCCTTCAAATGACGATGCAATCCGTGCCGTTAAATTGATTACTTCAAAAATGGCTGATGCATTTATCGAAGGTAACCAAGGGGAAGACCAAGTAGTTGAAGAAGACTTTGTAGTAGAAAACAATGCTACTTCAATCGAAGAAATCGTTGACGTTGTAGAAGGCGACAACACTTCAGCAGAATAATTTTTAAATGATGGAGCTGTTTCAAAGGCTAGGCGACAAGCCTCACTCTCCTTTGAAACAGCTTTTTTTAAAAAGAAACTATAGGAGGATACAATAATGGCAGATGTAACAGCTAAAATGGTAAAAGAACTACGCGAAATGACAGGCGTAGGTATGATGGATGCGAAAAAAGCATTAGTTGAAGTAGAAGGCGATATGGAAAAAGCAGTAGATCTTTTACGTGAAAAAGGAATGGCTAAAGCAGCTAAGAAAAATGATCGTATTGCAGCTGAAGGATTAGCTTCAGTAGCAATCAAAGGAAATACTGCAGCAATCGTTGAAGTTAACTCAGAAACAGACTTTGTTTCTAAAAACGAAATGTTCCAAGATCTAGTGAAAGAAATCGCTGAACTTGTTGCGGAAAACAAACCTGCAGACATGGAAGCTGCAATGAAGATCAAAACAGAAAAAGGTACGATCGAATCTGACTTGATCGAAGCAACACAAGTAATCGGAGAAAAAATCAGCTTCCGTCGTTTTGAAGTAGTTGAAAAAGAAGATAACGCTGCTTTCGGTGGTTACTTACACATGGGCGGACGTATCGCTGTATTGACTGTTTTAGATGGAACAACTGATGAATCTGTAGCAAGAGACGTTGCTATGCACGTAGCTGCAATCAATCCTCGCTATGTAAACGAAACTCAAATTCCTGAAGCTGAATTAGAACATGAAAAAACTGTTCTTACAGAACAAGCTTTAAACGAAGGTAAGCCTGCTAATATCGTTGAAAAAATGGTAGAAGGACGCTTGAAGAAATTTAAAGCAGAAATCGCTTTGGTTGACCAACCATTCGTTAAAGATCCTGATATGACTGTTGAAAAATATGTTGCTTCTAAAGGTGCTACAGTGAAAACTTTTGTACGCTTTGAAGTTGGCGAAGGAATCGAAAAACGCGAAGACAACTTTGTTGAAGAAGTTATGAACCAAGTGAAAAAATAATTCTGAAAATCGAGTATATGTTATCTAATGTTGATTCATTTTGCGAGTCACTTTTTAAATGTTGGATCAACATTAGATAGTATGCTTATTTGGAATTAAAAAGGAGCAGCGACGTATGTCACAGCTCTTTTTTTTAGGCATAGGTACAAATGGTTAGACTTTTAGTGGCTAAATTACCTGAATATGGTAAAATAGCAATAGAAAATATTGGAGGAATGAACATGGTCACACCGAAATATCAGCGTGTTGTCTTAAAATTAAGTGGAGAAGCTTTAGCTGGGAATGAAGGCTTTGGAATCAAACCGCCTGTTATTAAAGAAATCATCCAAGAAATCAAAGAAGTGCACGAATTAGGCGTTGAAATGGCAATCGTGGTAGGCGGCGGCAATATTTGGCGCGGACAAATCGGTGCTCAGATGGGAATGGAACGTGCTCAAGCTGATTACATGGGGATGCTGGCAACTGTAATGAATGCTTTAGCGTTGCAAGATACTTTGGAAAATGTTGGTGTGCCAACACGTGTCCAAACATCAATCGAAATGCGACAAATTGCTGAACCATATATTCGCAGAAAAGCAGAACGTCATTTAGAAAAAGGCCGAATCGTGATTTTTGCAGGTGGAACTGGGAATCCATACTTTTCAACAGACACTACTGCAGCATTACGCGCAGCTGAGATTGGCGCTGATGTTATTTTAATGGCTAAAAACAATGTTGATGGTGTTTATTCAGCTGATCCAAAATTAGATTCAAATGCTGTGAAATTTGAAGAATTGACTCATTTAGAAGTGATTGCAAAAGGGTTGCAAGTAATGGACTCTACCGCTAGCTCACTAAGCATGGACAATGACATCCCATTGCTTGTCTTTAATTTAAATGAACATGGAAATATCCGTCGTGCAATCTTAGGCGAAAATATCGGAACAACTGTAAGGGGGAAATAAAAAATGGCAGATGCAATTATGACAGAAGCAAAAGAAAAGATGCAAAAAGCAGCACAAAATTTACAACGTGAGCTTGGACAAATTCGTGCAGGACGTGCCAATGCAAGTTTACTTGATCGAATCACAGTTAATTATTATGGTGCACCAACACCTTTGAACCAAATGGCTTCAATCCAAATCCCGGAAGCACGTGTTTTAATGATCACTCCATTTGATAAGAGCATTTTACAAGATGTTGAAAAAGCAATTATGGCAAGTGATATTGGAATCAGTCCAACCAATGATGGGAATGTCATTCGTTTAATTATTCCTCAATTAACTGAAGAACGTCGTAAAGAATTAGCAAAAGATGTAAAAAAAGAAGCAGAAAATGCAAAAATCGCTGTTCGTAACATTCGTCGTGATGCAATTGATGAATACAAAAAACAACAAAAAAATGGCGATATCACAGAAGATGATCTACGTGGATTAGAAAAAGAAGTACAAAAACTAACCGATGAAAGCATCAAAGAAGTAGATAAAATCGCTAGTGACAAAGAACAAGAATTACTGGAAGTTTAATCATAAAGCTTGGTAGAATCAGTCTTTTATCAATGCCGTTTATGTATTTTTACACCTACTAAAAAGCCTTGGACGATTTCTTGTCCTAGGCTTTTTTTATAGCAAAAGTTAAAAAATAAGAAAAAAGTCGTAGAAATAACTAAAAAAAGTAATCCAGCATAGGAAATCACGTGATAAATTGATATAATACTAAAGATAGTGGTAACTTTTAAGTATAGGAGGAAAAAGAATGTTACGTTTTTTTCCGCAAAAAAACAAGTATATTCAAGAAAAAAGTGATTTTCATTTTGCGGCTGAAGGTCCCATTCCTCAGCATATCGCAATCATTATGGACGGAAATGGTCGTTGGGCCCAAAATCGACGTTTACCTCGAGTTGCTGGGCATAAAGAAGGGATGGAGACAGTTAAAAAAGTAACCAAACAAGCTTCTCGTTTAGGTGTGAAAGTTTTAACCCTCTATGCTTTTTCAACAGAAAATTGGAAACGACCAAAAGATGAAGTCCGTTTTTTGATGCAACTTCCAGTGGATTTTTTTGATACATTTGTTCCAGAATTGATCAAAGAAAACGTTCAGGTTCGTGTCATGGGCTATGAAGAAGTATTACCTGAACATACACAAGATGCTGTTCGTCGAGCAATTGAGCAAACAAAAGATAATACTGGAATGATCCTTAACTTTGCTTTGAATTATGGAAGCAGAGCAGAGATTGTGACAGCAGTCAAAAAAATTGCTGAAGAAGTCAAAAATGAAGAAACTGCGATTGAAGCTATTGACGAAGAACTGATTGCAGATCATCTCATGACTGGTTTTTTGCCAACCGAATGGCGGGATCCTGAATTGGTTATTCGAACAAGTGGGGAAGAAAGAATTAGTAACTTCTTGCTTTGGCAACTTGCATACAGCGAATTGTATTTCACAAAAGCTTTGTGGCCTGATTTTGATGGGGCGCATCTAGAAGAAGCAATCGCAGCATTTCAAAACAGAGACCGTCGTTTCGGTGGCGTGAAGAAAACAGAGAAAGAAGGAGATCAGTCATGAAGCAACGAGTGATCACAGCTGCTATTGCCCTGGTCCTATTTATACCAATTATATGGATCGGTGGAATCACAATCGAATTTGTAGCAGCTTTGTTAGCAGTCGTCGGTGTCTATGAGTTATTCCGTATGAAGGGCTTGACGTTGTTAAGTTTTGAAGGAATATTATCAGCGATTGGAGCAGTTATTTTAGTTCTACCAAAAGAACGTTGGTTTTTCTTTTTACCGGAGAAGACAAGCACGTTTATGCTCTTTTACTTGATCGTCATGATCTTGTTAGGGACATCAGTTATTTCAAAGAATACCTATACGATTGATGAAGCGGGGTTCCCGGTAATTACTAGTTTATATGTAGGTATTGGATTTCAAAATTTCGTCAATGCAAGAACAGAAGGTTTGGCAGTCTTGCTCTTTGGATTATTTGTCGTTTGGGCAACTGATATCGGTGCTTATATGGTTGGAAGACAATACGGAAAACATAAGTTAAGTCCAGATGTTTCACCAAATAAAACAATCGAAGGAGCATTAGGTGGTATTGCTAGTGCATTAGTCGTTGCTTTGTTGTACTTCTTGTTCTATCCAGCCAAAGAATTATTTGGACATGGGCTGTTCTTCATGCTCCTTGTAACGATGCTCTTATCGATCGTGGGACAATTTGGTGATCTCGTTGAATCTTCGATCAAACGTCACTACGATGTCAAAGATTCTGGGAATATCTTACCAGGGCATGGCGGGATACTAGATCGTTTTGATAGTTTGCTTTTTGTCTTTCCAATCATGCATTTATTTGGATTGATTTAGTGATCATCAAAGACTTGAATGAGCACTTGCCTAATCGTCTACTCATTTATAAATAACAATAGTTTAATAGGATGTCAATGAGTTGTTAACTAAATATGGGTATGGGAATGAAGCATTATCTTTTTTCAAATCAATATGCGAGCTTTATGTTCACATCTTACTCAAAAAAGAATACGTGGTGTCTTAGAAGTTGTTCGTTCAGAAAATAAGCCGAATAATCCAGAAGAAAAATAGTTTTGGATTATTCGGCTTATTTCTAAAAATTGATTATTTCCAGCGCCACCTCTTTTCTTTAAAAAAACTAGGGCTATTGGTGAATAGCTATTAATATGGTAAAATTAAGATGTTTTATTTAACCTAAAAAAAAGTAAAGGAGAATGTAAAATGAAAACAATTATTACATTTATTATTGTTTTTGGCATTTTGGTCATTGTTCATGAATTTGGACACTTCTTCTTTGCGAAACGATCAGGAATTCTCGTTCGAGAGTTTGCAATTGGTATGGGACCCAAAATTTATGGGCATCAAGCTAAGGACGGAACTACCTATACACTACGTTTATTGCCAATCGGAGGTTATGTGAGGATGGCAGGAAACGGGGACGATGAAACAGAGATGGCTCCGGGAATGCCGTTATCTCTTTTATTAAATTCTGATGGTATCGTAGAGAAAATCAATTTAAGTAAAAAAGTACAGCTTACAAATAGTATCCCGATGGAATTGATTCGTTATGATCTTGAAGAAGAATTAACGATTACTGGCTATGTCAATGGCGAGGAAGAACAAGAAGTGACTTATTCTGTCGCGCATGATGCTTCGATCATTGAAGCCGATGGCACAGAACTTCGAATCGCTCCAAAAGACGTGCAGTTCCAATCAGCCAAATTATGGCAACGGATGTTGACGAATTTCGCAGGACCAATGAATAATTTCTTGTTAGCTATTTTGTTATTTATTCTGCTTGCTTTTATGCATGGCGGAGTTCAAGTCACTAACACGAATCAAATTGGCGAAGTCTTACCTAATGGTGCAGCACAAACTGCTGGTTTAAAAGAAAATGATAAAATCTTGGAGATCAATGGTAATGCCATTCATTCTTGGGGAGATCTAACGGCTACGATCACCGAGAATCCTGGGAAAAAACTCAATGTTGAAGTCGAGCGCAATGGTCAGAAACAAACCCTTTCAGTAACACCAGGCGTGGTAGAATCGAATGGAAAAAAATATGGGCAATTAGGAATCAAAGCACCAATGAAAACGGGATTTTTTGACAAAATCATTGGAGGAACACAACAAGCTTTCAGTAGTTCATTAGAAATTTTTAAAGCACTAGGCTCATTATTTACAAACTTTAGTTTAAATAAATTGGGCGGTCCTGTAATGATGTTCCAATTATCTTCAGAAGCTGCAGATCAAGGAATATTAACGGTCATTAGCTTGATGGCCATTCTTTCGATGAATTTGGGAATCGTTAACTTATTACCAATTCCAGCGCTTGACGGAGGAAAGCTTGTCTTGAACGTCGTGGAAGGGATTCGTGGAAAACCAATCAGCCAAGAAAAAGAAGGCTTTATCACATTAGCAGGCTTCGGTTTATTGATGCTTTTAATGGTATTAGTCACATGGAATGATATCCAACGATTCTTTTTCTAGAAAAAGTTTATAAATAGGGTATAATTACAAACGATAAATGATTATATGAGAAATGAAGGAGTATATAGAATGAGACAATCAAAAATGTTGATTCCAACATTACGAGAAGTTCCAAATGATGCAGAAGTACTAAGTCATCAAATTTTATTAAGAGCAGGGTATATTCGCCAAGTTTCAGCTGGTATTTATTCTTATTTGCCTCTTGCTAATCGTGTATTGGAAAAATTAAAAACGATCATGCGTGAAGAATTTGAAAAGATTGGCGCTGTCGAAATGTTGATGCCAGCTCTCTTACCTGCGGAATTGTGGGAAGAATCTGGTCGTTATGAAACTTACGGCCCCAATTTATATCGTCTCAATGATCGTAATGATCGCAAAATGATCTTAGGTCCAACTCATGAAGAAACATTTACTGAATTGATTCGCAATGAAGTCAATTCCTATAAAAAATTGCCGTTGAACCTTTACCAAATCCAGACAAAATATCGTGATGAAAAACGTCCACGGTTTGGGTTATTACGTGGCAGAGAATTTATTATGAAAGATGCTTACTCTTTCCATTCATCAGAAGAAAGTTTAGATGAAGCGTATAAAGATTATGAAAAAGCATATACTGAGATTTTCAAACGTTGTGGGTTAGATTTCCGAGCAATCATTGGTGATGGTGGCGCAATGGGTGGTAAAGATTCAAAAGAATTCATGGCGATCTCAGAAATCGGTGAAGATACGATCTGTTACTCAACAGAAAGCGATTATGCCGCTAACTTAGAAATGGCGACAAGTTATTATGTCCCTAAAAAATCACATGAAACACAACTTGAATTAGAAAAAATTGCGACACCAGATGTAAAAACGATTGAAGAAGTAGCGAACTTCTTTGAAACTGAGCCACAAAAAATCATCAAATCTGTTTTATTTATGGCAGACGAAAACCCAGTATTGGTATTAGTACGTGGGGATCACGATGTCAATGATGTGAAACTGAAAAACTTTTTAGCGGTTGATTTCTTAGAAGAAGCAACAGAAGAAGATGCTCAAAAATACCTAGGAGCAGATTTCGGCTCTGTTGGTCCAATCGGTGTAGCAGAAGAAGTAAAAGTCTACGCTGATCGTCATGTCCAAGACTTAGCGAACGCTATTACTGGAGCGAATGAAACTGGGTTCCATTATGTGAATGTCAACCCAGAACGAGATTTTGAAGTGATCTCATATGAAGACCTTCGCTTTGTTCAAGAAGGAGATCCATCACCTGATAATAATGGTGTATTGGCATTTACACGTGGAATCGAAATCGGACATATCTTTAAATTAGGCACACGCTATAGTGAATCAATGGGCGCAACCGTATTAGATGAAAATGGACGTGAAAAATTTGTCATTATGGGTTGTTACGGAATTGGCGTAAGTCGTCTGCTTTCAGCAATCGTTGAACAAAATTCAGATGAAAATGGCATTAACTGGCCTAAAGGAATCGCGCCTTTTGATTTACATGTTGTTCAAATGAATCTAAAAGACGAAAACCAAACGAACTTAACCGAAGAAGTTGAACAAACGATGTTGGCTGCTGGTTATCAAGTACTCGTTGACGATCGTAATGAGCGTGCAGGTGTGAAATTTGCAGATTCTGACTTAATTGGCTGTCCAATTAGAATTACAGTAGGTAAAAAAGCGGTGGATGGTATCGTTGAAGTCAAAATTAAGAAAACTGGGGAAATGGTTGAAGTTCGCAAAGAAGAGCTAGCAAATACGTTACCCATTCTTTTAAATCAATAAAATACAGTCAAGAAAGAAAATTCTTGCTTGAAATGAAAGACAAGCCTAACAAATAGTTGGGCTTGTCTTTTTTCTAATGAGACTGAGGCAAGTTTTGGCTCGGTATCCTTCGTTTTTTGTTTCTCACATTTGTTCGAATGAAAAATCATACTGGCTCTTTAGTAAGAAGAAATTGATTTGTGTTACAAAATCGTTCTTAATAAATCGTTGGCACCAATCCTCCATCAAGTCGCAAGGCAGCGCCAGAAAAAGAAGTTGCATAGGGGCTAGAAACAAATGTAACAAATCGCCCGATTTCTTCTGGTCGGATCAAGCGTTGGATCTGTGAGAGTGGACGATGATTTTTCATAAAATCTTGTTCCCATTCATATTCAGGCAATTGGCTGTCTGCGTACATTGTTGTTAACATTTCTTGAACGCCCTCTGTCAAGGTGGAGCCAGGCATGATCGTGTTGACGGTCACTTGAGAGCCAACAGTCAATTTGGATAAACTTTTTGCTAAAGAAAGATTCATCGTTTTGGTCATACTGTATTGAGCCATTTCACCTGAAGGCATCACTGCTTCTTCACTCGCAATAAAAAGGATACGACCAAAATCTTGCTTCAACATTTTAGGTAAATAATTTTTGGCTAATGCATTTCCAGCAAGAACATTGACATGGAAAAAATGTTCCCAAATATCATCTGTGATAGCTAAATAATCCATCGGTTCAAAAATCCCCATATTATTGATCAAAATATCTACTGTAGGAAATTGCGTAAACAGTTCTTGCCGTGCTTCTGGATCTGCTAAATCAAATGGCGCACGCTGAGGGTTAGTTTGGGGGAATTTTTCTTTTAATTCAGTGACCACTTGATCAACAAGCGGCGCGTGACGACCATTGATGATGACATCTGCACCTTCTTTTGCCAATTCAATCGCAATGGCCTTTCCGATGCCTTTTGTTGAGCCAGTGACTAACGCAACCTTATGAGATAAACCTAGTTCCATCTTACATCTTCCTCCTTTATTTAAAATCGAATGTATCAGGATTTGGTCCTACCCGAAAATGCTCGTTCAGTGCATTCAAAACCGTCATTTCATCTTCAGAAAGAACGAAATCAAAAATGTCAGCATTACTTTTCATTCGTTCGGGCTTAACTGACTTGACCACTAATAAGATGTCTTGCTGGACATCCCAACGTAAGATTACTTGGGCTGGAGTAATATGATGCGCTTCAGCAATCTCTACTATAGTTGGGTGATTCAATAGTTTCCCTTGCATCAAAGGGGACCACGCTTGGATCTTTATTGCATGTTTTGCGCAGAAATTGCGTAGTTCAGTTTGAGATAACTTTGGATGTAGTTCCACTTGGTTGAGAACGGGAATGACATTCGCATGTGTCAATAATTTTTCTAAATGAGTGATTTGAAAATTGCTAACACCAATCGCTTTGATTTTCCCCGCTTGATATAATTTTTCCAAAGCACGCCATGACTCTAAAAATGCATCTTCGCCAGGCCAATGGATTAAATAAAGATCTAGATAGTCTAGTCCTAGACGTGCTAAACTGGTTTCAAAAGCTTGGATTGTTTCGTCATAGGTTAAATGATCGTTCCAGACTTTGGAGGTTACGAATAGTTCTTCTCGAGAAATTCCAGCAGCTTTCAGCCCTTCTTTGATTCCGATTCCTGTACCAATTTCATTATCATATATTTGAGCAGTATCAATCAACCGATAGCCCTTTACAATGCCTTCTTTGACTACTTCAGCAGTTTGGGTATCAGGGATTTGAAAGACACCAAGTCCTATCCCTGGAATTTCTATTTGGTTATTTAACATGATTCGATCATTCAATGAATGGATCATCTATACTCCTCCTTTAATTTTCAATAGATATAATGTATACTAGATAGGCTCTAATAGATAGTACCTACTTTATTGTGCTATAGTGTCTAAAAAGTAACTATTGGATAGTAAAAGGATTTTAGGAGGGAAATATGATTGAAAAAACGTATAATATTGGTGTAGAAGCCACGATGGATGTTATCGGTGGGAAATGGAAACCGATTATTTTATGCAACCTGCGTCACAGTCCGCTTCGTCCCAGCGACTTAAAACGAAAAATTCCTAATCTTAGCCAAAAGATGTTGACTCAACAATTGCGTGAATTAGAAGCAGACGGTATTGTTGTACGAACCTCATATCATCAGGTTCCACCAAAAGTTGTTTATTCCTTAAGTGAATATGGTCAAACATTAAGTAGTGTGTTAGATGCGTTATGTGATTGGGGCGAACTGCATGTTACTACGTTGCAAGAGCAAGGAGTACCAATCAGCTTACGTTGTGAGGATTCATTTAGCTAAGTAATCAACGATTTAGAACGAGAAAGAAAATTCTTTGTCGTTTTTTTAATGTAAATCCATGTAAAAACGGGTATACTAAATAGTACTGAAAGAAGAAGAGGTTCAAATGAAATAGCATTGATTTGTCCTCGTCAGAAAGGGCGTATGGTTTTGTCAGAAAAACGAGAGTTATTTGAAAAATTGTTGGAACAAATCCAACTAGAAGAAGTGGAAAAAAATCATCCACTAATCTCTGCTGGCGAAATGGAGCGTGTAGTGGTTCACCGCAAATCAAGATTGTGGGAGTTTACCCTACACTTTACTCAAATTTTACCGATCATGCTTTATCGATCATTGCTCCAAAATTTGACACTGGCATTTAAAGATATTGCACAGATCAGATTAACTATCAAAGCTGATGATCAGCAGTTTGATGAAAAATTATTACAAGATTATTGGGCACAAGCTTTAGAAAGCCAACAATGCGATACGCCGTTGGCTCAACAAGTTTTAAAAACACAAGTCCCTATATTGAAGGAAAAGAAAATTGTCTTGCCAGTCGATAGTAATGGCGCTATTAATTATTTAAAGCAACAATATCTACCTTTAGTTGAAACGCTGTTTGTCAGCTACGGGTTCCCTAAATTTCGTATCGAACCTGAAATTGATGAAGAACAAGCAGAACGTGTGCTAAAACTGTTTGAAGAGCGGAAGCAAGAACAAGCAGAAGCGTTCATGAAGCAAGCTGCGGAAAGTTTGATTGTCCATGAACAAAAGAAAAAAGAAAGAAAAGAGCAACTTCCTGTACTAGATGGACCGATCCAGTTAGGTCGTAATATTCCAGCAGATGAACCGACAATACCAATGATCAATATCGTTGAAGAAGAACGTCGTGTGACCTTGGAAGGCTATGTATTTGATAAAGAAGTGCGTGAGCTACGTTCAAAACGTAAGATTCTAACGTTAAAAATCACCGATTATACTTCTTCTTTTATTGTTAAGAAATTTTCAAATAATGAAAAAGATGAACAAATCTTTGATGCAATCAGCGTAGGAAGCTGGTTAAAAGTTAGAGGAAGTATCCAAGAAGATACATTTGTGCGAGACCTGGTGATGAATGCACAAGATATCATTGAGGTGAAGCATGCACCTCGTAAAGACTATGCTCCTGACGATGAGAAACGAGTGGAATTACATGTTCATAGTAATATGAGTACGATGGATGCAACCAATAGTATCTCTGACCTTGTAGCTCAAGCTGGAAAATGGGGACACAAAGCGATTGCGATCACGGATCATGGAGGGGCACAAGCATTTCCTGAAGCGCATAGTGCCGGTAAAAAAGCAGGCGTGAAAATTCTTTATGGGGTTGAAGCCAATGTCGTAGATGATGGTGTGCCGATTGCTTACAATGATGAACATGTTTCTTTGAATGAAGGAACATATGTCGTATTTGACGTGGAAACCACTGGACTATCTGCTGTTTATGATACGATCATCGAATTAGCTGCGGTCAAGATGTATAAAGGGAATGTCATTGAAAGCTTTGATGAATTTATTGATCCCGGACACCCACTTTCCCGCACAACGATTGATCTAACTGGGATCACAGATGAAATGGTACGAGGATCTAAATCAGAAGAAGAAGTCCTACGTTTGTTTCTCGAGTTTTCAAAAGATTCGATTCTGGTCGCCCATAATGCCGCGTTTGATATGGGATTCTTGAATACAAGTTATGCAAAATATGGAATCCCAGAGGCGACGAATCCAGTCATCGATACGCTGGAATTAGCCAGATATCTGTATCCTCAATTTAAACGATTTGGTCTAGGTGTGTTATCTAAAAAATTTGGTGTCAGTCTTGAACAGCATCACCGAGCGATTTACGATGCTGAAGCGACAGGTCATTTAGCATGGATTTTCGTTAAAGAAGCAATGGAAAACCATGAGATGCTCTACCATGATCAACTCAATGCTCATGTGGGAGAAGGCGATTCATATAAACGAGCAAGGCCATTTCATGTGACGATCTTAGCGAAAAATCAAGCTGGATTAAAAGATTTATTCAAATTAATCTCGATGTCGAATGTGGAATATTTTGAACGTGTCCCACGTATTCCTCGTTCACAACTGAAGAAATTACGTGAGAATCTTTTCATTGGCTCTGCTTGTGATAAAGGTGAGATTTTCGAAGCAATGATGCAAAAAGGAATTGAAGAAGCTAGAAATCGAGCAAAATTTTATGATTATATTGAAGTGATGCCAAAAGCGGTCTATGCACCATTGCTTGAGCAAGAACTAGTCAAAAATGAACATGATTTAGAAGAAATCATCAAAAATCTAGTTGAAATCGGAAAGTCATTGGACAAAATCGTCGTTGCTACTGGGAATGTGCATTACCTTAATGAAGAAGATGCAATCTATCGGAAGATTTTGATTAATTCAATGGGTGGGGCTAATCCGTTGAACCGACATAGTTTGCCTGATGTGCATTTTAGAACAACAGATGAGATGTTGACTGCTTTTAACTTTTTAGGAAAAGATCTAGCGAAAGAAATCGTCGTTGACAATACGAATAAGATTGCTGACCTTTGTGAAGAGGTCATTCCGGTGAAAGATGATTTGTATACGCCAAAAATTCCTGGATCTGAAGAAGAGATTTCTGATTTGAGTTATACCAGAGCTAAACAGTTGTACGGTGATCCATTACCAGAAATCATTGAAAAACGATTAGAAAAAGAATTGAATTCGATCAACGGGAATGGGTTTTCTGTGATCTATTTGATTGCGCAAAAACTGGTGCATAAAAGTAACGAAGATGGTTATTTAGTTGGTTCACGTGGATCAGTTGGTTCTAGTTTTGTTGCGACAATGACTGGGATCACTGAAGTAAATCCATTAGCCCCTCACTATTATTGTCCTGATTGCCAGTATTCAGAATTCTTTGAAGATGGTACTTACGGTTCGGGGTTTGATATGCCTGAAAAAAAATGTCCGAAATGTGGCGCACGATTAAATAAAGATGGCCATGATATTCCTTTTGAAACGTTCTTAGGGTTCCATGGAGACAAAGTACCAGATATCGATTTGAACTTTTCAGGTGATTACCAAGCAGAAGCGCACAACTATACGAAAGTTTTGTTTGGGGAAGAATATGTTTATCGAGCAGGAACAATCGGTACAGTTGCCGATAAAACAGCTTATGGCTTTGTTAAAGGTTATGAGCGAGATCATAATTTACAATTTCGCAGTGCTGAAGTTGATCGATTAGCCAAAGGTGCGACTGGCGTGAAGCGAACGACTGGACAACATCCAGGGGGGATCATCGTTATTCCCGATTACATGGACGTATATGATTTTACACCGATCCAATATCCAGCAGATGATCAAAATTCAGAATGGAAAACAACGCATTTTGATTTCCATTCTATCCATGATAATGTACTGAAGCTTGATATTCTGGGACATGATGATCCGACAGTAATCCGTATGTTGCAGGATTTATCGGGAATCGATCCACAAACGATCCCAACTGACGATCCAGAAGTAATGAGAATTTTTGCCGGTCCAGATGTCTTGAACGTTACCAGTGAACAGATTTATTCTAAAACAGGGACACTAGGTATCCCAGAGTTTGGGACACGCTTTGTTCGGGGAATGTTGGAAGAAACACATCCAACGACTTTTGCTGAACTCTTACAGATTTCTGGATTATCACATGGGACCGATGTGTGGTTAGGCAATGCAGAAGAATTGATCAAACGTGGGGATGCAACTTTGGCTGAAGTAATTGGTTGTCGGGATGATATCATGGTTTACTTAATCCATGCTGGATTAGATAGTGGGATGGCTTTTAAGATTATGGAAACCGTTCGTAAAGGGCTATGGAACAAGATCCCTGATGAATTACGAGAAACCTATCTATCCGCCATGAAAGAAAACAATGTTCCAGATTGGTACATTGATTCTTGTTCTAAAATCAAATATATGTTCCCAAAAGCCCATGCAGCGGCTTACGTTTTGATGGCCTTACGTGTAGCTTATTTTAAAGTCTATTTCCCTATTTTATACTATTGTGCCTATTTCTCAGTTCGAGCGGATGATTTTAATCTTGTGGCTATGTGTAAAGGGAAAGATGCGGTAAAACAAGCGATGAAAGAAATCACAGATAAAGGTTTGGATGCCTCAGTCAAAGAGAAAAATCAGTTGACCGTCCTTGAATTAGCGAATGAAATGTTGGAAAGAGGCTTCCATTTTGGCATGATCGATCTATATAAATCAGATGCCGTGAACTTCGTGATCGAAGGAGACACATTGATCGCACCATTTAGAGCTGTCCCAAGTTTAGGAACAAACGTTGCAAAACAAATCGTTGAAGCACGAAAAGATGGACCATTCTTATCAAAAGAAGATCTTGCTACACGAGGAAAAGTTTCTAAAACGTTGATTGAGTATATGAACGACAACGGGGTATTGAAAGACCTTCCAGATGAAAACCAACTTTCCTTGTTTGATATGTTCTAATCAAGGGTTAGCGTGGAAGCTTGTCATTTTAAATGAAATATGGTATAGTTATTTATAGGTAATGATACTAACTGTGAGTGAGCGGAATTTTCGCTCACTCTTTTTAATGGAATTACGGAAGCAATTTTAAGGAGGCGAACTTTTTGAGTAGCGTCGTTGAAACAGTCACAGCAATGGTGACTCCGATTTTAGAGGAACAAAATTTTGAACTTGTCGAAGTAGAATTTGTGAAGGAAGGCAAAAGTTGGTTCTTACGAGTATTCATTGACAAAGATGGCGGAATCGATATCGAAGAATGTGCATGGGTTAGCGAAAAACTTAGCGAAAAACTTGATGCAGCAGATCCAGATCCTATCCCACAAGCTTATTTTCTAGAGGTATCATCTCCAGGGGCAGAACGCCCATTAAAAAAAGAGAAAGATTACGAAAAAGCGCTTGGAGAATATATCCATGTTTCTCTTTATCAACCAGTTGATGGAGAAAAACAATATGAAGGATTTCTCCAATCAGTTGATGCTGAACAGCTGATATTGAAAATACGCATAAAAACACGGGAAAAAGAATTAATTCTTGACCGAAAAAATATTGCCAAAGCTCGCTTAGCGATCCAATTTTAATCACGGAGAGGAAACAGAAAAATGAGTAAAGAAATGCTAAACGCATTAGATGCATTAGAAGCTGAAAAAGGGATTTCAAAAGAAATCGTGATCGACGCTTTAGAAGCTGCTTTAGTTTCTGCATACAAACGCCATTATGGTCAAGCTCAAAATGTTGAAGTTGAATTTGATCAAAAGAAAGGGAAAATTCACGTCTATGCTGTGAAAGAAGTTACTGAAGAAGTAATGGATTCACAATTAGAAGTATCATTAAAAGATGCGCTTTTGATTAATCCGGCATATGAGATTGGTGATACCATCCGTTTTGAAGTGACACCAAAAGACTTTGGACGAATTGCTGCACAAACAGCAAAACAAGTTATTTTACAACGTGTCAGAGAAGCAGAAAGAACCATCATTTACAATGAGTTCAGCGCGTATGAAAAAGACATTATGCAAGGTATCGTTGAACGTCAAGATAAACGATATATCTATGTAAATCTTGGAAAGATCGAAGCTGTTTTATCGAAACAAGATCAAATGCCTAATGAATTTTATCAACCGCATGATCGTATCAAAGTGTACGTTTCTCGTGTAGAAAATACGTCAAAAGGTCCACAAGTCTTCGTTAGCCGTAGCCATCCAGATCTATTACGCCGTTTATTCGAACAAGAAGTGCCAGAAGTTTACGATGGGATCGTTGAAATCGTAAGCATTGCTAGAGAAGCGGGCGATCGCTCAAAAGTAGCCGTTCGTTCAAATGATGAAAATATTGATGCAGTTGGAACTTGTGTTGGACCAAAAGGCCAGCGTGTGCAAGCGATCGTGAATGAATTAAAGGGTGAAAACATGGATATCGTTGAGTGGAACGAAGATCCAGCGGTATTTATCACGAATGCTCTGAATCCAGCGCAAGTGATCGATGTGATTTTTGATGAAGAAAATCCTAAAGCTTGTACCGTTGTCGTTCCAGATTACCAATTATCCTTAGCGATTGGTAAACGTGGACAAAATGCACGTTTGGCTGCCAAACTAACAAATCACAAAATCGATATCAAGTCAGAATCAGATATGGCTGAATATTATGAAAAACAAGCGCAAGATCAAGAAGTAGCTTCTGAAGAAGTCGCTCATGATGAAGTGATCGTTCAATCTGATTATACAGATGATGAATATGAAACGATTGCTTTCAACGATGAAACAGTTGAAAATACGGATCAAGATGCTTAACAATTAGCTTAGGAGGCGAAGAGATGAAACAAAGGAAGATTCCTTTACGCAAATCTGTGGTTTCAGGTGAAATGAAACCCAAAAAAGAGATGATTCGAATTACCCGTTCCAAAGAAGGGGAAGTATCGATTGATCCCACTGGGAAAATGCCAGGCCGTGGTGCGTATGTCTCACTTGAGCCAGCTGAAGTACAACAAGCTTGGGATAAGAAGATTCTTGATCGGGCGTTAGAAACGACTTTGACAGATGAATTCTACCAAGAGTTACTCGATTATGTAACCCATCAAAAAGCACGAAAAGAGCTATTCGGTAAATGAATGAAGGAAATCGGCAAAAAGCCATGAATCTCATTGGGTTAGCGATGCGCGCTGGTAAGTTGATTACCGGCGAGGAGTTGACCATTGCAGACATTCGTAAACAGAAAGCAAAGATCGTGTTTGTAGCAAATGATGCGAGTGAGAATACGAAGAAAAAAGTGAAAGATAAGAGTTCATATTATGAAGTTCCTTGCTTTGAACTATTTTCCGAAGCTGAAATCACGCAGATGATTGGGAAGCCTCGCAAAGTATTTGGAATCGTAGATAACGGTTTTGCGAAGAAAACCAAGGAGCTAATTGAAGGTTAGGAAGGTGATTGCATGAGCAACAAACGAATTTATGAACTAGCAAAAGAATTAAATCAGCCTAGTAAAGACGTTGTGGAAAAGGCGCAGCAACTTGGGATTAATGTGAAGAATCACATGGGAGCAATCACAACTGGTGATGAAAAGAAGTTGCAACAAGCGTTCAAAAAACCACAGACGAATGAAAAACCAGCACAGCAAGCCAGCCAAAAGCCAGCCACAAACCAGCCGAATGAACAAAAGAAACAAGAAACAAAAACGAAACAACAAAAAAATAACCGCAACTATCAAGATCGCGGTCAAGGGAGCGGTCAAGTGAATCAAGGAAAAAACCAATCAACAAACCAAAACCGAAGTAATAATGGAGGCGGAAATAACCAAAACCGTCAAGGAGCAACACAAAGTGGCAATCAAAACCGCCAAGGATCAACACAAGGCGGAAACCAAAATCGCCAAGGATCAAACCAAGGTGGTAACCAAAACCGTAACAACAATAATAATCGTGGTAAATTTAACAATAACAACCGCAATCGTTTTAACAAAAAAGGGAAAAAAGGAAAACAACAAACTTCCAATAAACCTGCTGTACCACCACGTAAATTCCGTGAGTTACCAGAAGTATTAGAGTATACTGAAGGCATGAACGTTGCGGATATTGCAAAGAAAATCCATCGTGAACCAGCAGAGATCATCAAAAAATTATTTATGCTTGGCGTAATGGTCAACCAAAACCAAGCACTAGATAAAGATACGATTGAACTCTTAGCAACAGATTATGGGATGGAACCACAAGAAAAAATCCAAGTAGATATCGCAGATATCGACAAATTCTTTGAACCAGAAGAATTAAATCCTGATACATTGGTTTCTCGTCCACCAGTTGTAACAATCATGGGACACGTCGACCACGGGAAAACAACATTACTTGATACATTACGTCATTCACGAGTAACAAGTGGCGAAGCTGGTGGGATTACACAACATATCGGTGCCTACCAAATCGATATCGATGGCAAACCAATCACATTCTTAGACACACCTGGGCATGCTGCATTTACAAGTATGCGTGCGCGAGGAGCAAGTATCACTGATATCACGATCTTAGTTGTAGCAGCAGATGACGGTGTTATGCCACAAACAGTCGAAGCAATCAACCATGCGAAAGCAGCTGGCGTACCAATTATCGTTGCTGTTAATAAGATTGATAAACCAGGGGCAAATCCTCAACACGTGATGCAAGAATTAAGTGAATATGAATTGATTCCAGAAGCTTGGGGTGGAGAAACGATTTTCGTTGAAATCTCTGCTAAATTTGGTCAAAATATTGACGAATTGCTGGAAATGATCTTGCTAGTTGCGGAAGTAGAGGATCTAAAAGCAGATCCTAAACAACGAGCAATTGGTACAGTAATTGAAGCACGTCTAGACAAAGGAAAAGGACCTGTTACAACATTACTTGTTCAACAAGGGACTTTAAACGTAGGTGACCCAATTGTAGTAGGAAATACCTATGGACGTGTGCGTGTGATGGTCAACGACTTAGGTCGTCGTGAAAAATCTGCTGGACCAGCAACACCAGTTGAGATCACTGGGTTAAACGATGTGCCACAAGCAGGTGACCGCTTTGTTGTCTTTGAAGATGAAAAAACTGCTCGTGCAGCCGGTGAAGAACGTGCCAAACGTGCGTTGTTAGAACATCGTGCGATCACTAGTCGGGTAACATTGGACAACTTGTTTGAAAGCTTAAAAGAAGGCGAATTAAAAGAAGTAAATGTTATCATTAAAGCTGATGTACAAGGTTCTGCAGAAGCATTGGCTGCTTCATTGCAAAAGATCGATGTAGAAGGCGTACGTGTGAAAATCGTCCATTCTGCAGTTGGTGCCATCAATGAAAGTGATGTAACCCTTGCAGCAGCAAGTAATGCGATCATCATTGGGTTCAATGTTCGTCCTACACCACAAGCTAAAATTCAAGCGGATAATGAAGAAGTGGACATTCGTTTACACCGAATCATTTATAAAGCAATCGAAGAAATCGAAACAGCGATGAAAGGGATGCTAGATCCAGAGTTTGAAGAAAAAATCACTGGTCAAATGATCGTTCGAGAAACATTCAAAGTATCAAAAGTTGGAACGATCGCTGGGGCTTATGTCACAGAAGGATACATTCGACGTGATAGTGGCGTTCGCGTGATCCGTGATGGTATCGTCATTTACGAAGGACAACTAGCTAGCTTGAAACGTTTCAAAGACGATGTAAAAGAAGTTAAAATGGGTTATGAATGTGGTGCAATGATCGAAAAATTCAATGACATCAAAGTCGATGACGTCATCGAAGGCTTCATTATGGAAGAAATCAAAACAAATTAATTTTAGGAGGCCGCTCAATATGGCAAACTATCGAGACCGCCGAGTCGGTCAAGAAATTTTAAAAGAAGTAAATGATATTTTACGCAAAAAAGTTCGTGATCCTCGTGTAGAAAACGTGACAATCACTGATGTCCACGTTACGGGAGATCTACAACAAGCAACCATCTATTATAGTATTTTATCTGACTTAGCTTCAGATAAGAAAAAAGCACAGGAAGGCCTAGCAAAAGCAAGTGGACTGATTCGCCGTGAATTAGGACACAACTTAAGCATCTATAAAACGCCTGAATTAACTTTTGAATTAGATGAGTCAGTGGGGTATGGTAACCACATTGATGAGTTGCTTCGTAATTTAAATAAAGATTAAAACAAAAAGAGCTATAAACCTTAAGAAGTGGGGTTATAGCTCTTTTTTAGTAGTTTTTTTAGTTTTAGCTTTTTATAAAGCAGAGATACCGCAGTTACACCATCATCCAATTTTTTAGAAAAAAAGTTCAAACTACACAATGCAAGTAGTTTAAAATGACAAACGCACAGTACCATAATTTTACTGTACAGAATACATGAGAAAAAAATGAGCAATTTGTACGTGTCTCGAACAGGTTGTGAAAGAAGCGGTCAACTCCAAACGAATAAGAGAGAATCTTTTAAAATAGCTTTTCTTATTTTGAAAAATTCTCTCTTATTTTTAAGAAGTGGCTTCTTGGACACCGTTTATTAAGAGTTAGATTTATACTTCAGACTCTTTTCGAGATTCGTATATGACCCTCAGTTTTTTGTTTTGGGGAAGACTAGGATCATTTATTCCTTAAAAGCTGCGACTCGTTTTAATCAAAGGCTGCAAATGAAGGATTCAAGCTTGCCTTTGTCTAAGAGAATAACATGAATTGTATTTACAGGTTTGTGAAGTTTTATTACAAGTTTGTTGCCAAATAATAAAAACGTAGCGAAAAAAGGTAAAATCGTCACATTATTGTGGGATGTGTTATAATGACAAAGTTGATATTTTATTGGATAGGGAGAAAAAACATGGATGGATTATTACCTTTGTGGAAAGAACGTGGCATGACAAGTCATGATTGTGTATTTAAATTAAGAAAAATCTTACATATGAAAAAAATTGGTCATGGTGGTACGTTAGACCCTGATGTTGATGGTGTGTTACCGATTTGCCTTGGAAAAGCGACTAAAGTTATCGAATATTTAAGCGATGCAGGAAAAGTATACCAAGGAGAGATTACATTAGGATTTAGTACAACGACAGAAGACAAATCTGGTGAGGTCGTCGAAAGTAAAACAGTTGATCGATTAATCAGTGATGAAGAAATTGATGAAACGATGAAAAGTTTTATCGGGGAAATCACTCAGATACCACCGATGTATTCAGCTGTCAAAGTGAACGGCAAACGTCTTTATGAGTATGCCAGAAACAATGAAACAGTTACACGTCCCGTGCGTAAAGCGCAGATTGAACGTTTTGAAAGAACAAGTGACGTGCATTGGGACCAAGAGAAGGGGTTGCTATCTTGGCGTTTTGAGGTAGTATGCGGGAAAGGGACTTATGTACGAACGCTTGCTGTTGATACTGGGAAAAAATTAGGCTATCCTGCTCACATGTCCGATCTAACTCGAACAGCTAGTGGAGGAATGAAGAAGGAGCAGGCAATCACTTTACAGCAAGTAGCAGATTATATGCTTGCAGGAACCTTTGAAGAACATTTATTGCCACTAGAAGCTGGTGTTGCTCGTTTTAAGAGAGTAGACATTAGTGATCGTGTTTGGGAAAAAGTTAAAAATGGTATGCGCTTAGATTATCAGGTATTTAACTTAGCAGAAATGCCGACAGAAGAGATCGCACTTTTTTACCAAGACAAAGTAGTAAGTATTTACCAGCCAAATCCAAAAGAAAAAAATAAATTAAAACCAAGCAAAGTGTTGAGGAATGAGGTATAAAAATGAAAATTATCAAAATTAGACATCCTTATCAAGCAGATCAGATCCCACCAGAAGACGTTGTACTTGTTTTAGGCTTTTTTGACGGGGTACATCTAGGCCATCAACGTGTTATCAATCGGGGAAAAGAAATTGCTAAAAAAGAAGGATTGAAATTAGCTTTGATGACTTTCAACCAACATCCTTCAATCGTCTTCAAAAAAATAAATCCAAGTCAAGTAAAATATTTGACTACTCTGGAACAAAAAGAAGAAAAAATGGCCCTATTAGGTGTTGATTATTTATACGAAATCGATTTTACGTCATCGTTTGCTCATTTAGCTCCACAAGAATTTGTTGATCAATATATCGTAGGACTTCATGCAAAATATGCTGTTTCTGGTTTTGACTATACTTACGGACCTAAAGAAATTGCAGATGTAGCGCACTTACCAAGTTATGCAAAAAATCGATTTGAAATCATCACTGTACCAAAAGAAGAAGACAGTGGCGAGAAGATTAGTTCGACACGGATACGTGAATTATTAAACGCAGGAGAAATAAATGAAGTAACACGTTTATTGGGGGCTGCTTACGAGGTCGAAGGGGTGGTAGTCCATGGCGATGCTCGTGGCCGCCTGCTAGGATTCCCAACAGCTAACATCAAAGTTAAAAGTACTGTTCATCTTCCAAAAGAAGGTGTCTATGTTTCAGAGATCAAAGTTGGTGAAACGTGGTATCAAGCAATGGGATCAATAGGTCATAATGATACCTTTGGTGATGATCGTGAACTTACCGTTGAATTATATATTTTAAATTTTGCTCAAGATATCTATGGAGAGCATGTAAAAGTCCGTTGGCATCATTTTTTGAGAAACCAAGTGAAATTTCCAAACGTTGAATCATTGATTGAACAACTGAAAGCAGACGAAAAAGCGACAGCGGACTATTTTAAATAAAAGTATTGAATTTAACTGAAGACAATAAAAAAGCCTTTTTTGGTGAAATCATTCGAGTCAGCAAGTAGCATGCTGACTCTTTTATTATAGAAAAAAGTAAATCGATCGAATAAGCGTATCGTTTGCCTAAAAGACAGGGTGCTATTGTACACTTGATATAGGAAGTATGCAGTAGGTGAAAAAGAAGGGTGGAAAGTATATGTATAAAGATCTAACAAATAAGGTGGCAGTAGTAACTGGAGGATCAAAAGGGATCGGTAAAGCAATCTGTGAACGCTTTGGTAAAGAAAAAATGTGTGTGGTTGTCAACTATCATTCGGATGAAGAAGGGGCACAAGAAGCAGTAGCCGAGATCGAAAAAAATGGTGGCAAAGCAGTAGCTGTCGAAGCGGATGTCAGTACAGAAGAAGGGATGGATCGTCTGCTCAAAGCAGCAATCGAAACATTCGGAAGTTTAGATATCTGGGTTAATAATGCTGGTATGGAAACGCAAAAACCAACCCATGAGCTGGAATTAGAAGATTGGGAGAAAGTGTTAAAGGTGAACCTAACAGGCGTATTTTTAGGGACAAAAACAGCGTTGAATTATTTTAAAACTCATCAGATCAAAGGTAATATTATCAATATGTCCTCCGTTCACGAACAAATCCCTTGGCCGACATTTGCTCATTACGCAGCATCAAAAGGCGGTGTCAAGCTGTTTACAGAAACAGTAGCCATGGAGTACGCACCAGAAAATATTCGAATCAACAGTATTGGACCAGGGGCGATCAAAACTCCGATTAATGCAGAAAAATTTGAAGATCCAAAAGAAAAAGAAATTCTAGAAAGCATGATACCAATGGAACGAGTGGGTAAACCCGAGGAAGTCGCCGCTGCTGCTGCTTGGCTCGCTTCTAATGAATCCAGTTATGTGACAGGAATTACTTTATTTGTAGATGGTGGCATGAAACTATATCCATCCTTTCAAGGTGGTAAGGGTTAAAGCTACTTACCATTATTATAGAAACAAGAAATATGGGAAATAATAAATTCAGAATCTAAAAAAACAGTAAACGACATTCAAAGAGCTGACCTTTGCCAATAAGACAAAAATCCACAAAACATGGGGAGCTGTTTCGAGATTTTTATCTTGATTGCTCCTACGTTTATTCGTCTTAGTTTTTACTTGGTGAGTATTCAGGTCAAACGCTCTTTTCGCAATCTCTTATGCACGGTGCTTATGCATCCAGTTCTTGAAATAAGCCTGAATTTTTTGAAACATGGGAAGCTGTTTCAAAAAATTCAGGCTTATTGTCATCAGAGCAAATCGCTTCTTTCACAGTCTCTTTTTCCAAATAAAAAACTAATTCTTTTTTAGTGAAATGGATGTTTGTTTTTGTAGTTGTTCATAGATCCATGACCCGAAATTAGTGACATAATTAAAGTTACCACCAATTAAGATATCATATTCATTTTCTTTGAAATGCGTGTATTGGATCAATCGATCATTTTTATTAGCATAAACCTCTGAATGATAGTTAAAAAGTTGCTCTTTAAAGGCATCCATTTCGTGAAAATCATCTGTTACAAGAGATAATTTTAATGTGACAGGGACATCAAGCGTCACTTGATAATCTTTTTGGATCATTAGATTTTCCTTGTCACCGTAAAGGAAATCAAACAAATTTTGTTCAGAAAACTTCCATTTTCCTCCAACTTTTGTTCCCTTTAATTTCCCTTCGTGCAGATAGTTTCGAATTGAACGAGTCGTCACACCAAGTTGGTCGGCTAATTCTTGTACTGAATAATAACCTTTCAATATATCCCTCCTAAAAATTAAACCACTTATTTAAACACCGTGGTATCGAATTAAAATAAAGTCCTTATGACCCAAAAGTTAGTTTCAGATTGATGAGGAATTAAATATACTTTATAGATTGTAATTATACTAAAATTCTTATGAAAAAAATAGATTTGTTCGTTAAATAATCGTTATGTTTAGAATAAAATAAACAGATAAAGCAGTGTTTTTCAAATTTAAACTTAAAAAATCGTTATTTAAAATAACTTAATGGAAATTTATGATCACTATGGAAATTTGAGGTGATGAAATAAAATAAAAACAAATTTACTTATAGATAGTAATGAATCCAATCAAATAAGTCAGAAGAACAAATCAACGTGTCTTAGAAATTTTAGCGTTATATAAAAGAAACGCATAAATTGTTTAATTTTTTTTATTTTATAACTAAGGTTTTAATAATTTTTCTCTCGAACCGTCATTGACAATATTTTCATTCAAAGTTTATACTATATTTAGGAAAAAAAATGAATATTATCGTGCTTTTTCCTAAAAGTTCAGAAAGGAGACTTGTTATGTTTACGAAACCTGTACTAAAAAAAATCTCTGGCAATGTTTTGTCCCCATGTTCTTGTGGGTTATTGATTGGTAACGGTTCTTAATCTAGTCTTCCGATGTCCATTTTTAATTGGAAAATAAAGTTGCCCTACAAAACTCCCCTGTTAAAAAGGCGACTTTATTTTCCTATTTAATATAGTCAAAATGTTATTATTCGTTTGTGATGCTAATAAAAGAGGTGAGTGATCTATGAAAATCAAGGAAAATTTATACGCTTATCCTTTTCTTGATGAAGTGATTCTCCATAATGTTCTAAGAAGCAGCTGGCTAGTGATTTCTAAAGAAGAGTTAGAGTTGGTGAAGCTACGAAAGTATTCATCGTTATCCGAGTCTACGCAAAAAAAACTAAAAATCTTTCAGCTTCTATTAGATGAGCCATTAAAAGTAAAAAAAAATGAAGTCACCATTCCTGAAACCGCTTATTTGGCGTTGACACATCAATGTAATTTAAAATGTGTGTATTGTTACGCAGAAGCAGATATGACCAAGAACTATCCGGATCAATTGTCTTTTATTGAATGGTTCCAACTATTAGATCAATTAAAAGACTGTGGTGTAAAAAAAGTCATTTTTACTAGTGGAGAAATAGGACTGAATCATGATTCTTTAAAATATATCGATTATGCTTATCAACTAGGCTTATCGGTTGGTTTGATCACTAATGGAACCTTGATTGGAAAAAAAAGGAATGCACAATTCTTGGCAGATCGATGCGAATCAATGACCATCAGCTTGGATTCGATTGATAAAGAAGAGAATGACAAGAACCGTGGTAGAGGTTGTTATGAAATAGCAATGAGAGGTATCCGTAATCTTTTAGATATCGGTTTCCATAATATTTACGTTAATGCAACCGTTACCAACTATAACTTAAAATCAGTTGATCAAACGATTGAGTTTTTTAAAGAGAATGGAATCGCCTATAAATTAGGTGGATTTAGCGAATTAGGAAGAGGTAGTATGGCAGATATTTCATTATCTTTTGAAGAAAGAAAAGAAATCGAGTGCAAAGAAAAAAGTGCTCAACGATCTGCATTTTTAAAGCCATTTACAATTAAAGAATCTTGTGGTTTGGGTTTGGGAGAGTTAGTTATCAATCCAGTTGGGGATATTTTTGCATGTAAATTATTGGAGACAGATGACTATAAATTAGGTAATATCAGAAAAAACAAATTAGCTGATATTTATAACCATAAAGAGATAGAATTGCTTGAATCTCAAAATATCCATCATTTATCTGGTTGTCAAACTTGTTCTTTTCGCTATTTATGCGGTGGTGGTTGTCGTGCGCAACATTATTATCATACCAATGATATTCATGGAGTGGATCGCTCTGAATGTCAATTATTGCAAGAGTTAATAAAAAATCAAATGTATCGTATCTGGAAACAGACAGAAATGACCTGAAGGAGCGTGATTAGGTGAGACTGAACGGCGAATTGGCCTATGAGAAATTAGGGAACGACCTCTATCTTTCCTTGAATGATGAAATCTATCTTTTAGATAATGAAGTATCGATCTATATATTTGAATTATTAAAAACAAATGTAGCACTTAGTCATGTAAAAGAAAAAGTATTAATACGATTTGCTGATTCTGGTGACTATTCTAATGAAGAAAAAGAAAAATATATCACAGAGTTTATCTCAGATCTGATCAACAATCAAATTCTCTTACAAGATCAGGTCAATCAATGAAAACTAGTAAAAGAACAATGTGTTTATCAAAAGATAATCAACATTGTTCTTTTTTGCTTCTTTCTTCTGGCTTCACTCAAATTATCAAATGAAGCGTCATATTTCGGTAAAACTTCTCTTTGTCCGTTACAAGACTCAATTAGATAGAGAAGGGTCTAACTCAGTTCTTTGTTTAAAAATTAAACAATACAGTACGCCTATGATAAAGCCACTGATTGCTGGTAGGATAAAACCAACACCACTGGAAGCAAATGGAATCGTATGAACATACCAATTGGTTAAATTTGTTGTCAAATGATTTTGAATAGGTAATGCTTTGATACCATCAAATAAAGCAGGTATGGCTGTAAAGATTGTCGTCAATTGATAAACGATTCTGCGATTTTGGAAAAAGGCAGAGCAAAGTGCTGGGATGATCATTGCCATGGAAAGAGGATAAAGAATCATTAAAAATGGCATGGTCCAAGCAATAATGGTGTCAAGTCCAAAGTTTGCGGTAATAAAAGAAAGTAATGTAGTGATTCGAAGCCATCCTTTATAGCCGATCTTAGGGAAGCGGACAGAGAAATCTTGGGCAAATGAGGCAATCAATCCCATCGCAGAAGTGAAAACTGCTAACAGCGTCATCAAGGCCATAAAAATCAATCCCACTTTACCAAAATAGGATTGGACGATTTGAGTTAATGCAATCCCTCCGTTTTCGGAGATACCAAAGCGATTTAAAGACATCGTACCTAATGCAATAATCCCCAAATAGATACCACCACATAAAACCATCGTTAATAGACCAGATTTTACAGTATTTTTAGCAATCTGATCTTCATCATGAATCCCCATTCCTTGAAGCGCACGAATGATCGTAATTCCAAAAGCTAATGAGGCTAATGCGTCCATTGTATTATATCCTTCGATAAAGCCGTTGGTAGTTGCTGCTTGTTGGTAATCCAGTACAGGCTTGGCATCCAATGGTCCTAAGGGAAGAATCAAAGCGACGATAAACACAGCGAATAGTAAAATTAAAAATAATGGGTTTAAATATTTTCCAATGATTTTTAATAAATTTGATTCACGAGTTGATAAATAATAGGCTAAGCCAAAGAAAATAACCGAAAAGATAAATAAGCCAATCGTTGTATACTTTTCTGGTAAAATCATTCCTAAACTAAATTGATATCCTAATGCAGCAGTTCTGGGAGTGGCGAATAAAGGTCCTAAGGCCATATGGTTCATAATAAGAAATAAGGTACCATACCACGCAGCCACTGGTTTAGCAAAATCGTACAACCCGCTTGAGCGTGTTTTACTTAAGGCAATCAGTGCAGCTAAAGGTAATAAAGTAGAGGAGATCAAAAAACCAATCCCAGCAGATAACCAATGACTACCTGCAAGTTGACCTAAATGAGCAGGGAAAATAAGGTTACCTGCTCCAAAAAGCATTCCGAAAATGAGTGAAGCTAATAAAAATAATTTCTTTGTTGATAATTTTTCCATCATAAATAACTCCTTAATCGTTTAGTTAACATAAATGAAATGAAGCTAAACGTCTGACTCGTCTTTGTCTAAAAATTTGCATATATCTTTTCCTTTCTTTGGTGAAAAACACAAAAAGCCCGTTGGAATAATTATTCCAACGGGCAATTGACATTGCGGTACCACCGTTTTTTTTTGTTTATGAATAAACAATCTCTTAGCGACTCACTAATAGTGAAGCGCATTATCCGATAACGGGGATCACCGGCACAAACTTCTAACGTCACTTGTGCATCTCCAGAGTTACTTTCACAAATAATAGACCTACGATTTTCCACCAACCAATCGCTCTCTAAAATGCTTATTATTCGTTACTCTCTCTATCAATGATTTTTGTTCATTATAGAAGCAATGATGGACAGTGTCAAGACAAAAAAAGTAAAAAATTGAATTTTCTGTCAATAGATTTGGATGAAACGTTCACCATTGATTTTTTTCTTTCTTCTTAATTATGGTCAATTTTTATTGCTGTAAGAGTCTTCGTTAAGGACAGAAGCGTAGTTAAGTGTCTACATAATAAATAGTGAAACGAATACTTAATGGCTTGAAAAATGTGGGGAATATTCTTTGAGATTGTTAGAAACAGCCAACGATTGTTAGCAAAGTATTTATTTGACTATCTCTACAACAATTTTGAAATTTGATCGATCACACCGATTTGTTATCAGTTAGTCGTTCGATTCATCTTTTAAGACAAAAAAAGCAAAAATTGCAAGGTTAAACGGTTTCAAACGCCTTTTTTTAGAATGAATATAAGTAAAATAGGATTTACCCAATTGAGCGAAGATTAAAAAAAGGAGGTTTTGTTACATTTGCTGTAAAGAGAAAGGTGAGGGTAAGTGGATGAGAAAGATGACGATTGTTTTCTTTTTGTTCCTTATTTTTTTGACCATTGAGGCATATACGCGAACAATGATTGTCTACGCTGAATCTGTACAAAGCACAGCGGGGATCCGCTTTGTACCAAATCCTTCAAATGCATCATCAGAAGATCTGGCAAAAGAGAAAGACGGGCAGACAAAAAGAATGATGCAAAGAAAGCTCCCAAAAACAATTGATCAGCAGAGTAGTTCTTTGATGATCTGTGGTGGACTCATTGTAACAGCAGCAGGAGGTTTCCTCTTACTGAGAAAAGGAAAGAAGGAAAAAAATGAAAAAAGTAGTTTTAACAATCGCACTATTTAGCACATTCGTTATTAGTGCGAAAGCAACAACCGTTTATGCAGAAATAGCCGATGATACTCATGGCACAAGTATCGCTAAAGTTGGGTTAGAGAAACAAGATGAAACGGATGAACCAACGGATCCAATTGATCCACCAGATGTACCAGGTACGTATATTCCAACAGGAAACACCGGTGCTTTACGTATTGACTATATCTCAAATATTGACTTCGGTACACAAAAAATCGCTAGTGAAACAAAAAACTATACAGCTGGGAATTCAGATGAATTTGTTGAAACACAAATATCTGATCTACGAGGAAATGGTGCAGGTTGGAACTTACAAGTTAGCTATGATAGTGAAAAAGCAGGATTTTATACTGAAAATGGTGTTGCGTTAGCTGGGGCTGAACTAAGCTTGCCAGCAGGGACAGCAAAAACGGTGACAGAGAATCAATCTCCGGCAGCTGAAACGGCAACGGTAACAGTAAATAAAGATGCGCAAAATATTATGTTTGCTGCCGCAACAACCGGTCTAGGGACTTGGGAAGATCAGATGTCAGCAGAAGCTGTTTCATTAAAAGTACCTTCTGGTAACTTGGCGGGAACTTATTCTGCCACACTTGTTTGGACATTAACAGACGCACCAGCTTAATCTAAAGGAGAAGAAACATGAAAAAAAATATTCTAGCAACTACATTATTAAGTGTGTTAGCCATTAATACCATGAGTATGACCATCTATGCAGAAGAAATGAGTGATTCAGCAACTTCAACAGCAAAGATCACATTCGAAGGGAATGATACCCATTCCAACAAACCAGTGAATCCAGATAATCCAGATGATCCAATCGACAAACCAGACGAAGTAGATCCAGATGATCCTAACAATCATGGAACTGGCGATCAAGGACCACTTTCAATTGACTATGTGTCCAATATCAGTTTTGGTACACAAGAAATTTCACAAAATAAAAAAGTCTATGTCGCAGCAAATGCAAAACCATTTGTTCAAATTACAGATAAACGAGGAGTAGCTGGTGGCTGGTCACTAACTGCGACTGCTTCAAAATTTTCAGCAGCTGACAGCACTGAATTAAAAGGAGCAATCCTATCATTTGCGAATGGAGATACTCGAACGACTTCTGATAACATCAGCGGCAAACCTGATGCTTTTGATTTCACTTTTAACAATCATGAAGCTCAACCAGTTATGACGGCAAAAAGTCTGAATGGTCAGGGAACTTGGTTAGATGTATTTGAAGGAGAAGAAGGAAACAATACAAATGTTCAATTGACTGTTCCTGCTGGTTCTGCTCAAGCAAAAGAGTATACCGCAACGATTACTTGGACCCTTACTGCAGGTCCAACTGATGCACAATGATGCATAAACGTCATCATCGTTTTATTTGTTTAGTCACAGGCATCATCGGATTTTGGGGAATCCTTGATGTCAATTCGCTTACCTCATATGCAGATTCAGCTGAATCTGCATATAGTGTAAGTGCAAATATACCTGAAGAACAAACAAATAAAGATGTATCTTATTTTGATTTAACTGAAGCACCAAATGAAACGCGCGACCTATCCATTCATTTATCCAATGTCGGAGAAAAAGAAAGTGTCTTTGAAATAGAGATCAACAATGCAGCGACCAACACAAACGGTGTGATCGATTATAATCAACGAACAGTTAAAAAGGATGCCTCTGCCAAATACCAAGTCAGTGATTGCTTAACCACTGATGCAAAGGAAGTAACAATTCCAGCTGGAGAAGCAAAAGAAGTGCACTTTCAATTGAAAATGCCAAAAGAATCATTTGACGGGATTCTTTTAGGAGGTATCCATGTAACGAAAAAAGAGAACCAAAGTGAAAAAGTTTCTGGAACAGCGATTCGAAATAAGTATGCTTATGTTATTGGGGTTGAGCTTAGGAACAACAGTAAACCTGTCTCACCAGATTTGAAATTGATTTCTGTAAGAACTGGGTTACAAAATTCGTATGCAACGATTTTTGCACATTTACAAAATCCTACATCAACGATCATCAGTCAAGTTCATACGGAAGCGACGATCACTAAAAAAGGCTCATCAAAAGTGTTGTATACAGCAAACAAAGATCATATGTCGATCGCACCCAATACGAACTTTGATTTTCCGATCAGTGTCAACAAGAAGAAAATCGATCCGGGAACTTATATGTTAACAGTGGATGCGACAACAGAAAATAATCAAAAGAAATGGCATTTAGCAAAAACATTTACGATCAAACCAGAAAATGCCAAAAAAATCAATGATGAAGCAATTACAGAAGAAAAAGCAGAAGTATCTTATCTGCCGATGATTATTGGGATAGGCGGCTTACTATTAGGGATCATTGTGTTCTTAAGTTACAAACTGTTCCAACAAAAAGGTAGGTGAGGAAGGAAATGAAAAAGCAAAAAGTGAATAAAAAATTATTATTTCTAGTCGCCTATTTTGCTTTGTTCAGTCTCTTTCAGCTAGCCTTCTCTACTAAGTCAGTTGTTGCGGATTCATGGCCTGATGGACAATCAGAAGCTGACATCTATGGTGGACATATCCATGCTAAAATCACCTATGTAAAAGATGGGAATCCAAATTATACAGCGATTGGGGATACGATAACAGTTACAACAGTTTTAGAAAAAAAAGATGATACAAACCTTGAAGAAGAGTATAAGCAATCAACGTTAGTGACGGTTTTTCCTGATAAAGAGCAAGGGTTGGAATTATTAGGAGAACCCGAACTTGTTTATAAACATGGTGGTGTAACAGGTAACGGAAATTTGATGACTCCATCTAAGGAAGTTGCCTATGACATCATAACGGCTTATAACTTTTATGGACATACAGAATTTGGAGATTCCAAGTCCTATGATGGGCGGATTACAGAAATATTGCCGCTCGCTTCAGACGGTATCTCTGATGGTCCTTATAGTGACAATTACTCGGTTTATCGATTATTGGAAAAAACGGGTGATTCAATGACGATCACCTATCGTGCCAAAGTCACAGAAAAAGCAGTCACTAAGGATAAATTTGTCTTGCGTGCATCTGTTTGGGATAGTATGAAAAAAGATATTGGATTTACTCATTTTTTATCTGCTGAAATGCCAAGCTTTCAATCAGAAAAGTTAGCCTTATCTTTTGATGATACGAGCAAAAATCTAGAATTAGATTCCGAGCAGATCGCGCTAACAGGTAAATGGAGTGGTCCTTTGGACGATCTCACAGCTTACTTAACAATCAATGGGATGATAATGAACACTGATGAACTATTGTCTTGCTTCAAGAGTGATGGCACATTTCGTGTACCTGTTGACCTGAGTCAGCTACCATCAGTTTCAGAAGTGAATAATGTGACTTTGATGATTCAAAAAAGTAATGGTGAGTCAGCACAAGATTCAACGGTCTTAAGAATGACCAAACCTGCTTCACCTCCTACGATTGAACTGGCAAATAATCTTGCTAATCAAACGCTCGTTCTTTACCCGGGGGATCAAGGGTTTACCTTAAGTGGCAAGTGGAAAGCCGATAGTGGTTCGTGGATCAATATTTATTATAAGTTAAATGGTGTTGAAAAAAAGCTGAATGATTCAGATTCGATTGCGAATACACAACCTGGAAATATGGTTGATTTTTCAAAGAATTTCACACTTGCAGACTTAGCAGCAGGAGAAAATCAATTTGAAGTTTATGTTAAAAATGAAAAACAACAACAATCAAATATTGAAACATTTAAGGTGATCAAAGAAGCGGGGGTTGTGAGATTTGTAAACGTACCAGATCTTCTGACTTTCATGGCAATCCCCGTTGCTAGTCATACGATTCAAACAAATTTGACACAGGCAGCCAATCTTTTAGTAGAAGATACAACTGGAAAACCGATGAATTGGAAACTTAATGTGTCACAAACTGAAGAGTTTAAAGATGGTAAACAAGTATTACCAGCCACTCTTTTTTATCAAAATGGTGATACGGCACAAGTCATCGAAAAAGAACATCCGATCACACTTCCTATGACTGAAGTAACAACTAATAATAAAGTCCGGAATTACAGCATTCTACAAAATTCAGAAAACTATTTTTATCTAAATGTTCAACCCGGTGGATATGCTGGGGAATATTCATCACAGGTGGAATGGACAATTGTCAATGCCCCTTAGTTACTTTTATTGATAAAATATAGTGGAGCTGGTTAACAGGGATATTCAAATGATTGAAATCCAGATGTTTAATATTGAAATTAGCGAAATAAGCCAAAGATAGCCAAAATTACTTTTTGTATTTAAGCTATCTTTGGCTTATTTTTTGTATTGTTTTATTAAGGATGGTGCAAATGCTGATCAAAGAAGACTGTTCATTGGTTGAAATAGTGGAAATAGTTTGGATAGTTCTATGCTAGTAAAAAATGATGATTAAATGAAACTTGGATTTCTATCTAATTGAGAAGGTTAAGGTAACGTGAGATTCAGTTTTACAGTTAAGCTCTAAGGTGGTTAAATAAAAATTAAATTTTTCAAATATTCTAAATATGCTTGCGATTTTTCTAGTATTTTTTATTATTCATGTTATCTTATAACAGTAATGTTATTGGTTGTCAAAAGGGGAGGCACCAATTAATGAAAAAGTGGTATGTTTGAAAATGATAAACTGGTTTGCTTAGGGGGATGGGTTAATGGAAGTGATTATTTATATTATAGTGGTTCATCTTAATTTTGCACTGATAGGTCTCATTTTATTTGCAAAAAAAAGGATTTTTATGGATTGCTTCATTCGTTTGGGATTAACGCTACTTAATATATGGCTGATTGAATGGACGCCAGTATTTTTGGTTTTACTTTATTTTTATAATGGAAAATATATTTTTCAGGAAACAAGAAATCTATTTATTGTTTTTTTATTAAATACTTTTTGTGTAAATTTTATCGGTATTTCTGTTTTTTTGACAATTGAAGTGCCACGATTTTTAGAAAATTATGACTTGTTAGCGAATGCGATCCTAGAAATTTTGCTTTTAGTGGCAATCCTAATTGTAATGAAAGAATTAGATAAAAAGTTTCGAATTAGTAATTATCTATACGCATATAAAAAAAATCGTCTGTTTTCGACATTTTTGATTATATGTATGTTCATGTCACTTTTGTGGTATCATTTGCTTTTTTCGATGGATTCATTGGATTTCCTTTTAACCTCTTTTATTTTAGTTGCTAGTAATTCCTTTTATGGACTACTTATGCTTTTGATTTTATTGAATGAAAAAAAGGAAGAATACTATCAGATCTATTTGGAAAGCATGAAAAAAAATGAAGAATATTATCAAAAGCTAGAAGAATTTCGTCATGATTATAAAAATTATGTTGGTGTGATGGAAGATCTTGTACAGAATAAACAAATTCATAACGAAATAGAGGCCATCGTAGGGGAAGAAAAAGAGTTTTTTGAAACGCAACTCAACGATGCTTTACACATGAAGTTACAAAAAATTTATGATCCACTGTTGCAAGGAGTTTTTGTCAAATTTGTTAAGCGGGCAGAAGAGCTTCGGATACCTTATAAAATCCAAGTTAATCATATCATACCCAAGCTTTCAATGAATTCCTATGACATGATTCGCTTATTTACAAATATTATCGAAAATGCGTTTGTTCATTATGATCAAACGATGGCGAAAGAAAAAAAAGAAATCACGATCATCGTTGAACATTTGTGGGATTGTTTTTATTTTGAATTTAGTAATCCCAGCAAAAACACTGGAAAAAATCTAACTGAATTGTTTCAAAAAGGAACAACCAGTCAGAAAAGTAGTAAGGGAATTGGGTTATACAGTGTCAAAAAAATCGTAGAAGAGAATGAGAATCTTGCATTGAATTTAAAGTATGACAAACAAGAGCAACGTTTTTACTGTATCTTAACTTTGAAAAAAGAAACAGTCCATTAAAAAAAGCCACTCGCCTATTTACTGAATAGGCAAGTGGCTTTTTGTTGTACGTATGGGACTAATGAACTAAATGATTTTCATTTTTCAGATGTTCCATAAAATCCACTAATTTTTTTATGCTTCGACGGCTAAGGATTAAGGTATCATCATTTTTAAACACAATTTCATTGTTTTTTTTATCTACTAATTTAATGTTAGCTGGGTTGATGGAGTAACTCTTCAAATCATTGAAAAAATGAAAGTTTTGAAACGTTTGTTTTAGTTCTTCAATTTTTCCATGAATCAAAAAAAATTCTGTTTGACAGAAAAATTCAATGGTCGAACGAGAACCTGTGATTTTACTTAAGTAATTGACTTCTTTAGGGTCGATTAAATAGATTTTAGAAAGTGATTCGATTTTAATGAGTTTACTTTGTCCTTGTTGCAAATTCGAATGGTTGAATAATAATTCTTCCAAGCCATTTACAGCTTCCATGATGTCTTTTTTACTATAGTATTTATCTGCTCGAATATTTTGATTGATAATCTCCATCCCTTTAGTTGTGTCATTCGTCAAAAACAGGATGTAACAAGAATGATTTCTCTGACGAATTTTTTTGCTAAAATCAATCCCAGAATGAAAACGGTTCAATTCAATATCAACAATAAAAATATCTGAGTCTTGGATAGGCATAAAATCAAGGTCAGCATAGAATTTTTCTAATTGAGAAGGCAAGGGGATGGTTAACGAAATTGCTGCTAAATTAGCACTACGATTATATTGTTTACGAAATTCTTCTTGATGGAATACATTATCTTCAATATAGTACACTTTCACACACATCACCTCCAACTTTCAATCGTTCTTAGTATAGCAAGAATCAATGTGTGGATAAAGAGAATAAAAGAATAAATTATTAGACTTTTTTTATTTAATATTTAAATAATTGAAAGGAAATATAGATGTTGAAGTAAAATTTGAACGAAAGAGTCAGAGAGAAAACGGTTATTTTGTAAGTCTAAAAATCATCTGGAAATAGTCTACAGGCAAAAGCTGGGATACCTTTTTTAAAAGTTGAATCAATGCGTACTGTTTTGTTCGTAAAAAGAAAGAACATCCTATATTAGTTGGTCATATGAAGAAAAGCAAGAATGAGCAAAGAGAAAAATTAATTGAAATAGCCGTTACAAGAAAACGCTTTTATGTTAAGGTAGATACGTAAAATAGTACATTGGTTAGGGAGGGTATTCAAATGACAAGGGAAGAAAAAATATATGATGTAGCATCACAGATCATTTATGTAGTCATAAACAATCTTTTTTTTATTGTTGTAAATTTACCGCTGTTTAGTTACCTTTATTTGATGATTTATCAAGGAGTTACTTTATATTTAATCTTAATGGGTCTCTTTATGATTCTGTTTGCTATTTCATTGATCGCACTATTTGAATCGCTGCATCAGTTTATTATTAAGAAACAGGAAAGCAATCTCCGATTTTTTTGGCGGAGCATCGCTAAGGCATGTTCTTGGGATAGTTTACCTGTCTATTTGTTCATCAGTCTGATTGCTTCAATAGGATTTCTCTTTTTTATGGTTGAACTTTCTCCAATTTTTTCTATATTTGTCATTATTTATGCTATTTTAGCGGTCTACGGGATGTTGATCCTTCCTTTTGCTATCATGGAAACGATCCTTTTCCAAAACACATTTTTAAAAACGTTGTTGAATGCGATGATTTTATCTTTCCAGAAATGGCAATTACAGCTTTTTACGATTGCCTATCTGTTATTTGTTCTTTTATTGTTTCCACGCTCGCCAGCTATCTTCTTTTTTGTCGGTTTTAGTGGCTACTGCTACTTGTTTTTAACTTTTTATACACCATTTTTACAAACTCGGATAGCGAGTATTAAGGGATTGGATCAGAGAAATGACTAAAAGCATGACGAGGATTAAACATAACCTTTTGAAACACGCTTTTTATCGTTACATGTTGTGGATGAGTGTTAGTTTATTAGTATTATTCTTTATTATTTATCTCATCACAGTTTCTTTCCATCAAAAAAGAGATGAAAATCTAAAGGAAATCAACTTAAATTTTTATACAGAAATTATGATGATGAAAAATGCAACAGATAATATGTTGGCGCTTTTGTATGCGGAACAACCTGATTTGGAAGATTTGAGGCAAATTACTAATTTATCACTCGCAGAATACTACGAATACAAAACGACTACTTACATGAAACATGCCGGTTCAAAGTATAATGGAACCCAAAATTTTGTTAATCAGTCCTTTAAAATGAATGATTATTTGTCAACGGTAGTTATTTATCATGCGCAGACGAAACGTAGCGTAGTCTTTCAAAAAGATCAGACAACCACGATGAAAAAAGTGGATGAATTTCATCTAGCAGACCCAAACGATATCGAAAAGACAAAAAAGCAAATTTTTAAGATAAATAAGAATAGAAATCTGATTGGATTTCACAAAGAATTACATAAAGAAACAGATTTAAGTTACGCAGCAGATGTCTATTTTTATTATGATATTTCTCCATTATTTGAAAAGATTCATTATCAAGTGTTAAGAAACAACGGCAATATTCAAGTTTTCTACAAAAACAACCCTATTCCACCGGAGATAAAACCAAAATATGTTCTAGACCAACGTCAAGCAGAACATTACGTGGTTACAGCCACGACAAAGTATGCCAATGTTTTTACAGAATATTCTTTGATCTATACTGTCTACTCTTTTTTTGCCATCCTTGTGTTTTTAGGTTTTTTCCCATTTCTATTTCAGTATTTGCAAAAAATAGAGGGAAGACTCTCTCAACTAACTCAAAAAATTACCAAAGTAAAAACAGGGAATTTTGACCCTGAAAAGTTCGCTCAATCAGACGACTATAAAAGTGATGATGCGATTTCTTTGATCTCTTCTAGTATTGATGAATTAGCGTATCAGTTAAATGACCAGATTCATCAAGTTTATAAAAGTAAGATTAAACAAAAGGATTATCAGATCCAAAGTATTCGGTCCCAGATCAATCCACACTTTCTTTACAATACGTTAGAAGCAATTCGAATGAAAGCAGAACTAAATGAAGATCACGCAGTGGCAGGAATGCTCTTAAATGCTGCAACATTATACCGTAAATTGATCAAGGGGAAAGATGTCATTTGTTTAGCGGAAGAATTGGAATATTGTGATGCTTATCTTAGTCTTTTTGAAATACGTTTTGAAGATGCACTATTTTATGATATTGTTTGTGATCCAAGTCTTGAATCTTTGCTGATTGAGAAATTTACGATCCAACCAATCATCGAAAATTTTATTCATCACGGGATTGATTCGCAACGCCAGGATAATTTCATCGAGATCCATTGTTTTGAAAAGGATGATCGGTTGTACATTGAAGTAGTAAATAACGGAAAGCCAATTCCAAAAGTAGAAAAACAAAGAATCCAAAAACAACTTGCTCAAAACAGCCATGATCTGGAGATGACTGCCCCTACTGGCTTATTTGGGGTAGATTATCGAATCAAACAACGCTTTGGTCATCAGTATGGCGTAACATTTACTACGCAAGAAGATTATGTGAAATTTCAAATCACCATGCCTAAAAAAAGAGGAGGGGAGATCGTGTGAATGTTTTACTAGTTGATGATGAACCGTTAATCACAGAAGGAATTGAGAAACTGCTAAAAAAAACAACCGGTAACACAAAAAATTTCACGACATTTAAAACAACTTCCGGTATTGAAGCATTGAAAATCCTAAATGAGGTAGCTATTGATATTTTATTAACAGATATCAGAATGCCTGATACTGATGGATTGGCACTTGCTAAAAAGGCACGTTGTGTACAAAAACAAATAAAAATCATCTTTATCAGTAGTTATGATGATTTTAGTTATCTGAAACAAGCCATTCTCATTGGAAGCAGTGATTATCTTTTAAAACCAGTCGATCCTATTGAGTTAGCCACTACTTTTGGGAAGTTGACAAGAGAAATAAAAGAAGAAAAACTCTTTCAGCATTTGAAGAACAATCAACAGATTGATGTGTTTCGTGTCAATTTGTTGCGGAAATTGCTGCATCAAGAAATTTCGTCAACGGAATTAGCAAAATGGCAGGACATCCTTGAACCAATCACGGATTGGCAAAATTATACCATCACTTACCTAGAAGGTGCTTTTTATAATGATAAACTTTTTGAACGTGTTTCTGAGCAGTTATCGGTATTATTCGTCCAACCTTATAGCCTTTTATTGGAACCGAATAAACTTCTTTTGTTTTTTTCTCCTAAAGAAGAACAACATTATCGGTTAAGTATTCAATATTTATGTGAGACATTTGATTTATTTGCGGTCATCGGCAGTGGCTGCCATTCATTAATTGAGATCACGCATTCTTATCGAAGTATTGAACCATTTATGGAAAGTAAAAATATCTTGGAAAACCCATTAGTCATTGATCTATTTCCTAAAACTACATTGATCAACGAATACCAACTAACGCAGAAAATTTATTTTAAAAGTTTAGCTTATCTTGAAAACCAATCGATTGAAGCATTCCAACAATTAGCTATTGCCAATATTGATCAATGGAAAGACCATCCGATTCAGTCGTTAGTATGTCATTACTTGCTGATCGCACTTCACAAAGGGATTGCTACTCTGGAAAAACAAGAACAAGCTTATCAAGAGTTACAACCATTGATCTACGCATTAAAGACAGCAGACAAATCAGTTTTTAAGAAAAAGATAGGTACGATCTGTTCAAAACTGACTGAAATAAGTTGTACCACAAAAAGTCATTCTCCAGTGATTGACCAAATCTTATATCTAGTCAATCAGGATTTCACGAAACGCTACTCTTTAAAATCATTAGCTGAGCGGTTTCATATGAATCCAGCCTATCTTGGACAGCTTTTTTTAAAAGAATTGAATATGAGTTTTAGTGAATATGATAAAAAAATTCGTATGAGAGAAGCCAATCAGCGAATCAAAGAGAGTACGGAAAGAATTACTGTGATCGCAAAAGCCTTAGGATATGATGATATCAGTTTATTTTATCGTCATTATAAAAAAGAATACGGAATAACCCCCAATAAAGCACGCAAGTTCGAAAATGAAAGAGAGCCGTTGAACCTAAAATGAAAAATCATTCTTTTATCATTTTTTATGACTAAGAAAGGTGTTGCAAAACCAATAATGAAATCATGAATCATTTTTCGAGAAGAGTGATATTCCAGACTCTTCTTTTTTGTGTCTTTATTACACACAAAAAATATTGTCTATAATTTTGCCAATAAATCTATAAAATCGCAAATTGAGAAAGCGCTTTATTTACTTTATGATAAACGTAGATAAGGAGTTGAACAGGATGGAAGAAAATTTAGCAGCAACATTTGTCAAAAAGAAGCAGGAAAATCGTGTGTTAAAAACATTTAAAAAAAAACGACCTTTATTTTTCCTTTCTTTACCAGGAATCATTTGGTTTGCGATATTTTCCTATTTTCCACTTTTTGCGATTTTAGTGGCGTTTAAAGATTTTCGATTAAGTGGTAATTTTTTTGAGAGTTTTATGAAGAGTGATTGGGTCGCTTTTAAAAACTTTGAATTTATTTTTAAAAGTGGGAATGCTAGCCTGATTATTCGCAACACGGTTGGTTATAATGTGCTGTTCATTGTTATGGGAATCATCGTGCCATTGATCCTTGCATTATTGTTAAATGAAATTTTCAGTAAGCGACTATCAAAATTGTATCAAAGTGTCATGTTTATTCCTTACTTTCTTTCGATGGTCGTTGTCAGTTATATCGTATTTGCATTTTTGGACCCGACAAATGGGTTTATCAATCAGTTTTTGATAAGTATTGGGAAAGAGCCGATCCAATTTTATATGCAAGCAAAGTATTGGCCTTATATTTTAGTCGTTGTACAAATGTGGAAAACGATGGGCTACAATATGATTATTTTTTTAGCCGCAATATGCGGGTTTGATAAATCTTATTACGAAGCAGCTAATCTTGATGGAGCAACAAAATTCCAACAAATCTGGTATGTCACGATTCCTATGTTGAAACCGGTGATCATTATGTTGACGATTTTAGCAGTAGGGGGGATCTTTCGGACAGACTTCGGATTGTTTTATCAAGTGCCAAAAGATTCAGGGGCGCTTATCAATGTGACACAAACCATTGACACTTATATCTATCGCGGATTGTCGTCTATGGGAGATATCGGTTTATCGGCTGCTGGTGGACTGTTGCAGTCAGTAGTTGGCTTCTTTTTAGTGTTAGGAACCAACATGATCGTCAAAAAAATCGATAAAACACAAGGAATCTTTTAAGGGAGGAAAAAGAGTGGAAGCAAAAAAAACACTAGGTGAATCTTTGAACCGATTTGGACGAATCAGTAAAAAAAATAACCTTTTGATTAGTCTGGGTTTAGGGATATTGACCTTTTTAACTGCTGTTCCTTTTATTTTAGTTTGTATTATCGCCTTTACTGATTCAGAATCGATCCAACGAAACGGGTACCGACTGCTACCTGAAAAATGGAGCCTAGCAGCTTTTCAAGCAATTTTTGAAGAAGGAGCGATTTTTTCCGCTTTCGGTACAACGATTTTCATTACGATCATTGGGACCGTCATCGGTGTGTTTTTAATGTCGACCTTTGCGTATACCCTTTCTCGAAAGACTTACGCTTATCGAGGGTTTTTATCAAGGTATTCTTTGATACCCATGTTGTTTAGCGGTGGGATGATTGGTAATTACATTGTGATTGTGAATGTTTTAGGGTTGAGGAACTCTATCTGGGCATTGATTTTACCTTTGTGTATGTCCACGTTTTCAATCATGGTTTTGAAAACGTTTTATCAAATGTCTGTCCCAGAAGCATTGATTGAATCAGCATATATCGATGGTGCCAGTGAGTGGTTGATTTATTTTAAAATCGTACTTCCGTTATCGTTGCCAGGTATCGCAACCATTGCCTTATTCTTAACCTTAGGCTATTGGAATGATTGGTTTTCAGCATTACTTTATACCGATAATAATCAATTGGTACCGTTACAGTATTTGTTGATGAAGATGGAGAATAATATTGAATTTATTGCAAACAATGCTGGAAAAATGGGGATGACCCAAACCGGTGCTTTACCCACTGAAACGATCAAAATGGCGGTGGTAGTAGTAGCTACTTTACCGATCTTGATTGCATATCCTTTTTTTCAAAAATATTTTATTGGTGGTTTAACTGTTGGCGCAGTGAAAGAATAGTATAGGAGGAAAAATAATGAAAAAATTTGTATTGCTAGGAGCTGCATTATTAGCAGGAGGTCTTTTAACAGGATGTTCAAGTAACAAAACCAGTAATGCGAGTGAGTCTGATACGGTGGATCTTACTTGGTACATAACGGGTATTCCACAAAAAGATGTGGCAAAAGTGAATGAGGCGGTCAATAAGTATACAAAGGACAAATATAATGTCACAGTGTCTCTTAATCAAATTGACTGGGGTGAATATGACCAAAAGATGAGCGCACTGGTCAATGCCGGAGAAAGCTTTGATCTCGCATTTACTGCTTCTTGGCTAGGAGGATTTAATTATTTAACCAATGCTCGAAAGGGCGCATTGTACGATATCACAGAATTACTTGATAATGAAAACCAAGGATTAAAAGCTGAAATCTACGAGAATTTTTGGAAAGGTTCCACCATTGATGGAAAGATATATGGGGTACCAGCGCAAAAAGAAATCGCTGCTACGGAATATTTTGTCTTCAATAAAGAACTAGTTGATAAATATGATGTTCCGTATGAATCAATCAAAACCTATGATGAACTTGAACCATGGCTCAAAACGATCAAGGAAAAAGAAGGAATCAATCCTTGGTACATGTCTGAAGGTTACCGAAACCCTTATAAATTCGATGAATTATCAACATCCGTTGGGATCAACCTTGAAGGAGATGAAGGGAAGATCGTCAATTATTATTTTGAGAAACCATACGTTGAACGGGTTGAAAAAGTGAGAGATTTTATGAAAAAAGGCTATGTCAATAAAGATGCAGCACTGGCAAAACAAACCGATATTGTTGGGAAAGAATGGTTTGTTACTTCAACCGTGATGGGACCACTTGATACAGCAACAGTCAAAGACCAAGTGAAAAAAGATGTAGTGGTAACGCCTATGGTAGATTCAATTGTGACGAATGCTTCAGCAATGGGTGGCGGTACGGTGATCAGTGCGAACTCGAAACATCCAAAAGAAGCGATGAAGCTATTAGAAGCTGTAAATACCGACGAAAAATTGATGAATCTCTTATCCTATGGTATTGAAGGAACACATTATGAAAAAACTGGGGAGAAGACAATCAAATGGTTAGATGCTCATAGCAATTATACGATGCCATTTTATATGTTTGGGAATTACTTCAATCTTTATCACCAAGAAGGTGCACCAACAGACGAATGGGAAGTGTTGAAATCTTATAATGAGCAAGCAGAAGCATCCCCAGCACTTGGATTCAACTTTGATACGAAAGATGTGACAACGCAACTTGCTGCTTTGAATAACGTACAAGAAGAATTTAAAGCATTGATCAACACTGGCTCAGTTGAAACACAAGAGAATTTGAATAATATGAAGAAAAAAATGAATGCGGCTGGACTAGATGAAATTATCACGGAAATGCAAACACAATATGATAGTTGGAAAAAAGAACAAAAATAATACAGATAGTACAAGCCAGGAGCTCAATTTTTTTAGTTGTTTCCTGGCTTTTCACTAGAAAAGAGGAATAGTGTGAAAAAATTACTAGAATTTGAACGTGTGCAACGAATCATCATAGAGTTAAAAAAGAACATGATCAAAACTGCGATACCTGTTGAGAATTTAGTTTTTCATTCTGAAACGGGGACAAAAGAATTTGAAAGAGGTGCTTATTTTGGCGAAAAAAATCAGTACTATACAATTGCAGGAGAACTCTGTTTACCAAATGAATTTCAAAATCAAACAGTCGATTTAGCAATATTTTCTTCACTAACTGAATGGGATTCAACGACAAACCCTCAAATAAAAGTGTATTTTGATGATCAGCTGATCCAAGGGTTAGATGTTAACCATACGACTTTGCGGTTACCCAAAGAATATACCTCAAGAGATCGGATTCCATTGCAAATCGAGGTTTTTTCAGGTCGGGAGGAAAAAAAATATCCTTTGACGGTTGAGCTAAGGTTGATCGATCCTTTGACTTATGAACTCTATTACGATTTGTTCGTGATATTGGATAGTTGGCGATCGCTAAACGAGCATGACTCGAATTATATCTATTATGAAAGAGAATTAGGACAAGTAGTTGATCAATTGAATTTTTATAAACCTTATAGCTCAGAATATTATCAAGGATTAATGAAAGCAAAAGAACACTTAGAACATGCATTTTATCAAACAGGCTTAGTTGAAAATGCTCCTCGTGCCTTGGTTGTTGGTCATACACATATCGATTTGGCTTGGTTATGGACAGTGATGCAGGCGGTTGAAAAGGGAGAACGTAGTTTTTCGACTGTATTGAAATTAATGGAGGAATATGATGAACTGACTTTCATTCAGAGTCAACCACAAATGTATCAATTGATCAAAGATACCTATCCGCAACTATATGAGAAAATCAAAGAAAAAATTGTTGCAGGCAAGTGGATTCCAGAAGGGGCTATGTGGGTAGAAGCAGATTGTAATCTTGCTTCAGGTGAATCATTGGTCCGTCAATTTCTTTATGGGAAACAATTTATACGCGAAGAGTTTGGTCAAGAAAGTCAAATTTTGTGGTTACCAGATGTTTTTGGCTATTCTGCAGCTTTACCGCAAATTTTGAAAAAAACAAACACGCCCTATTTCATGACAACAAAACTTTCTTGGAATCAATTCAATCAGATCCCTTATGACAGCTTTTTTTGGCAAGGAATCGATGGTAGCCGAGCGCTAACTCATTTTATTACGACAATCAGTGACGGTTATAGCCCGACACCTTATTATACGACTTACAATGGACTACTCGATCCTTATACGGTGAAAGGAAGTTGGGAACGCTACTTAGATAAGGATGTCAATGACAGTATTCTGATCGCTTACGGTTATGGAGACGGTGGTGGAGGACCAACACGAGACATGTTGGAAACGTTGAAGCGTATGAAAAAAGGTTTGCCGAGTATGCCCCAAGTCATTGAAAGCACAGCGATTGATTTTTTTGAAGAACTCTCCAAAAAAATGGTCAAGCATCAGGAAAAAGAGTGGCTCGGAGAACTGTATTTTGAATACCATCGGGGAACGTATACCTCCATCGGGAAAAACAAGCGCAACAATCGATTTGGTGAAACGTTATTACAGACAGTTGAAAAATTATATAGTATCTTTGCCCGAGAAAAATATCCAGCTGAAATGTTGGAAAAATCATGGAAACAATTATTGTTAAATCAATTCCATGATATTCTTCCAGGAAGCGGAATCAAAGAAGTTTATGATCAGACAGATATTGATTATCACGAACTTTTCACTGAAATGAACCAATTAATTGACACAGTGTTGCCAAGTCACGATGCAGGACAGTTTCTTTATCTGTTCAACCCTAGCGGAGTAAGTGAACAAGTCATCGTTCCATTACCACTGGAATCAGGAGAATGTCTGGAACATCAAGGTCAGTCGATTGTCAGCCAAAAAACGTATGATGGACAATTCTTAGGACGATTCGATCATTTACCTGCTCTCGGTGGGAGTTATTACACTATTGTAAAATCAGATCGTGAAGTCACGACTAAAACGGAAACCACTCCTTTAACTAAGCAATACGAGACACAAGACTTTAGTCTTTTATTCGACGAACACTATCGTATGATCAGTGCATTCGATAAAAAGAACCAACGAGAAATCGCTGGTAAGAAAGCAGTGAACGAACTACTGGTTTACGAAGATCTGCCTTTAAATTATGATGCATGGGACATTGACTTTTACTATAAAAATAAACCAACAATCATCACCGATATTCAAGAAGCATTGATTGTTGATCAAGGTCCGATTCGGGATACGTTGAAAATCGTTAGAAAGTTTTATGATTCGACTATTACACAATACATCCATTTGATTCACGGAAAAGCACGAATCGATTTTGAAACGAAGGTTGATTGGCAGCAAAATCATAGTCTCCTTCGAGCAGAGTTTCCAGTGCCTGTCAATGCCTATCAAGCGACTTATGATATCCAGTTTGGCAATCTACAACGACCGGCGCATAAAAATACTTCTTGGGACAAAGCAAAGTTTGAAGTATGTGGTCATAAATGGGTAGATCTATCCGATGATGGCTATGGGATTTCATTATTGACAGATTCAAAGTATGGCTTTGATGCTCAATACCAACATTTAGGAGTCTCATTGATCAAATCTGCCACAGACCCTTATGAAACAGCAGATCAAGGAAATCATCAGTTCACCTACTCGCTTTATTGCCATGCTCAAACGTGGAAGGAAGCGAAGACCCAAGAAGAAGCTCGTCAATTAAATATCCCTTGTTTGGCTGTTCGTCAAGAACAGAAAACTTTACCAGAAGGTTCGTGGGTGAACTGTCAAGAACGAAACATTTGTCTGGAAACCTTAAAGAAAGCTGAAACGGATGGATCCATCATTATGCGGGCTTATGAATTTGAAAATCGCCAAACAACAACGGTCTTAAAATTTTCTCAGCCAATTCAACATGTACAGATTTGCGATCTATTAGAAAATCCAATTGAAACGGTCGCTTTAGATAATGATCATGAAGTTACTGTGGTGTTCAAACCTTACGAGATCCATACCTTCAAAATCCAATTAAAGGAGCAGAACGATGGGTGATTTGCAAAAATTGTTGCAAAAAATGACACTAAAAGAAAAAGTTGGACAATTGAATCAACGATTGTATGGCTGGCAAGTCTACGAAAAAAAAGATGGAAAGCTTTTTTTGACGGACTATTTCAAAAATGAAGTGAAAAAATATGGCACAGTCGGTGTCATTTATGGGGTATTTCGTGCCGATCCTTGGTCTGAAAGAAATGAGCTGACTGGTTTAACAACCAGTGAGGCACAAGAAGTCAGTCAAATGATCCAACAATACATGAAAAAAGAATCCCGTTTAAAAATCCCGGTCTTATTATCCGAAGAATGTCCCCATGGGCATCAAGCCTTAGAATCCACCACACTGCCAACGAATTTTTCAGTAGGATGTAGTTGGAATCCCGAACTTTATCAACAATTGCAGGAAATCGTGGCTGCTGAGTTACAAGAAAAAGGAGCTCATCTTGGACTAATTTCGACTTTAGATCTATTAAGAGATCCACGCTGGGGCAGAACAGAAGAATGTTTTAGTGAAGATCCGTATCTAACAGCAGCCTTTACCCAAGCAGCTGTAACTGGTTTACAAAAAGAACAAAAAATTAAAGCTGTGTTAAAACATTTGGCTGGTCAAGGAAACGTCATGGGAGGACATAATTCTGGTCCAGTGGCAATCGGAGAGCGTGAGTTAAGGGAAATCCATTTACCCGCCATTCGAGCAGGAATTAAAGCTGGCGCAAAAGGCTGTATGGCAGCGTATAACGATATTGATGGTGTGTTTTGTCACACGAATCCCCATTTGTTACAAGAAATTTTACGAAAAGAATATGGGTTTTCTGGAATCGTCATGGCCGATGGTTGTGCATTAGATCGAGTGGCAGAAACTTGTGGCGATCCATCAATGGCTGCAGCCAAAGCCATCTCTAGTGGAGTTGATCTTAGCTTATGGGACGAGGTGTTTCCTTATCTAGAACAAGCAGTGGCTATTGGGCTGGTAAGTGAAGAAGTGATTGATCGTTCTGTTTTAAGAATTCTTGAGTTGAAAAGCGAATTAGGTCTTTTCTCTAGCCAAAGTTCACCGAAAGTTTCTTTTACTTCGGCACAAAAAGAAACGTTGTGTACAGCTTTGGCAGAAGACAGTCTAGTATTGTTGAAAAATGACAATATATTACCTTTGAAAAAAGAGAAATTAAATCAAATTGGAGTTGTAGGACCTCATGCGAATAATATCTATCATCTATTAGGTGATTACACGCCTTTTAAAAAAATAGCATCATGTTGCAATCTATTGCAGGGGATCGAAGAGCACACGGCAAATTCAACTACCCAATTGGCTTTTGCTCAAGGCTGTCAGATCACAACTGATTTACCTCAAGGACTAGACGAAGCAAATCAAGTAGCTGAAAATGCAGATGTCATTGTCGTGACTTTAGGTGGGTCCAGTGCCAGAGATTTTTCAACGGCTTTTGCTAAAAATGGCGCTGCATTACAGGGATCACAAGAAATGACTAGTGGGGAAAATATTGACCTAGCCTCGATCGAACTACCGGAATGCCAAATTAAACTAGTCAAGGAATTAGCAAAACATGGAAAACCAGTCATTGCCGTTTTGATTGAAGGCCGACCTCATAGTATCTCAGCGATTGAACCATATGTTTCAGCGATTCTTTTCGCTGGCTATCCAGGACAATACGGAGGAAAAGCGATCGCGAATGTTCTTTTTGGAAAAAATCCGAATGGTAGATTAGCGTTTACGATTCCCGAGCATTCAGGTCAATTACCCGTTTATTATAACTATCGAAATACTCAATTTAAAGAAACGTATACCGATTATCCTGAAAAGCCAACCTATCGTTTTGGCTATGGCTTAAGCTATACAAGGTTTGAATTGACCGATGTACTCTTTACCGATCATCAAGATCATTCGATTAAGGTTTCTTGTCGAGTGAAAAACACAGGTAATCATAGTGGAGCAGAGACGATTCAAATTTACGGGAAAAAACAACAAGGTTTTATTCCCCCACGAGAAAAAGAATTGCTCGCATTTAAAAAAGTACATCTAACCCCATTGGAAGAACGAATGATTGAAATTATCCTAACAAAAGAACAGTTATACTATTTAGATGAAACGTTTAAAGAAGTATTGCCAAGAGAAGTTCATTTGACAGTTGAAACAGTTACCTTTAAACAAAGTATTCAATTATTTAGAAAGGTTGATGATCATGAAAAAAGCACATGGTGTATCCGCAGTTGAACAGGAAAACGAAGACCGTAAGCTGCGAAAAGACATTGTCGAAAACCATCAAAGCGAAACAGATCATTACCAGGAGTTACCCGCTAATATCCAAAAAAAACTCGATTGGTTTCAAGATCAAAAACTGGGAGTGATCTTTCATTGGGGGCTGTATAGTATTCCCGGTATTGTAGAGTCTTGGCAATTGTCACAAGAAGACAGCTGGGCAAGAAAAATACCTTGGCGCACGAACATGGTCGAATTACGAGAAGATTATTGGGGGTTGATTCATAGTTTCAATCCTTATAAGTTTGAACCAACTAAGTGGGCAAAGCTGTGCCGACAAGCTGGTTTTCGCTACATGATTTTTACAACAAAACATCATGACGGCTTTACGATGTATGATACAAAGTATTCGGATTATAAAGTAACTGCAGCGACATGTCCCTACCATAAAGCGCCGCAAGCAGACATTTTTAAGGCAGTTGTCACCGCTTTTAGAAAGGAAGGACTAGCGACAGGTGCTTATTATTCAAAACCAGATTGGCATAGCTCTTATTATTGGTTGCCAGAAAGAGAAGCGACTGGGAGATACGCAAATTATGACCCAAAAGAGTTGCCTGAAGTCTGGCAGAAATATGATCGGTTTGTTACGAATCAACTCACTGAAATTAGCCAAAATTATGGCCAACTTGATATCTTATGGTTAGATGGAGGCTGGGTGAATCAGGGCAATGAACAACTCGATATGGAAAGAATAGCGAGTGAAGTTCGGCATTCTCAGCCAGATCTCTTGATTGTCGATCGAACCATTGGCGGGGCCTATGAGAACTATGTGACACCAGAAAGAAAAATACCTGAACAACCACCAGTCAAAGTATGGGAAAGTAATATCCCATTAACCAAAAATTGGGGCTATTGGCCAAATGATGAGTATAAAGAAGTAGCAGAAGTTATTCTATCATTCGTCCAGATCGTTGCAAAAGGAGGAAATCTACTACTAGGAATCGGACCTAAACCAAATGGAGAGTTACCTACAGAAGCGGTAGCGATTTTAGAAAGACTAGGCGATTGGTTGGAAAAATATGGCGAAGGAATCTATGAGACAAGAGCAGTACCGTTTGATTCCCCTGAAGGCTGGTATGTGACCCAGAAAAATGACGATTATTACTTTTTTTATAAAGAAAACGCTTCATCTTTATTGCTGTCTGAGGTAGGATTGGATTATAGAAACTTTACCATTCAAGAACTGTCTGAAAAAAATCAGGTAATGGGATCAGAAACTTTAGTACCAGGAAAAACGATAGAGGGCATTGGTTGTTGGCAACTAATGGCAGAATAAGGAGTGGATGCTAATTGATGAATGAATCAAACAAGCCAATATCTGTTACAAAAGCACCTTCTTTAAAAGAGCGTGGCGTGATTTTAGATATTGGACGTAAATTTTATTCAATGGATTTTCTGAAAAAACTTGTAGACTACATGGCTTCATTGAAAATGAATGCTTTGCAACTTCACTTTTCTGATAATGAAGGATTTCGGTTGGAATGCGAAACAATTCCAGAAATCACATCAGAGAAATTTTTGACGAAACAGGAAATGACGGATTTGATTGATTATGCGGAGCAAAAGGGGATTTCTGTGATTCCAGAGTTTGATAGTCCTGGTCATTTGCAACGGCTGTTGGCAATCTATCCACAATGGCAAATGGAGCGAAAAGGCGAGGATTCTTTGATTTTTCCCACTAATCGAGCCCTTGATATCACCAAAAAAGATGCAGTTACCATGATCAAAAAGATGATAAAAGAATATGCAGAGTTATTTCATCGTTCCGATTATTTCCATTTAGGTGCAGATGAATACATTGAATTTTCAGAGTTGGATAAATATCCTGCATTAAAAGCACAAGCAATCGTGGAATACCACGATCCAACCCGTCAGTATGATGTTTTCATCGACTACATCAATGAGTTAGCAGACTATGTCGAAACATTAGGTAAAAAAGCTAGAATTTGGAATGATGGTGTCTATAAAAAAGGACTGCTCATGAAAAGTAAATTAAAACCTTCTATTCAAATTACGTATTGGACGAAACATCAAGCAACAATGGCGACTGCGGGGGAATTTCTCACTCGTGACCATCAATTGATCAATGTCAACGATCAATTTTTCTATTTTGTTTTAGGAGAAGGTGCCAGTTATAAATATCCTACAGCTCAAAAGATTCAAGACCACTGGACGATTGATCAATTTCCTGAAAACCAACGATTAACAAACGAACAAATGAAAAAAGTACAAGGTGCCTATTTTGCCATCTGGAGTGACTACCCTGATGCTTTGACTGAAGAGGAAGTCTTAACGATGATTAAAGAACCATTAGCTGCACAACAGCAAATCATCTGGCACGAAACAATATGAACAAGCAGTGATCAAAGAGGTGAATCTATAGTTGATGTTGTCTTCAATAATTGATCCTGGTGTTTCTTAAAAGTTGTCCAAACAAAAAAGCCGAAGATTTCAAAAATTGTTTCTTTTTTGACATTCTTCGGCTTTTTTAGATCTAGAAATTGTTACCAGGTTCTTAACTATCTAATCAATAATAAGATCTGGTTAGAACGATTCTCGTACCAAAAGGCATCAACGCTAATTTAGCTAATTTAAACGACTGTTTACCAAATGGAATACCAATGATCGTAATATAGAGTATAAGACCACTAATCACATGGGCAATCGCTAATGGGAGTCCACTGATAATCAACCAGATGATATTGATAATTAAAGAAGTCCCACTATCGCTATAAATCACTTCTTTACCAAATGGGAAAAAGCTAAGAGTTGCCAGCTTAAAACATTGTAACCCGATTGGAATACCAATGATCGTTATACACCAAATGACTCCTGCTAAAAACCAACCAATCCCACCGATACAGCCTCCAAAAATAAACCAAATCAAGTTTCCTAACATTCTCATTTTAACACCTACTAAATTTTTTCCCATTATACCATGTAATGGTTCTTAGAGTTCCTTTATTAAAGTTATTTAATTATGTGTTTTTTGTTTTGGATAAATGTTTTTTAATATTAATTATATATAAAAATAGTTATTTAATGGTGAACTAAGAACAGAAAGAATGTGAATGGAAAAGTGGGTTTGCTTAATTACCTTAATAAAGAAAAGTGATTGACTTATGCATCTTTTAGATATATCATTCTTGTATCTAAAAGATAGATAAGGAGGAAGAAACATGATGAATGAACTGTTTGTTCTAGGAGAATTGATGGAATCACCACAAAATGGTTATCACTTAAGAAATGCAATGCAGGCTTCTTTAGGCAAAAATCGCAAAGTCAGTTTTGGTGTTTTATACCCATTGTTAGACAAGTTGGCAAAAAATGGCTTAATCACTATTACTGTTAATGAAGAAGGCCGTACACAAAAGACTGCCAGTATTACTGATAAAGGACGTCAACGATTTTTTGAATTAATGAAACAAGATGTTCCCAGTGGCGCTCATACAGAAGAAATTTATTTAATCAAACTCGATTCGATGCAACATCTCTCATTAGACGAACAAAAAGAATTGTTAATGGTCTACATACGTGAAAAACAAATCACGGTTGACGAAATCAAGGGCTATTTAAAAAAACTAGACGAAGTAAAAAAAATCGATCATTGGTATGCGTCTAAAAAATTAGAATTATTACTTGGAAAAGCTCAGTTAGCAATCCAGTGGGCAGAAGATTTTTTATCAGAACTACCTTATGTGGAAGAATAAGCATGATCATGGTGTAGAACAAAACGTGACAGTTCTTAACATCAGGTCGATTTTAAAACGTCATAAAAAAGCAACGATACTGTAACTTTTTATTAGTTACAGTCTCTTTTATACAAAAAAATATATATCTAAAAGATATATTAAGGACGATAGATGGAGGAATGAGCATGTCTCAACAAATCAAAATTGCCTTAGTAATGGCAATGAGTTTATTTATGGAAATATTAGATGGTACGATTGTTACAACAGCTTTACCCAAAATGGCGACCACTTTTTCAACAAATATGTCACAAATCTCACTTTTAATCAGTGCGTATTTAGTCACAGTGGCGATTTTTATCCCAATGAGTGGCTGGTTAGCCAATTATTTTGGTAAGAAAAAAATCTGGCTTCTGGCTGTTTTTCTATTTACCATTAGTTCATTAGGGAGCGCCCTTGCGCCTAGTTTTGGGGTTCTTTTAGGAATGCGAATGTTGCAAGGTTTCTCTGGAGCGTTGATGACACCTACTGCACGATTGATCGTTTTTGAAAAAACACCAGTCGACCAACTATTAAAAATGACGAGTTATCTTGTTTGGCCAGCATTAATCGCACCTGCGATCGCTCCTATTATGGGTGGAGCAATCATTACCTATTTAAGTTGGCATTGGATTTTTTTGATCAATTTGCCAATCGGTATGTCGAGCTTGATCCTAGGATATTCATTGATTCCGTCAGACCATGACCTGATCAAAAATAAATTTGATTGGCTCGGTTTTGTGGAAATGGCAATGGCATCCACCTTACTTGTAGTCGGTGCAGAATTATCTTCACGAGACGGTCTTTCATTTGAGATAGCAGGAATTGTGTGTATCGTGAGTGGAATAATATTTCTTTTGTTCACATATCAACATTTAAATAAAGTCGAACAACCCTTATTTTCATTAAAAGCCCTATCAAAAACTTCTTTTAGAATCGGCCAAACCAGTGGGGCAATCCTTTGGTTATCTGTCGGAGCGATGCCATACTTGTTGACGATCTATTTACAAAATATTTTTCATTGGTCAGCAGTCGTTGCAGGAAGTTATGTTATTTTCATTTTTATTGGAAATATTGGGATCAAACCCTTCACGACATCGATTATTCGCTCACTTAACTACAAAGGGGCATTGATTGCGTCATTCCTAATGATTTTGAGTAGTTCTTTCTGTTTAGTTTTCATTGAATCAACCACGTTTCCAGCGATTATTATGTTACTAGCTTTTGCTTCAGGAATCGGACGCTCGCTCGCACTCACAGCGTTTATGGGATTAAGTTTATCAGAAATTCCACCACAAGAACGCAATAGCGCCAATACCTTGAATACAGTTGTCCAATCTTTAGCTCAAGGATTAGGGGTATCATTTATTACGTTGGTGATTCATTTATTGGAAATCCAATTGTCGATCCCACTGGCTTATAGCCTAGGTTTTGCTGTTTTAGGGGCGCTAATGCTTCTGCCAATCATTGAAATCCTAAAAATCCCACAAACAATGGGCATAGCGACAATGAAGAAATAAATCTAAAATAGTAGACAGGTAGATTTATTGAAGAAAAATTTGAACTAAGGGTACTTTACAATCAAAAAACTATTCAAAAATTAGCCCTTCGCTGACTTGATTGAGCGAGGGGCTAGTTTATGTAGCGTTTTATCGAAAAGCCACATTGGTAGTAAGTTGAATAACGACACTTCGATTCAAACAAACGCCAACCCTATTACCAATAAGCAAATCAAGGATCATAGATTAGCGAGTCAGTACAAGCAATTGTTTTAAGTAATTGGCTAAAAACTCTGAATGACTATTCTTAGAGTAGATCTTGAAAAATGAGACTAAAATAAAATCATCAACTACTATAACCAAGTTCATTCGAGGTTCTTTAAATGTTTGTCGTAGATCTGATTTTTTGATCAACATAAGAACAAGTAATAATCCGATCTTACCTAGTAGGGAAAATCCTTCGTGTGACTCGGACACAAGTTAGCTTTCCTTAAAATATAATCGAGCCTATTTGATAAAGTTTCTTTGAGTATAGGAGAGGAATGATACCCAGTAAACGATAGTTCAAATCAATGATAATCAACGAGAATGCCTAAAAAATCTGTAATCTTCACAATAGTTCTAGTAAGCGAAGTATCAACGGATTGATTCTTTTAATAAAAATTATTTAAAAATTTTTATTATATAACAAATTAATACTCTTGTTATTGATTTACAATGTAATTGTCAGAACGATAAGCGAGAGGAGAAAATAATGGTTTTTAAATTCTTACAAAAATTCAAAGAAGCCAATCAACTGGAAAGCAACGCCCAAGAAGTGGTTTCCAAACAATACTTAGAAATAAGAAAAACGTCTTTTGTGCAAAAGAAAGATGAGAAAATCGTAATCGACTTTTTAAGTGACATGGATAAAGATTTCGGTAGTAGCCAAGATGATCGAGTGAGGCAAGGAGAACATTTTGAGCAATTTTTAGCAGCAGCTTTCCGATTAGCAGGATACGGGGTTGAGATAACGAAGAAAAGTTATGTCAAAGATCATCGTAAGTATGTGGGAGATGGGGGTGTCGATTTAATTTTGACGAAAGAAAAAAAGCGGATCGCGGTACAAGCAAAATCCAATCGCTTAAACGCAAAACCCACACCGACACTGATTGGACGTAAAGATATCACTAATTTTTCAGGAATTTCAAATAAAAATTGGGATAAAAAAATGTTTATCACCACTTCATTTTTTTATCAACAGGTCTATGAAGAAATTGAACAAAATGAAAAAGCAAAAGAAATCGAGTGGTATGATCGCTACGGGTTATTACAATTATTAAATCAAATCATACCAGAAACGATGCTAAAATTTCAGCTTTTAAATTCTTTGCCAATGGGTATAAAAATATGCCCCAAATGTAGTGAAGGAATCATAATTAATTGTCGAAATGGAAAAACCGGCCATCTATTTAAAGCATGTTCCTTACATTGTGGTCATACAGAAAAGTTCAACACAACGGAATGATTGCATTAGTCAGCGATTCTTTTTCCAAAATCTCTACATATACTAATACAGTGATACTTCGATTGAATGCTAGTCAATACTATGGACGCTAAGACAGCGTTATAGTTTAAAAAATCCACAAAAAATATGTGATGCAGCCATACTTGGGAATAATTCCCCGTCAATTTTTCAATAGAAAGAATAAACAGTTCAAACAAGTGATTAAGAAAGGACTCTAGAATGGATAAATGACAAAAATACTCAAAGTAAAGCAAATTGAAGCAATGAAATTTTATACGGATATCTATCGAGAAGCAAGTTCATTCAGAAACATGTGGGTAATCAAACCCTTTTATCTGTTTTTATATGTTCTTAGCCTATGGATTAATACGTTATTTATTCTAGTTATTTTGGGTAGTAGTTTTTTATATTTAACTGGAAATCCTCATGCTTATAATAATATTGAAACAATCTTTTACCAATTCAACGTGGCGACTGCGTTTCTGTTATTCTGTTACTATAAAAGATATCGAACAAAGCATGGTCGTCCTAAAAAATACCATAATTATTTATATAAACGAAAAGCTGAAAGAATGCTTGACGAGCGAAGTATCAATCAATTGATTTTTGATGTGGAATACTTGATCAAAAAGAAAGAAAACCACGGAACCAGTATGTTAAGTATTTACCAAAACTTTATCGTAGCTTTGTGTTTTCCTATCACGATCTATCTTATCCAAAATTTTTTTGAGAAAGGCAGTATAAATTTTAGTACTTTTCTAATCAGTCTTTTTCCACTGACATTCATTTTTGGGATTTTTAAATCGAATAATTTATTTATATTAGTAAAAAGCCTTTATGTCGAAGATTATTATATGCTTGTTCATGTAAAAAAAGAATTAGAATATATGAAGACAATCAAAATAAATAAGACCAAACGTTGAAAATCGGTATTTATGTGTCTCACTCAATCAATAGAAAAATAAACAGCACCTAATCTGTTCCAAAATAGTAAAACCGTCATTTTAGAGATAGGTTATATTCAATCTAAAGCTCAAACTCATCCTCACAATGATATGGGGTCAACTTATTAGTAAATATCTGGAATACGACTAAGGCTAGAGTGCGCGGAATAAATTCATAAAGAGAGGGATATTAGATGAAGTATATCACTAAAAGTTGGTCATTTATTTCTATTTTAATCTTGTTAATCATTTTTGAATTAGTTAACACATATCTTATTTATCAGTTTCCTATTTATTTACGAATAGGCATACTTATGCTCATTGGGTGGGGATATGAAATAATCATAAGACGTTTTTTTAAACATTAACTATAAAAAACTATGGTAGAACATCATGAAAAAATACTATAAGATTATCTCTGATTTACGTTGAGCAACTTTAGAATCAGCGCTTAATACAGCATTTTCAAGAAAATAAGATAGAATTAAAAAAGGTTAGGCTGGTTTCCTACGAGAACTAGCTATAATGATGCTGGAATAGCTATAGCCGGAATAATATAGAGGAGTGAGTTTTCTTGTATAAAAACTGGAAAAAGTATACGAAAAACCATCCATACGCTAGTATTATCATTGTGGCGTTAGTAACCAGTTTAATAGGTATTTTTATCGAATATTTACTGAATCGAGACTTTCTAAGAAGCGGCTTTGGAGTAACGTTGATTTTGATTATCGGGCAGATAGTTGTTGTAAAGAAAAATAAGAAATAATTTACTGAAATAAAGTGTCGGGGTAAGGAGAGTTTAAGTAATACAAGATTTAAAATTTTAAATAATAAATATTCAAGTCATATCTGAAATTTGATATGACTTTTTTGCTTTTAGATTTTTTGAACAGTATAAAGAAAATGATTAATTTTGCAGAAGAAAAATTATCTGTGGATACAAATATCTTGTTTTTTTAAAATGATTTTTTATTTATAACGTTTAGTTAATAGTATATATCTACAAAGTAATCTTTCAGAAATATGGCTAGTAAAAGTAAACGTAGACGATGTATAATAAAGATGTTTTAATATGTTATAGATATCTTGAACAATAAGATATTTTTTATTAAACTTTTGAATTTTTTTGATCATAATTATATTGATGCCATTAGGGGATACATTGTTATGGGAACAACACTAATTACTAAAAAAGATTTACTTAAAAAATTAGATATAACTACAGAAGTATTAAATTATTTAGTTAGACATGGTATGCCAAAAGATGAAGAAATGTTTGATTTTGCCAAAGTGATTTCATGGAGAGAAGAATGGTCAAAAAAAATATTGGGTAATATAGAAGTGGGTGAAGTTTTTACTAATAAAGAAATTGCAGAGAAATTTAAATGTTCTATGCAAGGCGGAATGAGAAGATCTCATAAAACTAATACTCTTGTACTCTTTAGTGATCAAACAGGAGGCAATGTTTATAAAGATAAATGGTTAAATGGTATTTTACAATACACAGGTATGGGTTTGAATGGTGACCAAATATTAGATAAAGCTCAAAATAAAGTTTTAGCTAATTCAAAATCTAATTTTGTAAAGCTTCATCTATTTGAAACCTTTAAACCAAAAGAACACACATATTTAGGAGAAGTATATTTAGCAGGAAAAATATATACTGATAATGAGCAAGATAATAGCGGTAAAATGAGGAAAGTATATAAATTTCCTTTAGCTTTAATAAATCAAAAGCAATTGATAGAAGATAAAGAGATATACAGTCATGAAGAGAATCAAATTAGATATGTTCGTAATTTGTCTAATATTAAAATAGAAGAGGAGGCAAGAAAAATTAGCAGTTATAACAAAAAAATGGCTGTTAAATATGGTAATAAAGAAGAGTTTTTATTTTCAAAAACAAAAGTATATAAACGAAATGTTTTCATATCCGAATACGTTAAGCGACTTGCAAAAGGTATCTGCCAACTCTGTCAAGAAAAAGCACCATTTATAAAAGACGGTGTACCTTATTTGCATTGTCATCACATAGAGTATTTATCAGAAGGGGGGAAAGATGTAATTGAAAATTGTATTGCATTATGTCCAAACTGTCACGCTAGAATTCATGAACTTGAGTTGCCAGATGATAAAGATAAACTAATTAAGATTGTTGCGGAGAGAGAGTATAAACTGACTCACATATAAAGAAAAATTAGCAACTTCGTTAAACCTTCTATACTTTTATAGGTACTGTATTATGCGAGCGTTCGCTATAAAAAGACTGGGTTGTATCAATATTTGTTCGAAGTTCTTTTTCATGGTCTTCTGGTAAATAGGCGTCTTCTAGAATCATATTAGAAAATGCATGAGATTTTCCAAGATAGGGAATATCTTCATAGTAACGGAGGAGCTCATACATTTTTGTAAAGTTCTAGGTTCGAGTATTAGGATCGGAAAGTCATTGTCAAATAAAGTAACTTTTACGCTTTATGGATATTTAAATATAAAATAATGAAACAATTGAACAAAAGAGAAAGGGTATGCTATAATAAACATGAAAAAAGGAACTGCGTCAACAGTTCCCTTTTGACAGCACCGCTAAAGACGGTGGCAAGTTATATAGTTATCTCAAAAAGGAGTAACCAATCTCTCGCTAAAGTGACGGTTACTTCTTTTTGTCGTTTTTGTGGGCTAAGGTTAGAATGCCAAAAATCAGTGTTGCGATCAAAGATCCAAAACTGATCATTAGCCCTAACGCTGCTTCCACAGACAAAAGGCGTCTCCTTTCTCTAAAGTTTGAGATTATGTGCATAAGCACCACCTCACTTTCAGATTAGATAGCCACCGTCATTAAACTTTACTGTCATAACTGATTATAGCATATAGGATTTGTTATTATTACCTTAAAAATAAAAACAACTGTTCTTTTGTTTTGGAAATTGAATAGAAGAATAAGCGTATGCTATAATGAAGATGAAAAAAGGAACTGCGCGAACAGTTCCCTTTTGACAGCACCGTTTAAGACGGTGGCTCAGTTTAATAATAGTTACAAAAAATAACCGTTCAAACTGGCTAAGTGTAAATTGCGGTTATTTTTTGTCGTTTTTGTGATTGCTGATTGTCAAAACTAACGTTGCAAAAGCTATCGCAAACATTAGCGCTTCAAAAACAGACAAGCTTATTCCTTTCTAGGGAGCAAGTCATAAACCAACATAGGCATCACCCAATTTCTATTGGGATTAGCCACCACATAAACTGTGCTGTCTCAATTATATATAGCATATAGACCTAGTTATTTTCTTGAAATTTCAAGTATAATTAGGTCTATTTTTTTGCTTAAAAATAAGAAACCAAGAGGGATTGTGAACTGAAAAAAGATCAAGAAAAAGGAGAAAAAAAAACTTTTTATCCGTGAAAACGTAAGTATATTAGAATCGATAGAAGTTAAAGTTATTTAGTCAAATAAGAAAAATTAAAGTTGCTTTATAACATAAGAAAGAAACAAAATAAAATAAGATTAAGGGGAACAAAAATCAATGAAACAACCAATCCCGCAGAACAAAAGGTTTCTGCGTATATCCATATCCCGTTTTGTGAGCATATCTGCCATTACTGTAACTGGCTGACTAAAATTAGTTCTTTTATTTAAAAAATTCAAATAGTTATGACTTTAAAAACGCTTTTTATGATGAGGTAAACTAATAACATCGTTATTAGTTTACAGTTGTATCGTCATATAAGACAAATAAAAAAATTGGGAGGATACAGATTTTTAAATGAAAATTAGTATTACTTACATCTGATTTGGTTGTCTCTATTACTCCATCAATCTCGATAGGATCAAATGTATTTGCTAATGAAAATACAGAAATTTCGTTGAATCAATCAATAGACAGAACTATTACTGAATAAAAGCTTACTGAAGGATTCAGGCAATTATTTAATTTAAATATTGACGATTTAATCACTATTTTGAAACAATAAGGAATTGATCCATATACAATTTTTACTGCTAGCGAAATAGCATTACAAAGAAGAAAAGAGCTACTCAGGGCTAGGGTAAATAAAGTATTTAATTTCAATAACGAAACAAAAGATATTTATTTGAACTCTTATATTGCGACTACTGCAAAAACTGTTGGGCTTGCAGCGATTGTACATTATGTAGGTTTAGGATAGCTCAAGCTATTAATGGTTCTATCGGAACTACTATTCATACAAGTAAAGGAATGATTATTCTTGTAAATAAACAACCAGGATGAAAATGGGGTTCGAATATTGATTGTTGAGTAATCATAAGTGTACGCAGCCAATAAAGTAAAGAAATCTTGATTGGCTGGTGTTTTATATGAAATATTTATCTAAAATATGGCTATTTTTTCATTATTTAATATTACTAGTGATTTTTGAATTGATTAACATATTTATTATTTATTGTTTTCCTATTTATGAGAGAATTGTAATACTTGTTCTCATTGCTTGGGGATATGAAATAATCGTAAGCCATTTAAAAAAAACATCTTTATAATCATAAGCAATAAAGAAATTGTTACATAAAATCATGAAAAAAAGACAACAGAATTATCGCTGATTGGTTAAACAATTGTTGGCCAAAAAACAAAAGAAATGATGAAGTACATAGTTAATGGGATAAGCATTAAATGAAAAGGAGATGGATACTATATGAGAATAGGTAAACTGATTACTGCTGCTCTTGGTGTGGCGAGCATAGCAAATGAAGCACGTAGTTTAGGACACCAAAATCAAGGAAGGGAATTAGAACGAAATCCGTATGTAGAAAACTTGGGTAGAATTAATTTTTTACCTGATGACATTCATCCACACGAAGTTCAACACTCGAAACACAACAATGGGATGAACGCTGACCAAACCTCAAGACTACTAGACGGAATGCAAAGAGATGATCCAAGACACCCCTATTCAGCTCAAATATCTAAAAAAAAATCTAAAAAATCTAAAAAAATGATGAAATTCATCCACACAAAGTTCGACACTCGAAACACAATAATGTGATGAACACTGACCAAACCTCAAGACTATTAGACGAAATGCAAGTCGATGATCCAAACCCCTATTCAGCTCAAAAATCTAAACAATCAAAAGAAATTGATGTAGAATTTTCAAAGCATCTCGAGGATCAAAAAGCTCATGACGGAGCAATTTATCAACTAGTGGAAAAAGAGTCAGAATTTATCAAACTCTTAAACGGATATATTACTGAAAAACCTGCAGAAATTAATCAATTAAAATCATACCGTGAGCAGTCTGAAGAATTATGCAAAGAATTACGTCTTGTGAGGAATGATTTAAAAACTTTTGTGAATAAGACAGAACAGAAGATGGAATCGCTTGAAAAATATTTAAAAAATGATGGAATAGAGAATAGAACAGAAGTAGAAGAATATGAGTTTCGTTACATAATGGACTTAGACAATCTAAAAAACAAAAAAAGGGAGGCCAATAGTTTTTTAGCGAATTGTAGAAAGCTAACAAGATTCCTAAAAAATGAGATAAACTACCTGAGAACCCCTGCAGTGCATTCTCTTGAAACAGAAAGTCCTACTATTTTTTCACAAGAGTCTACAAAATCAAAAGGAACCCATTTGGGTAGCACTTATAAAACAACGATAAGTATGCCTGAAATAACGAATAAACCTACAACAGCGCTACCTACTCTTTCTCCACAAGAAGAATCTATAGCAATAAGATTTGAAGATCTTTCAAACAATTTCAACATGGCAACTAAAAATATAAAATATTTACGTGAACAAATTAATGAGTTCCATTTACAGTTACGCTCGAATAAGAAAATGTCTCCTAGTGATATTCAGCAGACAGAAAAAAATCTTAATATTTTTGAGAATATCATCCTTCCAACATTAAAGTGTGAAAAAACGAATATTCAATATGCAATAATTAATGAGAAAAATTGTATAGAGTTGCTTGTAAAAAAAGGAAAATTAAGCCCCTCGTTAGCAACAAAGTATACTGATGAATACAATAAACTCATTAATAACTTTGAACAATCTAATAACAGAAGAAATAAAAGAGGCCAGTCAATGAAACCTACTCTTTCAGAAAAACTAACAAATACTGCTATAAAAACTAACAAAGAATTTTCAAGAACTAAACGAGAGTCAACTTTTGAAAGGTAGTCTATAAAAAAGTGTGTAAACCCCCAGAGGTTGTATCAAGTGATGCAGAGTTTTTCAAATGGATAAACCTAAAGAAAAGAATGATTAAAAGAATTAGATTTAAAACGTACATACAACATAAAAGACAGAATGAAATAGCTAAGAAGTTCAGCAATTGAGGAGATACTTGTTGAATTACCATGTGCCTGGTCTTTTTTGATTAGTCACTGTATAAACATTACTGTCTTTACCATTACACTCATATCTCTTTATTGGCAGAAGCAGGCGTTCCGATCAAAGCGATCATGGAGCGAGTGGGTCATTCCAACATGAAAACAACTTTAGAAATTTATAACCAAGTAACCAATACAACCAAAGAAAAACGAGTCCAAGAAATCGATTCTTGGATTTTTTAGTGGATTTGTTTGGAAAATACGGTTAGTATGCGTATATGAGAGGTTGTGAAAGCGATGGTATGCTTCAAGAATTAAGAGCGAAAAATCGAAAATAGCTTTCCATATTTTTGAATTTTTTGAACTTAATTCCGTAGAAGCAATCGCTTGAACACCGTTTAAAGAAGGTCGAAAACAGGTACGACTTTTCGACGTAAGGAGAATTTAGTTTAATGAATGAAACAACCAATCCCGCAGAACAAAAGGTTTCTGCGTATATCCATATCCCTTTTTGTGAGCATATCTGTTATTACTGTGACTTTAATAAAGTATTTTTAGAAGGTCAACCCGTAGATGAATATGTCGAGATGCTTCTAAAAGAAATGGAAATCACACTTGAACAACATCCTGTAAAAGAATTAGAAACACTGTATGTTGGTGGTGGGACACCTACGTCTTTGACTGCAGTGCAATTGGATCGTTTGTTAGCAGGCGCTAGGGAAATATTGCCTTTTAAAGAAGGAAAAGAATTTACGGTTGAAGCGAATCCTGGAGATCTAACGAAAGAAAAGCTTCAGGTCATGAAAAATTATGGAGTGAATCGTTTATCAATGGGGGTGCAAACTTTTGATAATCGGTTGCTGAAAAAAATTGGGCGGAAACATACCGCAGAGGATGTTTACCAAACAATGCGTTTTTTAGAAGAAGAAAACTTTACGAATGTGAGTATTGATCTGATTTATGCGTTACCTGGACAAACGTTAGAGGGCTATCGAGAGACATTGAATCAAGCACTTGCACTTGATTTGCCCCATTATTCATTGTATTCATTGATTTTAGAAAATAAAACGATGTTTATGAATTGGGTGCGGCAAGGGCGTTTAGAACTGCCTGATCAAGAAACCGAAACGCGAATGTTTGAAGAAACCATACAAGCGATGGAAAAAAAGGGACGTCATCAATATGAGATCAGTAATTTTGGATTGAAGGGGCATGAATCAAAACACAATTTGATGTATTGGAACAATGATCATTATTTCGGCTTTGGCGCAGGTGCAAGTGGATATCTTGGGAATAAACGATACCGTAATAAGGGACCGATTCAACATTATTTACGTCCATTAAGAGCAGGAGAACTCCCTGTTTTGGAAACTGAAGTACTTTTAAGAGAAAATCAAATCGAGGAAGAAATGTTTCTTGGGTTAAGGAAAAAGATAGGAATTTCCAAACAACATTTTTACGAACGATATCAGCAAACAATCGAATCGCTTTATTCAAAAGTTTTGACAGATTTAGAAAAAGAAGGATTATTGGTCAATGAATCCGATCGAATTTATTTAACGCCAAAAGGAACTTTTCTAGGAAATGAAGTATTTGAACGTTTCTTGCTTGAAAAATAGTTGTGAGAGGTCAATAAAACCTTTAAATTTCTTTATAGATCGATTAAATAATGGAAGGTATTAAGAAACCTATTTATCTTTCGTGTTGATCTATCAATGTATTTATCAGAGAACACCCCTTTTAGCACTCGTTAAATGAGAGTGCTAAAAGGGGTGTTCTTTTTCTTGACACACTATGCGCTTCTTGCTATATTAGTAAGTGGGTTAGCACTTAGAAGATATGAGTGCTAATGAGAGGTGAAGAAGATGTTAACACAAAGACAAAGTGAGATTTTACGTCTGATCATCCAAAACTATACGAGTAGCGGTATACCCGTCGGCTCCAAAACCTTAATGGAAGATGGAGTCAAGGCAAGCTCAGCAACGATCCGTAATGACATGAAAGCCTTAGAAGATGCTGGGTTGTTACTTAAAACTCATTCTTCATCAGGAAGGATTCCTTCAGCATTAGGTTATCGGCATTATGTGGATCATTTGCTAAAACCTGCTCGTGTAACCAATGATGATCTGCAGCAGATTCGGCTGTCTTTAAGCAAAGAATTTCATGAAATTAACGAGATTATTCAACAATCTGCTGAGATTTTATCCGAGCTGACTAGTTACACAACCTTCTCGTTAGGCCCAGAAATTAAAGACCGCCGTTTGACTGGTTTTCGTATCGTTCCTTTAAATAGTCGTCAAGTGATTGCGATTGTAGTAACTGATAAAGGAAATGTAGAAAGCCAAGTTTTTACACTTCCTGAAAATCTAGGAAGCCAAGATTTAGAAAAAATTGTTCGCATTGTCAATGAACGATTGGTGGGAGATCCATTGATGACTGTCTATCATAAATTGCGGACAGAGATTCCAATGATTTTGCATAGATATTTTCAGACAACTGAAGGAATATCAAATCTTTTTGATACGATACTCGGACATGCGTTTGAAGACAAAATTTATGTAAGTGGACAAATGAATCTACTAGATTATGAACTCCACCAAGATCTGGAGCAATTCAAATCGATGTTTTCGTTTATGACAGATACTTATGAATTAACCCAAATGATCGTCCCAACGGATAGTAACATCCACATCAAAATTGGATCTGAATTAGGAAATGAGCTTTTACAAAATATGAGCATGATCCAAGCAAGTTACGAGATTGCTGGACACGGTCGAGGTACAATAGCCTTGTTGGGACCAACCAGTATGCCTTATTCAAAAATGTTGGGTCTGGTAGATGTCTATCGTCAAGAATTAGCGAACAAGCTTGCTGATTATTATCGATCAATTGATTTGACTGGATCTTAGCATGAAAACGAATCACTGACTGATTAACGAAAAGGAGTGTGTCTTGTGAAAGAAAAAAAAGAAGAGTTAGAAAAAGACGTAGCGGATATTCAAGAAGATACGGAAATCGATACGGAAGCGACGGAAGACTCAGGTGTCTCTGACGTAGAAGCTGAAGAATTTGAGCGTTTAAATTTAAAGGCTGAAATGGAAGAGTTGGAAGATAAATATTTACGTGCTCGAGCTGAGATTGCAAATATTGCAAATCGAAGTAAAAATGAGCGTGAACAATTACAAAAATATCGTTCACAAGATCTTGCTAAAAAATTATTACCTTCAATTGATAACTTAGAGCGTGCTTTGGCTACAGATGTGGCTGATGATCAAGGTGCAAGTTTGAAAAAAGGTGTCGAAATGGTACTAGAAAGCTTGAAACAAGCACTTAAAGAAGAAGGAATCGAAAAAATCCCAGCAAAAGGAGAGGCTTTTGATCCGAACCTCCATCAAGCTGTACAAACCGTGCCAGCGACTGAAGAACTTCCAGCTGACACAATCGTCGAAGTACTACAAGAAGGTTACAAATTACATGACCGCGTATTAAGACCAACAATGGTTATTGTTGCGCAATAATGTCATGATATAAAATTAACTAAGATAAGGAGACGTTAATTATGAGTAAAATTATCGGTATTGACTTAGGTACAACCAATTCAGCAGTAGCTGTTTTAGAAGGAAACGAAGCAAAAATTATTGCAAATCCAGAAGGTAACCGTACAACTCCTTCTGTTGTCTCATTTAAAAATGGGGAAATTCAAGTGGGTGAAGTTGCTAAACGTCAAGCAGTAACGAATCCAAATACGATTTCATCGATCAAACGCCATATCGGTGAACCAGGCTATAAAGTAGAAGTAGAAGGAAAATCATATACACCACAAGAAATCTCTGCAATGATCCTTCAATATATCAAAGGATTCGCTGAAGACTATCTAGGTGAAAAAGTTGAAAAAGCAGTTATTACTGTGCCTGCTTACTTCAATGATGCACAACGTCAAGCAACAAAAGATGCTGGTAAAATTGCTGGCTTAGAAGTTGAACGTATTGTAAATGAACCAACTGCTGCAGCGCTTGCTTATGGCTTGGATAAAACAGATCGTGATGAAAAAATCCTAGTATTTGACCTTGGTGGTGGTACGTTCGACGTATCTATCCTTGAATTAGGTGATGGCGTATTTGACGTACTATCAACAGCTGGAGATAACCATCTAGGTGGGGATGACTTCGATAACAAAATCATTGATCACATGGTAGCTGAGTTCAAAAAAGAAAACGGCATTGATTTATCACAAGATAAAATGGCATTGCAACGTTTGAAAGATGCTGCAGAAAAAGCGAAAAAAGATTTATCTGGAGTATCAAGCACACAAATCAGCTTACCGTTCATCACAGCTGGCGAAGCAGGCCCTCTTCACTTAGAAATGACATTGACTCGTGCGAAATTTGATGAATTAACCGCTGATTTAGTAGAGCGTACAAAAATTCCAGTACGACAAGCCTTGAAAGATGCTGGTTTATCACAATCTGAAATTGATGAAGTTATCTTAGTTGGTGGTTCAACACGTATTCCTGCAGTTGTTGAAGCAGTAAGAAAAGAAACTGGAAAAGAACCAAACAAATCTGTAAACCCAGATGAAGTAGTAGCGATGGGTGCTGCTATCCAAGGTGGGGTTATCACAGGTGATGTCAAAGACGTTGTGTTACTTGATGTTACTCCGTTATCATTAGGTATTGAAACAATGGGTGGCGTCTTTACTAAATTAATTGATCGAAACACAACGATCCCTACAAGTAAATCACAAGTGTTCTCAACGGCTGCAGATAATCAACCTGCTGTAGATATCCATGTCTTGCAAGGTGAACGTCCGATGGCTGCTGACAACAAAACGTTAGGAAGATTCCAATTAACAGATATTCCTGCAGCACCACGTGGTGTGCCACAAATCGAAGTTACTTTTGACATTGATAAAAATGGGATCGTGAATGTTTCTGCTAAAGACCTAGGTACACAAAAAGAACAAAAAATCACGATTAAATCTTCTTCAGGTCTAACTGATGATGAAATCGAACGCATGGTAAAAGATGCAGAAGCGAATGCAGAAGCAGATAAAGCACGTAAAGAAGAAGTGGATTTACGTAACGATATTGATGCTTTACTATTCTCAGTTGACAAAACACTAAAAGAATTAGAAGGTAAAGTTGACGCAGAAGAAGTGAAAAAAGCGGAAGAAGCTCGCGATGAATTGAAAGCTGCTGTTGAAGCAAACAATATCGAAGAAATGAAAACAAAACGTGATGCATTGAATGAAATCGTGCAAAACTTGACAGTTAAATTGTATGAACAAGCTGCGCAACAAGCACAAGAAAATCCAGAAGCAGCACAAACAGGTGCAGATGATGTAGTAGACGCTGACTTTGAAGAAGTCGACGGAGACGACAAAAAATAATCTCATTAAGTAATCGTTAGCTGTTTAGTAGAAATGACAAGTTTCAGTAGAGAAGGTTTTCCCTTTCTCTAGCTGGGACTGTTATCATACAATACAACCTTTTGAATACGTTGTTAAACAATATTAAGCAGGATCTAAAAGACGAGTGAACCGAAGTTTATACAACAATTTACTTTGCCGTTCGTTTTTAGTGCCAATGCTTGAAAGAAGGTTTAGCAAAAGAGATCAGCTCTAAGAAATAATCCGAAGAATGCGAAAATAGATTCTCATATTTTCGAGATTCTTCGGATTATTTTCCGATAGTGCTACATTTAGAGTGGTCTAAAAGGTTAGTAGGCGTTCACTTTCAAGAATGAAGCGCAAAATAGTGACTTATCGTCTGGAGATTTGATGTGCATGATTATGCCTGTTGAATAACAGAAGTCATAAGAACAATGGGAGAATTTCTTGGACAATAGCTGTTGCTTTGAGGTAGTTCGATCTGGTCATAAGATAAGATTTGAGGAACATTCTTTCTTCAATTTGGAAAACTTGACTTAGGTATGAGCCTTAAACTAGCTTCCTTTTTTAAATACTTGAAAGTAGCAGTTTTTGTTTTCGTAAAAGTATGATATGATAACAAGCGACGTGGAAATGATGAGAACCAATAGGAGGAAAGCCTATGGCAACAAAACGTGATTATTATGAAGTCTTAGGGCTCTCGAAAGGAGCTTCTGAAGATGAAATTAAAAAAGCTTATCGAAAGCTATCAAAAAAATATCATCCAGATATCAATAAAGAAGCTGATGCAGAAGAAAAATTCAAAGAAGTATCAGAAGCTTATGAAATTTTAAGTGACCCGCAAAAACGGGCAGCTTATGATCAATATGGACACGCAGGTACCGATCCAAACTATGGCGCTGGTGGAGCCGGTGGCGGCTTTGGTGGTTTTGGCGGCTTTTCGGGTGGCGGTTTTGGCGGCTTCGAAGATATCTTTGATTCATTCTTTGGCGGTGGCGGTCGTACGGTAGACCCTAATGCGCCAAGACAGGGTGCGGATTTACAGTATACGATCGATCTTTCTTTTGAAGAAGCGATTTTTGGCGTAGAAAAAGAAATCAAGTATAATCGAGAAGAAATTTGTCATACTTGCCATGGAAATGGTGCGAAACCTGGAACACAACCAACAACTTGTCATAAGTGTCATGGATCAGGGACAATCAATGTGGAACGTCAAACGCCACTTGGCCGTGTGATGAGTCGTCAAACTTGTGACGTTTGTCATGGTACTGGTAAAGAAATCAAAGATCCTTGTCCAACTTGTCATGGTTCTGGTCACGAAAAGAAAGCACATTCTGTTAAGGTGAATGTACCAGCAGGTGTAGAAGAAGGACAACAAATGCGTCTGGCAGGTCAAGGTGAAGCTGGAGAAAACGGCGGACCATTTGGTGATCTATATGTTGTATTCCGTGTGGAAGAAAGTGATATTTTCGATCGTGATGGTTCAGAGATCTATTACGAATTGCCATTGAGTTTTGTACAAGCTGCTTTAGGTGATGAAGTAAAAGTGCCAACCGTTCATGGAGATGTCAAACTTAAAATTCCGGCAGGTACGCAAACAGGAACGAATTTCCGTTTACGTGGCAAAGGAGCGCCTAAACTTCGTGGAGGAGCTACTGGGGATCAACATGTGAAAGTGAAGTTGATCACGCCGAAGAACTTAAATGAACAGCAACGTGAAGCATTGCGTGCTTTTGCTGAAGCTGGCGGCATCAAAGTAGAAGAACAACAAGAAGATGGCTTCTTTGATAAAGTGAAAGATGCCTTTGGCGGTAAGAAAAGAAAATAAAAGAAAAGCAAATCAATAAATTCAGCTAGCATCTCTGGCAGTTAGACCAACATCTAATTGCTGGAGAATCGCCCGCCCTCTTATTGATTTGCTTTTTTTTATTTAGACAGGAGAAAGTGGCAAACAAATAATTAAAGCAGGGACGAAAGAAGAGGACAAAAAGGAATCAAGTGTTTTTTGTCAATTTTATAAATGCCTTTAAAATAAAGACCGTTGCAAGGGATAGGCATCCTTTTGCAACGGTCTTTAACAATTTCATCATCTTAAGGTTAAATATCTAGTACTTTATCTAGGAAATCTTTTGTTCGTTCATTTTGTGGATTTTCAAAGATTTGTTGTGGTGTGCCATCTTCTAGGAAATTCCCTCCATCAATAAACATGACACGATTGGCAACTTCTTTAGCAAAGCCCATTTCGTGTGTAACGATAACCATCGTCATCCCTTGCTTAGCTAATTTTTTCATGACGTTCAAGACATCTCCGACCATTTCTGGGTCTAGTGCAGAAGTTGGTTCGTCGAAGAGCATGATATCAGGATTCATCGCTAGAGCACGAGCGATAGCGACCCGTTGTTTTTGTCCACCAGAAAGCATTTCTGGATACATGTCTTTTTTATCTTCAAGGCCGACGGTTTGTAGCAATTTGATTGCTTTCTTTTCAGCGGCTTCTTTTGATTCTTTTTTCAAATCCATAGGTGCTAATGTAATGTTTTCTAGCACTGAAAGATGTGGGAATAGATTAAAATGTTGGAATACCATTCCAATGTGTTGTCTTACCAAATTGATATCGGTGTTTTTGTCCATTAAGTGGGCCCCGTCAATGATGATTTCGCCGTCTGAAGGCTCTTCTAAACGGTTTAAGCAACGTAGGAAGGTACTTTTTCCTGAACCGGAAGGACCGATGATACAAACAACGTCACCTTCGTTGATTGAAACATTGATATCATTTAAAACGGTATTTTCACCGTATTTTTTTACAAGATGTTCAACTAGAATTTTTTCAGCCATCTTATTTCACCTTCTTTTCTAAAACTTTTGCTAATTTTGTCAGAATAGTAATGAGGATCAAATACATGATAGCAATAATTAGATAGACGTACGTACTTTGTGTCGTACGTGCAACGATAATTTTACCAGTTTGCAGTAACTCTACCACACCGATCGCTGAGATGATTGTTGTATCTTTCAATGAAATAACGAATTGGTTCACGAAAGATGGCAACATGATCTTGATTGCTTGTGGTAAGATGATTTTTTGCATGGTTCGATTATATGAAAGTCCTAAACTGCGAGAAGCTTCCATTTGACCAACTGGCACAGCTTTGATCCCACCACGAACGATTTCTGCGATATAAGCGCTGGCGTTCAAAGTTAGTGTGATAATCCCGGCAATGAAGTCGGGAATAGTAAATCCGACGATACCTGGTAATCCAAAGAAGATGAAGAATGCAAGAACCATCATTGGAATACCGCGGATGACATCGACATAAATACTTGCAATTGTTCGTAGGGCTCTGATTGGCGCTACGCTGAATAAACCAAAGATAACACCAACAACTAATGCCAAGGCGAATGAAATTAAAGTTAATAAGATCGTTTGCCATAAACCTTTTAGTAAAACTTTGTAGTTGTTTTGTAATAGACCAGTTAGTGTAGATTCATCTTTGCTGGCTTTAGTAGGCGTATTATCTGTTGAGATATATTTGTTGATGATTTTATCGTATTCGCCAGTTCGTTTTAATTCTTTTAGACCTTCGTTGAACATTTGTAATAGTTCAGGATTTTGGCCTTTTTTCACAGCAAAAGCGTATTTACCACCAGATTCTTTAGCAATCGGTGTTTCTAATTGTTGATTGTTTTTAATTGCATAGCCGATAACAGGGTAGTCGTCCATCATGGCGTCAATTGCGCCAACTCTCAATCCGTCATATAACTGATCTGCAGAATCGAAGTACTTGATGGTATAGCCGTACTGGTCTTCGTGGGCATTTAAAAAATCAGCACTTTCAGTTCCAACTTTGGCACCTACTGTTTTTCCTTTTAGGTCTTCATAGGACTTGATTGAATTGTCTCCTTTTTTGACAGCGATTTGAATCCCGCTTTCAAAATAAGGATCTGAGAAATCATAGCTTTTTTTTCGTTCATCGGTCACAGTCATTCCTGCGATCATTCCATCTGCTTGACCAGATTCTAACGCTTGTAGCGCAGCAGAGAAACCACGATAATCCATACGTAGGTTAAATCCTTGCAGTTTGGAGATTGCCTCCATTAATCCAACATCAATTCCCTCGTATTTGCCTTCAGCGTTTTGAAACTCGAAAGGTGCAAAAGCTGAATCGCTGGCAATGACATACGTCTCTTTCTTAGGTTCTATTTTTTGCATCGTCTCGCTCGTACTTGAGTCAGCAGTAGTTTTATCGTCAGCTTGTACAGGATTGCTAAGCGCAAATGTGACAAGTCCTGTCATTATGAAAATAATCGTATGAAGCAAATGCTTTTTTTTCATAATTAACCTCCTAAAATTTCAATAACTTTTCATATTTTCCTATTATATGCGAAAACTAATAATAGATACAAGCTGAGTTGCTGAAAAAAATAAAAAAAATGTCATTTTGTAACAATCTATGTTATAAAATGTAACATAATAAATGTAGAGAGGAATCTGACGTAAGATAAATAATTACTTAAGGGACATTATTGATATATAATTTTGCTGCCTAATTTACTACATAATACATGTATGAATTTATATAATATAGTAGAAAAGAAAAAACTCAAAAGTAGCGAAAGTATGTTCGGTGTGGTATAATAAATCAACAAGGAATGCCTTTGCTTTCCTTTTCTTTTTTGTGGTCGTAAAATGAAGAGGAAAGAATGAAAAGGAGGATGAAATATGATAGAAAGAGATACCTCCCGACACTTTGAGTTGGTGTCAAAATATCAACCAGCAGGAGATCAACCCGAAGCCATTACACAGTTAGTTGATGGGGTAGTTGGTGGAAAGAAAGCTCAGATACTTTTAGGGGCAACTGGTACAGGGAAGACGTACACCGTTTCGAATTTGATTGAAAAAGTGAATAAGCCAACATTGATTATTGCCCACAATAAAACATTAGCTGGACAATTATATGGGGAGTTCAAAGAATTTTTCCCCAATAATGCAGTTGAATATTTTGTATCTTATTACGATTATTATCAACCTGAAGCTTATGTCCCTTCAAGTGATACTTACATTGAAAAGGATTCTAGTGTCAATGATGAAATTGATAAATTACGACATTCGGCAACCAGTTCGTTATTAGAACGAAATGACGTGATCGTGATTGCTTCTGTTTCTTGCATCTTTGGTTTGGGTTCACCTTTTGAGTATCAAAAACAAGTCGTTTCAATTAGACAAGGAGCTGAGCTTGATCGTAATCAATTGATTCGTGATTTAGTTAGTATCCAATTTGAGCGCAACGATATTGATTTTCAACGTGGTCGTTTTCGAGTACGTGGGGACGTTGTGGAGATTTTCCCAGCCAGTCGGGATGAACGTGCGTTGCGTGTTGAATTTTTTGGGGATGAGGTCGAAAGGATTCGTGAAGTCAATGCGTTGACTGGTGAGGTCTTGGGAGAAACTGAGCATGTGGCGATATTTCCAGCGACTCACTTTGTTACAAATGATGAACACATGGAACATGCGGTTGCAAACATCAAAGCAGAACTGGAACAACGTTTGACTGTTTTGCGAAATGAGAATAAATTGTTAGAGGCTCAACGGCTAGAACAACGAACGAACTATGATATTGAAATGATGTTAGAGATGGGTTATACATCTGGAATCGAAAATTATTCGCGACACATGGATGGTCGAAAAGAAGGTGAGCCACCATACACATTACTTGATTTCTTTCCCGAAGATTCATTAATGATTATTGATGAATCGCATGTGACAATGCCGCAAATTCGGGGAATGTACAATGGTGACCGCGCAAGAAAACAGATGTTAGTCGATTATGGTTTTCGTTTACCATCGGCATTAGACAATCGTCCGTTACGTTTAGAAGAGTTTGAAAAGCACGTGAATCAAATCGTTTATGTATCTGCTACGCCTGGTCCATATGAGTATGAACAAACGGATACAGTGATTCAACAGATCATCCGACCAACTGGGCTACTAGATCCAATCATCGAAGTGCGGCCGATCATGGGGCAAATTGATGATCTGGTAGGAGAAATCAATGAACGAGTTGAAAAAGATCAGCGCGTGTTTGTAACTACATTGACAAAGAAAATGTCTGAAGATTTGACTGATTATTTTAAAGAATTAGGAATCAAAGTCAAATATCTGCATAGTGATATCAAAACATTAGAACGTACCGAAATCATTCGTGATCTTCGTTTAGGTGAATTCGATGTACTTGTAGGAATCAACTTGTTACGTGAAGGACTTGATGTACCGGAAGTTTCGCTAGTAGCGATTTTGGATGCAGATAAAGAAGGCTTTTTACGGAGCGAACGTTCTTTAGTACAGACGATTGGACGTGCAGCACGGAATGCAGAAGGAAAAGTGATTATGTATGCTGACAAAGTGACTGATTCTATGCGCAAGGCTATCGATGAAACTGCTAGACGACGTAGTATCCAAGAACAATATAATCAAGAGCATGGTATCGTGCCGAAAACGATCATCAAAGAGATCCGTGATTTGATTTCCATCACGAAAGAATCCGAAGATGATGCAAAAGAAACGGTTCAAGTATCCTATGAAGAAATGACAAGAGAAGAAAAAGCTACATTATTAATGAAATTAGAAAAAGAAATGAAAGATGCTGCTAAAGCATTAGATTTCGAGACAGCCGCAAATGTACGGGATATGATTCTTGAACTAAAGGCGTCAGAGTAGGGGGATTATATGGCAAATGATAAAATAATTATCCATGGTGCAAGAGCCCACAATTTAAAAAACATCAATGTGACAATTCCGCGAGATAAATTTGTGGTGGTCACTGGATTATCTGGTTCTGGGAAAAGTTCGTTAGCATTCGATACATTATATGCAGAAGGACAAAGAAGATATGTCGAAAGTCTTTCTGCTTATGCACGGCAATTTTTAGGGCAAATGGATAAACCGGATGTTGATAGTATTGATGGGCTAAGTCCAGCAATTTCAATTGATCAAAAAACAACTAGTAAAAACCCTCGTTCAACAGTAGGAACTGTCACAGAAATCAATGATTATCTCCGATTGCTGTTCGCACGTGTGGGGCATCCTATCTGTCCGAATGATCACATTGAGATCACCAGCCAATCTATTGATCAAATGGCTGATAAAGTTTTAGAATTACCTGAACGAACTAAAATTCAAGTTCTTGCGCCGATCATTGTCAAGAAAAAAGGCCAACATAAAAAAGTTTTTGAACGTATTCAAAAAGAAGGATACGTACGTGTTCGAGTGGATGGAGAAATCTATGACTTAAGTGAAGTACCAGAATTAGAAAAAAATAAAAAGCATGATATCGCAATTGTCATAGACCGTGTCATCATAAAAGAAGGAATCCGTTCACGTTTGTTTGATTCAATCGAAGCTGCCTTGCGTTTAGCAGAAGGCTATGTTTTGATTGATGTCATCGGAGAAGAGGAAATGCTGTTTAGCGAGCATTACGCTTGTCCTTATTGTGGCTTTACTGTTGGTGAATTGGAACCAAGACTGTTTTCTTTCAATGCGCCATTTGGTGCTTGTCCTGATTGTGATGGTCTTGGTGTCAAATTAGAAGTGGACCAAGATTTAGTGATACCTGATCGTACGAAGACGTTGAGTCAAGGAGCGATCGTCCCTTGGAATCCAATCAGTTCACAATACTATCCACAGATGCTGGCTCAAGCCTGTGAAAGTTATGGGATTGATATGGAGACGCCTTTTGAAGAGTTGCCACTTGAACATCAAGAAATCGTGCTCAATGGGACAGACGAGCTGTTCCATTTCCACTATGAGAATGATTTCGGTGGTGTTCGTGATGTTGAAACAACTTTTGAAGGGGTATTGAAAAACATTAAGCGTCGGTACCATGATACAAACAGTGATTTCACAAGAGAGCAAATGAGACAATATATGACTGAATTGACTTGTCAAACTTGTCATGGGTATCGTTTGAATCCTCAAGCTTTATCCGTTCAAATCAATGGGACGAATATTGGACAAACGAACGAGTTGTCTATCCAAAAAGCGGTCAACTTCTTTTCAAATTTGACCCTTTCAGACCAAGAAAAAGTAATAGCTAAACCGATTTTAAAAGAAGTGAATGATCGACTTTCATTTTTAGAAAATGTTGGTCTCGATTATTTAACGCTGAGTCGTGCATCAGGAACTCTTTCAGGAGGAGAAGCACAGCGGATCCGTTTGGCTACTCAAATTGGTTCGAATCTCTCAGGAGTTCTTTATATTTTAGATGAACCTTCTATCGGACTCCACCAACGAGACAACGATCGGTTGATCGGTTCATTGAAGAAAATGCGTGATCTGGGGAATACATTAGTCGTGGTCGAGCATGATGAAGATACGATGCGTGCGGCAGATTATTTGATTGATGTGGGCCCTGGTGCGGGGCATCAAGGAGGAGAAATCGTTTCAGCTGGCACGCCAGCAGAAGTTGCTGCTGATGAAGATTCTTTGACTGGACAATATCTATCCGGTAAAAAGAGTATCCCAGTTCCAACTGAACGACGAAAAGGGAATGGACAAGCTATCAAAATCACTGGGGCAACGGAAAATAATTTGAAAAATATTTCAGTGGAATTTCCTTTAGGTGAATTTGTTGCGGTGACTGGTGTGTCCGGTTCAGGTAAGAGTACATTGGTCAATAGTATCCTAAAACGAGCTCTTGCACAAAAAATCAATCGTAATTCAGCAAAACCTGGTAAATTCAAATCAATTTCCGGTTATGAAAGTATTGAAAAAATCATTGATATCGATCAAAGTCCGATTGGGCGCACACCACGAAGCAATCCTGCGACATATACTAGTGTATTTGATGATATTAGAGATTTATTTGCACAAACAAATGAAGCTAAAATGCGTGGGTATAAAAAAGGCCGTTTTAGTTTCAACGTTAAAGGTGGACGTTGTGAAGCCTGCCGAGGCGATGGAATTATTAAGATTGAAATGCACTTTCTACCTGATGTTTACGTTCCTTGTGAAGTTTGTCATGGGAAGCGATATAATTCTGAAACGCTAGAAGTTCATTATAAAGGAAAAAGTATTGCAGATATTTTAGAAATGACGGTTGAAGATGCCGTTGAATTTTTCCAACCAATCCCTAAGATTCATCGAAAACTTCAAACCATTGTCGATGTTGGTCTAGGCTACGTTACGATGGGGCAACCAGCTACAACATTATCTGGTGGGGAAGCACAGCGGATGAAACTCGCTAGTGAATTACACAAAATAGCGAATGGTAAGAACTTTTATATTTTAGATGAACCAACGACTGGTTTGCATACAGATGATATTGCCCGGCTACTTGATGTCTTGCAACGTTTAGTAGATGCAGGGAATACGGTATTAGTGATCGAGCATAACCTTGATGTTATTAAAACCGGTGATCATATTATTGATCTTGGACCAGAAGGCGGGGAAGGTGGCGGTACGATTTTAGCCACTGGTACACCTGAAGAAATCATTGAGGTGAAAGAGAGTTATACTGGTCGATACTTAAAAAAAATCATGAATGGTGAAAACCAACTGGATAGTTAAAAAAAAATTAAAATCAAGTATCTATTCTTGTTTTATTGACCAGTATAGACTAAAATACGAAACATGGTAGTTCTTTCTACACTAATTGGTATAGATAAAAACTTCCTATAAGTTCAATCCGTTCAAAAAAGAATTGAGCAATCGGAGGAGATTCCTTTGATTGCTTTTTTCTTTATGGTATGATATTCCTTGTGTAGTTGAAAAAGAAAACTAGAGATTATGAGTAAGTGAGAGATAATGATGAACAGTAATGTAAACGAAGAATTTATTCCTATTTTATTGGGTAGCGACATGAATGTCTATGGAATGGCACGTTCATTTCATGAAGCGTATGGCAAAGTTTGCCAGGCGTATGCATCAAATCAGTTGGCACCAACTCGCTATAGCAAAATTGTCAAAGTAGACGTAATTCCTGGTTTTGATAAAGATCCGGTCTTTATTGAGTCCATGTTACGTTTAGCAAGAGAGAAATATTCAGATCAAACGAAGAAGTATCTCTTGATTGCATGTGGAGATGGCTATGCAGAACTGATTTCTCAGCATAAAGAAGAACTCTCAAAGTATTTTATTTGTCCTTACATCGATTATTCGTTATTTAAACGTCTGATTAATAAGGTTAGTTTTTATGAAGTTTGCGAGGAATACCAGTTACCTTATCCCAAAACGTTGATTGTTAGAAAAGAAATGTTAGTTGATGGGCATTTGAATCAAGAGTTACCATTTGACTTTCCAGTGGCATTAAAGCCGGCAAACAGCGTAGAATACTTATCTGTCCAATTTGAAGGTCGAAAAAAAGCCTTTATTATCGATAATCGTGAAGAATTTGACTTGATCTTAGGTCGTATTTACGAAGCAGGTTATACAAGTGAAATGATCGTCCAAGATTTCATTCCTGGGGATGATAGTAATATGCGTGTGTTAAATGCTTATGTCGATGAAAACCATCAAGTAAGAATGATGTGTTTAGGTCACCCATTACTAGAAGATCCAACACCAGCTTCGATTGGTAATTATGTGGTGATCATGCCAGATTATAATGAAAAGATCTATCAAACGATTAAACGATTTTTAGAAGATATTTCCTATACTGGTTTTGCGAATTTTGATATGAAATACGATCCAAGAGATGGTGAATACAAACTTTTTGAAATCAACCTTCGTCAGGGAAGAAGCAGTTTCTTTGTCACTCTTAATGGCTTGAATTTAGCAAAATTTGTGACAGAAGACCGTGTATTTGAAGTTCCATTCACAGGGACTACCTATGGGACGAGCCAATCGGATCAAGCAAAATTATGGATGGGTGTACCTAACAAGGTCTTTTTAACTTATGCAAAAGCAAATGAAGACAAAAAAGTTGCAGAAAAAATGATTAAAGAAAATCGTTATGGAACGACTGTTTTTTATGAGAAAGATCGTTCGCTCAAACGCTGGTTATTGATGAAGTATATGTTTAGAAATTACATTCCTCGATTTAAAAAATACTTTCATGTGAAAGAAGGTTGATTCATGGAAAACTTTTTTAGTATTTTGGGCGGAATGGGAACGATGGCCACAGAGAGTTTTGTCCGTCTAATCAATCATCGAACCAAAGCCTCAAAAGATCAGGAATATTTAAATTATGTATTATTTAATCATGCGACAGTTCCTGATCGAACGGCTTATATTTTAGATAGGGAACAAGAAAGTCCAATGCCTTACCTACTAGATGATGTTGAAAAACAAAATTTACTCAAACCAAATTTTATCGTTTTAACGTGTAATACAGCTCATTATTTCTTTGATGAACTTCAAGCAGCCACTGAGATTCCGATTCTTCATATGCCACGAGAAGCGGCAAATGAGCTTGTCAGACAAAACACAACTGGTAAAGTAGCCATCCTGGGTACGGAAGGTAGCATGAAAGCTGGAATTTATGAAAAGGAAGTGAGACAGCTAGGCTTTGAGGCTGTCATTCCTGATGCTCAACTTCAGGCGAAAATCAACCATTTGATTTATCATGATATCAAAGAATCAGATTATTTAAACAAAGAACTATACTACGAAATTTTGGCAGAAGCGGTGGCGCGATTTGATTGCGAAAAAATTATTTTAGGCTGTACAGAATTATCGTTGATGCAAGAGTATGTAGGGGAAAATGAATATCCCGTCATTGACGCACAGTCAATCTTAGCTGATCAAACGATCGCCCGTGCCTTACAACACCGACAAGCTACCATATCAAGTTGAAAACTTTTATGAGCAAAGATTAGGGGCGGATACCTACAGTGGTATTTGTCCCTATTTTTATCGACAACTTCATTTTTAAGAATGTTTAACTGGTAATGATACGCCCGGAAGTGATATAATTTTAGGAAGAGATATGAGAGGGGGCCGTTTGATATGGCTGATAATTTACAACTAGTAATCATCACAGGGATGAGTGGCGCTGGGAAGACGGTCGCTATTCAAAGTTTTGAAGATATGGGGTATTTCTGTATTGATAATATGCCACCAAATCTAATTCCAAAGTTTTGGGAATTGATCAAAGAATCGGGTAAAGTGACGAAAATGGCATTAGTGGTAGACTTGCGTTCACGCTCGTTTTTTGAAGAAATCCAAAATATGTTAGTCGAAATTGAGAATACGGATTTTATCGATACGTCGATTTTATTTTTAGATGCATCCGATGAAGAATTAGTCGCACGATACAAGGAAACAAGACGTACCCATCCAATGGCAATGAACGGTTTAGTCACGGAAGGAATTCGTAAAGAACGTGCGATATTGAATGATCTAAAGATGCAGGCCTCGGTCATTATAGACACGACGACTTTAACACCACGTCAGTTAAGGGAAAAAATCAATCAAACGTTTAAGACCAAAGGCGATCAAGGCTTTCGAATCGAATTTGTTTCCTTTGGATTCAAATATGGCTTGCCAATTGATTCAGATATCGTGATGGATGTACGCTTTTTACCAAATCCCCACTATATCCCTGAATTAAGACCTTTGACAGGAAAAGATCAACCAGTTTATGACTATGTGATGTCATTTGATGAAACTGAGCTGTTTTATAATAAGTTTTTAGATTTATTACAGACGGTTTTACCAGGATATATCAAAGAAGGTAAAAGCAGCTTGACGATTGCTATTGGCTGTACCGGAGGGCAACACCGTTCAGTTGCGTTAACAGAACGTTTATCAGGTGCTTTGAAAGAAAATTATAAAGTCAATGTGACTCACCGTGACAAAGATAAACGGAAAGAGACGGTGAATCGCTCGTGAAGATGAAAACTTACCGTATAAGAAAGCCCAAAATCGTTGTCGTTGGGGGTGGCACAGGCTTACCGGTTATTTTAAAAAGCTTGCGTAACCAAGGGGCTGATATTACAGCAATCGTAACTGTCGCAGATGACGGGGGCAGTAGCGGTGCAATCAGAGAATCAATTGCGATGGCGCCCCCTGGCGATTTGAGGAATGTGTTGGTTTCATTGTCGGATATGCCACAATTTTATGAAGATATCTTTCAGTATCGTTTTAAAAAAGAAGATCAATTTTTAGCCAATCATACGATTGGTAATTTGATCATTGCCGCTGTCGCAGAAATGAGAGGAAGTACATACGAAGCAGTACAACTCCTATCTAAGATGATGCATGTGGACGGTCATATCTATCCTTCTTCTGAAACACCATTAACACTCCATGCAGTTTTTAAAGATGGTACTACTGCGGTGGGGGAATCAAAAATTGCGGTCGATCGAAAAACGATTGATCATGTCTATGTGCGAAATACCACGGATGATAGCGAAGCCAAACCAGCACGAAAAGTTGTTTCTGCCATTATGGAGGCAGATATGGTCGTTTTAGGACCGGGTAGTTTGTTTACTAGCATTTTACCTAATTTGGTCATCCAAGAAATTGGAGAAGCAGTAGCTAAAACAGAAGCCGAAGTGGTGTATATTTGTAATATCATGACACAAAAAGGTGAAACAGAACATTTTACAGATGCTGATCATATTCGGGTGTTGCATGAACATTTGAAACGACCATTTATTGATACTGTTTTAGTTAACACAGAAAAAGTACCAGCAGGTTATATGGATCCCGAAATTTACGATGAATACCTCGTACAAGTAACCCATGATTTTCATGGATTACGGAATGAAGGTTGTCGAGTGATTTCGACTGACTTTTTAGAATTAAAAAATGGAGGTGTCTTCCATGATGGTGAAAAAGTTGTGGAAGAGCTATTTCGTTTGGTTTTTGGTTCCAAATATTAAACGGTAGGTTACTAAAAGAAAGGAGGAGAATAGGGTGTCATTTGCGGCAGATGTCAAAAAAGAACTTACTGGACTTGAAGTTCACCGCGAACATGCAAAGGCGGAATTAGCTGCACTTTTGCGAATGAATGGATCTTTAGGGATTGTGAATCAACAATTTATCCTAAACGTTCAAACAGAAAATGCAGCTATCGCTAGACGGATCTATTCTCTTTTAAAAGATCATTATAATGTCCGAAGCGAGTTACTCGTTCGAAAAAAAATGAAATTGAAAAAGAATAATGTCTATATCGTTCGTTTGAAACAAGGAACGAAAAATGTACTGATGGATCTAGATATCATGGACGGAATGATGTTCAATGGGCATGTATCTGATGAAATTTTAGGAAATGCACAAAAAATGCGATCCTATCTAAGAGGAGCATTCATGGCGTCTGGTTCAGTCAATAATCCTGAAACTAGTCGTTACCATTTAGAAATTTTCTCCATTTATGAACAACATAATCAAGACATTTGTGATATGTTAAATTATTATGGTCTTCATGCTCGAACATTGGAACGTCGAAACGGCTATATTTCATATTTAAAAGGCGCAGAGAAAATTGCTGACTTTTTAACCTTAATTGGTGCGACGAATTCGATGTTGCGCTTTGAAGATGTCCGTATCGTACGTGATATGCGAAACTCAGTCAACCGACTTGTCAATTGTGAGACAGCTAATCTGAATAAAACGATTGATGCTGCAGCAAAACAAATCGAAAATATTGAATTGATTGAAAGTAGAGTTGGATTAACTGCACTACCAGAAAAATTGCAAGAAATTGCAGAATTGAGATTAAAGCACCCAGAAGTCAGTTTAAAAGAGCTAGGAGAAATGATTCCATCAGGAGCGATCTCTAAATCCGGAATCAATCATCGAATCAGAAAGATTAATGAATTTGCAGAAAAGTTGCGCGAAGAAGCAAGTTAAGTGAAAAAATTTTTAATTTTTTAATTAATGAAGATTTTGGGACAAGTATTTGTCTCAGAATCTTTTTTTATTATATTTCCAAAAAAAGTTCTAATCAGTGTCCTTTAATATGTTAAAAAGTAAGTAGCAAGTCCCATTGATAACGGTTATTGCTACTAAAAACAAAGGAGAATAGTGTCATGAAATATCTGAATAAAATACTGAGAGCCAAGGTTGTTCAAGGTTATGAACAAGGAAAAACAGATGAAGAAATTGCAGATAGCTTGAAGATATCCCGTAAAACAGTGGTTGAAATCAAATTGCTTGAAATCGCATGTAAACTAAGTCAAGGATTTACGGAACTTGAAATAGCTGAACGATTTCACAAGCCCGTTGAGGAAATTCACAGAAACAAACACAACTATATTCTAAGACGTTTTTCGGATTCCTCTAGTAATAATTCCATTTCTGAGATTCCACCTTCCTCTAGGATTGACTCCATTTCTCAGCAGATAGGTGGTACGAAGGCGTATGTTCTTGAAAAAATAATTATTCAAAAGCTGAAAAAAATGGAAAATATCGAGGATATTACTAAGAGTGTTTCTATTTCATTAGGAGAAACTAAAAAGATAATAGAAAATTATGCAATACGAAAAATCTGTGAGGAAGGATACACACTGGAAGAATTGAATAAAATGTTGTATCTTAATTTGGCTGAGAATCCACGAGTCCATAATATCTACCTTGAAGTTAAAAAGGAAAACGAATCAGGAGAAAAAGGAGTAGAAAGTAGGAGACAAAATGAAATAATTAATTTTTACAAAGAAAATAGAAAAGACAAGTTAGAAGAAATAACATCAAATGAATTAAATAAATATCTAATTAATTATATTGCTATCCAAAGAAAGAAAGGTAAAAATATTGAGGAAATTGCACAAGAGTTGAATAGAAGTCATAAAACAATTCGAATGATAATAGCGCAATTTATTATCAGTGAATCAAGTAAGGGAACCCCTAAACAACACATTTCTACCTATCTTTGGTTAACAACAGCTCAAATGAAAAAAAATGTATACAACTATCTTACAGTAGAGTTAAAGGCTAATACAATGCAACATATTGCTTGGTTAAACAGTTCTACGTTCGATCAGATTCAATTAATGTATATCGAAGGCGCACTTGAAATGAAAAAATCCATTCATAAGATGCGCCCCAATAAAGATAGTTCAAAAAAATTAGCGTTTCTAAAACGCCACAATAAGGAGGAAATGAAGAAAATACGAGTAGAGTTCATTCAAGGACTTGAAAATAAAATAAGTCATGAAGAACTTATCGAGCAACTAAAGATTAGTAGACCAACTGCTTATAGGATACTTAATTTAGAAATCGCACGTAGCATATACCAAGGTTTTTCGGTACTTCAGATAGCTGAAAGACTACATAAAAGTTCAATTAGTATAATGGACAAAAAACATGCATTTATCCAAAATAGTTTTAAAAGGCATAGTGATATCCCTCTCATTGCTGAGAATATTGGTTGTTCAGAAGATTATGTGATGGAAAAATTGGTCGTTCACAAGCTAAAAATAAAGAAAAACATAAAGAATATCTCTGAAAGCTTGAATATTTCGGTAGAAAAAACTAAAACGATAATAGAGGATTATGCAATAAAAAAGATTCATCAAGGATATACACGGGAAGAATTAAATAGTATATTACCTGTGAGTTTAGATGGATATCCGAGGATACTTGAGACTTTCAAAAAAGTTGAAAAAAATAATAAGTTAGAGGGAGAAAGTAAAAACACAAATACCTTATTATTAAAAACACAACCAGAAAGGGTACTTGAACAACTAAGCTTCGAAGAGCTTGTTAAGAAACTAAGAAAAGGGATAAAAATTGGTGATATTGCAACCGAATTGGACTGGACTTCGGAAATGGTGAGACATCGAATGGCTGAATTTATTATACAACATTCAATTAAGGGAATGTCTAAAGAAGAAATAGGTAACCAGCTTTGTTTAACTCAAACTGACATAAAAGTACTTCCATATCAATATATTAGAGATTATATAGCAATGTACCATCAAATTCAAAGAATTGCGGAGAAAAATGGCAGCACGTTGGCTCAAATTTATAAGATATATGTAGAGGGGGGAGTTGCAAAAGGAGTATCCATTAATGAAATTGCATGTACGCTAAAGATAAACGAAGAAGCCGTTCAAGAGATAGTGAATAAAATTCAGAACGAATCTCAACCAGAATTAAACACTCCAGAACCACCTATCATTGAGAAAGCAATCTCTGAAGTTAAGAAAAATCTGATACAAGAAGGCACGATCCAACCACCAAAACCAATATCTATGGCTGAATCAACAAACCAGTTTCATCAAACCGACCCTGAACCAAATAGCTTAGATCTATTGAGTAAATCTATTATTAGTGAGTATAAAAAGAAAAAAAATATAAAAATGATTTCAGCTAAATATAATGTACCGCTAGAAGTGGTACAAAATATAATAAGCGAATACATAGTAAATAAAGGAAAGAAGGGGAGACGGATTAATGAGGTTGCGGCAGAGTTATATTTTTCTACCATTCATACAGGCGATGGACAAGTGTTATTTATCCATCAATCTGGAAAGGTCTCTGAAGTTAAGAAAAATCTGATACAAGAAGGTACGATCCAACCACCAAAACCAATATCTATGGCTGAATCAACAAACCAGTTTCATCAAATCTACACTAAAACGAATAGATTAGATTCATTGCGTGAAATCATTGTTAGTGAGTATAAGGAGAATCAAAATATAGGAGTAATTTCATATCAATATAATTTATCACCAGAAGAGGTCAAAGAAATAATATATGATTACATCCAAAATGAAGAAAAGAAAGAGAGGACAGTTAACGAGATTGCGGAAGAATTTTCTTTTTATTCCGTTCCTAATTCCGATGGAAAACTGCGGTTTATCCATAAAGATGAAGTGTTATCTCTAGTTAAAAACAATCCGTTGTACCAAAGCACGAGTCACCAACCACTACAACCAATATCTATGGATGAATTGACCAAACGTTTTCATCAAATCGAGCTTAGATCAAATAGCTCAGACCAAGTGAAAGGAAAATATGAAAAGAGTCAAGAAATGAAATCAGAAGGAGAGAGGAAGAGAAGAAATTCAGAATCGGATCCTGGCGCCCTGGACCTAAGTCTGAAAAAAGCACGGGTAGACTCACCCATATTGTCACAGCCAAAAAGTTTTTCATCGACTACAACTCGTGCCGTTGAAAAAGTACAAAATGTCATCGAACAGAAATGGCAACAGCATCTAAATAACCCACGTGTCCAAGCTAGTTTACGAAGCTTTGTCAACGAAAGGTCTTAGGATAGATAGATGGTGTATCAATCCGTTTTTTTAACTTTTTCTAAATTAAGATCTGGATAGTCGCTCAATCAAAAATGACCCAAGGACCTTAAAAATAGGCTAGGCTATTTTGAGGTTCTTTGGGTCTTGTTAGGATCGGAACGATAGTGTCAATCCTGATCAATAATGATTACAAGTACATGTGATAGTCAGGATTATTACTCGTTAATGTAGTCAATTAGCTCTTCTTTTTTGATCGATTCATCAAAAATATGCTCTTCCAAAATAACAGTTGGAACAAAACGGATATTGGCAGCATTCGCCTCAGCTATAATTGCTTGAGAGGCAGGAGATTCTTCTTGGTAAGTTAGACCTAACTTATTTTGAGCATAATCTGCTACTTCTGCTAGACTAAGATTTTTCCAATCATCCTGCGAATCAAATACTTTTTTGATTTCTCGTAAAGCTACTTGACCGTCTGACGTATCAATATGATGATGCATCACATTCCCACGTTGCAAACTTTCTTTTTCTTTATCAAAAAGTTTGATCACCCGTTGCAAACGACCTTTACTTACAGCTTCTTCGAGTAATTCATAAGATTCGTTGAACCATTGACGGCAATAAGGGCAAGCCAGATTGATAAACTCTGCCATTTTCTTAGGAGCATCTAAGTTTCCATAATGAATGCCAGTTTCGGTATTTGTTTTATCTGCTTTAATGATAGATATATCCATGTATAATCACCTCTTAGATTCATTTTAAGCATTTTTCAGGAAAAAGACTAGTTTTTTGTTTAATAAAGCATGTATCTTCTCATGTGAGTACTTTTACAGAATAGGTAGGTTTTCAGGAGCTTTTGCGTTATAATAGGTGGGATATTTGAGAGAATTTGAACAAGGATGATGACAAATGCGAAAAATGAAAACAATGGACGGAAATACAGCTGCCGCTTATATTTCTTACGCTTTTACAGAATTAGCTGCAATCTATCCCATTACGCCCAGCTCAACGATGGCAGAATTAGTGGATCAATGGTCTGCTAGTGGGAAGAAAAATCTTTTTGGACAACCAGTTAAAGTGGTTGAAATGCAATCTGAAGCAGGAGCGGCTGGTGTTGTGCATGGTTCGCTCAAAACAGGCGCGCTGACAACGACTTATACAGCTTCTCAAGGATTGTTGTTGATGATACCCAATATGTATAAAATCGCTGGTGAATTACTACCAAGCGTATTTCATGTCGCAAGTCGTGCAGTCACGACGAATGCGTTAAATATCTTTGGGGATCATGGGGATGTCATGGCTGCTCGATCGACTGGATTTGCGATGCTTGCAGAAAGCAGTGTGCAAGAAGTTATGGACTTAGCACCCGTAGCACATTTGGCTTCGATTGAAGCAGAGCTGCCATTCTTGAATTTTTTTGATGGTTTTCGTACGAGCCATGAAATCCAAAAAATTGAAGTACTAGAATATGACGAGTTAGCATCGTTAATCAATCAAGAGAAACTTGCTGCGTTTAGAAACAGAGCGATGAACCCTAACCACCCAACTGTTAGTGGAACGAATCAAAATCCAGATATTCATTTTCAGCAAAGAGAAACGATCAATTCGTATTACGAACAATTACCTCGCATCGTACAAAAATACATGCAAGCAATCAATGAATTACGTGGAACTTCCTATGATTTAGTCACTTATCATGGTGCTGCCGACGCGACAGAAGTCATCATTTCGATGGGGTCGGTAGCGCAAACGATTGAACAGACAGTCGATTATTTGAATAAAAATGGCCGGAAAGTCGGTTTCTTGAATATCCATCTTTATCGCCCATTCCCAATTGAAACATTGTTGCAAAAACTTCCTAAAACTACACAGTCAATTGCCGTATTAGATCGAAGCAAAGAACCAGGAGCTGGTGGGGAACCATTACTGCTAGATGTTCAAAGTGCACTTTATGATGCAACAATCTGTCCTAAAATAATTGGTGGGCGGTATGGATTAGGATCAAAAGATGTGACACCAGATCAAATCATCAGCGTTTTTGACGAGTTGCAAAAAGATGAACAAATGAAAAAACGATTTACAATCGGGATAGTGGATGATGTTACCTATCATTCTTTGGCACCAAGACCAACATTGGATTTAACGGATGCTGAAACTTATCAAGCTAAGTTTTGGGGTTTTGGTTCTGACGGGACAGTCGGTGCAAATAAATCTGCAATTAAAATCATTGGTGATCATACAGACAAATACGCCCAAGGCTATTTTTACTATGATTCAAAAAAATCAGGTGGATTGACGATTTCCCATCTCCGTTTTGGAAATACGCCAATTCGTTCTACTTATTTAGTTGAACATGCTGATTTTGTCGCTTGTCATACGCCTGCTTACTTGCACAGCTATGATTTAGTAAAAGGGTTGAAAAAAGGTGGCACATTTTTATTGAATACTTTATGGACAGATGAGCAGTTAGAAACGCATCTGCCTATTCGTCTAAAAAAATATTTGGCAGAAAATGAGATTCAATTTTATACGATCAATGCGATGAAAATTGCTCAAGAAGTTGGATTAGGTCGTCGTATTAACACTGCCATGCAAACGGCTTTTTTCAAATTAGCAAACATTATTCCTATTGAAGAAGTGATTCCGCTCTTGAAAGAAGAAGTGCTTAAAAGCTATGGTCATAAATCAATGAAAATCGTAGAAAAAAATAACCAAGCGATTGATCATACCCTTGAACTTCTCCATAGAGTTGAAATCCCCAAACATTGGCGATCATTAGAACTACCTAGCAAAAAAGAAGAGACAACATCACGTTACGTAAAAGAGATTTTTACGCCGATCAATGCTCAAGAAGGAAATCAACTGTCAGTAGGTACTTTAGTAGCCAACCAGATGACAACTGGCGAGATGCCATTAGGAACAGCAGCGCTGGAAAAACGAGGTGTAGCCCTAGAAGTCCCTGAATGGATCAGTGACCGTTGTACGATGTGCAATGAGTGCGCATTTGTATGTCCGCACGCAGCCATCCGCCCATTCTTAGCTGATGAAGAAGAGCTGACTGAAGCGCCTGAAGGATTTATCGTTCGTGATATGAGAGGACCTGACGGGTTAAAATATCGTATCCAAGTTTCCGTGGAGGACTGTACAGGATGTGGATTATGTGTGGAGGCTTGTCCAGCCAAAGGAAAAGCGTTAGTGATGAAACCTTACGAGGAACAAAAAGAACAAGCGGTCAATTGGGCGTTTGCAATGACATTGAGACAGAAAGAAAACCCTATGAAAGGAAAAAATACGGTAATGGCTACCCAATTTAACCAACCGTTGCTTGAATTTTCAGGTGCTTGCTCTGGTTGCGGTGAAACGCCATATGTGAAACTTTTGACCCAAATGTTCGGAGACCGAATGATGATCGCTAATGCAACCGGCTGTTCTTCAATATGGGGAGGAGCTTCGCCAGCATCACCGTTCACAACGAATGCTTGTGGGCAAGGTCCAGCTTGGTCTAATTCCTTATTAGAAGATAATGCTGAATTTGGCTATGGTATGTTACTAGCTGCTCAAACCCGTCGTGAAGCTTTAGCGCAATCTGTTCGTGAAATCATGCCAAAAGTATCGAGTGCGCTTCGACTGTTGATGGAGGACTGGCTCAACCATTTATTCGATAGCGAAGGAACACAACAACGAGCAGCTAAACTTCAGGCTGCGATGGTAGCGGAAGTACAGCAAGTCCCAGAATTGGAATCCATTCTTGAGCACAAAGATATTTTTGTCAAAAACAGTCAATGGATTATTGGCGGAGATGGTTGGGCTTATGATATTGGCTTTGGTGGTATCGATCATGTATTGGCTAGTGGGGCAGATGTGAATATCCTAGTATTGGATAATGAAGTTTATTCTAATACTGGGGGGCAAACCTCTAAAGCAACGCCAACGTCAGCTATTGCAAAATTCTCCGCAAGTGGGAAATATGCGTCGAAGAAAGATTTAGGAATGATGGCAATGACTTATGGGAATGTCTATGTCGCTCAAATTGCTTCTGGTGCCAATCAAATGCAAACAATCAAGGCGTTTGAAGAAGCAGAGAAATACCCAGGGCCATCACTAATCATTGCGTATACGCCTTGTATCACCCATGGTCTGTTGGGGGGCATGAAAGAATCGATTAAAGAAGCCAAAGAAGCTGTTTCATCAGGCTATTGGTCCCTCTATCGTTATAATCCAAGTTTAATTGAAAAAGGGAAGGTTCCGATGATTTTGGATTACAAAAAACCAGACTTTTCAACAATGGGCGATTTTATGCGTAAGCAAGTCCGGTTTTCTTCACTAGAAAGGGCCAACCCTCAATTAGCTGAAAAATTGTTTGAAAAAACGGTTCTAGATGCAAAAACTCGTTTTTACAATTATGCTTCACTCACTGGACAGCTTGATAAAATTAAAGAAAAACTAGAACCGTCTGATCCGATTGTAAAAGAAGAGGAAGTCGAAACGAAAAAGAGAAAAAAAGAACGTAAGATCGATGATGAAGCAGCAGCCAGAAGAGCTGCTAAAAGAGCAGAACGCGCAGCACGTCGAAAATGATGTTTTGATGTTTCGTTCAGTGATCCAACAATCTCATTCGGTGAATGATAAGCAAACAATTTAAAGGGCGGAAAAATCGATCGAATAATTTATGTAATTTTCTTGAAAAAAGTAGCCAGAATCGTCTCATATTTCCAAACATATGATATACTTAAAGGGAAATCTCAAAAGAGAAGAGAGGCTTTTTATGTCATTTCAAATCGGGGAACTTTTTAATTTAGAGTATTGGCAACAAATGTTTTCCGGTGACTTATTTTCTCTGAATTTTTTGGTAAACATACTGGATATTTTAGTCGTATGGTATTTGGTTTACAAACTGATCCAGCTACTAAGAGGGACGAAAGCGATCCAATTGCTCAAAGGCGTTGCCATCTTTATCGTGATTCGAATTGCGGCTGAGTTGATTGGGCTACACACGCTGTCATGGCTGATGAATCAAGTCATAACTTATGGTGTGATTGCAGCAATCGTCATCTTCCAACCAGAGATTCGTCGTGGGTTAGAACATCTGGGAAGAAGTTCGTTATTCAAACAAACGAAAAGCGAACAGCAAGAAGACGAGAAGATGATCCTATCCTTTGATAAAGCTATTCAATATATGTCGAAACGAAAGATTGGTGCTCTGATTACGATCGAGCGTCATACTGGTTTGGATGAGTATATTGAGACAGGCATTGCATTGGATGCAGATATTACTGGTGAGTTACTCATTAATATCTTTATCCCCAATACGCCGCTGCATGACGGGGCAGTTATTGTCAAAAATGGAAAAATTGCAGTTGCCAGTGCCTATTTACCTTTATCAGAAAGTATGTTGATTCCAAAAGAATTTGGAACACGTCACCGAGCTGCTGTCGGTATTAGTGAGGTCAGCGATGCAATAACTATCGTGGTCTCGGAAGAAACAGGAGATGTAAGTATCACTTTAGACAATCAATTGATACCAGGATTATCGCAAGAAGAGTATTTATCGATCTTACGAAAACAACTAATTGTAGAAGAAAAAAATAAAAACAAAAAGAATGGGCTTCAATCTTTCTTGGACGCAATGACTAAGGGAGGGGATCGGAAATGATCTCAAAAGAAAAGCGTACGAGTATTCTGTATGGGTTTGTTGCGTTATTGTTTAGTATCATTCTTTATTTCAATGCGAATGGTCAAACGATGCAAAACACATTATCTGGAAACGAGTCCTATTCGCAGACAGCTTCTGATGTTTCGATCCAACTTTTATATGATACCGATAAGTATTATATCCATGGTTACGAAAACACTACTACTGTCAAATTGGCTAGTGCGAATCGTATCCAGTTGATGGCTGAGGCAAATGAAGACACCCGTACCTTTAGGGTCACCGCAGACTTAGCACATCTAGGTGAAGGAACCCACGAAGTGCCATTGAAAATCAAAAATCTAAGCAGCGCTGTCACCGCTAAGTTGCAACCGGAAACGATCACGGTTACAATTGAAAAGAAAGTGACCAAAGACTTTGAAGTTAAAGCTATTCTGCCAACAGAGACGACGCCTTCTGGTTATAATTTAACTGAAACAACTGTCGATCCAACGAAGGTCACGATCACCACTGGAGATAAGACTTTAGCGGAAATTCATCAAGTGGTTGCAAAAGTCAACCCGTCAATGATAACGGACGATGGTGTGAATAGCAATGTATCTGTACAAGCGTTAAATTCAGCTGGTGAGCCGTTGAGTATTGTTTCTGATCCAGTGCAAGTCAACGTCACGTCAGATGCAATCAAACCGAAAAAAACGGTTAGCCTATATGGTATTCAACAAGGGACAAAAGGCGAAGGAATTAAGAACTATAATTTCAAGTTTTCCGAATTAGAGGCTGAAGTCACAGGGACGACGGAACAACTTGCTCAAATAGGGGATAGTATCGCTGTGCCTATCGACATATCAGGAATTACTCATCGAACGACTAGGACGATTCAGATTCCTGTTGAACAAGGAATGAGCGTCTCGCCTAAATCGGTTAAAGTTGAGATAACACCAGTGCTGGAATCGACAACTAGTGATTCTTCAGTCGATAAAAATCAAAGTTCGACTAAAAGGAATGACTCAACAACGTCAACGACAAAGTCGACTACATCGAGCACGTCACTTTCTAGTGTCCAGACAGAAAGCAAGCAAACTTCTGAAAGTACAGATTCGAGTGAATCCACTATGCAAAGTACACAAGAGAGTCAAACGTATTCTTCGGAAAATTAAGTTAAAGGAGCAAATTTACAATTATGGGTAAATATTTTGGAACGGATGGTGTCCGTGGCGAAGCCAATAAAGAATTGACACCAGAATTAGCGTTTAAGTTAGGTAGATGTGGCGGATATGTATTAAGCCAACATGAAACAGAAGGGAAACGTCCACGGGTTTTAGTTGGGCGTGATACCAGAATCTCTGGGCAAATGCTAGAAGAAGCCTTAATTTCTGGTTTGTTATCAGTTGGTATTGAAGTATTTCAACTTGGCGTCATTTCCACACCAGGAGTTGCTTATTTAACAAGATTGCAAAAAGCCAATGCCGGCGTAATGATTTCTGCTTCACATAATCCTGCACAAGATAATGGAATCAAATTTTTTGGTGCTGATGGGTTTAAATTAGTGGATGAACAAGAATTAGAAATTGAAGCATTGCTTGATGCCGAAGTGGACGAATTGCCACGTCCTTCAGCAGAGGGATTAGGAACAGTAGAAGAATTTCCAGAAGGCTTATTAAAATATTCTCAATTCTTAGTGCAAACGATCAATGGGGATCTATCAGGCCTAACCGTTTGTGTCGATGCGGCAAATGGGGCGACAGCAACTTCTGTCAACCGTTTATTCGCAGACTTAGAAACAGATTTTTATACGATGGGTACCAGCCCTAATGGCTTAAATATTAACGATGGTGTTGGTTCAACACACCCTGAAAAGTTAGCTGAAATGGTTGTTGAAAAAGGCGCCGATGCCGGTTTAGCATTTGATGGTGATGGGGATCGAATTATTGCAGTGGATGAACTTGGGAACATCGTTGATGGTGATAAAATCATGTTCATTTGTGCGAAATACCTTTCAAAGAAAAATCGTTTGAAAAAAGATACGATCGTTACAACGGTCATGAGTAATTTAGGATTCCATAAAGCGGTGGAAGAAATTGGCTTGAAGGACGTAGTTACTCAGGTTGGTGACCGCTATGTTGTAGAAGAAATGCGAAAAAATGATTATAATTTTGGTGGAGAACAATCTGGTCATATGGTCTTCCTTGACTTTAATACTACAGGTGATGGAATGCTATCAGGAATCCAATTACTGAATATTATGAAGCAAACTGGGAAGAAATTATCCGAGTTAGCGAGCGAAGTGACGATCTACCCACAAAAATTAGTAAATATCCGAGTAAGCAACAAAAATGGTGCAATGGAAGTTCCAGCGATCAAAAAAGTGATTGAAGAAACTGAGGCTGAGATGGCTGGCGAAGGAAGAATTTTAGTTCGTCCTTCTGGAACTGAACCATTATTACGTGTCATGGCTGAAGCGCCAACGGATGAAAAAGTAGCATATTACGTGGATAAGATTGCTGCAGTTGTTCGAGAAGAGATCGGACTTGAAGAATAAGAACTAAAATTTTTCTCATTTTAATAGTAATCGACTGTTATTTACAAAAATGTTTTCTTGTTTTTGTGAATAACAGTTTTTTTGTCTGTAGGAAAACAAATTTGGGTTGCTGTCAAATGCTTGTTCCAAGATAACTACTTTTTTGTATAAAATTAGCGTTGGGTTTAGAATATTCTCCGTTAAAAGTTGTTATGATAGAACTTTAATTTCTAATTATACGAAAAAAAAGGGCTTTTTTTATCTCTGAATAGATTAAACTAACTTGCGAAACAACTAATTTAGAGGAGGTAAATATGAAAATTTTCAAAAAACTGATTCGATTGATGATGATTGTTTTTCTATTTGTAAAACCGGTCATTGTAGTAGCGGTTGATCCATCTTATGCACCCTCTTATCAACTAGCAGAAGAGGTGATTATAAAAAATGGTGAATTTAATGATGGGTTGAATCACTGGATCGTTTCCAACCCTGGAAGTAGTAATCCTGCACTTGTGACAGATGAAAGTGGCAATCATTATGTAATGGCATCAAATGGAGAGAATATCCTGCAATATGTTCAGTTAAAACCGAAAACGACCTATCAATTCACTTATTATGTGATCGGAGACCCTTCGTTTCCAGCAATTGTGGAATTTGGCACGCTTAATCATGGGGAAGGGTTTATTTCGTTGAAGGATGAGAGACATTATAATGATGCTTGGAAACAACATGAATTTAGCTTTACGACTCCGGAAGGTGAAAATACATATATTATCCGTTTTGCGTCTAGTGGAAACGGGACAGCATATTTTGATAACGTTCAAGCCACTGCATTAGATTTGGAAGCTCCTACCAATCCTAAAAATCTGAAAGTCAACGACATTTCAAGTGATAGTGTTAGCTTGTCTTGGGAAGCTGCAACAGACAACGTAGGCGTAATGGGTTATTTGGTTTATCGAGACAACCAACTGATTCAAACAGTCACCGGTGCAGACCTCGCCTATACCGACAATGGATTAACGGAAGATACTACCTATACGTATGAAGTGAGAGCAGTTGATCAAGCGGGGAATGTATCAGTAGCGAGTAATGCAGTGACGGCTAGGACAAAACTGGCGAGTAGCAGCCCACCTGCAGTGCCTTTGAATTTAAAAGTCACTAGTGTAACAACTGATAGTGTCAGCTTATCGTGGGAATCAGCGACAGATAGCATTGACGTAATCGGTTATATCATTTATCGAGACAATCAGTTAATTCAAGGAGTGATTGGTGCGGAGGAAGTAGCATACACGGATATAGGATTAATGGAAGATACGATGTATACATATCAAGTGAGAGCAGTTGATCAGGCAGGAAACATATCAGAAATGAGTAATACAGTAACAGCTAAGACAAAACCAACAGAAGAAATTCTTCCTCCTGCAGCTCCTTTGAACTTGCGAATCGATGATGTAACAACTAACAGTGTCAGCTTGTCATGGCAAGAAGCAATCGATAATGTTGATGTAGCTAGTTATAACGTTTATCGAGATGATCAGTTGGTCCAAACGCTAACTGGTACGGACTTAACCTACATAGATACAGGGTTGATGGAAGATACCACCTATACCTATATAGTCAAAGCTGTTGATCAATCAGGGAATCTATCAGAAGCAAGTAATGCGGTAACGGCTAGGACAAAATCAGCAGAAGATCTGACTCCTCCTACGCCCCCTTTGAATTTACGAATCGATGATGTAACAACTAACAGTGTCAGCTTGTCGTGGGAAGCAGCAATCGATGATGTGGGTGTCACTGGTTATCACGTCTATCGAGACGATCAGTTAGTCCAAACACTTTCTGATACGGACTTAACTTACATAGACACAGGATTGATGGAGGCTACCACTTATACCTATAAAATCAGAGCGGTTGATCAAGCTGGTAATCTATCAGAAGCGAGTAATGCAGTGAAAGCAAGAACGAAAATGACAATGGAGGTGAGTCGCCCGTTGCCCCCTACTAAACTGAGATCAGCCCGTGTCACAGAACATGAAGTGGCTTTAATGTGGGACGCACCTGATGAATCAAAAGAAATCATGAGCTATCAAGTTTACCGAAACAATGTATTGGTAGGAGAAGTAGCGGGGGAAACCTCACTATATACTGATAAAGATTTACAGGAAAATACGAAATATTCTTATGTAGTTAAATCGAAAAACAAAGAAGGGAATCTCTCGGAAGAAAGTAATAAAATCATTGTGCAGACAAGCAAAAAACATGAGACGGTTCCTCCTTTAGAGGAAGAGATAGTAAAAGAATCAACGGAAAAACCACCTGTGGCAAAAGAAACCGAAACAAAAAATAATGGAGCGATTAATAAAGGAAAAGAGGAAGCAAAAGTGAATAAGAATACTGCTAAAAAGGTGAGTAAACAGTTACCAGCTACGGGTAATAAAGTTAGTCCATTGCTACAACTACTGGGGCTAACCATAGTGAGTGCAACAATCCTGTTATCTTACAGGAGACAAAAAAAGAGCCATCAAGCAAAACAGCCCGGAACTAATGCTTAGCTCCTTTAGATGGGGGACTCGATACAAAATAGGTTAAAACAATAAAAAGGCATTTTCGAACTGATTGATGACTACACAAAAAAGCCAAAAAGGCAATGAAAATTAAATTTCATTGTTTTTTGGCTTTTTTCATGGTGATACATGCTATATTTTTTTAACCTTTTTCCTATTCAACGGTCACTGATTTTGCCAAATTTCTCGGTTTATCAACATCAAGACCTCTTAGCAAGGTCGCATAGTAGGCAATCAATTGTGTAGGGATCACTGTGATTAATGAAGTGAGTAAAGGATGAACAACAGGCAATACTAATTGGTCATCTGGTCGATCTAAGCCTTTTGTAGCCATAACCAAAGTTTTTGCTCCACGACTTTCCACTTCTTTTAGATTTCCTCTCGTGTGTGCACCTGTTATCTCTTCGCTGATCATCCCGATAACCGGTGTGTTCGTTTCAATCAGCGCGATCGTACCATGTTTTAATTCCCCAGCTGCGAAACCTTCTGCTTGGATATAACTGATTTCTTTCAACTTCAATGCAGCCTCTAAAGAGACAGCATAATCTGTTCCACGTCCAATATAAAAAGCGTTTCTTGCATCCATTAGATAGTCAGCTGCTAACTCCTGTAAGTAGTCCTTTTGAGAAATTAGTTCTTCCATGCCATACGCTACGATACTAAGCTCGTGCGTTAGATCGAATTCTCTAGCTGAAGAAAGATTTTTTTCATGACCAATTCCTTTAGCAAGTGCAGCTAAAACAGCGATTTGAGCAGTATAAGCTTTTGTTGAAGCCACGGCGATTTCAGGTCCAGCATGTAGTAAAAGAGTGTAAGAAGCTTCCCTTGATAAAGTAGAGCCGGGTACATTAGTGATCGTCAATGATGGGTAATTCAATTCATTCATTTTCACGAGTACTTGTCGACTGTCTGCTGTTTCTCCACTTTGGCTTAAGAAAATAAAAAATGGTTTCTCTGAAAGTAAAGGCAAATTATAACCAAATTCACTTGCAAGGTGGACTTCCACAGGAATACGGGTTAATTGTTCTAAAATAGGTTTTCCAACTAAGCCAGCATGGTAACTCGTTCCACAAGCAACAATGTAGATACGGTCACTGTTTTTAGCTGTTTCTAAAAGTTGTTTGTCCATCAGTACTTCATTCTCATGGCTCACGTAAGTTTGGGCAATCTTTCGCATAACGATCGGTTGTTCATCGATTTCTTTCAACATGTAGTAAGGATAAGTGCCCTTTTCAATATCAGCTGCATCAATTTGTGCTTCAAAAGAAGTTCGTTCAACTGGTTGACCTGAGATCGTTTCGATTGAAATCTCATTTTTAGTGACGATCACTAATTCGCCATCTTCAATTTCAACAAATTCTTTCGTATAAGCCAGCATAGCCATTGCATCGCTGGCGATAACATTGAATCCGTCTCCCAGACCAATTAAGAGAGGGCTTTTGTTTTTAGCGACAAAAATTTGATCTGGCAGAGTACGATCAATTAATGCGAAAGCATAAGAACCTTTGATTAATTGAAGTGTTTTGACAAAGGCAGATTTTGTATCCAGTCCTTCATTTGCAAAAAATTCAATAAGATGAGCAATGATCTCAGTATCCGTTTCCCCTGAAAATTGATCCGTTTCTAAATAATCATTTTTTAGTTCAGCAAAGTTTTCAATTACACCGTTATGGACAAGAACAAAACGTCCGCTTTGAGAAGTGTGAGGGTGCGCATTTTTTTGAGAAGGTTCGCCATGAGTTGCCCAACGAGTGTGACCGATTCCGATTGTTCCCGCTGTTTCGTTTGTTAGCTTATCCTTTAGGTTCTGAATTCTACCTTGTGCTTTGACCAAAAAATCATTTTCGTCATTCGCAACAAAGATTCCAGCCGAATCGTATCCCCGATATTCTAATTTTTCTAAACCATTGATCAATCCTGGTGTTACGTTTTCTAATCCAATCATTCCGACAATTCCACACATAAAAAACATCCTACTTTCTATAATATAATCATTATGAAAGTTTCCAGCTGCTGGAATCGATTTTTGTTCTATCTTCACAGATAGGTTTTGATCGATCCTATAGAGTGCAGTCCCTAGGGTCATCCGCCGAATATTTCGATAAACCCTTTCCTCGTCATCTGTAACTACAGACCAGGCGCTATTCCTTAAAATGAGAATGGTATATCTAAACTCCTTTTTCGTATTTTTCTGGAAACTTCTTAAATGATAACGTTGTTGTGTGATGTTTGTCAATAAAAAAGAGAAAAAATAAAATTGGTCTATATGGTTGTGGCGGGAGGGTCGAAATGAAGTTTTGACTATCATCTTTTTGCAGACTTCGGTACAATATGAGAGTAAGTAAAAGAAGGAGGATGAAAAATGGCATCAAATATCGCAGTCTTGACATTAGGCATGCTAAAAAAACAGTTGGCCGAACTTGAAAAAGTAAATACAGTGGATGATGAAACCAAAATCTTTTTAGATACTGGTTGGGATAGTATCCAAGAAATTGCGCCTGATGCGTTGACTATTGGAGAAGCGCAACAATTCGTAGTAGAAGATGAGTGGACAAAAGAGAAGTTCAATGGATTTACATTAGTCGAAAAAGCAGAAAAAATGAATGCAACTGGAGAAAAAGAAACAGTGATCGTTATCAAAAATTTATATTAAGCGAGGGAGAGTATGAATAAAAAGCGTTGGATAGCAGTGTTGATTGCGGCAGGCTTATTGGTTGTTTCGTTGGTATCATCTAGCCTGACGTCAAATTCAAAAGAAGAAAAGCAAATGAGTGGTTTCAATAGCTTATTATATGGCACTAATGAATTATCGCCCACGGTTCTGGAAGAAGGAGATAGTTCAGAAAAAATCGTAAAATTGACGGTTGATGGGACGATCACTAGTGATGGAACATCAGGTTTGTTTGCAACAGAAGGATACAATCACGCTAAGTTTATGGAGCAATTAAATGCTATAAAAGAAGATAAAACGATCAAAGGGATGATGTTAGAAGTCAATTCTCCTGGTGGTGGTGTTTATGAAAGTGCAGAAATAGCTAAGACAATCAGTGATATCCGAAATGAACGAAATATTCCAATGTATGTCAGTATGAAAAATACAGCTGCTAGTGGCGGATATTATATCTCAGCCCAAGCAGATAAAATCTATGCAACAGAGGAAACAGTCACTGGGTCCATTGGTGTCATCATGTCAGGTCTTAATTATTCTGGACTTTTAGAAAAATTAGGGATCGAGGATACGACGGTAAAAAGTGGTGCATTGAAAGATATGGGTTCAAGTACTAGACCACAAACGCCAGAAGATCAAAAAGTCTTACAAACTTATATCGATAATGCCTACAATCGATTTGTCAAAGTAGTCAGTACTGGACGAAATCAATCAGAAGAAGAAGTCCGAAAAATTGCGGATGGTCGTATTTATGATGGAGAACAGGCGAAAGCAGTCGGATTAGTGGATGAAATTGGGTATCCACAAGACGCGTTAAAAGCGATGAGAAGTGAGCAACATTTAGAAAACGCTCAGTTAGTAGAATATGAAACGAATACTACTGGTTTTGCAAACACATGGTTCGGTTCGAAACTTGCTCAGCTTCAAGGCCTAAAAGCTTCTGAAACAAGTCAAATCTTGTCTTTCTTAGAAAATCAAGGAACCGTTCAATCACCAAAGGCAATGTATTATTACGGAGGTGAGTAAGCATGGCGAAGCAACCAGAAGATTTATCTTCACATAACAAGGCAGATCGTCCTGCTGTAGGGCCAGATCCGAGCTTTTCTCAAAAAGTACTGCAATCTTTTAAAGAAAAACCATTATCTGAAAGTGAAATCAAAGTAAAACAACAACAATGGCAACAGTATACCGAAGATAAAGAGGAAAAAATCAATGTAAATGACTTTCCTAAATATTTTTATGCAGGATTTTGGATAAGGTTTTTCGCTTTTATTGTGGATCTGATTTGTATTGGCTCAATCACACGTTTGACCATTGGCTTAGCGGCTAATTTAGACTGGTTAAAAGTATCCGATTCTTATTTAAGTATTTATGGTTTTGCTGCTTTGCTGATTTACCTTGGTTATTTTATTTTATTCACGAAATTAAATCATGGTCAAACGATTGGAAAAATGATTTTTGGGATTCGTGTGATTTGCTTTAATGAATCAGAATTGAGTTGGACAACAGTGCTAGTGAGAGAAGGCGCTTGTCGGTTCATTCTGAAATTCCCATTACTTTTTGTTGGCTATTTACCGACAATCTTTAATCAAAGAAAACAGCATATTGGTGATTATTTTTCAAATACGAGTGTAGTCACGCTAAATCTAGTCAAAGCCTTTAATCAAGAAATTAATACTTGATTCATTTTATTTTTTCAACATGGCAATCTAAAAAAGATTGTCATGTTTTTTTATGTTTGATACTATAGTTTTATTCATGATTTTACTGGCAAAGAGTCGAAGGGAGAACGAACATTGGAGCCGATTGATTTTCCTGATAAATACGAAAATCTTATGCGTCTAGCGCAACAAGCATTAGCTGATCATCAATATTTACAAGCAAAGACATTTTTACAACGAGCATTGGAGCTTAAAGGAACATTTGAGGCGAATCGTCTACTTGTCCTTTGCTTAGTTGAGCTAGATGAAAAAAAAGAAGCGCTGAATCAGGCGTTTCCTTATGAAAATGACTACCTGACAGATGAAAAAGTGGCAGCTTTTTATTTTGATCTGCTGATCCAAACAAAAGATTATCTTTATGCTCGCAAGTTAATTGCCAGCTATGATTTTTCTGATTTATTTGAGCAACTCATGGTAGAGAAGATCCAACAAGCAGAAAATTTCACGAGTCAAAATGACCGTCAAAAAATACGTAAGATTCATCTTAGTGTTGAAAAAATGCCGACAATGCCACCTGCAGAACAACTTTTGGTTGTTTCTGAGATTGAAGCGTTGCCTTATCATGAATTGGTACAAACAATCAAAAAAATGATTATCTTACCAGAGATCCACTTATTAGTGCGAGCAAAAATGTTAGAGTCACTCGTGCAAGTGAAGAAACACCAGCCAGTTGTTTATTTAACGATGGATCAGACGTTTATAGAAGTCATACCTGCAACATTACCAAAACCAGAAAAGCAGAAGGCTTATGAACAGTTAATGCGATTAGCAGAAGCTTATGAAGATCAAGATGCCTATCTTAGTACAGTGCTAAAAGAAGAATTTATGATGCAATCCGCTCTTCTTTATCCTGTTTATGATACATATGTCGGTGATCCCAAAAAATGGTTTGCTGATACACTTAGCATGTATGATCCAAACTATAATAATAGACAAACAGAAGCAGAGGAAGCAGATTTCCTAGAAAAAAGGGGAAATATTTTAAGGGAAATGCTACTCTTTCAAAGTGACCGTTGACACTTATCAGATAAAAAAGTCATGAAAAACGTGGATTCTAACCATTCAATATGTTTACAATTTGAAAGGGTTAGTGTACTATTTAAGGGTATGCATGAAACGTTTTTGATGTATAAAATGAATTTTCTAAACTCGGAGGGAACTAAATGACTGCAACATTTGAAAAAAAAGGCACAAACGATGGTGTTTTAAAATTTACGATTGCGCAAGATGAAATTCAAAAAGGATTGACAGCTGCGTTTAATAAAGTTAAAGGAAACTTGAACGTACCAGGGTTCCGTAAAGGGAAAGTTTCACGCCAAGTATTCAACCGTATGTACGGAGAAGAAGCTCTTTATGAAGACGCATTGAATGCTGTCTTACCTGAAAGCTATGAAGCAGCAGTTAAAGAAGCAGGTATCGAACCTGTATCACAACCTCAAATCGATGTTGAAAGCATGGAAAAAGGGCAAGATTGGGTGATCACTGCTGAAGTAACAGTTAAACCTGAAGTGAAATTAGGTCAATATAAAGATTTAGTTGTTGAAAAACAAGACCGTGAAGTTACTGAAGCGGATGTGGAAGAACGTATCAAACGTGAACAAGAAGCTCAAGCAGAATTAGTAATCAAAGAAGATGCTCCAGCAGAAAATGGCGATACTGTAGTGATTGACTTTGAAGGCTTTGTTGATGGCGAAGCATTCGATGGCGGAAAAGGTGAAAACTATTCACTAGAACTAGGCTCTGGTTCATTCATTCCTGGCTTTGAAGATCAATTGATCGGTAAAAAATCAGGTGAAAGCTTAGATGTAACAGTTACTTTCCCAGAAGACTATCAAGCAGAAGACCTTGCTGGTAAAGAAGCAGTGTTCAAAGTAACGGTTCATGAAGTAAAAGCTAAAGAAGTACCTGAATTAGATGACGAATTTGCAAAAGATGTAGATGATGAAGTTTCTACATTAGCTGAATTGAAAGAAAAATATCTAAAAGAATTGACAGAAGCAAAAGAAAAAGAAGCAGAAGACGCAAAAGATGAAGCTGCAATCCGCTTAGCTGTTGAAAATGCAGAAATCGTTGATCTGCCACACGTGATGGTTCACGATGAAGTACACCGTTCAATGGATGAATTTTTGAACAACATGCAACGTCAAGGAATCTCTCCTGACATGTACTACCAATTAACTGGTTCTACAGAAGAAGACTTGCACAAACAATTTGAAGGCGAAGCAGAAGTACGCACAAAAACAAATCTTGTAATCGAAGCTATCGCTAAAGCAGAAGGACTAGCAGCAACAGAAGAAGAAATCAACGCTGAAATTCAAGAATTATCTGAGACATACAACATGCCAATCGAGCAAATCAAACGAGTGTTAACAGAAGATATGTTGGAACATGATGTGACAATGAAAAAAGCAATCGATTTGATTACTGGAACTGCTACTGAAGCAAAATAATCATCTTTTATTGCATTTTATCAAAGAGGAAACTGAGAGGTTTCCTCTTTTTGCATATTTTCGATTTTTGGTTCTTGTTTAGTGCTTTTGCTTTTTTTTGAATTATGGTATGATAGTAAAAGACTGTAAAGTCTGTGATAGTTTCTTGCATTTATGATGCAAGTTAAGGGGTGAAGACCATGTATGATAATCCAAGTGGCAATGAGACCGTACGTTGTTCTTTTTGCGGGAAAACACAAGAAGAAGTAAAAAAAATCGTGGCTGGTCCAGGGGTCTACATCTGTAATGAATGTATTGACCTATGCAAAGAAATCATTGATGAAGAATTTTATGAAGAAGCGGTACGTGAATTCACAGAAGTACCAAAACCATTAGAAATTTTGGAAGTCTTAAATAATTATGTGATTGGTCAAGATCGTGCAAAACGTTCATTAGCTGTAGCAGTATACAATCACTATAAGCGTGTTAATCAACAATCCCAAGAAGATGCAGATGATGTTGAACTGCAAAAAAGTAATATCTGCCTGATCGGTCCTACTGGATCAGGGAAAACTTTCTTGGCACAAACATTAGCTAAAACGTTAAATGTACCTTTTGCGATCGCTGATGCAACCAGTTTAACTGAAGCTGGTTATGTTGGGGAAGACGTCGAAAACATCCTATTGAAATTATTGCAATCAGCTGATTACAATGTGGAACGAGCTGAAAAAGGGATCATCTACATTGACGAAATCGATAAAATTGCTCGTAAAAGCGAGAATGTTTCAATTACTCGAGATGTTTCAGGTGAAGGTGTCCAACAAGCCTTATTGAAGATTTTAGAAGGGACAGTTGCCAGCGTTCCCCCTCAAGGCGGTCGGAAACATCCTCATCAAGAATTTATCCAAATCGATACGACAAATGTTTTGTTTATCGTAGGTGGTGCGTTTGATGGGATTGAAACAATTGTTAAAAATCGTCTAGGAGAAAAGACAATCGGTTTCGGGACTAAAAATCAAAAATTAGCAGATGGCGAAAGTGTCATGCAAGAAATCATTCCAGAAGATCTATTGAAATTTGGTTTGATTCCTGAATTTATTGGTCGTTTACCAGTAATGGCAGCACTTGAAAAATTAACGACAGAAGATCTTGTGCGTATTTTGACAGAGCCAAAGAATGCTTTGGTCAAACAATACCAAAAATTACTTGCTTTGGATAATACGGAATTAGAATTTGAACCAGAGGCATTAACAGCAATCGCTGAAAAAGCAATTGCCCGAAATACTGGGGCACGTGGACTACGTTCGATTATCGAAGAAATCATGATGGATATTATGTTTGACATCCCATCTAATGAGAATATCGAAAAAGTGATCATTACGAAAGAAGCTGCTGAATTAACAGGAGAACCGACTGTCGTTTATAAAGATTCTGAGAAAAAAGCGGGATAAAAGCAGATAGAAGCTGGAATGCTGTCGTGAAAGTTAGTTATTGCTTTTGCGGCAGCTTTGTCTTTTTATCGAAACTATTGATTAATGATTAAGAAATTCTATTGACAGCAGGCGATTCAACGTTGTGATTACTCAAAATTGGCAAATAGGGAAGATGACTTTCGTTTATGTAAAAACGTACTTTCCGCATTCAACTGCAGTTTTTCGATCGTTGAATCTTAGAATGAAATCAAAAAACCTCAAAACATGAGAAGCTGTTTCGAGATTTTTTTCTTTAAGGTACGAATCAATTCATGCTTCTCGCAACCTGTTACACGGCGTTTAAGAAGCGACTCTTCGTATATCAGAGATTGTTTAATAAAGTAATATTAAACAATCTTCTCTCATCTCGATAGAGTTCCTTTCTTCTTCAACGACCTTTTTTAGGAGAGATTTTATGAAAGTACATCAAGCAGAAATAGTGATTAGTGCAGTTGCACCAAAACAATACCCAGAATCTGATTTACCAGAAATTGCTTTAGCAGGGCGTTCAAATGTCGGAAAGTCTTCTTTTATCAATACGTTGATTGACCGAAAGAATTTAGCTCGCACTTCGGGAAAACCAGGTAAGACCCAAACATTGAATTTTTATTTGATTGAAAATGCGTTACACTTTGTCGATGTCCCTGGTTATGGTTATGCCAAAGTATCAAAGACTGAACGTGCAAAATGGGGTAAAATGATCGAAACATATATTACGACCAGAGAGCAGTTGCGAGCAGTCGTTTCTTTAGTCGATTTACGTCACAAACCTTCCCAAGAGGATATCCAGATGTATGAATTTTTGAAATATTACGATATTCCAGTGATTGTCGTAGCGACTAAAGCGGATAAGATACCACGAGGAAAATGGAACAAGCATGAAAGTGAAATCAAAAAAGCGTTGGATTTTGATAATAATGATCAGTTTATTTTATTTTCTTCTGTCACAAAGCAAGGAAAAGAAGAAGCTTGGCAGGCAATTGAAGAAGCAATTTCAGAATAAAAAACTAGTAGCAGACGAAGGACTCAAAGAGGAGAACATTCGCTTGCTACTAGTTTTTTTCTATTTTTTTGTCTGTTCTTTTTTTTCGTCATTTTTTGGTTTCAAAAAGCGATCGATTTCTTCTTTTGAAGCAACTGTTTTTTCTGGATCAACAGCAAAGGATTCAAATAATTTATCAAGATTATCTGTACGTTCAAATTTAAGCCCCAAATTATTCACCTCTTTGATTATTTGTTTCTATTCTACCATGGATAGTTACTAAAATAATTGGAAGTCGTTAAATTTTAGTTTTTTCTTATGCTTAGTTATAATTTAATTATAAAATACTTTGAAAGGAGTGAGAGTATAGTGGAAGAACAACAATTATTAATGACGATTCAATTAACCGATTTGAATCAAAGTCAAAGAGAAAATGAATTGGAAGATTGGTTCTTTTTTATTCGAATGATGTTTAGTCCCTCATTTTTTCAAACTTCTCGTCAGACAGCACGAATATTTGAATGGACAACCTTTAAAAAGGAAGCAATGCAGGAATCTCAGTTCGCATTTGGTTGGCTGACTGTAAAAAATGAAACGAATGAGTGTCGTTTTCATTTTGATGGTCAACAATTGATCATTAAGAATATTTTGGAGAAGAATATTTTCTTACAACATGAATCGGTGATCAGAGATTATATCCAGCTTAAAATGGATAAAAATGGCGTATTTGCTTACTTACGTTCATACAATGAATTTAAGTATCATAATATTAAAGAAATTGAAGAACGGTTGAAGTTTGAAACACAAGAAGCTATTGATAAGTTGCCAAAGATGAGAGAACGATCGGGAGCGGTTGTGATTGATTGTAATCAATTGCCTGGTTACGATCTATCTCATGAGGGATTATGCTTTACTTCTTGTTGGGAAATGTATTACAGCTCTTACTACTATCGCATCATTCCGAAACAAGTATTTTTAGATGTCCAACAAGTGGAATTTGTAAAAGAGAAACAAAATGGTGTGATCTGTATTCAATTATATCGTGACCCTTTCAAATGGGCCGAGGAAACGAATCGACATTTTCAGACCTATTATCGTGACCAATTGGGATTTGATCATCTTTCTTGGGACAATGGTGTTGGGCTTTTGAAAGCCCCGTATATTGAGTATGCTTATACCGATCAAAGTATTCAATCTGTTCAATACCAAAATGAAAGAATGCAACCGACTCAGAAAAAGGATGCGACGTTCTTCGTTACTCGAAGTTATAATTTTGTCAATGATGAATACCACGAAAAGCGAGTAAGAGGGCGGTTGAATACACAAGCTTATTTTCCTTGGGTAGATGAGCAGCGGGCGCAGATGATGTTTTACAAAGTGATTGATCCCCGTATCTCTTTAGATGATGGGATCGAAGCTTATTGCTACTATATAAGAGAATACTTAGAGATCGCAGTTGACGATGAAAAATATCAAGAATATTTAGTTACTTTACGATTATACGTACCTACTGAAAATTTGACACAGCTCCCATTGAATGAAATTCGCGAAAAACTATCAGATATTCAGTTTAAGCGAATAAGAAAAAGACGAGGACGTTTAAGCTTTGACGTGAAAAAAGGTGTAAATCATCTTAGAGTAGAAATCTATGATTATCCAAAATTAAACAAATTTGCGACATTACAAAAAATTTGAGGTGAGCACATGGATAAACACTTATATTATCGGGTCATGTTACCTACAGCATTTGTAGCTTTTTTGATGTTCTTTCTTCCCAACATCCCTGTACGATCAATTTTGGGCTTTATCATTATGTTCATTGGATTAGGAAGGTACTATTATTTAGTGCATAGAAAATAAAGCATATAAAAGGTTGTGGAAGAATCGTACAGCGAATACCGTTTGTACTTCTTTACAACCGCTCAAGAGTCTGGACCAGTTGAAAGTTCAGACTCTTTTTTGAATGTTTTAGATTGTCTATGAATGTTTTTGAATGATTTTTATTGATTAATAAAAAGAATTATGCTACTATATGTCGTGAGGTGATCGTGGAAATGCTTACAGAAGAGCGCAGACAAAAAATACTACACTTGTTAGAACAAAATAAAATAGTGAAATCTCAAGATTTAGTAACACTTCTAAACGCTTCTGAATCAACGATTAGACGTGATTTGCAAGAGTTGGAGAATGATGGTCTGTTAGAAAGAATCCATGGTGGCGCGAAAAAAGGGCAACTTTTAGGGTTTGAACAGAATATGAGTGAAAAAACGCTCAAAAACGTTCAAGAAAAACAAACAATCGCTCGATTAGCAGCTCAATTAATCAATGACGATGACGTTATTTATTTAGATGCTGGGTCCACGACGTTAGAAATGATCCCATATTTGCAAGAGAAAAAGGTAACGGTAGTAACTAATTCAGTGAAACATGCAGCTAGTTTGGTTGATTTGCAACTTCCCACCATCATATTAGGTGGACAAGTTAAATTATCAACAAATGCTGTACTAGGAAATAGTACAATCAGCCAGTTAAAAAATTTCTATTTTAATAAAGTGTTTATGGGAATGAACGGTGTTGACTTGAACCGTGGATTTACAACGCCAGATCCGGAAGAAGCAGCCGTGAAACGTCTAGCAATGGCAAATGCGGAAGAAAGTTTCGTCCTGATTGATCATTCTAAGTTCAACAAGCTTAGTTTCACTTCTGTGGCACCTTTAGAAGCAGCTACGATCGTAACCGAACGTTGTCCATTGGAATTTGTTACCGATTATCGGGAACGGACAACTATCAAGGAGGCAGCTATACAATGATTTATACAGTAACATTAAATCCGTCGATTGACTTTATCGTACGTGTCGATGGGTTAAAAATCGGGGAATTGAATCGAATGAAAGAAGACTTTAAAGTTCCTGGCGGAAAAGGGATCAATGTTTCTCGAATTTTGAAAAGAATTGACTCTGATTCGACAGCCCTTGGCTTTTTAGGAGGCTTTACAGGAAACTTTATCGCAGAGTGGTTGGAAAAAGAAACAATCCAAACTTCTTTTACAACGGTTCAATCAGATACTCGGATCAATATCAAATTAAAATCTGATTCTGAAACGGAGATCAATGGTTTAGGCCCAACGATCTCAGATGAAGAAATCCAATCATTCAAGCAAGCGCTAAGTGTTGTGAACAAAGGAGACATCGTTGTCTTATCTGGTAGTACTCCTGCCAGCTTAAGAAAAGGGTTCTATCAAGAATTGATTGAGATCATTCGTGAAAAAGAAGCAGACTTTGTGATTGATACAACTGGGGATGATCTAAAAAATTCTCTTGCTAAAAGACCATTGTTGATCAAACCTAATAACCATGAATTAGCCGAATTATATCAGACACACTTTGATCGTGTGGAAGAGATTTTGCCATATGGTAAGAAACTATTAGCTGAAGGGGCACAAAATGTCTTGATATCAATGGCGGGAGATGGTGCCTTGTTATTTACTAATGAAGGTGCTTACCGATCAAACGTATTAGTTCGCCCGTTAAAAAACTCGGTTGGTGCAGGAGATTCAATGATTGCTGGATTTATTGGTGCTTATAGCAAAAATCAAGATCCAGTGGAAGCATTTAAATGGGGAGTCGCTTGTGGAAGTGCGACAGCATTTTCTGATGATTTAGCTTCTAGAGCATTGATTGATGAACTGTTACCAGAAGTTGAGATAACAAAAATAGATTCGTTTTCAGGAGGATTATCATGAATATCAAAGATTTAATGATCAAAGATGCAATGATCATGGACCTACAAGCAACTGATAAAAAAGGCGCAATTGATGAAATGGTCCAAAAAATGTTTGCTGCCGGAAGAATCTCAGATATTGAAACCTATAAAGAGGGGATTTTAGCACGAGAAGCGCAAACTTCTACCGGACTAGGTGACGGCATTGCGATGCCTCATGCAAAAAATGCAGCAGTAAAAGAAGCAACCGTACTATTTGCTAAAAGTAACAAAGGGGTCGATTATGAGGCATTAGATGGTCAGCCGACTTACCTATTCTTTATGATCGCAGCTCCAGAAGGCGCAAATGATACACACTTACAAGCGTTAGCTGCTTTATCCCGCCTTTTAGTGGATCCAGATTTTGTTGCAAAATTAAAAGAAGCAGATTCACCAGAAGCTGTACAAGAATTATTCCAAACAGCGGAAGATCAAAAAGCTGCGGAAGAAAAAGCAGAACAGGCAAAACAAGCTGAAGCTGCAACCGTTGATCCTAAGAGCAAGTTCGTTATTGCAGTAACCGCTTGTCCAACAGGAATCGCCCACACTTATATGGCGGAAGATGCTTTGAAGAAAAAAGCGAAAGAAATGGGCGTAGAGATCAAAGTTGAAACAAACGGATCAGAAGGCGTTAAAAACTTATTGACAGCTGAAGACATCGCTCGTGCGGATGGTGTAATCGTAGCAGCAGATAAAAAAGTTGCCATGGATCGCTTTGACGGGAAAGAACTTGTCAATCGTCCGGTTAGCGACGGGATTCGTAAGCCAGAAGAACTGATCAATCTTGCTTTAAGCGGTACTGCACCAGTTTATCATGGACAAGGGAAAGATACTGGTTCTGATGAAGGAAATGCAGAAGGAACCGTCGGCCAACGAATCTATAAAGATTTGATGAATGGTGTTTCTCATATGCTGCCGTTTGTTATTGGCGGTGGGATTGCGATTGCTCTTTCTTTCATGGTAGACCAATTTATGGGTGTACCACAAGATCAGCTTGCAAACCTTGGGAATTATAATCAAATTGCCAGCTGGTTCAACCAAATCGGTCAAGCTGCTTTTGGTTTCATGTTACCAGTTCTTGCTGGATTTATTGCTTCAAGTATCGGGGATCGCCCTGGTTTGATTGTTGGTTTTGCTGCTGGTGCATTAGCTAATACTGGCGGTGCAGGCTTCTTAGGGGCTTTGATCGGCGGTTTCTTAGCTGGATATGTCATTGTGTTCTTGCGTAAACTCTTCAAGAAATTACCTAAATCATTAGACGGAATCAAAACGATTCTCTTTTATCCCGTGTTTGGGTTGTTGATTACCGGTTTCTTGATGTTGTTGGTTAATGTACCGATGAAAGCAATCAATGATGCATTGAACGGATTTTTAACAAGTATGAGCGGTTCAAACGCTGCGTTACTTGGTGCTTTACTTGCAGGAATGATGGCTGCTGACTTAGGTGGACCAATTAATAAAGCGGCTTATGTTTTCGGTACAGCTACGCTAGCAACAACTGTTGCGACTGGCGGTAGTGTCGTGATGGCTTCTGTTATGGCTGGTGGGATGGTTCCACCATTAGCAATTTTTGTTGCTACTCGTTTATTCAAAAATAAATTTAGTAAAACAGATCAAGATGCTGGTCTAACGAATATTGTGATGGGCTTGTCCTTTGTAACAGAAGGATCGATTCCATTTGCAGCAGCTGATCCGATCCGCGCCATTCCAAGTTTCATTATTGGCTCTGCTCTAACAGGTGGTTTAGTTGGTGCTTTCGGTATCAAATTACTTGCTCCTCATGGTGGGATTTTCGTTGTATTCTTGTTAAGTCATCCAGTCTTGTACTTAGCATTCATCGCTATTGGTGCAATCGTTTCTGGTGTGATTTATGGTTTACTAAGAAAATCACCAACAGTAACAACAGCATAATTTTCAATTTATAAATATGAGACCTTCTTACGGAATTTAACAATAATTTTCGTAAGAAGGTTTTTTTGTGAGATTAAATGCAAATTTTTTGAAAATTAAAAAATGGAAAGCGAAATTGACAAATAGATGAATAAATATAGGATTTGTGATTAGAAATTAGTTATTTATTGACGGATATAAATGTGTATAGTATCATTTTTTTGTAATCTAATGTTAATCAAAAGCGCTTTTATATAAAAAAAGAATGGTTATAGAGGAGGGGAATATGAAAAAAAGTACAAAATGGGTTGTTTTATCGCTCTTTATTCTTTGTGCTAGTATTGTCCCAGTCAATGACTTTGATGCACAAGAAAATTCTGAGAATAGTGTAAATCTCCATGACAATGTGCAAACGAGCACAAGTGATGAGTACTCCGTTTCCTTTGAGACAACTACGGAAGAATCCCATGAAGATGTCAATAATCAAATCACCGAAGCATCAACAAGCAGCGAAGAAACAAAACAAGTGTTAGCAGAAAACGCTGAACTGTCCGACGAAATTGGTGCAATTAGTCCTTTGGTTGGAGAAGGATCATTAGAAAGTCCTTATACTGCAGCAACAGCAGATGAATTAATTAGGGTAATGAGTGAAATCAATAATGATTCAGGTTCGGGAACCTATTATGTTGCTTTGACAGCAGACATCGTGTATACAGATGCGGATGTTTTTGAGTTTTATAAAAATGTCGAGATCGATGGTCAAAATCATCATATGCTATATACCAACGCTTCCAACTCAACCGCTTCGAATACTGGCTATCGAGTGAAGATTAGTGGATTAAGAATCAAATTGAAAAACATGAATTTTGGAAGCGCGACACTAACTGATGAAAATGGCGTTATCTATGGCAACCAATCTTACTACGGGATCTTAGGGGCTGGAAGTTTATCTGTTCTCTCATTTGACGCGGTTTTTGAAAACGTCAATTATTATGGAAAGACTGGGGCGCAACCACTTCTAGCTTGGCATACAGAATCCACCTTCACCTTTGAGGGGAAAAATGAATTTGTCAGTGAAGCAGGAGCAAACAGCGAAGAGTTCATGGAAGGAAACAACATTACATTTGCGAAAGATTCGACGACGATTATCAACCACCAAACGAGTACGAATCTCGCTTTGTTTTATGGTTCAGCTTCTGGCGGATCGGGTGATCGGAAAATACGAGTCACTCTTGAAGAAAATGCGAATGTGCAATTGACATCAAGCAAAGATTATTTTTCTTATGATGGGACAGGATTAATTTTTACGATTGGTCAAAATGCTGAATTTTTGTATGAACAAACAGGTAACAAGCCAATGAATTTTACGAATGGTCAAGCAGCAGAAATCAATTTTGGCGCTAATTCACAAACTTCAATGATCAGCCAAGGCAGATTCAATTCAAATGGAAATGTTGTAATGAATGCGGATGAGCCCGATTTTGTTCGTTTTCAAAATACTTCTAATACCAACGGCTTGTTTGCTAGAAATATGACATTTAACCGGATCGATGGAGTAGCAGGAGAAATAGGAGGCTATCAATTTAGCTATTTAGCAACTGATCAAAGTTTACAAAAAAAGGAAGTAGTAGGAGCTGGTACAGCTACATTAAATGACAGTTACTTTACAAATACAGCTCTAAAACAAGCAATCTATCAAAAAAAAATCAATATTACCGATTGGAAAGCACAGCCGAGTGTAGCGGTCGGACAAAGTCAATTAGACACAACGATCAATGCTTATGAGCCAGCCAGTCGGATAGGAAAGGCAACGACGTTTAAATTAAGTACGAAACAACTTTGGAGTGAAACCGATTTAACGACTGAGGAAGCACAACAACAAGTTGAGCTTGCTGATGAAAATACAGCTGGGATGATCGCAGTCGAAGAAACCGCGGGAATGACATGGACAAAAGAAAAACTACCAGCTGGAACTTATTTTGTCTATACAAAAATAGCTGGTGCCGTCAACGATGATCCCGAACTTCAAGCCTATTTAACTGAAAGCCTTTGGATAGAACAACAGGTGGAAGTAGTCAAAAGTCCATTAAGTGTGGAAGTACCTTTAGAAATGATATTTGAATCGAAAACAGAAGGTGCATTCGACACGGCATCTTCGACCAAACCAATCATTAGTTCGAGTAACTATCCCATTGATTTTACGATTGGCATGGTTCAAGATCTTACAGCTGATTCATCAGTTGTGCTAGTCAATCAATTTTCTGGCGGAAATCATAACGAGTTGATTCTTAATCTTGTTGCCACTGATGGGACAACGATGGGACCGTTGGTTGTCGGGCAAAATAATGTGGACAGATTGGAAATTGCCCCTTTTTTAACAGAACCAATTGAACTTTATTTAGCTGGAGAATTTTCAGGAAACATTTTACAAAAATATTATCCTAGTTATGCCTTTACTTATCAACTATCAGCTAAAGAATAAAGGAGAAAAGCAATGGAAGAAACAAAACGGAAAAAACAAAAACAGGTACTACTCATTCTACTAGGATTATTGTTGTTGCTAAGTGGCTGGCTAGTGTACCGCTATTATCTTCAAGCAAAACCAGAGCCCGTTACTATTGTTAGTGGCGAATTTTTACCCGCTGGGAAAGATGCCCAAAAAATCTCTGACTCTGAAAAGAAAAAAATTGCGCAGGTTGCAGTAGATAAAAGCAAATTCAATTTAGTTATCTCACCTGAAGCGAAAATCGATCGACAAACAGGGAGCGGCGAATTGATGATAAAAAATCCCAGTGAAAATGGCTATCCGATCAATGTAGAAATTAGAGAAAAAAAGAACAATCAACTTGTTTATACTTCCGGTGCGATTCAGCCCGGGTATGAAATAAAAAATGTCACGTTGGAACAGGCATTAGAAAAGGGGGAGTATCCATCAGTTGCTTTATTTAGTTTGTATGACCCAGACACCAACGAAAAAAAAGGTCAAGTGGCTGCAGGAGTTACATTAACAGTTGAATAAAAAATAAAAGGGGTTTATTGATATGATGAAAAAAGTACTTGTAAGTATGTTGTTTAGTGGGAGTTTTGTTGGATTTGTTGCGCCCGCAATGGTTCAAGCGGAAGACGTGATTGGTGTTGACCAAGCCGATATTCAAATCAATGGTACGATTGGATTAGATAACACAGATCCAGAAGAAGCGATTGAGGAAAGTCATGACAATTGGATCAATGTGACATTAGATACAGCGACCATATTCTATAACGTAAGCGGGCGAAATGATATTGAATCTCCAACCTATACTATTGAAAATAAATCGGGACGTCCAGTTGATGTATCCATTGCAGATTTCGCGCAAACAAATGCCGAAAGTATCACAGAAATTTCTAGTCTAAATCTTGTTTCTCCAGCAGCAACGAACACTTCCTTGATCGCCGCAGGAACACTCACAGATTTTGCGACGACACCAGTCAAACTCTTTACATTAGCAAACAATGAAGGAAAACTAACTGCAAATGGTACCGCAAATAATGCTTTTTCGACCACCTTCAACTATGCTGGAACAGTATCTTCTACCACAGCAACCAAGAGTACACCAACGTTCAATTTGACGTTGCAATTAGATGCTGTATCTTGGACAGCAGCGCCTTAAACTGATTAAAAAAGTTAGAAGGGATAATATGAAGGCAACACTTGACGTAAAAGGATCACTTGGAATTGATGCCGAACTGCCAAATGACCAGCAAGAAAGTGCAGGGGCTCAAAAACCAGGTTATGTGATTAAAACAGAAGTAAAAACGATGAGTACCTTCCCCAAAACAACGGACACAGACAGTTTAATGATTAGTTTCTTGGGAATATTCCTTGTAGGAGTAACAATTACAGTGAAGTATTTTTGGGGAAATAAAGAAAGAGAATAAGATGAAAAGTTTTTTTAAAGATAAAGATACTGGTTGTATTTCCCTATAAAATAAAAATTTGCTCTTACCACTAGCATACTGGCTAATCGTAAGAGCAAATTTTTATTGCCTAAAAGGCTTGTTTCGTCGTTAAAATCGAAGAGCGAGCAACAATCGTTTTCCGTACGCTTGAAAGATGACGTTCATCGGTTAAGATGACTAAAATGTCGCCAACATTCATGATTGTATCCCCATGAGTCAAAATCTCTTTATTTCCTCTAATAATGGAAACGAGTAACATATGTTTTGGCCAATTGAAATCTCTGACCATTCGTCCATCCAATGTACTTTCCGCAGTGATTGGAAAATCAAAGGTTGTTTTGCCGACTAATATTGGTTGTTTTTCTTGTTGAATCAATCGCTCGAGTAAAGATTCGTAAATCGGATTGCCTCCTAATAAATCATTGCTAACGTAAGCGAAGAGTGAAACGACACCTAAAGGCATCAAATGATTCAAAGAACCGACCATCTCCGTTACTAAGATAATTGCAGTCAACGGGGCTTTTCCGATTGCTGTAAAGTAACCTGCCATCGCAATCACGAGAAAGTCTTTGACATAAATCGGATTCATACCAACTAAGTTCACTAAAGCCCCTCCATAAAATGCTCCAATCAGCGCACCTAAAGTTAGGATTGGTAAAAAAATCCCGCCCGGTAAACTGGCGCCATATGAAACCATAGAAAAGAAAAACCGTAAGATAAATAGACCTGCAATCAATGTTAATGGGTAAAAGGCATGTCCTGAAGTGATGATGATCTGGTTTCCGCCCCCTAGGATTGTTGGCCAAAAATAGCCAATCGGCAAAACTAAAAGAAAAGGAACGATTCCGTGAAAGTGTGCAGGAATCGGCAGCTTTCGATAAAATTTTGGTAAGCTAAGCAAAACGATCTGATAAATATACCCTAGCACACCGAGAATAATACCTAGAATAATTAAAAAACCATAATATTTTAACGGTAAAGACGGAATTTTTCCTAGAGACAATACAGGTTTCAAACCGAAAAAATAAAGTGACACAAAATTAGCAGTGATCGCTGATGTAAAGGATGTCAGCCAAACTAATGGAGAGAAAGAATGATGGATTTCTTCTAAAACAAATAATAACCCAGCAATCGGTGCATTAAATGCTGCTGCTAATCCCGCACTCGCTCCGCTAGAGATAAGAATTTTCTTTTCAGCTGAAGAGCTGTTTAATAATTGGCTTGTTCCTTCACCCACCACTGCGCCTAACTGGATTGATGGACCTTCTCGACCTAAGAATAAACCGGAACCAACCGATAACACGCCTCCAATAAATTTTTTCCATAGAACAGAAAACCATGAGACTGTTAATTCTCCTTGTAATTGTCCTTCAACTTGGGGAATGCCGCTTCCTTTAATATCGGGATCGCTTTTGATAAGAAATCCCACAAAAATAGCAATAATAATTGAAGCTGCTAAGATAAATGCTAAATATAAAGGTTCTTGTTGACTATGAAGGTAAACTTGTTCGGTTAATTCACCAAATTTCTCAATTGCCAAGCGAAAAATGCTAACGATACCGCCAGTGAGCAACCCAACTAAGACCCCTTTTAAAATATAATATAGTTGTGTTTTGTCGACATGTTTAAATAATGTTTTTGCTTTCATTGCTAATCCCTCGTTTCAATTTAATTTAGCGTGATTTTTTCTTTTTTACAAGAGGAAAAGAAAAGAAATTTTTTTTCATTGCAAATTCATCGCTTTGCAAACAAATTTTCATTTCGCTTGCAGTGATCAGATTGCGGTTATTACTACCCTATTCATAGATAATATATGCTTTAATGAAAGCTGGGGAAATGCTATAATTAAACGGATTGATAAAAGAAAGGATGTTGTAAATGTCATCCAAAAGTGAATTATTGAATGGGATGAATCCTCGACAAAAAGAAGCGGTTCTTCATACCGAGGGACCACTATTATTGATGGCCGGTGCAGGTAGTGGGAAAACGAGGGTCTTGACCCACCGAATTGCTTATTTGATTGAAGAAAAGGAAGTAAATCCGTGGAACATCCTAGCGATTACTTTTACCAATAAAGCCGCTAAAGAGATGAAGGAGCGGGTAAATGCCATTTTAGAATATGGTGGCGAAGATGTTTGGGTGTCGACTTTCCATTCCATGTGTGTGCGTATCTTAAGAAGAGATGTCGATTTTATCGGTTACAACCGAAATTTTACTATTATCGATTCTTCTGAACAGTTGTCTTTAATGAAACGTATCTTAAAAGAATTGAATATTGATCCGAAAAAATACGATCCAAGAAGTATACTTGGAACGATTTCACAAGCAAAAAACAACTTGCAAAACCCTCAGGAGTTTGCCAAGTTGCAAGGAAGTTACTATGAAGAAATTGCAGCTAAGTGTTATGTAGCTTATCAAAAAGAATTACAATATAACCAATGTATGGATTTTGATGACTTGATTATGAATACCATTCGGTTATTTGAAGAGCATCCAGATTCTTTGACTTATTATCAAAATAAATTCCATTACATCCATGTGGATGAATACCAAGACACGAACCATGCACAATATACTTTAGTTAATCTACTCGCCCAAAGATTCCAAAATTTATGTGTTGTGGGGGATGCTGATCAAAGTATTTACGGTTGGCGTGGCGCTGATATGCAAAATATTTTGGATTTTGAAAAAGATTATCCGAATGCCACAGTCATTTTATTAGAGCAAAACTACCGTTCGACTAAAACAATTTTAAGTGCTGCCAACCAAGTGATCGAAAATAATAGCAATCGAAAGCCGAAAAATCTTTGGACAGAAAACCGGGAAGGAAATAAAATCACTTACTACCGTGCAGATAACGAGCGAGATGAAACACGTTTCATTGTGGATCGTATGCAAGAGCAAATTCGTGAAAATCAACGGAATTATGGCGACTTTGCGATTTTGTATCGAACTAATGCTCAGTCTCGTGTGATGGAAGAAACCTTACTAAAAGCGAATATTCCTTATAAAATGGTGGGCGGACATAAGTTCTACGACCGTAAAGAAATTAAGGATATTTTAGCATATTTGAATGTGATTGCGAATCCTCAAGACTCAATCAGTTTTGAACGGATCGTTAATTCGCCTAAACGCGGGATCGGACCTGGCTCAATCGAGAAATTAAGAAGTTTTGCGACGATCCACCAATGGCCACTCCTTGAAGCGGCGCAAAATGTTGATTTAACTAACATTGGTGGAAAAGCCGGTCAACAATTAGCAGTTTTTGGCGATATGATCAATGACGTCACACAAATGGTTCCCTATCTAACAGTGACCGAACTGACAAAAGAAATCTTAGAACGTAGTGGGTATCTAGAGGACTTAAAAATTCAAAATACTTTAGAATCACAAGCAAGAATCGAAAACTTGGAAGAATTTTTAACCGTTACTCAAGAATTTGATAAACAATTTGAAAAACAAAATGAAGAAAATGCGGATGCACCAGAAGAAAAATTAACTGTATTTTTAAATGACTTGGCCTTAGTTTCTGACATCGATAATTTAGAAGAAGAAACTACCCAAGTGACATTGATGACTTTGCATGCCGCAAAAGGTCTTGAATTTCCAGTCGTCTTTCTGATTGGTTTGGAAGAAGGAGTTTTCCCATTGTCACGAGCCTTGATGGAAGAAAGCGAATTGGAAGAAGAACGAAGACTTGCTTATGTCGGGATCACGAGAGCAGAAGAAGCACTCTACCTGACCAATGCTTTTTCCCGTACCTTATATGGCAGGACGCAATATAATCGACCTTCTCGCTTTGTAGAAGAAATCGATCAAGAATTATTAGAAGTCCAAGGCATGCGGCCAACGCCAAAACAAACGAGTCCTTTTACGAGCAGAACAGCTAAACCAGCCTACAAACAACCAGTAACAACTGTTGTTTCTTCAAAAACAGCAACTGGTGGAGAAAGCAATAGCTGGAAAGCAGGCGATAAAGTCAATCATAAAAAATGGGGGATCGGAACAGTGGTAAGGGTAAATGGTACTGCCAAAGATTTAGAATTGGACGTGGCATTTCCTAGTCAAGGTGTGAAACGGTTGTTAGCAGCATTTGCGCCAATTGAAAAAGTTTAAACAGGGGGGATAAACGATGGAACATGAAATGACAATTGATGAAGCTGCAAAACGAGCAGAAGAACTACGATCTCGGTTAAATCGTTGGTCCAGAGAATATTATGTTGAAGATAAACCAACTGTCGAAGATTATGTTTATGATCAAGAATATGCTGAATTAGTAGCAATTGAAGAGCAATATCCTGATTTAATCACTTCGGATTCACCAACTCAGCGAGTAGGGGGGAAAGTTCTCAGTGGGTTTGAAAAAGTGACTCATGATATTCCGCTTTATAGTTTGAATGACGTATTTAGCAAAGACGAACTCTTTGCCTTTGATCAACGTGTCCAAAAAGCGATTGGTCGCCCTGTTGATTACTGCTGTGAGTTAAAAATTGATGGTTTATCGGTTTCCTTGCGCTATGAAAATGGCGAATTTGTTCGTGGTGCAACAAGAGGAGATGGGACGGTTGGCGAAAATATCACAGAAAATCTAAAAACAGTTCGTTCTGTCCCATTGAAGTTGAAAGATGCTATCAGTATCGAAGTCCGCGGCGAATGTTTTATGCCCAAAAAATCATTTGTGCAATTAAATCAAGCAAGAGAAGCAGAAGGAAAAGATATTTTTGCAAATCCTCGAAATGCAGCTGCAGGATCACTGAGACAACTGGACTCTAAAATTACTGCAAAACGTAATTTGGATACTTTTTTATATACGGTAGCGGATTTTGGACCGATGAAAGCAACAACCCAATATGATGCTTTAGAAGAATTAGAACAGATCGGTTTCCATACGAATCACGAAAAGCGTTTGTGTCATTCGATTGATGAAGTTTGGTCATTTATTGAAGAATACCATGAAAAACGAATGGACTTAACCTATGAAATTGATGGAATCGTCATCAAAGTGAATGAATTTTCTTTACAGGACCAATTAGGTTTTACTGTCAAAGCACCTCGTTGGGCAACAGCATATAAATTCCCACCGGAAGAAGTAGAAACGAAGATCGAAGAAATCGAATGGACGGTTGGGCGGACTGGTGTTGTGACACCTACAGCGATTATGACTCCGGTACGAGTGGCTGGCACGACAGTTAGTCGAGCAAGTCTGCATAACGGTGATTACATCAAGTTAAAAGATATAAGGTTAAACGATATTGTTCGTATCTATAAAGCAGGAGATATTATCCCTGAAGTAGCACAAGTCGTGTTGGATCAACGACCTGCTGATAGCGAACCTTATGTTTTACCAACACATTGTCCGATCTGTCATAGTGAATTAGTTCATCTTGATGAAGAGGTTGCTCTTCGTTGTATCAATCCGAAGTGTCCAGCCCAAATCAAAGAAGGATTGAATCATTTTGTTTCACGTAACGCCATGAATATCGATGGCCTAGGACCAAGAGTATTGGCACAGATGTATGATAAACAACTAGTTACAGATGTGGCTGATCTTTACAAGCTAACGGAAGAGGAATTGCTGACGTTAGATAAAATCAAAGAAAAATCAGCCAATAATATATTGACAGCAATCCACGATAGTAAGGATAATTCGGTCGAAAGATTGATATTTGGCTTAGGGATTCGCCACGTCGGCTCCAAGGCAGCAAAGATATTAGCAGAGCATTTTGGCGATCTGGAAACATTAAGTAAAAGTGACTTTGAATCGATCATTGCGCTAGACACGATCGGCGATACAATTGCTGATAGCGTAGTGACTTATTTCAGTAATGAAGAGGTCCATGACTTGATGTCCGAACTAAAACAAGCAGGTGTCAACTTTGAGTATAAAGGGATTCGTTCTTCACAGATCGAAACGATCGAATCACCTTTTAAAGAAAAAACAGTGGTTTTAACAGGGAAATTGACTCGTTTTACGCGTGAAGAAGCAAAAGAAACCATTGAAAATCTTGGAGGTAAGGTTACTGGCAGTGTGTCTAAGAAAACCGATATCGTGGTTGCAGGCGAAGACGCTGGTAGTAAGCTGACCAAAGCACAAGAACTAGGAATCGACGTATGGTCAGAAGAAAAAATGGCAGAAGCATTAGCTGACAGTCATTTTAATTAAGAAAATCTGATTTTTTTCAGACAAATTTCAAGAAACAATTTCAGATGGGAATCACTTATGTTAAAATAGAGAGCAAAGTTTTTAACTCGTTTAGAAAGAAGGGGTAGTATGGCGATCAGTGAAGAACAAGTAAAACACGTTGCCAAATTAGCAAAACTTGCGTTCGCAGATGAAGAACTTGCAAGTTTTACTGATCAATTAGGGAAAATCATTGATATGGTGGAAATGCTTGAGGAAGTTGATACAGAAGGTGTTCCATTTACATCAAATGTGGTTGAAACAGTGAACGTTATGCGACAAGACCGAGCAAGTGCTGGTTGGGATCGCGATGAATTGTTGAGAAATGTACCAGAAAAAGAAGATGGCTTTATCAAAGTGCCAGCAATTATTGACAATGGGGAGGCTGGCGCATAATGACAAAACTATATGATCTTTCTTTAGAAGAATTGCACGCATTACTGGTTTCTAAAGAAATCACTGCACAAGATTTAACAAGAGCAACCTTTGAGCGAATCAAAGAAACTGAGCCAGAGATTGAAGCTTTTATTACATTGAATGAAGAAAAAGCTCTGGCACAAGCCAAAGCGTTAGATGAAAAAGGAATTGACGAAAATAATGTCTTAGCTGGGATTCCAATTGGGATCAAAGACAATATCGTTACCAAAGATCTGTTGACGACTGCAGCTTCCAAAATTCTTTATAATTTTGATCCTATCTATGATGCTACTGTCATGGACAAAGTGTATCAAGCAGATATGATTCCAGTTGGTAAATTGAACATGGATGAGTTTGCGATGGGAGGAAGTACAGAAACTTCTTACTTTAAGAAAACAAAAAATGCTTGGGACCATTCGAAAGTTCCTGGTGGTTCTTCTGGTGGTTCGGCTGCTGCAGTCGCTGCTGGACAAATCCCAGTTTCCTTAGGTAGTGATACAGGCGGAAGTATTCGCCAACCAGCTTCATTTAATGGAATCGTGGGAATGAAACCTACCTACGGACGTGTGTCACGTTTTGGTTTGATCGCCTTTGCCTCATCACTAGATCAAATCGGACCAATGACTCGCAGCGTGAAAGATAATGCATTAGCTCTAACAGCAATCAGTGGCTATGATGAAAAAGATGGCACATCTTCTGGTGTTTCTGTTCCTAATTTTGCCGAAGGATTAACTGGCGACATCAAGGGGATGAAGATTGCTTTACCAAAAGAATATCTTGGCGAAGGAGTCGCTCCTGGCGTAAAAGAAAACATTTTGAAAGCGGCAGAAACTTTCCGTTCATTAGGTGCAACTGTAGAAGAAGTAAGTTTGCCACATTCAAAATATGGGGTAGCAGTCTACTATATCATTGCCTCATCAGAAGCAAGTTCCAACTTACAACGTTTTGATGGTATTCGTTTCGGTTACCGTTCAGAAAATGTGAAGAACTTAGAAGATGTATATGTGAATTCACGTACTGAAGGTTTTGGCGAAGAAGTCAAACGTCGGATCATGTTGGGAACATTCTCATTAAGTGCTGGATATTATGATGCTTACTTTAAAAAAGCGGGTCAAGTTCGAACATTGATCAAACGTGATTTTGAAAAAGTCTTTGCAGACTACGATTTGATCATCGGCCCATCTTCTCCAACAGTGGCATTTGGTATCGGTGAAAACATCAATGATCCAATCACGATGTACATGAGTGACATCTTAACAATTCCTGTTAACTTAGCTGGTTTACCTGGAATGTCAGTTCCTGCGGGATTATCTGAGAATATGCCGGTTGGTTTACAAATCATTGGTAATTATTTTGATGAAAAAACAATGTACCAAGCAGCCTATGCTTTTGAGCAAGCAACACAATTCCATAATCAAAAACCAGCAATTTTAGGAGGGAAAGGCGAATGAACTTTGAAACAATCATTGGGCTTGAAGTCCACGTTGAGTTAAAGACCAACTCAAAAATTTTCTCTCCAGCTCCTGCACATTTTGGAGCTGAACCAAACAGCAATACAAATGTGATCGACTGGGGATATCCTGGTGTTTTACCAGTAATGAATAAAGCAGCATTAGAATTCGGTATGCGAGCAGCACTCGCTTTGAACTGTGAAATTTCTAAAGACACACATTTTGATCGTAAAAATTATTTTTACCCAGATAATCCAAAAGCTTACCAAATCTCACAATTTGATCAACCCATTGGGCATGACGGTTGGATCGAGATCGAAGTTGAAGGTAAGAAAAAGAAAATACGGATCGAACGAGTTCACTTAGAAGAAGATGCTGGTAAGAACATGCATGGTATTGGTGGCTATTCTTACGTTGACTTAAACCGTCAAGGGACACCATTGATCGAGATCGTTTCTGAAGCTGATATGCGTTCACCAGAAGAAGCCTATGCTTATCTAGAAGCATTGCGTTCAATCATCCAATTTACTGAAGTTAGTGATGTGAAAATGGAAGAAGGTTCTATGCGCTGTGATGCCAATATTTCTTTACGACCTTATGGACAAGAAGAATTTGGAACAAAAGCAGAGTTGAAAAACTTAAACTCCCTTTCATTTGTTAAAAAAGGTCTAGCCTTCGAAGAAAAACGTCAAGCAAAAGTCTTACTTTCTGGTGGAGAAATCCAACAAGAGACACGACGTTTTGACGAAACAACTAATAAAACGATTTTGATGCGTGTCAAAGAAGGTTCTAGCGATTATCGTTATTTCCCTGAACCTGATATTCCTAAATTTATGATTGACGATGAATGGATCCAAAAAGTGAAAGCAAGCTTGCCGGAAATGCCTGCTTCTCGTCGTCAACGTTATATCCAAGAATTAGGGTTACCTGAGTATGATGCAATGGTTCTAACTCTATCAAAAGAAATGTCTGACTTCTTTGAAGCGACTTTAGAGAATGGTGCGGATGCAAAACAGGCATCTAACTGGTTAATGGGTGAAGTATCTGCTTACTTGAACAGTGAGAAACTAGAATTAGCTCAAACGAACTTGACTCCTGAAAATCTAGCAGGCATGATTCGTCTGATTGCAGATGGTACGATTAGTTCTAAGATTGCGAAAAAAGTATTCCGAGAATTGATCACAAATGGTGGCGACGCACAAGATGTTGTTGAAAAAAATGGTTGGGTTCAGTTGTCTGATCCAAGCAAACTATTACCAGTTATCAACGAAATCTTAGATAATAACCAACAATCAGTAGATGACTTCAAAAACGGAAAAGATCGTGCGGTTGGTTTCTTAGTAGGACAAATCATGAAAGCAACTAAAGGTCAAGCCAATCCAGGTGTCGTTAATAAACTGTTGCAAGAAGAATTAGCAAAACGCTAGGAGTAGATCATGAAAAAAGCTCGTGTTATTTATAATCCAACTTCTGGCAAAGAATTGTTGAAAAAAAATCTAGCGGATATCCTCCAAGCTTTGGAGGATTCTGGCTATGAAGCAAGTGCGTATGCGACAACACCAGAAAAAAATTCTGCCAAAAATGAAGCAAGAAGAGCAGCAGAAAATGGATTTGATCTGGTGGTAGCTGCGGGAGGCGATGGGACGATCAATGAGGTTGTTAACGGTATTGCACCGCTTGAGCATCGCCCTAAAATGGCGATTATCCCAGCAGGTACTACTAACGATTACGCACGTGCGTTAAAGATTCCACGGGATGATATCAAAGCCGCAGCTGAAGTTATCAAGAAGAATCAGACGGTTAAGATGGATATCGGTCAAACGGAAGATAGCTACTTTATCAACATCGCTGCGGGTGGTTATTTAACGGAGTTAACTTATGAAGTTCCTTCAGAACTAAAGAGTATTTTCGGCTATTTGGCATATTTAGCTAAAGGAGCAGAGATGCTGCCTCGAGTGAAACCAATCAAAATGCGCTTGAAATATGATGAAGGAGAATACATCGGGAATGCCTCTATGTTCTTTTTAGGACTCACTAATTCAGTCGGCGGGTTCGAAAAGATTGCTCCTGATGCCAAGCTAGACGATGGTAAATTTTCATTAATTATTGTCAAAACAGCGAATATTTTTGAAATTTTGCATATCGCAGCCTTGATGTTGAATGGTGGGCGCCATGTAGATGATTCTCGAGTGATTTATACGAAAACCAGCAGTTTGTATGTCGAAACAGAAGACGATATCAACCGACCGGTCATGATCAACTTAGACGGCGAATATGGTGGAAATGCACCTATGCACTTCCAAAACCTTCATCAACATATTGAATTTTATGCAAACATCGACCAAATTCCAGATGAAGCAATTACTGGTTCCGAAGAGGAGTTAGAAGAGGTCAGCAAAGAATTTGTCAAAGAAGTTGAGCGTTTGACTGATGAAGATATAGACGGTGACGGCAAGATTGCAGATAAAGAAAAATGACGTAAAGGGTGGGACAAATGATCGTTCCACCCTTTCGTATGATAAAAATTAATTCTTATTTATTGAAGGTCATTATGTAACAGTATGTTATTTTTCTTTGTTGAGTCTAAAGCAGGCGAACGAAAGATTGACAATTGGATCGTAAATGAAGTGAAGGCATCAAGTGAATAAATGGACTTGCCAAAAAAAGGCTCTATGTGTCTAAAAAAAATGTCCTGAAGCAATCCGGTACCAAGTCCCTATCCAATAAAACACAAATGATCGTTTTTTGGATATGACCGTAGTACTAAAAGCAAAACTGCTTCAGTTACAAACCTAAATGAGGAGTTATTATGAAAGAGAAACTATCAGTTAAAAAAAATGAACGTTACACATTAGATATTATCGATTTAAGTTATGAAGGTATGGGCGTAGCTAAAATCGATGGCTATCCTTTGTTTATTGAAAATGCATTGCCAGGCGAACGAGTGGAAGTGCTGGTAGTGAAAGTTGGAAATAAATTTGGTTATGGAAAAGTAGAAAAATGGCTAACTGAATCACCAGACCGTCAACCATTAAAGGATAATCGCCTTCTACGGACAGGAATTGCTCCTTTAGCACATTTGAACTATGAGCAACAATTACTTTTTAAACAAAAGCAAGTGGAAAATGTCATGAGCAAGATCGCAAAGATGCCAGAGGTTGACATTTTACCTACCATCCCAATGGAGAATCCTGTTGGCTATCGTAACAAAGCTCAGATTCCAGTGAGAAGAATGGATGGTCGTCTAGCAACTGGTTTTTATAAAAAGAATAGTCATGAACTAGTTGAAATCGAGGATTATTATATTCAAGATCCAGCAATCGATGAAGCCATCAAACGTGTGAGAGATATTTTGCAACGTTTCCAAGTACGTGGTTATAACGAGGCGAAAAATGAAGGACAAATCCGTCATATTATCATCAGAAGAGGTCATTACTCACATGAAATGATGGTCGTTTTAGTTACACGAAAAGAAAAATTCTTTAAAGGAAAGGAAATTGCTTCTATTATTCATGAAGAATTGCCAGAAGTCGTTTCAGTCGTTCAAAATATCAACGAAGAGAAAACAAACGTGATATTAGGCGATAAAGAGAAGGTTCTTTATGGTAGAAGTTATATTGAGGATCAACTATTGGGAAAAACTTACCGTATTTCCTCAAAATCATTCTATCAAGTGAATACTGAACAAACGGAAAAATTGTATCAAACAGCCATTGAATTTGCAGCGTTACAAAAAGAAGATACCGTCATTGATGCTTACTCTGGTATTGGAACGATCGGTTTATCTTTAGCTGATAAAGTTAAAGAGGTCTATGGCATGGAACTTGTTCCGGAAGCGATTGAAGATGCACAATTCAATGCATTAACAAACAAAATTGAAAATGCTCATTACGAAGTGGGTAAGGCAGAAACAGTCATGAAGAAATGGCAAGACAAAGGGATCAAACCATCTGTGATCGTTGTCGACCCGCCAAGAAAAGGATTAGATGCACGTTTTATTGCGTCAGCCATTGACATGGAACCTGCGAAATTAGTGTATATCTCTTGCAATCCAGCAACTTTTGCCAGAGATGCAAAGTTATTTGCTGAGTCAGGCTACGAAGTGAAAAAAGTACAACCAGTCGATTTATTCCCACAAACACATCATGTGGAATTAGTGGCGCTATTAGCACCTAAGGGATAATTCAAACTTAGTGAATCATGTAAAAGAATCAGAAAACTAGAAAATGATAACGTAGCTGACAATCATGAAGAAAGGGGTACAAGATGGATACAAAGGAAAAAATGCTTGAATTGATCAAAAAGAAACAAGGCGGCGGACGTTCAAAAAAAATGGCTGAGCCTAAAAATGATCGACGGAATATGCGAAAAGGACCAAAAATCTATAATAAATAATTAAAAAGAATCAACGCGAAACAGAATACGGCTCCTTGTCAATAAGGACTGATGAGTTGTGTAAAATCAAATCTGGGTTAGAAAGAACCTCATTCTGACTCAGATTTTTTTGTGTTTTGAAAACCACCTGCTATGCAGGTAGTTCCGGAAAGTTTCCAGCGAGGTATAAAAAAAGCCTCCTGAACTGATAAGATGAAGTAGGTTTCCCGACCACCACATCAAAAAATTTACGAGGTATCTTTTTATGAACAAGGCTACAGAAAGTTTATCACACACTGTTTGGAAATGTAAGTATCATATAGTGTTCGCTCCGAAATATCGCTGCCAACTCATTTATGGCAAATACAAAGTAAGTATTGGAGAGATTATACGTGAATTATGCGAAAGAAAGGGTGTGGAAATTTTAGAAGCAAATGCTTGTCCAGATCATATACATATGTTAGTCAGTATCCCGCCAAAAATAAGTGTCTCTCAATTTTTAGGTTACCTAAAAGGAAAAAGTAGTTTAATGATTTTTGATAGACATGCAGAACTCAAATATAGTTATGGAAATAGAAAGTTTTGATGTAGAGGATATTATGTGGACACAGTAGGACGAAACAAGAAAAAAATCGCAGAATATATTCGTAATCAATCACGAGAAGACCACGTAGCAGATCAGCTTACATTGTTTGAAGAAGTTGATCCATTTACTGAAGAAAAAAATCGTAAGAAACACTAAGAGCTTCTTTGAGAAGCAGCGAGTAAATGTGGTGCAAGAGGGAACCGATTCGGTAAGTCTTTTAGACTTAGGCCGGTAAAAGAGGCTTTCAGCCGCAAAACAAACCACCCGTTCACACGGGTGGTTTTGATTGTTATTAATGACTTTATTCATTAATGAAAATGGAACTGAAGAATCAATTCTGATTCATTAGTCCTATAAATTGTGGAACCAAAATTTTCAGTACGCTAATATGCTTTTGCAAGTGCCGTTGATATAAATTTGTTATTTAACTCTTAATTATAATGTAATATACTTAGAATATATTAATATTAAGGAAAAAGGCAGAGAGGTATTCAATGAAAATTTCAAATCTTATAATTGAGAATTATAGAAACATTCAAAGTATAAATATTAAGTTAGAAGATAATACAGCTTTTGTAGGAAATAACAATAGTGGGAAAAGTAACATATTACGAGCTGTCACATTACCATTTTTATCAAATGATATTGGATATAACGGAAAGAATCTAACATGGTCAGATATAAACAATCAAGCAAAAAAAATCTATTATGAATATATTTTCGCAAATCATAAATCCATAATAGATGGTTCGGTTAACTTGGAAGAATTTACAAGAGTGTTGCCCAAAGTGATAGTTGAAGTTACTCTGAGACCTAAGAATAATCTTGAGCTATATTTTGTTAAGGATTTATCGTGTGATATAAATGAAAGTGATGAAATTCGTTACGGAATTCGTTATGAATTCTTTCCAAAGAGTATTAACGATGTACTCAAAAGAATAAAGGAAATTTTCATTTCACAAGGAATTGAAACTACTGAAACAAATAAAATAGATATTAGCATAATTGAATCCATAAAAATGAATTTATTACCAATTGATTTATATACTCACTCTATAAAAGTTCCTAACAAAGATACCAGTATCCCATATGATGTTTTGAAACTATTTAAGTACACATCATTAATTGCTGAGCGTGATGATTTTTCTCAATCTACAGAAAGAATAGGTTCAAAATCTTTAGTAAAACTATTGCATATGAAATTGGATACTGATTCAAAAATAACAGTAGAAAAAGAATATACCAAGTTTTTTGAAAAGCTAAAGAGTTTAAGTGAAATGGAAAATATTATCAATTGGCAAGAAAATTCAGAAATAGAGTATGCTAACAATTTTTTTGAGAAAATTTCTATATTGCCTAATATGCCCAACATGAACTCTCTACTCAGTAGCGTTAAATTGGGGTATTCTAATGAACACTTATCGTCTCAAGGTTTGGGGCATAGGAACTTAATACTGCTATTAGTATTGCTTAATTCTTTCATTGAGAAGAAAGAGGATACGGCTTTTTCAGTGGTAACTTTAGAAGAACCAGAAGCACATTTATGTGTTAATAATAAGAAACTAATGTCGAGCTACATGAATGCCTTTGCTACAAAAGACAATTCAGTGCAATTATTATACTCTACACATAGCACTGAATTTATTAATAAGCTTCATTTTGATAGCGTTATAATAGTAAATGATGGTTGTGCATTTTCTTTATCTACAGAACTATCGAGTGAATGCAAAGACTACTTAACTAAGAATCCAAATCTCGATTTATATAAACTTTTCTTTTCAAGAAGGTGTATTTTGGTTGAGGGATTAACAGAGGAATTATTTATTCGTTCATACATTAATAGTCAACAATATCTTAGCGACATAGAAGTAATTTCATTTCATAAAGGTTTTAAAGATATAATGGATATTTGGGTGAAATTGAATTATGATAGCTCAAATCGTTTGGGAATTGTGCGAGATTTTGATAACCAGCCAAAGGCACAAAATGAACATGAGGAATATAATCAGTATAACAATATATGTGTAACCACTACTTCAGAATATACCCTAGAGCCAGAAATTGTAAACACTGGACAAAATTTTGAGTTGCTTAGTGATTATTTCAAGCGTAATTTCAACTGGGAAGTTGCAGATAAAACTGAGCTTTCTAAAAAATGGACAGATTCAAAATCATCCATTATGCTTCAAGTTTGTAAAGATATTTCAAGTGGCGAGCTTTTAAACTTACAAATGCCGGAACACATTAAAAAAATAATTGATTTTTTATTGCCAGTAAAAGAAATTTACTCTGAAACTATTATATCGGAGGAAAGTTGAAATGATAATTAAAATTGCAGGTGCTGGAGCGGGAAAAACTACTACAATGGCTGAACGGATTATTGTTAAGCAAAAAGAATTGCCCATAGATAAAAATATATACTGTATAACATTTACTAACAATGCGGTAAATTGTATCGCAGAAAAACTCAATGAATATTATGATACAATTCCTCGAAATATAAAGTTGAGTACAATACATTCTTTTTTGTATCAAGATATCATTAAACCGTATTACTACTTGTTATATGGCAAACAATATGAACAGATTTCGAGCATTGAGTTAGATCCCGTACCAAAATTTAAAAATTTTAAAATATCCGAATTAGAAAGAAGTAGCATTCTTCATGTAGAAGTTTTTACAGAAAGAGCAAAATGGATTATATGTAAAAAATCTACCGACAAGAAAAAAGAAAAAAGAAAAGTTTTATTGAATAATTTCTCCAAATATTGTGGGTATATTTTTATTGACGAAGCACAAGATATGGATAAGCATATGTTGGAAATAGTTAAAGGTTTGGATGTTTTTTCCATACCAATTGAACTAATGGGTGACCCTAAACAAGATTTGAAAGGTTGTGGTTCACTTCGTAAAATGGTTCTAGATTTTCCAGAAAAAACGAAGCATATCAATACTTGCTATAGATGTCCACAAAAACACTTAGATATTTCAAATACACTCGTTACTAAGTCAGAAAAACAAGAATCAAAAAAAGATAAAGGGATATTAAACATCTATTTTGAGTCTGATATTGATGTAAAAACACTCATTGCCAAAGAAAATTTTGATTTGATGTATATCTCTCAAAAAAATGAAAAGTATTCAACGACTCAACGATCCGAAAGTAATTACAAAATAGAAACTTTGTTTCATGAAATTGAACAGTTTTTATTAATCCATGATTTAACTAAGAATAAAAATGTCCTTTTAGTTAAGCAACTTGCCTACTATTTTACAATTGAAATGTTGGACACATACCTTAACACCCAAAATTCTACACTAGCTATGAAAAAGATAGGTGACACTTACACTATGGATACAAAGACTTATGCCAAAATAATAAATTCATTAAAAAGTAATGTGAAAGAGTCAAACGATAAAATATCGGTTAGTTCTATTGATAAAATCAAAGGGCGAGAGGGCGAAAATTGTTTGTTTATTTTAACAAATGATTTAGCACCTTATCTATTTGGAGATAAAAAAAATAACAATAAAACTAAAAATAGACTTTATGTAGCCTTAACAAGGTCTTTAGATAAGCTCTCGATTGTTGTTTCTAAAGGAGTAGAAGAATTATACTCAAAAGACTTTGTTTCTAATTATTTCAAACAATTCATTTAGCTTTATGTTTACGACGTTTCCTTTTAAGAAGCGTCTGTTCTATATAGTAATCTGATTACGTAAGGATTAATTATGAATAATGACTACCCTTTGCGTCTTTCGATTTAGAAAGCAAGTGATATATGAACCGTTCTACGACTGTAAAAGGGATGTCATTAATTACTAACTACTACTAACAACTACAACAAATAGAAAAAAAGAGGTAACTAATTTATGTAACTAAAAAAAGTAATTCCCAACATGTAAAAGACATTTGAATAATTAGAATACGCCGGTGAGGACAAGTTGAACAATTAGTAAAATCAATCGTATGTTTGAACTGGTAATGGAATTAGAGAGGAACCGCTCCTCGATAAATTGAAAGAAATTTAAGGTATGTGGTTTGTCCTTTAGCAAAATTGCTAGAACACGTAGAGAATATGGACTGTTATAGTGGTTTTGATTCTCTAGAAGTTAGTTCTCGCTACTGCGTGGGAGAAACTAGATATCTTGAGGAAGTACCAGTACCACGCAATATTCAAATCTATATCGACTATCAATTTTTCGGACGTGACATGGAAATTTCGGACAACTATATAGTCATTTCGCATGGTGTTTTGGATACGTTTCTTAAAATATTCTTATAATTATGAGTTTTTTCTAGTATAATATTTGTATTATAATTACACATGAAAGGAATCCTCATAATGGACAAAGAAAAACTAATTAAAAAGATAGATATATTTATGAACCAAGCACGTCAAGCTAATTGCTATTTTTCAATTGTAAAACAAGTTGCAGAAAACAGAACCAATTATTACGAAGAAATGTCTTTATCGAGTGCATTTTATTCTTATACCTACAATGCTTTAGTTGTGGCAACATTTATGGAGCTTTCCAAGATATATGATTCTCATCGTTATTCATCAAATATTCAAAAATTAGTTAAGGAATGTAGGGATAATATTGATTATTTCCCAAAATTTAAACTTCAAGAAGAAATAAATGTAAATGGCAAGAATCATACGCAAACTTTTCCTTTTATACACACTGTAATGGAAGACGAAAGAGATTTTTTCCAAGAGGAAATAGAACGTGAAAAACCAACTCAAGAATTACTTGGTGATAAAAATTTACCAATTTATGTAGAAATGACTATTGAAAGATACTTTGACCTTTATGAATGGCGTTTGAGTAAACTACATGAAAAAATCAAAAATTTATTAAAACAACGCAATAAAGTATATGCACATAATGATGAAGCTACTATGAAAGTAGACTTAGATATCATTATAAATAATTTTCCATTAGACTATAAGGATATTAATGATTTAATTGTATTTGCTTTAGATTTTTCAATATTTGCTAGTGCTATGCTAACAGGTATTAATAGAGCTAGCGAACCAGTTAATATTAATGATTGGGAAAATACCTTAAGAGCTGTAAGACTTGGGGAGAAATATAAAGAAGTAGACGTACAAAAAAAAGTTGAAGAATTAAATAAAAGTTTATAGGAATCATTGTAAAGAGCAATCAGCTATTATAGTAGATTGCTCTTTTTTTGTCACTTGTGGAACTAATGATCAATCATTGATTGGATAAGCTAATTTAAAAATGTATTGTTGTAAATCGAGCCATTCCTTTTTTGTAGGAAAATAAGAAAGTAAGAGTACTGGGCAAGGGCAGGTTGTATCTAGAAAATCATAATTGCAAACAACCAATGCAACCTCAGTTTCTAAAACCATCTTATGTGAAATAAATTTATTAGAGACAAAAAGAGGAACCACATTTTGTGGAAGCAATTGACATACGAATCGAGTCAAATAGTCTTCTAATCCGGGTTCTCCTTGGAATGAAAACAAAATTGTCTGTTTTTTTTGGGTAGAGGAAGAGGTTAAATTGGCATAATGAATAATACTTAACGTTAAGGCGATATCTTGATAGTGGGTAACAGAAAAAGGTAATACATGTGTATACTTTTTTAAATAGTTCTGCCATTCTTTAAAAAGTTTTTTGACTTTCATAGGTACGCTGGTATGAAGTTCTAAAGTGATTCGCTCAAAATGAGAAGAGATTTTTGTCAGCAGACGCAGGTTGCTGAGATATCCTTTTAACTTTAGCAGGTCGACATTTGTGATAGTTGTAGAATTCTGTAATGGTCGTAAAAATGGTTCATACTGTTCTAAGGTTGGAATATCTTCTGGATAGCACAGATTCAAAGTTTTGTTAGCTGGGTAGTAAGAAACACAATGTAAGCGTATGAGGTAAGACCAAACAATTTCCTCCTCGGCTACTTGGGTAATACCAAATCTACTTTTAAAATACTTTTTAAAAACCGATTTAAACTGAATGAAACTTGTTCTTGCCTTAATTTCTTTACATAAGGACGGTTCGAGATGAATCATTTGTTTATTTAATAAGCGCTGTTTTAAAATATTCATCCATAAGTTGATGCGAAAATAATTTGTTGCGATTTGCGTTGTCGCTTCTTGGAGTTCTTCGTATGTATTGTTGATTGTTTGATAAGAATGATTGGTCGTAAATGTTTGTCTAAAACCATGGTAAAACTCAAATAAAAAGTAACGGATATCTGCTTCATTTCCTAATAAATCTAATTGTTTAGTCGATAAAGTAAGGCGATAAAATTTTAATTCTTTGTTAATATGGCGAATGGTCTTTCTCAAAACTGAATGCGAGAGATGAAACTGTTCGGTGGCAGTTTGGAATGAATGAATACGACCTCGGTAGATTTCGTCAATCAATTTATAAACAATTGTATCTTTAGCAATCTCCATGACAATGGAATCAATCGTTTTGAATGTAGACACCATCAATCGGTAACCGATCTTTTTATAATATTTGATGGTCATTCCCTTGGGAAGTAATTGTTGTAAAGAATCAATATCCGCGCGAAGTGTCGGTGCTGTTGTTTCAAGTTCTTTCACTAGTTTTTCAGTTGAAGAAATCGAATCACATTTATGTAAATAGTAAAGAATTCTTATCTGCCGCTGTAATTGCTTGTTATTTAATAATCTGAAAAATAGGTTATTCATTCTTATTCCTTCCCGACTTTAATTAAAAGCCGCGTAATTTATTTAGTGAAATCTTTTTTATTTTAACTTGAATAAACGATGAGCTCAATTTTTTTACTAATATTTTTTTTGAAAGAAAAAAATAGAAAACTTTTCCTTCAAGTAATCGTTGATTATATAAATAGCTTTTATTTTAAAAACATGGTGAATTTAGGGGGAAAATCAATGAACAAGAAAAAGTTAGTCAAATGTTCGTTAGCGATTTGGTTGGCGACACAATCTCTGCTTCATCCGTTTTCTTATTCTTATGCCGAAGAATGGAGTAAACCAGACGAAGAGCAAGTACAAACAGCAACTAGTTTAAACGAACCAGGAGGTAAAAACGATCTGGTCGAAAATCCATTAGAAACAATGATCCAGGAACCTGATGAAAATCAGCCAGAGTTAGAAGAGTCAATGTCAGAAGTTCCGCAAGAAGAACTGGTAGAGGAATCAGAGAGCCTTGATCAACCAACTGAAAGTCAATCAGCTGTTGACTTAGATCAGGATCAATTGACGGAAAACACAGAACAAGAGGAGACGCTTCTCAACACTGCCACACCTACAGAAGAATCCACCGATATTGCCAGTGGTGTTTTCGGAACTTGTTCTTGGCGAATCGATGCAGAAGGTACATTATATATTGGAGGAGGCACATTGGGAGAAACACCGGTTACGTTTTTTCCTCCTTGGTTCAACAGCTATCGGTTTAAAATAAAAAAAATGGTATTCACTGGACCAACGATTGCTCCTAAAGAAACTCATCGCTTATTTTATGGATATAGTAATCTTTTGTCCATTGAGAATTTAGCTTATTTAGACGTAAGTCAAGTAACGGATATGACTTCCTTTTTTTCTGACTGTCGTGTACTAAATGGCGTTGATTTGTCAGGATGGGATACGTCAAATGTCACGAATATGTCTAATATGTTTTTTGAAGCATTTGACCAAACAGAGAATCTCATTCATCTTGATCTTTCAAGTTTCGATACAAGTAATGTAGTTGATATGAGTGGCATGTTCAGTCGATGTACCAAAGTACAATCAATCGATCTTTCTAGTTTTGATACGAGTAATGTTGTCAACATGAACAGAATGTTTTTTGCTTGTAATGAATTAATTACCTTAGATATCGCTCACTTTGATACATCAAATGTGGTTTATATGTCACGTTTATTCGCTGAATGTAAGAAGTTGCGCTATGTGGATGTCTCAAATTTCGATACATCAAGTGCGATTGATCTTTCAGTGATGTTTCGTTTGAATTATGAATTAGAGAGTGTGGACGTTTCTAATTTTGATACATCAAAGGTTGTTCATTTGCATTACATGTTTGATCAATGTCGCAAATTGAAAACGATCGCAGTGGAAGGTTTTGATACAAGTCAAGTAACATCCATGAATTATATGTTCAATGGCTGTAATAGTTTAACCTCTTTGGACGTTTCTAATTTTGACACCAGTCTAGTCCAAGCAATGAGATACATGTTTGCTAATTGTGAGTTACTAGAGACGATCGATGTGTCTAATTTCAATACAGAGTCTGTGAATTATCTGACATATATGTTCTTAAATTGTTCGAAAGTAAAAAAATTAGATCTTTCTTATTTTCAGTTTGAGGATCCCGTAGAAATGGCAGAAATGCTGGCTGGAACAACGAGCCTCAATGAATTGACTCTTGGTAAAGGCTATCGTTTTGTAGATTCAGCCAATCTTCCTGCTATTCCAGTAAAAGATGGAAACACTGGTTATTGGCAAAACGTTGGTTCTGGAACGGTTACGAACCCTGCAGGGGAATACGTGCTAACTTCAGAAGAATTGATGGCGAACTATACAGGAGCGATGGCAGATACGTATGTTTGGCAGAAAGAGCCAAACTATGAATCAATTTTAGCCAAAGATTCGACGCTTTACCTTGGTGAAACCTGGGATCCACAGGATAATTTTATTTCAGCAACAGATAAGGAAGGAAATCCCCTTCCATTTGATATGAGTATGGTCAGTGGAACAGTGGATACCTCAGTAGCAGGAGTGACACCGATTACTTATACTAATGGTAGCGCTGCTCAAGTCATTCATGTAACAGTGAAAGAAAACCAGGAGAGCATTCAGGCCAAAGACTCAGTTATTTATGTGGGTGATCAATGGGATCCACAAGCTAATTTTGTTTCAGCTACTGATGAAGATGGGATGCCTCTAGCGTTCACTCCAAAAATGGTGGAAGGTTCGGTGGATAGCCAAAAAACGGGCGATTATTTTGTGACGTATACCAACGGAATAGCAAGTAAGACGATCAAAGTAACGGTCAAAGAGAACAAAGAAACACTCGTAGTTAAAGGTTCCACACTCTATGTAGGAGACAATTGGAATCCACAAGACAATTTTATTTCAGCCAATGATAAAGAAGGAAATCCCCTAACATTTGACCAGAAAATGGTTTCTGGTAAGGTGGATACGACAAAAGTTGGCGTTTATCCAGTGACCTATCAAAACGGTCATCAAAAGAAAACTGTTGAAATCCATGTGCTAGCTGAACCAACTAAAGAAAAACCAGATGCGGATACGAACCAATCGGGGGATAAAAAGCCAGTACCAGCAACGCCAAATGAGACAACGAATAACAACGATCAGAGAGATAAAAAAGACGAAAAAAATGAAAAAAATAAAAAAGATGAAAAAGACGAACAAGAAGAACAAGAAGAACAAGAAGACAAAAAACTACCTACTACAGGTTATCAAAAATCAAGTCTTTCTATGATTGGCATGGCTTGCTTCTTACTTGGATTATACTTTGTTTACAAAAAAAGATAAACGTTAAATAAAGCGTAAATCAACTAGCCAATCTCCTCGTTTTACGTCATAATGTAAAAAAAGGAGATTGGCAAGATGGATAAAGAATTATTGATTATTGAATTGATGTCAGCAAAAGCAAAGATGTTGTCTATCATCAATCAACGAACGAAAAAAATGACATGGAAAATTGGGATGTATTTTATCGCTAACTTGTTGTTCTTGGTCGGATGGGGAAACATCTACCATCATTTAAAGCAGAATCATCCACATTCATTTAAAATGGAGCGAATCACTAGTTTGTACCATTTTTCAAGTTATGTTGACTTTGCGATAGGACTATTCTTGTTTTTACTCGTTGCTGTGCTATGGTTCAAAAAGAGGAACATCTCTAGGCATTATGATCAATGGCTGGAAAAACAAGTGGCGAATATGTTACATATTTCAGTTGGCTCTCAGGACGAAAATTATCTCTACTTGAGTGATCATAACAAAAAGGAGTTTACACTTGCGAAAAAGAGGCGTTATTTTCTGCTGCAAACGATGGAGGGTGTCTCACTTTTTCTAGGAGAACAACTTACTTGGTATGGCAGTAATCGATACTATGTTTTTATGCAAGTAAATGAACCGATAGACCGAAAAAACAAAAAAAGAATTGAGCCTTTTTACTCTCATTTAGCAATTGGAGTTGGAACACTCTTGTTGATTGGCGGGGGTGTTTATCAATTCATTAATGCAGGACCAGTAGCAACGTATGTACACTCTATGATGCAAAGCGAAGAAAAAGTAAGAAAAATGCCAACTTCGACTAATCAGGACGGATTATTGAAACCTGTTCAAACATCCGTCAATTTGACCACTGAGCAAACGAATGACGTAAAAATAGACCCAGAAACACAAGCCTTGTATTTGACGACGAATCAAGGAAAAGACTGGCATTTCGTTCCAATTGCTGTGGACTGGTTGCGTTTTGGTGACTATACTTTGACTTCGGGTACTGTTGCAAAAGGGGAATGGATGGACAAAACATTTGATGTTTCTCCTACTTTTTCTTGGTTTATCTATTCACCTGATCAAAAAAACGTTTACCTATTATCATCAGCTGATAATGGGAAGACGTGGCAAAAAAGTCAGATTACAGATCAAGGCGGACAGGTTCGTTATCGTAAAGCAAACTTTTTCACAAACGATCAAGGCGTCATGGTATTTTCATCCTCTACAGGAATGTCTGCGGAAAGTCTAAAAATTTATACGACCAACGATAAAGGGCAAAGCTGGCAAAAAAGCGGCAGTACCATCGTAAATCAACCGATTCAAAATGTTAGTTTTGTGACGAAGACATTGGGTTTCCTTTCTACAAGAGAAAACATCTATTATACGAATGATGGGGGACTAACATTCAAAGAATCCTTGGTAGCTATCCCGGGTGAGTATCAATTGGGAGGGATCGATTTGTTCCAGTCACCAAATGAAGTGGTACAAGTAAGTGCCAATAAATTGGAAACCAAGTTTTACCTCCTAAAAAATGGATCGATCGATACAGGGAAAATGTTTGCTTGTCTTTTTTATTCGACTGATGGTGGAGAAACATGGCAATTCGAACAACAATTATCGCAAGTAGAGAATCGCTAAAAAAGTTTAGATGAATTTCAACACCAAAAAGGAAACGGCGTAAGGAGAGACAATGACAATTTATGTAAGTGAAAGTTCTCTATGTAACGATTGAATTTGTGAATAAGAGAGATTGAAAGAATAGACCCATAAAAAAGAGCCTTGGAAAAAAGTCCAGGCTCTTTTTTATGGGGTTTAAAATAGGTAAAAAGTGTTCAAAATTACTCAGGTCAAGGCGCACTTTTCACAACCTCTTTTATGTGATTTGAAATTGGCTATTATATAAACTAGCATAAAGTGTTGGTTTGCTTAATAGTGACTGATGGGTTCCTTGTTCAATAATATTTCCATTTTCCATCACTAAAATCAAGTCGGCATTTTCAATCGTAGATAACCGATGGGCGATAATAAAGCTGGTTCGGTTTTCTGTGACAGCATTCATTGCTTTTTGGATCATTGCTTCGGTGCGGGTATCCACGCTGGAGGTTGCTTCATCTAAAATAACTACGGAAGGATTCGCCAGCAATACCCGAGCAATGGTCAATAGCTGTTGTTGTCCTTGTGACAACGAACCATTTTCACTTGAAATAATCGTATCATATCCTTCAGGTAACGTACGGATGAAATGATCACATTGGGCAATTTTGGCAGCCGCAATGATTTCGTCTCTGGAAGCTTGCTGTTTCCCATAAGCAATATTATCTGCCACTGTGCCTTCAAAGAGCCACGTATTTTGCAAAACCATCCCAAAGTGTTTACGTAACTCACTACGAGAGAATTTCGTGATATCGATTCCGTCGAATTCGATTCTTCCATGGTTTAGCTCGTAAAATCGCATGAGTAAATTGACTAATGTCGTTTTTCCTGCTCCAGTTGGTCCCACGATTGCAATTGTTTGTTTTGGTTTAGCCGAAAAGTTGACATTTTCCATCAAGATCTTATCTGGACTATAACCAAATCGAACATCTTTGAACCTGATTGAACCAGCAGGCTGGTCAAGTGATGTTGTATTTTCGTGATCAGAACGCTCATTTGGTTCATCCATAATCTCAAAGATACGATCAATCGCCGCCATAGCAGATTGCAACGAATTGATGACATAAGAAGCGGTCGAGATCGGTTCAGAGATTTGATTGATGTACTGCAGATAAGCTTGTAACAATCCTAGTGTGAGTCCACCAGATATTACTAAGATCCCACCTAAGACAGCACTTAAAATGAACGCTGATTGATTGATCAAGCGAATCGCTGGATAGATGGCAAAGTTCATGAATTGCGCTTTTTTAAATGCTTGGTACTGTGAATGATTTACTTGACGGATCGACTCGATCGCTTGATCTTGTTGATTGAATGTTTTGATGACCAAGTTACCTGCAAGATATTCTTCCACTTTATTATTTAATGAACCTAGTTCTGTTTGATTGTCATCAGAAATCTTTTTGTTTTTATTCGCAAAGAGTTGAGTGACCCATGAACTACCAACGATCAATAAAAGAATCAGTAACGTCAATTTGCTGTCAATATAAAACAGCATCAAAATGGAAAATAAAATCGTTACGATGGAAGTGAAAAATTGATTGATCCCTGTTAGCAAGACTTGTGCTAGTTGATTCAAACCAGTCGTTGTTCGGCTGATGATATCTCCTACCTGATGCTGATCAAAGAAGGCCATTGGTAATGTTTTGAATTTCTTGGTCATTTCTTTTCTAACATTAAGTGTGATTTTTTCACTCAATGAAGCCATTGCGTATTCTTGAATGAAAGAAGTAATACTACTTAAAAAAGAAAAAACGAGTAATAAAACAACAGGGAACAAAAGGGCATCCTTGATATCATGAAATGTCATTTCAGCAATCCCGATCGTACGGATTCGACTTAAAAGCTGATCGATACCAACGCCCATGATCATCGGCATTGCAACGACCATCAGGTTACCGATTAAACTACATAATAGTAAGCCATAAAATGTTTTGTGATCAGATTGGATCATTTTCCAAAAGCGGATCAAACTATGTTTATTCATTTTTACATCAGTTGTTTTCATATATTCCCTTCTTTCAAAATCCCTTGTGATTTAGCAAATTCCTGATAAGAAAGACAAGTAGCAAGGAGTGTTTCGTGAGTTCCTTGTCCCACGATTCGGCCATTGTCTAAAACGATGATGTGATCAGCGTTCATGATTGTACTCAATCTTTGAGCCACAATGATCAATGTCTTATCAGCCATTTCTTCATGGAGGGCTGTTCTTAGTTTTGCATCCGTCTTGTAGTCCAAAGCAGAAAAGCTATCGTCGAAAACATAGATATCTGCTGGTTTGATGAGCGCTCGTGCAATACACATCCGTTGTTTTTGTCCGCCAGAATAATTATCTCCGCCTTGTGCAACAAAACTAGCTAATTTTTTGGGCAATTTATCCAAAACTTCCTCTAATTGTGAAATACGTATAGCTGAGGTCAATTCTTCTTCTGTTGCATGCTCATTGCCCATTTGCAGGTTTGATAAAATTGTTCCACTAAACAGAAACGCTTTTTGCGGAACATAGCTGATTTTTGAGCGAATCATTTCTTGTGTTAATTGTTGAAGTGGTTGCCCCCCTAATGTAATCTGTCCACTGGTCACATCATTCAAACGAAGGAGCAATTTGGCTATTGTACTTTTACCAGAACCAGTTCCGCCAACGATGGCAGTTGTTTTGCCTTTAGGTACCTTAAAATGGATATCTTCCAATACAGGTTCTGAATCTTTGGTATAACTGAAAGAAACGTGTTCAAAAGATAACACATGCTCATCATCCATATTCAGCGAAGCTGTTGATGGATTTTCCGGATCAATGATCTCAATAGGTTGATTCAACACTTCTTCGATCCGCCGAAGAGAGGACATCGATTTTGGAACGACGACTAACACCATAGCTGCAGTCATTAGATAAGCCAACGTGAGCATCGAATATTCGACGATGGCAGTAACAGTCCCGATCTGTAGTGTACCTTCACTGACCAACGAACCACCAAACCAAAGAATGGCGCTGTATACGATCCCCATTAATAAAAAAGCAATCGGAGTGACCCAAGCAAATACGCGATTGACTCGGATCATCTGTGCGGCATACTTCTCAAATGTTTGATTGGTGCGCTTCTCCTCATAGTCTTGATTGTTGAAGGCTCGAATCATATTCACACCTGTAAAAAATTCCCTTAAAGTCACTGTGATACGATCCATTTTTGGTTGGATACTGAGAGATAGAGGGGTTCCTTTTTTCATTAAAATGTAAATAACGACAGCATAAATAAACACAGAAATCAATGTAATCAACGTCAATGTCATGGAATATTGAAGCATCATGACAATTGTAAACACCGCAATGATTGGTGCAGGTAAGATCATTTGACAAAAGAGTACAATCATTTGTTGGATATTATCTACATCATTAGTCATTCGAGTCAGAAGTGAGGCACTTCCAAATTCATCTGCATCTTTCATCGATAATTGTTGGAACTTATCAAAATAGGTTTCCCTTGTTTGGTAGCCAAATTTTGCAGACACTAGTGCAGAAAAATAGCTAGAAGCAATCGCTGAAAAAGTACCTAGCAAGGCTACGAATACCATTTGTAGACCAATGGTATAAATTTTACTGTTTTGACCAGTAACTATCCCTTCATCAATTAATGTTGCCACTAATTTAGGAACACCAAGTGTACCAATGATTTGTAAACAGACGAATAAAAAAGTCATGCCTACGATTTTTTTATTCTTCCATAGGAATTGTTTAAGTAATGTCATTTTGTTTCCTCCTTTTACTAGACAATAATGAATTTTACACCTTAAAGTTACTTGAAGGTCAATAGAAGAAGCGGTAAAATTAACAAGAGGTGAGCGGAAATGCCAAAACTTTACACAATCGGAGAAGTCTCGGAACTACTAAATGTACCAAAGTCAACGATTCGTTTTTGGGATGAGCAAGGGTTAATCCATTCTCTACGTCATGAAGAAAACGGATATCGGATGTTTAATATTGATGATATTTTTCAAATTTATGACATCAATTTCTATCGAAAATTAGATGTTCCAATCAAACAGATGAAAAATTTATATGGAAAAACGATCGAAGAACATTATGCAACGATTGCAGAAACAGAGCAGCGGATCAAGCAAGAAAAAATAAGTCTGCAAAAAAAACATGAAGAAATCTTGGCTCGAAAAGAACAATTAAAACTTATGATTGACAATCGAGGCATTACCAAAGAAACAATTCCTTTTGCGGCAATCGTCATAGTGGATTCCGACGACATTTTAGATTCGAAAGCCTATCTTGAAAACTATGCCAGCTTCGGTGGGTATTTTGATTTTTCGCTGAGCGATGAAATGATTTATGGCTTCTGTACAGACCAAACATCAGCCACAATTCCACTGTCTAAAATTGTTTGGTACAATCAGCCTGGTAAAACTTATCATCGATTTTTATTACAAGTGGAAGTCAATCATACCGAAAAGAACAATATCGAAGAAGTAAGATTAACATTAGCCCAACGAGGGTATCAAACAGGAAATGTGATTGGACAGTATCTGCTAACGAAGCAAACGGAAGAAGGAGTCTATCATGAATATTATTTAGGATGGATCGAAAGCCAAAAAGTAGAAGCTGATTTAACAAATGAGGATAAGCAAAAGTAGACGAAGAAGGAGCGGGAAAGGATAGTTATCTCGCTCTTCTTCGTCTATTTGGTTAGGATTTATCAGGGTTAAAACTTTCTCTAATGATTAGTCGTGTAGGATAAGTGACAATGATCGGTTCCTCTCTCAAACCATCGATTCGCTCCACCGCTAATCGAACAGCAGACTGACCAATGGCTTTTGCATTGATCGCTACACTTGTTAAACTAGGAGATAAATCAGCAATCGCCTCGATGTTATCGAAGCTAACTAGAACGATCTCTTCTCCAATTTTTCGATTGTCTTTTTGTAATGCTCGATAAACACCTAATGCTAAAGGATCGCTACCGATCAAAATGGCCGTCGGTAAATCATGTTTTTGTTTTTCGAGAAGTTTGGTCGCTAACTGCTCTCCGGATTCCTCTGTCCATTCTCCTAAATAATAATTGATCTGTTTGGTCAAATGATGATCTTGCATGAAATGGCGGTAGGCTCTGAGCCTTTTTTCATTCTCAGTTGTTGATTTCCGACCAGCTTCGTTAATATCGATTTGATAACCACCAATATAAGCGATGTTGGTGTGCCCATTGTCTAAAAAAAGTTCTAAAACAGATTTAGTCATTCGTTCGAGATCCCCATAGACCATATCCACTTCTTGTTGGATATCTGGATTATCTACTACAACTAATTGTCGGTTCTGTTTCAATAAATCGGCGATTGCACCTTTATCGATCGTACCGACTACGATTATAGCACCTAATTGATCCAAATCTTTCCACTCGGTCGGGTTATCCGACATATTATAAATTCGATTCATGCCGATATGGAGTCGGCTGGCTTCTTCTTCTAGACCTGCTCGTAATTCTCGATAATAAATATCTTTTTCTTCGCTGGCTTTACTGATTGCTGAAATGACACCGATGGAAGGACGGCGTTTTTTAATATATTTTCGCTTGTTGATATCATAATTTAATGTGGCAGCTGCAGTGAAAATCCGTTGACGAGTAGCAGCAGAGACACTGATCGTTTTGTCTTCATTCAAAACTCTTGAGACCGTAGCAGGTGAAACATTGGCTTTTCTTGCGACATCTCTAATTCCAACCATAAAATGGCACCCCTTACAAAAAAATAAAAATTTTTATTGACATATTTGTTTAGTAAACAGTATACAGGAAATGTAACAAAAGTAAACGGTTACTATTTATTTGAGAGGTGAAACAATGGAACAAGTGATGAAGAATCAAAGAGCAGCTTTAATCACATTTGACGAACAGGAAAAAGTATTTCATCTATCCAATTCAGAAATTTCCTATATTCTTCAAATTGAAGAAAGTGAAGTTCTGGCTCATGTTTATTTTGGTAAAAGAACGACCCATTATCATAATCATAAAAAATATCCTCGCAGAGATCGTGGTTTTTCTGGGAACGTCCCCTTAAATGAAGATCGAACGTATTCAAAAGATACATTACCACAAGAGTATTCAGGGCACGGAGGGATGGATTATCGATTACCTGCCTTGATGATTCGTCGAGAAAATGGATCAAATCTGCTTGATCTACGTTATGAAAGTTTTCAGATCCAAGAAGGAAAGCCAAATTTATCTGGATTACCGCAAGCGTATATCAAGAATGATACAGAGGCAGAAACATTGATCGTGACGTTGAAAGATCGTGAAGAAAAGATTTACGTGGATCTTTCCTATACGATTTATCGAGAAAGAGCAGTGATTACACGTTCGCTGGAGGTAAGAAATGAAACCAATGATCCAGTGATGATTGAAAAAGCAGCCTCTTTTCAACTTGATTTTACGAATTCAGGCCGGTTTGATGAAGTGATTGCCTTACCAGGAGCGCATGTCAAAGAACGGCAGATGTCTAGACAAAGCATAACAGATGGCATCAAATCATTTGAAAGCCGTCGTGGTTCAAGCAGTCATCAGATGAATTCATTCATTGCCTTGACAAATCATGCAACAACTGAATTCACAGGGGAAGCGATTGGGATCCATCTTGTTTATTCGGGAAATCATTCCTTTGAGATTGAAAAAGATGCCATTCAACAATTTAGAGTGATCGGTGGGATCAATCCCTATAATTTTTCTTGGGAGTTACAACCATATGAAAGCTTCCAAACACCGGAAATACTCTTAACTTATTCTGATCAAGGGTTGAATGGGATGAGTCAAGTGACCCATCATTTATTACGGGAACGAGTAGCAAGAGGGCGATTCCAATACCAAGAACGTCCGATCCTAGTCAACAATTGGGAAGCGACTTATTTTGACTTTACGAGCAAAAAGATCGAAGCGATCGTTGATGAAGCAAACGAATTAGCGATAGAGATGTTTGTTTTAGATGACGGCTGGTTTGGGAAAAGAGATTCGGACCAATCTTCTCTAGGAGACTGGTTTGAATATCAAGGGAAATTGAAAAATGGCTTAAAAGGGATCGCTGACTATGTTCACCAAAAAGGACTAAAGTTTGGCTTGTGGGTTGAGCCTGAAATGGTTTCCAGCGACTCTCAATTAAATCGGGATCATCCCGAATTTATGATGAAAGAACCAGGTCGTCAACCATCAGCTTCTAGATCTCAACACGTCCTTGATTTTACCCGAAAAGAAGTCCGGCAGACGATTGAAACACAGTTACGGCATTTGTTAGACAGTGTGGAGATCGACTATATCAAATGGGATATGAATCGATCGCTATCTGATGTCTATTCGGTGTCATTGGGCAAACAAAACCAAGGGGAAGTTTTGCATCGTTATCTATTAGGATTATATGAGATGATGGAAAACTTAACAAACGACTATCCTCATATCCTTTGGGAAGGATGTTCTGGTGGTGGTGGACGGTTCGATGCAGGGCTGCTTTATTATATGCCACAGTCTTGGACTAGTGACAATACAGATGCGGTTGAACGCATCAATATCCAATATGGGACGAGCTTAGCTTATCCTATTTCAGCTATGACTGCCCATGTATCAGCTGTTCCTAATCATCAAACGGGTCGAGTCACTAGTTTAAAAACACGTGGAGATGTGGCCATGGGCGGGGTGTTTGGATATGAACTTGATCTAACAAAATTATCTAGTGAGGAAAAGCAGGAAGTAGCGGCACAGGTAGAATTTTATAAAAAAATCAGACAGACAGTCCAATATGGCGATTTCTATCGTTTACAAAATCCCTTTGAGCAAAATATTGCTTCCTGGGAATTTGTTTCAAAAAACCAACAGGAAGTCCTCTTATTTATAAATCGTCGGTTGGCAAATGCACAGCCCGAATTTCATGAGGTACGCCTTGTTGGACTAAGCGAAGAAAAACTATACCAGAACCAGATAGATGGCAAAGTATATTCAGGATCGGAATTAATGACAATAGGTCTTTATTTCCCGGATTTTTATGGCGATTTTCAAACAGAATTGATTCATTTTATGAGTATAGACGAAGGAGAATAGAAAAATGAACGCATTGATTGAATGGTTAGATGATCCGCAAGTGTATCGAGTAAATCAAAGGAAAGCCCATAGTGATCATGTTATTTATGGTGCTAAAGAAGAAGTGGAAACAGGAAACACCAGAATCCAATCGCTGAATGGGAAGTGGCAATTTTGCTATTCCCGTAATGCTTTAGAACGTCCAGTGAATTTTTTTGAAAAGGAATTTGATAACAGTGGCTTCGATCAGATTGATGTTCCTGGGCATATCGAACTAGCAGGATACGACAAGATCCACTACATCAATACGATGTATCCATGGGAAGGGCATGAGTTTAGACGTCCGGCTTATACAACCGCTGGTAAGGAAGAAGCCGAGGGGATGTTTTCTCAAGCCGAGTATAACCCAGTTGGCTCATATGTGACGAACTTTACTTTAAATGAAGAAATGAAAGAAAAGGCGATCACCATTCGATTTGAAGGTGTCGAACAGGCAATGTATGTCTGGTTAAATGGGCACTTTGTCGGCTATGCAGAAGATTCTTTCACGCCTTCTGAATTTGATTTAACTCCTTATCTGGAAGAAGAGAATCGTTTAGCGGTAGAAGTCCATAAAAGAAGTAGTGCCGCTTTTCTCGAAGACCAAGATTTTTTCCGTTTCTTTGGGATTTTTAGAGATGTTTCATTGATCGCCAGAGGGAAAAATCATATAGAGGATATGTGGATCAAACCTCAAGTTGATCCCTCTTTTCAAAGCGGTTGGGTAGATATCGACTTGACTATTGAAAATCTTACTTCAAACGGAAAGCTACGTGTCCGACTCCTCAATTGCAAAGGAGAAGAGATCCATCAAGAAGGAATGGGAATCAAAGAACAAATCTCGTTGCATATTCCAGTAGATAAAATTACTTTATGGGATCATTTTCAACCCAATTTATACACCGTCGAATTTGAAACGTTTGATGATACTGGGGTGACGGAGTATAGTTACTATCCATTTGGTTTTAGAAAGATCGAGATCAAAGAGCGGATCATTTATTTAAATGACCGACGTTTGATCATCAACGGTGTCAATCGACATGAATGGCATCCTGAAAAAGGAAGAGCTATCGATTTGATGGATATGAAGAAAGATCTAGAAATCATTAAACATGCGAATATCAATGGGGTTAGAACCTCACATTATCCAAATCAAATCCCTTGGTATTATCTTTGTGATCAGGCGGGGATTCACTTGATGGCAGAGACCAATCTGGAATCTCATGGTTCTTGGCAAAAGATGGGGGCGTTTGAGCCGTCTTACAATGTACCGGGGAATGTTCCTCAATGGCGGGAGATCGTTCTTGACAGAGCACAGACAAATTTTGAGACATTCAAGAACCATACGAGTATTTTATTCTGGTCTTTAGGAAATGAATCTTACGCAGAAGAGAATATTCGTTTGATGAATGATTACTTTAAAGAAAAAGATCCCCATCGCCTTGTTCACTATGAAGGAAATTTCCCTAATCCTGCATTCGAAGATTCGATTTCTGATGTCAAGAGTTGCATGTATGCTACGCCAACAGATATCTGTGATTACCTTGAAAATGATGGGGAAAAGCCTTTCATTTTATGTGAATACATGCATGACATGGGGAATTCGTTGGGAGGATTGAATTCTTACATGGAATTATTAGATCGATACCCAATGTATCAAGGTGGCTATATTTGGGACTTTAAAGATCAAGCGATTCAAGTGATCGATCCATTGACGAAACAAAAAGTAATGAGATACGGTGGGGACTTTGATGATCGTCCAAGTGATTATGAATTTTCAGGTAACGGGATCGTCTTTTCTGATGGTCAAGAAAAACCGGCATTACAGGAGGTAAGGTATTATTATGGAAAATACAGCGATTAAAATGAAGATTATTTATGGAGATTGTACATTTGCTTTAAAAGGTGAAGGATTTCATTATATCTTTTCCTATACAAGAGGTGGGTTGGAATCCTTAAATAAAAATGGGAAAGAATGGTTGTATCGAGAAACGCTGCCGACGTTTTGGCGGGCTTTGACGGATAATGATCGAGGGAATGGGTTTGGCTATCGTTCGTCCATGTGGCTAGGGGCTGGGATGTACCCGAAAGTAAAAAATGTTCAAGTTTCCATTGATCAAAGACTAATCGAACAGCCAATTGCTCCGATCAATAATCGCTATTCCAATCATGAATATGCGCAATCAGCAGCGATCAAATTCACGTTAGAAATCAATACGGTGCCCAAAACAGAAGTCATAGTCAACTATGAAGTACAATCTGATGGGGAAATGAAAATTTCTGTCTTTTATCATGGACAGCAAGGACTGCCTGAATTACCTTTATTAGGTTTTCGCTTTATTATGCCAACCAAAGCGAAATATTTTGAATATGAAGGACTATCAGGAGAAACGTATCCAGATCGAATGGCAGGAGGAATCGAGGGTACTTATAAAGTAACTGGTTTACCAGTGACTCCCTATCTCGTGCCACAAGATTGTGGTGTCCATATGAAGACGAAATGGCTAGAAATCACTAGAGATTCTACGATGAATAATGCGGATCAAGGAAAGGAGGAATTTTCATTACGCTTTGAACAAGTGAACGGCGATTTTGCATTTTCAGCTCTCCCCTATAAAGCCGAAGAATTAGAAAATGCCACACATCTTGAAGAGTTACCACCAGCTAGAAGAACCGTCTTAGTGATTCAAGGGAAGGTACGTGGTGTAGGAGGAATCAACAGCTGGGGAGCAGATGTTGAAGAAGCGTATCATATTTCAGCGGAAGAAGACCATGAATTTAGTTTTATCGTGAAGTAAAGGTCGTGAAAGAAGCGGTCAGCTCCGAGCAAATAAGAGGCAATTTTTTAAAACACCTTTTCATGTTAAAAAAAATTTAGGCTTATTTCAAGATGCTGATGCTTGAATGCTGTCTATCTAGAGAAAGGAAGGATTGATAGCTAAGTATCGGTAAAGAACAATAGCTTTTCATATTATTAGCAGACATGAAAAATATAAAACCATAGACAAATAGACGTTGCTTTTCTAGGATCATCTATCTTAGAAGGGCAGCGTCTATTGCTAATAAGTATCAACTAACTGAATTGTTTATTTTTGAATTAACTGATTAATGGCAATGTGATTTTTACCGTTGTACCAACACCCATAATCGATTGGATCTGCAATCCATACTCTGTGCCGTAAAGCAATTTGATTCGTTCGTTCACATTCTTGACGCCGATTCCAGAAAAATAGTCCTTGTTTTTTTTCTTTTGATTTGTATCAAATCCATCACCGTTATCTACGATTTCAAAGATCAATTGTGTTTCGTGAATTTTTCCGAATAAAGTAATAAACCCACTTTTTTTTGTTTGAAAAGCATGTAAAAAAGCATTTTCAATAATTGGCTGAATCATCATATTGGGCACTTTAAAAGGGTATAGTTCATCGGGGACCATGATCCGAGTGGCGATATCATCACCATATCTCAATGAAAGAATATGGATATAGCTTTGCACACTTTTTAATTCTTCTTCGACAGTGATTGTTTCTGCTTTTTTCCCAATGGTACTTCTCAACAAATCAATAAAATGATCGATTCCATGAATTGCTTTTTGATTTTCTTTTTGCCAGATCAAAAATTTTAGACTAGTTAACGTATTGTAGATAAAGTGAGGCTGGATTTGGGCTTGCATCGTTTGAATCTCTAATTGACGTTTTTTCTTTTCGTTTTCAATTGAAGTAAAATAGTTCTCATCGATCGTTGTTAATAGTTGATTGATTGTAGTGCCTAAAGTCTTTGTTTCGTAGGTCCCTTGAACGTCTACTTGGGTATTATTAGGAATTTTTTTGATATGTTTTAAGGACTGAATCAAGGCATAAATCGACTTCGTCTGACGGTTCATATAGCGAAAGACAATAGCACCAACTACCATTAAAGTCATCAAATTAAAAAGGACGATCGGAACAATCAGTCCCATTTGATTGACTAGTGAACGAATATTTACTTTACTAATCAAAGCTAAGTTTTGTCGATATAATGGAACACGTGTTAAACGATTATAATCAACTGTTTTTGTTTCATTGGTATTTAAATCATTTAACAAGTTGGTTTTGGCACCAATCATGCCAGTTTCATTGGAGGTAATGATTTGATTTGCTTCATTGATGAGATAGATTTTGGAGACCTTCGAATGGATCGTTTCATTGAATAAATTCGCTAGCTCATCTGCAGTTATCGCAATGACAGCATACCCATAAATATGATTCAACGAGGAAGTCAATTTCTTAATGAATAGGATGCTGCTTTTTGTTTGGTCACGAGTAGTCAAACCAAAGTCGACAAAGAACATTTGGGTCGATGCTTTATGTGTCTTTGATTTTTGTACGACATCAGATCTCATGAATGCCGCAGCATCCATACTGGCAAGCATCTCGTTTCCAACGAAGGTATGTCCACTTTCACCATAGATCATCAGATCGTAATTGATGGAAGGAGAGATCGAAGTAAAGCTTCGGTTCATTTGTTGGATTGTTTTTACATTTGCGTAGTTATCTAACGAAGAGTGCGGATCGTTAGAGAAATAATTTTCGACTGCAGGGTTGTTAGCGACCATCGTTAAGGTATTTTCGATATTATCATTCAATCGTTCAAAATCACGTTGTATTTTGCCAAGCGTTAGTTCATTCGATTTATCAAATAGATGGATATAAGCGTTTTTGGATCGATCATAAATGAAGAAGGACAGAATAATCGCTTGAGTAAGAAGCGCAATGACTAGGACAACCAGTAGTTTTGTAACTAGTTCATACTCTTTGAATTTTTTCTTCATGTTTCAAACTTCCTTTTCGATATTGAGAAGGATTTAGCCCAGTTTCTTCCTTGAATACTCTTGAGAAATAACCAAGTTCAGCAAATCCTACTTGGTAAGAGATTTGTGAAAGTGGCTCGGTTGTCTCAAGCAAAAGCCGTTTCGCATGTTGTATCCGGACTTTTTTTAGATATTTAGTGAAGCTAATCCCATATTTCTCGGTAAACATGGTAGATAAATAACTATAGGAAAAATGAAATTTTTCGGAGATGATTTGCAAGGAAATATCTTGATGATAATTTTCTTGAACATAATCATAGATCGCTGTCAGAATTTCTGAGTTTTCATTCTTTTCCGGCGTGCTCCAACGCATCAATTGAGTGATGATTTTAGTAAACGTAATGGAAAAATCTTCGATGGTGGCGACGTTCGTTATAAGTGTTGGTAACGTAATTTTTAATGTCGTCAATTCTTTCGTCCCTTGACCATCTTCTAAAGCATTGATGAGTGCGTAGAGACGATTGATTGTTTCGTGTTTTAAAAATAAAGGGTCAATTTTTAAAGCGATCAGAGTCTCAATCGCTGATTTCATTTCTCTGATAGCGGATACATAATCTTTGTTGACAATCTTTGTTAAGTAGCTTTTCGTGCTCTGATCAAAGTGTGGAATCAAAGGGACTAATTGTTCTTCCGATACAACACCAGCACTTTTCTGATAAAAACGTTGTCCTTTGCCTAATTTTTTTAATCTTTGAAAACAATCGAACAGCTCACTTAGCTCTAAACAAGGGGAAATAATCAATAATGCATCAGATTTTTGCGCATATTCACGCAAAGAAGTCTGAATTTGTTCGAAACAATCCATGGAAGAAACATTTAGTAAGCAACCATATTCATAGTCGAGAGTGGTAAAAGGCTGACAATCAATCCAGGGTTCAGCTCGTTCTTCGTTACTTTTTAGAGAAGCTAGTGGAGCTAAATCATCCATTTCGCTATAGACGATGTAAAATAACGGGAAACGAAAAGGATCGTTAGATATCGTTGTTTTTTGTCCAGAGAAATATTGTGTTAAAGCACTATCTAGAGAGAATTTAGAGTCTAGATTTTTTTGGCCTTTTTTAACCAAATGGTTCAAAGCAGAAAGCAGGTTTTCTGGATTCAATTTTGGTTTAAGTAAATAATCGGATACGCCTTCTTTAAAAGAGTCTTTCACTAGTTGAAACTCATCATGGCTTGATAACACTAATATTTGAATATCAGGCTTGCTTTTTTTTAGGAGGCGAGCAAGTTCAATCCCATCCAGTTCAGGCATGATAAGATCAGTAATGACAATATCAATATCATTAGAATGAATAGAGAAAAAATCAAGCGCTTCCAATGAGTTTGAAAAAGCGCCTTTAATTTGGAATCCGTGGTTTGACCAATCAACCAAATTGGCTATGCCATGTAAGATTGTTTTTTCATCGTCGATCAATAATAAATTAATCAAGCTTGTTCCCCCTTTTAAACAGTTTCTCTTTTTAAAATACGGTTTTATTGACAGAAAAGCAAGATGAATTACTCAAAATAAAAAAATTTGAAATCTAAATTTGTGATTTTTTCTTATTTTGGGATATTTTTTGGAACTCTTTTAGAAACTAAGAAAACGATTACATTTTTTGGTATGATTCACATGTAAAGAATAAAAATGAAAAAGGCGGGTTGGATATGAAATTCAAAAAATTAGTAGCAAGTGCGACGCTTTTAGCTTCAGCAGCAGTTTTGTTTGCGGGATGTGGGAGTTCCTCAAATTCAGCAACGAAAGATGAAAATAAAATCAGTGTTTGGGCATGGGATGAAACGTTTAATATCAAAGCAGTCAATGAAGCAAAAAAAGTCTATGACAATAAAGATGTCGAAGTGGATGTCGTTACGATGTCACAAGATGATATCGTACAAAAGTTAAACACAGCATTAGCCAGTGGAAATACGGATGGATTACCGAATATCGTGTTGATTGAGGATTATCGTATTCAAGGTTATTTGAATTCTTATCCGGACGCATTTTCTGAGTTAACCGATATCGTAGATGAATCCAATTTTGCTTCGTATAAATTTGCGGTTAATAAGATCGATGATCAAATTTATGGCGTCCCATTTGATTCAGGTGTTACGGCTAATTTTTATCGAACAGATGTATTAGAAGAAGCCGGTTACAGTCAAGCAGATATGCAGAATTTAAGTTGGGATGACTATTTACAAGTTGCTCGAGATGTTAAAGCAAAAACGGGTAAAAAAATTACTGAAGTGAATCCCTCAGATCTTGGACGTGTCCGTATGATCATGCAAGAAGCTGGTGAATGGTACACTTCGGAAGATGGAAAGACGGTTACGATCAAAGATAACCAATCATTGAAATATGGATTAAATCTATTTGCTACACTACTTAAAGAAGATCTAGTGGAACAAACTTCAGATTGGAATGCAGGTGTCACGGCCATTCAATCAGGGGCTGTTGCATCAAGTCCAATTGGTGCTTGGTATTCCTCAACGATCCAAGGTGCTGAAGATCAATCAGGGAAATGGGCAATTGCACCGACACCTTCATTACCTGCCAATATGCAAAAAGCACAAGCTTCTAATTTAGGCGGAGCTGGGTGGTATGTGATCAAAGGTGTTTCAGGCGAAGAAAATGCGAAAGACTTCTTGAAGAAGACCTTTGCGACTAACGAAGACTTGATGGGAACCTTAGCGAAAGAAATCGGGTTAGTTTCTACCATGTTAAGTGCAAAAGATCAACCAGCTTATCAAGAGTCTTCTGAATTCTATAGTGGTCAAAAGGTGTTTGAAGACTTTTCTAAATGGACAGCGGAAATTCCACAAGTTAATTATGGACAAGAAACCTATGCAATCGAAGCAGTTGTAGCAGAGTCATTACACCGAATCATCAATGGAGAAGATACTGATAAAGTCTTGGCAGATACGCAAAAACAAGTAGAAGCACAGTTAGCCAATTAAGCAGAGTGAAATGAATTGATTTAGAGTATCAAATTTGTGTTGGCTGGTGATTTTTGAACGGTCATCAGTCACACAAATTTGCTATCTCTTAAAAATAGTTTCAATCAATACCGTAGAATTTTCGTGAGGACGCTGTCAATTACTCAGACAATTAGTTAAGAGGGAGGATTTGTGAGACGATCCTTAAATGACAGATAAAACGAAGATGAACGTAACGAAAGTGAGCAAAGCAGATGAAACAAAAAGATTTTTTCAAGAACGGAAATGCGTTTCTTGTTTTACCAGTTCTGATGATCTCGATCATGGTGTTTATCCCAATGATTTTAGCGCTGATCACTTCATTTCAAAGTGGTCCCCCAGTTAATATGAGTTTTAATGGTTTGGGGAATTATCAACGCATGTTGAATGATGCGACCTTCAAAAAGGCTTTTTTTAACACCTTTTTATATTTATTGGTACAAGTACCGATTATGTTGTTTTTAGCTTTATTTGTCTCTAATTTATTAAATGATAAAAAGCTTAAAATGAAAGGATTCTTCCGGACAGCGATTTTTTTACCCTGTATCACATCCATGGTTAGCTATTCGCTTATTATGAAAAGCTTGTTTTCTCAATCGGGATTAGTGAATAATTTTTTGATGACGATCGGCTTGATCGATATGCCAATTGGCTGGCTGACTCATCCAGTTTGGGCGAAAGTATTAATCATCATTTCGATTACATGGCGTTGGACAGGTTATAACATGATTTTCTTTTTATCAGGAATGCAAAATATTGATCCGGCAATTTATGAAGCAGCAGAAATCGATGGCGCATCTAAGTGGCAACAATTGATCAAAGTCACGATTCCTAACTTAAAACCAATTATTTTGTTTACGTCAATCACATCAACGATCGGTACGTTGCAACTCTTTGATGAAGTACAAAATATTACGGGTGGTGGACCAGCAAATGCAACAACTACGCTATCTCAGTATATTTACAATTTAAGTTATAAATTTACACCGAATTTTGGTTATGCTGCGGCGGTTTCATTTGTGATCGTAGTCTTTATTGTACTGTTATCAATCATTCAAACGAAAGTCGGAGGTGAAAAAGCGTGATAGATCAAGCAGAAAACAAAGTACTTCTTAAAGAGAATGAAAAAAAAGCGACTAAAACATTCGATTGGTTAGCTGTTTTTAAATATGCCTCTTTGAGCGTGATTTCATTTATTTCGATTTTTCCTTTTGTTTGGATGATCTTAGGAATGACAAATACACCTATCGATATTACTGCCGGAAAATTAAAGATCGGTAGCCATTTAGTTGTCAACTTCCAGAATCTTTTTTCAAATGACTTAAACTTTGCACGCTCATTGTGGAATTCAGCTTTGATCGCTATTGTAACAACGGTCTTAGCTTTGTTGATTTCATCTATGGCTGGTTATGGGTTTGAGATCTATAAAAGTCGAAAAAAAGAACGATTATTTACGATTTTGCTTTTATCGATGATGGTTCCTTTTGCTGCGTTGATGATTCCTTTGTACCGCATGTTTTCTAACTTAAACGGAACGATCTTAGGGATTAATAGCTTCTTAGTCGTCATTTTGCCTTCAGTAAGTACAGCTTTTTTGATCTTCTTCTTTCGACAAAACGTTAAAGCGTTTCCTAAAGATTTAGTAGAAGCTGCACGTTTAGATGGATTAAAAGAATTAAGTATATTTTTCCGTGTCTACCTACCCACTGCTAAAAATACGTATGCAGCTGCTGCAATCATAACTTTTATGAGTAGCTGGAATAACTATCTTTGGCCTTTAGTTGCATTACAATCACCAGATAAGCGGACGGTCCCATTAGTTTTATCTGCCATGGGAGCCTCTTATACACCAGATTACGGAATGATTATGGCCGGGCTTGTGATTGCAACATTGCCAACAGCTATCGTGTTCTTTGTTTTACAAAAACAATTCGTTCAAGGAATGATCGGTTCTGTCAAGTAAACGCGACTCGATGATAAAATTAGTTTGGTATAAACTTTAAATGTATAGGAAAAGCTGTCCCACTAAGGGAGAGCTTTTTTTCTTTTTAAATAACATTTTATATTAAAAATATATTTATGTTTAATTATTTAAATAACTTTAATTATTATAGGTTGTAAGGATAAAAATTTATAAATATTATATTGTTGCTATTTATTTAGTTGTTATTTATAATTAAATTGTACAAAAGATAACGTTTTCGTAATGGGTGAATAATTATTTTTTGTTCATAAAATAATTTTAAGGAGTGAGGCAAATGAAAAAATATGCGGTTAGTCTGTTGTTGTTTGTGTTTGGTATCTTTGTACTTTCAGCCAATGTTGGGGCGCAAGAACTCACGTCAAAAGAGATTTTTAGTATTCCGGAGCCGACGTGGATCTTCAACTCAGGGATGAGTAAAGGGAAAAACCATGATCGTCAGGATCTAGGTTTTATCTTAAGCGAAAATACCGAATTGAGAATGAGACAGACAAATGCTCATTTCAAGAATAAGTTAAAATTGCGACTACTAGGAAACGATAAAAAGAATGAAAAAAGTATCGAAGTTGGATCAAATTGGGTAAGTATACGTGCAGATGAGCCCTTGGTTCCATTTATTGATACACCGTACGGAGAAGGATCAGCACAGATCGAATACGAAGTGGTGACTTCCAAAGAAATGAAAGCGTTACCTGTTTATGGATATCATGGGAATGAGACCATGTTTTTTTCAATGTGGGATACGGAGGATGCAGAGTATGCGCTAATTCAAGGAGTAGATTTCCAATTACTCGTACCCAAATTGGACAAAGAACTAGTGAGAAACTTAAAAGATTTTCCATCAATTGATGCGTTGATTGAGTATCATCACGGTATTTTTGCTTTATTTAACGGTATCGCTGGTTTTGATGGTTCCGCACCAGAAAATCAGAACGGCGCGAATCGTTACTTTTTAAAGGCAGATGATTCTGGTGCAGGTGCTGCTTATTATGGGGGTGATTGGACAGCTAATAGTGAACCTACGACAGATATGTGGTTGAAAGAACTAAGTTGGGCAACATTACATGAAATTGCTCACGGTTATCAAGCTGGTTTTGATGGGCAAGATATGTATACTGGCGAAGTGTCAAATAATTTATTTGGGGTCCGATATCAGTATGAAAAATATGGAAAAAAAGCAGATGACATCGGTTGGTTGTTTAATTTAGGTAAAAAAGAAGAAGTCGAAAACAAGCTATATGATAAGTTGATCCGTGATGGAGACACTTACCATGATGTCGATGTGCGTGAACAACTGATTTTATTAACGATGTTCAAACAAAAAGCTGGAAATGACTCCTTCACTAAGATATATCAGGAATACCGTAAAATGGCTAATCAGAGTGATTTCAAAGATTGGGAATATACATTACCCAATTTAATGAATCGTATCTACAGTGAAAATAGTAAGCAGGATTTTTCTGCTACCTTAAAAAAACGTGGGTTGTATCTTGATGAATTTCAAGCAGAAAAAAATCGTGTGGCAGGTTATCCAGCTGTGGCTTCATTGGCAGATATTGTCTCTGAAAATGAGTTGGTGCGTGCACGTCAATTGATTGACCCAAACTATTTGATCAATTCTAATTTTGAATTGGTTACTAACGAGGAAATCGCCTCTCTAGGGTTGGTTGGTGATTTGACCATTGAAATTCTTCCTAGCGATTTGAGTAACTTTGAAGGGCTCACAGTTGAATTAAAAGATGGAGCAACTATTATAGCGAGTCAACCAGTACAACAAAAAATGACATTTAAAAATATTCCTAATGGGGTCTATCATTTAGAATTTTCTGGTGAACAAATGAAGTATTATTTACCAAGCGAAAATTATGTTTATGTAAAGGAAACCCAAAACCATGCTTCTCTTTCATTAATCAAAGCTGATATCAGTAAGTTAGCCGATGAAGATCTTATCTTTTATGGCTTTAATGATCAATGGTCAGGTTCATTAAGAACGAATTTGAATTCAAGAGAAGCAACACTTACCTTAAATATGCCAAAACCTCATTATTTATTTAAAGATGAACTTTATGTAAAAGTGACTATCAAATCTCAGGATGGCAAAATTAGGTATGAAAAATCGATTAATGGAGACATACCTGAACGATTCACCGATGACCATTTGTTGCTTGAGATAGGAGATAGCATAGAAATCTACCATGCAGAAGCAAGAAATCGTTTGAAAGGTCCAGAAAATCTTATTAATCGTGGCCAAAATACTAACCACTGGCTAATTACGGAACATGGGTTAAAACACCTTGGATTAAACAATAATCCAGAAAAAGATCTTATGGAAAAAATTGAAAAATTAGGGAATTCATTAGTAAAAGCTGAGGGTATTAAACCGATGGCGTGGGAAAGATCAATGGCTAAAAAACAATTATGGACAGCCATACAATCTCTATCTCCAAAAGATACAGAACATTATATGTCCCAATATTATGTTTTGTTTAAATAGCATATGATGAGAAGTCAAGATGAGCAGTCAAAATTATCGAATTGATCGTCTTTAGCAAAAAACTTAGCACCTTAGAGGTTGAGACGAAAGTGTTAACTATCAAGTACCAAAAGAATACCGAAAATTGCCAAGAAACACAAACGCTAGTTTTTTCTGTCGATTGTTATCTACTTTGTGCTTCTCCAATTTTTGATTAATTTCGGCTTATCTTTCAAAAATGCTGCTTTTATCTCGTCGTGAACAAGAGCTCTTTAAACACCGTTTATTCATTTTTAGATATAATAGAAGATACTGGGACAAAAAAGTTGTCTCAGTATCTTCTTTTGTTTTATCACAAGCGTTTGGTTTTAGTGATGTAATACAAATAAGACCAGTATAAAATATTAGCTAAATGGCTATGCTAGTATAAATGACTTGAATGGATCCTAAGATTTACTCAATAATTTTTTAAAATAGCTTCTTTTATATAACAAACACTTCTTTTTTGATATAAAAATGGTTACGCTTTCATTAGAATGGAAATATCAAATAAAGGAGTGAGTAGAATGAAAAATAAATGTTGCATGATTACTTTGGCTTCTATTTTATTGTTAGGATGTGCTACACCAAGTATCGTTTACGGAAAGGAACAAGAGGGACTATTGGCAAGAACAAGCCTTGCATCTGTTTCTCAATCCCTCAACAAAGGAAACGAGGGTCAAGTAAAAACAACAACACTTGGACTATCTGACGATGAGCAAGCGATCATTCAAGCAATCGGTAAAGGCAAGAATTTCAAGGGAAAACTTTATTTAAATTATATCCGAGATAAAATAACTGAAGTTTTCAAAGAGTATAATGGAGATATTTTTAAACTTCTAAGTGAATTCTCTTCGTTGATATCAGACCAAATTTCAGAAGTGAATGTAAAAGAACGCTTTGATGTTAGTCCAGAAGTAATCAAACGTTTGATTACAATCAGTGCGATGTATGACATTGCTTTTGCAAAAGACAGTTGTTTTATGAGCTTGCTTGGTGCAGCGAATGATGGAACGGCACCTGCTGAGCCTACAGGTTTTTATCCTAATACCACTCAATTAGAAGGAACGACCGTAAATAAGCAAGATGGAAAATTAATGACGTTGAAATCTTATTATGTGGATCAAAAATCAGATGTAACGGTGATGATTCATGGTGGTTTTCGAGGAAATTGGAATTTAGGGACAGTAACGGATGAGTATAATATCTTTTACAATGCGGGCTATAATTTATTATTTGTAGACCCTCGTGCCACTGGAAACAGTGGGGGCGATTATGTCACTTATGGACAATATGAGTCAGATGATGTGCTCTATTGGATCAATCGAGAAGTAGGAACTAAGCCGACTCAAAAGATTTTACTTTATGGTGGCTCAATGGGGGCTGCAACTATGATGTCAACATTAGCTAAGGATATCCCAGCAAACGTAAAAGGAATCATCGAGAATTGCGGATTTAAATCAATTGATGAACAACTTAGATACACCTACAAAAATACCGTAGCGCCTTTATTAGGTTCAATATTTGGGGAAGAATTTGACATTGTAGCAGACGAAGAACATGAAGATCTATATATGGGATTGTTGAAAGAGTATTACTTTGACCAAGAATTAAAAATGAATGTGAATGAAAATCTACCTGAAATTGGTATGGCCACAACGATCCCCAAATTGATCATTCACGGAGATGCTGATCAAGTAGTTCCTCATGAAAATGCGGATGAGCTCTATGATCTTTCCGGGGGCTATAAAGTCAAGTTGATTGTAGCAGGAGCTGGACATGGGGAAGCCCAATCAGTTGATCCCGTAGCGTATCAAACATATGTCACTAATTTTCTAAATTATCTTTTTGGAAGTCAAAGACGCTAAGAAAAAATGATTGATCTTTCTGAGAAATGCGACGAAGTTTGACACGATCGAGAGAGTAGCGCCACGCATATTTAGGTTGATGAAATAAGCCGAAGAATCTAAAATCATTTCCTTGATTTTAGTGTTCTTCGGCTTGTTTTTACTACATTTACTCAAACCACAAGCAGTTACAAATACATACATGAAAGTATTGAACCTATCTGATTTCGATCAAGATAAATGGAGAACGACTTAGTAGTTAAGGCATTTTCAGACCAATGAATGGGCATAGTGGATACTTTTGTATTCTTTTGGGGTACAGCCGGCGACCTTTTTGAACACTTGAATAAAATGACTTTGACTAGAATAAGCAAGCAAGTGACTGATTTCATCGTAAGAATGATCTGTAAACAATAACAAATGTTTTGCTTCGGTTATCTTTTTTTCTTGAATGTATCCGTGAATGGTAATCCCCATTTCTTTTTTGAAGTGGCTGCAAATATGTGCCTTATGTTTTTCAGTGATGGCAGCTAACTCGTCGACGGTGATGCGTTCGTATAAATGATTATCAATGTGGTTGACAATCGTTTTTACTAACATGGATTTTTGAGCTAAAGGAAAATTATGAAGCAGTTCCATAAAACGGAAGGTTGCTTCTTTCATATATTGCAGACATTCTTTGACTGAGTGGATATAAATCAGTCCCTGAATCAAAGAGTCGGACAGACCAAAGGCTTGATTGATCGGTACGCCTTCTTCAATACTCATTCTGGTAACGATGGCTACGAACGAGGCAAATTTAAGTTTCAACCCTTCCAATTCAAAGGGGGATAAAGAGACTTTATAGGTTTCTTTCATTTTATTAAAGACCCAAATGACTTTTTCAGGTTCGTTTCGTTTAATGTAATCTAGATAGCGTAATTCAAAATGATACGAATCGAAGGTTTCTTTGTGGATCCGTCGATCATAAAGATTATTTTCCAGGCTGTAATCAGTGGATAGATTTTTTTTATTTTTTTCTTGTTGAAAGTACCAAATAAATTCTTCCTTTTTGGTTGGTCGCTGAGTCAGAATCGTGTGTAATAGTTGGATATATTCTTCAAATGAATACTTGTCTTCTTTGGAATAATGAATATTATAATGGTACTCATGTCCCATAAAAAAACAAGAGGTTTCTTTTGAACCGATAATACCGCAAGGGCCAATGATCATCTGATATTCCTTTTGATCAGATTTAAAACAAAAATAGCCGTATAAATAGGATGTTGTATGGTAAAGCTGGATCTGCTCTGTTTTTTTAAATGGAAAATAGGTACTGATCGTGATTGGTAAGTCTTCTAAATTTTTTGGATGGATGAGATATCCGTTTTCATCAAATAATAGCATCGGAATCAGATATTTTCGGTACAATAAATCCATAGTTATTTTAATCGTATCGGTAGTCATAATATAAATACTCCTTGTGACGAATTCTTTCTTTTTATTTTACACGAATAAATTTTATATAGCGCGAATATTTTGGTATAAATGCTAATTTTTTTATATAAAATTCGTTTTTTATTCTTTATAATCTGTTCTATAAAGCGGTTACAAAGGAGGCGCCGATGGAAGCAGATCAGTTACAAGCTTTGTTTGATCGATTATCTGTTCAGGAAAAAATCGCACAAACGATCCAACTGAATGGAAGTATTCTATCAGAAAATGATGTGATGAATACTGGGCCAATGGAAGAATTAGGATTACCTCAAGAGTTAGACGTATTTGAGATTGGCTCTATTTATAATATCAACGATCATCAAAAATTAAAAGAACTACAAACAAAAGTTTTAGCAAAAAGTAAACACAAGATACCCATGTTGTTTATGTCAGATGTCATCTATGGGTTTCGGACAATTTTCCCCATACCTCTAGCTCAAGCTGGTTCTTACGATTTTGAGTTAATCCAACAAGCAGCTAAGTTAACAGCAGAAGAAAGTTATTTAAATGGCTTACATGTCTTGTTTTCACCAATGTTAGATTTAGCGCGTGATCCACGTTGGGGGAGGGTTATGGAATCTCCAGGCGAAGATGTTTATACGGCGAAAGAGTTTGCAAAAAGTATCGTCAATGGTTATCAGGGAGATAGTGAGACAAAAATTCCAGAAAAACATGTAGCTGCATGTCTGAAGCACTTTGCAGCTTATGGATCACCGGAAGCAGGACGAGAATATCAAGCGGTAGATATGTCCCATCAACGGCTTTTCAATGAATATCTACAGCCTTATCAAGCAGCAATTGAAGCAAAATGTGAATTAGTAATGACTGCTTTTAATTTGTTGAATGGAGTTCCTGCAACTGGAAATGAATGGTTGAATCGAGAGATTTTACGTTCTCGCTTTGGGTTTGATGGCGTATTAGTTTCAGACTATGCAGCAATCAAAGAACTGATTCCTCACGGGTATGCCAAAGACGAAATAGATGCAGCCAAAAAGGCACTCATTGCAGGTGTTGATTTAGACATGATGACTTCGATTTATGCCAATCACCTGTCTGAATTAGTACAAGAGCCACGATTTATGCAACTTCTCGATGAAGCGGTGTGGCGTATTTTAATGCTAAAAAATAAATTGGGCTTATTTGAAAATCCTTATCGTGGCTTGGAAGAAGTGAATACTGGAGAAATCTTAACCGAAAAAGCTAAAGAAGCAGCAGTCGAGTTGGTTGAAAAAAGTTGTGTTCTTTTAAAAAATAATGACACACTTCCATTAGTACCAAATCAAAAAATTGCTGTGATCGGTCCATACGGCGAAAGTCCTCTCACTTTAGGTTTTTGGGCTTCAGTTAGCGGAAAGCCACAAGATACGGTTACTTTGAAGGAAGGATTGAGTCGCCATTTTGCGACAGATCACTTAATGTTTGCTAAAGGATACAATTTATTCGATTCTTATGATGGGTTTGGACCTCTGAAAAAAGGAATGGAATTATTGAATGGGCCAATTGCAGAAGAGGAATCATTAATGGAAGAAGCTTACCAGATTTCTCAAAAAGCTGATGTGATTGTATTAACATTTGGCGAACAATTTCTCGAAAGTGGTGAAGGAGCTTCTAAAGCTCACTTACAGATTTCAAAAAAACAACAACGTTTGATCAAAAAATTACATGAATTAAATAAACCAATTATAGGCGTACTATATACCGGTCGACCGCTAGTCTTAACGGATGTAGAAAAATATTTCGATAGTTTATTACTTGTCTGGTTTCCTGGAACGATGGGTGGGATCGGAATCGCTAATTTACTTGCTGGTAAAGTCAGTCCTTCTGCTCGTCTATCGATGACGTTTCCTAGAAGTGAAGGACAACTACCGATTTATTATGCTCAGACCTCCACAGGCAGACCAATATCAACAAGCAATCATTCTGAGCGTTTTGTCTCAAAATATATCGATGAATCCAATGATCCGCTATTCAAATTTGGAACGGGAATGAGTTACGCCTCATTCGAAAGTCAATTACTGAGAAGTGAGCCAAAAGACCAATTTATTGAGATCAATTATTTAGTGAAAAATCGATCGGATGTTTCAGCAGAAACAGTGACACATGTTTATCTTCATCAAGAATATGCTTCGATTGTGCAACCGGAAAAACGATTGGTCAGCAGTCAGCGAATCTATTTAGAAGCAAATCAAGAAAAGCAAGCAAGAATCAATATTCCAATTTCTGACTTAGCTATCTTTGATAATAATGGAAATAGTTGGATAGAAGAAGGTGTCTACCATTTTTATTTAAATGTCGACGGGTTAGAAAGTGTTACCACATGGGAATATAAACAATAGGGGGATTACGATGGAAAAATTAGAAGCGTTTTTAGGAAGTAAGTTATTACCATTATCGCAAAAATTACAACAAAATAAAGTGTTAGCTGCTTTGATGGAAGGGTTTATTCGTACGAGTCCAATCACTTTGGGGATTGCGCTGATTACGATCGTAGGGAACTTCCCAATTCCTGGTTGGATCGATTATTTGACTTCATTAGGTATTTACCCACATGTAGAAGCTATTACAAATGGTGCAACTGGGGTATTTTCATTGTATGTCGTTTATAGTCTGGCTTTTTCTTATGCAAAACAACTGGGGACGAATGAGCGAAACGCAGCAATTATTTCTTTAGCTAGTTTTGTGATGTTGATGCCTCAAACTGTCGCAACAATGGCTATGCAAAATGGAGAGGCTGTAGACTCTACGATTGCAGCATTACGCTTAGATTTCTTAGGCGGACAAGGCTTGTTTATTGGAATGATCGTTGCGTTAGTGGTTACTCAACTTTATGCTTATCTATCGAAAAAAAATATTGTGCTTAAATTACCAGATAGCGTACCTCCGATGGTTACGCAATCATTGGCACCGGTCTTTGTTGTAACAATCATCTTTGTCCTTGTATTTATTCTGCGTATCTTATTTGGTTTGACAAAATCTGGCTCGATTTTTCAATTCTTTATCGATGTGATCAATGCACCGCTTAACGCGTTGGTTGCTAGTCCATTATCAATTATTATTATCATGGAAGTATTAGCTGTCCTTTGGTTCTTTGGGATTCACAACGCAGTTTTACAAGGACCATTAGGAGCAATCAGTATGACGATGGTTGTCTCAAATATCGCAGCTTTCCAAAAAAATGAAGCTTTGCCTTACTTGATTCCTTCTGTGATCTACATGGGAATGTACGCTGCAGGCTTCATGGGATTTGTGACGTTCTTTATGATTCGTAGTAAATCTGCCAAAATGAAACAACTTGGGAAATTATCCGTCATTCCTGCCATTTTCAACATTACGGAACCCTTGATGTTTGGTATGCCGATTATTTTAAACCCATTGTTTTTCATTCCACAAGTCTTTACACAGTTGATCGCAGGCTTTGTGACGTGGGGATTAACCACAACCATTTTACCGATTTCATTGAACCCAATGATAAGTTTATTGCCTTGGACGACACCAACTTTTGTTAAGATGCCACTTTCTGGTGGGATAAATTATACAATCTTGATGGTTATTTGCATGGGCATCGGGATCTTGATGTGGTATCCATTTATCAAGATTGCTGACAAAAAAGAGTATGAATTAGAATTAAAAGCAGAAGCCGAAGCTAAGGAAGCAAAAGAAAAGATGGCTGGTGTGATTGCAGAAGAAGTTCAAGCATAATGGAGGAGAGCAAATGGTCGTTTTAGGGATTGATATTGGAGGGACGATGATCAAGACCGCTCTGATTTCTCAGAATGAAGTTTCTTTTAAAAAGCGTTTTCCAACACCTTCAGATAAAGAGCAATTTCAACGATTATTATCACAAATGATTCGTGACTATCAAGAAATCCAATCATTCCATAAAATTGCTTTTTCAGTACCTGGATCGGTTGATCAGTCTGGGACAGTTCGCTTCGGCGGTGCTGTTCCTTATCTGGATCAACTCCAATTGCAATCGTTTTTAGAGTTGGAGAATTTCGAAGTGTTCGTTGAAAATGATGCCAAAGCTGCTACTTCCTGTGAAATGAAATATGGCAATTTAAAAGGGATCCAACAAGCCGCAGCAATTATTTTGGGAACTGGAGTTGGCATGGGCATTTGTATCAATGGACAGCTTTATAAAGGAACGCACATGCAAGCCGGTGAAATTAGCTTTATGATCCGTGATCGTCAGATTACTGGTAAAAACTCGTTTGTAGGTATGGGTCTGTCGGCTGTTTGGTTGATCAAACAATTAGCTGAATTATTAAAAGTAGACAACGAGGGCGAACAGGTCTTTGCTGCCTTAAAAGACAGTGAGAATGAGTCAGCCAAAGCTTTATTTCATGATTATTGTAAACAGGTTGCTTTTCTTTGTTTCAATGTTCAAACGCTGCTAGATGTTGAAAAGATCGTCATTGGTGGAGGAATCAGTCAACAAGAATATTTGGTCCAGACGATTCAACAAGCTTATCGAGAGCTGTTTACAGTAGCGCCAATCATCAAAAAAACATTACAACCAATGACGATTGAAGCAGCAAAATTTCAAGCAGACGCCAATTTAATTGGTGCGGCCATAAAGGAGAATGAAGATGAAAAATAAATTTCCAACAGATTTTTTATGGGGAGCTTCTACCAGTGCTTATCAAGTAGAAGGCGCTTGGAATGAAGAGGGGAAAGAACCATCTGTTCAGGATATCAAGTCTATCCCAGAAGGAACGACTGATTTTAAAGTTGCCTCTGACCACTACCATCGATTGGAAGAAGATGTCCTTTTATTTAAAGAGTTAGGACTAAAAGCTTATCGTTTTTCGATTTCATGGAGTCGTGTAATGCCTAATGGAAAAGTGAATCCAGCTGGTATTGCTTTTTACAAACGTTTGATTGAGTTATTGAAAGAAAATGATATCCAACCAATCGTAACTGTTTTCCATTTTGATTTGCCTGCGTCCATTGCCGAAAAAGGTGGTTGGGAAAATAGAGAAACGATTCAAGCTTTTGCGGATTATTGTCAGGTATTATTTGACCATTTTGGGCAAGATGTTCCACTTTGGCAAACAATCAATGAACAAAATGTCATGGCATTGGCTGGTTCTGTAATTGGGACAAGTAATAAAAGTATGAAAGAAAAATTCCAAGAAAACCATCATATGTTAGTCGCACAAGCCCTCGTGACCAGTAATTACCACAAAGGGAATTATAACGGCAAAATTGGACCAGCACCTAACATCGCCAGTGTGTATCCTGCTTCAGATAAACCAGAGGATCAGATGGCCGCTTTATATATGAGTGCGCTTAGAAATTGGCTCTTTTTAGATGTTGCTGTTTTTGGGAAGTACAATCATAATGCTTGGCATTTATTAGAGAAGATTGGTGCGGAACCAGTGATTACTGCAGAAGATCAAACAATTTTAGCAGAAGGAACAGGAGACTACATTGCATTTAACTACTATAATACAATGACCGTCTCCAGTTATTTTGCCAAAGAACAAAAAATAGATCAGCAATCCGGTTTTGGGATTCCAGGATTCTTTCAAACAGTCGAAAATCCACATTTACCAATGACGGAATTTGGCTGGCCTATTGATCCAGAAGGGTTTCGTTTTACTTTAAATGAAATTTATTCTCGCTATCGCTTACCACTCTTGGTGACAGAAAATGGGATCGGTGCATCAGAACAACTCATTGACGGGAAAATCCATGATGATTATCGGATTGATTATTTACATCAACACATCCAGCAAATGGCTTTAGCGATTGAAGATGGCGTTGAGGTGATCGGTTATTGCCCATGGAGTGCGATTGATTTGATCAGTACCCATGAAGGAATCAATAAAAGGTACGGATTTATCTATGTCAATCGGACCGATGAAGAGTTACTCGATTTAGCACGGTATAAAAAGGATAGCTTTTATTGGTATCAACAAGTGATTGAGGAAAATGGCTTAGGAGAATGAAGCAATGAGAACAAAAGAAATTATTTTTGATCGCAAGGCAAATACCGGTCTCAAGCTTTACTTACAAGAAGAATTGTTTGAATCGCAGCCAATCGAAAAACGTCCGTTTATTTTAGTGATTCCTGGGGGTGGGTATTCTTTTTGTAGTGAAAGAGAAGGGGAACCGATCGCATTAAGCTTTCTGTCAAAGGGCTATCATGCAGGTGTTTTACATTATCATGTAGGAGAACATCGTCATTTTCAAAAAGCATTGTCTGATGGACAAAAAGCAATGGAATTACTTCAAGAATGTGCGGAAGAATGGCAGATTGATCGTCATAAGATTGCGGTCATTGGCTTTTCAGCAGGTGGGCATTTAGCAGCAGCCATGTCGACAATGTTAGCGACTAAACCCGCTCTATGTTTATTAGGTTATCCAGCTATCCTCTCTTCTTTTTCAGAGGTCATGGGTATTTCTGCTCCTTCTTTGGAAGAATGCGTGACGAGTGATACGCCGCCGACGTTTTTATTCTCCACATTTGAAGATTCGATCGTTCCTATCGAAAATTCCTTACTATATTTACGTGCGTTAGAAGAAAATGATGTTCCTTTTGAATCACATATTTTTCAAAAAGGACCTCATGGACTTTCTTTGGCAACTAAGTGGTACCGCACATCTGATGAAGTGACAGACGAACGTTTTGCTCGCTGGTTTCCATTTGCGATGGAATGGATGGAATCACAGTGGGAACAACAAGAAAAAGGCAACGAATTTTCGACCAGAGAGATCATCGACATACCGATTTTTCAACTCGTAAAAGAGGCAGAAAATCAGCAAGTTCTCCAACGATTTTTCCCTAGCTGGCAAGATCCTAGTCGTTTCAAATTGGTAAAAAGACTTAATTTAAAGCAATTACGGCGAATGATTCCAGATCAAATGACGAATGAACGATTTGAACAATTGATCGATGGATTGAATCGACCAAAGGAGGAGCATTGAATGCAAGCTTACCTTGTCCATGAAAGTTATAAAGCGACCAACCGTCTGACGGCTGAACAGCCTCAGGAACTTACGGAGTTAACTTTTTATAAGAACAGTAAAAATGCTTGTCAGTTACTACTTCATGACGGGCGAAAAAACCATTTCGTACTATCGGATGAATTTTCGATACCAGATGCTATTGAGATACCGATTTATCGTATCGCTATCGAATCCTCGTTACCAGTAAAAGCTCAATTTATTGACTATTATTTAGGCAACGAAGATATATTGTATGCTGATAAGTTGTTAGAACAAACAGTGAAAACTTATTCAGGCGATCGTTATGCGCCAATTTATCTGGAATTTCCTTTGGATACTGAAATCAAGTCTGGCAGCTATTCACTAGAAATAACAGTTTACCGTTCATATTTGACAGCCGGTGACGAAGAAGTAGTGACGAAAAAATTAATGATTGACGTTTCAGATTATTGTTTTCCAGATAACGTGACTCAGAAATTTAATTTGGACATCTGGCAACAACCGTCTAATTTAGCGAGAAGTTTTCAAGTCCCACTTTGGAGTGAGACTCATTTCCGATTGATTCGCGAAATGGCTGCCAGTTTAGCAGCTATTGGGCAAAAAGCGGTAACGGTGATCGCAGGCGAGATCCCTTGGAAAGGTTGGTTCAATTATATCGTCAAAGACTATCCAGCGAATCTCTATGAATATTCAATGATCAAAGTCAAGAAGGATATCAAAGGAGAATTGACGTGTGATTTCACCATTTTAGATCGCTATCTTCAAACAATGGCAGAAGCAGGTATCGATCAAGAAATCAACGTCTTTGGTTTGTTAGGTGTGTGGCAAGTACCATTCTTCCCATTGATCCAACAGTTAGATTACCCTGAAAAAATCGTGGTTCGCTATTTTGATGAAGCCTTGCAAAAGATCGGATTCATCGAAAACAAAAATGAATTGAAGTCCTATTTCAACCAATTATTTGAGCATTTCAAAGAGATTGGGGTATGGGACAAAGTCAGGATTATCTCTGATGAGCCGAAGATTCACGAAATAGACACCTTTAAAGCTTCATTAGCAGAATTAAAGTCAGTGGATACTAGTGTTCAGATAAAAGTCGCTTTTGATAAAGAAAACGTCTTGGAACAATTGCTGCCAGATGTCGATTTTCCGGTCACTTCTTTTTATTGTACGTGCAACCATTATCAGCAGTTAACACAAAGCCATCCAGGAAAGACACAATATTATATTTGTAATTATCCTGATCGTCCGAATACCTTTTTACACAGCTCATTACTAGAGACTCGTATCCAAGGAATTTTAGCGCATTGCTTCAAAACAGATGGTATGCTGCGTTGGGCATATAATTGCTGGCCAGAAAATGTGCGAGAAGATATCCGCTATAATACTAGTTCGTTACCGATCGGTGATACTTGTCTCATTTATCCTAGCTATTCTGGACAGTTATTGTTGTCTTTACGTTACAAACAATTGCAAAGAGGAATTGAAGATTTTTACTTGGTCAAAGAAGCAGTGAAAAAGAATCCGATTGTCGCACAACAATTGTTAGATGCATTTCTAGGCAGCAGCGAACCAAAAGAATGGATGCAAGATAGCCATACAAGCAACCAACGTTTGTTTAATCAACAGGCAGACGAATACGAAGCAATTCGAAAACAATTGATTGCTTCCTTGTCTTAGAGCTGAGTACTTGTTTTGTGGTTACTTCCCACAGGTGAAACAAGAAGAGACTCTTAGTTCCAGACGCTTTTTGATCACCTTGCTAAACAACATGCCTTTCTTTTAAAATCAAGCCCCAAAATTTGAAAAGTTCGTTCTGATTTTTCATTCTTGATTTAAGGCATTGTTGCTTATAACATAAAGAGAAGCCAAAGGAGCCGAAACCAAGTTTGATTTTCGCTCCATTTGGCTTCTTTTTATGGTAATGTCATATTTGAGTATTTTTTTATTGAAAAAAATAACAGCGTTTACCTGTTCTGCTCGTAACTTGTGAAGGAATCAGGTAAAATAGAGTAAAGGAGGAGGATATATGCTAAAAAATTTAAAAGAAGTTGTTATCGCCATTTTACCAATGACGCTTTTAATTGTTATTTTAACTTTTATTTTCGCACCGCTTGACTCAGATGAAATGATTTCTTTTTTGTTTGGGGCAGGGATTATGATGATTGGCATGACACTATTTTTATTTGGCGCCGATTATTCGATGATGGAAGTCGGGCGATTAGTGGGAAAATATATGATCAAAAAGAAAAGTCTCACAATCCTCATTGCTTTAGGATTTATGATTGGAATTGTAATCACGATCGCAGAACCTTCCGTTCAAGTGTTGGGACAACAAGTCAATCAGATTTCTGAAGGAAAGATTGGCCGAGTGTTGTTAATTGGAATTGTAAGCGTTGGCACAGGTGTCTTTTTAGCGTTTGCTCTTTTACGGGTTGTCTTCAAATTATCTTATTATCAATTGATGGCGATTGGTTATGTTGGTGTATTAGTCGCTTCATTTTTTACAAGTAATGAATTTATGCCGATTGCTTTTGATTCTGGAGGCGTTACGACTGGACCGATTACCGTTCCTTTTATTCTAGCATTAGCTGGCGGACTGACTAGTATGATTCGTCAAGAAACGAGTGCCAATGATAGCTTTGGGATGGTTGGGATTGCATCTTTAGGTCCAATTCTGGCAGTAATGATTTTAGGGGTGATTTTTCAATGAAGATAGTCCAAGAATTATTCTCGGGGATAGAAATCATTTCCTATGAGGTGTTAATCGCCATATCGCCGATCATACTATTATTCTTAGTCATGAACTTCCTGAGCTTTCAGATGAGTAAAGAACGTTTCTGGGCTATTATCAAGGGCTTTTTGATCACTACTGTCGGATTGATCTTATTCCTGCATGGTGTCGATCTGGCTTACGTTCCTGTTGGACAACATCTAGGTAGTGTACTTGCTAGTTTAGAACATAATCAGCTTTTGATACCTTTAGGGTTCTTGATGGGGTTTTTAGTTGGTTTCGCAGAACCAGCGATCCATGTCATGGTTAAACAAGTGGAAGAGTTGAGTGAGGGAAGAATCAAAGCAAAAATCATGTTAGCAGTCATCTCTATTGGGATTGGCTTAGCAGTTGGGTTATCTATGTGGCGTTTATTAGTTGGTTTTTCTCTCTACTATTTTTTGATTCCAGGATATGGCTTAGCTTTTATTTTAGGACGCAAGGTTGATAAAATTTTTCTTGCTATGGCATTTGATAACGGAGGGGTAGCGACTGGCCCCATGTGTTCCACGTTCATTTTATCGATGTGTGTGGCAATCGCCACGCAAATTGAAGGAAGAGATCCGATTATTGATGGATTTGGAGTAGTGGCTATGATTGCATTGACGCCCATATTATCGACATTGGTTCTAGGCTATATCTACAAAAGGAAAGATGAAAAAGATAAACAAGCCAAACACAAATTACAACAGTTGGAGGGAAAAAAATGAAAGATCCTGTAGCGTTGAATCTGAATATGATCGTCACGATTGTTGATGGGGGAATGGGGTACGAAGTGATTAAGTTTTCAAAAACCGCCGGAGCAGCTGGAGGTACGATACTCCATGGGCGTGGATCAGGGATTCATGATTCTAGTAATTTTTTAGGTCTGGAAATCTCACCTGAAAAAGATATTGTGTTAACCCTCGTACCTGATAGTTTAACCAATCAAGTCATGGAGACGATTGGTCAGGGAATCAACATTGATGTTCCAGGAAATGGTATTTGTTTTAGTATTGATGTCGATAAAGTCATTGGGATCACTAAAATCCACCAATATCGGGAAGTGATCGAGATGAAAGAATTGATGGAAAAAGAGGAGTGAATCTGCAATCGCTCAGGTGGTTTCATTGTTTTAAGGAGAATTTGATGAATTACTAAATTTTTATGAAACCCTCCTCTTTTACCAGACAACTTTTTAAAAATATGCTATGTTAAAAATGATAAAGGGGGAGAAAAATGAATTTTTTAGTGGTGCTAAAGGATCAAGTCATCAACCGTTCGACCTTTCTTTATGTTCAGTTAAACAAGGGGAAAACTTTGTTGCATTTTTCGCCAGAGTTTCATTTAGAAGGTCAAACACTAGGAGAAATCTATCAATCAGAAGGGTTAACTGCACTTTTGCTCTTTTTTAATAGAGAACTTGATTTACCTGTGAAAGATTACCTTGAGCTTTCATTGACAAGTTGGGATCAGGCAGTAACAGAGCTATTTCCAAATGGCTTGATAATCAAGGATAACAGCCAGTTGATACAGTTAACGGTCAGTGAACTTCAAAGACAAATGCGTTATAAAATTGATGAGAAAGATTCGTTTTCAATTTTTCAACGGCAACAAAAAATCTTAAAAAGTTTTTTAAGTGAAATTGGTAAAAAACGCCATTTATTAAAGACAACTCAATTATTAAAAAAATATCCTGATTTAGTTCATACATCGATTCAATTAACACAATTCTTAACGCTGATTCGCCGATTTGTTCGCTTGAAGGAAGTGCCTTCTAGAAAGCTCACGTTACCGTTAGCGGATACATTTCGTGTCGTTCAAAGAGCGCAGGAAAAGAAAGTCATCGTGATTGACTTTATGAAGAATCGGAATGCACTTCATCAATTAACAATGGAAAAAGCGAATTAAAGCTTTTTCTTTTTGCTTTTTTTTGCCATAATAAGAGCAACAGGAGGAGTTACGATGGCACAAATTTGGTTAAGACGCTTGATTGAATACAAAAGAAAATACAACCAAGTGATGCAAGGACGTTATGCAACATTTGATTCGTTGAACCGAGTATTGTTGATTCTGGCACTATTCTTTCGTCTGTTTCAATTTTTACTTCCTTTTTCAATCGGCTATTTCTTATTTTGGGGATTACTCGGTCTAATCGTATTTCGATTGTTATCGAAGAAAATCTATGTAAGAATAAATGAAAATCGTAAATTCATCGAAAAATCGAATCAAATAAAATTATGGTTTTCTCAGTTGAGAAAGCCAAAAAATTCAAAGAAAGTGATGGAGTACACGTTTTTTTCTTGTCCTACTTGTCACCAAAAGCAAAGAGCGCCACGAGGTAAAGGACGAATTCGAGTGACTTGTAAAAAATGCGGTACCCAATTTGAAACGAAAGTCTAGGTGAAGAGGATGAAGTTAGTCTTATTACGACATGGTGAAAGTGAAGCCAATTTTCAAAATTATTGGACTGGCTGGTTAGATGTTGCGCTAACTGAAAAGGGGATGCAACAAGCAACGGAAGCTGGACGAAAAATGAATGAGCAAGGATTGGTTTTTGATATCGTTTATACATCTGTACTAAAAAGAGCAATCAAAACGTCACAGTTAGCTTTAGAAGAAATGAATCAATTGTATCTTCCCGTCCAAAAAACTTGGCGGTTAAATGAACGACATTATGGGGCATTAGTTGGTAAAAATAAAACGGAGATGAAAAAAGAATATGGCGAAGAACAAGTCAAAAAATGGCGTCGTGGCTATCGAGAAGTTCCGCCACTCGTAGCAGAAAACCATTTTGATCGACGCTATGATTCTTTAGATCCACGTTTGCTCTCCCATGGTGAAAGCTTAGAGATGACAGTTGAGCGCGTGGTTCCTTTATGGCAAGATGAACTTGCACCACACTTATCAGCTGGTAAAAATGTCTTAGTGGTTGGACATGGGAATAGCTTACGTGCGTTAACGAAATACTTAGAAGATGTACCAGAAAATCAGTTGGATACGATTGATATCCCGAATGCGCAACCGATTCAATACACTTTAAATAAAGAGTTAAAAATCCTCGGAAAAGAATTGTTATAAGAGGGACATGTTTTGTGGGAATATGAATAGATTTAAAGGAAAGAAGTTACGATGATAAAAAATTATGTTTGGGATTTTGATGGAACATTATTTGATACTTATCCAGCCATGGTCGATGGAGCGCTTCAAGCAATGGCTGCGTTAGGTATCTTAGCGGATCAAGAAACGATTTATCCGATTATGAAGAAATTTTCCACCCATCAACTAATCAAAGAATACCAATTACCAGAAGAACAATTTACACCCTTGTTTCATCGTTATGAAGCAGCGAGTCAGAAAATTTCCAAGCCTTTTGCAGGCACCCAAGAAGTGTTACGATCATTGAAAAGCCAAGGTGCAAAGCATTTTATTTTGACCCATCGACTCTCATCCTCAACTTGGGGATTACTTGAGCAGTTTGATCTAACTGATTTAATTGAAGAAGTCATTGGGATTGATCGGAATTTTCCTCGTAAGCCAGCGCCCGACTCATTAAATCATTTAATCCAAAGACATCAATTGAAAAAGTCGGAAACGATCATGATTGGTGATCGTCGTTTAGATATAGAAGCTGGTAAGAATGCAGGAGTCTTGACTTGTTTGTATGATATTGATCATTTTTTACAAGATATTCCTGCCGATTATGTTGTAGATGATCTCTTAAAAATCCTTGATATCAAGGAGAAAGCAATAAAATAGTATCCTCTTTCAAAGTGAGGTATGTTATAATTTGAATAAGGAGTGATCAAATGGAAATCAAAAGACAAAAAGAAGTAGTAGAGGCCTTTCACTATGATTTTAAAAGGCCTGATCAAGAAGTTGAAACAGATTTAAAAGTAGGATTTTCTCCTCTGAAAGAGACAATTGAGAACTATCCGAAAGAACACAGTATCGTAGGAGCACGTTTAGAATTTCGCTTAGTCTTTGATACATATGTTTTATCAGGAAGCGTGAGTCAAATTAATCATATCCTTAATCGAAAGATTGAAGGACAAAATGATGTCACACAAGAAGAAGTGGATGAGCTAGTTGCACCATTATTTGATATCGTCAAACGAATGGCTTATGAAATAACTGAGATTGCATTGGATCAACCAGGTGTAAAACTGAATTTTCAATCTGAAAAAGAAGAAAATAACGCATAAAGCGTGCTTAAAACCAGTAGTGATAGTCACAGACTATCACTACTGGTTTTTTTCTATTACTAATTGTAAGCAAAACGAATGTAATTTTTACATAAATAGTCTAGAATGAACGAGTCGCTGAAAAAAATATTTTCAGGAAAATGATTGAAGAATCATTTTCGGGAACCTTTACTTCCTTAGATGGACTTGTCATTAAAAATTAGAGGAGGAATAAAATGACAACACTCATCACAGTTTTAGTGGTTCTAGTTTTTGCGGTATTATTATATGTTTTTTATCGCATGCAAAAGCGCCATGCAAAATTTTCAACAAGGGTTTATACAGCTCTAGCTATCGGAATCGTATTTGGTGGCTTATTACAATTGATTTTTGGAGTAGATAACCAAGTCATCAGTCAATCAATGGAATGGATCAATATCGTAGGTGAAGGCTATGTCGGCTTCTTACAAATGCTGATTATGCCATTAGTATTCGTCTCGATCGTTGGCGCATTTACAAAAATGAAAGTTTCTGAAAAATTAGGTAAAATCAGTGCAACAGTATTAACCTCACTGCTTGCAACAACAGCAATTGCTGCATTGATTGGAATCGGTACAACCATATTATTTGGTCTTCAAGGAGCAAAGTTTACCGAGGGCGCAGCAGAAACAGCTCGAATCTCGGAATTAGCCACTCGCCAAGAGAGTATCCAAGGATTAACGATTCCGCAACAAATATTATCATTCATCCCTAAAAATGTTTTTGCTGATCTAGCTGGTACACGTGCAACAAGTACGATCGGTGTTGTGATTTTTGCTGCATTTGTTGGGATTGCTTATCTAGGGGTCAAAAGAAAAGCACCGAAAGAAGCAGAATTTTTTGCCAATTTGATTGATAGTTTATATAAAATCGTTATGCGTATCGTTACCTTAGTTTTACGTTTGACTCCATTTGGCGTCTTTGCGTTGATGACGAATGTGATGGCTACTAGTGATTTTGTTGCCATTATCAATTTAGGAAAATTCGTACTTGCTTCGTATGTTGCTTTACTAGCAGTCTTGATTGTTCATTCATTGATCTTGCTTTCAGTGAAAGTCAATCCGTTTGACTACTTTAAAAAAGCTTTTCCAGTATTGAGCTTTGCTTTTACTTCACGTTCAAGTGCAGGGGCATTGCCATTGAATATCGAAACACAGACCAAAGCGTTAGGTGTGGATGAAGCAACAGCGAATTTTTCAGCCAGCTTTGGTTTATCAATTGGGCAAAACGGCTGTGCAGGTGTGTATCCAGCGATGCTAGCCACGATCGTTGCTCCAGCTGCTGGAATTGATGTTTTTAGTATTGGCTTTATCTTGATGTTAGTTGCAATCGTCACGATCAGCTCATTTGGTGTAGCCGGTGTTGGTGGTGGCGCAACGTTTGCTTCATTGATCGTCTTAGGGGCGATGAATTTGCCAGTTGCCATCGTTGGCTTAGTTATCTCAGTAGAACCATTGATTGATATGGCTCGAACAGCAACGAACGTCAGTGGCAGTATGGTTGCCGGGATTGTCACAAGTGCTAGAATTAAGGACTTGGATCGTGAAGCAATCAAAGATGATTCAAAAGTCATTGATGTCAATGCTTAGTTATAAGCCAAAACAGATTTCGTCTTTGAGACGGGATCTGTTTTTTTTATAAGCGATTGATACAGAGAATCTATTTTATTCCGAAAAGTGAAAACGAGATTCCATCCACTCCAAAAACTATGACAATAAGGGCAAGTATAAGAGTATAAAGATGGAGTGAAGATAGCTTTTCCGATCTCCGTATGCTAAAATAGTTAAGCTTATGACTTCTAAAACGAAGAAATGTAGGAGGATTTACATGTTTACCAATGAAATGAAAATCATGTTATATGTTGATGATGTGAAAAAAAACGTTGATTTTTGGACTGCGGTTGGATTCAAAGAATTAGATCGTCAAGAAATGCATGGCACACTGGTTGTAGAAATCGCCCAATCAGAGAAGGCGACTACTTCACTTGTCTTATACGATCGGGAATTCATTGAACAACATTCCCCAGAAGTTGCTGGAAGTTCCCCATCCTTGATGTTTTATAGCGATGATATTTTTGATTTATATAAGAAAATGCAAGCACAAGGTACGGTATTAGGCGAATTAGTCCAGTTAGGTGAAGAATACGTATTTAATTTTGCCGATCCTGATGGTAATTATTTTGCAGTAACAGGGAAATAAAGAAATGATTTGAAGGTAGTCTTCAGACACTCATTCTACTAGTAGTTAAACAGGTCATGTTTAGCGACTAGTAGAGTGGGTGTTTTTCACTTGGTAGAACCTAGTTTATGTAAATGGTCATTCCATCGTTGAGGTCATCTTATTCCATCTTTTATGTAGTAAAGTTTGCCTAAATTAAAAAACGATAATTATATTATGTTAACTGAAGAGTTTGAACATAAATACACAAGCATAAATATCGTCAAACGAACCTTACTTTTTTTATACTATTCTGGAGAGAAGAGAAGGAAGGAAAGAAAACATGGATTACCAAGTATTACTTTATTACAACTACACAACCATTGAAGACCCAGAGCAATTTGCGAAGGAACATTTAGCCTTTTGTAAATCGTTGAATTTAAAAGGAAGAATCTTAGTTGCCAAAGAGGGAATCAACGGCACATTGTCTGGAACGATCGAAGAAACTGAAAAATATATGGCGATGATGCATCAAGACGAGCGTTTTGCTGATACATTTTTTAAAATTGATCCAAGTGAAGGCCACGCATTTAAGAAAATGTTTGTTCGTGCACGACCAGAACTTGTTTCTTTGAAATTAGAAGACGATATCGATCCTCACGAATTGACAGGAGATTATCTCTCACCAAAAGAATTCAAAGAGGCAATTTTAGATGAAGATACTGTTGTCATTGATGCCAGAAATGATTACGAGTATGATCTAGGACATTTTCGTGGGGCTGTTCGTCCTGATATTAGAAGCTTTAGGGAACTCCCTAAATGGATCCGTGATCATAAAGAAGAATTTATGGAAAAACGAGTGGTTACTTATTGTACTGGTGGGATTCGTTGCGAAAAATTTTCTGGTTGGTTAGTCCGTGAAGGCTTCAAAGATGTTGGTCAACTACACGGCGGGATCGCGACTTATGGAAAAGACCCTGAAGTTCAAGGAGAATTGTGGGATGGTAAGATGTATGTGTTCGATGAACGTATTGCAGTTGATATCAATCAAGTGGATAAACGAATCGTAGGCAAAGATTGGTTCGACGGTACGCCTTGCGAACGCTACATCAATTGTGGCAATCCTGAATGCAATCGTCAGATGTTGACTTCTGTTGAAAATGAAGAAAAACATTTAGGTTCTTGTTCGATCGAATGCGCAAAACATCCACAAAACCGCTACATCAAAGAGCATCAACTGTCTGAAAAAGAAGTAGAAGAAAAATTAGCTGCTTTTTTTAACTAGCATTTAGTGACAAGCTGAAAAATAAACATAGCAGGAGGAGCTGTTCTCCAATCACCTAGCACTAGTTGAGCGCTGAGTGAACAAGGGATTTCCTTTGCTATCTTTATTTTTGGCTTGTCTTTTTTTCTTTTTATTGAGAAAATCAGTATAGGAAAGGGAAAAACCTTTTTGATAAGTGTAAATCTATGCGAAAGATACGTTATACTACAATGGAAAGGGAGAGTTTTATCATGAAAAAGTGGGTGTATGCGATTGGCGATGTTCATGGAAAATACGATCTCTTTAAAAAATTGGTCAACGAATTTGATCCATTAAATCATCAATTAGTATTGATGGGGGATTTGAATGATAGAGGCCCTAACACGAAAGAATGTTTTTTACTAGGTATGCAACTAGTCAAAGAAAATAACGCGATTTATCTTCGAGGAAACCACGAAGAGTACTTTTTGCAGTTCCTCCAAAGTCCTGAAGACTGGTATGAGCCTTATTTACGGAATGGTGGCAAAGAAACATTTGACAGTCTTTTACACCCTGGGTCAACTGAAGAGTATTCGCCCACAGAGATTGCGTTGATGATTCGCTCACGATATGGCGAACTGATTGATTTTTTATGTGAGCGGCCGCTTTATTATGAATGGCATAATTATCTCTTTGTCCATGCAGGGGTTGACTTAACTAAAAAAGATTGGCATGATACAAACCCTCATGATTTCATCTGGATCCGCGAACCTTTCCATGAAGGTAAAAATAATACAGGAAAAACAATCGTTTTTGGTCATACCATTACCCCTATGCTACACGGAGATATGGAAACGACAGATTTATGGATTCACGATAAGAAAATCGGAATTGACGGTGGAGCAGTCTTTGGTGGATCGATGCATGGTGTGGTTTTTGATGAAACTGGTATCGTTCAAGACATTGAGTATCAAAACACTGAAGGACCGTGGCAAGGAAATTAATGGATCAGGATAACAGTACATGATTCCTTATAAAAGTATTGAGGAAACTCAAATTCCTCAACTATTATAGGGGATTTTTAGTGTGATTGATTTGTTTTGCTAAGAGCTGCTATAAGTACTGTTATCAAATATGATAAAATAAATAAGTATGTGAGAAAATCCACCATTTTTATTTAGAAACAGGGAATAATGAAAATGGCTTTAACTTAAAAAGGGAGTATATTGATGGCAGAGAATTTAAATCAAACAATTGTCCAGTTAGTTCAAAAAGAACTAACGATGTATCATTCAAAACAACTTACCACCGTATTGAATTTATTGAACGAAGGAAATACTGTCCCATTTATTGCACGTTACCGAAAAGAAATGACCGGTAGCTTAGATGAGGTACAAATTCGAGAAATTGAAGAGCGCTATGCTTATTTAGAAAACTTAGAGAAACGAAAACAAGAAGTGATTCGTTTAATCGATGAACAAGGTAAGCTAACGCCAGAATTGAAAAAAGACATTACTTTAGCAGTTAAAATGCAACAAGTAGAAGACTTGTATCGTCCTTATAAACAAAAACGCAGAACGAAAGCGACGATCGCAAAAGAAAAAGGATTAGAGCCTTTTGCCCAGTGGCTTCGTCAATTGCCCAATGAAGATGTCTATGCAGAAGCAAAAAAATACCTCAATGATGAAAAAGAAGTTCATACGGTCGAGGAAGTATTGCAAGGCGCTCACGAAATCATTGCTGAAGAAGTCAGTGATAATGCAACTTACAGAACGTGGGTACGCTCCTATACCTACAATAAAGGTTCTTATGTCAGTGTCGTTAAAAAGAAGGAGCTAGATGAAAAAGCGGTATATGAAATGTATTATGATTATGCCGAACCCATTCATAAAATCGTCTCTCATCGCATTTTAGCGACGAATCGTGGTGAAAAAGAAGGCATTTTGAAAGTCGGACTCCAAGTGGAAGAGGAACCTATTTTGTCTTATATGGAGCGGCAATTGATCAATAACCCAGCTTCTCCCGCAACTATGTTTGTTAGGAATGCTTATCAAGATAGTTACAAACGATTTATTCAACCTGCGATTGAGCGGGAAGTGCGCAATGAATTAACTGAAAAAGCTGATGAGCAAGCAATTGCGATCTTTGGAGAAAACCTCCGTAATCTATTGTTACAACCTCCTTTAAAAGGAAAAGTCGTTTTAGGATTCGATCCAGCCTATCGTACAGGATGTAAGTTAGCTGTAGTAGATGCGACAGGTAAAGTTTTGGCAATTGAAGTCATCTATCCGCATAAACCTGCTTCTCAAGCGAAACGTGAAGCTGCAGGACCTGCTTTTGTTCAATTGATCAACCAATACCAAGTAGATATGGTCGCAATAGGAAATGGTACTGCTAGCCGTGAATCAGAACAATTTGTTGCTGAACAATTAAAATCAGCTGATCATAAAGCGTACTATGCGATCGTGAATGAGGCGGGAGCTTCTGTTTATTCTGCAAGTGATATTGCCCGCAAAGAATTTCCTGACCTCCAAGTGGAAGAGCGAAGTGCAGTGTCGATCGCTCGACGTTTGCAAGATCCATTAGCTGAATTAGTGAAGATTGACCCTAAAGCTGTAGGAGTTGGACAATACCAACATGATGTTTCTCAAAAACGTTTAGCGGAACAATTAGATTTTGTAGTAGAAACTGTGGTCAATCAAGTGGGTGTGGATGTTAATACTGCAAGCCCTCAATTATTGCAACACATCTCTGGTTTGAATAAAACAACTGCTCAAAATATTGTGACTTATCGAGAAGAAAATGGTGCGTTTGAGACGCGAGCGCAATTGAAAAAAGTTCCTCGCTTAGGACCAAAGGCTTATGAGCAAGCGATCGGGTTTATCCGTGTACCAGGTGGGAAAAACATTCTTGATAATACAGGCATTCACCCGGAAAGCTATCCAATTGCAAAAGAAATTCTAAAAAGCAACGGGTTATCAGAAAAAGCATTAGGTAAAAAAGAAGCAATCGAAACCCTATCTCAACTTTCTTCCACTCATTTATCCAAAACATTATCTGTAGGAGAAGAAACGTTAGCTGATATTCTTGAAGGGTTAACCCGACCTGGTAGAGATATGCGGGATGAAATGCCAGCTCCACTCTTGCGTTCAGATGTTTTAAGTATGGAAGATTTGAAACCAGGGATGGAGTTGAAAGGGACTGTACGGAATGTAATCGACTTTGGTGCGTTTGTTGATATCGGTGTAAAGCAAGACGGATTAGTTCATCTTTCTAAATTAAGTAAAAAATTTGTTAAACATCCTACTGATGTCGTTTCTGTAGGCGATGTTGTAACAGTTTGGATTGAAGCTGTTGATGTCAATAAAGGAAGAATCAGTTTAACGATGCTTTCCCCTTATGAGGCGAAATAAAGTGACAGAAATCGAATTGCAGCAACTCGTTGAAAAAATCTCGCTAGATAGTTTTTCATTGCCCTTTAAGCATCAAGCAAAATTCAATTCTCGTTTGCGATCTACAGGGGGACGGTATCACTTAAACGACCATCATTTAGATTTTAATTGGAAGATGTTTCAAGAAGTGGATGAAGCGACAAAAGTTGCAATCATTAAACATGAATTATGTCATTATCATTTGCATTTAGCTAATAAAGGTTATCGTCACCGAGATGCTGATTTTAAGGCTTTACTAAAAAAAACGGGTGGTTTAAGATACGCTCCTGCTCTTTCTGCTAAGAAAACGACTAAAATTGAATGGTATCAGTGTGCTAGTTGTACAACCGATATTTACCGCAAACGAAAAATCGATACCAAACGCTATGTTTGCGGGAAATGTCGAGGGCATTTGATTTGGAAGGAAACACTGGATAAAATGCCAAATGAACAGCTTTCCAGTAAGTAAAATATCTTAAAAAGGAGAAAGAAGCTCATGACGAATCAAGGGGAACAATTGAAAGATTGGAATTGTTTGCTATCCTTTTTGGCTGATGCAAGTGATCAAAGAACAAATGATTCGGCACCAATAGTGATTCTAGCAGGCAATGGCTTACCGATTCTTGCTGATAAGGCAGCTGAACTGTATTTGCAAGGACAAGTGCAGCAAATTTTTCTAGTCGGAGGAATCGGACATGCTACTAAGGTGCTTCGCCAAAATTTTGCAAAGCAAGGGGTTTTATTTGAGGATGGACTCAGTGAAAGTGAGATGTGTTTTCGTTACTTAACAGAAAAATACCACATTCCAACTGAAAGATTCATTTTAGAAACAACCTCGACGAACTCTGGGGAAAATGCACAACATGCCTTGACGATCCTTCAAAAAAAGGGCGCTCTACCTGAACGGATTTTTCTTATGAATGATCCAACATTACAGCGACGTACCAGAGCAACTTTTGAGAAGGTCTGGAAAGGCACAGGAGTAGAATGGTGTAACTATGTCCCATTTGTTCCCCAATTAATTGAACTAGCGGAAGAGTTACATTTTTCTCAGCCAGAGTTGAACGATCAATGGTCGAAAGATTATTTCTATGCGTTAGTTTTAGGAGAAATGGTTCGTTTGAGGGATGATGAACAGGGCTATGGACCAAATGGGAAAAATTATATGAATCATGTGGACATCCCACAAAAAGTTTGGTCAGCCTATCAACGAATCCGTTCTTCTGTTTCAGGAACTTTCTTGCGTTCATGAGAAAATCATCCCTAGTAGACCAAACGAGAGCGTTAGCCAGTTTTTAAATTTGAACGATTTTTCAAGTAAGTAACCTCTTCAAATATATTTGGTTGAAATTTTTTTAGGTTTATATGATAATGAGGAACGTGTTGTAATAGAAAACAAAATAATGGATGATATTTAAGAGAAGAGGATTCAAATGGAAAATCAAAATAAATTATACCATTTTGTTGGTATTAAAGGATCAGGAATGAGCTCATTGGCACTTGTCCTACACGAGCAAGGGTTACCAGTACAAGGATCAGATATCGAAAAATATTTCTTTACACAAAGGGATTTAGAAAAAGCAAATATCAAAATTTTGCCTTTTGATGCAGAGAATGTTCAACCTGGAATGACGATCATTGCTGGTAATGCTTTCCCAGATACGCATGAGGAGATTCAAAGAGCGAAAGAGTTGGGATTAGAAGTTGTTCGTTATCATGACTTTATCGGCGACTTTATCCAAAACTACACGAGTATTGCAGTGACTGGTTCACATGGTAAAACGAGTACGACAGGATTACTTTCACATATGTTGACTGGCATTCGTCCAACAAGTTATTTAATTGGTGATGGCACAGGACATGGCGATCCTCAAGCAGAATTTTTTGCATTTGAAGCTTGTGAATATCGTCGCCATTTCTTAGCATATTCGCCTGATTATGTTATCATGACAAATATTGATTTTGATCATCCAGATTATTATACAAGTATTGATGATGTGTTTACCGCATTTCAATCAATGGCAAATCAAGTGAAAAAAGCGATCTTTGCCTATGGAGATGATGCTTACTTAAGAAAATTAGAAGCAGATGTTCCGATCTATTATTATGGTGTTTCTGAAGATGATGATATCCAAGCTCGGAATATCGAACGCACAACGACGGGGTCAGCTTTCGATGTGTACCACAAAGATGAATTTGTGGGACATTTCACTGTTCCTGCTTTTGGCAAACATAATATATTAAATGCATTAGGCGTGATCGCAGTTGCTTATTTTGAAAAACTAGACCAAGAAGAAGTAGCGAAAGAATTGTTAACATTCCCAGGTGTAAAACGTCGCTTTAGCGAAAAAATCGTAGCTGATATGACAGTTGTAGATGATTATGCTCATCATCCAGCTGAAATCAAAGCAACAATCGATGGGGCTCGACAAAAGTACCCTGATAAAGAAATCATTGCAGTTTTCCAACCTCATACATTTACCCGCACAATTGCTTTGATGGATGAGTTTGCAGAAGCACTAGATCTTGCAGATAAAGTTTATCTATGTGATATATTTGGCTCTGCTCGAGAAGAACAGGGCGATGTCAAAATTGAAGATCTTGGCAATAAAATCAAAAAAGGTGGTCAAGTGATCAAAGAAGACAATGTTTCTCCTTTACTTGATTTCCACGATGCTGTCATTATCTTTATGGGTGCAGGGGACGTTCAAAAATTTGAACAAGCGTATGAAAAATTATTAAGTAGTACGACAAAGAATGTATTGTAATCTATTTTTTAAGTAGTCGATTGTAAAGCAGTCTCTATCTGTTAAAGAATGAAACTTAACAGGTAGAGATTTTTTGATTTTTCTGGTTTTCAAAAGAGGAATCAACATCGCTGTCTTCTTTCAGTTTCGTTAATATTTTCTTGTTTTAATCAGTGTAACTTGCCTTTTTGGACTGTTTTGATACAATAAGAAGTGATCAATATATAAACTGGAGGGTTACTAACTTGAACATAAGTAAACCACGTAAATTAGGAAAAACCATCAATGAACTGGAGGAAGGGGACTCGTTGTCTTTAACTGAATCGATTGAAGACAATCAGCTGTTATTGTATTTAGGACTAACAAATGATGCGAATCCACTCTACATCCAACATGATTTTGCGAAACAAACGGAGTACCAACAACCGATTGTGCCTTCTGTCATGTTGATGGGCATCATCACCAGTGCAATTTCAAAACATTTGCCAGGTCCTGGGTCTCATGTAGTCAATTTTTCTGTCAATTTTATTGAGCCAGTTTTCCATTATCAAACATTGACTTTTCAGTTTGATATTATCAAAGTAGACAAAATGAAAAATGTCGTGACAATCTCTGTCGAAGCAAACAATAGCGAAGAAAATCGGGTATTGGATGCAGTAGTGATGGTTCAGCCACCGGTCGAACCAGAATTAGAGATTACTCTTGAAAGTGAAGGTGAAACATATGAATAATCAAGGTACTATTTCAACAGGACTGAATCGCTTCTATGCTAAGGTCTATGGTTATCTAGGAGGAGGTCTAGCATTAAGTGCGATTATCTCTTATCTCGCATTACAAGTATATCCTCAACAAGTTTTCTCGTTCATCAATAATTTTCCATTAGGCTTTATGGGTCTCTGGATCGTAGAGTTGATTTTAGTAGTTGTATTGGGCGTTAAAGCAGCTAAAAACCCAAGTTTAGCTATTGGTGGTTTTATTGCGTATTCGCTCTTGAATGGACTGACGTTAGCTGTCACATTAGCGATGTATGATATCGGTAGCATTACCAGAGCGTTTATTACAGCAACTGGAATGTTTTTAGGGATGTCCGTTGTAGGCTTGGTTACTAAAAAAGATTTGACAGGTGTCGGCCGTGCCGGAATGGCCGCATTGATCGGTGTCATTATTGCCATGGTCTTAAATGTCTTTATCTTACGAAGCAGCGCAGTAGAGTTGTTTATTTCTCTTCTTTTAGTCGTGATCTTCGCAGGAATTACCGCATATGACAACCAAAAGATCCGGTCAATCTATATAGAATCAAATGGGACAGCACATAGTGGGATTGCCGTATTCTTGGCATTACAACTATATCTTGATTTTATCAACTTGTTCTTAGCATTCTTAAGAATTTTCGGACGTAACAATTAAGCGATTGAATGGATCGTTCAGTTGAACAATAATTATGAGAGTGAAAAGCATTGAGTCTTTTCACTCTTTTTTGTCCAGTAAAGTGGTTAATTTGCGTTTTTCTTTTCGCTTTCCTCAGTATTCTTTGTTAGAATAAATAAGAACTTTACAGTAAGGAGTTAGGCAGATGACAAAAAATAAATTATTACTTGTAGATGGAAATAGTGTTGCTTTTCGCGCATTTTTTGCTTTACACAATTCATTAGAACGGTTTAAAAATAGAAATGGGTTGCATACAAATGCGATCTATGCTTTTAACACGATGTTTGAAAATGTGATGCAAAAAGAGCAACCTACTCATGTATTAGTTGCATTCGATGCAGGAAAGACGACATTTAGAACCGAGATGTATGCAGAATACAAAGGTGGCCGTTCAAAAACTCCTGGAGAATTTAAAGAACAGATGCCTTACATTCGTGAATTACTCACAGGACTAGGTGTCCAATACTATGAATTACCTAATTATGAAGCGGATGACATCATTGGGACATTAGCCGAAAAAGTCAATAAAGAAGAATTTGATGTCGTTGTTTTATCTGGTGATCGAGATCTGACTCAATTAGCTAGTAATGAAATCAAAGTAGACATTACGGTGAAAGGTGTGAGTGATATCGAAAGTTACACACCTGAACATGTGGCTGAAAAATATGATGGGTTGACGCCAAGTCAAATCATTGATATGAAAGGTTTGGCAGGAGACGCTTCAGACAATATTCCTGGTGTGACGAAAATCGGCGAAAAAACAGCAATCAAATTGTTAAAACAATATGGATCCGTTGAAGGGATCTATGAGCATATTGATGAAATGAAACAAAGCAAAATGAAAGAAAATTTGATCAATGATAAAGAACAAGCTTTCTTATCCAAACAATTAGCGACGATCAATACAGATGCGCCAGTTGAAGTCTCAATTGATTCATTGAAATATGAAGGGAAAAACTTAGAGAAATTGGTGCCATTTTATAAAGAAATGGAATTTAAACAATTCCTGGCAAAGCTGGACCTTGTTGAGGAAGAAGTAGAACTTGAAGATATCCTATTTGAAGTAGTCCATGAATACCATGAGGACATGTTCACGACTGACATGGCTTTATATGTGGAGATGATGGGAGACAATTACCATACAGAAGATATCGTGGGTGTAGCTTGGGGGACGAAACAAAAAATTTATGTTACGAATGATCTAGCGTTATTTGAGAACGAAGCTTTTTGTGCTTGGTTAGCTGATCCAACACGGTTGAAAAAAGTCTATGATGCCAAACGGACCTATGTGGCTTTAAATCGTTATGCCACGAAAACAAAAGGGATCGATTTTGATGTATTGCTTGGTGCCTACTTGCTTGATACAAATGAGAAAAGTACGGATATTGAAGGAATCGCTGCCCATTATGGCTATCATGAAGTGCAGTCAGATGAAGCAATTTATGGAAAAGGGGCAAAAAAAGGATTACCGGAAGAGGAAGAAGTATTTTTTGCCCACCTTGCCAGAAAAGTATCTGCCATTAATGTTTTAACACCTAAGTTAAGTCAAGAATTAACAGAAAAAAACCAAATGGCCTTGTTCCGTGAGATGGAACTACCCCTTTCAATCATCTTAGCTGAAATGGAAATCACTGGTATCAAAGTTGATGCTTCTCGTTTACAAGAAATGAAAATCGAATTCTCCAATCGATTGAAAGAGATCGAGGAAACAATCTATCAAGAGGCTGGTGAATCCTTCAATTTAAACTCACCAAAACAATTAGGGGTCATTTTATTTGAAAAAATGGGGTTACCGGTGATCAAGAAAACGAAGACAGGCTATTCCACTGCGGTCGATGTTTTAGAACAATTAAGAGAACAAGCCCCAATCGTGGATGACATCTTGACGTATCGCCAAATCGCCAAGATCCAGTCAACTTATGTAGAAGGTTTGTTAAAAGTCATTCAATCCGATGGAAAAGTCCATACCAGATATGTTCAAACATTGACTCAAACAGGGCGTTTAAGTTCAGTAGATCCTAATTTACAGAATATTCCTATCCGCTTAGATGAAGGGCGAAAGATTCGCCAAGCGTTTGTGCCTAGAGAAAAAGACTGGTTGATTTATTCATCTGACTATTCACAAATCGAATTGCGTGTCTTAGCTCATATCTCGAATGATGAACATTTAAAAGCAGCCTTTCTTGAAGGACAAGATATCCATGCAAGTACTGCTATGCGTGTTTTCGGGATTGAAAAAGCAGAAGATGTTACACCAAATATGCGTCGTCAAGCAAAAGCAGTCAATTTTGGGATCGTTTATGGCATTTCTGACTATGGTTTATCACAAAACCTTGGGATTACAAGAAAAGCAGCACAACAGTATATTGATACGTATTTTGAAAAATATCCTGGAGTCAAAGAATATATGGAACGTATCGTTCGTGAAGCGAAGGAACAAGGATTTGTCGAAACTCTTTACCATCGCAGACGTTATTTACCAGATATCAATTCACGAAATTATAATATACGTTCTTTTGCTGAAAGAACAGCAATCAATACCCCAATCCAAGGAAGTGCCGCTGATATTCTTAAAATCGCGATGATCGAGTTGGATAAACGCTTAAAAGAAGAAAAACTATCAGCAACCATGTTGTTACAAGTACACGATGAATTGGTTTTTGAAGTGCCAGAAACAGAATTAGAACGATTAGACAAATTAGTAAGTGAAGTCATGGAACATGCCGTGTCCTTACACGTACCATTGATTACAGACAGTAGTTGGGGAAAAACGTGGTATGAAGCGAAATAGCTGATTGCCACTATTGAACCGATCTGTTCAATAAATAGATAAAAAAGCAAATAAGTCGAAGGTGAAAACATGCCAGAATTACCAGAAGTAGAAACTGTACGAAAAGGCTTGTCTCGTTTAGTCGTTGGAAAGAAAATCCAAAAAATCCAAGTCTTATGGCCAAGAATCATTGAACAACCAGAAACAGCAATCTTTGAAGCTTCGTTAGTTGGCGAAGAGATTCTGGCTATTGATCGAAGAGGCAAGTTTTTAATTTTTCGTTTGAGTCATTATGAATTGATCTCGCATTTACGTATGGAAGGAAAATACCAATTTGTTGAAAAAAATGAACCGATCGATAAACACACGCATGTCATTTTTTTCTTTGAAGATGGTAGCCAACTCCGATACCATGATGTACGTAAATTTGGACGAATGACATTAGTTGAAAAAGGAGCGAGTGATGCTTACAAAGGCATCATGAAATTAGGTCCAGAGCCGTTGCCAGATACATTTTTATTAGACGGCTTTCGTTTAGGCTTACAAAAATCTCATAAAGCGATTAAACCATTATTATTAGATCAAAAATTAGTAACAGGTTTAGGGAATATCTATGTGGATGAAGCGCTTTGGGAAGCGAAGATCCATCCAGAACAGCCAGCGGATACATTGAAGCCCAAAGAAGCAGAGTTGTTACGAAAAGCAATTATTGACGTGTTGTCTCGGGCAATTGAGGCTGGCGGAACGACGATCAGGAGTTATCTCAATGCGTTAGGCGAGTCAGGTAACTTTCAAGTAGCTTTACATGTCTATGGTCAGACTGGTCAACCATGTGTTCGTTGTCATACACCGATCGTCAAAACAAAAGTAGCGCAAAGGGGGACGCACTATTGTCCAAATTGCCAAAGACTAAAAATCAGCAAGTAGGCTATGTCTTAGGCTTAACTGGTGGGATTGCTACTGGGAAAAGCACTGCAGCAGCTGTTTTTAGCCGTCACCAAATCCCGATGATCGATGGAGATATCATCGCCCGTGAAGTCGTCCAACCTCAGACTCCTGGATTGGCGGCAATCGTTCAAGAATTTGGAGAAGAAATCCTTCAAGAAGATGGCTCGCTTGATCGAGTAGCTTTAGCTAAGATTATTTTCGATTCGACAGAACAAAGACAAAAACTTGATCGCTTATTAGACCCATTTATCCGTCAAGCGATTACGGAACAGATTAAGCAACAAAAAGCAAATTATCCTTTAGTTGTTGTTGATATCCCTTTATTATTTGAAGGTCATTATGAACAGGAAATGGATGCTGTAGCAGTCGTTTACCTTCCAGAAGAAATTCAATTGCAACGTTTGATGAAAAGAAATCAATTGACACTGGACGAAGCAAAGAAAAGAATACAAAGCCAGATGCCGATTGAAGAGAAGAAAAAATTAGCAGATATCGTTTTTGACAATTCCGGTAGTAAGGATGAACTGACTTGTCAAATCGAACGTTGGCTCTTGGACTTCAACAATCGATTTCTTTGAGTATATTTAGATAGTTTGCTATGCTGAATATAAAGAAAAGAGGGGGATTGGTATGGGGACTTTTAAAAATCAAAAAGATAAAGTAGTCGGTTCTGCAAAAGAAAAACTAGGAGAGATCTTGAATAAAGATGAGCTGGTAGATGAAGGACGGGCACAATCAGAAGCTGCAAAAGAAAATGATGAACGCTACAAAGCCAGAGTCGATGAATTAGAAGACCAACAAGCAGAAAAAGAAGCCAAGGAGCAAGATCTGACACAAGAACGAAAAAAAGATGATCCAACACACAAAAAAACACCTTTACCAGAAGCCGATCATATTCCTGAACAACAAAAAATCGATGAACAACGAATGAAACATTATACAGGGATTGAAGAAAAACTTTAATGGGTATAACTTAGACTGTTGAAACAGAGAGTGAGACAAGTTTTGTCTCACTCTCTGTTTTTTTGAAGTATGCACCTGAAAGAAGTTTTTAAGAAGCACTGTTTTACATGCAGTTTTCTCGAAAGTCAAGCCTAATTGTTTTGCTTTGGAACAATTTCGATCAATCGATTGAAAAAAAGGTTCTTCTAACGAGGTTTTTTATACAGGAGAGTCGCCTGTAAGAATTGTTTCATGTTATAATACAACTAGTTACATGTGTGAAACTTTTTTTATGAAAAGCAGGAGTGAATCATAAAAATATATGTTTCATACGTAATTATTTACGTAACTATTATCGAGTGAAAATTTATCCTTTGACTGTTCGTTGAATCAATACTATATAAATTGATTCAATATATTAAATGAATGTATATCAGAAAAATTTCAGATTAAGAGGTGAAAATAATGAGATGTCCTAGATGTCAACATAACAATTCCCGAGTGATTGATAGTCGACAAGCGGATGATGGTCGAGCAATTCGTCGAAGACGAGAGTGCGAAAACTGTTCTTTTCGTTTTACAACATTTGAAAGAATTGAAGCAGCACCTTTATTAGTGATCAAAAAAAATGGGGAACGGGAAGAATTTAATCGTGACAAGATTTTAAGAGGATTAATCCGTTCAGCAGAAAAAAGACCAGTTGCGATGGAACAAATGGAGCAAATCGTAAATCATGTTGAAAATCGGGTGCGAAGTCTTGGTGAAAATGAAGTATCGACGACGTTGATCGGAGAATACGTGATGGAAGATCTGGTCAATTTAGATGAGATTGCTTATATCCGTTTTGCCAGTGTTTATCGTCAATTTAAAGATATGTCGGTGTTTTTAAAAGAATTACAAGACATCGTTGATAAAGCAAAAGAAAATAATAAAGAGAATCATAAAGAAAACAACGAATAAATCAGAAATAAAATCAAGTCATAAAAGGAGGCCAAATTCCTTGGATAACGCATGGAAAGAGCTTCAACCTAAAAATATCTACCAAGGAAGAAAAAGCTATCCGCTAAGAGAAGAAGGGAAATCCTCATTACTTTATCTCTACCAGCCATTAATCGGCAGTGAAGCTTTGAGTTTGTATTTTACCTTACTATCAGAAATTCCTTTACAAAAAGGCGTTGGACCGGAAGGATTACATGCTGATCTGTTAAGTAGCTTGAATTGTGGTATTCCTCAGCTTTATGAAGCACGAAAAAAACTAGAAGGGATCGGACTTTTAGAAGTTTTTTTCAAAGAAGACCCTAGCTTAGGGGGATGTTTTATTTATGAGTTACTTGAGCCAATTGAACCGTTAGCATTTTTTAAAGATACATTATTGTCTTTTCTGCTATTAGAAAAAGTCGGTCAACGGCGTTTCGATCAGTTGATCCAACTGTTTCAGCCGGAACATTTTCCGACGAATGATTATCAAAAGATCACGAAGAAATTTTTAGAAGTATATCGCTTTAATGAAAAAACATATGCTGCAGATCAAGAGAAACTCGAGGAAAACCAACAGTCATTTACAATCAAATCAACTGATCTGGGGAAGTCCATGGAACAATCCACTCTTGATTGGCGCTTTTTGACAGATTGGTTGGCAAAAAAACATATCATGAATCTAGATGAATCATTGAAGGAACAGTTAACAATGTATCATTTACTTTATGGCGTGGATGAGTTGACATTAGGTGAATGGGTCATACAAGCGTATGATTTTTCTGAGCAGACAGTATCTGTCAAAGAGCTTCAACGCATCGTATTGATGAACCAACAGACGAAGCGAACAAATACATTGGCTAATCAAAATGAAGAAGCAACCTCTGCCAATCAGAATGAGACACCTAAGGAAGCAACTGCTCTGACAAATGCGACACTACAGTTAGTGAACGAAGCCAAAAGCATTCCGCCAATGAAATATTTAGAGGCACTGAAACAAGCAAAAGGCGGCTATGTGTCAAAACAAGAAACTTGGCTTTTACAGGATTTAGTTTCACAATCGGGATTGTCGAATAGTTTGATCAATATCCTGATCAATTATGTCTTAGTAATCAAAGATCGTCCTAGCTTAACCGCAAGCTTTGTCAACACGATCGCTAACGAATGGGCACAAAAAAAGATCATGACCCCAGAAGAAGCCATTGAACATATTCGGAAAACCAATAGCAAAGGCAAACAAAATACTAAAAATACGAACCAGAATTATTCAACTAATCGTCGAAACGTTCGTCGTGAGAAATTACCGGATTGGGTCAACCAGCCTAAAGAAGAGAAAAAAATCAGTAGTGAGAAAAAAGCGGAGATCGAACGACGATTCAAAGAATATTTTGCCAAGAAGGAGGGAGATAGCTAATGGAAGATGTAGGAAAAGAATTAAAGCGGATCATCAGCCAGCGAAATTATCAACAAAAATTTGCTGAAATGATCGAAGAAGTCCTCAACGATCCAGATGTGCAAGCCTTTTTGGCGGATCACAAAGATGAATTAACACAAGCAGATATCGAAAAAAGTTATGCAAAACTATATGAATTTGTCCAAGAAAAACGAAAATACCAAAAAAATGATCCTACGATGATCGCTCCTGGCTATGAGCCCAAGCTAACCTTGAATTTTCATTATGTCGATGTGACTTATGTTCCAACAGAAGCCTTATTGGCGAAGAAAAGACAAGAAGAAATTAGGAACCGGATCAAAGCTGTCGATATGCCAAAAGATATCCAAGATGCTTCTTTCAATAATTTTGAGCGTACCGATGGACGGAGCTATGCGAGCTTTGAAGCATTAGACTTTGTGGAAAATTATAGTGCAAGTCCCAAAGACTATCACAAAGGACTTTATTTAGTTGGTAGCTTTGGAATAGGAAAGACCTATCTTTTAGGGGCGACTGCCAGAGAACTAGCCATTAAAGGCTTTACAACTACACTTGTCCATTTTCCGACTTTTGCTGTTGAAATGAAACAAGCGATTGGAAAAGATCAAGTCGCAGAAAAACTAGATGCGGTCAAACGTTCACCCATTTTAATGATGGATGACATTGGCGCCGATGCAATGAGTAGTTGGATCAGAGATGAAGTCTTTGGTGTGATTTTGCAATATCGAATGCAAGAGCAACTGCCAACCTTTTTCTCATCTAATTTTACAATGAATGAATTGGAACAACATCTTGCTGTGACGCAGCGTGGAGATGAAGAACCATTGAAAGCCAAACGAATCATGGAACGAATCCGTTACTTGACGAAAGAAATTGAAATGACTGGACGCAATCGAAGAAATGGCTAGCGAAAAGAGAAAGCATAGAAGTCATAATTTTAGCCTTAGTAGGATTAGAATATGTGATCGAGAAAGCCTTTTGCTGAATTAGTTATTGCCCTATTTCCTGCCTATTGCTTTGATGGGTAGGAAAATAAGCAATGCAAATAATTAATTGAGAGAAGTCTGCAAATAATTCTCTTTTCAATGACTCTCGATGTTCACTTAGTTATTCAAGAAACTCATAATTTGAGATGAAAGTGTATCTGAATTCATACTTAACGCCACTTTTTTTGATCGTAACAAGCTACAAAAGTGGTGTCATACTGGATAGAGTGATGATTACAGAGAAGCTTACGCCTGATCAATAGTCATCATGGTAACGAAAAAAGACAACCATAAATTTCTGATGAACAAGTATCAAAAACAAAATTGAACGACTAAAAACAGAATATATTGATTATCGTCAACTAAATAAAAAGTCAAAGAACGATCATCAATTGAAGTAATGTAAATAATTAGCCGGAGGATAAAGATATGAAAGTGATTTTTTCTTGTTTGTTGGCGACAGGGTTACTTTTTTCGCTAACAGGTTGTGGTAATGGAGATAAAAATGAGGCATCGATCGATTCGATTAGTGCGGAAACAACGACTAAAGCGAAGGATTCTTCTAACGAAGGACAAAGTATTTTTAAGGGTGAAATTGAAAGTATTGATGATTCAGTCGATGATACCATTCAAATCAAAGTGGTCAATGTAGATGAAATCGAAGACCCCGAGAATATTGGAACCTCTTTTGATAATGATGGTGTAACACTAAATGTTTCGAATGATCAATTAGTCGGAGGTAAGGAATCTTTTCAAAAAGGTGACGAGATCAAGTTTACTTTAAAAGAAAAACCAATTATGACAATGTCAATCCCTCCGCAAATTCCTGGTAATTCGATCGTTGAGGTAAGAGTTATTGAATAGTCAGTGTTAAACGTTTCGTAAAAGCAAATAGCTCATCAGGAGATTTGAAATTTTTCTTTTTCAAATCTCCTTCATTTATAGGGAAAATGTTATAATGAGGGGGAAGGAGTGAAGGTATGAACCACTTAGATTTATCGAAACGCTTAGCATTAGTGGGAGAACATGTCCCAACAGGAGCGTTTTTAGCAGATATTGGCTCTGACCACGCTTACTTGCCAGTTGCATTAATGTTAAAGGATAAAATTGAATTTGCTGTAGCTGGCGAAGTGGTGAAAGGCCCTTATGAGTCAGCAAAAAAACAAGTACAGAAAAATGGTTTAGAAAAGCGGATCGTTGTTCGTTTAGCTAACGGATTAGATGCGATTGAGCCAACAGATCAGATCAATGCGATCACGATTGCTGGTATGGGTGGGGCTTTGATTCGAGATATTTTAGAAGCAGGCGCCAAACAGCATCGTTTAACAGGGAAGGAGCGTTTGATTCTCCAACCAAATATTGGCGAGCAAGCAGTGAGAAAATGGTTGCAAGATAATCACTATCAAATTATTGCAGAAGAGATTTTAGAGGAAAACAAAAAAATCTATGAAATCATTGTAGCTGAAAAAACATCGACGAAGCATATCTATAATGAGGAAGAGATTCTGTTTGGTCCATTTTTATTGCAAGGAAAAACAGTGGTCTTCCAAAAGAAATGGCAAAGAGAATTAAAACAAAGGCAAGCGATTTTAAGACAATTGGCACAAGCACAGAACCAAGAAGAACGTGTTGAAGCGATAAAAAAAGAAATCCAGATGATCGAGGAGGTTTTAGCTTAATGGCGATCAACGGTAATGAATTTATTCGCAAATTTGAAGAATATTGTCCTCAATGGTTGGCTGAAGAAGGAGATCCTGTGGGGCTACACCTCGGAACATTAAATAAACCGATTCAACGCATAATGATGACGTTAGATGTTCGTCCAGAAGTTGTGCAAGAAGCCATCGAAAAAAAGATTGATTTGTTAATTGCTAAACATCCTCCCATTTTTCGACCAATTAAACGATTAACAACGGATCATCCACAAGAAAAAATGTATGCTGATTTATTAAAACATGATATTGCTGTCTATGCAGCACATACCAATATGGATATTATCGAGGATGGATTGAATGATTGGTTTTGTGAAGCGTTAGGAATCAATGTCGAAAATTATTTGTTAAAGACACATACAAGGCATTACAAAAAACTAGCTGTTTATGTACCGATTGAAGACGCTGACAAATTACGTAAGGCTTTAGCTGAGGCTGGTGCGGGTGAACAAGGTCATTACGATCATACAAGTTTTACCAGTATTGGCGAAGGTCGTTTTCGACCGAATGAACAGGCACATCCCGCAATTGGTAAAAATGGCCAACTAGAAAAGGTAGAAGAAGCTAAAGTGGAAGTGATTTTTCCTGAAGACCGTGAGGAAAAAGTGTTATCAGCTATGTATCGTGTCCATCCTTATGAAGAAGTAGCATTTGATTTGTTTTCAATTGACGAACCGACTCAAACCTGGGGGATCGGTCGAATCGGAGAATTACCAGAAGCGCTTGATTTAGATACCTTTGTATCTAAAGTAAAAGAAGTCTTCCAATTAGAAGGGCTACGAGTTGTTCGTCCAACTCATACAAAGAGCACTGTTAAAAGAATCGCCATTTGTGGTGGTAGTGGCGAAAAGTTCTATCCTTATGCATTAGCTCAAAAAGCGGATGTTTATATTACTGGAGATATCTATTACCACACAGCTCAAGATATGCAAAGTGCAGGCTTGATTGCGATTGATCCAGGTCATTATATTGAATCTTTATGTAAAGAAAAGTTTGTCGAAAAATTTGAGAAATGGAAACAAGAAGAAAATTGGACCGTTGATTTCTTTGTTTCAGAAACGGATACGAACCCATTTCAATTTAACTAAAGGAGAGCTGTTGTATGTACGAAAATCTTTTACCACGTTTTTTACGCTATGTTAAGACTGAAACCAGATCTGATGAAAGTAGTCAAACGACTCCTTCGACACAAACACAAGTCGCTTTTGCGCAAGTCTTGAAAAAGGAATTAGAAGATTTAGGACTAACCAATGTATTTTACAATGAAGAAAATGGATTTGTTATAGGAACATTGCCAAGTAATATTGAAAAGAAAGTTCGCTCGATCGGTTTTATTGCTCACATGGATACCGCAGATTTCAATGCAGTCAATGTTAATCCACAAATCATTGAGAACTACGATGGGGAATCAACGATTGTTCTAGATAGTGAAGAACATTATACATTAAATACCAAAGACTTCCCTAATTTGAAAAACTACGAAGGGCACACATTGATCACGACTGATGGCAGTACGTTGTTAGGTGCGGACGATAAAGCTGGGATCGCTGAAATTATGACCGCAATGGAAATTCTGCTGAAAAACCCAACTATCCCTCATGGTGAGATTAAAGTAGCTTTTGGACCAGATGAAGAGATTGGGGTAGGAGCAGATAAATTTGATGTCCAGCAGTTTGATGTTGATTTTGCCTATACCGTTGATGGTGGACCTTTAGGCGAATTGCAATATGAAACATTCAGCGCAGCTCAGGCTAATATTTCAATTCAAGGAAAAAATGTCCATCCTGGTACAGCCAAAGATACGATGATCAATGCATTACAATTAGCGATAGACTTCCATAATCAACTACCAGCAGATGAAGTCCCAGAAAAAACGATAGGTTATGAAGGGTTCTTCCATTTGATGGGATTAAATGGAAATGTCGAAGAAGCAACTATGAGTTATATTATCCGTGACCACGATCGAGAAAAATTTGAAGCACGGAAAGCGAAAATTACTGAAATCCAAGAAAAACTAAATAGTCGCTTCGATCAGACACGCGTGAAAGTTGATATGTATGATCAGTACTATAATATGCGAGAAATTATTGAAAAAGATATGAGCATTGTTGAATTAGCAAAACAAGCGATGATCGATTTAGAAATCGAGCCTGTGATTGAACCAGTACGAGGTGGAACAGATGGATCGAAAATTTCTTATCTAGGCATTCCAACGCCTAATTTGTTCGCAGGTGGCGAAAATATGCACGGCCGATTTGAGTTTGTTTCTCTTCAAGTGATGGAAAAAGCAACAGATGTGATTGTAAAAATTGCAGAATTGAATACAAACGTATAAAATCAAATAGGAACGTGGATGGATCAAGTAAGTGAACGAAGTGGATCTATCCTTTTAGCTGGGGGTGGGCGTATTCCAACAATGGAACGTCTGACCCCTTGGTTTTTGTGTAAAAATGGGAGGAAGAAAGAAATGGAAAAATTGCTAGTTTTTTATAATCAAAGCTCAGGACAAGATGAAGGTGAAAAATTAGCAAGCTGGTTTAAAGAATATGCCTTAAAGAAACGACCAGAACTAATCATCAATCTCACGGAAACAGGTCCTTCGATCAAGCATGAGACATTAGTCAAAAAAGCTGAAGAAACGCACGCAGATACCTTAATCGTAATCGGAGGCGATGGTACGATCCATCATATTGTACAGGCTTTTCAAGATAAACTTGAGCATTATCAAGTAGGACTACTACCAGGAGGAACGGTCAATAATTTAGCCCGTGTTCTCGGTATTCCATTAGAAAAGGAAAAAGCTGCAGACATTATCTTAGAGGGACAAATCCGTCAAATCGATTATGGAAAAGTCAATGATGAAGTCATTATCTCAACTTTAACGATCGGTATACTGGCAGATACAGCTGTTTGGATCAGTCAAAAAGAAAAGCAAAAATATGGTTCTTGGATTTTTATCAAACGGTTCATCAAGTTATTATTAAAAAAGAGAAAGTATCATTTAGATATCAAAACAGAAAAAGAACATTGGCGAGGAAAAACACAATTATTGACAGTCACAATGTCTAACTCAGTAGGTGGTTATACGAATTTTGATGATTCAGCTTCACCCGATGATGGTATGTTTCATGTCACAATCATCCCATCTTTAGATATTTTTCGATTTGTTTTTTATTTGCCTCGTTTAATCAAAGGAAAAATTTACTCTGTCCCAGGTATCAATTATTTGACTGCTAGTCAGATCAATATCCAAGCACGGGAAAAATCAGTTGGCACTCGTACAGATGGTGATACGACAGATAATCTGCCTATCGAATTAGTCGTAGTCAAAAAAGGGTTGTCGGTCTTTGCTCCTAAAGAAGAGCAAAAATGATGTGCTAGAGGTGGAGGAAAACACGTATGGAAGCTTTACTACACAATCCTTTGTGGTTTTATTTAGTGATTGTCAATTTATATTTATTTTGTTTGATGGGTTACGACAAGTATCAAGCAAAAAAAGGCGGTTGGCGCGTTCCAGAAAATAATTTGATTTTTGTTAGTTTATTAGGCGGTGGAATTGGGGGATTAATTTCTCGTAAAGTATTCCATCATAAAACGAGAAAAAAGAAATTTACAGTAGGATTTGTACTAGGTGTATTGGTGGATTTACTGTTGATTTATTTTTTTCATTAAGGAGTAATTGATGGCGACAAAAGGTGCAAAAACGAAAATAGCGTTAAATCTATTCTTATTGATTGGAATTTTTGCCATTATTTATTATTTGATCAACCAATCTTTTGCAGATATTTTCGCTGAATTGCTGTCTACAAGCTTTATCGTTCTGGTAGCGGCATTATTGTTAGGAACGATCTATCAGGTGGCAGAAGGGCGTTCAATCAAAGAGATTGCCCAGCCTTTCGAACCAACATTTTCCACTTGGGATGGTTTTTGGACATCTTGCTATATTGAATTTTATCGAATCGTTTCATTTGGAACAGGCACTTTGATTTCAGAAATTTATTTTTATAATAAAAAAGGAATGAAATACTCACAAGGTGCAGGTGTCACTGCGTTGCATATGATTATGTATAAATTAGCCGTGATTACCTATGCGATCATTGGTTTGATCATCCAGTTCTCTTTATTTTATTCCAAAGGACCAAACATGATTTGGTTCATTATTGCTGGCATTATTTTAACTGGGCTGATCATTGCCTTTTTATTGATGGTCTCAATGAGTCTGAATCTACAAATTTTCTTTGTGAGTATCTCAAACAAACTGTTTCGAAGTGAACGCATCAGAAGTTGGGTAGATACATGTAATACACAAATCTATTCGTTGAGAGAAACTGTCCAGACAATTGTCAAAGATCGAACAGCTCTGTTACGCATCTATTTTTGGAATATGGTCAAACTTATTTTTTGGTATATCATGCCCTATCTCTTTTTGGTTGAAAACCATCCCACGATCGACTTTCTCTTGACCTTTTCATTTATCAGTTTTGCGGTAGTATTATCTGGTGTCATCCCTACACCAGCTGGAATCGGCTCATTTGAATTTGTCTATCTGTTGTTATTCAGACCACTTGTGGGAACCGTAGATGCTGTTTCTTCTTTATTACTGTATCGGTTTAGCTCATTTATCTTACCTTTTATTTATGGGTTATGTTACGTGATTGCTGATCGTCGAAAGGTAATAAAACAAGAGATCCAAGATGTAAAAAACAACAAAAAAGAATCAAATTGATTATTACAGCGATTGTATAGAGTCATTTTATTAGATCTAAAACACAACAGTAAGTCCATCCAAGTTGGCTCTGTTGTGTTTTTTTTTGATCACTTATTTCCGATAAAATAAGCGAGGTTATCTTTTGACCAAGACTGACCAAAGAGGTATAATGATTATTGGAACGAGATGTATCATATTGAATATTGAAATTTTATATTCAGGAGGTAAGTAAAATGAACATTGAAAAAATGACAACCACGCTTCAAGAAGCGATCGCTGAAGCGCAACAAATCGCTGTCACAAGAAAACATCAAGAAATTGATATTGCGCATTTGTGGAAGATTTTTTTACAACCAAACCATTTTGGGCGCAATCTATACACTGATGCGGGAATGGATGTTGATACGTTTGAAAAGGAAGTAGATCGTGTATTAGATGAATATCCCACAGTTTCAGGGGGAAACGTCCAATATGGTCAGAATCTAAGTCAAAATCTATTCCGTTTATTAAATGAAGCAGACCAGTTAAGAGAAAGTTTTGGCGATGAATTTCTTTCAACAGAGATTGTAATTTTAGCCTTGATGAAATTGAAAAATTATCCATTGACGGTTTATTTGACCAAAAATGGTTTATCAGAAAAAGAGTTACGTAAAAATATCGAAGACATGAGAGGAGGAGAAAAGGTGACATCTAAAAATCAAGAAGAACAATACAAAGCATTAGAAAAATACGGCGTTGATCTTGTTCAACAAGTCAGAAGCGGGAAAATGGATCCAATCATTGGACGTGATGAAGAAATTCGGGATGTTATCCGTATCTTATCTCGTAAAACCAAGAATAATCCAGTATTGATTGGTGAACCTGGTGTCGGTAAAACAGCAATTGTAGAAGGGTTAGCACAACGTATCGTACGAAAAGACGTGCCAGAAAACTTGAAAGATAAAACGATCTTTTCATTAGACATGGGGGCATTGATTGCTGGTGCTAAATTCCGTGGTGAATTTGAGGAACGATTAAAAGCTGTGCTGAAAGAAGTCAAGAAAAGTGATGGACGAATCATCTTATTTATTGATGAAATCCATAATATCGTTGGTGCAGGGAAAACTGAAGGCAGCATGGATGCTGGAAATTTATTGAAACCAATGCTTGCTCGAGGTGAATTGCATTTAATCGGTGCTACTACATTAGATGAATATCGTCAATATATGGAAAAAGATAAAGCATTAGAACGACGTTTCCAAAAAGTCTTAGTCAAAGAACCGACAGTAGAAGATACAATCAGTATCTTACGAGGATTGAAAGAACGTTTTGAGATTCATCATGGAGTCAACATTCATGATAATGCATTAGTCGCTGCTGCCACTTTATCTGACCGTTATATCACAGACCGCTTTTTACCAGATAAAGCAATTGATTTGATCGATGAAGCAAGTGCAACGATCCGAGTAGAAATGAACTCTATGCCGACTGAGCTAGACCAAGTGACTCGTCGCTTGATGCAATTAGAGATCGAAGAAGCAGCATTGAAAAAAGAATCAGACGATGCAAGTAAAAAACGTTTGAAAAATCTACAAGAAGAGTTAGCTGATCTTCGTGAAGAAGCAAACTCGATGAAAATGCAATGGGAAACAGAAAAACAAGAAGTCAATAGTGTTTCTTCTAAACGTGCGGAAATCGATAAAGCCAAACATGAATTAGAAGATGCAGAAAACAACTATGATTTAGAACGGGCTGCCGTCCTAAGACATGGAACGATTCCTCAATTAGAAAAAGAATTAAAGGAATTGGAAGCAAAAGCTAAAGACAGTGAAATCAAAATGGTTCAAGAATCAGTCACTGAAAACGAAATTGCGCAAGTGGTTGGACGTTTAACTGGTATCCCAGTCACAAAATTAGTGGAAGGGGAACGAGAAAAACTAATTAAGCTTAACGAAACATTGCATAAACGTGTGATTGGACAAGATGAAGCAGTAGATGCAGTCAGTGATGCGGTCATTCGCTCTCGAGCAGGATTGCAAGATCCAAATCGCCCACTAGGTTCTTTCTTATTCTTAGGACCAACCGGAGTTGGGAAAACAGAATTAGCGAAAGCTTTAGCAGAAAACTTATTTGATTCTGAAGAACACATGGTGCGGATCGATATGAGTGAGTATATGGAGAAACATGCCGTATCTCGTTTGGTTGGGGCTCCTCCAGGCTATGTTGGCTATGAAGAAGGCGGACAATTGACGGAAGCCGTTCGCAGAAATCCTTATACGATCGTTTTACTCGATGAAATCGAAAAAGCCCATCCAGATGTCTTCAATATCTTGTTACAAGTATTAGATGATGGGCGGTTAACTGATTCTAAAGGACGTGTGGTTGACTTCAAAAATACCGTTCTTATCATGACCAGCAACATTGGTTCTCAACTGTTATTAGAAGGAGTGTCAGCAGATGGCACTATCCCTGAAGAAGTGGAAGAACAAGTAAGAACGATCCTTCGAGGTCATTTCAAACCAGAATTCTTAAATCGAATCGATGATACGATTTTATTCACACCATTAAGTCTTGAAAATGTGAAAGGAATCGTTGATAAAATGGTGGCGCAATTGGCAAAACGATTGGATTATCAAGAAATTCATCTAACAATCAGCGACGAAGCCAAAACATGGATCGCAGAAAATGCCTACGAACCAGCATACGGGGCTCGACCATTGAAACGCTTTATTACGAAAGAAGTAGAAACACCATTAGCCAAAGAAATCGTAGCAGGACACATCTTACCAAAATCTAAAGTAACGATTACCTTGCTAGCAGAGAAACTTCATTTCCAAACGGAAGAACTTGAAGACACGGAAGAGTAAAGAAACGGTTAACATTCGCAAGAAAACGGGTGTTGGCGAACAGTAAGTAGAATCGATCAAATGTTTAGTTGAGCCACACACCATCTCAGCTTTTAATAAAAAAACAATAAAGTTAGGTTAACCATCTAGCTTTATTGTTTTTTTGTAATTTGGTCATAATTCTGAAAAAATCATTCATAAAATAAGTTGATCTCAATCGTTATCTCCAAGTTCATCTACTCATAAGGTAATGTTTTTATTCCCCATATAAATAGGAGTGGTCAGGTAAATATCTTCTTTGGTTCCCATCATTTCAACCCTTGTCACTAAGTACAATTTTCATTGGGAATGGTAACAAAATCACTGTAAGGGTTGATGATAAGAAATAAGTGGGTGAGACAAAATGAGCTGCCACCTAACCATTGACGTTTTCACGCACAATTTTAAGGAAGCATCTCACTTTTGTCACAATTCTTTAATGTGATATTTTTTTTTGCTCTATTTCAAAATTTTCAACCGATAATTTTCAAAATAATCACGATTGTTTCTTCCTTGGGTCCAAGCAAAGATTCCCATGACCAATGCACCAATCGTATTTGTGAATAAATCACCCATCGTGTCCATCAAAGCAGCTCGTCCGACAAATAAGGTGCCATCTGAAGCGGCAAACCGTTGGAGATTCATTCCTAAGAATTGATCACAGAGAAATTCCCAAAATTCCCAGAACACGCCACAGAGGCCAGCAAAGGCAAAACCAAACAGTAAAAACAACCATGGACTAGTCTTCGCAATTGGTGCATCTTTCAATAATAAGCCGATCAATCCGTAACCTAGGGCAGTCAATACCATAGGACTAACGGCGTGTAAAATTTTATCCCAGAATGAAATGATACTGATCAAATGCATACCGGTACCTAAGAACACGGAAATAAACAAGAAAAACCAATAAAATAAAACAATGGCATCTGGAACGTATAATTTTGCGATCTTTCTAACGATCTGAGGGAGAAAAATCAATAGAATCCCAGCTAAAGATTCGATGATGAAAGTAACTCCCTGAGTAGTTGAATATTTTTTAGTAATAAATTCATAAAGGTTATAACAAACCACAAACACACCAAAAGCAACAAGTGCAAGTTGGATTTTTTTCATTGTCTTATTCATGGCTCAAACCTCCATCTAAGTAAGTCTTTACTTGACTGAGTAACGCTTCTTCACTAGTTACGAGAGCGCCATTTAGCTTGATTAACCCAATTGTATAAAGATTTAAATAATGGAATTGGTTTTCAGCTACTTCTTGTAAAGCAGCAATTTTTTGCGGGTGGGTACCGCCTTGTTGCCGACTATCTGTATACAATCCAATGACAGGAATCCCTTTAGCATAGGCAACACCAATTTCGGATGCAACACCAGGATCGATCGTCAAACCATCTAATAGTGCAATCATCAAATCACTTTCCAACACCTTTTCTGTATCGGCTAAAGCAATCATCTGACTATCAGCATAGGCTGTTTTATCATTGATCGCTTCGTTTTCTTGCGGAAGATAAATGGTTAATTCATTGGAAAGACTCCTGATTTCTTCTACAAGTTTCGCATTATATAATAAGTCACTTTTCGCAAAAAGTGGGGCAGCAAAATAAATATTCATTTTCATCGTCCTTTTCTTAGAAATAGTCACTGAAATAAGCTTCCATATTTGGAAGAATCAATTCAAGTGTTTTAAGTGTTTCATCATCTGTTTTGATTCGTTCGATCCTTGCAAGATAAGAAGGGCGACGATAATTCATCATCAAACAACTTAATGTTTGAATGGACAACTGAACCGATTGTCCGACAGGTTCGTCCACGACATCCAATTGTCCGTCTTCGTTCCAGACCAACCCAAAAACACCATTGTTCCATGAGGCGATAGGGTCCTCGACAACAAAGTGGAAAGGTTTCGCAGTAGAAACGAAGGGGAATTGCTTCAGAAACTCTTTGACATCTACGATTCTCGCCATGTAATAAGGCTCGATCTGTTCTTTTATTTGACTATCTTCAATCAAGAAAGCCAGTGGCTCATTTTTGTAGATGTCACCGTGAACCCAGTAAACCATTGAAAAGTGTGCTGAAATAAAATTCCATAAACCATTCCGAGCTTCTTGATTCAAGTAAAACATCTCTTTAACATGGAAAATTTCTTCAGCGACCCAATAAAATAAAACACCAATTGGTTCATGCTCTTTCGTATAGTAGATCGCAGCTGTCCGTTCCTCTTTATTTTCAAATCGCCAATATTCTTCCCAATGAAATTGGCTACGAAACAAAGCACCGTGATTTTGAGCCGCAAACTTCTGATACACTCGGTAAACATCTGGATGATCTACTGGTAATCGTTCAACCATTCCATCCACAGGAACATTCTTCGGTAATTGGGTATCACGAATTTTAAATGTCAACTTATCAGACATGATTTCCCAACCCTTGCGTCGGTAATAAGGCACGCTATAGGGATAAAGATAAGAGATCCATTGTTTGTTTTTGCGCATATTATCTAACGCAACCAAGATCAAGTCTTGCATCAATCCATGATTTGCATATTCAGGATACGTTCCAACACCGGTAACGCCCCCCATTTTGTAGGGTGTGCCGTGGATGTTAACTTCACATGGATAGATCGCAATTTGAGAAATCAATTTGTTATGGTGGAACCAGCCAAATACTTCCGATAGTTCCAAAATTGGGCGCTTGGAGCGAATAAATGCCCCTTTGCTTTCAAAACCACTTTCTTCGATGTCTGCTTCTGTTACTTGAAAGACATAAGACAATAACTCATTGAATTGATCAACATCTTTTTCAGTAACAGGTTTTAATTCAAGATTTTCTCTGAAATCTTTTTCATCCATTCTTTCATCTCCAATTATTTACTTGTTATTAGTATAGCAAATTTTCATAAAAAAAACTTCTAAAGCTGACTAGGTAAAAAGTCTTTAAATTCATGCTTTTCATTGATATAATGAGAGGTGCTGATTAAACGAAAAGAGGAGACGCTATGGATATAAAAAAAATGAAACAACGACAAGAGCAAATTCGAAATTTTTCGATCATTGCTCATATCGACCATGGAAAATCAACGCTGGCCGATCGTATTCTGGAAAAGACGAACACTGTGACGTCTCGTGAAATGCAGGATCAGCTATTAGACTCAATGGATCTAGAGCGTGAACGTGGAATCACGATTAAATTAAATGCTGTCGAATTGAATTATACAGCCAAAAATGGCGAAACCTATATCTTCCATCTAATCGACACCCCTGGGCACGTCGATTTCACTTATGAAGTATCAAGGAGTTTAGCAGCCTGTGAAGGTGCGGTATTAGTAGTTGATGCGGCACAGGGAATCGAGGCTCAAACATTAGCAAATGTTTACTTAGCTTTGGATAATGATCTGGAAATTTTGCCAGTCATCAATAAAATCGATCTTCCAGCTGCTGATCCAGAACGTGTACGACAAGAAATCGAAGATGTTATCGGAATCGATGCCAGTGAGGCAGTCCTGGCTAGTGCTAAAGCAGGAATTGGGATTGAAGAAATACTTGAACAAATCGTTGAATATGTACCAGCCCCATCAGGCGAGCTGGATGCTCCTTTGAAAGCATTGATCTTTGATTCCGTGTACGATAGTTATCGAGGAGTCGTTCTGAATGTTCGAATCACAGACGGCATGGTCAAACCAGGCGATAAAATCAAATTGATGAGTAACGGCAAAACATTTGATGTGACAGAAGTGGGAGTCTTTTCACCAAAAGCTGTTGCTAGAGATTTCTTAATGGTCGGTGATGTAGGGTATATCACGGCAAGCATCAAAACGGTCCAAGACACACGAGTAGGGGACACAGTTACGCTGGCAGATAATCCAGCAGAAGAAGCGCTACCTGGATACCGTAAAATGAATCCAATGGTTTACTGTGGATTATATCCAATTGATACTTCCCGTTACAATGATTTGCGTGAAGCACTTGAAAAATTACAACTAAACGACGCAGCACTACAGTTTGAACCTGAAACCTCACAAGCCCTTGGCTTTGGCTTCCGTTGTGGATTCTTAGGTTTATTACACATGGATGTAGTCCAAGAACGTTTGGAACGTGAGTTCAACTTAGAGTTGATCACAACCGCACCTTCTGTAATCTATCATGTGAATAAAACAGATGGGTCTATGACAGTCGTCGATAATCCAGCAGATTTTCCAGAACCAGTAACGATCCAAGATGTTGAAGAACCTTTTGTGAAGGCACAAATCATGGTTCCAAATGATTTCGTTGGTGCAGTGATGGAATTATCCCAAAGAAAACGTGGAGAATTCATCACAATGGATTATTTAGATGATTATCGAGTGAATGTCGTTTATAATATTCCGCTTTCTGAAATCGTTTTTGACTTTTTCGATAAACTAAAATCCAGTACGAAAGGTTATGCTTCCTTGGATTATGAAATGTCCGGTTATCAAAAGAGCAAGTTAGTAAAAATGGATATTTTATTAAATGGAGAAAAAGTCGATGCGTTAAGTTTCATCGTTCACCGAGACTTTGCTTACGAACGAGGAAAAGCAATTGTTGAAAAACTGAAAAAACTAATTCCACGTCAACAATTTGAAGTGCCGATCCAAGCAGCTATCGGACAAAAAATCGTTGCTCGTTCAGATATCAAAGCATTACGTAAAAACGTCTTAGCAAAATGTTATGGTGGAGATGTCTCACGTAAACGTAAACTTCTTGAAAAACAAAAAGAAGGAAAGAAACGAATGAAACAAATCGGTAGCGTCGAAGTCCCACAAGAAGCCTTCATGGCTGTTCTGAAAATGGACGAGGACGAACCGAAGAAATAGCAAAGGGTCTAGCCATTGAGCTAGACCTTTTTTATCTGTTTTTCCCACGGTTTTCCCAGGCTCTTTGTCAAATGATGTTGGTAAAGAGAAATCTTAGAATAATTTGGGCAGAAAGAAGAAAAACTTCTTTCTGTTCTTTTTATTTGGTTAAAATAGTTTTACCGTGTCGAATCATGATCTGTCGTTTGAAATGATAAAAATTTCGAAACCCATAAGCATTGCTTTTAATACTTTAATATGGTTGTTTAAACATTCTAGTGGTCCGTTTGAATAACTGTAGCGGAGGGCGTTTTGGGTCTGCGGCAGAAACTTTTTAAATGTTCGCAAAGTTGTCGCATAAGTTTCAGGTAGCTGGCTGACTTCTCTGGATAAACAGTCCTCAAATAGTGAATGATCTCTTTTCTTTTTAAGATTGATGACATCTATTTAGAGCTACTTGAAAGAGTAGCTCTTTTTAGTTGCTTTTGATTAATCTATTTTATAAAAAATAGATTGTATTTCTATTCTGCCATTTTTGGTTAAATATAATGTTTTTTATTATTAGGTAATATTTTTTATATTAGATATAACAAAAACAAATAAAAAAACTTAATTTAATAGATTATAATTATAATGTGCTACAAGATATTTCATGTTGTATTCGCATTATTCAGGTTAAACTATGTAGCACAAAATAAATTTCGTAGTAACTACGATCAACCTCACAAAGATCTCCTGTATTTTACTGCGATTTATTATCTATGAGACTACTCATAAGAGTAGTCTTTACATAAAAAACTAATAAAGAAGGTATCACTATGTATTATGTAGAAGTACAAACACGAGGAGTAAAAAACAAACAATATGTCAAAAGTGTAATCAATAATTATCCACTATTAGGATCATGGAAAGAGGCTGAACCATTTTCAAAAGAATGTGCATTGCAAATAAAATCAGTTTTAGAACAAGAACTAATTTGTGGAAAAGCAATAGTCAATATAGTAGAAAAGTAAAATTTATTAAAGTTTTAAGTAAATGATGTAATATTGTAATTAGTGGTGTTAGTCATTTATTATCAATTTTAATTTTTTCATCCTTTAATTAATCATTCTAAATATTTACTCCAAATTTTGTATTAAAAAGTGTATCAAGCAGTTATCCTTGTGTTACCGTTGCATCCGTGTTATAGTAAACAAGTAATCTAATTTGAAACGTAATCTGAGCGATATATTCACACTATAAAAACTCCTTTTACCAAGTAATATTAATTGCAACAAAACACATATTAGGAGGAAATATATATGAATAACGGTACAGTAAAATGGTTTAACTCAGATAAAGGTTTTGGATTTATCACTGGTGAAGATGGAAATGACGTATTTGCACACTTCTCAGCTATCCAAGGCGATGGATTCAAAACATTAGATGAAGGTCAAGCTGTTTCTTATGATATTGAAGAAGGACAACGTGGACCTCAAGCGGTAAATATCGTAAAATAATGTTGAACTTTAACCATCTCAATCGAGGTGGTTTTTTTATATAATGGCTCATAACCGTCCGGTCGTATCTTCGAGTCCTACAGGGTAAAAAATATTCTATTAAAGAAGAAAATTCGCCATTTTTTCGCCCATTTATAAAATATCAATTATTATTATATGAGTATCAGCAAGTATTAAATAATAGGCTCTTGCTTAATATGAAAGTTGGTATAATAGGATTTATAATGATGTATAGATATTAGAAAAACTTTATGAATAACACAATCTTATAGGAAGCCTTCATGGCTGTTCTGAAAATGGATGAGGATGAACCGAAGAAATAGCAAAGGAGCCTGGGACAAAACTTGTCTCAGGCTCTTTTAGTATCTCTAAAACGAATAAACGGTGAGACAAAAGCAGCATCTTCGGAAATAAGCCGAAATTTACCAAAAATTTGAGAAGCAATTTTCGGAAATTCCTTCTTATTTCTTGATGCTAAACACTTTTTGTCTCAACCTCTTTTTTATCTGTTTTTCCCACGGTTTTCCCACATGTGAAAGGGAAGGATCAAAGGCATTATCGTGTAGCATTTTTTCAAAAATATCAAATGAATCAATGTTTTTTCAATAAAATCACAAAAATAGAATAGGGTATATAGGAGGAAAGAATAAGGAGAGCGATCTTTTCGAGATGAGGATGAATCGAAAAAATAGTAGTGATTGTTTGAAAATAGTGTAAAAATTAGATCATGTTTACATAGATTTGCCACCGGTGTTTTTTTGGTGGCAAACCTCAAGCGTTCTTTCTAAGTTCAACCGTTTCATTTTTAAAAAAGAAAAATGTTTAACCTTTGATTTTTACCTTAGATGAACCACTAAAGCATTAATTAGACATAGTAAGGCAGGCAACAATTCTGTGCAAGGTATGATTGTATGTACCTAACCAAAGAAGAGAAAAGTAGGTGAGGTAGCTGAATAAAACGGATGTCCCACTTAAGAAGAAACGTCCAAGTTATTCTCTAGGTGATGAGATGATAGGGAAGCTCGAATGACTTTATGAACAGGATAAAAAAAACTGAATAAGCGTATCTATCCTTCTGATACATTAACGAAAATTATTAATGATGTGATATGAAGTAAGAAAAGCTTTTGAAAATTGAAAACAGCAGTAAGGGGTGGAGACACAACAGGCATTTATTTAGAAAAAAGATAATCAACTAGTGATTATCTTTTAGAAAGTTACCAATTAATTTGAGGACACTGCTAGAAAATAAGATAAGAGCAAATCCCAAAATATTTATGAAAAGGTTGAAATCAAAAAAATAGCATTAAGTATAACAAGAATCATTCCGGTGTATACCAATATATTAGTGTTAAGTTTGCTGAGAAGTGTCATGTTTTTTCCTCCCTATCACTTTAAAAAAAGTGTATCTCTTATTAAATTTATAGTCAATGCTCAGTGAGTAATGTAATTAAATAATCGATAAAATAGGGGAATAAGAATCAAAATTGAAAGACGGATTTTATAAAAGTGCATACAGAATTGGGGGATTGGTAGCAGATCTTCCAACTAAAAATTCTAAACAACACAGAAAGTAAAAGTTGGTGATAAGAGTCGCTGTATTCCAAGAAAAGATTTCCCTTGGATTTTCTCATTTGTTGGTGAAGTAAAAAAAATAGATGCCTATTCTGCAATGGTAAAAATCATATCTACTCATGTAGAAGATGTTCATTTAGTTAATGTTTACAGAGTAAGAACGATTATTCCTATGGAAATAATCGGGGTGTTAAAGACCTGAAAAAAATCAAAAGTTCGTTTGATATTATAAGAGATTTATTAGGATGTACTTTTATTCTTGCTCTCATTCTTATGTTTGTGAGGATTTAATGAAACTAGTGTCGAATTTTCAAAGAATGGATTATAAAACCAGAAGCTGTTGAAGCCTACTATACAGGCTTCAACAGCTTCTAGCTATTATTTTTCACAAATAAAAATAATTCTTTGAGTAGATCATTTTGGATTTTTTCATTTCTAGCAACTACAATATTTTGTTCGTCATTATCATTTTCTAAATCCATGATTTTGATATGGTACTTATCTTCTAAAGTTCCGTCATTCATTCCGGAATATAAGAAAGCCAATCCTTCTCCCGTTGATACCTTTGATAGTCCTTCGTCAAGAGATTTCACGTAGGCATTTGCTTTTACATTGAATCCATGTTTAACAAACTGATTAACGACATAATCAACAATCATAGGGGAGTGTTTTCTTTCCAGTAAAACAAAGGTTTCTTGACTCAATTCTTCAAAGTATAATTTGTTTTTAGCGCTTAGTGGATGACGAATAGGCAAAGCAAGCTGTAAATGATTCTGAATAAATACGAATGTATCGATATTATTTGTGTGTTTAAAATAAGGTGATAAATTAAACACTAAATCATATTGATCATTTAAGAGCCCCTCTGTCAAATTCATCGGTGTATCTTGCTTTATCAAAAATTTAATGGTTGGATGACTTATTTTGAACTGTTCAAACAGTTCATACATTTTACCCATATTAAAGCTTGAGGGATAACCGATTTTTAATAATTGAGCAGATTTACGTGTTTCTATTTGCTGATCAAACATGTGTGTCAGATAATCTACTCGTCTTAAAACATCGGTTGCTTCACGTAAGAACTGTTCACCGGCACTTGATAATGTAAGGGTATGTGTGTGCCGAATGAACAATGCAATACCTAATTCAGCTTCTAACTCTTGTATTCGCCTGCTTAAAGTAGGTTGAGACACATACAATTTTTGTGCAGCTCTTGTAAAACTACCTTCAGCAGCAACTTCAACAAAGAATCTTAAGGTTGATAACTTCATAATGACTCCATTCTGGTAAAGATACTATGGTAGTCTTAGTATAAAGTTAACACGTCAGTTTCACAAGTTTTTCTAAGAATTGTTTGAAGTTTGCATAACAGGTAATTGTAGATAAGAAGCATACTCACCGCCGGTATGGAGAATATGTGCTCCTTTATTATCCGGTATACAGCCAGGTGTTCCAGGCATTACTGATCCGAGCTCATCTTTGGTGCTTATAACGATTCGTAAAGTCTCGCCAGCTTGGTAAGAAAGGCCAATTGGACTTAAACTGATATCCAAATCAACAATTTCTTTTGGAGACAGTTTTTCAACTCGGTCAAAGCTGTAAGCAGGGATTTCATCAGTCGCTTGACTATCAAGATGGCGCATGGATGCACGTAGTCGACCCCAAGCACCTTTATATCTCAACGCAGAAGCACCTTCTTGCGTAAAATCTTGAAGGGCAGCACCATGATTAGGAACTACAAATTCACTTAAAACATTTCCGAATGTATCCAATTTTTGAACCCATACAAAAACATCCATATCATCATAACCATCGACCTCAATGAAGAGTTTCACTTTCGGATAGCCAACAAAGTGGGTTTCTTTATCAAAGGTCATCTGGAAAGAAGTACGACCAGGTAGATTATCTGCTAGATATTTGACAGGAAGGTCTGTAGGTTCAGGTGTTTCTTGTAAAGAACGAAATTGTCCATTCATGTAATAGCGTTTATTTTCGCTAGTTGCCGGTGGGAAAGATTCTGCTGGAATATCTGTTTGGTTTCCACCTTGAAGATCTAGAAGAGAATAGCGCACAGTTGGAGTGTCTGGCCAGCCATTTTCTTTTCCCAGTAAATAATAATCAAAGAATCGGCGCAACTCTTCAGTATTGCTTTCATCATAATAGTATGGCCATTCTTGACGATCATGGATACGAAGCCACTTTTCTTTCGATCCTAAAGAACGCCATGAGCGGAAGGTTCCTATTGTATGCAAAGTATTTGAATAACTTGCAATAACAAAAGCTGGCACGATGATTTTACTTGGATCAGCTACTTTGTCTTGCCAAAGTGCAGCATTTGCTAATGGATAAGCAGTCATTTCTTTTGTTAAATCTTCGCGTTTCGCACCTGTTGCGCTAACATGATTGACTTGTAATCGTTCAATAAAATTTTTATCAGGAATTCCGCCAATAAAAGCCAAATCACGATATCCGTCAGCAAGCCCTTCAGTAGGATTGATACAAGTTAAGTGTGGAGGCTGTTCGGCAGCAATATACCATTGCGAAAAAGCTAGATAGGACGTTCCTGTCAGGGCTGTTTTTCCATTACTCCAAGATTGAGAAGCCAGCCATTCAATCAAATCATAGCCATCTTCTGCTTCTTGAGAGCCAATCATCGTAGTATCGCCTTCACTATGAGCGATACCACGCATATCAGGATTACAAACAGCGTATCCGTGCGTACACCAATAGGCTGGATCAGGTGCTTCAAACTTCGTTAAGCCAGAATTCCAATGATTGCCCATACCTAACATGTTGAATAGGTTTTTATAACGAGGTGCGGTTCCGGCACTTTTTCCATAAGGGCTCCAAGCAATCAGAACAGGTACTTTTTCATCAGTAATCGGTAAATAAATATCGGTATATATTGTCACCCCATCACGTAGTTTGACAGGGACATCCTTCAACATTTTGATATCACAAGATAATGGCTTGAATCCTTCTGCGATCAGTTGTCCTTTCTCTAAAGTTATTTCTTTTGTCTCAAAAGGACTAAGGACACCGTGTTCAATCCCATTATCAATGTATTCGAATGATGGGCTAAAGCACATTTCTTCAGTAATTTTTGCAGTCATTTTTATTACCTCCAATTAAATAGTATGAATCAATTAAACTGTTTTAATTATAGGAGGTAGTATTTCAGAAGTAAAATTGTATTTTTGGATAGTCATCCACCAATTTTTTGTGTTATTCAAAAAATGAATAGATTCCCTAAAAATGTAACTAGCTAGTTAGATTCTGTAAAAAAGTCAATATATGAAAAGTTATTCTTTTCACTATGATTGATCCCACTAGTGAAAGAATAAATAGAGCAATGATCATTTTTCTCAAGCTGGGGTAGTTGATATCGTTATTTTGTAAATGCAAAAAAATCAGATGGATAAGTCCCCTTTTCTTGCAGAGCTATACTAAGAAGACTGCTAGGTTATGTTAGAAGATAAAGCAAGAGTATCATAAATAGATTGATTGATAGAGTCAATCATTAATTGACGGAGTTGATAAAAATCATCTTTGCAACCGTCACTAGTTAAAAAAGATTTATTGATTCGTCCCAGTGACATGGAATTATTACCTTTTAGCAAACCGGAAATGATCAAACTAACGATCGATGGACGATTCGGTAATGCTATAAACAAGACGATTACTGGGATACTTTGATATAGCTGGCAAAGACGGTGTAATCAGCCATCGGTATAAGCAAGTATACTATCAGAAGGCATATGCAACACAATTCAATAATACATTGACCAAATCAAATGTGATCAAAGCATTACAAGGATTTTTTGAAGTCAAACAAGATGGTTTGCTCGGGCAGGATACAGTCAAAGCCTTACAGAGATGTTTAGGAGGGTGTGATCAGTCCTCTTGCAGATATAGTGACGTAGACTAGCAAAAAAATTATAAAAAAGCACTCATCCTTTAGTTGGTTGAGTGCTTTTTTTGTTCATTAAGATATCCAACTAGACCATCAAGATTCTTTTCCACCGCTTCTGCCAATAAAAGCATCGTACCGATTTTGACATTTTTCCAATCATCGGAATTGTTTAAACGGGTTAGACTACTCGCTGTGATACCTGTTTTTTTACTGACTTGATAGTTGCTTTTGAAACCAAAGTCTTTTTTGTATTGATCAAACCAATTCATATTATCACCTACTTAAATTTATAAACTAGATATCTTAATCCACTGATAACTACCGCTATTATTGAAATAAATAAGAGCAAATTCACTATATGGTTCATAAAATTATGCTAGATTGAAACCGAAGAGGGGACCCCCTTGATACTTCTTTAGTTGACTTTCGTATTTTGTTTTCGTCTTGCTGTGTCAGAGCTGAGGAGTAGTTACGATATTGACTAGAGAAGCAATTCATTTTTCCAGCTTTTTTTCACCTCCTTAACTCTATTTATATCACACTATCAATAGTATCGGAATTCAATATTTTCCTTTAATAAAAAGATAAACAAGCCCGAAAAACAAGTTATTTATACAACTAGCTACTTGAAAGTGTAAAAAATAAGGAAAGGGTTTATAGAATCATAACCAGTATTCCTGTAAACAGAAGTAGATCTAAAAGCATGCGTGAACGTTTATTGGCGATTCAAGGTTTTATATTTTAGTAATTGATCGTAGTTTTATAGAAAAAAACACAAAAATGTCTCTTATCTAGGGCTTTTTATTTTGGACAAAATATTATAAATAATGTTACCCGAATGGTAGATTTTTCTGATTGTCATGGGAGAATGGATTTAGCTTTGTGACTTGAAAAATGACTCGTTATTTTCATATGAATTGATCGTAAACCAGTGTATGCTATAATCCAAAACGTTAACGAACAATGTCTTTTGAATGTTAAGAAAGTTAAAAATATTTAAATTGGTGGTGATTGAATGCAAACTTTTTTGACGAAATCCTCCCAAAAAAAAGTGAAACTAATTCACTTTTTACTTGAAGCGGACAATGGGTATACGATGGATGAGATACAGCAATATATAGGAGGATCTGTTAAATCAATTTCTCTTTATATGAAGGAATTATCAGAGCTGTTTGAACAGTTTAATGGGAAAATTGTTTTACAAAATGAGAATAATCAGCGCTTTTGTATCCAAAAGGAAGAAGACTTTCCCATATATAGTATTTATCTTCCCTATTATAAAGAATCATATAATTACCAATTAATTGATTTTATGTTCAAATATCCCGAAAAAAGAATCGAAGACTTTGCAGAAAAACAATATACGAGTACATCTACCGTTTTTAGATATGCTAAATTATTAGTTCCTTACTTTAAAAGATACAAGATCGGTTTTCACTCGTTTAAACTGGAAATAGAAGCCGAAGAGATCAATATCAGAAGTTTTTATTACTATTTTTATTGGGAATCAACACGAGATGGTCACTGGCCCTTTTTGATTGATTGTGACAGGATCATGAAGTATGTTCAATGTTTTGAAAAAACCTATGGATTTAAATTAGATGCTTTACAAACGAAAACGCTGAGTTTTTGGTTAGCGATTATACTTGAAAGAACTAAGAAGCAGAATATTTCGCTAGATGAAGAGGTGAAATCAACAATCGAGAGTGATCCAAACTTTGAATTGGTCTCGATGTGGTTGAAAGAAAGCCAGTTGCTATTGCCAGACAATGAACGATATTTTCTATATCGGGTAATCTATGCTTTCGGTATTGTTGAGGGAAAGGTGTGCTATGAGCAACAAGCAGTGCGTGCTCATACAAAAAGTCAAAGTTTAGCCTATCGTTTAGTAGAATTGCTCAGTTGTTCGCTAAAAGAAGTCTTTGATTACGACTTTGATCGAAGGAACCAGAACCATTTGTTTAGCTTGATTGCGTTTTATGAAAGAAGCTGTTTTTTCTGGGGGAATCCCGATGTTTTTTTCAATAAATCATATATATCTGAAGTAGAAAAGCTTGATCCTCAAATTTGTCGAATAGTTCAGAAGTTTTATGACTCAATGATACAGATAGCTCCCACAGAGTTATTACCCCATTTAAAAAACACGCACCAGCTGTTTTTAAATTATTACTATTTGCTGGATTATTATGGACTGTTACTCAAAAGTATTCAACCAATAAAAATTTTGCTCACGGATGATCTACATCGTCCTCATCGATTATGGTTAATGAATAAAATCAAAACATTGTTTAGTAATGTTTATGCTCTTTCTTTTTTTGATTCTGAAACCAAATTTGAAGAGGTTGATTTAGTGATCTCAAATTATTTCTTGGATACGAAAAATACACCGTTACTGTTAATGAAAAACATTCCGACAGAACGTAACTGGCGAAATCTTGAAAAAATTTTATATGAGTTGCATAGAGAAAGAACTACAAACAAATAATTAAATACTTATCAACAATCAAAATTTTCAAGGGTTTATTTGGCAGAATCTGAGACATAAAACTCACACTTTATTCTAAACGATGTTTAAGCATCAGCTCCTTGAAATAAGCCGAAGAATTCCAAAAATAGGAAAACTGTCTTTGGATTCTCCGGCTTTTTCTCAAATCTGGACATATCACGACCTCTTTTTAATTGGAAAATAGATTGAGTCAATCAGTACTTTTGGATTTGATCGTAAATGGCTTAGCTGAGAATAAGTCGAATTGGCACCTGTTTTCAATCAATTATTGCAGTATCAATAGGAAATCAAATGAGAGACGAAACGTTTTTCAAAAAAGTACTTCTAATTTTTTTCCAGATTCCGGAATTTTTTTACTGTTTTTTTCCTCATCAAGAAGTGGAAGAATAGTTGTAGTCGCAATTGCAGACTAATTTTTATTAGGAGGAAGAGAATTATGAAGAAACAAGTTGTTAGTATAGCTGGACTTGCCTTATTGGCATTAGGGACATCTAGTTCCGTGGTTTGTGCAGCTGAAAATGAAGGACTAACAAGTCAAGTCACAAATAAAACAAATGTAACTTTGAAGGAAGGCTCGGGTAGTGATGTTCAGCCAGTGGTACCAGATGATACCCATGATGACGATCCAAGCACAGGAGCGAAAGGCTCATTGTCTATTCCTTTCGCATCAAACATTACTTTTGGTGAACAAGAAATCCAACAAGGAGATGCGGATTATTTTGCATTGAATAAAAAGCCATTTGTCCAAGTGAATGATACTCGTGGGGGAGCGAAAGGCTGGACATTAGGTGTATCTATCTCACCATTTACTTCAACAGATAAAGATCACTCGGAGTTGACAGGCGCACAGCTATCTTTAAGCAATGGTCAAGTAGTAACGAAAAACAACTCATCCAAAGCACCTCATTTGGTAGAGTCAAAAGATCATACATTTGTACTAAACGAAGTCAATCAAACCGTTATGTTAGCTCAACCAGGCGAAGGTGCAGGGGCTTTTGCTGCAGTATTCGAAGGAACAGATGGCAAGAACGAAAATGTGAAATTACATGTTCCCCGGGCAGGTGTGGAAGCAAAAAATTATACAGCTGAGATTACTTGGACGTTAAGCGATGCTCCAGTATAAATTTAGGCCGGGATGGGGCTGGATAGTCTCCATCCTTTTTATGACAAGTTTACTGTTTGCTTGCCACTCTGCCTCAGTTTTTGCTGAAAAAACAGAAGTGAACTTTGAAGCTAAGGCTGTCTTGCCAGAGAATCAACGTTCAGAAGTAAGCTATTATGATCTTAAAGTTGAGCCTAACCAGTCCCAAGAGTTGACGATAAAGCTTAAAAATACCAGCTCTGAAAAGATAAAAGTCAAAGTAGCAGCCAATAATGCGACTACCAATAAAAATGGGGTGCTAGATTATTCACAACATGATCAAAAATTATTAGGTGGTCCTTCTTTAGAAGAACTGATTTCAGGTCCTCAAACAGTTGAACTGAATCCGAATGAAGAAAAAGATGTCGTGTTTCAATTAAAGATTCCGTCAACTGGATTTGAGGGGACGGTTCTGGGTGGTTTTTATTGCTATGAAGAAAAGAATAAGGTAGAGGATCAACCAGCTGGATTTAGCTTAGCAAATAAATTTGCGTATACAATTGGTATCCAACTCCAATGTTCAGACAAAAAAATTGCTCCTGAACTAAAACTCTTGGAGGCGAAGCCAGGACTAGATAATGGTTATTTAACAGTCTATGCAAAACTGGCAAATCCACAACCAATGATTATGAGTCAATTGGATCTTCATGCTTTCATCACAAAAAAGAAACAGAAAGAAGTACTACACGATGTTAGTAAGCTGGTTTCTTTAGCACCACGAAGTACCTTCAAATTACCGATTAGTTGGGAAAATGAACCTTTAAAAAAAGGAGAGTATACGTTAACTACCGTTTTGAAAGAAAAGTCGGGGAAAGTTTGGACGTTGAAAAAAGACTTTACGGTAAAAGGAAAAGATGAAAGTCTTAACAACAAAACGGTTAAGCTTAAAAAATCGAAGAACAATAACTACCAATACTTATATGGGGGGCTAATTGTTTGCTTACTCATTATTGGCTTGTTACTGTGGCATATTACAAAATTGCGAAGGAATAAAGGAAATTAAAGGAAGTGGCACATTGATGAAAAAGCGATGGCTCAATATACTCTTACTGGCTTTCTTAGTTGTTTTCCCACGAATTGGTTTAGCTGATAGCCAGGTCAATAGTCAGGTAGGGATTCGTTTTTACCAACCAACGAGTGCGCACCAAATTGTCCCAATGGAAAAAGTTCTTAATCCAAATGAGAGAAATAGACCAGTTACTGATGGACAAGCGAAGTCTGAAGAAGTTGGAAAAATAAAAATGTATCCCAAAACAAACCAATCTAACCATCATTTATCTCTCTTTATTGGTGCAGCTCTATTGACTTTAGTCATCCTGTATTGGTGTAAAAAGAGGAAGAAATTTGTTCGTAAGTTTAATAAAATTTGGTTACTTCCTTTTTTGTTAGGGTTGATTGGCATATTTCCAAAAGAAGTTCGAGCAGCTGGAAGTATTACAAATCTTCCGTATTTCAGATATGCAAATACGATAGAAACTCCCGCCAATAACACATTTATGATGCATTATGGTAGTTTTACAACTGTGGAACAAGTTAAAGGTCAGTATTCTGGGAATTGGCTGGTTGTCAATCAGGAGAATCCAGAAAGTAGTGCGTTGATCAAAAATGTTGGCTTTTTTAATGGGAAACCAGTAGATGTTAAAATAATAATGAAAAAAAAGGATGGACAAGCAGGAGGAGAGATCGGTATTGGCAATCCAAAGAGTTTTTTAGATATCGATATCACTGGCGAAGTCTTTCTTACTTATGAATTTTTCGATCAAGCGGGGAATGCCTTTCCAATTGAAACTTCTTTTAATTATTTTGGGATCAATCGAAACAAGTATATCGGCTATAATCATATTGGTAAGGTGGCAAAATATCTTGTTGCGAATAATCCAACAGATATCAGTTACCATACGTGGAGTGATGATCATTCTTTCTGGACGTATTTTGAAAATAATTTTTCGAAACCATGGGGGCATCCTACACAAGAGTTCCAGATTATCACTAAACCAGTAACTAAAATAGAAACGGTTGTTAAAAACTTAGATAATACGCCATCCTCTCTCATGTATGAAACAGATTTTTTGGCTAGTCCAGAGTTTCCTGCTGCTGAAGCAGTGGATAAGCGTTTTGATAAGGAACAACAAAAGGTTACTTTAAATGCGATGCAAACCATACCGAATGTGGGGCATGGGAATAAAATGAAAGATTTATCTGTGGCTTTTTCATTGGATGATGTGACAGCTCACTCACAATATAAGATTAAAGATTTTAACGTAGTGAAGTTTGATGGGACGGACATTAGTGATCTTTTTGTGGGGAGTCAAAAAGAGGATCACTCCTATCAACTAACGTTAAAAGACCCTAACAATGAAAATCTTTATGATACAGTTTTGAATTATCAACTTAATCTTGAGTGGATTGGGAGTAAGCAAAATCCGGTAGATAAAACGAATTTGAAAGAAGACTATTTAAACATTCCTTTCACTGTTACTACACAGATTAATCACAAACAGAAAGGAACGAGTTCTGCCTATTCTTCTGTATACTACGTGGGGAAGGTCATACTGAATTACTTGGATGAAAATAACCAACAACTTTCTGATCCTAAAATCATTTCAGGAATCATAACAGCTTCTTTTGATCTATCACAAGAATATCCAGAATTGAACGGATATTATCCAGTCAAGGAAATAGTGGAAAGGGATCAAGGAATCTTTACTCCAGAAGAACAGCAATTCGTTCATCATTATAAGAAAGGTTCGCCAATTGAATTTACTTTGATGCCTAAAGAAAATCCTTTACTGTTTTCTCGTTTCTCAAAAACCAGAGAGGTGACGATTCATATTTCTTGTGAAGAGAAACAGAATTTATCATTTATGGCGAAATGTGGAGATGAAGTCTTAAGGTTAAAGGACTATCCAAGTTCCGAAAACGAGATCCAAGATAAAGTGAATGTTCAGCTTCCTGAAAATTGGTTGAACAAGGAAGTTGCTTTTTATATGGAAAACGAAAAAGGACAAAAATCAAAGGAAGAGAGCCGTCAGGTTTTAATTGATCACGGGGTTAAGCTTAGATTACCGGAACAGTTGACGTTTGGGGAACAACAGATTCCGGATCAAGATCAATCGGTACAAGCAACGAATCAAAAAGAAATTCAGCTTAACGATGAAAGTGTGTTGGAGAAGAGTCATTGGCACGTTAAGTTAAAAGAAGAACGACCTTTAACTAACCAAGAGAATGACCAGTTGCATAATGCTCTTCATCTGCATAGGAGTGGAGTGGATCAAACGATTAATGCAGAAGACCAATTGGTTTGGCAAGGAGAGGGTAGCGCGAGCTTTACTGATCATCATAAGATCCAGTTAAATTTATATCCTTTTTACAAAACTGGGGCATATCAAGGAAGCCTAATTTGGACATTAGAAGATGCGCCAGGATAAGATGGTTTTGACCAAACGATTCTTTTTTTATAGTCCCTCATAAGAAAAAGGATAAACGCAAAGGACACGAGTCAGAAAATAGTTGATTCGTGTCCTAAGCTTTGGTTATCAAGAGACTTATCAAAGACTTTGTCGTTCGATTACTCCAATTAGAAGAATACAACCGAGGTTTATAAAATGATATGCGGGAACTATGAAATACGATCGAAAAATTAGTTCACTTATGTAATATAAATTTTATGTAATATATAGAAGTTAGTATTAGGAAGGATGAGATGAAAAAAACTAAACAAAACTAAATGAACGCAAAATACACAAACTGTTCAAAGCGATAACAGATAGTGACTATTTAAAAGAAGGACAGTAGATACTCGCTATTTCTGAACTTGTTTTTCACCAAAAAACGACGGTTAACCATATCAATAGCTAACCGTCGTTTAACTTTTTTTCTAAAATGGCCTGATATGAATCTATAAACTAGACTGTTGCTTTAAATTTAGCCGCTTTTTCGATAGAAACTAATGGGCTAAACTGAATTTCGATGTCTCCAGTTTGATTCAGACCAAAATGAGCAGTACAATCCATTACTTTATCAGGAGCAACTGATCCCATTGTATTGTCATTTGGATAAGAAGAAGCTTTTTTATCGTCTGAGCCATAAACTTCTACATCCATTCCTACAGGAAGGTCATTTTGACCATTGTTTTTAATTGTGTAAGTAATCTTGACTACTTGAGCAGGTTGTTCATCTGCAAATTGATTTCTTTCGTCAGTAAGTTCCACACTGTTTAATGTGTACTCAGCATCGCCAACTTTTACAGTATCCCCAACTTGGTAAAAACTTTCTTGCGCTTCTTTTGAAGAAGAGCTTGATGTAGCTTCTTTAGTAGAACTTGTTTTTGTCACTTTTTCTCCGCCGTTATCACTTGCTTTATTGTCATCTGAGCCACCCAGTGCAGATCCAATTATTGCTACAAGAATGATTGCTAGTACCCAAAACCAAACTTTTTTATAAAATGGCTTTTTCTCCTTTACTACGTAACGTTTGCCATCTTCCCCTACAACACTTTTTTTAACCATTGTTTCCTCCATAATAATTTTCTAATTTACTCCCACTTAATGGCAGGTAGTGATAGTCGCCAAAATATAGATATCTTATGTTTCATTTATTAAGACATCTTTACTACCAAATATTCAGTTTTTCACAAATGAAAAGCTTCAAAAAAAACACCTAACAGTTCGCATCAAATAAGAATATTCATTTTTTACTTACATATAGTAACATGATGTGTTTGATTTGAAAATATGTAATTATAAAATTTGTTATTTTTTATTATTCGAAAGATCATGTTAGGTATCGAGAAAGTAATAGAAAAGTAGGATTATCAAAAAAATGTAGGAGATGATAAGCATCTATTGATAAGTGGTTAATGTCATTTATGTGACAAATTTGAAAGATAAATAAATGGAAAAAAAAGCTCAAAAAAGATAAAATAAGTTAAATTTATTGATGAGGTGAGTTTATGAAAAAGGGAATATTCGGGGTTATTGTATTAATTTTATTAGGAGTTGGAGGATTTTTCGGTTACAAATATTATAGCGAAACGTATAAAACAACTACTGCATACACTAAGATTCCAACAGAAGTGCCAGAAAAAACGAAATCAAAGAACAGCGATGGGAAAATCATTGCGGGTGAATATAGTTACCATTATGACGTGACTTTTGTAAAAGCTGATGGTAAAGCAACCAAACGAACATTTAGTGTGAGTGGAGAAGCACCACAACCATTGAAACCAGGTAGTTACGTGCAAGCTGACATCAGTGACAAAAGAACAAGTTCTCCTAGAGTAATTGCAGAAGAAAAGATTCCTAAAGAAATCAAAAATAAAGTAGACGAATTAAATTAGTTTTCAAAAAAATGAAAGAGACGATAAAAAGTCTGATTCAAAATCAACTATTAAATCTAGCCGGAGCATGTACTGGTTAGATTTTTTTGTTGATCAGTTATTCCATGTGATGGAGCATTGACTCAATTTGATGGAGAAATGGATTAGCAGGGGTTTGCCCAAATACGCATTCTAGGATTCGCAAATGAAATTTTGACAAAAAATCATTAATATGGTTTATTAAGAATAGAAAGATGAGGTGAATGAAATGGATAATGACCAGAGGTACTCTAAGCTTGCTAAGGATAAAACCTTTGTAACTTGGGGAATGATTCCGGTAGTCGGCTTTTTTGGACTTTTAGTGTCGTTGATGATTTTCATTTAAATATCTTCAAATAGTTAGGTGAGGCTTCTATGTAAACATAAGCTACTGCCCAAAAATGTCGAGAGACGCCAATGGGTAGAACAGGGATTGTCGATAGCAAGGCTTTTCTTAAGGTAGCTAAGTGCAAACTTTACGTTGCATAGTGCCAAAGCTCAAACGTGACGTAAGTCAAACGAAAACGGTAGCAAGAGCATCAATTAGTTCTGAAGACAGGATAAAAAAATGAAACGTTTGTAGACGTTTAACATTTATCCTGTCTGAAGAGCAGATGCTGGAGCGCCGTTTATTTGTTATTTTGCAGCAGGTGTTTCAAAAATTTTTTTACTAATTTTGTTTAGGTTAGTTTTTTAGGCTGTAAGATTATTTTTATTACATCGATTATCGCTGGACACCTTGCATAGTTTTCTTTGTTAGAATGCCAGTAGTTACAGATTTTAAAAAGTGAAAAATAATATTCTTGTCATTAAAACAAGTGAGCTATTTCTTCTTTTTGATAATAATGAAAACAAGAATGGAATAGAAGATGGTGGAAAAAGCGAGACCTTTAAGATAGAAATCGAATAATTGAACAGGTTGACTATAGGAATATTCTAAAATTTGGATCATAAAATAGATAGACGGAAAAGAGGAGAGAAGCATTAGTATGTCATATTTGTTCCATTTTGTATAAAGAGACAAAAAAAGAATAATACCAATAAAAGGGATCCAAAACAGTAATTTACTCATCGTAATCATATGACCCATCCTTATACAGCCTTTGCATAATTTAGATAATAGCACGTAGTATATAACCGACAAAGAGTTTTGTATTACCTTGTCCAATTTTTAATTGTATACTCATTAATGGCAGAATAAGTTAAGGAGAGAACTGAATAAAGTGAGGTAAATAGACGACAAAAAAGCACCTACCATTGAATGAATAGGTGCTTTTAAAGTGAACTAGAACTGTAATCGTTCATTTAGGGTTTTCACTCCTATGCGGATTTTTTCAATTCTTGCACTGCTTGTTCAATCGTCACTCCAGTGGCTACTCGATTTTCATTTGTTTTATCAAATACCACAAATAGATTCAAATCAGTATTTAGAGTTACACGATATTGTAAGTCTTTGTTATAGAATGTCATAATCATTCTCCTTTCTTAAATTCTTGCGAAAGGCAACGAAACGTTGATAACGAAATTCCATTTATTATTATAGCATAAAGAAGAAAACTTTGCTAATTAAGGATTGTTTAACTTTATATAGAAGATAAGATAAACAGGATAGAAATAGCCTATTCGCTTTAATTAAAAAACTATAAAAAAAGTAGAGGTTTATTCTTGTGTTTCTCATTTATCTATGCTATATTAAGTAAGTAATCTATTTTGAAACGTAATTTGAGCTAACTATTTTAGTTTATGACTCCTTTTGCCTATCAATAATTTATTGCAATAAAATCGTACGTTGATACGTATTAGGAGGAAATATATATGAATAACGGTACAGTAAAATGGTTTAACGCAGACAAAGGTTTTGGATTTATCACTGCTGAAGATGGAAATGATGTTTTTGCACATTTCTCAGCTATCCAAGGTGACGGTTTCAAAACATTAGACGAAGGTCAAGCAGTGACTTTTGATATTGAAGACGGTCAACGTGGCCCTCAAGCAGTAAACATCGTAAAAGGTTAATACTGTCATAATAAAAACTACTCTTTCATTAGAGTAGTTTTTTTGTTTTTTCTTAGTAAAGAAAAATGCTGCTCTGCCGCTCAAGTGAATACTATTGAGGAAGGGATACGGGCCTCTCCCTATTCAATAGCGAAGAATCGTGATCGACGAATGAATGTGTCAGTCAGACAGTTTAAATGAATCCTAATATAATGAATATGAGAGTGAAAAAAGGTTCATACTCTCATATTCATTGCGTTTATTTGAATCAATAAATGAGGAAAATCTGATGAACTTTTAAGAATCCGTAGCTTTTATATGGATTAAATCAATTCCTTTTTGTTTAAGGTTTGTTAAACAGATCATCAGGTAGTCCTCGTCATGCTCAGGATAAATAGGTGAAGTTTGTTTTTGAGGAGAAAGATAAGTATAAGGATCACAGGCTTTCCCACGGTACTCCGGGACAGACCATTCTGGAGAAGGAAGATAATGGCGCTTTTTCATTTCAGTAAGAATAAGTTGGTGATACTGATAAAGCTTGTAAGGGGAATGTTGGAAGACATAATCAACTGTTGCATGCTTTCTTCCCCAACCATTACCTCTTAATGCACAACATTCTCTATGTTGACCTAATAATTGTTTTCTAGGAAGCAAAGGGATTAATTCTTCATGCCATAAGCGCATTTACTCACTCTCTTTCATTTAGATTAGATGGTTTAATTTACGCGGTCTGGTTTTTCTGATCGTCCGATCAAATAGTCAACAGATACATGATAAAAATCCGCAATAAAAATTAGATCGATAGCGCTCGGACAACGTTTTCCCTGCTCTAATTGTAGATAAGTTTCCAACGGGAGTGAGGTTTGTTCAGCCACTTCCTTAACGGTTAAATTCTTTTTTTTTCGGAGATAATCCAGCCGACAGCGTAGTGTATCTAATAAAATCGCTTCTTCAATACTCATAAATTCGCTCCTTTTGTCATTCAAATAAATTCATCGATCAATGCTTTCTATTTAAATAAACCAAATAAGCAATTGGCAATAACAAAGCTAGAATCAAACCAATCAGTTCTGCTACGAATAATTGATCTGGTTCAAAATACTGATAATTTAAGATTTTATATGAAAAAAAGATTGCTGGTAACGTAAAAAACGCTAAAATTAGGCGTTCCTTGTTCCAGTTGATTAAGTAACAAATAATAGGGATAAGAATTAAGGTAGGAATAAAAAAAATAAGTCGACTCAATGTTATCATAGTACTAACTCCTATAGATTTCGTATTTAAATAATCATTGATTTTCAGTCGTAGGTTAACAACGAACAACCACTTATACTAAGAGGTGGAAAACACTTCGAAAAGTGATTACGACTTAAATAATCATAAGAATAAAAAAACAACCCAAATACAAGATAGCACGTTCCGAGTAACAGAACAAATAATATGCTACGTGTTTGAAAAAACAAATGATTCAAGCAATTCATATACCAAGTGATAGAGCATTTGTGGTGAAGAGGGAGGGGAAGAGCTGGAAATCGTCTGATCAAAATAAAATATTTGTTATTTAATGGAATACTTTTGGATTTTTATTAATTAAGCTTGTTTCGGATTTTTATTCATGCTATAGTAGATATAAGTTATTTTTATATCTTGAAATTTTTACTGTACCCTTAGCTCAGTTGGTTAGAGCTGACGGCTCATAACCGTCCGGTCGTAGGTTCGAGTCCTACAGGGTACATATTAAAGCGCTCGTTTCTTTAAACAATGATTAGATAATCATTGTTTTTTTATTTTAAAAAGTTGCATGCTTTTAGAAATGACTAATAACTGACGTTTCAACTATTGTTTATTGGAGATGGGGAACCTCATTTGATATTTTTTATAAACGCTATAGGAAGTTTAGTAGTAAAAAAATCCTAACCGTTACTTTCCACAAAGTGAGGGAACGATCAATACAAATTTTAGGAAATAGATAGTACGAACAAAGAAAAGCCTTTAGTAAATAACGAAATAAAACGCCCACAAAGTTAAATGTTGTGGGCGTTTTATTTTCGGTTACTTCAACTCAACATTAAAATCTTTGAGTAGTTTTAGCGCTTGATCGCCATGCTTGTTTTCAGAAACAAAAGCTGTATCCACTAAAAAATCAGCTTCTGGAAATACGCTTTGTAAAGCAATGGTATTCGATAAGACACAGAGATTCGTTTCTGTACCAACGACTTCAATGTGCTTTTCTTTTTCATCTTGGTCAAAAGCTTCTTGTTTAATCTCAAGTAAGCTTTCCGGTGGCATCGTGAAGTAGTATTTCTTGACGACTTTTTCATTTTCTTTAGGAGCAAGTGTAGGAATGATTTGCAAATCTTCGCCTTCTTCATCCTGCTCTTTTCGCTCGACTGGTATATCTCTGGTAAAAAGAATATATTCGTTTTTTTTACGTGCAGCTTCTAAACGTAAGTGGATTTGTTTGATTAACTTATCTGCGTGCTGAACATAATATTTACTCTCAGGATCTAGAATATGATTTTGCATATCGACGATTACTAACAATTTTGTCTCCCTCCTTAAACCTTAATAATAATTGTTGATAATATATGCTACACCAGCTTCTTCATTTGTTTTGGTTACTTCATCCGCAATATTTTTTACCTGTTTCTGTGCATTTCCCATCGCAATACTTGTTCCACTGACTTTTAGCATCGCAATATCATTTTCCTGATCACCAAAGGCAACGATCTCATGAGGATCGATTTCCAAGGTCTCAGCTAAAAAGATTAATGAGTGAGCCTTTGTTACATTTTTAGGTGTGATTTCCAAAAAATGTGGGTCTGAAAAGACGGAATCAATCCCTTCACTTTTTAAATCTTGTTGCAGTTTTTGCAATTTTGATTCATCTTTATCTGTTAATGCCAATTTTAAATAGCTGACAGATGGATCTTCTAATAACTTAGTGATCTCAGCAAATGTCTGATTTTGTAAATTGAAATGTTGGTAGTAGGGATCATCTTTCACCAAATTTGACTCATCAAAGGTTAATTGATCATCTTGAGTTTCTCGACTAGCAATAATTGATATTTTTGCCTCTTGTGCTAAGAAGAAGGCCCGTTTAAGGGTAGCAAGCTCAATTTTAGAACGTTTCAATACGTGAAGGATCTCGCCTTTCATCATCTTTGCCACGAAAGAACCATTAGATGAAATCAAATAGCCGCCGATCCCAAGTTCTTCAAATACATCTTTAGCAGAGATGCTATTTCTACCAGTCGCAATCGTGACGATCCCACCATGTCGATCAAAGTTTTGAAGTGCCTCGATATTTTCTTTTGGTATCTTTCCATTCCGATCGAGTAAAGTACCATCTAAATCAATTGCTGCTAATTTCATATTATTCGCTCCCTTTATCTATTGCTTACTCTAAGGTTAAATGAGAATTTCCTAAAATAAAAATAAAATGCTTTGTGTTTTTGAATTTTTTCAAAAAATATTCTTAGTTTTCATTAGACATATATAGGTAGTATTTCAAATCCTATAATTGAATAAATAGGCAGAAAAACGATTAAGTTAACGTTTTCAATTCGATAAAAAAGGTTTATTTTTATGAATTATTCAATGAAAATGAAGCATATCTTTTGCTTTAAAGTTTATTGAGGCATATTCTGGATATAGAAAAGGTTAGAAAAAGATTAGAAAAAGGAGTGATTTTAATGGAGATGAAACAAGGTATCGTTCCGGTAGTAACTGCTTCAGATGAAAATTACGCTCCTTACTTAAGCGTGATGATTGCCACTGTACTGGAAAACTCCACTAAAACAAGACACATTTATTTTTATGTCATTGACGACGGTATTTCTGAATATAGCAAAGAAGGACTTAGACAAACGGTTAAAAAACATTCAGACAATGCAACGATTCAATTTTTAACAGTTGATAAAGATGTCTACGAAGATTTCCTAGTAAGTGACCATATCACTACTACAGCATACTTAAGAATATCTTTACCTAAGATCTTAGCTAAATACGACTATAAAAAAGTGCTTTATTTAGATTCAGATATTTTAGTACTGGATGACATCGTTCATTTATATGATCAACCATTAAATGGTAAAACGATTGGAGCTGTCATCGATCCAGGTCAAACGAAAGCTTTGAAACGGTTAGGGATTGAATCAGATGCTTATTATTTTAATTCAGGCGTGATGGTTATCGACATTGATCGTTGGAATGAAAAAATGATTACTGAAAAAACAATCAATTATTTAAAAGAAAATGGTGATCGAATTATTTACCATGATCAAGACGCGTTAAATGCAGTTCTGTATGAAGACTGGGAGCAATTAGAACCAAAATGGAATATGCAGACTTCTTTGATCTTTGAACGTCATCCTGCTCCAGATGCTGCGTATGAAAAATTATACAAAGCAGGAAATGAATCGCCGTCGATCGTTCATTTCACAGGGCATGACAAACCATGGAATACGTTAAAAGATCATCCATATACAAATGTCTATTTAAAAAAATTAGCGCATAGCGTTTTAAAGAAAGTGGGAGAGGTAAATGAATAGAAGAAAAGAAATCGCAATCGTATCAAGTTGTAATACCAAATTTGTGCCTCATCTAGCGGCGCTGTTCGTTTCAGTATTAGAAAATAGTGATCCAAAAGTTTTTGTACGATTTTATGTCATTGATGACAACATTGATAATGAAAGCAAACAATTATTACGTTTCTCTGTTAAGAATTCTCGTATGAATACAGAGGTTGAATTCTTGAAGATCAACAAAAAATTCTTTGAAAATGTAGTAACAAGTGATCGTATTCCGGAAACTGCTTACTATCGTATTGCTATTCCTGAGTTATTTAGAGGAAAAAATGTCGAACGTCTTTTATATATGGACTGTGACATGATTACCGTAAAAGATGTTACACCATTATGGGATCTTGAATTTAACGGTGCGATCTTGGCCGCCGTAGAAGATGCTGGTTTCCACCAACGATTAGAAAAAATGGAGATCCCAGCAAAATCAACACGCTACTTTAATTCTGGATTGATGCTCATCAATGTTGAAAAATGGTTAGAACAAGACATTACTAAAAAAGTTCTAACATTCATTGAAGAAAATCCTGAAAAATTACGTTTCCACGATCAAGATGCGTTAAATGCAATTTTACATGATCGTTGGATTCCATTACATCCAAAATGGAATGCTCAAGGGTATATCATGGCAAAAGCGAAGCAACATCCTACGCCACAAGGAGAAAAGGAATACGAAGAAACACGTAAAGATCCATCGATCATCCACTTCTCTGGTCATGTTAAACCATGGAGTAAAGATTTTGAAGGGCCAACTAAAAAATACTACGATAAATATGCAAACATGACAGCTTTCCGTTGTGTCGCAAAATTTCCTAAATATCCACTTTATGCCAGAATCAATCGTAACACAGAAGTGAGCCGCTGAGGAAAAATGTCGTAACTTATATATAATCTGAAGGAGATGATGATGATGGAAATCACGATGACAAAACATGCGATGGAGGCATTGACAAAAAAAGTAGGAAAAGATTCAAAAATTGCTTTGGCATTGATTGATTCTTCAGATCCGTTTTTAAGAGATAAAGGGGCTTGTGCAAAAGGCAGTTTTTTCCAGATTATTCCTTTCTTTGTAGAATTTGGGAAATACGTCAATAAAATCGAACATCCCACTCTGGAAATCTACACATCTAAATTAGAGCAATCTTATTTAGGTAGACATTTGAATCTTGCATATGACCACCAATTAAACAGTTTCTCTTTAGAAAATGAGATTGTTGTCTTGGATCGTAACATTAAATTAAGCAACTGTTTCTTTAGCTAACATCCTTTGTAGAAAGGGAGATTGATCATGCTGGACTATTACTTTATTGGAAAAGAGAAAGTAATAACGACAGACAAAAACAACTATAATTGGCTCGTGATCGACAGTAGTGACACTAAGGAAATCGAACAGGTGATTGAAAAGTATCGTTTACCAAAAGATATCTTTGTCGGAACTTCTCTGCCAGAAGAAGTTTCAAGAATCGAAGAGCTTGTGGGGACGAATTTGAACCATCCGATTTCCTTAGTGCTACTGAATTTGTCCAACCAGGAGCAGAAAATCGAGAATCGATTAATGCCTATTTCGTTTATTTATTCGGATGAGTTATTGATTAGTTGTATCGATAAAAAAACGGACTTTTTTGATCGAGTATTAGCAAAACATGGGAATAAGATCAATTCTTTTGAAACACTTATTGCATATTCTGTCTTGAACATCTATACCCATTACGTGAAAGAACTAACAGAAATGAAAAAGAGGATTGATTCCCTCGATCAAGAAGCGCGTAAAACGACGGAAAACGAAGAACTATATAAGCAAGCGGATTTAGAACGGGACATTGTTTATATTGACCATACGTTGAGAGATCAAAAAGAGACTTTAGATACCTTATGGCAATCAGAAGATTTTGTTGAGAAATTAGCTGATGCTCGTCTACTTTATGACATCCAATTGAGACAAAGACAAACAGAAAAAATGATTTTGATCTATCGTGACTTGTTAGAAAGTATTGGGGATCTTTTTAATGGAATGATGGACAATCATTTGAATCATCTAATGAAATATCTTGATTCGGCGGCACTAGTGATCTCTGTTCCAGCATTGATTGCAGGGATTTGGGGGATGAATACTGGCGGATTACCTGGTAAAAGCTCTGGCTTAGCCTTTTTATTAGTTATCTTTGGCTCGATCGTTGTTGCAGGAGCTGTAGGCTACCATCTTTACCGAAAAGATTATACAAAATAAAAAAGTACCAAACTATGAGGAGGATACACATGACAGAACCAAAATTAATTGATCCACGTAAACTTTACCATACTGAGGAATTTCCTAAACAAGATCAGGATACACCAGCATTACAAAAAGAAATGCAACCAGTTCCTGACTGTGGAGAAGAATCTTATGAAGGATCAAATCAACTAGAAAATCGCCGTGTTCTGATTACTGGCGGAGACTCAGGGATCGGGCGCGCGGCAGCTATTGCTTTTGCAAGAGAAGGGGCAGATATCGGCTTGCACTTTTTCCCAGGAGAAGAAGAAGATGCCAAACAAGTAGCTTCCTATATTGAAAAAGCAGGACGAAAAGTTGTTTTACTACCATATGATCTTAGAGACGAAACAGCGCCTAAAGAAATCGTTGAAAAAGTTGTCAGTGAATTAGGTGGCTTAGATACATTAGTATTAAATGCGGGACAACAAATCTCTTGTCCGGCTATTGAAGAAATTCCATTAGAACAAGTGAAAGACACATTCATGGTGAATATTTTAGCAATGTTTGCGATTGTTAAAGAAGCAGTTCCACATATTCCAGCAGGAGGAGCAATCATCAACACTACTTCTGTTCAAGCGTTCAATCCAAGTGAACATCTTTTAGATTACGCTTCTACGAAAGCTGCGATTGCAAACTTTACGATTGGCTTAGCAAAACAATTAGCACCAAAAGGCATTCGTGTTAATGGAGTAGCTCCTGGTCCTATTTGGACACCACTACAGTTAGACGAAGGACAACCGGAAGATTCTATTCCTGAATTTGGTCAACAAAGCTTGCTTGAACGTGCCGGCCAACCAGTAGAATTAGCTCCAGTTTACGTTTTCTTAGCTTCAAATAAAGCGAGCTACGTTACTGCACAAATTTATGGTGTAACTGGTGGGGAAGCTATCAACTTATAAAAAATGGGAGGTGCCAGGATGAATAAAGGGACTAAAACAATTGGTGTCATTTTTTCTCTGCTACTTTTGTCTATTCTACTATTTGTCGTCTTGATCAGTGCGGTCTATCCTTTACCATTGATGCTTGAACGATTCCGTTTCTTTACAATAACGAATTACTATATGCAGCAATATATTTTTTGGGTAGCAGTCGGCTTAGCGATTCTACTAATTATTGCATTATTGATCGTCATTTTTTATCCGAAAACGATTGGAACCTTCTTATTGAAAAAAGGGGACGGCGAATTAACGTTAGACAAAAAAGCGATTGAAGGTATGGTTCGTTCACATTTACATGAAGATGAATTCATTCACTCACCTAAGGTTAATATCAAAGCTACAAAAAATAAGATAGCAGTTACAGTTAAAGGTGAATTAAAACGGACTTCTTCATTGATCGGGAAAACAAGAATATTGATGGATGAAATCGAAAAAGAAGTGAAACAGTTACTCGGCACAGATGAGCAAGTAAAAGTGTCGGTGAAGTATACAGGTTACCAAGCACCTACCAATAAATATCAAACAAACGAACACGCTCGTGTGGAATAAGGAGGGGCACAAATGAATGAACTTTTTGCTGCTTATAAGCTTCCGATCATTTGCGGGGCAATTGGGTTGATTCTCGCCGTACTATTGATTACAGTGGGATTCTTTAAAACCTTGTTGCTGATCCTTATGGCGATCATTGGCGTGGCGGTCGGAATGTATTTAAAACAAACGAAAATTTTTGATCATAAATCTTAGGAGGAAATTCTATTATGGATAACAACAAAACAAACAACCAAAACAAACCAGTATCTGCACATCCAGATCCAACGACACCGAACAATGCAAATGGTGTTCATGATGCTAAAGATAAAACAGCACCCGTTTCAGCACATCCAGATCCGGTTGTACCCAACGTTGAAAACAAAGTGGCTCATGATAAAAAAGAAAACGAAGGACAATCAGAACAACAAGGAAAACATGAAAATTTTAGTAATCCAAAAGAACATCATGGAGATCAGCCAAAACCTCCAATGCCAGGGCATACACCACCTAAGCCAGAAGCCCCAGCAAAAGATCAAAAAAACACAACGGAAAACGGCGAATCTATGAATGGTGATGTGACATATGAAGATAAGGTCATTCAAAAAATCATAGGCATCTCTTTAGAAAAAGTGGATGGATTATTAACAGCTGATGGTGGCTTCTTCTCTAACGTGGCAGAAAAATTAGTCAACACTGATAATGTAACAGCCGGTATTGACACGGAAGTTGGGAAAAAACAAGTCGCTGTTGACCTTAAGATCGTTGTTGAATACGGCAAAGACATCGAAGAAATTTACCAACAAATCAAAAAAATCATTGCCAAAGAAGTTCATGAAATGACACATCTAGATGTCATTGAAGTCAATGTCGATGTGGTCGACATTAAGACAAAAGAAGAATATGAAGCAAACAGTGAAACAGTTCAAGATAAATTGACAAATGCGGCAAAAGCCACAGGAGAATTTGCATCTGAACAAACGGAAAAAGCCAAATCAGCAATTGAGCAACAAAAAGAAAATAACCAATAATCAACTGATTCAAGCAAGAATTAGCTGTTCGTTCAGTCGCTAAGTAGTTGAAAGCGAAGTAACTAAAAATTAGTTTATTTATAGAGTCAATAGAAGAGATCGAGACAAGTTTTTGTCTCGGTCTCTTCTATTTTTGGCTAAGGCTCCTTTTTTAATGGTAAGTAAAATGTTTTACATAACAAAAACAGCTTCTGTCTTTTAGTGTTTGTCCATTGTGAAAAAGTGACATTACATATTCTTGTGATTCACATTAAACTTAAGAAGTAGGGTTTTATTGAAGTTTTTCCATAAAAATAAACGTAAAAGGGGCGAATTGGGAGAAAAGAAAAAAAACTTAAGAAACATAACGTTTTAACTTTACTAAATTGGCAGAAACAAAGGAAGAAATCAAACATAAGTATGGCATAAAAAGGAGTCTTTCTTATGAGAAAACAGACATTACTTTTCTATTGCCATTTAAAGATATAGCCTTAAAAGGAGGAGTACATTGAAAACCAGAAAAAAGTTATTACATAGTACATTAATATTAGCGCTAGCGCTTGGACAAACCAGCGGGACAGTTGTTGAAGCTGTTTCGATGTTAAGTTCAGTGGGAAGTATTGATGTCAAGAAAATTTCAAAAATGAATGAAAAGAAAACTACGACCAAGAAAGAAGTAAAAAAAGACGAGAAACGCACGAAGGAAAAAAACACCGAGAAAGACAAAAAAGTTGCTGGTTCAACAGAAAGTAATAAAATAAAAAGTTCAATTGAAAGTTTTGCTAATCCGACATTTGAATTACCAATACCTGTTGGAGCTGACATTATAGCGGCATCTACTGACTCAGAAAAAGAAATTGGAAAAGCTGTAAATGAATTTCTTTCTAAAAAGTTGAATCATATGATAGATAATTCGACAGATGATTTTAAAGTAGGCGATACAATTACTTATAAAATTCCTGGCGTCTTTCTAGGTGGGAATACGAATGGAGCTGAAATCATTTCTAGTGAGTTCAGTGATTTCTGGGAGAACTGGGAAAACTCTAGTAATTATAGAGTCACTCTTCTAAATATTTTAAGAGGTACATATGCCTTGTTTTATGTTACTAGTGAATCAGAAAGTGGAAATTGGCAAATGAAAATTACCACCTCTGATCAAGCTAATGGACTTTATTATGTAGCACCTTCAGATAATAATTTATATGTTACCTTTACGCGACTAAAAGTAGCTATTCCTCAAAAAGAAGTATTCAAAGTAAGTAAGTTCCCTTATAGTAATATCAATCATGATTATGGGGTAGCTTATACTACTCGTTATGTTCCGATGACGTTTAACGTTGATTTTCCTAAAAGTAAAGGAACGCTTAAGGCAGAGGTAAAAGATGGTCCTCATGTGGTCGAAGAAAAGAGCTCTCCTAAACCAGAAGATTATGTAGAGGTGAAAGATAGCCTTGGAAAAGTGACTTATACATGGATAACAAAACCAGATACAAATAAACTAGGAAATCAAAACGTTAAGGTATTAGTGGAAGATGAAACAGGTCGGTCAAAAGAACTAACATTTACGATGACAGTTAAATCTCTGCTCACAGTAAAAAAGGAAGCAGGTGAAATCTATCAATATTCTCTTTTGCCAGATGTCAATGATTATTTTGAGGTAACCACGGAAGGATCCTATACGCTTCAATGGTCTAATAACCCAAATACAATGACAGCAGGAATACATAAGTGGGAAGCTACAGTAAGAACCTCTGATAACCGAGAAATAACGAAATCAATAACCATGAGAGTGCTGCCACATCCTGAGTTACAACTAAAATTAAAACCGATTGAGGATCGTACCGTAACCTTGGTGGAGTCGTCTGATACGTTAGCCAATACATTTAAAAACTATATTGAAGAGGCAACACTGTTAGGGGAACCTGTAGCGATTGATGATCTTGAGTTTGTTGCGAACGAATCGTCCAAGACTGAATTTCAATCGGTTGGTACCCATGAAGTACGCATCACTGTGCAAGCAAAGCATCCTAATTCTAATGTTATGATCAAAGGATCTGGAACTACTACCGTGAACGTACTATGGGGTAATACCATCTTAATACGTTCGGTTGATGGCTATTCCGCCGGAGCTTTTGCGTTAGATGGTAGTAATTCTAATAGTGCCCCAGCTACGCTATCGATTCGTCAGGGCATTGCGTCTCCTTTAAATGAAGGAGTTGGCGATATGACCGATCCATTTGGTCTTTATTATCGTTTGGAAATCTTGCGTAATGGCAATGAAATTTACAAACAAGAGGTGCCGAAACGTGCCACGTTACAAGAAATCATGAATGATTATGGAGATGCTAATAACAACACTACGGTACAAATGAATGATATTATCCAAATCACATATCCAAGCAAGACACCTAATGCTTCGGTTGTGATGATTAAGGAAAAAGAAAATGATTTTACGTATGGTACGGAGATCGCTCGTTACCGTGTGACTCCTTATGGGTTTGATCCAGCACCTGTCATGACGGCAGAAAGTGCGGAAAAAGCGTTCGTTTTAGGCGAAGACGTGAAGCAAACGAATTTGAATGAACTAGTAAAAAATGTGCGGATCAACGGTGGGGTAGCGGACAATGAATTTTATACAGTAGAACCTCTTGATGAGTTTGATACCAGCACGATCGGTAAACGAAATATGCGGGTCAAAGTCACGACAAAAGATAAACTTGCTTCTGAAATCATTGAGATTTCTTATCAAGTGAAATGGGGAGACACTTTTGTTATTAAAGGTTTGAAAGAGGCGACAGTTGGTGCGTTTAGTTTATTGAAGAATCAAAATCAATGGCAAATCCAAGCTTCTCAAGGAGTGGACGGCACAAACTTAAATGATCCGGTGGATAATTATTTTGGGCGTGATACCTACTATTCTATCGAAGTTTTACAAGGAGCTACCAGCAAGTTCCGTTATGAAGTGGCAGGTAATCAGTCGATTCGTGAATCCATCCAGGGATTCAATAATGGGCAACCGTTGACGGTCAGTAATGGCGACGTGATCAAAGTGTATCATGCCGATCCTCTTGGGAAAAATCTTTTAATGAAAGATGAATTAGTCAAGGATTATACGATTGGTTCCAATTATGCCTATTATGAAGTCACTGACCATGGCTTGGAACCAATTTTAGCGGTTGCGGCTGATTCGATGGCTCAAGAATTTATCTTAGGTGAAGATAGTAGTAACGTTGATGGTGCGAAGTTGATCAATAGCATTACGATTAATGGAACGGCAGTGGGAAGTAATCAATATACAGTCAAACAAATGAGTGATTTTGATACTTCGGTGGCAGGATCACAAACGATCAACGTGCGTATTGATACGAAAGATGGACTCGTTTCAAAAGAAATCGAGGTTCCTTATGAAGTTAAATGGAACGATACGATTTTGATGAAAGCTCAAAATGGTCAATCAGCCGGAGCCTTTTCATTACATTCTGGGACTTCCAGTACGAATCGTGTATTAGTCTTTAACCAAGGATTAAAAACCGATCTCAATGCACCTATTAGTACCGATTCTTCGCTTTATTATTCCATTGAAGTATTGCGAGACGGGCGTTCTGTCTATCTACAAGAGGTACCGGGACGTGCTTCTCTCCAACAGGTAATGGACAATTTTGGGACGAAACAAACGTTAAATGTCCAAGCCGGTGATGTCGTTAAAATGTATCATCCTCAACGTTCAGAAGGTAGTTCGGTGTTAATGGTAGATGAAATGGAAGAAGATTATACCTATGGCTCACAATATGCCTACTATCGAGTAACATCCTATGGTTTTGAGCCGATGTCAGTGATTGAAGCTGTTGGCTCCAACAAAGCATTCTCATTAAAGGAGAATACGAAAACGACGGACTTGAGTCAATTGTTAGCACAAGTATCGATCAATGGCGAAATTGTTACGAGTGAAGACTATACAGTGGAGAAACTTTCTGAATTAGATACCGCAACTGTGGGCAAAAAGGAGGTCAGATTAAAACTGACGACAGCCGATGAGACCGCAGATATCGAATTGGATGTTCCTTACGAAGTGGTTTGGGGAAGTACCTTCTTGCTTAAAGGATTAGATGACCAGAATGTGGGCGCTTATAGTATTGTGGAACAAGATGGAGAGTGGACGATCCAAGCTGGCAAAGGGGATGATTCCACCGTTTTAACCAATCACGTGAATAACATTTTTGGTCGCGATACTTACTATCGGATCGAAGTAGTAGCAAGTTCAGAAAATCAACCGAAGGAAGGTTCTGGTGTAACCGTTGAAAATATTATGGGCTTAGATCCGACTACTCAATTATCGGAACAAATAAAATACCAGTATGATGTGACTGGAAACATGACTGTGGGTCAGGCTATCAATGGGTTTAATAATGGGCAGCCGTTGTCAATTGAAGAAGGGGACATCGTAAAAGTTTATCATGCAGAGGCGAAGAATAATTTATTGATGCGAGATGACTTGACGAAAAATTATACAGCGGGTTCAAATTATGCCTATTATCAAGTAGCCAATCAAGAATTTGAACCGATCACTGAGATGAAAGCTGAAACAATTTCACAAGAATTGACATTAGGCGAAGATGCTAGTGATATTGATGGAATGGATTTGATCAAAAATGTTACTTTCAATGGTCAAAAATTAGATACGACATTATATGATGTCGAACAAGTTTCTGACTTTGATACGAATACCGCTGGAGCGAAGATGTTAACAGTGAAATTGTCTACCGCAGATGGTGTCACTTCTACGGATGTGGAAGTACCTTACGAAGTCAAATGGGGAAGTACGATCCAGCTCAAAAATAAAAAAGGTGAAACCGTTGGTACTTTCGGCTTAACAAAAGACAAAAAACAATTGAAACTCCAGGCGTTACAAGGAAAAGAAGGAACGAACTTAGCTAGTCGAGTCACTGAAGTCAACGATGCAGATGTGTATTATGGGATCGAAGTCTTTACAAATAACACTAGTAAATATAAATACGAAGTGCGAGGCACACAAACGATTGCCCAAGCAATCGAACGATTCAATAGTGGGGAGCCATTAAAAGTTTCTGCAGGGGATCAAATCAAAGTGTATCATACGGATCCAAGCGGGAATGTCTTGATGGCAGAAGAAACGGAGCAAAATTATACCTATGGTTCCAATTATGCGTATTATAATGTGACCGAATACGGCTTTGAACCGACTGGGGACTTTACCGTGACACCGGCAGAAGCAAAAATAATCATCAATACCAAACAAGTGGATCTTAAAGATCTCTTGAAAGAAGTGAAAGTCAACGGGAAAGAAGTACCGAAAAACGCCTATACAGTGAAATTAGATCCTGAAACCGAAATCGATACTTCAAGTTTAGGAAATCGTGTCGCTAAATTAGTGGTCAAAGTTGACCGCTCTTACGGTGGATTTTCTACTGAAACTGAAGCGACTTATGAGGTGGTGAAAGAAGGAACACCAGGAGCGTTAGGAGAAAGTTCAGGCGAAGGAAATACAGAAGAAGAGACCAACGCGGAAGGTGAAGGAACAGAAGAAGCAAATGGTGGTAACTTACCAAAAACCAATGAAACCAAAAATGCAATGTTCCCTCTATTAGGCACCGTACTAATTAGTTTGGTAGGAATGTTTCTGTTTTGGAAAAAGAAAAAACCAAAAGAAGAACCAAAAAAGTAGTATAATCCTATTGAAATAAATAAAGCACTCATTAGTTGTCGTAAAACTTCTGATGAGTGCTTTTTTGGCACTGAGCTTACCATTTGCACAAATAAAGCTCTATACAAGTCTGAGGATAACAGCTATCGTCTATCAATATCCGAAAAAATTCTTTGGTAAGCTTTGGAAAATAGCTTTTCAACGATTTTACTGTATGTATAACGAAAATTATAGTTATTATAACAAAACTAACAATGATGTCTGCTTAACTAAACGTACATGTCGGTTTCAAGTTACTACGATAATCGTCCTGTTGAACTTTATTCATTAACCACATATAGAGGGTGGGGGAATTCTATCTAAAGTAAATTTTATTGTAATATCAGTTTTACTCAGCGTTTTTACTATCTGAAATGAAACGGAAAAATCAATGATGATTCATCAATCCCATAAATATCAGTTTTTTTCATTTCCTTTTATATTTATAGTACAATTTAAAAAATAACGATTTGAAGTAAGTCTATTTTTCCTGGTTTGTTGGTAAAATATGACATTGTACGATAAAATAATTCCTTATATGCTTCTTGATGAAAGAAAAATTTTTTTCTTAATAGAGTAATCAAGGGAGGATTATGTTGAAAGATAAAAAACGATTATTGAAAAGTGCGTTGATTTTTGCATTGATACTCGGTCAAACGAATAGTGGGACTATCGTGGGAGCAGGTTCGATGTTGCCTACAAATGAAAGCAGATCTATAAGTCAAAAATCAAAAAGAACTGAAAAAACAAATCAGGGAAAAGAAAAAAAAACAAGTGAAAAAGCAGATAATAATAACCTAGTAGATTCAGAAGATGATCAAAAAAATACAACAATTTCTTCTAGAGACTCTGTGCTAACCAGTTATCAACGTGGAGAACTTAGGAAGACAGCTTCTGCGTATTTAGGAAAATATTTGAATTTTAGGATAAGACTTACAGTAGATGAGATTAACTTAAATTATAAAGTAGATGAACAAGTAAATTTAAAAGAATATATACTTGTTTCAGACTTTGATTATAGCAATCAGATAGGTCTTATGGAACCAGCTTATGACCCTGATCTCCTTCGTGATGGCATTCTGATAAAGAATGACACAATATATTTATTACCTCAAGGGGCACCACATAATGGAACTATTCCAGAAGGTAAACATTTTAGTGTAGATTCAAAAAGCGGAAATTGGCGAATGAAATTGGTCCAATTAGAGGGTCCGGCTTATCATGTTACATTCACTCGTCTGAAAATTGCGCCAAACCAACCCGAGATTTTCCCTATGGAAATCGCTTATAAACCTACTTACTTGTATGGGATAGTTAAAGAATATGATGAAATTGATTTTTCAGTAGATTTTCCTGATGCAGAAGCAAGTATTGGGAAATTGAAAGCTTCAATAAAAGATAGCGTACATACGCTTAAACAAGGTGATGAGGTACCTAACGCTGTAGAATATATTGAGTCAGTAGAGAATACTCGAGGAAATGTAAAATATGAATGGAAAACGTCTCCTGATACGAGTCAGCCAGGAGTGCAAGAAGCGAAAATAGTAGTCAGTGATGACTCTGGAAGAACACTTGAAGTCACTGTGCCGATTACGATTATGCCTTTGCCGCTAGAGATGTTACCAAAAGCAGGAGAACATAAACTCATACAATATGGTGCTGTTCCAAAAGCAGCCGATTATTTTAATGTGGTGAATCATTATGAAGAGTCTACATATAAAATTGAATGGGTCAAAGCCCCTGATATGAATCAAGAGGGTGTTCAAACATGTCTGGCGAAAGCGACCTCCTCAGATGGGCGTACTGCAGATAGTGCAGTACAAATTGAAGTTATCTCCAATCCAGGTTTAGAAGTTAAATTAAAACCATTAGAAGAACGAATATTAGGAGTATCCTACCCTTCTTTAAGTTCAAATTTTAAAAATTATATAGAAGAAGTGACACTGTTAGGTGAGAAAGTAGACGTTAATGAGCTAGAATTGGTCGTGGACGAAACAACCGATACAAATTTTCAGACTATTGGTCAAAAAGAAGTAAACATTACAGTTAAGAAAAAAACTTCTGAGGCGAGTGTCTGGATTAAAGGAACAGGAACCACTACAGTCAACGTATTATGGGGCAATACCATCTTAATGCGTTCAATTGATGGCCATTCTGCAGGTGCTTTCACTCTTGATGTCAGTAACTCAAATAATGACTCCGCAGCTCTTTCGATTCGCCAAGGATTAGAATCACCGTTAAACGTGGCGGTAGGAAAATTACAAGATCCATTTAAACTGTATTATCGGTTGGATATTTTACGTAATGAGAGAACGATCTATACGCAAGAAGTAACAAATCGGGCAACTTTACAAGAAATTATGAATGCTTTCGGAGATAAAGAGAATAAAATAGAAGTTAAAATAGATGATATCATCCAAATCACACACCCAGGGAAAACAGCTAATAGCTCGGTCGTGATGATTGATGAAGAAGAAAAAGATTTTACATACGGAACAGAGAATGCTCGTTATCGTGTAACAGCGTATGGTTTAGACCCAGCTCCCGTAATAACAGCTGAAAGCGCAAGAGTATTTTTTTTAGGCGAAGATATCAACCAATTGAATCCACAAGAGTTCATCAAAAATATACGTCTTAATGATCAATTAACTTCGAATGAACAGTATAAAATCAACCTTATCGATGGGGGGGATACTCGAACAGTTGGTAAGCAAACGATGAGAGTCAATATTACCACAAAAGATGGTTTAGTCTCTGAAGAAGTTGAAGTCACTTATCAAGTGAAATGGGGTGATACTTTCGTTCTAAAGGGGTTGAAAGAATCGACTGTTGGTGCATTCAGTTTACTAAAAAGTAATGATCAATGGCAGATTAAAGCTAGCCAGGGCGTAGAAGGTACAGAATTAGACGAGCCAGTCAATAACTACTTTGGCAGAGGTACCTTTTACTCCATTGAAATTTTACAGGGGACAACTAACAAGTTCCGTTATGAAGTGATAGGCAATCAGTCGATTCGTGAATCCATCTACGGTTTCAACGAGGGAAAACCGCTGGATGTCAATGAAGGTGACGTGATCAAAGTGTACCATGCCGATTCTGTTGGGAAAAATCTATTAATGAAAGACGAATTAGTCAAGGATTACACGATGGGTTCCGATTATGCGTATTATGAAGTCACTGAATATGGCTTGGAACCAATTTTAGCGGTAGCGGCTGATTCGATGCCTCAAGAATTTATCTTGGGTGAAGACAGCAGTAACGTTGATGGATCGAAGTTGATCAATAGTATTACGGTCAATGGAACGATAGTGGCTAGTAATCTATATACAGTCAAACAAATGAGTGATTTTGATACTTCGGTGGCAGGATCACAAACGATCAAAGTACGTATTGATACGAAAGATGGGCTGGTGTCAAAAGAGATTGACGTTCCCTATGAAGTCAAATGGGGAAAAACTATTTTGATAAAAGCTCAGAATGGACAATCAGCCGGGGCCTTTTCATTATATGCGGGAACTTCCAGTACGAATCGGGTATTAGTCTTTAACCAAGGATTAAAAACCGATCTTAATGCACCAATTAGTACCGATTCTTCACTTTACTATTCCATTGAAATAGTGCGTGAAGGGCGATCTGTTTACTCGCAAGAGATACCGGGTTATGCGACTTTAGAAGAGGTAATGGCTAATTTTGGCTCGAAACAAAAATTGAATGTCCAAGCAGGTGATATCATAAAACTATATCATCCCCAACGTTCAGACGGTAGTTCTGTCTTACTGGTAAATGAAACAGAAAAGGACTATACCTATGGTTCTCCATATGCTAATTACCGCATAACTTCTTATGGTTTTGAGCCCATGCCGGTAATTGAAACTGTAGGACCAAATAAAGTTTTTTCTTTAATGGAAAACACTCAAAATATAGACTTGAGTCAGCTATTAGCGAATATAACGATCAATGGTGAACGGGTGGAAAGCAAAAATTATAAGATTACGCAACTTTCTAAAATGGACACCTCTACTGTTGGTAAAAGAGAAGTCAAATTAAATCTTAAGCCAGAAGATGGCTCAGCAGATATTGAACTGGATGTTCCTTATGAAGTGGCTTGGGGAAGTACTTTCTTACTTAAAGGGTTAAATGACCAGAATGTGGGCGCTTATAGTATTGTGGAACAAGGCGGAGAGTGGACGATACAAGCTGGCAAAGGGGATGATTCCACCGTTTTATCGGATCATGTGAATAGTGCCTTTGGTCGCGATACTTACTATCGAATCGAAATAGTAGGAAATCCAGAAAATCAGTCCGAAGAAAAAACAGGTGTCACTGTCGAAAATATTATGGGCTTAGATCCGACTACTCGATTATCGGAACAAATAAAATACCAGTATGATGTGACGGGCAATATGACAGTGTGGCAGGCGATCAATGGGTTTAATAATGGCCAACCATTACCGATTGAGGAAGGGGACATCGTTAAAGTTTATCATGCAGAGGCGAAGAATAATTTATTGATGCGAGATGACTTGTCGAAAAATTATACAGCGGGTTCCAACTACGCCTATTATCAAGTGGCCAGTCAAGAATTTGTTCCCATCACTGAGATGGAGGCTGAAACAGTTTCGCATGAATTTACCTTGGGCGAAGATACCAGTGACATTGATGGAATGGATTTGATTAAAAATGTCACTTTCAATGGTCAAAAATTAGAGACGACATTATATGATGTCGAACAAGTTTCTGACTTTGATACAAATACCACTGGACAGAAAATGTTAAAAGTGAAATTGTCTACCGCAGATGAGGTGACTTCTACAGAAGTGGAAGTGCCTTACGAAGTGAAGTGGGGAAGTACGATCCAACTAAAAAATCAAGATGGCGATACTGTAGGTGCCTACAGTTTGATAAAAGAAAACAAACAAATCAAACTCCAATCATTACAGGGAGAAGACGGAAGTGACTTATCGAACCGTATCACAGAATATGATGACATGGAAATTTACTATGGGATTGAAGTTTTTACAAATAACAGCAGTAAATATAAATACGAAGTTCGCGGTACGCAAACAATTGAACAATCGATTAATCGATTCAATAGTGGGGAACCATTAAAAGTTTCGGTGGGAGATCAAATTAAAGTGTATCATGCCGATCCAAGTGGGAATGTCTTGATGGCAGAAGAAGAAGAGCGAAATTACACTTATGGTTCCAATTATGCGTATTACAATGTGACTGAATATGGGTTTGAACCAACAGGAGATTTTACCGTGACACCAGCAGAAGCGAAAATAGTTATCGATACGAAACGTGTGGACCTTAAAAATCTTTTGAAAGAAGTTAAAGTCAATGGCAAAGAGCTGCCGAAAACTGCTTATACGGTTGCATTAGATCCTGAAACAGAAATCGATACTTCTTCTTTGGGGTATCGTGTTGCTAAACTAGTCGTGAAAGCTGACCGTTCCTATGGTGGTTTTTCTACTGAAACTGAAGCGGCTTATGAAGTGGTGGAAAAAGGGACGGATGGTGCTTTAGAAGATGGTACAGAAGATAGCATGACTGAAGATAAAGAGATCACAGGAACAGATTCAGAAAAAAAGAACTCAAATGGAGACAATACAAGTGGCGCAAAAAATGGTAATTTACCAAAAACCAATGAAACAAAAAATACGGTTTTTACTGTATCAGGTGTCTTGATTGTTAGTTTAGCGGGAATCATCCTGTTTTGGAGAAAAAGAAAAGCAAATAAAAATTCTAAAAAATAAGATAATCAGTTATTAAAAAGCCCACGTTAGCTAGACTACAGCTGCCGTGGGCTTTTTTGTCGGTCTTCAGATTGATTAGAAAGTAGTTAGCTTTCATTGGTGTCACTCAACTAAAGAAATGAGCTACTCTCTCATTTGGCTTGTATCTTGATATTCGAGGATATCACCTGGTTGGCAGTTTAAAACTTCGCAAATCTTATCGAGCGTAGAAAACCGAATCGCTTTTGCTTTACCATTTTTTAAAATAGAGATATTAGCCATCGTAAGACCTACTTTTTCACTCAGTTCGGTCACGCTCATTTTTCGCTTGGCTAACATGACATCTAAATTGATAATAATAGACATTCGACACCTCACACTGTTAGATCATAGTCATTTTTTAAATAAATGGCTTGTTTGAGTAAATCAATCAAAATGCTTGAAAGGATGTAGATAAAAAAAGGGATAAAGAGTAAGACGAAAGCGATGAGTAGGATTCCTGGACTATCGCTCATATCAGCTATTTGATAAAATTTTGGCAAAATACCAAATGCAAGGATCGTGATACATAAAAGGCAAGATCGGATTTTACTGCTAAGCTTTAGACTCTTCTTAGTAAAAGTTTCCTTTGAAGGGAAGGTTTTGACTAAGCGGAGCAGGAAGAAATTGAGCAACAAAGTCACTAGAAGGATCAGGTAAAGAACTAGAATAAATAGTGTAGTTTGCCAGTTGCTAAATGGATTTGTAGGATTTGTACTCAATTGAATAGTTAATAGCGTTCCCAAGAGAAGGGGAACAAAACAAAAAACAGAAACGATTAATTGGATAAAGAACAGTTTGGATTTCATAAAATGCCTCCTAAATTTTTATTAGTATAGCATGAGGTTTGTTCATTATCAATAATTATTTATCGATAAACGATAAATAAAAGGATGGACAAACGCCTTTTTCAATAAAGAAAAGGCGTTCTAACGAATCATATTATATTTTAAAGCTGTAAAACTATTACTAAAAATGGACTATTTCTCATTTAAACAATGTATTCCCTAACCACTAATACATCCTTGTAACCCTGAAGTTACGCCAGTGGGATTAAATTTCATCAAAACAAATCAAAATCTCGCATAAAATATTTATCGCAATAGATTAATTATAACATATCTTTTGCAAAAAAGATATTTAATTTAGATTACATTTGCGATAGTTTTAAATAACAGAACTTTTAAGTAGAAAAACGTATCATTATCATGTTTATACCCTCCCAAATCTAAAGTAAATATGCTAAAATCACAAATAACAACGAAGATCATGATTGGTTGGGAAAATTTATTTCTATTTTTCGTTATTAAAATTAGGTGTACAAATAACTAATTGTTTTATTTTGTTTGGTTGTGGGGAGTGGAGAAACAAAATACGCTAGTATAAATTGTTATATAAGTATGGATAAAAAATTCAGATAAAATTATTAGGTTGTTAGGGGAAGTTTAAATGAAATTAAATGAAGAAAGTTTATTTATCCTAATTTTGATTGGTCAGCTTTACACTGTTTTTATGGCTCTTGGTTATCTAAGGAATCTTTTATCAAATAAAAAGTTTCAGTTGTTTTCGTTTGTTAGTGTAATCGCTTATATTGCTTTATATCAATGGATCAATATCATAGCGACAGTTATCTTATGGGCTGGGTTATGTCTAAGTATCTATATCATTGATCGAAACATTGATATAGCGATATTTTATCCTTCGATTATTTTATTTTTCTACATATTCATTGATGGAACAGCCAAATATCTATATAAAATTTTAGGGTGGGATATCAGCGATTTTTTTACAGCTGTTTTAGGAACAGGTTGTTTGTGGATCGTTACTGTTTTTCTAAAAAAAATGGTCATACCAAAGATTATTAGGGATAAAACGACTCTAAAAATAGCGGCCATTGTTGTTTTTTTTACGATTATTGTTTACTTTATTAACATTTGTAGTGATCGTTTTTCTGTTTTAGCAAGATTCCTAGTTATCAGTAATGAATTATTTACGGTTCTTTATGGTGTAATGTCTACCATAATTTATTGTGTACTACTTTTTATCAAGAAAAAAGAATTCGAAACACGAGAACAGCAAAAAGAAATGCGTCACCTGATTGAATACAGCGAACAGATCGAAAATAACTATCTTGCATTACGAAAATTTAAACACGATTATAAGAATATTTTGTTTTCAATAGAGGATTATATTCAAACAAAGGATATTGAAGGGCTGCAAAAGTATTTTTATCAAAGTATCAAAGCTACTGAAACGATTTTTGAAGAAAACAATCTCCCAATTGCTTCGATTTCAAATCTTAAAATTAGAGAGATAAAAAGCATTATTTTGAGTAAATTATACGTGGCTAGCCAAAAGGGTGTCGAAGTAAACGTAATGATTCCAACACCCATTACGGATATCGCTATCTCAACAGTCACACTTGTTCGTATGCTAGGGATTATACTGGATAATGCAATTGAAGAATCAGCCTTTTTAGAAAAGGGAAAAATTGAATTGACTATTATGGAGGAAGACAAAAATTGTTTTTTTGTCTTAATGAATCAATGTCGTTCGAGTATTCCTAAATTACATGAATTGAAAAAAGTAAATTTTACTACTAAAAAAGGAAATCAAGGACTAGGACTAACGAATCTGGACGAGCTTGTTCATTTGAACGAGAATGTTTTTTTAGAAACAAAAATTGAAAACAATCGCTTTATACAAATCATAACGATTAGTGGAATGAGGGGCTAGTAATGTTAAAAATATTTGTTTGTGATGATGAAATTGCTCATCGTAATAAGCTTACTCGAATGATTACAAATTATTTATTGATGAAAGACTATGATGTTCAATTCCAATTTGCTACGGATGATCCAATGATGATCTTGTCGTTTATTTCAAAACATAAAACAGAAGGAATCTATTTTTTGGATATTGATCTAAAAACGGATTTAAATGGGATCGAGTTAGCAAAAAAAATCAGAGATTACGACCCAACAGCAAAAATCATTTTTGTGACAACTTATACAGATCTAGTCTATTTAACTTTTTTATACAAAGTAGAAGCATTAGATTACATTGTCAAAGATAATATGGATACTTTTCAAAAGAGAGTGACGGAATGTATTGACGTCGCAATTGAACGCTATTTGAATACAAATCTGGAAACTAGACCCCAAATTTGGATTAAGAATGGTCCAATTGATGTAAAGTTATATGTCGATGAGATATTTTATTTTGAATCTAGTCCAACACCCCATAAATTGATCGTCTATTTAGATAACCGCAGAATTGAGTATATAGGGAAGATCAAAGAAGTAGAAAGTATGTATGAGGTATTTTGTCGTTGCCATCAATCTTATGTAGTTAATCTGATGAATGTGAAAGAAATCAATAAAAAAGAACGAGTGATTACTATGTCCAATGGAGCAAAATGTTTAGTTTCTACTCGTCATTTAAAAAAAGTAGTAAATCAGTTCAAGAAATTAACCAGTTGTTGATTACATCTCCAGGTATTCCGCACTTTTGATCAAATAACGTTCACTTTTGATAAAACCAACTATCTTATAAAAAAACAAATATAATATAGATGAAAAGGAGCGGATCAAATGTCGGAAGAATCTATATCTTTAGAAGAAAAAGTTTCAAAAACAATTAGTAAGCGGATAGGAAGACAATTACAATTGTCAGAAATTGACTTGGCAAAAATGGAATATGGATTAGCTGTTCTTCTGGTAATTAGTTCAAAGATATTTTTTATCTACTGTTTAGCTGGGTGTCTTCATATTATTCTGCCGGTTTTGACTACTCATTTGGCATTTACACTAATGAGAAGAACAACAAAAAGTTTCCATGCAAGAGATAGTAATGTATGTACGGCCTTAAGTCTATTTTTCTTTGTCTTATTACCATATCTAGTTACTACTTTTGCTGTAGATGTCACAAGAGCCACCTTTATGATCTGCAGTCTCATGATTTGCTTGATCTTGTGGTTCAAAGGGATAGTGATCGCACAAAAACCGGCGAAAAGTTCTTTGCTAAATGGAAAGAGCCAGATGATAGTGGTCAGTTTGTTCCTAACTATTTTTGGTGGGATTCAATCAAGTAACCGTATTCGTACCTTACTGTTGTTAGGCATGATGATCTCAACCCTTTTAATGTTTGTTCAAAAAAGAAAGGATGAAGAAAATGTTAAAAAAAATTAGCTCAAAAAAATTAAAATACATGCAAATTTTAGCAACTGTTGCTATTGCTGTTGCTACAGAAGCTATAGGTAAAGGAACAATGTGTACAGGAATTATTTATGAACCAAAAGTACCTGATGCATTGAAACAAATCGAGAAATAAACTTGGAAATAGAAATACTAGTGGAATAAAAAGAATTCATTATACGAATAAGTCTTAGGATCAAAAATAGTAGTTGCTATTTTGACCCTAAGACTTATTTTTTTCGATAATTTTGTAAGAGCAAAACAAATATAAAAAAGAAAAAAGATTCCCATAATGTCGTTGTCCAACTAAATTCTTTTGAAATTCCAAAAAATAAATTCCCTGCATTAGAAACGATTAAATAAATTAAGGTAGTTATTAGAGCATAAATTATTTTCTTTACCATAATCTCACAACACCCCTTTTTTCAAAAACATGGCTAAAGCGTTCCATTTCTTCAAATGATCTTTACTTAAGTATAATTCATTTAAAAGATATTTGGAAAGAAATTTTATCTGTTTTTTACAGATAAGAAAGAAGAAAGAGAGTAGGAAACGATAAATATTAGAAAATTTTCATAGCAACTGATAGTTTTTTGTAATAATAACTGAGCATTATCTTTGCATTTTTTAATGTAGACTACTATCCTTTAAATATACCCAATAGAAAAAAGGCAATACAGTCTATTGGAGGGAAACGTTATTTATGAATGATTGTCATAGAAAGTGAAAAAAGGCTATTAGTATTAGCATGGCATGGTAGCGCTTTCTATTAAATCTTGTAAATAACATGTGTGATCACGGTCAATTAGAAGTAGGAGGTGGAGAATGAATAAAGGGTGGAAGATCGTCGGTATTCTTGCAAGTTTATTCTTGCTGACGGTGCTTTTAGGGATTGCGTTGATCAACGCACCGTATATGATGCCAGAACAGTTGGAACGTTTTCGATTTTTTGTCATAACGAACTACTACATGCAACAATATCTATTTTGGACAGCTGTCGTTTTTGCTATACTTGTGCTTATTTTGTTATTAGTTGTTCTTTTCTATCCAAAATCCAAAGGAACGTTTGTTTTAAAACAAAAAGATGGAAAACTGACTTTAGACAAGAAAGCAATCGAAGGGCTTGTGCGATCACAATTACATGAAGAAGAATTTGTTGGTTCACCAAAAGTTCGAGTACGCTCAACAAAAAATAAAATCAATGTCCATGTAAAAGGGGATTTAAAACGAACATCCTCTTTAATTGGTAAAACAGGAGAATTGATGCGTGACATTGAACAACAAGTGGCACGAGTACTTGGTACTGAACAAAACATCGCTGTAGCTGTTACTTATAGTGGATTTGAAGATTACGACAGTAATGCACACAAGCACGCTCGAGTAGAATAGGAGGGGCCCATCATGAAAGAGATATTTTCAGCGTACAAGCTCCCTATTATCTTCGGGGGACTTGGCTTACTGTTAGCTGTTTTATGGATAACAGTTGGATTTTTTAAAACACTTCTAATATTAATCATGACTGCTATAGGTGCAGGCATTGGTTTTTATTTGAAAGAAACAAAAATATTTGATCAATTTTTTAAATCTTAGGAGGAACTGGACATGGAAAACAAAGAAATCAAAAACACAAATACAATGACATCTGAGAATAACCATATTTCACGTGGAGAATTAACTTACGAAGATAAAGTAATTCAAAAAATCATCGGTTATGCTTTGAAAGATGTTGATGGTTTATTAACATTAGATGGCGGTTTCTTCTCAAACATTGCTGAAAAATTAGTGAACACGGATAATGTCACAGCAGGAATCAATGCAGAAGTTGGTAAAAAACAAGTAGCTGTTGACTTAGATGTCGTTGTAGAATACGGAAAAGATATTGAAAATATCTATGATCAAATTAAAGACTTGATCAGCCGTGAAGTGAATGATATGACACATTTAGATGTAATTGAAGTGAATGTGAATGTAGTTGATATCAAAACACAAGAAGAATATGCAAAAGATCAAGAAACTGTCCAAGACAAAGTGACAGATGCTGCTAAATCAACTGGTCAATTTGCTTCAAAACAAACAGATAAAGCAAAAGCAGCTATGAATAAAGGAACACAAAAAGTGAAAGAAAACACTGAACCACGTGTTCAGTAATTGATTGTTAGTAAAAGAAATTAGGAGGAAATTAAAATGGGATTTATTTGGTCATTAATCGTCGGTGGTATTATCGGAGCAATTGCAGGGGCTATTACAAATAAAGGTTCTTCAATGGGAATCATTGCTAACGTAGTCGCAGGTCTAGTTGGATCAGCGATCGGACAAGCTTTACTTGGCACTTGGGGACCAAGTATCGGGGGCATGGCAATCGTTCCATCATTGATTGGTGCAATCATTCTTGTATTGGTCGTATCATTCTTTGCTCGTAAACTGTAAGAATTTGATCGGATCATTTGATCGATCATAAATAAAATCAGAAGCTGAGACAATAATTGTCTCAGCTTTTTTTATCTACTTTAAAAAAATTCGGTCTAGTTAGTAAAGTTTATTCGTGTAAGCTGTTTAGAATAAAAATATCATTGTTATTGTGAAGTTTTACTCAAAATCCTCTTGACTTAGAGTTGACTCCAAGTAGTACAATATCTTTTGTGGTAACAATTACTAAGGCCGAAATGAGTTATTCTTTTCGGACATGTTATTGCAAAAGGAGAGAGAATAGTGAGTATAAAGACAAACATCTTAGACCAAATCAATGGTCCAACAGAGGTAAAAAAACTAACGATAGACGAAATGTCTGAATTAGCTACAGAAATGAGAGAAAAGATTTTACAAAAAAATAGTGCGATCGGAGGACATGTCGGCCCAAATTTGGGTGTCGTGGAATTAACAATTGCTTTCCACCATGTGTTTGACTCGCCCAAGGATAAAATTGTTTGGGACGTTTCCCATCAATCTTATGGACATAAGTTATTAACTGGTCGTAAAAATGGATTTGAGGAGGGAAGCTACCACGAAATTAGTGGCTATTCCAATCAACATGAAAGTGAACATGATTATTTTACTGTGGGGCATACTTCAACTTCGATCAGTTTAGAGGTCGGTCTTGCAAAAGCCCGTGATTTGAAACAGGAGAAAGGAAATATCATTGCTTTTATCGGGGATGGTTCCTTAAGTGGAGGCTTAGCTTTTGAAGGTTTGAATAATGGTGGAACAATCAATTCTAATTTGATCGTTTTAGTGAATGACAATGAAATGTCCATTGATGAGAATCAGGGAAGTTTATATCGTCATTTAGCAGAGCTTCGTGAAAGCAATGGGACAAGTAATGATAATTTATTTAAAGCGATGGGGTATGATTATCGCTACATTGCGGATGGTAATGATTTAGAAACAGTAATTGAGGTTTTCAGAGAAATTAAAGACATTGACCATCCAATCGTTTTACATGTTCACACCGAAAAAGGTCATGGCTATGAGCCAGCCGTCGAAAACAAAATGAAATATCATTGGCATGTACCGTTTGATTTAGAAACAGGCGAAGCGAAAAATGCTCCTACTAGTGAAAGTTTTAATCAAATAATTATGAACTATCTTGATGAAAAAACGAAAACAAGTGCAACGCCTATCGTGGCTGTGAATGCTGCGATTCCAGGAATGTTTGGCTTAAAGGAATTTCAAAAAAAACATCCAGAACACTACTTTGATGTGGGGATTGCAGAACAACATTCGATCACATTTGCTTCTGCTTTAGCATCTCAAGGGATTCGACCTGTGGTATTCCATTCAAGTGTGTTTTTACAACGAGCATATGATCAATTATCTCATGATTTAGCGATCAACGAAAATCCAGTAGTCATTCTAATTGGAGGAGCAAGCATCTCAGGAAGTGATCGTACTCACCAAGGGACTTTTGATATTCCTTATCTTTCAAGTATTCCTAATATTAAATATCTAGCGCCAGCTACGAAGGAAGACTTACTATCGATGTTGGATTGGAGTTTATCACAAACCGATTCACCGGTTGCTATTAGAATCCCTGCTCATGGTGTGACATCTGGTGAAGCGATCGCAGAAGACTACGCTATTCCAAGATACCAACGTCTGGTTGCTGGAGATAAAGTTGCGATCTTAGCACTAGGTGGCTTCCTTGAATTAGGTAAACAAGCTTTAGAAGAATTTGCGAATCAGGGGATTTCAGGCACATTGATTAACCCTGGAACGATCACCGAACTTGATCATGAAACTTTAGAAGAATTAAAAGAAAATCACCAATTGATTATCACTTTAGAAGATGGTAGTCTTTCGGGCGGATTTGGTGAAAAAATCAGTCGCTATTATGGAGATTCAGCAATCCAAGTTCTAAACTTTGGTTCTCAAAAAGAGTTTACTGATAGTGTACCTATTCAAAATTTGTATGAACGTTACCATCTGACACCAAAACAAATCGTAGCAGATAGTCTTAGCAATTTAAATCAATAGAAAAAAACAGAGTAAATTCGTGATATCAAACGAATTTACTCTGTTTTTTTTAAGAAATCCGACTTAAATAAACTATATTTATATTATGTAAACAAAGTTAGGCATAAACCGAACGAGTAATGAAATAAACATTGCTTTTATCGATAAGAATCCCATAGAATAGAAAAGTAAAGAAATAATCTATTTTTAAGGAGGTATTTTTTTGATTGATTTGCAAGAAATATTTACACAAAACCAGATTGAGTTTGAACTTTATCGCCATCGTCCGATTTATACCAATGAGGATGCGTTAGTTGTAAAAGAGGAACAAGGGTTTAGTGGTACTGAGACGAAGAGCTTGTATCTAAAAGATAAACAAAACAATCGCTATATTTTTTTAACCTTCACGACTAAAAGAAGCGACTTTAAAAAATTAAGCAAACTGATTGGTAAAAGAGTGTCAGTTGTTTCGGCTGAAGAAATGGAAGCGGAAACGGGACAAAAGCCAGGTGCTGTTTCACCATTTGGTTATGAATCATCTGTTCCTGTCATTATTGATGAAGAAATATTCGCTCAGGAAAAATTAGTATTTGCACCTGGTAGACCTGATCAAACCTTGGTAGTCAAAGTGGCTGATTTAGATAAGATCATTCAAATATTAGAAATAAAAACGTATGTATTACCAGCAGGGAAGTGACCTGTAACCATAATGAAACAGGTTCATCTTAAGTAAAACCTTTTGTTTAACGTAAGGTTTCGTGATAGAAAAACTGCGCATGAGTAAAGTAGCAGATGTGACGTTCCATATCAAAAAGCTTAGCTGATCAGAAAGTAAATCGAACATGGTTCAGACAAAAACGATGAGACGATCGTGAAAGTAAAACAAAAAAGCAAATGTCTAAGCTATAAACAAAAGTGTCATTTTGTTATAAAACATCGATCATCAGCTTTTTTATTTGGAAATTATTTTGTTCCTGTAATCAAGTTAATTGAGATAATAGTTGATCATATCCTAATTCTCTGGCATAATCTTCGGCAGTTTTCCCTTGATTATCACGCAATTCTTTATTTGCACCATGAGCCAATAATTCTCGGACGATGTCTTGGTAGATCTTTGAGCCATCTCGCAAAGCCACAGCTTCAATCAAGGCAGTATAGCCATAATGATTTTGATGGTCGATATCAACACGACCATCAGTTAGCAAAAGTTTGACGTTGGCTAAATGTCCTTTTTCGGCAGCTGGTATCAAGGCATTACCACCAAAACGGTTAACGATCGACTGATCAGGTTCACTATTTTCAAGCATATAAGCAAGAATCTCAGTTTTTCCTTGTGCGCCAGCATATAAGTAAGGGCTATCTTGAATATGATCTTGTAAGTTGATGTTCGCACCGTGATCAATGAGGATTTTTGCAATATCGATCATATTATGGTGGACAGCAATCAATAATGGGGATTCTCCTTTTTCATTTTGTTCATCAATCATCGCAGTTGATTGGTCTAACAACGTTTGAACTAGATTTAAATCCTCGGCACTAACAGCTTGTAACAAGCGACCTGGAGCAATTGACATTGGTGTTTCCTCCTTTGATGGATGGTTGGAATTAGTTGGTAAAGGCGCAGAAGTTGTAGAATCCAAAACAATCGAATTCGTGCTAGTATTAGTACCATTTGATTGAGAGGAATGATCGGCACATCCTGCAAATACCAATAACGTAGGGAATAACCATAGGATTGAATAAGGTTTCATGAAAACGCCTCCTCCATATTATTTTAGTTGAAATAGCCATAAACAGCAAAATAAATACTTGCTAAACAATGCACAGCTCTTTATATAGAGGCAAAAACGTAATAAGCAACGCTTCCAAGACGGATTCTTGACAAAAAAAGAACAATGATAGATAGTAAAAAATAGTGTCTGACTAAATCTAGACAGGAGAACAGCTTTTGATTCTGTCAAATGAAAGTAGGGGAGTAGATGTTTACACGTTTGTCATCTCAATTAACAGAAAGAGAAAATTATAAATTACTGATTGGTTCAATTATTCCCAGACCAGTAGCTGTTGTTTCAACATTAACTGAGAAAGGGAACTTAAACATTGCGCCATTCAGCTATTTTAATATCGTTAGTTCAAATCCACCCATCGTTTCGTTAGCTGTCCAAAGAAAAAATGAGCAGATGAAAGATACTGCTAAAAATATCTTAATAAGGAAAGAAGCAATTATCCAAGTTTTAGATGAGCTAAATGTGGTGGAGGTCAATAAAACAGCAGCAACTCTTCCGCAAGAAGAAAGTGAACTAACCTTGACTAACTTGACTACGAAAATAAATAGGAATGGTTCAATTCCACCAATCAATGAGTCAAAAATTGTTTTTGAAACGGATTTATATGACCATCTCGAAATTAAGAATGAGCAAGAAGTTACTGCCGATCTTTTCTTATTAAAAATCCATACGTATCAATTAAATGAAGAGGTATATGATCCAGTATCCGGGAAGATCGATCCCAAGAAACTACAACCAGTTAGTCGATTAGCAGGGAATGATTATGCAACCTTAGGGAAAATCTTTACCATCTCTAGGCCAAAGTGAACCACATGACGATAAATATGTTATTTTTAGAGGATGTATAATCCTAAAAATAGTATTATAATATTGGCGTAAGTTCATTTCTTTCATGAATGGAGTAAGAAATTAAATTTAGCTAAAACATTTTTTAGTTATAAAAAACAATAAAGTTTTTTTAGGTAAACCGAATGATTTAAAGTTTTATTTGAAATATACAAGTAAAAAGGCAGATATGAGGTTTTCTGGTGCATGGATAAACTGGTATGTAAATGTTAAGATAACTTTATAATTTATTCCGAAAAGTGAAAACGAGAAAATTAAAACAGAAAAATCAATTAAGTTAGCAAAGGATTTTCATATTAAACGACTTCCTAAAAAGGGGAAATATATTAAAGATTGATTAATTTTGTTTTTTTATCAAATAAATGATTGCTAAAATAGTTAAAGAAGCTTACTATTAACTCTGTAAAAAATAAAAATAGTAATAACCTTGTTAGGTGAGGCTCCTATACAAACATATGCTATTGCTCAGAAACGTCGAAAGACGCCAATGAGTCAAACAGGAATTGTCGGATTAAGGCTTTTTCAAATAGCTAAGAGTGTTTCTTTACGTTGTATAGTGCTAAAACTCGGACGATGAGATGATGCTAGGTCAGAATTCTTGTTCGAAAAGGTTTCTGACCTTTTCTTATATTCTATAACTGATTCTATATTTAACTGCTCGTGTTCGCCTAACTTGTGTAAGAGGAGGGGGATATGCGATGTGGAAAAACAGAAAGATCGACTGGTTGATTTTAGGCCCTTATTTGGCTTTGTCAATTGTCGGTCTTTTAGAGATATATAGTGCTAGTTCCTATCGTTTATTGGTAGCAGGAAGTGATCCTAAAAGCTTATTTATTCGGCAATTTTTGTTTATTATTCTTAGTTGGGGCGTAATTGTATTGACCTATTCCATCAGATTACAAGTTCTACTGAAACCAAGAATAATAAAAGCTGGATTGATTGTATCGGGCTTATTATTAGCGATGATGAAACTCGGGATTTTTGCTGTAACAGTTAATGGTGCCCAGCGGTGGGTTTCAATCGCTGGAATCCAGTTTCAACCGTCAGAAATCGCAACCATTTTTTTGATTTTATATTTAAGTCGTTTTTTTAGAAATGACCGCAGTGTTCCTGAGAAACTTCATATACCAGTGTTGATCGTGGGCGGAATCGCCGTGCTTGTTTTGTTTCAACCTAAAATTGCGGGAGCACTGATGATTTTAGCTATTGCTGGAGCTATCTTTTGGGCTGCAGCTATTCCCATTAAAAAAGGGTTGATAATTATCGGAGCAGCGATTGCTAGCTTGATCTTAGTAGCTGGCTTAGTTTTACTACTTGAAAAGCATCATTTGTTACCTTCATTTTTTGAACACGCTTATGACCGAATCGCAATGGTTCATAATCCTTTTTTAGATGAACATGGTGCAGGATACCAGATGAGTAACTCTTACTATGCACTATACAACGGTGGCCTATTTGGTCGAGGAATGGGGAATAGTATTACTAAAAAAGGTTATCTCCCTGAATCCGAAACAGATTTTATTTTCTCAGTCATTGCTGAGGAGTTTGGGTTGATAGGCGCATTACTTGTTTTGTTTTTGCTTTTCTTATTATGTATGCGAATCTTCCAAAAGAGTACGAAACAAAAGAACCAACAGGCAACTTTGATCTTAATTGGTGTAGGGACATGGATACTCGTTCAGACAAGTATCAATATTGGAAGCATCCTTGGTTTAATTCCAATGACAGGTGTACCATTGCCATTTGTCAGCTACGGAGGAACAAGCTATTTAATCTTGTCTTTCGCTATTGGATTAGCTTTGAATATCTCGTCTCGACAAGTGAAAGAGAAAAATAAGCAGGTTGAGAGGTTACAACTCAAGAAACCTGAACTGTTAAACAAGAACAATTAAGAATCTCTCAATTGGACTATCATAATAAAAAAATGGCTATATTTCAAGTAAGAGGTTCGGTTAGAAAGAGGAATCGAAAATGAAAACATTTCAAAAAGTGATTTTAGGTCTATTGACGGCAGTCGTCATTGTCATCGGCTATTTTTCTTTTGAGTTTGTTCATGGTTATTCTTCAACGAGTCGAGCAGACGATGTACCAAAAGTAGAAGCCAAAAGTGTTCCTAAGATTATCAATGTGGCATTGATTGGCTCTGATGCCCGGTCGAAAGAAGAAAATGGACGTTCAGATTCTTTGATGATTGCTCAGTATAATCAAAAAACTAAAAAAGCAAAATTGGTTTCGATTATGCGTGATTCTTATGTAGATATACCTGGGCATGGTCAAGATAAGATCAACGCAGCTTATTCATATGGCGGGATTGATCTTTTGAACCAAACATTGAAAGAAAATTTCAAATTTGAAACACCTTATTATGCAAGTATCACCTTCCAAGATTTCATTGATTGTGTCAATGAGCTATTCCCTAACGGCGTAGATATCAATGCTGAGAAAGATTTAGACTTGGATGGTGTATACATCAAAAAAGGTGAACAAACGATGGATGGGAATACCTTATTGCAATATGCGCGTTTTAGAGAAGATGCTGAAGGAGATTTTGGACGGATCAGAAGACAACAACAAGTGATCAAAGCAATTTCTAAGCAATTAAAAGATGTGACTTCCATCCTTAAATTACCAAAAGCAATCGGTCAACTCTTGGGAAGTATTAAAACGAATTTACCTGAAAGTGTATTAATTGATTGTGGCATTGATTTCTTAAAAGATGACAAACCAATTGATACGTTATCTGTACCAGTTGAAGGTAGTTGGAATTTTAATGATTACACACCTTCTGGTAGTGTACTAGAACTTGATTTAGAAAAAAATCAATTAGCAATCAATCAGTTTTTAGACCAATAGATTTACATTTTATTTAAAGTGTAAGAAGTTAGAAACAAGCGATTGTCGTTGTGTTCTAGCTTCTTTTCTTATGGTAAAATGGATAGAAGTTAAGATAAGAAAATGTGAGCGGAGGGACAAAATGAAACGAAGTGACAATCATCATAGGAACAAGACTGGCGTTTATCTAACAAGTGCCCTTGTTTTGGTTCTTGCGGCTGGTGGCGGGTATTTTTACTATCAAAAAACGCAAGAAGAGCAAGTGGTTTCAGCAGGAGAAAAAACGATCCAACAGTTTGCGGAACGTTTGAGTACTGGCGATTACAAAAAGGCGATGTCATACACGCAAATTGATTCACAGACTAAGAAGACAATTTCTGAAAAAGAAGCTCTTGAAAAATACCAAAACATTTACGGAGCTGTGGCCATAAAAGGCTTGGAAATCTCTAATTTAAAAGTGACGAAAAAAGATAGTGAAACCTATTCTTTTTCTTATAAAGCTAAAATGAATACAAGCTTAGGCGAATTAAAAGACCTATCATATAAAGGAACTTTGACAAATAAAAATGATCAGATCAAAATCAACTGGCAGCCGAACTTGATTTTTCCTCAAATGGAAGATACAGACAAAGTAAGTCTGACTAGTGAGGAAGCTAAAAGAGGCGATATCCTTGATCGAAATGGAAAGAAATTAGCAACGACGGGCAAATTGAAACAGTTAGGGATCGTTCCTAGAAAGCTAGGAGAAAAAGAAGAGAAAATAGCAAACATCAAAGCAATTGCTGCAGCTTTCGATCTTTCAGAAGATGAAATCAATCAAGCTATCTCTCAAAGTTGGGTACAACCGGACTATTTTGTTCCTCTAAAAATCATTGATGGACAAACCCCCGAATTACCAAGCGGAGCAGCGATCCAAGAAGTTGATGGTCGCACCTATCCGTTAGGCGAAGCAGCAGCGCAATTGATTGGTTATGTTGGTGATATCTCAGCAGAAGATATCAAAAAGAATGCTGAATTAAGTAGTAATGGTAAAATTGGTCGTTCTGGTCTGGAAATGACTTATGACAAAGAACTACGTGGCACCAATGGGGGAAAATTGAGTATTACGGATGCTGATGGGACAGAAAAAGAAGTATTGATCGATCAAGAAGTGAAAAATGGTCAGGATATCAAATTAACTCTTGATGCCGATGCTCAAAAAATCGCATTTGATAGTTTAGGTGGAAAAGCGGGTTCAACAGTAGCGACTTCGCCAAAAACGGGTGAATTGTTAGTATTAGCTAGCTCTCCAAGTTATGATCCAAACAAAATGACAAATGGAATCTCCCAAGAAGATTATCAAGCCTATACTGAAAATAAAGACCAACCATTTATTAGTCGTTTTGCTACCGGTTACGCTCCCGGATCTACATTTAAAATGATTACTGCCGCAATCGGATTAGATAATCAAACGCTGAATCCAGACGAAGTATTGACGATCAATGGATTGAAATGGCAAAAAGACCAATCATGGGGATCATATCAAGTTACTCGTGTCAGCGATGTGCCTCAAGTCAATCTGAGAAATGCAATGATTTATTCAGATAATATCTATATGGCTCAAGAAACCTTGAAAATGGGTGAGAAGAAATTCCGCGAAGGATTAAATAAATTCATTTTTGGGGAAGACTTAGATTTGCCGATCAGCATGAATCCCGCACAAATCTCAAATAAGGATAGTTTCAAGTCAGAAATCTTATTAGCAGATACTGGTTATGGGCAGGGAGAACTATTGATCAATCCGATCCAACAAGCAACGATGTATTCTGTTTTTGCCAATAATGGAAATCTCGTTTATCCAAAATTAGAGATGGATAAAGAAACGAAAGTTAAACAAAATGTCATTGCTTCAACAGCTGTACAGACGATTCTGCCAGATTTGAAAGATGTTGTTCAAGATACGAATGGTACCGCTCATTCTTTAGCTGCTTTAGGCATACCAATAGCAGCAAAAACTGGTACAGCGGAAATCAAAGAAAAACAAGATGAAAAAGGACAAGAAAATAGCTTCCTATTTGCTGTGAATCCTGATACAAATGGTTATCTCATGATCAGCATGTTAGAAGATAAAGCAGAAGGTGATTCTGCAACGAAACGTGCACCTGAGTTGCTCCAATACTTGAATCAAAACTATCAATAGACGAATGAATAAAACTAATCAATGACTGTAGTCACTACTTACATTTGGGCTAGGAAACCTAAATTATTTAGAATACTACAGTCACTCGATTAGTTTTTTTATATAGGGATGCTTTAGAATGATCTTTTTACTTTTGGTTTAACGATAAAAGTAGCTAAACCTAATAAAATGAATCCAATAATGAATGGCATCGTATGATGGAAAGTAGCATATAGTTGACCACCAATCATCGGACCGATCACTCTGGCTAATGCTTGGATGCTTTGTGAAGCCCCTTGGATTTTCCCTTGGTCCTCTTTGCTAGCATACGTTGAAATCAAACCATTATAGGAAGGACTAAAAATCGCATCACCTAGCCCGAAAAAGACCATGCCGATGATAAAGCAGGGGATCGAGCTATAAAAAGCGGAAAGGATGATGACAGAATAACCAATCATTTCACTGATAATACCCATAGTAATGATCTGGTTTTCTCGCCAAAATTTTAATAAAATCGGCATAATCAACAGTTGAGCAATAATGTCCATAATGCCAATTAACGAGAAAGTAAAACCGATGATGATTGGCGATAAATGGAAAGTATCAATTGAAAATTGAGCAAAAATCGCTTGGAATGAACCGTTGGGTAGCCAAATCAAAAAACCTGTGATCAATAACCATTTGACTGATCGAAAAGTGAAAACCAATTGGAGTTGCTTGAAGGGATTGATTTGCTGAAGAGAAAGATTTCTTGTACGTTCACGTTTAGTCAAACTTTCAGGCATGAAAAAATAACCGTAAACCGCATTACTCAAAGACAAAAAGGAGGCAACGTATAAGGGAGTTGCTGGTCCGTACTGTGCCAAGAACCCACCAATCAAAGGACCTGCTGCAGTTCCAATCCCAACAGTCGCGCTAATCCATCCAAAATATTTTGTTCGACTTTCAATTGGTGTCAAATCAGCAAAATAGGCAAGAATAGCTGAGATTTCACCGCCGGTCAGCCCCTCAATTATTCTACCAAGAAAAAGTATCCATAAAGCTCCACCAAAGCCAAATAAATAGTACCCAAACGCAGAGCCAAACAAACTAATGATCAAAATAATTTTCCGACCAAACCGATCACTGAGTGCGCCTAACATAGGGGCGGCTAAAAACATGGAAAAAGCATAGATCGCACTGAGTAGTGTCACCATGGTTGCTTGTTGCTGTGTGTTTTTTGTGTATTGCTCTACCATAAATGGGATGACCGGATTAACGATTGTTAACCCTAATCCAATCAAAAAGATCGAAGTGAAACCAAAAACGAGTGCATGTTTGTTGATTGTTGTATTCATATCAAAACTCCTTAGCTATAAAATGTTTCCTAGGAAACATTTTATATAGTATATGTTTATTGTTTCCTTGTCAACAATAAATGGAGAGATACTACGATAGAAGAATGAAATCTAACGAAGCAGAGAGCAAAAAAAACCGTGATCTTAAGATCACGGATGATTACACATGCACTTTATTTTTCTAATTTTGTTCTTTTTAAATTTTCTCTAAAGCGACCGATAAAACGAAAAACAGTATCAAACTCTTCCTTAGTCATTTGTTGAAAAACGACCTCATTTTCTTTAAGAAATTCTTCATGGAGCTTTTGATGCATTTTGTTAATACGCTGACCTTCAGCTGTCAGGCGAAAGTAACGCTCTTTTTTATTTTCAGGTTTCTGATAGCTTTCAAGTAAGCCGTTAGTGATCATTTTTTTAGTTAGCTTACTAATCGCTCCACGAGTCATGTAACTAGCATTTGCTAATTTGGTTACATTTGGATTTGGAATTGATGCTACTTTTTCGATTAAGTCGATCTCATTTAAAGAATAGCCTTCGAGTACTTGTTCTAATTTTGGTTTATTACGCCAAGTGATCTCGTTAGTCAGATCGACCATCTCACTAATCAATTTAAGTCTTGAGTCCATTTTTCACCGTCCTTTTTCTCTAGTATAACGAATGGACATTATCATCACAACATTCATTGATAGATAGTAAGTTAATTGGCGTATACTTTTTTAGTGAAATATTTAAGAATCAGAGGTGAGATCAGAGTACTTAACAAAACAACGATCACTAAAGGAGAGTAGTAGTGATTTTCAATCAAGTTGCTTTGTTGTCCGATCTGTAAAATAATCAGTGCCATTTCACCACGAGAAATCATACCAGCTCCTACCATGAGTGCACTGTTGGAAGAAAAACCAGAGAATTTTGCTCCAATATATCCGCCAATAAGTTTAGTCAGAATCGCTACGAGTGTCAAAATCAAAATAAATAGTATCTGTTCACTAAAGTTAGAAAAATCTACTTCTAAACCAACACTCACAAAAAAGACGGGGATGAATACTGCATATCCTAAAGCTTCAACATTATTGTAAACTTCATGTTTTACTTTTGTTTGACTCACTGCAATCCCAGCAAAAAATGCCCCAATTACTGAACTTAACCCAATCAGGTCTGCTAAATAAGACATTCCTAGGCAAATGACTAATGACATAATGATAATGGCTGAATTCGCATAGATTTTTTCTGCTAGAGACATTAAAAATGGAGCGATCCATTTCACTAATAAAAAGATAAATAAGAAATAGAATAGTTGTTCCAACAAGAGTAAAGGAAGGGGTAGGTTGCTCGTAGACTTACCTGTTAAAAAAGATAAACTGAAGCTTAGCACTAGAACAACCAGAATATCATCAACAACAGAGGCACCTAGAATCGTTGATCCTTCCTTCGTATTCACAACATTTAATTCTTTTAATACTTCGACAGAGATACTAACAGAAGTCGCAGCTAAAATAATCCCAAAAAAGATTGCTTCATTGTTCGCTACTTGAAACGCCTCGCCAGTAAGCCAACCGAAAAAGACAGGGAAGAGGATTCCTAAAAGTGCTACAAACATTCCTGGTTTAAAATATTTTTTCAATAAGGATAAATCACTTTCCAAACCTGCTAAGAACATCAGCAAAATGACACCAATTTCAGAAAAATCATGAACTAAAATATTAGGATGAACCCAGCCAAGTCCTGCTTGTCCTAGTAATACACCAACTAACAATTGTCCAATAACAGCCGGAATTCCAAATCTTCTCGAAATATGCGAACCAATTGTAGTTGCAACAAGGATTAAACATAAAATACCAATAAACTCCATAAGATAGTCAAACCTTTCTTTATTCAATAGTCTCAAATATATAATAACATTAATTATTTTATTTGTGGTGAAAAGAGATTATCTAGAAAACTGCAAAAAGAGACTCGAAAATGAAAAATTTTTAAGAGCAAATAAAAAGAGGCAGCATTCAGAAAGTTTTACTCTTAGAAATGAAAAGCTTTTAGAAAATTAGCTTTTTCTATCTTCTAGTTAAGCAAACTAATACACATGCAACCTCTTTTTTCCTTAAGAATATCTCTTGTTCACTTTGAAATAGGTAATGATTTCTGAGATACCCATGAAAATTAATAGCCCACCAAATAATTGGAAGAGTATCATGACGCTTTTGAATGGATTGAATAATAAAATCAAACCACCAATCAATAAGAGAATACTATAAGCACTCCAACCTTTCGAACGGGTGTTAAGTCCGACGAATAATTGAAAGAGACTTTTTAGGATAATAACTAAACCTAAGATAACTGGTAAGAGCGAGACGATTGCTGCTGCAAAGACCCACACGATTAGTGCGAGAATAAAAAATGCAATCCCGCTAATTAAACCAAATCCCCATGCACCCGTTTGTTTTCGGTTTTTATTTGCTTCTAAAAGATTCAAAATCCCCAATAAAACAAAATACGCTGTAATGAGGTAGCCAATAAAATGGAATACAGCTGTCGGATTGATCACAATTGCAAGTCCGGCAATGATGTAAATGGCTGACCTTAGCAATGCGTAACGCTGAAAATTAGTACGTATCATTTCAAACATAACATAACCTCCTTTTATTCTATTGTAACGGTAAACGGTTATTCTACCAAACAAAAACCTGTTTTTTTATTTAGCTTCTTAATATTTTATCCATTTTCTTGCCTTTTGCAAGTTCATCAATTAGCTTATCTAAATAACGTATTTCCTGCATCAGTGGGTCTTTGATCGTTTCCACTCGCACACCACAAATCACCCCAGTTATCAACTGTCTGTTTGGATTCAGTTTGGGTGCTTGTTCAAAGAAGACTTGGAACGTTACTTCATTTTTCAGTTGTTTTTGTAATTCTTCTTCGGTATAACCAGTCAACCAGCGGATGATTTCATCCACTTCTGACCGAGAGTGTCCTTTTTTCTCAGCTTTTTTTACATAGAGAGGGTAGACACTTGAGAAACTCATGGTGAAAATTCGTTGATTCATGATAGCACCTCCTACGATAAGTTTTCTTTTATTATATTCGTTTGTTCAATAAATGTGTACTTATCGCAATTGTAAAAAAAGAATAAATAAAAGGCTAAGGCAAGTTGATGAATAAACTTGTCTTAACCTTTTGAGATTTGTAGCAAAGTTATTCTTTTCTCATCAAATAGTCAAATGCACCAAGGGCTGCTGTAGCACCCGAACCCATAGCAATAATGATCTGTTTATAAGCACTATCTGTGCAATCACCAGCAGCGTAAAGTCCTGCTTCACTGGTAGCACCATGGGCATCAGTGATGATTTCTCCTCGATCATTTAACTCTAGTGTTCCAACTAACCAATCCGTATTAGGAACCAAACCAATCAGAATAAACACACCTGAAACAGCTATTGTGTGTTCTTCCTGGGTGGAACGGTCGATATAACTCAACGAATCAACCTTTGTCTGACCACTGATTTCTTTCGTCTGGGCATTTAGAATGACAGTGACATTTGTTAAAGTAGCTAGTTTATCTTGTAATACTTGGTCTGCTTTAAGTGTCGGAAGAAACTCTAAAATATATACATGTTTCGCCAACCCAGCTAAATCAATGGCAGCTTCAATCCCTGAATTTCCGCCACCAATCACTGCGATTTCTTTTCCGGCAAAGAGGGGACCATCGCAATGAGGACAATAGGCAATTCCTTTGTTTTTAAATTCTTTTTCACCAGGAACATTGATTGAACGCCAATGAGCTCCTGTTGCAACAATCGTTGTTTTTGATTTCAGCTGATTGCCGCTTTTTAAATTGATTTCAAAGAGATCTGCTACTTTTTTTAGTGACACAACTTGTTGATTTGTCATAACATCAACAGGATAAGACCGTAAATGTTCTTCGACTTGTTTCATCAATCGTGGACCTTCTGTGTAAGGTGTACCGATTAGATTTTCGATGCCTAACGTTTCTACGACTTGACCGCCAAGTGTATCAGTTACGAGTCCAGTACGGAGGCCTTTTCTAACTGCGTAAATCGCTGCGCTGCTTGCTGCTGGACCGCCACCGATAACTAGAACGTCAAATAATTCTTTTGTATTGATTTTCTTTTGTTCCATTAGATTCGGGCCAGCTATTTTTCCTAAAATTTGTTCAATCGTCATTCGTCCACTAGCAAATTCTTTTTCGTTTAAAAAGACGGTTGGCACGGCCATGATTTGTTTTTCAGTGATTTCATGCTGATACATCCCACCTTCGATCATCGTATGGGTGATCAACGGATTCAAAACCGCTAAAATGTTTAACGCTTGAACAACATCAGGGCAGTTGTGACAAGTTAAACTGACATAGCTCTCAAAATGTAGAGCCTGATTAATTTCTAAAATGGATTGAATCAAAGTATCAGCTATTTTAGGTGGTCGTCCACTTACTTGTAATAAAGCAAGGAGGAAAGATGCAAACTCGTGGCCTAAAGGAATACCTGCGAAAGTGATCCCGCTAGTCTTTTGTAAAGAATTGATTTCAAAGCTAGGGGTACGTGGCAACGTCTTTTGTTCAACCGTAATTTTATCAGTCATATCTGCCACTTCGTTCACAAACTCGAATAATTGTTGAGAATTGGCAGTGTCATCTGTACTAACCGAAAAAACGACTGGTGCTTCCATTAAATCAAGATACTGAGCTAAATTTTGTTTCGTTTCCTTATCTAACATCGGCTCATCCTCTAAATCTTTCCAACAAGATCGAAACTAGGTTTTAGTGTTTCGCCACTTTCTTTCCATTTCGCTGGACAAACTTCACCAGGATGCGTACGTACATATTGTGCGGCTTTGATTTTGTCAATCAAGGCACTTGCGTCACGTCCAATACCATCAGCATTGATTTCCATTGCTTGTACGATACCATCTGGATCTATGATAAAAGTTCCTCTTTGTGCAAGTCCACTTTCTTCATTCAATACATCAAATAGACGAGAAATGTGGTGAGAAGGGTCGCCAATCATGGCATATTCTATTTTTCCGATAGCTTCAGATGAGTCATGCCATGCCATGCTTTATGTGTAAAGTGGGTATCCGTTGAACAAGAAAAGACTTGGACGCCTAGTGATTTTAATTCATCGTATTGTTCCTGTAAATCCTCTAATTCTGTCGGACATACGAAAGTGAAATCTGCTGGATAAAAGCAAATAATACTCCAATTACCAGTAAGATTAGCATCGCTGATATCGATAAATTCTCCGTTTTTATAAGCTTGTGCGGTAAATTCTCCAACTTTTTTTCCAATCAATGACATATGAAAACCTCCAATTTATTTTACTTTATTTATAATTAATATAATTTAATAACGGTTGCAAAGTCAAAGGTTTTTTGGTTATTTTAAGAATGTCTCGTAAAAATAGGAGGTTATTTATAGGTGCAATAGAAAAAGCAGTACATGGGAATAGTGGCTGCTTCCTTTGTTTAGTAGGATTCGTCGACTATTTTTCCATGAACGGCTGCATTGGATCATTTATTAGAAAATGGTGTGCAAGATGTATAATCATTTTCTTGTTTTAATTCAAAGATATATCCAGCAATTTGAGTAATTACTTTTTTCCATTCTTGCGGTGTCACATAATTGTCCAATAAATAGATTTTTTTGATATGTGACGGCAGATGCTCTAAGGGACAGTCACTGACGATGATATCACATTCTTCCATATAATTTTTTTGGATGATGATCGACTTGGAAGAAAAGATCTGCTCGATTTTGACCATCAAATCTTTACTCACATAAAAATCCTTGGTGTAATTGATACCTATGACGATCGAGTGTTGAGGTTTAAAGCGATCATACAAATGAAGTAAGTCTTCAACGATCCATTGCATATTTTCTTTGATCAATAGATCTGGCAGCTCTTTACTGATTTTTTGTCTAAAAGTGACGTAGAATTGTTTGATCTCATTTTGTAAGTTTTCAAAATTTTCTTTTCCTTCATATAAAGTATAGGTAGGTAAAGGAGTATTGGGTTGATCAGGATTCAAAAAAGTACTGAAAAGTTTATTTCGAGCAAAGTTCAAGGCATAAAGTTTTTGTTGGTTTACTGGTACTTTTAAATGAAAGTGTCGGCTAAAAGACTCCACTAGCTTTTTAGAGTAAACGATGTAAGGAACATTAGCTTCTAGTAACATTTGGTAATGTTGAAAGCTAAGCTCGTCACTTTCTAGTTTTGAGATCGCTAATCTTGCTAACAGGTTGATTAAAACCCGCTGTTCATGACAAATAGATAAATGATCGTTAAGCAAATCAAATTCTGGAGTAACCAAGTATTCAATATAGTCATATTCTTTAAACTCTCTTTGGACATTCTTCAACGATGTAACTGGAAAGTTCTCTACACAGATTTTTAATAGTAAAAATAATTTCTCTTTCATCCCTCCACTTAGGGCATCAAGTAATTCTTGTTTAAAATAAGTTGTTAGTTCATACGTAATAGATTGTGGGGTTTCCATGCCATAGGGGACAGAAGTATTTGAAAAAATATTCCAATAAACATCTAAAAAACAATACTGGATCTGTACTTCCGTTCCTGCTACGATTTTTTTTCCTTTAGCTGTAAATTTAAATGCAATCCCATACAATTTAAGGAACTGATTGACAGCTTTCATTTTGGAATAAAGATAAGAGGAGCTGTAATTTGTTGTTTGACTAATGCTAACAATTGAATGACCAGTTGGTTCTAACAGGGCTGTTAAAATTTTAAAATTTGTCGATTCTAAACAGTATTTTCCAAATAATTCATAATAACATTTTGCACTATCTGTATTCTTTAAATCTAACTGGACAAATTTCTTTTGCCTGATCAAAGAAACATCTTCTAAATCAAGTGTCATAAAATCCTGTTCTAATTCTTGGAGATAAAGCAAAAAATTAGAATCAGACATCTCAAAATAATCAGCGAGGTAGTGAGTGGTAATGAAGAATGGGTGTTCTGCAAGAAAAAGAAAAATATTGAGCTTGGTAACACTTTTTTTATTTAAAAGATACTTTTTGATTGCTTCTTGTGTTTGCATGTTATTCCTCCATTTGATTTTCCATCCAGCATTTTACTAAAAAATTAGCTATTTTGAACAAAAAAACAGTAATAATATTTTAGCCGTTTGTATTATCTTATGTATTGCAAGCCAAAAGTGTTTGAAACGGGGGAGATGTAAAAATGAATCACTTAAAACTTATAATGGCTACTGTTGCTTTGACAGGCCTATCGGTAACTGCCGAAGCAACGCAACAAGTAAAGATTGAAGAGCACCACCCAATCGTTACTAAAACGAAAGAGCCTGGGTGGGCAAACGTGAATTGTATCACACTACAGGATGAATTTTCCACAACAAATTCAGGAATCATGAAATTTCCGGTGGGAAAAACGGTACCAGTCAAAGCCAGTGTCAGCTATTCAGGCGATAGACAACCAATCTCACAATCCAATGTAGTATTTGAGAATGTTGATCCAGCATTGACGATTGGGTACGATCCAACTACGCTTCAGATTAATGGACATAAGGCTAGTTTTACCTTTACTGTAACATTAAATCAACATTTAACAAAGCCAGCATTATTTACGATCAAAGTAGCTGATGGCAGTCCGACAGATAATCAGCATCTTACGCCTTATAGTCAACGTCAGACAGTTGAAGAAATGCTTAATGTTGATGAGGATAATTTTACCGAATTACCAGAAATTGAACCAACTGATCCAACACCGGAAGAAAAGCCAGATCCAGTCGAACCAACTGATCCAACACCGGAGGAAAAACCAGATCCAGTTGAACCGACTGATCCAACGCCAGAAGAAAAACCAGATCCAGTCGAACCGACTGATCCAACACCGGAGGAAAAACCAGATCCAGTTGAACCGACTGATCCAACGCCAGAAGAAAAGCCAGATCCAGTCGAACCAACTGATCCAACACCGGAGGAAAAACCAGATCCAGTTGAACCGACTGATCCAACACCGGAAGAAAAACCAGATCCAGTTGAACCGACTGATCCAACGCCAGAAGAAAAGCCAGATCCAGTTGAACCGACTGATCCAACACCGGAAGAAAAGCCAGATCCAGTTGAACCGACTGATCCAACGCCAGATGAAATGAAAAAACCTCAAGTGGAAATCGAGATACCTAAGAAAGAAGAATTTCCAACTGTGGGGGAATCTTTAATTGACGTTAATACGAAAAATCAAGTAATTTTGCCAGATATGATCAAAGAAAAATCGCATCAGATGTCTTTATCAGGTAGTTTAACGCCTAAAAATGAAAACACTTATGAAATAAACAATGATAATTTCTCAGATAATGAAAAATCTCTTGGTAATGGTATAAGTGGTCAATTACCAAAAACAGCAGATAAAGCAACACCAAGTTTTATGTATCTTGGGTTTACACTTATCATTTTCTCTATTTTCGGAGTGAGAAAGTTACGAAATAGTGAAAAACAAAGTTAAAGCAAACAAATAATATTATTATTAAAAGAAGAGAATGAGGAGTACATCCTCATTCTCTTCTTTATAAATTAGAAAATTACTAGAAAAATAAGTGATGAACCATAAGTATTGAATCACTTATTTTTTATTTGTTTAAATAATGTATTTGTTCTTGATCAACCACTGGATAAGTAATCAATTCAGTGCCTTCGAGATTTTCTTTATGCATTTCAACTGCGGTGATTTGGTGATTGTTGTAAGTAGTATAGTAATAGATCCCTTTGTCCATGTTACAACAAGATGAATAGATCGTATATTCAAACTTCCCATTTCCTACATCACACAATCCTTTTTGTTGTTCCACGGATGTTAATATATGGAAAAATTGGTTCACGCTCTCCATCTCTGAATCTCCTGAGACTGATTGCCATTTTGTAAAGGCAGCTTTTACGAAACGAGAAGCAGATGATAAATCGCCTGGTAAGCCTAATCCACCCATTCCACGACTATACACATCCAACTCTAGATTTTTCGCAAAATGATTGGAAGATACAGTAGGAGAAACATGACGGTAGTTATTTAAATTAAACAATTGATAATCAAAAGGTGGATTATTTGTTAATACACCGACTGGATTATTGTAAATTTTCAAACCATCAATGGTTGATTCGATCACGAGAGCTTCATTTTGGTCAGCAAGCAGCCAGTGAAGAGGAGAAAGTGGAAGTTCTTCACTAAAATTGATATTTACTAAGTTGATCTCAGCAAGTAATTTTTTTGCCTCATCGATTGTTGCGCATTTTCCTAATAACCAAGGGATAAATTCGAATGGTGAGATATTGGTTTTACCAGAGTCTTCTTCAAAGTAATGAGCATTTTCAGGGAAATTCAAACCTGCCATGCTAAGTCCTTTTTCATTTGTTGCTTCAAAATATAACGGATAATTATCAACAACTGCAGCCATACCAATTAACGCATAGTGAGAGGGTAGAGGATCCGTTCGACGAAATTTAAAAGGATAGTTTCTAGGCGTAATTGTCACTACTTGTCCATAAGAAAGCTCTAAATCTAAGTTTCGTCCAAAATAATGATCTTTAGTTGCATAAACAATGGATGTACACATGATACATCTCCTCCTTTTATTAATATAAATTAATGATAATACTAATTTTAATTTTTTACCAGAAAAACTGATTTTTGATTAAAAAAACTCCTATTATAAAAAAAGATCTTTTCTAAGATGGATTTACTTTGTAAGGATTAACAAGACAAGTGTGCGGTGTTCTAGAAAATTTTAGCGCAAAATAAGCCGAAGAATGCCCTAACTAGAAGGGATTCTTCGACTTATTTCTCAGAGCTAGAGACGTCACAAAATTTTTATGACAATTAAACTGAAGTAAATCTTACAGGTTCTGATTCAAAGAAAGTCACTCTTTGAGGGGATGGTTGGGAATTTCTTTCACTTTTAATATATCTAATAAAAATGTAAAAATTGGAATACCAACAATCAAACCCCATACTCCTAAAAAGCGTTCGCTGATCAATAATACAATAAAGGTATAGAAAATCGGTAATTCTGTTTTACTAGACATCAATTTTGGATTCAAAACATAAGATTCAAGTAAATGGACGATTAAAATCGTTAATAAGATGTAAACCACATCTTTTATGCCACCTTGAGAATACGCAATAAAGGATAAGGGCACACAAGAGATAATGACACCAGCAACTGGGATCAAACTTAAAATAAAGATCATAATTGCTAAACTAAGCAACTGATGGAAACCAAAAGCAGCTAAAGCAATTGTTGTGAGGATCGTGTTTAATAAAGCAATAATGAACTGTGCCTCTAATACTAATCCAAAGGTATTGACAAATTTATCAGCAAAGTAATAAATGTCTTGGAAGAACCAAGAAAATTCGCCTTTTAAGAATAAGCGGGAAAATAGGATTGTTTTTTTCTTTTCGATCATAAAAAAGAAACTTAAGATAAAAGACATAGTAAAGGCGACAGCCATCTTACCAAAGTCTTGCAAATAGCCTAAAGCAATTGATGCACCATTTTGTAATTGTTCAAAGAAATCATTTCTTTCAATGTAATTATGGATATAAAGTAAAACCGGATCAGCGTCTTTGGGTTGATGTTCATAGAAATTGATGACTGATTTGACCATGTCAAATGTTTGGTGTACCAAGACGGGGATATAAATTGTAAATGCTAAATAGATTAGGTAAACCACAAGAGCATAAACAATAATGGTTAATACCCCGGTTGGAACCTTAATGAATCGTTGGATAATTTGCACTAAGTGAATCATTAAATACGTAAAAATAAAAGTTAGTAAAATTGTTGTAATCATGCTTCTCACAAGAAAAAGGACTACAATAATGATTAATAGAACAGTCATACGACGAATTTTTTCATTCGCCAAAAAGCGTTGGTAAACAGACAAATCAACAACCTCCAAGTAATTTAAGTCATAGCGTACATATTTGATTATAAAGCGGAAATAGGGAATTAGGAAGAAAAAAATAAAAACTGCAGACATTGATGAGCAATGTCTGCAGTTTGACTGTTTAGTTCCTAGTGTTTTTCCCGAAAATTAGTTAGCATTTTCTTGCTGAGTTTTTGCAAAAGAACAAGCTCATCCGGTTCAAGTGGAAGACTCGCTAATATTTTAGCAGGAATATCTTTTGCTTTTTCTTCTAAAGCTTTTCCATTAGAAGTCAGTGATAGAATCGTAATACGCTCGTCTTTATCTGCTCTTCTTCTTTGAAGTAGGCCTTTGTCAGCCATTTTTTTTATGACGGGCGTCAAGGTTCCAGAATCTAAACAAAGTAAGCTACCAAGTTCTTTCATTGTGACTTGTTGGTTTTCCCATAAAACAAGCATTACCAGGTATTGCGTGTAAGTTAAATCTAAAGGCTTCAGCAAAGGGTTGTACGAGCGAATGATTTCTTTAGAGGTGGCATATAAAGGAAAGCACAACTGGTTTTCTAAATATAAATCTTCCATTTTCTCCACCTCGATTCTCGTAGTTCCTTGTTAGCATAGCTGATTTTGTAATAAATGTCTAGCTGTTAACGGCAGTCAATGTCACTTCAATATTACCTGCAGTTGCTTTAGAATATGGGCAAACCTTATGAGCTGCTTCCAATAATTCTTGTGTTTCTTCTAAAGAAAGACCTTCAACATGACCTTCAATTTCAACGCCTAAAACAAAACTCATTTCATTTTCAGCATACAAAGATACTTGAGCACTGATGGTAGAAGCACCAGAGATATTTTTTTGATTTTTGATCAATTCTAACGCACTATTGAAACAAGCACTGAAACCTGCTGCAAATAATTGCTCAGGATTCGTTGCATCGGCTACACGACGTCCAGGAGCCGCAATTGCAAGTTCAAATGAATGATCTGGACTATGAACTTCACCTGAACGACCACCAGTATTGATCATTTTTGTAGAATACATTTTTTTCATAAAAAACACTCCTTTAAATTTGATTTTGTACAATTAAATTGTATACAACTTAATTGAGAAAGGCAACTAATTCGTTTCAGCATGGGCATAAAAAAAAACGAGCGACTACACGTTATGGCATCACTCGTTTTAGATAAATTATTTAAGCAGAATCAATTTTTAGAAGAAATACAAAAATAGAAGAGGAAGTATTTATGAATAAGCCTCTTATTACTCAATTGGATGGTAAGTGAAGCCACTACCAGTTACTTCAGCTACACTGCTGACAATCACAAAAGCAGTAGGGTCGATTTCTTCGATCAATGGTTTGACTCTTGAAAACTCCTGGTCTGTTACGACGATCAATAAAACTTCTTTAGATTTGCGGTTGTAGCCACCTTTTGCTTCTAATAAAGTTAAGCCACGACCAATTTCCGCACTTAAACGTTGGCGGATTTCTTCGATAGAAGTTTCGCTCATCACCATTATCGATTTTTTACGATTCATTCCTGTTTCAATATATGACATTACAATCGAGGTAATGACGATCGAAAGAATGGCATATAAAAATTCTTCAAACCCAAAAATAAATAAATTAAGTGATACAACAAACGCATCTGTTACCAATAAACCAATCGAAGTATTCAAATGAAAGTACTTTTTGAAGATCAGTGGTGGAATAGTTGTTCCGCCACTTGAAGAATTATTTTTGTATAAAATAGCGACACCCAGAGCAAAGATCGCACTACCAAAGATCACTGAAAGTAAACGATCCGACGTTATCATCATTTCAGGGACGACCGCAATAATCAGCGGAAAGACAAGACTTCCAAAAAGCACTTTGAAAAAAGGTTTTTTTCCAAGAAATACAAGAGCTAATACCAACATGATGATATTTAATACTAAAATGACCATTGCACGATCAAAACCTAAAGCCGATTCTAAGAGAATACCTAAACCACTTACACCGCCTGCTGCGATATGGTGGGGGCCTAAAAACATATTGATACCTACGCCTAAAATGGTTAAGGCAAACATTATTTTTATGTATGTCCAAATCATCGTTTTCATTTGCTTCATCCATTCATTATTGTATTTTAATTTTTTAGTGCTTTTTTCATTATAACGTAATATTCACCTAAAGTTAACTACTATTTTAAAAAAATGTTAGGTTAGTCTAACATTTCAAGTCGAGAAATAGAGGTGCTATGAGTTCACTATGTTGCTATAGATAGTGAATATTAATATTTTTTATCGATTGAAATAAAAATGAAAGATGTCTTTTACTTTTCCTTATTTCGATAAAGAGCAAATAAAGATGGAAATTTAATGAATGAAAGGTTGGACATAAATGCAACGTCATGTCGATTCGTTACGAACAGTTAGTGTGCAAGAACCATTGGCAATAAGATGAGCAGGGGTTGGTTCGTTTTCTTTTTCTAAATAAATTTCAGCTGCCCAAAATTGGATAGAGCGTCCAATTTTAGTCGGACGTGCGATCACTTGTAATTGTCCATTTTGAGCGCTGTTAAGGTGGTTGACGTGTAAATCTACACCTACCGCATATTGTGGCGAGCTTAAATGTTGGTTAGCACCAATACTACAAGCGGTTTCAATCAAGATACCGTTGATTCCGCCATGAAGGAAGCCAAAAGGTTGGAGATGGATGTCAGAAATCGGTAGTAACAATTCAACCTGTTCTTTTGAGATAGATATTGTCTCAATCTGTAAATATTCGATTAAATTCATTTTTAGGTTTCATTCCTTTTTTTGTTTTTTTGAATAGTATAACAGAAATTCTTAAAAAATATAAAATTACAAACGTTTTCTTTGGCTTTTGTGTATAATAAGAATGTTCAACTTAGAGGAGGAATAAAATGAGAGAATGGCAAACAATTAAAGACTATGAAGAAATACTTTTTGAAAAACATGGTAAAATAGCAAAAATAACAATTAATCGACCTCAAGTACACAATGCATTCACTCCAAAGACAGTGTTTGAAATGATTGAAGCTTTTACTATTTGTCGAGAGCGGCAAGATATTGGTGTGATTATTTTAACTGGGGCAGGAGATCAAGCATTTTGTTCTGGTGGAGATCAAAAAGTTCGAGGAAATGGCGGGTATGTAGGTGATGATCAAATCCCTCGCTTGAATGTGCTAGATCTCCAACGCTTGATTCGGGTCATTCCAAAGCCTGTGATTGCTATGGTCAAAGGTTGGTCGATCGGTGGGGGCAATGTCTTACAACTTGTTTGTGACATCACAATTGCCGCTGAAAATGCGAAATTTGGACAAACAGGTCCGAATGTAGGAAGTTTTGACGGCGGTTATGGATCAGGCTATCTAGCTCGAGTGATCGGTCATAAAAAAGCAAAAGAAGTCTGGTTTATGACGAAACAGTATTCCGCAACAGAAGCTTTAGCAATGAATTGGATCAACACAGTGGTACCTTTAGCCGAAATTGAAGACGTAACGATAGAGTGGGCAGAAGAAATGTTGAAGAAAAGTCCTTTAGCATTAAGAATGATCAAGGCTGCAATGAACGCAGATACAGACGGACTCGCGGGGATCCAACAATTAGCAGGGGATGCCACTTTACTGTACTACACAATGGCTGAAGCTCAAGAAGGACGAGATGCATTCAAAGAAAAGAGAGAGCCTGACTTTGACCAATTTCCTAAATTTCCCTAACAAAAAACCAAAAAGTTGGTTGCAACGACAAGCATTAAAACAGCCAGATCAGCCAGCCTTTTATACGAAAGATGTTTGTCTAACGTTTAGTGAATTGAATCACTATGTACAGCAACTTGCTTATTATTTCAAACGTTTTATAAGCAATCAACAAAAAACTATTAAAAGAGTAGCCATTTTGAGCGATAATCAGACAATGATGTATCAGTCGATCTTAGCTCTATGGGAATTAGGAATGGAGATCCAATTTCTAAATACAAGGTTAACCAGTGAAGAACTAGCTTATCAGTTAAAAGATGCCAATACACGACTATTGATCACTGAACATCCTGAACATTTTTCCTTTGAAAATGTAACCATCATTTCTTTCCCGAAAAAAAAGGAACTAATCGGGAGAATTAATGAACCACCAATTGATTTCGGCTATCAATTGGAGCAAATAGCCTCGATCATGTATACATCTGGGACTACTGGAAAGCCAAAAGGAGTACCTCAAACTTTTTCAAACCATCAAGCAAGTAGCCTAGCTACACAAAAAAGTATGGCTATCGAGTCTGGCGAGAATTGGCTTTGTTGCGTCCCGTTGTACCATATCAGTGGTTTATCGATTCTTTTACGTTCCCTTGTTTTAGGAATTAGCGTTCATTTATGTGAAAAATTTCACCCATCAGAAGTCAACCAACTGATTTTAAGCGAAAAAACCGCTTATTTGTCGTTAGTCACGAAAATGTTAAAAGATCTGTTGCCGTTTGTACCAGAAGACGGTTATCCTTCTTCTTTGAAGCAAGTTTTATTAGGTGGCGGTCCGATTGAATCTACCTTACTTAAAGACTGTTGCCAGTTGAAGCTACCCGTTATGTTGTCTTATGGCATGACAGAAACATGTTCCCAAGTTGTCGCAGGTAAAATCAATATACATTCAAAGTTTAAAGACACGGTTGGTCGTCCGCTAATGGGTGTGCAAATTAAAATCGATGGGACAGATCAAGCGAATGAATCTGGAGAAATTCTTTTGAAAGGTCCGTCGATCGTTAAAGGATATCTCAACGGAAGAGATCGACATTCGTGGACGAAAGAGGGCTGGTTTTGTACTGGTGATTGGGGCTATTTAACAGATAGTGGTGAACTAAAAATTCTTAGTCGAATGAGTGAGCGAATCATCTCTGGCGGAGAAAATATTTACCCTGCTGAAATTGAAGCAATTTTTTTAAAAAGTCAGAAAATTACAGAGGCTATTGTTATTGGTAGAGCCGATCCTAACTGGGGGCAACGCCCAGTAGCTTATTTGAAATTAATAGATAAGGTCAGCGTTAATGAAATTTGCAATCTCATGGAGCCACTTGCTTCCTACAAACATCCTGACGAAATTTTTGTCATCAATGATCTACCAAAAACAGCCTCAGGAAAACCATTAAAACGACTTTTTTTAACAGAAGAAAGAGTGAACTATATTGACTACCAACTTATTTAATCTAAATCTACAGGAAGTACCTGAAGCTGACTATGTATGTTATAGCTTTAAGATTCCTTATGAACCGTTAGCAAATCTCTTTGCAAAAGCAAGTGACTTTAAAGGCACACGTTTCTTTTGGCAAACGCCAGACAAAAATGTCGGTTTCTTGGGGTTTGGGCGTAATCTTTTAAAGAAGCGTGGAAACTGGTCCACCGAAGACCTGATAAATGCCAAACAAGAGTTTTTTAAAAAACTTTCGTTTCTGGTTCCTGAAAAAGAGACTCCGATTCTTTTTGGAGGATTACCTTTCGATGCTGAAAACAAAAAACAAGCGCCTATTTGGGGAGAATTGGCAGAGGGCTATTTTATTCTACCCGAACTATTAATCAAGCAAAATCATCAGCAACTAACTGTTGTAATAACCGCAAGGAATCATTTTAAAACTTTAAAAAAACTCGATGAGTTTATTAAAGAAAAAATGAGACTCATTAATGAAATGAAAGAGCGATGTGTCCCAGATTTTTCGCCAAGTCAAATATTAAAAGAAACTGAAGTAGCTGTTCCTCATTTCTTAAAAGCTGTTGAAGAGACGATCGAAGTCACAGCAAATAAAAAATCAGCACTTAAAAAAGTGGTTTTAGCAAGACAGATGCAATTAGTTGGCAAAGAATTTTCTGTTGAAAAAATCTTACTTCATCTGATTAGTCAACAACCAAACACCTATCACTTTGTTTTAGAAGCAAAAGGTCAAGCGTTTATTGGCGCAACACCTGAACGTTTGCTTCAGGCGACTGATACCCATTTCTTGACCGCTAGCATTGCTGGCTCTATCGCTAGAAGTTCAAACGAAAGAGAAGACGTTACATTGGGAGAAAAACTTTTAAAAGATTCTAAAAATATTGGAGAACACCAATTAGTCGTCGAACGTTTAACAGAACAGATGCACTCATTTATTAAGGGGAAACTAACAGTATCAGATAAAAGTCTTTTAAAAAACCGAGACATTCAACATCTTTGTTTGACGTTGAAAGGGAGCCGTCAGGACGGTTTCTCATTTTTAGAAGTCATACGACAACTACATCCTTCACCAGCTTTAGGCGGTGTTCCTAAACAGGCAGCCATTGATTGGATAGCGGAAAAAGAACCTATTGGGCGAGGGTTATACGGTGGTCCAATTGGCTGGTGTAGTTTAACTGAGGATGTTGGTGAATTTGCAGTTGGTATTCGTTCTGGAGTAGTGAGTGATACTGAGGTCCAGTTGTATGCTGGCTGTGGAATTGTGCCAGATTCAACGCCTGAAGCGGAATACTTAGAAACTGCTCTAAAATTTCAACCGATGATTCGAGGTGTAAAAGAATGACGAACACAAAAGAGCTGACTGCTTATTTATTAGCATTTATTCATGGATTGAAAGAAAGTGGATTAAAAGAAATGGTCATTAGCCCAGGATCACGCTCGACACCACTGGCCTTATTGGCTTATCGTGACCCGGAAATCAATTGCTATATCAATGTGGACGAGCGTTCGGCTGCTTTTTTTGCGCTTGGTTTAGCAAAAGCACAAAAGGAACCTGTGGGTCTGATTTGCACATCAGGAACTGCTGCAGCAAATTATTATCCAGCCATTTGTGAAGCTGAGGCGTCAAATGTTCCACTCGTTGTGTTGACCGCTGACCGTCCACCAGAGGCGCAAGGCGTAGGAGCACCACAAACGATGGATCAACAACATTTGTATGGAAGCCATGTCAAAAAGTATATCGGAATGGCTTTGCCAGAAGAAGGAGAATCTTTTGAAAGATATGCGTTTTTTCAAGGTTGGGAGAGTGCGGCTGCTGCAATAAAAATTCCTAAAGGACCTGTACATGTGAATCTACCTTTTCGAGAACCTTTACTGCCGGATTTATCACAATCATTTACACGTCATTATTCAAGAAAAGGGGAAACGATCAATAAAGTAACTTCCTTTTCGTTACCAGAACTTGATTCTTGGTTGACCAAAAAAGGGTTGATTATTGTTGGAAGAGAATTGACCACACGACAGGCAACGAAAATGATTGAACTAGCTGAAATCGTAGGATGGCCTATTCTTGGTGATCCACTTACAAATTTAGGAAATTGCGGGAAAGAAAGCGACAATTATATTTCTCATGTTGATTTGATCTTTGCCGATCAACGCTTAGAAACACCCGAAATCGTTTGGCAGTTTGGTAACTTGCCATTGGCCAAAAACCTCATGCTTTATTTAAAGCAGTCAAAAGACCTGACTCATGTCATCATTGATGAAAGCGAATCTTGGAAAGACTGGTTACATCAAAGTAATTATGTTTTACCAATTGATCCACTGGCGTTTTGTAGCATGGTTAAGAACATGAGCGATGAAGCATTTCATACTCATGCAGATAGAAACTGGTTATCCTATTGGCAAGAAAGAGCAAAGCTTGCCCGACAAACGATAGAAACAACCTTACCCTTAGAGGCCTATAACGAAAGCAATGCCAGTAAGCGTCTTTTTCAATTGTTAAAGTTTGACGAAACACTCTTCTTGTCCAATAGTAATGCTATTCGTTTTATTGATCGCTACGCTGGTTTTTCAAAACAACGATTTTCAGTCTATGGGAATCGGGGAGTAAATGGTATTGACGGGATTATTTCAACAGCTGCAGGTATTTGTGCGGCTAAGAAACAGCAGATGTTTTTGCTGATTGGTGACTTAGCTTTGTTTCATGATATGAATGGGTTACAAATAATCAAAGAACTTGAGCTGCCGGTGACTGTGATCGTTTTGAATAATAACGGGGGAGGTATCTTTTCTTTCCTTCCTCAAAGGGAACTAGACAACTCTTTTTTTGATCCTTTGTTTTCAACACCCTTACATCTAGACTTGGAGAAAGTGGCAGATCTCTACTGCGGCGCTTATAAAAAGCCCAAATCGCTGACTGAATTTGAACAAATAGTTTGTGAAAGTCGAGAAAGAATAGACAGTAAAGACAACAGAGAAGAGAAAGAAAATTCAACTTGGACGTTGATTGAAGTCGTTGGCGAACAAAAAGCACCAGCAGAACTTTGGCAACACATGATTGAGGGATACGGTAATCGAAATGAGTGAGGGAAAAATAAAAATTAATGGTGTTAATTATGCTTATCGTTGGTTACAGCGAACATCTCCAATGAGACCTACTATCATTTGTTTACACGGATTTACCGGAACTTCCATGAGCTTTTCTTTGCCTTTTCAAGATTTAAATGTTTTAGCAATTGATTTGATCGGGCATGGTAAGACGGATGTTTATGTTCATCCTTATCGCTATAAGCTTCCATTACTTGTTCAAGATTTAGCACAATTGGTTTTGCAATTAAAGATCGATGCTTTTTATTTGTTGGGGTATTCCATGGGGGCCCGTACCGCGTTAACTTGGCTGATTGAACAACCAAAAGGAATTTTAGGCATCATTATGGAAAGTGGTACACCAGGCATCTATTCGCTTAGCGAAAGGCTCATACGTCAAAAAAAAGATCTTCTATTAGCGCAAAAGATCATGACTGAACCATTGTCTAGTTTTGTGGATTATTGGGAATCGATTCCATTATTTGAAAGTCAAAAAGAACTACCTGATTCGACAAGAAGAAAGATTCGCCAAGGAAGACTTATGCAACAACCAATTGGTTTGGCGCTTAGTTTGATGTGCATGGGAACTGGGCAACAGACGAATTACTGGCCATCGCTTAGAAATATCCAAAGACCGATCCTTTATTTAGCAGGAGAATATGATGATAAGTTTCAAAAAATCGGAAAAAAATTGGTTGAAGAAAATAGTCTGTTTTCCATGGCGTTGGTTCCCAAAAGTGGACACTGTATTCATCTAGAACAGCCAACGAAATTTGTTTTCCTAGTAAATCAATGGATAATGGAGAAAGAAAAAAGTGATACAAATTAGAAAAATCGAGCAATTACAACTTAAATTACCTTTGACTACCCCTTTTGAAACGAGTTATGGAATTCTAACTGAAAAAGCGTTTGATTTATTGATAATCGAGGATGAATTAGGCAATCAAGGAGTAGGAGAGTTGGTTTCTTTCCAACAAGCGGACTATATTGAAGAAACGATCGACATGAGTCGCTTGATCATCAAAAATGAATTGATTCCTTTACTTACTATGTCTCCAATCAAAGAGCCTTTCGAAGTTCAGCGACGATTGACGAAAGTGCAAGGGAATTTTATGGCAAAAGCAGCCTTGGAAACAGCTATTTGGGATTTATATGCCAGACGAAAGAATGTCAGTTTCCGAGAAATTTTCAAAAGTACGAAAACAGAATTAGCAGTTGGGATTAGTTTAGGTATCCACACAGATTCTGCAAAATTGTTAAAACAAGCTCGAATGTATGTTTCTCAAGGCTATACGCGGTTGAAGTTAAAGATCAAACCAGATTACGATATCGAACCATTAACCTTATTACGAAAGGAATTTCCTCACTTGCTTTTGATGGCAGATGCCAATTCTGCTTATACATTAAAGGATCTACCGGTATTGTTAGAATTGGATCGATTAAACCTAGCGATGATTGAACAGCCTTTTAATCAACGGGATTTTATCGAGCATGCGTATTTACAGAAACAATTAAAAACACCAATTTGTTTAGATGAGAATATTCGTACACTAAATGATGTTAAAACCGCTCATACCTTGGGAAGTTGTCGTGGGATTAATCTAAAAATCCCCAGAGTGGGTGGGATCGCTGAGGCATTATCCATCGTAACATTTTGTCGTGAACATAACTTGACAGTGTGGCTAGGTGGAATGTTTGAATCAGGAGTAGGACGTTGCTTAAATATACAATTTGCCAGCCAAAATGACTTTACTTTCCCTGGCGATATATCGGCATCAGATCGCTATTACTACGATGATATCATCAAAAATAAAGCTTGCCTCACTGATGGGAAACTTGCAGTTCCCTTAGGAAAAGGCAATGGGGCAGTCCTTGATCAAGAAAAAATCGAACGTTATTGCTACAAAAAGGAACTCCTTTTTTCTCAATAATAAACGTTTGACAAATAATATGATCACTGTGGTCGTTGTAGAGATACACCAAGTAATCAGAAAGAATCCAAAAGCAGCTCTTTCTCTTTTGGATTCTTTCTTTTTGTTGAACTTTTTTTATATGAATCAGCAAGTAGCGAGTATAAAATTACACTTTCTACAATACCGATAATTCAGCTAATGTCGCCATTGACCTAACTTCTCCTTTTGATGAGATAATCATGGGAAACAGAATTCTGTTACCGATAACATAAATGAAAGCGTTGTCTTTTGTTGTTCACTCTTTTATAGTGAACACGTAATCTTAAATATGAAGGAGGAAATACATGAACACCGCAGCAATTTATCATCGACCGGAAAGTGAATATGCTTTTTTATATACAGCTGATACTTTCAGAATTCGTTTACGTACCTGTAAAGACGATGTAAAAAAAGTTTATCTTATTAGTGGCGATCCTTATACGATTGATTCACAAAAATGGTATCTGGAAGAAATACCAATGAAAAAAAGTCTGAGTACTTTAGTTCATGATTACTGGGAAGTGGAAAAAACAAGCTCGACTAGAAGGTTACAATATGGGTTTCATATCGTAGGGATTGATGGCACAGAATGTTTTTACGGGGATCAAGGGATTTTTGCGTATGAACCAGCAAACTTAGCAGAAGCAAATTACTATTTCCGGATACCCTATTTTCATGAAATTGATCGTTTCAAAGTGCCGCAATGGGCAAAAGAAACGATTTGGTACCAAATATTTCCTGAACGATTTGCGAATGGCGACTCAACTAACGATCCAGCTCATACGCTACCATGGGGAAGTAAAGCACCTGACCGAGATGATTTTTTTGGCGGTGATTTACAGGGTGTGATTGATCACCTCGATTACTTAGTTGATTTGGGAATCAACGGTATTTATTTTTGCCCGATTTTCCAAGCTATGTCTAATCATAAATACGATACGATCGACTATTTGAAAGTTGATCCAGCCTTTGGTGACGAACGCTTGTTAAAAGAATTAATCGAAAAAGCGCATAAAAAGGGCATCCGCATCATGTTAGATGCTGTTTTCAATCATATTGGTAGCGACTCGCCCCAATGGCAAGATGTGATCAAAAATGGCGAAAAATCAATTTATAAAGATTGGTTCCATATTCATTCTTTTCCAGTGGATGCCTATCAAATGACGAATTTACCCGAAACAGCAGCAAATTTATCTTATGATACGTTTGCTTTTACACCTTTCATGCCTAAACTCAACACAGCAAATCCTGAGGTTCAATCGTACTTACTAGATATTGCTGCTTATTGGGTGAAAGAATTTGATATTGATGGGTGGCGTTTAGATGTCGCTAATGAAGTCGATCATCATTTCTGGAAATTGTTCCATGAAAAAGTCACTGCAATCAAACCAGATATTTATATTTTAGGCGAAATCTGGCATTCATCCCAAGCTTGGTTACAAGGAGATGAGTTCCATGCTGTAATGAACTATGCGTTTACAGACTCAATCAAAGACTATTTTGTTAAACGAAAAATCACTGCTTCACAAATGGCAAGTGGCATGAACCATCAGCAGATGCTGTACCAAGATCAAGTAAACGAAGGAACATTTAATTTATTAGATTCCCACGATACTGCGAGAATCCTAACCTTGTGTAATGGAAATAAAGAGTTGATGAAAGCTGTACTTACTTTCATGTTTTTACAAAAAGGCGCACCTTGTATTTATTACGGAACAGAAATCGGATTGACTGGAGAAGATGATCCTGATTGTCGTAAATGTATGATCTGGGAGAAAGAGCAACAAGATACGGAATTATACGGTTTTATTAAAGAATTGATTTATCTTCGGAAACGATTATCTGAAATTTTAATCACAGGTACGATTTGCTGGGAGCTAATTGATGATAGTCAAGACGTGATTCATTTTTCTCGTGAATTGAACGGCCAAAAGATCCATGCTATTTTTAATCAATCTTCTACAAGTTATTTGGTTGATCAGAAAAATGAAATTATCTTAAGCCAAAATAGTGAATTATTAAATGATGGGAAAGCTGAAATTCAACAATTCGGATTCATTTTGATGTGTGAATAACTTGTTACCGGTAACATGCAGAAAGCGTTTGCAAGTTGTCGTTTTATAACAGTATACTCTTTATACAAACAACATTTATGGAAGTGGAGGAACAAAAAGTGAAGAAAAACTATGTTAAAAAATTAGGGTTGGGTTTATTGTCACTTGGTATTTTAGGTGGATTAGCAGCTTGTGGTAATGGAAAAGCTGATACAGCTAGCGGTGGAAATGATGAAAAAACATTAACTGTATCGGTAGATTCTGGTTATAAAGATTACATCAATGAGATCAAGGGTGATTTTGAAAAAGAGAATGATGTCAAAATCAAGCTAGTTGAAAAAGATATGTTCGATCAATTAGAAGCGCTTTCTTTGGATGGACCTGCCGGTAAAGGACCAGATGTGATGATGGCAGCCTATGATCGAATTGGTGCGTTAGGACAACAAGGCCATTTAGCGGAAGTCAAATTAGGAAATGAAGCCGACTATGATGAAACAGATAAAGCACAAGTGACCTATGACGGAAAAATTTACGGCGAACCAGCGGTGATCGAAACATTAGTCTTGTACTACAACAAGGATCTAGTAGATGCAGCACCAACCACTTTCAAAGAATTAGAAAATCTAGCCAAAGACAAACGCTTTGCCTTTGAATCAGAAGCAGGAAAAAACACTGGATTCTTAGCAAAATGGACTGATTTCTATTATTCTTATGGTTTACTAGCAGGCTATGGCGGGTATGTTTTTGGTGACAACGGAACTAATCCATCAGATATTGGTCTAAACAATGCAGGATCAATCGAAGGAATCACTTATGCTACAAACTGGTTCCAAAATGTTTGGCCAAAAGGGATGCAAGATATCAAGAGTGCAGGCGATTTCGTTAGCCAACAATTCATGTCTAACAAAGCAGCAGCAATCATTGATGGTCCTTGGCAAGCACAAACTTATAAAGACAACAAAATCAATTATGGGGTAGCAAAAATTCCAACATTGAACAACGGCGAATCTTATCAACCGTTTGGTGGAGGAAAAGGTTGGGTAGCAAGTAACTATTCTAAAAACAAAGAATTATCACAAAAATGGTTAGACTATGTGACAAACACAAAAAATCAAGAAAAATTCTTTGAAATGGTCAATGAGATTCCAGCCAATCAAGCAGCACGTGAAACAGCTAAATCAAAAAATGATGAATTGACAACTGCGGTGATTGATCAGTATGAAACTGCGCAAGCAATGCCAAATATTCCAGAAATGGCTGAAGTTTGGACTGGTGCTGAAAACTTAATGTTTGATGCAGCTTCAGGTTCTAAATCGCCAAAAGAATCTGCTAACCAAGCAGTGAAAACCATAAAAGAAGCGATTGAGCAAAAGTATTAAAAGTAACAAAGCGATCTCTATTCATGATCAAATGGATATTTTTACTAGATGTGGTGATAGTAGACCACTAAATCTCATTTGGTCAACCAAATCATAAAACAAGTCATGGATCAATAGGTGAAACAGTTGAACGGTGTATTTTCTTTAACTGTTTCACATTGATTCGTGTGAATAACATCCACGAGCAGAGTTTTTTATAGCAACTGAGTGAGGACTACAAATGAATGGAAAATGGTTTTTGATAGCAATTATTGATGACTGTCATGGATAGCTACTATTTATAGTTACTATGTATAACTGCTATGAATAGTTACTTATAGATGGCTATTATGGATAGCCGACTGATTCATTTCCTTGCGCAAAGAATAAAATAGTAGTACTGGGGGTATCGTTATGCAAGACAAACAAAATAATATCAATGTAAGAAAAATTACACTTATGTCTCTCATACCTGGCTTAGGGCAATTTGCTAATGGTCAAGCGTTCAAAGGAATCGTATTTCTAGGTATTTTCGTAGCATTTATTCTACAACTGATAGTTGGTGGCTTCCACTCCTTGATTGGGTTAGTCACACTGGGAACGGTTCCGATGGAGGATCACTCCTTATTTATTTTGATTCAAGGAACGCTGCAACTAATCATTACGGTTATTTTTTTTATTTTCTATGGACTGAATCTGTTAGATGCCAAACGTGTCGCAGTTTTACGCAAAGAAGGTAAGAAAATCAACCGAACGATGAAGGAAGTTATACATAATATTGGTGATGAGGGTTTTCCTTATTTGCTTACACTTCCAGCCTATCTTTTGATGATTTTTACGATTATTTTTCCAGTTCTAGTCACATTATTTACAGCATTTACCAACTATGATTTCAAACATATCCCACCTGCTAGTTTGATTGATTGGATCGGAGTAAAAAACTTTTTTAGTATCTTCTTCTTAAGTTCTTACCGTAATACCTTTTTCTCTGTGTTTTCTTGGACTGTTATTTGGACACTATGTGCAACGACACTTCAAATCACATTAGGTATTTTTACAGCCGTTATTGCTCACCAAAAATTTATTAAATTTAGACGTTTTTTTGGTATTATTTTCCTTTTACCATGGGCGGTACCAGCATTTATAACAATTATGAGTTTCTCTAATATCTTCAATGATAGTGTGGGGGCGATCAACACCCAAGTGATTCCTTTTATCAATCATCTGCCATTCGTAGACATTAGCGCGATTTCATGGAAAACAGATCCATTTTGGACGAAAGTTGCGATCATTATGGTTCAAGGGTGGTTAGGATTCCCTTATATCTATGTCATGGTAACAGGTATTTTACAATCCATTTCTGAAGATTTATATGAAGCAGCAAAAATCGATGGTGCAAATGCTTGGAAACGTTTCTCTAATATCACGTTACCGGCTATTTTTCTAGTAGCAGCGCCAACGTTTATTACTCAGTATACTGGTAATTTCAACAATTTCTCGATGATTTATTTATTTAACAACGGTGGTCCTGGAAGTGTAGGAGGGGGCGCAGGTTCAACAGACATCTTGATTTCTTGGATCTATAAACTAACGACGGGAACCTCGCCACAATACTCCATGGCTTCAGCCATTACACTAATTATTTCTGCAATTGTCATTTGTGTTTCTTTACTTGTGTTTAAAAAGACTAATGCATTTAATATGGAGGACTAAGCGATGAAACAATTTAATTCAAGTGCTAAATTCCAACGAAGATTGTCACAATTCTTGACCTATGTTTTTTTGATTCTTTTGTCGATCATCATTATCTATCCATTGTTGATTACAGCCAGTACAGCATTTAAATCAGGTAATATCGCTGCTTTTAGTCTGGATTTATCCAGTGACTGGACACTAGAAAATTTTAGACGGCTATTCTCAGAAACGTTATATGGTACTTGGTATAAAAATACCTTGATTATTTCCATTTTAACAATGGTTATCCAAGTGACTGTTGTAACTTTGGCTGGTTACACTTATAGTCGTTACCGTTTCATTGGACGCAAATCAAGCTTGATGTTTTTCCTGGTGATTCAAATGGTTCCAACGATGGCTGCATTGACCGCTTTTTACGTCATGGCTTTTCTACTTAACGCCTTAGATCGATACTGGTTCTTAACAATGATCTATATTGGTGGGGGAATTCCGATGAATACTTGGCTAATGAAAGGTTATTTTGATACTGTTCCACTTGATTTAGATGAATCTGCTAAATTAGATGGAGCTGGTCATTTCCGGATTTTTCTACAAATCGTTTTACCGTTAGTTAAACCAATGATTGCCGTTCAAGCATTATGGGCCTTTATGGGACCGTTTGGAGACTTCATGCTCGCTAAATTTTTACTACGCACACCAGAAAATCAAACAGTGGCAGTTGGTTTGCAAACATTCATTTCTGATGTGACAAATCAACGGGTTTCATTATTTGCCGCAGGAGCGATCCTCATTGCATTACCGATTTGTTTATTGTTCTTCTTTTTACAAAAAAACTTTGTCACTGGTTTGACTTCTGGTGGCACAAAAGGTTAGGAGCAGGTGTTGATGCAAACATTTCCTTTGAATTACTTTTCTCATTTAAATAGTCCTAGACGTCTTTTTGCTGGTAGAAGACAGTTGTCATGGCCTAAATTGAGTCTGATCTTTCTTTTCTTGGTCGCGTTGATGGTTATGCCGATTACCATGTATTATACCAATCAGGTAAAAGCAATCCCTATGGAGCAATTTTTGACAGTTCACCAACTAATTGATCAAGATGGAGTAAATAAATTTTCAGAATTACCCATGGAGAATGGGCAAATAAATCACTCACCAATAACGATTTATCAGAATAACGAAATACTGATTGGGTCAGGATTGACGAAAGAACAAAAAAACGAAAAAAACGCCTTTATTGATTTCGCAAAAAATCATTGGACAATCCAGCAAAAAGAACAGGGGCGTATAAGAACCTATCAAATGAATTACCAAGCGTCTTTCAATCCCGAATCAGTCCGAACGCCACAAGAGTTTCAAGCATTTTTAGAACAGGAATTTTACGCCAGTAATCGTCCAATGATTATTTTATCTTATAGTATGAGTTTAGGAATCATCTTATTTATAATGACTAGCTTCATTTTATTTGGTGCTTCTTTCTTTTTATGGCTAACTAGAAAGAGTCGTTTTTCTTCCATCCAAACATTCAAAGAAAGTGCCAATTTAATGTTGAATGTGATTGGAGTTGGCTCCATTATTGCCACGATTGTTGGATTCTTTTATTTTGATTTTGTTTTGATGTTAGGTATTCAATCAACTGTTTCAGTTCTTTTATTGCTATGGATTTTTGCTAAAACTGGCTTTAAAGATGAAGTCAAGGCCTAAGATCATCAACTAATTATGAGAAAATAAATGTGAAAATAATGAAAATTTGATAGGTAACATAGATTTTTTTCTGAAAAATACCCTTCTGAGTTGATTCTTTTAATTTTTAGTATTAACGTTAAATAGTAGCAATTCTAAGGAGGAAAATCATGTTAGAAAAAACAGTATATAATCAATTATTTTCACGTTCTTTCTCCCTTCCAGTCGAAGTTACTTACTGGGATGGTACGACAAAACGCTATGGAGATACTGACAATCCTCCCCAAATCAAAATTAAGATCCATGAAGAAATACCAATGAAAGAAATCACAAATAACGCCTCTCTAGCTCTAGGTGAAGCTTACATGGATCATCGTATTGAGATTGAGGGAAGTATTCAAGCGTTGATCAACGATGCTTACCAACAAGCAAACAGCTTTTTAAGAGGGAGCGACTATTTAAAATGGCTTCCTAAAAAGCAAAAACACACAAAAAAACAAAATCAAGCAGATATTCATGCACATTATGATCTAGGAAATGATTTTTATGAAATGTGGCTAGATCCAACATTAACCTATTCTTGTGCTTATTTTGAGACGCCTGAAGATACATTGGAACAAGCCCAAATCAATAAAGTCCACCACATCTTAGATAAACTTTTTATCAAGGATAATGATACGTTATTAGATATCGGTTGTGGTTGGGGAACCTTGATGTTTACAGCTATCAAAGAATACAATGTAAAAGCAACTGGTATTACCTTGAGTGAAGAACAATATAACCATATTACTAATCGGATCAAAGAAGAACATCTGGAAGATAAATGTCGGGTCTTATTAATGGATTATCGTGATCTAAAAGATGAAACGTTTGATCATATTACAAGTGTCGGGATGTTTGAACATGTGGGAGCAGACAACTTAAAAGAGTATTTTGGTGTCATCCAAAAATTACTAGCTCCTAAAGGAACAGCGTTGATTCACGGTATTACTCGTCAGCAAGGTGGGGCAGTTAATGCTTGGATCAACAAATATATTTTCCCGGGTGGATACATTCCAGGATTAGCAGAAATCGTAACAGATATTACGGATAATGATTTACAGTTAATTGATTTAGAAAGTTTGCGCCGGGACTATCAGCTTACTTTAGAACATTGGACAAATAATTTCCATAAAGTACAAGACAAGGTAACAGAAACTATGGGCGATTCCTTTTATCGAATGTGGGATCTTTACCTTCAAGCTTGTGCAGCATCTTTTGAATCAAGTAACATTGATGTTATCCAATACTTACTTGTTCAACCAAGTAATAATGATCTTCCAATGCATCGTGCATAAGGGGAGAAACCTAATAAAAAATATATTAATTAAGATTCGCATGAAAAGAGGCTGTGAAAGAAGCGTTTAGCTCCTCCCTTATTATTGAGGAGTTGCTTCTTGAACGCCGTTTATTCGTTTTTAGAGATACTAGAAGAGGCTGAGACAACTTTTGTCCCAGTCCCTTTTTTTTTTGTGAAAATGTCTAATGCTGGCCAACCTATTTTTTAGATTTTTTATTAGCTAAAAAGGAGATGATTATCGAGCTGATTTTGCCCATAGAATAGAACAGATATTGAAAGAGCAACCGTGCTAAACTGTATTTTTTGATGAATGAAAATGAAAAAATTATGATAATCAAAATTGCATAGACTATATGTGTCGTTCCATAAAGTGAAAAAAGATTTTCCATCAGTTCTCACTCTATGTATATAATCATTAAGTGTATGTTGTTATTTTTTCTCTATATTTAAATAAAAAACAATACATATATTTTCGTTGTTATAAAAGCATTTATAGAACTATAAATAACAATTGTTTATAAATAAATCGTTCATCAAACCTCCATATTGTGATATTATAAACATGAGCTGTGGGTGGCTAGTTTACTCAAGTTCAAGTAAAACGAGGGAGGTGAAAAGAGTGGAAAAAATTCTTATACCATTAAAACAACATGTAGGCGCTTCATCAAAGAGTATGGTAAAAATAGGCGAATATGTGCAACGTGGACAAAAAATTGCTAAACCAGATGGATTAGGAGCAAACATTCATTCTAGCTTTTCAGGCGTTGTATCAGAAGTAACCAACGATCAGATTGTGCTAAAGATTGATGAAAAGCAAAATTTTTCAAGTTATCTTCCTATTCCAGAAACATCCTCTTATATTCAAGCAATCAAAGAAGCCGGAATTGTCGGAGCTGGTGGAGCTGGGTTTCCGACAGATATAAAATTATCTTGTGAAATACCAGAAGGCATCTTTATCGCAAATGGTGCAGAATGTGAAGCTTTATTACTTCACAATGTAAAGCAAATGAAAAGTCAAATCAAACAATTGATTCGTGGAATAAAGTATTGCATGAGCATTACGAAAGCACCCAAAGGAATCATTGCCGTTAAAGGAAAACATCGAGAGTTAGTCATACAATTGTTAAAGTTTACCAACAATGAACCGACAATAGATGTTTACCAATTACCTGATATCTATCCTGCAGGCGATGAACGTGTAGTGATTCGTGAAGTGTTGAACATCACTTTAGACCCTGGTCAACTGCCAATCGAAATCGGAGCAGTAGTGGATAATGTTGAAACAATTAAACGCATTGTCGAAGCGATTGAGCAGCGAAAGCCATTTATTGATAAAGATCTTACGGTATCTGGTCGTGTAAAACAAAAGAAAACAGTCTTTAAAGATGTCCCAATTGGAACACCTGTCAAGCAATTAATTGATCAAGTTGGAGGTTTTATTGAGCCCCATGGAGAAATTGTGATCGGTGGACCAATGACTGGTCATAGCGGCACGGAAGAAACCCCCATTACGAAAACCAGCGGAGGGGTATTGGTTGCTATGCCATTTCCTCAAGAACATCGAAAAATAGGACTATTACTTTGTGAATGCGGCGGTTCAGAAGAAAGAATGACTGAAATAGCTGAAAACATGGGTGCTGAAGTTGTTGCTACACAACGCTGTAAGCGAATGGTAAAAGTGAATGGAAGATATAGATGTACCTTGCCAGGTATATGTCCAGGACAAGCACAAACAGTCTTTGCTTTGAAAAAAGCAGGTGCTGAAGTTGTGATGACTGGAACTTGTTCTGATTGAACGAACACCGTTATTGGTGTAGCTCCTAGGTTAGGAGTTCCGGTTTATCATCATACAGATCATGTACTTCGGGCAGATGGGCACAGACTATATCGTAAATTACCTACAACGAAATAAATTTAAATTTTAGGAGGATTTAACGAATGTCTATTACGGCTGAAACTGCCCAAGAACATGCAAAAGATCTAGCTGTACTCTGTTGTCGTGCGGAAGCAGGCACAGTGATTACGCCAGAAAATCTAGAGGACCCCGCAATTTTTCTTGATCTAGAAGAATCAGGGTTGCTTGAATTTTCTGAAGATGTGTTAACAATTGAACAAGTACTTGGTACAACATTAAAAGAAACAACGGATGCGTTGATTCCATTGACAAAAGAATTACTGGAAGGTGTATCTAAAGGAATGAAAGAAGTTCATTTAAATGAAAAAAAAGAAGTTGAGACTTCTGAAACAATTGCGACGCCAATTCAAACTGCTTCATCTTCTGTAACAAGTGGTCAGACTATTAAAATTCATATTACTGAAGGAAAAGGAATTGATTTAGAGCTTCCTTTAATGATGGCTACTCAGTTAACCGAAACGGTAAATCCTGCACCGGAATCAATAATTCCTGAGCAAGTAACGCCAGTAATACCAGCACCGGTTTTGGAAAACTCAAATCAGGTGAAAGAAAAAGTGATTCGTTCTGTACGACATGATCATCTAAAAATTGATCGGGTGATTTTTGGGGAAGAAACAAAAATCGAAGGAACAACTTTAATTTTACGAAAAATGACAGAAATTTGTGCTGAAGCAGTTGAACTGGAACAGCTCGTTGAAGATATGACTTTAGAAATCATTACACCAGATAAATACACTGAATATAGTGAAACGATTATGGACGTTCAGCCAATTGCCGCAAAAGTTGAAGGCGATCTTGGGCATGGAATTACCCGAGTACTGGATGGTGTCGTCATGGTTGTTACAGGGACGGATGCTAATGGAGTTCAAATCGGTGAATTTGGTTCTTCTGAAGGAGAATTAGATCGTAACATTATGTGGGGACGACCTGGAGCACCAGATAAAGGAGAAATCTTTATTAAAACCCAAGTGACAATCAAAGAACACGCGAATATGGAACGTCCGGGTCCGCTAGCCGCTCACAAAGCTTCTGATTACATCACTCAAGAAATTCGTGAAGCCCTCAAAAAAGCGGATGAATCATTGGTGATACATTCAGAAGAAATTATACAGAAACGTCGAATTGGCAATAAGAAAGTTTTGATCATCAAAGAAATAATGGGGCAAGGTGCGATGCATGATAATTTGATTATGCCTATCGAGCCAGTTGGAACATTTGGCGCAAAACCAAATGTTGACCTTGGCAATTTGCCAATCCTATTGGCACCAACAGAAGTATTAGATGGAGGAATCCATGCGTTAACTTGTATTGGACCGGCTTCGAAAGAAACTTCACGCCATTATTGGCGGGAACCGCTTGTTAAAGAAGCAATGGCAGATGAAGAAATTGATTTAGTCGGTGTTATGTTCGTCGGCTCTCCACAAGCGAATACTGAAAAATATTATGTTTCAAAACGTTTAGGAATGACTGTTGAAGCCATGGACATTGATGGTGCCATTGTAACCACTGAAGGTTTCGGAAATAATCATATTGATTTCGCTTCTCACATGGAAGAAATTGGAAAACGTGGAATCAAAGTGGTTGGCGACTCTTATAGTGCTGTTCAAGGAGCCTTAGTTGTTGGTAATTCTGAAATGGGCGCAATGGTTGATAATAATAAATCAAAACAAGGGATTGAAAATGAAATTTTATCAAATAATACCTTGTGTAGAGAAGACGCCATTCGTGATTTAGCTATGTTAAAAACGTTAATGGGTGGAGGAACAATTAAACCAGCTGAACGTAAATGGAATCCGAATGTCAAACAAAACAACATTGAGATTATCGAAAAAACAACAGGAAGAAAAATAGACCTGGAAGAAAATGAGCAATCTTTGCCGAAAAGTAAAAAACGTCAAGAAATTTATGAAAAAGAATAAAATAAGGTGCAAAATGGATAGAATCGAAAAATTAAAGTATGTCTCTACTGAACAAATGTTTGAAGGGATACTTGTTGAAGTTCGAGATGCGAGCGTAACTATTGATATCAAAGGACGACTAGGTCAATTAAAAATTCCGCGGCGCATGATTATTTCAGAGTACGATTTAAAAATAGGACAAGAAGTTGGATTTTTGATGAGTTATCCAGAGGTTTTGGAAGAAGCAGCCAATACTCATTACGTTGAAGCAATCACAGAACATGAACGTCGACGTTTAAAAAATCAACAGAAGAAAATAAAAATGAGAGAGGAAAATGAGTAGATGAGTTTAACAGTATTCGAAGGATTACAGTCAGAAATTTTTGTACCAATCACACCCAAATCCGTCTTTACGCCCGTTAAAAAAGAGCTGAAAGAGATGCGGATTGCTTTAGCAACGGCAGCTGGTGTCCACTTAAAAAGTGATACACGTTTTAATTTGGCAGGAGACACAACGTATCGTGAGATTCCAGATGGAGTACCAAGTGAAGATTTAATGGTCTCACATGGTGGATATGACAACGCAGACGTTAATCGGGATGTCAATGCAATGTTTCCGATTGACCGATTACATGAATTAGTAAAAGACGGCTTTATTAAAGAAGCTGCCCCTGTACATTATGGCTTTATGGGAGGCGGCGGTGACCAAGATGCCTTTAATGAACAGACGGGACCAGAAATCGCACAAAAACTCGTAGAAGAAGAAGTTGACGCAGTTGTTTTAACTGCTGGTTGAGGGACCTGTCATAGAACTGCCGTGATCGTGCAGAGAGCAATTGAGGAAGCAGGGATTCCTACTATTTTAATCGCCGCATTACCACCAGTAGTACGGCAAAATGGTTCACCTAGAGCTGTAGCACCACGTGTGCCGATGGGTGCTAATGCCGGAGAACCACATAATATTGATATGCAAACGGGTATTTTAAAAGATACTTTAGAAAGCCTAGTTTCAATTGAAACACCAGGGAAAATTGTGCCATTACCTTATGAATATATCGCTCATGTGTAAAGAGGGATCAGCATGCAAGGAGAAACATTAAAAATGAAAGTTTTCCATATGGAAAAAGTTTCCATAGGAAATCAATTTAAGCTTGATCACAATCAACTACAGATAAAAACTGAATTTGATTGTCTGTGTGAGGATGTCAAATCCTTGACGATCCGATTGTTAGAGCCAGATCAGTTAGACCTAAAAACAAATACTATCATGGATATTTTACCAATTTCTGCTAAAGTATTAGGCGTTTTGGGGACGGGTATCACCCATACATTAACGGGAGTGTCGGTCATAATGACCGGCACAATCGATGAGGGTGAACAGCTCCATGAGTTTGGTTCTTCTGATGGTGTATTGCGTGATCATTTATTTTTAAATCGACCGGGCACACCCAACGCAGAGGATTACATTATTTTGATTGACTTACTTGTCAAGAAAGGAACACCTTTCGATCGTGAGTTATGTTTAAAATTATTTCGGATAGTTGACAATTATCTGCAGGAAATCCGAGAACAATTAAAGTTGCTAGATGGTAAGGAAGCAACGGAAACACATATCTATGAAGAAAAAAGAAATCCGGGAAAGCCAAAAGTGACGTTGGTCAAGCAGGTAGCTGGCCAAGGTGCGATGTACGATATGTTATTATTTCCAGATGAACCTAGTGGGTTTAAGGGTGGTCATTCGATTATCGATATGAATAATATGCCCATCTTTTTATCTGCCAATGAGTATCGTGATGGTGCCATTCGTTCAATGGTCTAATTGTTAGAAAAGGGGATTTTTATGGGAATAGGACCATCAACTAAAGAAACTTCGATGCACCTTTTTAAAGATCCTTTACTGGATGTTTTAAGCAAAGATCCTGACATTGATTTCCAAGGTGTTATTATTATTGGCACGCCTCAAAGCAATGAAATGAAGCATCTAGTCGGACAACGAACAGCTACTTGGCTAGAAGCGATGGCTACAGATGGCGTTGTTTTATCAACAGATGGTTGGGGAAATTCAGACATCGATTTTGCCAATACCCTAGAAGAAATAGGTTGTCGTGGCATCAGTGTTATTGGGCTCAAATTTATTGGGAAACAAGCCAAGTTTGTCGTAGAAAATGATTATACAAAATATGTGCTGGATTTTAATAAATCACAAGCAGGGATTGAAACGGAAGTGGTTGGAGAAAATACGATCACTTTCTATGATGCAGTTAAAGCGCTCGCTTTTATAAAACTAAAGATGCGTAAAGATAATCAAAAATTGAAGTAACGTGGAGGTTAGTATGAAAGTATCAAAAATGATATCAGTAGTAGATACCCATACAGCTGGTGAAGCCGCTCGGTTAATTGTAGGAGGCATTCCTAAATTTCATGGAAAAACGATGGCGGATAAAAAAATATACCTGGAAACACAAGCAGATGATTTACGTAAAATGCTAATGCATGAACCACGAGGGCATAAAAATATGTTCGGGGCTTTTATTTGTGAACCGGTTCATGATGAGGCAGACTACGGGATTATTTTCATGGATTCTGGTGGCTATTTAAATATGTGCGGTCACAACACCATTGCGGCAATGACAGCAGCTGTAGAATTGGGCTGGGTAGATGTAGGAGAAGGCACCCGTGTGGTTAAAGTAACGCAAGATACACCTGCGGGGATTGTTTGCGGAGAGGTTCGTCTGGATGAAGATTACTCTGCGGAATCAGTCTCTTTTGAAAACGTGGAATCCTTTCTATATAAAGAAAATGTGGCAGTGAGTGTGCCCGATATTGGGACAGTTCATGTGGATATTTCTTTTGGCGGAAGTTTTTTTGCCATATTAAAAGCCGAAGAAGTTGGTTTAACAATTGAGCCGAAGAATGCGTCAAGATTTACTGAAGCAGGTCTTAAAATTCGCGAAGCGATTAATCAAAATATCGAGATCCAACATCCCCGATTAAAACATATTAAAACCGTTGACTTAGTCGAATTTTATGGTCCTGCTAAAAGTCCTGAAGCTACTTATCAAAACGTCGTGGTATTCGGGGATGGGCAAGTTGATCGTTCACCTTGCGGAACGGGAACGAGTGCTAAATTAGCAACTTTGTATGCAAAAAATGAGTTGAAAATTGGTGAAAGTTTTGTTTATGAAAGTATTTTAGGAACGATGTTTAAGGGAGAAATTACAAAGGAAACACGTGTAGGAAACTATCAAGCGATTATTCCCAAAGTGACGGGATCTGCTTATATTACAGGATTTAATCAATTCCTTGTCGATCCTAAAGATTCATTAAAAAATGGATTTTTACTTGATTAAAATACACGGTATAACCATCCAAAATGTGAATTGAATTCTCTAGTCCTAGCCATTAACAGATGGTTACATAAAAAATGATGGGTTAGTAAAACTCTGCTTACTATTAAGGAGGTATCATGGTACAACTACTGTTGGGTTTATTAAGCGTTTTATTACTCTATTTCTTATTCTTTTTTGTTCTCGACTTACTTGCAAATAAAGGAAATTGGGGTGGAGGAAATTATCTTATTTCTGGAACAATTGGGTTAATTACCGACTTTTTAGATACATTAGGGATTGGTAGTTTTGCGCCAACAACCATGTTACTAGAATTTACCAAGCAATTAGATAACGATCGACAATTACCAGGAACGCTCAATGTGGCACACTCTATTCCGGTAATTATTGAAGCTTTTATTTTCATTACTGTTGTTAAAGTATCACCCATTACTCTGTTTTCATTAGTTGCAGCAGCAATTGTGGGTTCGTTTGTGGGTTCGAAAACAGTCAGTAAGCTACCTGAAAAAAAGGTGCAGTTTTTTATGGGACTTGCTTTGATTGTGACAGCAATTTTAATGGGGCTAAAACAAGCTGGAATGCTGGATCTCTTAGGCTCTGGAAATGAAGCGACCGCTTTAACAGGTCTTAAGCTAATCATCGGCGTCATCGGTAATTTCCTTTTAGGTGCATTAATGACGATTGGCGTAGGTTTATATGCACCATGCATGGCATTAGTATACATGTTGGGATTAAGTCCACTTGTTGCTTTTCCTATTATGATGGCTTCTTGTGCAGGATTGATGCCCGTTGCTTCAGGTAACTTTATTAAATCTGGTGATTATGCGCGTAAAGTTAGTTTGGCAATTACGATTGGTGGAGTGATTGGGGTAATTATTGCTGTTAAATTTGTCACAAGCTTAGATTTGAATATGCTGACTTGGGTAATCATTGCTGTAATTATTTACTCAGGAATTACATATATGCGAAAAGGAATGTTTTCTAAAAAATAGAAAAGCTTAATCTAGTAGCAAAATGTGAAGGAGTGGAAAGAACTGTACAGCCACTTCTTCATTTTTAGTACACCAAACTAGCATAGTTATTTTAATGATTTGCACGCTATTTTCTGATTGTTGGTGTAACTATAGAAAATGAAGCAGTAAGCAGTAGAGGAAAAGTCATCAATTATTACACTATATGAAAAGGAAGTGGATGCCAATGAAAAAAGAAATCGAACAATTAATTATTTGTGGTGGATGTAACGCTAAGATTGGTCCTGGAAATTTAGGAAATATTTTAGCAGACCTCCCTAAATCCCAAGATGAAAAATTGTTAGTGGGCTTTGATGCAACAGATGACGCAGCCGTTATCAAATTGACCGATGAATTAGCAATTATTCAGACGTTAGACTTTTTTCCTACTATGGTGACAGATCCTTATTTATTTGGCAAAATTGCTGCTGCCAATGCGATGAGTGATGTTTATGCGATGGGAGGGGATGTATTATCTGCCTTAAATATTGTTGCTTTTCCTGAAGAAAAAGAACTACAGGTTTTAAAAGAGATTTTAAGAGGTGGGGCTGAAAAAGTTCAAGAAGCAGGTGGAATCTTAGCAGGTGGGCACTCAATCCATGACCGTTCAGTCAAATATGGACTTTCTGTAACTGGCACAATTCATCCAAACAATATTTACAAAAATAATACTTGTCAAGAAGGAGATCACTTAATCTTAACAAAACCTCTAGGTGTAAGCATTATTACCATTGGTTATAGCGCCGGGGCAATAACCAAAGAAGGGTTTGCCAAAGCAACAAAAAGTATGGAAACCTTAAATAAATATGCGATGGCTATCATCAGAAAATATCCAATCACTAGTTGTACAGACGTAACAGGATTTGGGTTAGCAGGACATCTTCATGAAATGTTACATGACAATTTTTCAGCTGAAATCTATTCAGAAAAACTGCCATATTTTGAAGAAGCTTATGAAGGAGCAAAAGCCTTTCTTTTTACTGCAGGAGGACAACGAAACCGAAATTTTATGGAAAAAAAGATGGCCTTTTATGTCGATGACTTAGGAATCGAAGAGTTGCTATATGATCCACAGACATCTGGAGGATTATTGGTAAGTATCCCGGCTAAAGAAGCAAAAAAATTAGAAGAAGAGCTGAAATCAGCCAATATCTTAGCCAAAGATTTTGGCGTTGTTACGAAAAAAAAGACAGCAGAAATCATGGTTTATTAAGAAAAAAATTGTTCGATTAGTCTAACAAACTGATCCCATGATTAACTACACATGGAAAGGAGAATCAAAATGGTTAAAATTAACGCATTGGGAAAAGTATGTCCCCTTCCAGTGATTGAAACAAAGAAAGCTTTGGAAGAAAACGATACAGTAGAAACAACTGTCGATAATGAGATTGCTGCACAAAACCTAAAAAAAATGGCGGGACAACTAGGTTATGATTATCAAGTAAAGCAAAATGATGCACAATCGTTTACTGTACGTATCTCCAAGAAAAATGGCGGGATAGCTTCTATTTATGAACAAGAACTTACAAGAGAAAATGATATTGAAGACAATTATATAGTTGTTGTCGACACGAATACGATGGGGCAAGGGTCGAAAGAATTAGGGAAACAATTATTAAAAATGTTTATTTATTCTTTAACCGAACAACCTGATTTGCCCGAAAAAATCATTTTCTACAATGGTGGGGTCCATTTAGTAAGCGACAACTCGGATTCCTTGGAGGATTTACAGATTCTTGCGGAAAATGGGATAGAAATTTATGCTTGTGGAGCCTGTCTTAACTATTATAATCTCAGTGAAAAATGTAAAGTCGGTGAAGTGACCAATATGTATCATATTGTTGAAATGATGCGACAATCTAAAAAAATCATCAAACCTTAAGGAGTAAACAATGAAGTCATATGGAGTGGTATTATTTCATTCGACACGTGAAGCAATGAAAGCTGAGCTGATGTGCCAATCAGCTAAACTATCTGTAAGAATCATTCCTACACCCGAAAAAATATATCTTAGCTGTGGTTTTTCTTTAAAATTTCCGCTAGAAGCTGAAAATCAGATACGTCATATTTTAGCTAAAAATAATGTGTCATCAGAAGGTTTTTATAAAGCGCTTCAAGTTGGACTGGATGTAACGTATTACTTATTATAAGGGGTAAAAGAAATGGCAAATATTGTAATTGGAACAGCTGGGCATATTGATCATGGAAAAACAACATTGATCAAAGCGCTGACTGGAATAGATACTGACACAACAAAAGAAGAAAAAAAAAGGGGCATGTCGATTAATCTAGGATTTGCTTACTTAAATTTACCAAATCAACAACGTGTGGGTTTCGTAGATGTTCCTGGCCATGAAAAATTTATTAAAAATATGGTTGCTGGACTACCTGGTCTTAATCTTATTTTATTAGTCATTGATGCTAGTGAAGGAATCATGCCTCAAACAAAAGAGCATATTGATATTTTGAATTTATTAGGAATCCACCATTTTTTAATTGTATTAACAAAAATTGATACGATTGATGCTGAATTGAAAGAACTAGTCATCGAAGATATACGTGATCAATTACTTCACACGCCTTTAGAAAAAGCGGAAATAATTGAAACCGATGCCATTAGCGGAAAAGGGATCAAACAATTACTAAAAAAAATCGAAGCCTACACGGAGCAAACATCAGAACAAGTAAGTAATGGAACACCAAGGCTAAATATCGATCGGGTTTTCAGTGTAAAAGGCTTCGGTACAGTAGTTACAGGCACTTTGCTGGAAGGGGAACTAACCGTTGGAGAAAACTGCTATCTCTACCCAAATAAGCGAAAAGTTCGGATAAGAAATCTGCAGGTACATGAAAATAACGTTCAAAAAGCATATGCTGGACAACGAACTGCTATCAATTTAGCAAACATTACCCGTGAAGAAGTCATGCGAGGGGATGTTTTATCGACCGCGGATTCTTTAGAGGAAAGCTGGATGCTGGATGTTAAGGTATCTTGTTTGGCAGGAACGGATGGGGGAATTAGTCTATGGGATCGGGTAAGAGTGCTGATCGGAACAAAAGAAGTAATGGCTCGTACTGTTCCATTAGGATTAGATTGGATTGGGCCAAACGAAGAAGGCTTTTTGCAGTTACGATTAGAAGAAAAAGTTTCTGTAAAAGAAAAAGATCGTTTTATTCTACGCTCTTATTCACCCATGCATACGATTGCTGGAGGTGAAGTCTTAAACGCCGTTCCAAAAAAACATCGACGATTCAAGCAGGCGATTTTAGAAAGCTTAAAAGCGAAAGAAAATGGCAATCTAAACAGTATGATAATTGATTTTATGTTAAATAAGAAACAGCCATTTACAGTAGAAAAAGAATTGTTGACCTATCTGGGTGTCACCCTTGATCAACTAAGCCATTCATTAGAAGAACTACAGGATAAAAGTCAAATCTTCTTTACCTCTTGTGGGTTTTTACTTTATGAAAGATACCAACAATTAGCAGGAAAAGCACAAAAGATCTTAGAAGAGTATCATAAAAAATATCGTCTACGGGATGGTATGCCTTTAGAAGAATTTCGTTCTAAAATACGAAATGGCTTGACCGAAAAAGAAGTTTTCGTCTTGATTCAATTATTAAAAAAATTCAACGTAATCAAAGAACAACAGAAACGATTATCTGTTTATGATTTTCAAGTACAATTTAATAGCTATCAGCAAGTCGCCAAACAAAAAATTGAACGTTACCTAGAAAACAGTGGTTATATGCCGATAAAAAAAGAAGAGTTAGCCCTTTTAGACAAAAATGCTGAAGAAGTATTGGAAGCTTTGGATGCCACCAGCGCTGTTTTTTTAACCCACGAATATGTTCTGTCAGGAAAGATTTACCAGCAAGCTATTCAACAAATCCAGACTTATATCAAGAAAAACAAGAAAATGACACTGGCTGATTTTCGTGATATGACAAACTCGAGCCGAAAAGCTTCCATGCTTATTCTAGAATCAATCGATAAACTCGGCATCACGAAACGAGTAGAAAATTATCGGATTTTAGGGAAACAAGAAGGAGACTAGTATGACTATTTATTTAGATAATGCAGCTACGACAGTCCAAAAGCCGGTTTGTATGAAACAAACAATGCTGGATGTGCTTGAAAGTGAGAGGTATGGCAACCCAGCTCGTGGCGCTCATAGCTATTCCATTCGTGCTTATCAATTAATAGAAATGGCAAGAGATACACTAAAAAGTTTTTTTCATACCGGGGATTTATATGAAATTATTTTTTCTGGAAGTGTGACTATTGCTCTTAATGCAGTATTAAAAGGGTTCATTCAAGCTGGTGATCATGTATTGACCACAAGTTGGGAACACAATTCCGTGCTGCGACCACTCTATCAATTAGAAAAACTAGGCGTTTCCTACGACATTATCAGTAGTCATCCGATCACTGGACAGTTGAATTATGAAGAATTTACTGAAAAATTAAACGCAAAAACCAAAGTAGTGGTCTGCAATCATGCAAGTAATGTGACAGGGAATCTTTTAGATATTGAATGGATAAAACGTTTTTGCCACAAACATCAGCTGTATTTAATCTTAGATATTTCTCAAACAGCTGGTCATCTACCAATTGACTTAAGTGATGGGAAGGTCGCAGCGGCTTGTTTCACTGGACACAAAGCGTTACATGGACCACAAGGAACTGGGGGCATCTGTATTCACAAAAAACTGAAACTTACACCGATAATAACTGGTGGTGATGGTATGAAGTCCTTCTCTAAGGAGCAGCCGGATGAATTGCCAGCAATGTTGGAGGCTGGGACAGCAAATGTGCCAGGAATTGCTGGATTAGCAGCCAGTGTAGGTTGGCTAATGTCCCAAGAGACACCATCATTGGGAAACTACTTCTACCAAGAAGCGACGAAGATTTCAGAATTAACGTTTTATGGAGATTTCACGAAAGAGCATATAGACGTTTTTTCGTTGAATATCAGATCTGCAGAATCAGCTTTAATCAGTGACATTCTGTGGGAAGAGTTTGGCATTGCCACACGTTCAGGCTACCATTGTTCACCGCTAATACATCAAGATTTAGGAACTAAAAATACTGGAACTGTTCGAGTATCCTTATCCCGTTTTACAACAGAAGAAGAAATAGAAAAAACCATAAAGGCGTTGAGAATAATTGCAAAACGATAGAAAGCAGGTAAACGATGGCTAGAGAAATACAACGACGATTAGCAGATTTGCCTTCAGTGGATCGTTTATTAAAAACTCCTGAATTGCAAATATTAGAAAAGAAGTATTCTTACGGAGTAGTCAAACAACAGGTACAAAGTGTTTTAGAACAAACTAGAAAAACTGTTTTAAAAGAAGAAGTGTTACCTCCAGCGATTGAAGAACTCTGTATTCGAGTGATTGAAAAATTGAAACAACGAACATATTCGTTACAAAAAGTAATTAATGGGACAGGTACGATTCTGCATACAAATCTAGGACGTTCCTTACTTAGTAAGAAAATTGAGGAACAATTAAAGACAATAAGTTTTTCCTATTCAAATTTAGAAATGGATTTAACTAGTGGCAAGAGAGGTACCAGATACAATCATTTAACGCATATTCTAAAAAAACTTACTGGAGCAGAAGACGTCTTAGTGGTGAATAATAACGCAGCAGCTGTTATGTTAATTCTTGATACTTTGGCTACTGATAAAGAAGTATTGGTTTCTCGAGGGGAACTTGTTGAAATAGGAGGGTCCTTTCGTATCCCAGAGGTAATTACCGCAACAGGTGGGAAAATTAGAGAAGTAGGGACAACCAATAAAACGCATATTAGAGATTACCAACAGGCTTTGACTTCTGAAACTGGAGCGATTTTAAAAGTCCATACCAGTAATTATCGAATCATTGGATTTACAGAAACTCCTCACTTATCAGAGTTAGCTCTCTTAGCACAAAAACATCAAGTCCCGTTAATCAATGATCTGGGTAGCGGTCTACTCATTGACATGCGCCGCTTTGGCTTACCGTATGAACCGACTGTTCGAGAAGTAATCGAGCAAGGGTGTGATGTGGTCTCCTTTAGTGGAGATAAATTATTAGGCGGACCACAAGCCGGAATTATCGTAGGTAAAAAAACGTATATTCAGAGGATGAAAGAAAATCAACTACTGCGTGCATTAAGAGTCGATAAAATGACTCTAAGTGCATTAGAAGCAACTTTAGAACTTTATCTTGATGAAGAAGAAGCCATTCGATCCTTGCCTACTTTGCAAATGCTATCGGATAAGATCGAAAATTGTTTGAATCGCGCACAAATATTAGCTGAAAAGTTAAAAAAAATCGAGCAACTCGAAGTCGCTATCGAAAAAGATTATAGTACGGTTGGTGGTGGAACGTATCCAGAAAGCTTATTACCTACCTATGCAGTAACAGTAAAAAGTAAGCAATGCCATGCGGAAGAGCTGCAACGAAGACTAAGAAAAGGAATTGTTCCAGTGATTAGTCGGGTAAAAAATGAGCGAAACTATTTAGATATGCGCACAATTTTTGAAGAAGAACTTCATCAGGTGTTCGTCAGTTTAGAAAAGATTTTTGTGAGGAAATAACATGAAATTAAAGAGAGAATTTGTGGTTGTTTCACACTGCATCTTGAATCAACATGCGGTGATACCTGGATGGGAACGGGCTCGTGGTGCTTTTCCTTTGGCCATTTCTTTATTAAATCAAGGCGTTGCGTTGCTACAATTGCCTTGTCCTGAATTTTTGACCTTAGGAAAAGAGAGACCACCAATGACATATCAAGAATATGTTGCTATACCAGGCTATCGTCAAAAATGTCAAAGTATGTTGCAACCAGTCATTCAACAAATCAAAGAGTATCAAGCGAATGATTATCGCTATTTGGGAATCATCGGGATCAATGAAAGTCCTAATTGTTCCATCTCAGCACAGCGAGGCGTACTAATGGAAGAGTATTTTGAATTATGTAAGAATCATGGGATTGTTAATCCTTATTTTGAAGTTCCAACTTGGTATACAGAAGAATCACAAGGCGATTTATATCAGAAATTAAAACTATTTTTAGAAGGAAAAGTAAACGATGAATAATAAAATGAAAATATTAACTTTATGTGCAATGGCCGTTGTTTTAAATGTTGTTTTAGGTGAGGCTGTTTCACTAATGAAAATCCCCTTATTATTTTTAGATACGATGGGAACGATTTATATTTCAACCAATTTTGGTATGAGTTATGGGGTAATGACTGGGATTGCCACTAATTTATTAATGGGGATCATCAGTGGGCCGTTGGCTGTTCCTTTTGTATTCGTAAATATTGTTGTAGCAATTATCTGTTCTTTACTAGCGAAGAATGGATTTTCTTACAAAAAAGCGCTAATAGCAGGGGGACTATTAGCCGTTGTTTGTCCAATGATCGGTGCGCCGATCCGTTTAGCTTTATTTGGTGGTTTTACCGGTTCAGGAACGGACATCCTCATTTTTGCTTTCAAGGCTTCCGGTAAAGAAATGATCACTGCAACTTATTGGGCAACTGTTGCAGGAAATATTGTGGATAAGATGCTTTCTTGTTTACTCGTTGCTTGGTTTATGAAACGTTTACCGCAACGTATCCTAGTAAAATAAAAAGAGAACAACTAACAGATATTAAAGCTAGTCCAGTCTTTTATAACTACAAACATTCTAGCATTTGATATTGATTGAACAAACGAAAAATGTTAGAATGTTTTTATTAGGGGAGTGGATGGGTTCTGGTGTTCCCTCTGGTCTTCAAAACCAGTATGAGGAGTTAAGAGCTTCTTGGGTAGGTTCGATTCCTACACATTCCCGCCAATTGAATACATACAAAGCTAAAAACGTTGATACAGAGCTGTTCTGTTGATGTTTTTAGCTTTATTTTTTTGTCGCCACTGCATCTCCACTGCATTTGATTATTTTTCGAGGTAGTTCATTGCTTGATCACTGTTTTCATCAAGTGTAAGAAAGGAACATTCTGCTTCTCGCTTTTTATCAATGCTCATGTGATTAAAATCACATATTAGTCTCGACATGGCTATTTTTCCATGCTATATTTAATTCGAAAAGAAGAAATTAAAATATAGATGTGCGCATCTACTACATAAAAAGACTTAATTATTAAGGATTTTTATCGTCTTTCTATTAATTTCCACATAGTTAAAGTTTTTATATGAATGCGCCGGAAAGGAATGAGAGCTTGATTTCATTTGAACACGTTTCAAAGTCTTTTGGAGGTACCATGATCCTAAATGATCTCAATTTATTTATACCAAAAGGTAAAATCTTTGGTATCATTGGACGAAGTGGTGCAGGAAAAAGTACAATGATTCGTTTAATAAACGGATTAGATCAACCAACAAAAGGTAAGATATCTCTATCACAAGATGTGAAAAGAAGCACAATATTTCAACATTATGCCTTATTGCAGTCAAAAACTGTCGCTGATAACATTCGACTTGCTCTGAGATTTAGCAAAGTCAATAAGCAGGAATACGACAAAAGAATTGAAAACGTTTTACGTTATGTATCAATGATAGAGAAAAAAATACATATCCCTCCCATTTATCTGGTGGGCAGAAACAACGAGTGGGGATTGCTAGAGCGTTAGTAACGGAGCCTTCGCTTTTATTATGCGACGAAATTACTAGCGCTCTTGATCCAACCGCTAAAAAAAGTATTCTAAATTTGTTAAAAAAAGTGAATGAGGAACTAGGAACCACCATCATTTTGGTCACCCATGAAATGGAGGCGATAAAAGAAATTTGTGATGAAGTGGCTGTCATTGATTCAGGAAAAGTTATTGAACAGGCAACAACCAAAAAAATGTTTTTAAGCCCTCAAAGCAATTTAGTTCGTGAATTTTTAGCCGATATGATTTATCCTAAGTATCCAAAAAAAGAATCGATTTCCTTTAATTATGTCCTTTACTTCCTGATGAATGCCACAAATTATGCTCGTTTTCAAGAAAGTAAAATGGAGGGGACGGTCTATGATATCAAAACCATACATATTAGCGGAGAACGTTTTTTTGCGATGTATTTTCTAACGAATAAAATTCCTGATAATGAATTTATTGACCAACTAATTAGTTATGAGAAGGTGACCGTTGATGTTTGAAATACTTTCATCAGAGATCATTCTCAAAGCAACTTATGAATCGATTTATATGGTCAGTATTTCCTTGGTGTTCGCTATCGGCTTAGGAGTTCCTTTAGGCATACTATTAGCAGAGACCAGAAAACAAGGTGTTTTAGCTAATTCTCTTATGTACACGGTGTTACAGACGCTTATCAACATCTTGCGTTCAGTGCCATTTATCATTTTATTGGTGGCTATTTTGCCTTTTACTCGCTTAGTTGTTGGAACTTCCATTGGAACAACTGCTGCTATTGTCCCGTTAACGTTATATATTGTTCCCTTTATGGGCCGTTTAATCGAGCAAGCCATTCTAGAAATCCCTCCTACAATTATCGAATGTGCGAAAACTTTAGGGGCAAACCGATTGGAAATCATTCTTTACTTTATTCTACCTGAAGCTCGACCGGCGATTATATTAGCTATTACTAATTCAATGATTGGACTAATTAATGCCTCTTCTATGGCGGGAACTGTTGGTGGAGGAGGAATCGGGGATTTAGCTATTTCCCAAGGCTATCAACGATTTAATAGTGGGATGATTGTTGTAACGGTAGTTATCTTAATTGTTTTAATAAACAGTATCCAATTTCTGGGAAATTATCTTTATCATAAAATTAAATATTAAGGAGTAAACTTCATGAAAAAAATAGTAACTATAGTCTGTCTGTTCGTATTGGTTCTCATTGGGGGTGGTTGTCATTCAAAAGATCAATCATCACACGCTCAGAAAAAACATGAAATTGTCATGGGGGTAACTGGAGGACCTTATAACGATTTATTTGATGATGCGATTGCACCTATATTAGAATCGGAAGGATATACGATTAAACGAATTGAATTTTCTCAATTTATCCAATCAAATACTGCCTTAGGTGAAGGAAAGATTGATGTAAATGTTGCTCAACACTCCGCTTATATGAATGTTTTCAATAAGGAGAATAGGACTGATTTAGTTCCTTTAGTTGCTACACCCTCTGTTCCGTGTAATTTGTACTCTTCCAAATATACAAGTAAAGAAGAGGTGAAAAAAGGAATGATGATTGGGATTCCCCAAGATCCGAGTAATGCAGCACGAGCCTATGCAGTTCTTGCTAAAGCTGGTTTTATTCAAGTGGATAAACAAGTGAAAAGTACCGACTTGACTGCAAAAGCAATCACAAATAACCCCTATCAGTTAAATATCAAAGAGATGGACACGAACACTTTACCACACGTGTTGGATGACCTTGATTTTGAAGTCATACCTGGAAGCACAGTTGAAGATGCAGGAATTCGACAACAACTTCATTTGATCGAGCTAGAAAAAATGGTGCCTGAATTACAAATCGTAGCTGCTGTGACAAAAGAAAATGAAAAAACGGATTGGGCAAAAGCGATTAAGAAAGCCTACCAATCAGAAAAATTTCGTACATATATCAATAGTCATAATAAAGATAATTACTGGATCATACCTGACATTTCTGAAACTGAGAATAGCAGCCAATAAAGGTATTACATATTAGCAATTGAAAGGAAGCACTGCGTTTTTACTTAAAACACGTTTTGCTTGTTCGTAGAAGCGGAGACAATTTTTTTCTTATTTTGATTTTTTAGACAAGACTGATTACTTTTTTAGTCTTGTCTTTTTTTGCTATTTAATGATTGATTTGTTCAAAAATGACAGAACAACTTTACTTGTGTATACTTAAATTAAAGTGATTTTTATTCAAGAAAGGAAATGAAAATTATGAAAACTAATGTTATTTTTTGTGGTCTATTCTCATTACTATTATTAGCAGGTTGTCAATCGAATCAGTCCACGCCAGAATCAACGCCAGCTCCAGCGACTACGTCAACAAGTACTGGACAACAAGCAACTTCTTCAACCGAAGCATCAAATCAAACAATGAATTCTGGGACGAATGCAACAAAAGAGATCAAAGTATCTGCACAAAAAGCGATTGAGTTGTTTCAAAAAGAATATCCAAATGCAGCGATTACCAGTTTAGAATTAGATAGTAGTTGGGGAAGTTTCTTCTATAAAATCGATGGTGTTGATGACCAAAATGAATACGAAATGAAGATCAATGCAGCAAACGAAGAAATCCAAAAACAAAATCCTGAGCGTTTAGATCAAGATGAACAAAATGGACAGAAGAAACAAGAAGATGCTTTGGACACAAGTAAACTTCTAAGTATTGAAGAAGCAGCAAAGATCGCTGAAAAACAAGTGGGTGGGGGAACAGCCACTGACTGGGATCTTAGTAAAGAACTTGGTACCACCTACTGGGAAGTGAAAGTGAAAAACGGCAATAAGAGTACTCAAGTGAAACTTAATAGTCAAACGGGAGAAGTTTTAGCAACTGAAAATGATGATTAATTGTCTTGATCCTATTTGCTTTTGCTTGACTTGATGATAAACTAGAAAAAATGATTCATCAAAGGAGAGAATGACTTGACCTTAGAAACGACTTTTTTTAATCATACTTTTGCTAACCCTTTTATGAATGCCTCTGGTGTTCATTGCATGACAACGACAGAACTAGTTGAATTGGAACAATCCAATGCTGGTGCTTTTATCACAAAGAGTTGTACACTGAATGAACGTGCTGGAAATCCAGAACCCCGTTATTTCGATGTGCCTCTTGGAAGTATTAATTCCATGGGATTACCTAATCGTGGATTTGATTATTACTTAGATTATGCATTGAACTATGAAAAACAGCAGACACAACCGCTTTTTTTCTCTATTGCAGGCATGAGTGCAGCAGAAAATTTGGAAATGTTGACATTGATTGAAAAGAGTGACTTTCAAGGAATCACTGAATTGAATCTTTCTTGTCCCAATGTTCCTGGCAAACCACAGTTAGCCTATGATTTTGAGGCGACGGAAGATTTATTGCAACAAGTTTTTGCCCGTTTCACCAAACCATTAGGAATCAAATTGCCCCCATATTTTGATTTGGCGCATTTTGACCAAATGGCTGAAATTTTGAATCAATTTCCTTTAACTTATGTAAATTCTATTAATAGTATCGGCAATGGTTTGTATATCGATCCTCAAAAAGAAGCAGTCGTAATCAAACCTAAAGAGGGTTTCGGTGGACTTGGTGGAGAATATGTGAAACCAACCGCTTTAGCGAACGTCCGTGCTTTTTATACTCGCTTGAAACCAGAGATCAAAATTATTGGTACTGGAGGCATTCGGAATGGACAGGATGCTTTTGAACATTTATTATGTGGAGCAACTATGCTACAAATCGGTACCGAACTTCACAAAGAAGGACCAAAAATTTTTGATCGCATCACGAAAGAACTCGAACAGATCATGACAGAAAAAGGGTATCGAACCATCGATGAATTTAGAGGAAAACTAAAAACGATCTAATCGTTAACGTTTCTCTAAGTGATGAAATAAAAGACAACAATAAAAAATAAGCCAAAGAATCCAAACATAGTTTCTCTTATTTTGGAAATCTTTGGCTTATTTTTATGCGATCCGGTGGTTTTAGAATAATAACTGGTGATTAGCTTTTAGTCTATTCGTTGGTTTGCCATGAATAGTACCTTAGCTATTAGGATTCAATAGGTGTATATAATTACTGATAATAGCACCACCGTTTGTAACATGAAGCGTAATCATTCTTTTTGTTTGTTGAATAGAAATATGAGAAAATGGCACAAAGGTATGACAAATAAAAGGAGGGATTTACTTGAAAGATGGCATGGAGATCGTGAAGGGTCTAAAAAATAAGCAGTTCAGTTACAAGGAATTAGTCAAAGAGGTTAGCCAAAAAGTAGCAAAATTAAATCCAGAATTAAACGCGTTCGTTACTTTTGAAACAGATCAACCAATTAAAGATGAGGCATCAATTCTAAAGGATGAACAGCCTTTAAGCGGCTTACCGTTCCCGTTGAAAATGTTAGGACAGGAAAAGCAAGGCTGGTTAGCTACATCAGGCTCAAAGCTTTTTCAAACTCATCGCTCATCTAGAAATTCAAATTTTGTTTCGCAAGTTGAAAAAATTGGTCTTATCCCACTTGGCCAAACAAATGCACCAGAGTTTGGTTTTAAGAATATCACCGACCCACAACTTTATGGTCCAGCTAAAAATCCTTGGAATCTTGCGCATTCGCCAGGTGGTTCAAGTGGTGGGGCAGCAGCCGTTGTTGCTTCTGGTATTTTACCGATCGCTGGTGCTAGTGACGGTGGAGGATCAATTCGCATACCTGCTTCCTTTTGTGGTCTGATTGGCTTAAAACCTTCACGAGGAACGATGCCAGTTGGTCCTCATGCTTGGCGAGGTTGGCAAGGAGCAGCGATTGATTTTGGTTTGACCATTTCTATGAGAGACACCAAAGCTTTATTTGCAGGACTGCGAAGTATCCATTCAGGAGCGCCTTATCAAGTTTCGCCAGCGGAATGGCAAGCGCATCCACCAAAAAAACGGTTGAAAATCGCTGTTTGCACAGAATCACCGATCCACACAAAAATCAGCGATGAAGCACGACAAGCAGTGACCAATGCGGTGACATTTTTAGCACAAGAAGGCCATGAAATCATTGAAATCAATTACCCTCTTGATGGAAGAGCCTTGATTCAGTCTTATTATCAAATGAATGGAGCAGAAACAGCTAGTATGATTCACTCGATTGAATCTGGGTTAGGACGGTCGGTTGCTCAAAATGAACTTGAACCGATTTCTTGGGTACTACTAGAATACGGCAAGAAGGTTTCTGCAGCGAACTATATCCAGTCACTTCATGTTTGGGATCATGCAGCAATCACAATGGAAGAACTATTTCAAACTGTTGATCTTTTTCTTTCGCCGACAACAGCATTTACTGCTCCAGAAATTTCCACTGATCTTCAAAGCGATGAAATTCGGGCAAAAATGGCTGGAATCAACGAATGCAACGAACAAGAAAGTTTAGCAGTTATTTCTGAAATGTTTGAGGAAAGTTTAAAGATCACGCCTTACACCCAACTGGCAAATTTGACGGGACAACCAGCAATCAGTTTACCCACACATATCAGTGAGGAAGGTCTGCCTTTGGGTATCCAATTCATGTCTGCCAGAGGACGAGAAGACTTGCTCTTTCAAATTGGCGAAATCTTTGAAAATCATCAAAAATTCTATTTACCGCCAAGTTATCAATAATAGTCAGTTGAAGAAAAGCAGTTGGGACTAAGAAAACTTTAGACTCAACTGTTTTTTATCTGGCTGTCAACTACCTCGTGACGATGTTTTGTCCCATTCATTTCGCAGGATTAAAGTGAACAAAAACTAATTCTAAATATTTTTAAGGAAACGATTCAAATAATAATTAACGATAGATTTTTTGTTGGATCTAAGGTAGAATGGGTAGGCGAAAATATGTTCGGAGGTGGAGGGATTGAAAACTCCTTTAACGATCGAGATGGAAACTTCTCTTTATCAATACTGTATCGAACAAGGGGGCATTGTCGTAGAAGAGGTGACCATGCCTGACGACCATGGTATCGTGGATACGTTAAGTTGTCTCACAAAGTTTGATGGTACAAGAGAGTGGCGTTGCTATGAGTTGAAAGTATCAAAAGCGGACTTTCGTTCCACTGCAAAATTATCGTTTGTCGGGAATTACAATTATTTTGTATTACCTCAAACACTTTTTGATGAAGTCAAAGCTGAAATCCCCACTGGTATCGGTGTTTTAGTTTATCGACCTTACGGGATAGCAGAAGAGATGCCAGCTTCTGGCACATTCATTATTGCTAAAAAAGCAATGAAGCAACCGTTAGCAGTGGCAGAAGAGGCGCTGCTCAACCGTTTTATGGCTTCATTATTTAGAGAAGTAAGAAAAGCCAAACAAATGGAACGAGGCGTCAAATATTTTCCAACTGATCAGTTGTATAAAGAATTAAAAAAACGTTCAGATTCTCAAGATCCATTTGCCAAAGAGCGTTATTATGAACGATTTATTGAGGAAACAGAAAATCAAGCGATCCAAGATTTACAAGCAGAAATCAACGCTTTACAGCAAGATTATGAGAATCTGCGACAAAAGCAGCAAGTTAGACGCTTGCCAACAGAGCCATTGGAGTGAATAAGTATGTACTATCCTTATTTGAGAGGGAAACAATTTGATCTTTTAGCATTAAAAGAAATGATTCAACAGAATCTATTATCTAAAAAGGTGGTTCCCATCATCGAACCAGTTCGTGATTCAGCTACCTTTAAAAACGTTGTCGAGTTATTCCAAAAAGTAAATCACCCGCTGATCATCATCGATAATCCCCAAGTGGGTCAGTTCAAACTTTTTGATGAACATTTACATTTATGGGAAGAAAAAGAAAATAGTTCCATTCAACATGCAATGATCATCACGTCCGATAATTACCAACAGATCATGGAGCAACCACCTAAATTGATCATTTTTGATGGACAACATCAGCCTCGTGATCCAAAAATATGGAAAGAATTTTCAAAAATGGATACTCATTTTTTGTTACCAGACCATAGTCGGTTCCATATTTGGTTACCAGAAAACAAAATCATCATAAAAGAAGCCTTTAAACCAAGAAAACACGTAGAAGATTATAGCGAAAAAATAGATGATTTTTTTAGCGACGACTATTTGTTTTTTAAAGAAGAGGGGAATCATGGCTTTTCAGATTTTACGATTGAAGGAAGTCGCTATTTTGATAAAGGCTTTCCTAGTCGGGCATTGGCACTTCATCTGACCTATGTTGATGCATATGGTAATCTCAGAGTAAAACATTTTATTTCTGATACGAACGATTCAGCTAAGGATCAAGCACTAAAGTTTTTTGAAGCTGTTGAAAAAATGCAACAGTGGGTATTGAGGAACCAAGATCAACTGTTGATTACAACGGGTATATTAGCCCTGCTTTCTTTGAAACAACAAAAAAAATTTCCTGGTTTAGGTGTATTGAAAAAATGGACATTGGTCCATCATTTAGAACTGCTCAGTTTATTATTAGATCAGCCGACTAATTGGTTACGCATGTATTCTAAAATAGAGGAACTACATTCGCTGATTTGTGGTATTGGACATACAGAACGACAAAAATTGGTTTGATTCCCCTCACTAGTTTATGTTTTGAAGCTAGTGAGAGATTTTTTTGCTAATCAATCCTGTTTATCAAAATAAGATCATTCTTTGAGCATTTTTATTTGTCGCTTAAATTGGTTTTTGGTGGCTTCTAACCCTTCATTATTTGCTAAAACAATGAGGTTTGGTCGTTTTTTTAACTCATCTAATTTCTTCGTGTCTTGCTCAAAAAGAGCGAGCCTTTTTTTGATTTGATCCGGAGCATCTCCACGTTGTTCTAAACGCTGCTTCAATTTGTTTTTAGCGATAGTCACAAATACTGGTTGGATCTGTTCCCCAAATGCATGGAAGAGTGCCCAAAAACCAGCAGCTGTTAAAATCGTATAACAATCACCATTTTTCAACTTTTGAGCAATCTCCCTCTTAGTTGAACCATATTTATGTCCCGCATATTCATCCCATTCCACAAATGCCTGTTCAGTGATCAACTGTTCAAATTTGTCTTCAGAGAGAAAATAGTAATCTTTTTGATCGGTTTCACCTTTTCGAGGAGGACGAGTCGTCGAAGTGACAATTTTTTCTTTTGGTTCAAAAAGAGCATTAGCAATGGAGGTTTTTCCTGAATCAGAAGGACCAATAAATACATAACATTTGTTCATCATGAATCTCCTTTAACCCTTTATTTCTTTTATTAAACGATACACGAGAAAGTTTCTTTTAGCAATTGTTCTTTTCGCATAGATATTCCAGGTGGACGACAATAAATTTTGTCTTATAAAAAACACTCTCTTGAGTCTTTAGAAAATCGTCTAAAGAGCAAAGAGAGTGTTTTAAATATACAGTTCAATTAAATTTAATCATTTAGACTAATAAACCAGTGACGATTGCACTTAAAAAGCTGACTAATGTGGCAGTCAACAAGATTTTTAATCCATGTTTCGCAACTAAGTTTCCTTTTTCTTCATTTAGACCTTTCATAGCACCCGAAATGATTCCAATGGAAGAGAAGTTAGCAAAAGATACTAAAAAGACAGATAAAATAGCTGTTGTACGTTCAGTAAAATGCAAGTTCCCAGTGGCTAGTTCTGTCATCGCAACAAATTCATTTGTCACAAGTTTCGTCGCCATGATACTACCCGCATCCACAGCTTCTTTCCAAGGAATCCCGCTGATAAATGCTAGTGGAGCAAAGATGTAACCAAGAATTTCTTGGAAAGAGATCCCAAAGATTCCACTAAAAATGGCATTGATCATAGCAATAAGAGCAACGAATCCAATCAACATAGCAGCAACTGTAATCGCTACATGAAAGCCGTCAAGAATATATTCTCCAAGCATTTGGAAGAAAGTTTGTTCTTTGTTTTCTTCAATGATCAACTCATCTTCTTTTTCTTCTAATTCATAGGGGTTAACGACGGAGGCCAAGATATACCCACCGAATAAGTTCAATACCAGCGCAGTAATTACATACTTAGAATCGATCAACGCCATATAAGAACCTACGATCGACATCGAAACAGTCGACATGGCAGAAACGCTCATGGTAAATAAACGTTTTTCAGATAAGAAAGGCAATTCTTTTTTTATTGAAATAAAAACTTCAGATTGACCTAGTATTGCTGAAGCAACACCGTTGTAAGATTCTAATTTCCCCATACCGTTGATTTTACTTAAACCCAATCCAACTGCCTTCATGAATAATGGCAAGATCTTGATATAACGCAAAATCCCGATGATTGCAGAAATAAAAACAATCGGCATCAAAACATTTAAGAAAAACGGCGCACTGCCTTTATTGGCTACCCCAGCAAAAACGAAATTGACTCCTTCACCTGCAAACGCCAGTAAATGATCGAATACTTTCGCTAACATGGAAACGACTGCTGTACCAAAAGTCGTTCGTAACAAAATAAAACCAAAAATAAATTGCAACACGATCATCAATAGTAAAGGTTTTACTTTGATGGCTTTCTTGTTGGTACTAATCAAAAAAGCAAGGCTAAAAATAAAAAGTAATCCAATAATTCCTAAAATCTGACTCAAACTATCACTCCTAATCAAAATTCCGTTTAATTTTACACGTTTTATCGTTAAAATACTAATTTTTTGCTAAGATTATCATCGCTTTTTTAGACTGAAACGCATACATTTCAATTGAAACGGATACAACAAAATAAAACTCTTAAAAGATTATCAGTTGCACTTTTTCAGGTGCAATTTAAATAAAATCTTTTAAGAGTTTATTCAGCTATTTGTTTATTAAGAAACAATGCTTATTGATAAAATAAATTTTCCGATGGATAGAAGGGAGCACTTGTGATATCAATACCTAATTGTTTCAACGTTTGTTCATCATTTTTATTGACGATGACTGTCGAGTGAGCTTGAGCACCATCTAATTCAGCAAGTTTGTCATAAGCTACTTGAGCGATAGGGTTGGTTACCGCACTGATCGAAAGAGCAATCAGTACTTCATTTAGGCTCAATGTATCAACGGAAGAATGCAGTGCGGAAGACTTCATCCCTTGAATACGTTCTAGAACAAGTGGCGACAACAATGGAATATTATCTGAGATATGTGCCAAATGTTTGATCGCATTTAAAATGACGGCAGCAGAAGCATTCATTAAAGAACTGGTGCGTCCTGTAATGATCACTTCATCGGGTAATTGGATCGCGATCACCGCAGAAGGATCGTTGCTGTCATTTTGAACAGTTTTTGCATACTCATGAGCAGGCAATACCACTTGACGGTCTTCAGGTTGAAGACCTACTTCTTCCATGATCAATTTAATTCGATTTACTGCTTCCTCATCGATCAATCCTTTTTTAAAATCACACTCTGTTTGGAAATAGCGGCGGATGATTTCTTGTCGAGAAGCTTCTTGCACAACTTCATCATCAACGATTCCGAATCCCACACGATTCACACCCATATCGGTAGGGGATTGATAGATTGATTCTTTACCAGTGATTTTTTCAATGATCCGTTTGATTACTGGAAAGGTTTCAACATCTCGATTATAGTTTACAGCAACCTTGCCATAGGCATCATAATGGAAGGAATCGATCATATTAACATCTTTTAAATCCACAGTGGCAGCTTCATAGGCAATGTTTAGTGGATGTTTCAATGGGACATTCCAAACAGGGAAGGTCTCAAATTTTGAATAACCTGCTGATTGTCCTTTTTGGCTTTCATGATAAAGCTGATTCAAACATGTTGCTAGTTTGCCACTACCAGGTCCAGGAGCAGTAACAACAACGATTGGCTTACTGGTCTCAATATATTCATTTTTGCCAAAGCCGTTTTCAGAAACGATTTTTTCAACATTAATTGGATAATCTTCAATTTCTGAATGTTTGTAGACTTTGATATTACGTCTTTCTAATTTATTGACGAAGACATTCGTAGCTGGCTGACCATTGTAACGAGTAATGACGACACTATTGATAGATAATCCGTAGCCACGCATTTCGTCGATCAAGCGTAAAATATCCATGTCATAAGTGATACCATAATCCCCACGAATTTTATTACGTTCAATGTCTCCAGCGTAGACGCAAATCAAGATTTCTGCTTGGTCTTTTAATTTTTGTAACAATTTGATTTTTGCATCTTCTTCAAAGCCAGGCAAAACACGTTTGGCATGCTTATCATCGACCAATTTGCCTCCAAATTCTAAATATAATTTGTCATAGTGATTCACTCGTTCAAGGATATATGCTGATTGTTCTTCGATATATTTCTCTGAATCAAAACCGATTTTTTTCACGAGATTCCCTCCTTAAGTACTAAAGCATTTTTTCATTTTTTTTGATTTTCGTCAACTAGTAACTAACACCGGATTAAAACAACAGATAAAATCTCAAATCTGGCTTGTTTCATCTTAAATTCATTGGTATGATAGTTTTGATAAGGAAGGTGTCACATGAAAAAAAGACAGAAAAAGAAAAACGCATATAAACAATATATCCGTTCGATTTTTACCGGTTATGAAAAAATGCTCGAAAATACTGATTTAGAAGAGATGAAGTTTACTTATTTGAATGAAGAAACACTATTATCTCGTGATGAAAATCAGCGCATTCACTTCACAACCAGAGATCTGCCTCAAAAATAAAAAAATTACTGAGTGAAAAAGAGTGGGGGGATCTGCAGTAACCCCCAAAAGTTAGAATCTAACTTTTGGAGGTCGCTTCAATCCTCTTTCCACTCTTTTGTTTTACTCTCGATACGTAAGATTATTCAATAGTGAAAGTACAATAATCAGACCTTATCAAAACGGTGGATAATCAATGAATATTGATTAAAAGATACATAGAGGAGGAAGCCCTTTGTAACATTTTTTTCTATAAAATGGTACTATTAAATTATCAATTCAATAGTAAGTAAACTCAACCTATTGTGCTTCTGTCCAAGAAAGTGGATAACTGTGAGGAGGTAATCAAAATGAAAGAAACACCACAAGAAAATAACGAAGAAATCATCATTCAGCAAGAAGATGACACTACTTTTTTTGATATCAAAGAAAAAGCTAGTACGAATCTATCTCAACTGTTAGAGGATTTACAAGCATTTGAAAGAGCTGTTCGTGAAGAAAACATTCCAGAAATCTATCAACTGTATAATGGTCATTTAAATGAGGAATTGAAAAAAAGTTCGAATGAAAACCATGAAATCGATCAGCTATTAATGCGGAAAATCCATGATCGCTTTATTCAAGAATTTCCATTTATGGAGCTAGTCGAAAAGATTTCTCCTACGATGAGTTATTACAAGATCGGTACGTATTATCACGAAAGGCCAACAATTGGCATCGATGCTAGTCTACCGGAAATTTTCGTTTTGCCCCAAATTGACGAAGAGTGGGGCACCTATGCAAACCAAGAACCGGATGACTACAGTCAACAAATTAACGAACTTGATGCTAAAGTCATCACTGCAAAAGCCGAGATCGATCGTCTGGATGAAGAATTAAAAGAAGTGGATCGCCAAATCTCTGATCTGGATGACACTAAAGGATTCTTAAATCGGAAAAAAATTGATGAAGAAATCCAAGAACTAAAAAAACAAAAACAAGCATTATCGAATGAAAAATTAGGCTGGATGCCTTATCTTGAAGCACCTGAAAAAATCCAAAATCAAAAAGCTGCTTTACTTAACGAAGCAAAAGCGAATCAATTACGTGCAGCGATCGTTGAAAAAGAACAACGACAAATCAATCGCTACTTCGGTGGGATAGAAGGGTTCAGTCAAACCATCCATCATTTCCTAATGAATTACTTAGGAAATGTTGACCCACATAAAAACCCAGAAGTATCGATGCAAGAGGGAGGGGTAGAGGAATGAATGAGCATGAAGAGTTAGAAAAAAATGAAGAGCTGGAAGCACAATCGTTAGCAGAAACGACTGTGACGGAAGAAGCAATAGAAACAGATCCTGAAAACTCCAGCAAACACTCTGCTTCTGAAGATGATTTGCTTGATGAAAATGAACAGGTCACTTCTGAACAATTAGAGGCAATTGAATCCAGTCATCCACATGAAGCGAGGGAAAATCAAGTCTATTTAGAAACAAAAGAAAAAGACCATCAAGACATTGTTCTTTTGATTGAAACAGCAGAGGCAGAATTAGCGGATTTACGCTTACGGAAATATCTACTCGAATCGGACTTTTCACAATTATTAGATGCTTTTGAACGCTATATCTTAAAAGCAGAACCTATTTCCCCGATTGGTAAGACAAGTTTGATCGAATACTTTACTTATGAGTTGCTAAAACCTTTAAATGATATTGGTTTGAAATTCTCTAATACCACTTATGATACTTGGGAAACACGACATTTTTCGATCAACTATCGTTTGAATGAGTCCAATCAATTAGTATTTTCTTTTGTTCTTCCGACGATTGATCAACGATACCAAGTGGAATCACTCAACTTATTGGAAGTTTCACCAGAAACGATGGAAATCACGGTTCAGGATGACCGTGTGTTATCTTTGATTCGTTATTGGTCTGTTGAACGGGTATTCTCTGCTGGTCAACTGACTATTTTCAATCATAAGTTCAACCAAATATTAGCTCATGCACGTCACTTAGGTTTCTTAGTCAAGCAAACCTTACTAGATAACACCCAACCGTTACATCTGAATCTTCAAAGTCAATTTGAATTGACTGACCAGGTACTAGATGACATCTTTATCGTAGCGATGAAAAATCCTCAATATGATTTTGAAAAAATTGGAGAAGAAAAATACCAAGTTCTATTAGATAAAGGACAATCCATGATCATTTCCAAAAATCAGAAAAACCAAACAATGCTTGAAGTTTCTTCTGGGGAGTACCATCGATCAGTGATTGATTTCTTTATCAATTACGAATTTTTGGTTCCTTTGATGGTTCGAAAGGCTTAGACAGGATATAAACGTGTGGCAATCCTTAGAGAGATTGCCGCATGTTTTTTGTTCCGTCTGCAGGCAATAGATCACACGGTTCTTCCGAGAGATAGTTAACTGAGAAACTGTTGAGAAGAAAAGAAAGAAGGAAATAAGATGGAAAATTTTAAAAAGAGCGGGATGTTCTCTGTGATTGCCGCATTAGGTGCGAATATTTTAGTTGCAATCAGTAAATTTGTCGGTTATGCCATTAGTGGAAGTGCGGCAATGCTGAATGAAAGTATTCATAGTATCGTCGATTGCAGCAATCAAATCCTTTTGCTTTTTGGGGATAAACGAGCGAATAGAGGGCAAAGCGAATTACACCAATTTGGCGAAGGAAGAGCAAAATATTTTTTTAGCACAATTGTGGCAACCATGCTCTTTTTTGGTGGGGGAGCTTTGGGAGTCATGGAAGCTTTTGAAAAATTGACCCATCCAGCGCATGAAGTTGATAACTCATTGATCGTTATCATTATTTTAATTTTTGGATTAGCCATTGAAGGAACGTCATTACGTATCGCTATGAAAGAAATCCATGAGTTGAATACCGAAAAGTTATCATTGATGAAATTTTTGAGAGAAAGTCGTCACAGTGAAATTTTGATCATCTTTACTGAAGATTTTTGTGCTGTGATCGGACTCATTCTTGCTTTAGTAGGAACAGTCTTGACGATGGTAACAGGAATTGCGGCGTTTGATGCGATTAGCGGCCTATTGATCGGATTATTGTTGATGGGAGCTGCCATTTTCTTAGCAAAAGAATTTTATAGTTTGATTGTTGGTGAAAGTGTGACAACGAGTGACTTGATTAAAATCAAGCAAGCCTTTGAGCGTCCGGAAGTCTCTCGTTTGATCGATGTAAAGACCGTTCATCTGAGCCCAACTGAGGTATTGGTAGCTGCTAAAATCGATATCTTTGATCACCCAGAGAATGAATCGTATGCAATCATCAATAACATTGAAGAAACGATTCGTCAGTCTTTAAATGATAAAAAAGTTTATATTTATATTGAAACTGATAAATATGACCCTAATTATCGAAGATGACCATGCTGATTCTTCAGCAAAAAATGCTTTTATGTTGCATAAAAATAACTTGTTTATGATTTAAAATTTCAAGATTCAAGCTTAAAATGAGAAAAATATAATATTGTTTTTAGATAAAACGGCTACAATTTCGTTTTTTTATGTTACAATGAGTCCGCTGTTTATTTGTTGTAATTGAAGGAGACATTTTGATGAATAAAAAGAAAAGTGCGCCATGGCTTCAGGCTTTGCACGCAGTAATGCCACTTTGCTTAAGTTATATACCAGTTGGGTTAGCTTGTGGGGTCTTATTGCAAAAAGTGGGTTTTGATCCAATCTTAACCGGTCTGTTGTCCATATTAGTATTTTCGGGTGGAGCGCAATTTTTAGTTGCTTCGATGCTAACAACTCAAGCATCTTTTGCAACGACACTTTTGATGGTATTTTTCTTGGAATTACGTTACACATTGTTAGGGTCGAGTCTTTCAGGTTTTATGAAGAAAGAAAAGAGACTATTCTTGGCGGTATTTTCACAATCGTTAAATGATGAAAATTATGCGGTTAATTATCTTAAATATTCAACTGATCCTACATGGAATAAGCGTAAAGCTTTATATGTAAATTGGTTTTCGATGGCTTCTTGGACAGGTAGTAACATGATTGGAAACATGTTTGGTTCTGTTATCCATGTAGATGCTGATCTCGTTCACTTTGCACTGACTGCGATGTTTATCTTCATGTTTGTCATGCAAATGAAAAATAAGCTGCTCATTTTTACAGGATTGTTTTCTGGTGTATTAGGCGTTACTTTCATGGTCATGTTCCAAAATACATTAGGTTTAATTGCTGCGACGGTGATTGCCTCTTTTGCAGGGTTTGCTTTAGAGAAAGCTTTCAAAAAAGAGAAGGCAAAAAAATTAAAACGATTAAAAAATCGTGGCAAACATGTCAATGAACCACTATTCAACTTCCCAGAACAGGAGAGTCAACATCATGACTAAGACGTATCTTATTCTTTTAGTACTTAGTTTATTCGTGGTGGCTTATGTGCCACGACTATTCCCGATGCTCTATTTTACCCATCGGAAAGTCCCTTCATGGTTTAGTGAATGGATGAAATATGTGCCTGTTGCGCTATTCGCAGCTTTAGCATTCAAGGATGTCTTTATTACCCATGAACATTTAGCCATTGCTTGGAATATCAAAATCTTAGCTATGGTTCTCGTAGTTGGCGTGGCGTATAAAACTCATTCTATGGCATTATCAGTAGTAACTGGACTTGCTTCGGTATTTTTGCTGTCGATGTTTTAAACAGTTCCAAAATTTTGCCTTCTCTTAGTTTTAGAGAATGGCTTTTTTTTTGCCTTTTTTATTAAAATTTTAAGGATGATTTGTCCTTCTTTGAATTTTTGCTATAATGGGAAAGGTATTGATTTAAATATAGATAGTTGAGGAAAATTTAATGAATAAAAAATTGATGCAAGGAACATTTTGGTTAACCTTTGCTAATTTGCTTTGTAAGGTATTAGGTGTTGTTTACTTGATCCCATGGCTAAGTATGATGGGGAACAATCAAGAAGGAATGTTAGCGACCACTTTATACAATGTAGGTTATTTACCTTATGGCTTGTTCCTGATGCTGGGAACAGTTGGGTTTCCTAATGCGATTGCTAAAAAAGTCGCTGTAGCAACGAAAGAAAATGATGAACAGGGCTGTCGAACGATTTTTCGCAGTACCATCAATATCATGTTTGTCATTGGGATCATTTCTGCTGTGCTGATGTATCTTTTTGCCCCGATGCTTGCAGGAATCAGCCCAATTGCAAATGTAAATAATGGGATCTTAGCAATTCGTAGTTTGTGTCCGTCATTGATCGCCATTCCAGTTCTTAGTGCAATGAGAGGTTATTTTCAAGGGAAAAACAATCTGAGACCTTATGGGACTTCACTAATCATTGAACAAGCGGTTCGTGTCCTGGTCATTTTAGCAGGAACGTTTTACTTACGCGTCTTGACCGATGGAACGATTTTAGAAGCTGTTCTGATCAGTACAGTGGCATCCTTCTTTGGTGGGTTAGCAGCAATTATCCATATGTATTTCGTTGGAATAAAAAATGATTATTTCAAATTAAAAGATTTCTTGATCTCTAGTCGTTATTTCAAGCATGAAAATCGGGCAGAGTCGGTATCGATCATTCGTGAAACTTTACCTTTCATCTTTGTGGGATCTGTTATTACCATCGTGCAAATGATTGACCAAGTGACGATGAAGCCGTTGTTGCATTTTTTCAGACCTGAAATCACGAATCAACAATTGGAATTTTTATTTAGTCGAGCGTCAGTTAATCCCAACAAGTTGACATTGATCTTGATTTCTATGGTTGGTACAGTCGCAATCAGCAGTTTGCCGATTTTAAGTACTTTGAGAAAAAAAGATCGTTTGCAAATTGAAAAGACAGTAGGAGATAGTTTTTCAATTGCTGTCTTGATTTTACTTCCTTCTCTTGCGGGGATGTCATTATTGGCGGGTCCATTGTATACCTTATTTTTTGGATATGATCCTGATAGTGTCGGCTATTTCCAATTTGCCTTACTCGCTTCATTATTCTTTTCATTGTTCACGATTCTTTCGACGATGTTACAATCACTTAGCCATCATATGATTGCGATTCGGCTGACCGTTGAAGCGATTATTTTGAAAATTGTCTTTCAAGTGATTGGATTAGCACTATTTGGCGGTTATGGTATGAGTTTTTCAAACACAATGGCTTTTGCGATCGTGTTTATCAGAGGTTATTTCTATATGTGTAAAGAGTATCGAATCGCACCTCTAGCTAAAATCAGATTTTTCTTTCTTAAAACATTCCGCTCAACCTTGTTGATGCTGGTTCTTTGTTCGATTGTATTTATCCTATTGAACCTCCAATTGACGATGACGTCGAAAGCCCATGCTGTTGTTTATTGTGTTGGCCTTGGTGGAATAGGTGGGCTGACATTTCTCTTTGCTCAATTTGGCAGAAATGGGCTCCAATTACTTAAAAACTTCCATCATCGGCATCACTCAACCAAAAATTAGGAACAACATCCAGTTCATGATAATTTTTTAAAGCTACAGAAAGTGAGAGGGACGTGATTGTTTCTCTCACTTTTTGAGTGAGAGGTTCAAATGTCATCTTTCTTATGATATAGTTAAATAGACTGGTAAAATTCTTTGAAATGAGGAAATTAAATAAATGAAACTTGCAGTAGTTACTGACAGTACGGCTTATTTGCCTGAACGAATCCAAAATCATCCTGATTTGTTCGTTATTCCGATCCCTGTCATTTTGGATGGGAAAATCTACAATGAAGGAATAGACATAGAAGCTGACGAATACTATGGGCTTCTAAATAAAAGCAAAGACTTCCCGACCACTTCACAACCTGCAGTTGGAGAAGTACTGGCGCTTTACGAAGAACTGAAAAGAAAAGGATACGATACCATCTTAAGTATCCATTTATCCTCTGGGATCTCCGGCTTTGTCAACACATTACATGCTATGAAAAACGACATTGACGGTGTAAAAATCGTTCCTTATGATTCTAAGATCACGAGTATGCCAATGGGTCACATGGTAGAAGCTGCTCTAGATTTAAATCAAAAAGGTCAATCTCTTGAAGAAATTATCGCACATATCGATCGTATCCGAGATAATACGTATGCTTATCTCATCGTGGATGACTTGAACAACTTAGTACGCGGTGGACGCTTGACTAATGGGGCTGCATTGATAGGTGGATTGCTTAAAATCAAACCGATTTTGACTTTTTCAGAAGGAAAAATCGTTTTATTTGAAAAAATCCGTTCAAGTAAAAAAGCTTTCGCTCGTGCCGAAAAAGTCATCGGCATGCGAAATGAGGAAATTGCACCACCTGTTAAACTTTATGTGATTCATGCAAATAATTTGGAAGTTGCCATACAAGAAAAAGAAAAATTACAAAAGCAATACCCGCATGCTGACATTGAGATTGGTCATTTTGGTCCAGTGATTGGTAGTCACTTAGGAGAAAAAGCAATCGGGCTTGCCATCTCTGCGCAATAATTTAGATTATTCAATTCAATGCAAGCATCGTCTCTCATTCATTGGGATACGATGCTTTTTTTGCATTTTTTCTATATAAGGCGTATAATCCTTAAAAGTTTAGTAAATGAGTAAATCACTAGGTTAGTAATTTACTAAAAGAGAAAGGATGGATTTAGATGGAAATCCCAACAAATTTAAAACACAAACCTGTTATTGTCGTTGAAGACTATGATCAAGTTGATGGTAGAAATGCTTTGCATACGGATGCTAAAGGACTATCTTTAGGGTTAGCACAATGGAATGATCGTGGAAAAGTTGATATTTCAGGCAAGGTATGGCGCCATACGGGTGAAAAATGGTCACACCAATCGGAAGAACTACCAATCACTCGGATCTTAGATCTAGCAATTTTAGCTGCGCAAGGGAGTTTGTATTTTCAAGATGCGTATCGCTATGAAAAATTTTATGATCCTGAAAATCCAGTTGTCGATATTATCGGACTTCAAGGGAATCGAATGACGGTTGAAGTGGATACCAAAAATCCTAAGATCGATGAAGATATTATGCTCTATTATGACACGTTACAAAAAGATGGCGAATTGATCGGAGAACGTTTCCGAATTTTGAAACGTCTTTTAGATGATTTAGGGTATTAAGGAAAAAAGGAGTGAGGTACATTGGAAGATTTCTCACTGACAAAAGACCGTCAATTTTCAAGTGTTGAAAAACAAATGATTTGGCAAAAGCCAACGAGTCATCGAACCAGTCAAGAAGAACAAAGAATCGCAGCTGAAATCTTTGAAAACTGGAATGATCCTGAAATGAAGATCAGTAACATCTTGCTTGAAGGGGATGCTGGGTCAGGAAAAACGCAACTGGCTAAAGCTCTTTCGGCTGATTTACAACTTCCTTATACGAAAATAACTTGTTTTGCGGATATGGATAAATCAGATGTCTTTGGTGCGCTATTGCCTATTGTTGAGTCTGACGTAGATGAAGATCAAGAATTGATTGATGCAATCAACCAAACAGAGACATTAGAGGCGGTATTACGGTTAATCAAACATCATTATAATCTTAGTACAGAAATGGCTAAATCCAAACTGGCTGATTTCATCAAGCGGATGGAACAAAATGAAAATAGTAACGTTCGCTATAAATATTATCCCTCTGAAATTGTTCGTGCGATCGAAAAAGGGTATTTGTTAGAAATCCAAGAGCCAACGGTGATCCGTGATGCTTCCGTATTAGTTGCTTTAAATTCCGCTCTTGAGCCAAATGGATTATTGAATTTACCCACGGGTGTCGTCGTCCGTCATCCAGATTGCGTCATCATCATCACAACCAATCGGAACTACCAAGGTAATCGTCCGTTGAATGAATCTTTGAGAGATCGGATGCAACATGCTGAGAAGATGGATTTACCTTCACTTGAAGTAATGGCTGAGCGAGCCTTAGGTAAGACAAAGATTCAACAACCTGAACTGCTCTTGAAATTAGCGGAGATCATTCGTTTATTAGATGATACTGCCAAAGCGAATGCCATCAAGGGAGTGGCTGGTATGCGTTCTTACTTTTATTGGGCAAATACTTGGAAACAAGGGCAAGATCTTTTCCAATCGATTTATCCTAAAGTTCTCTATAAATTGACCACTGTTCCAGAAGAATTGGAGATATTAACCCAAGCATTAGAACAAAGTGGGCTTCTTGAAGAACTTCGTGAATTATTACGGCAAATAAAGTGGGGACGTCTTTCAGAAGAAGCTTCAAGAAATCGAGGCAGAATCCTTAACGATGAAGAAGCTGATGAACGTAATATTGATCAACTAGCAGAAGAAACGTTGTCTTTAATGGAAAATGAGTCGCCTGAGATCGAAGAAGAAACTCCACCAGTGGAGAATGCTGAGATTGAAGAGGAAAAAAAGGCAGAGTCTTTTTCATTTGAACAAGAACGAAGTCAAGAAGTTTCAGGTCAGGGGCAACAGGAGCAACAAGCAGAAGATAATTCAGAAAAAATGTCTGCCTCTGATATGGAGGCTTATGACAAAGAAATCAAACGTGAGTTAACGAAAGAAGCACGACAAATAATGAAGGGGACGATGCACGAAAAAGAAGGACTGATCGTTCATCGACCAAAATTTGAACTCAAAGCACAAGAAGCAGAACAAATCAGACAACAAGTTTTACCGATCGTTGAAACATTAAGCCGTCAAATTTTAGATTTGTTGGAAAATGATGAATCAACGACTTATCAAAAAGGAAAATATGAAGGACAACGGTTCAATGCGAGTCGTGTGGCCTATAATGACCTAGGTTATTTTGATAAGAAAAATCCCCCCCACGAACAACCTTCATTGGCAGTGGCTTTAAGGATTGATGAATCTGGTTCAATGATTCGAGATGAACGAATCGAAGCAGCAAAAAAAGCAGCGATCGCCATCGCAGAATTTGCTAAACGTGTAAATATTCCTTTAATGATTTATGGAGATACAGCAGATGTCTCAACGAGAGAAAAGACCTCAATTTTTTCTTATAAAGAATTTAGTGATGATTTCCAATGGTTAGATGAGAAGTTAGTGACGATGAAACCACGACAAAATAATCGTGATGGTGCCAGTTTGAGACTAATCGCTAACAAACTAAGCCAAGAATCTGCCACGACTAAATTGCTGGTCTCGATTAGTGATGGCCAGCCTAAAGCTTTGCCAGACTATACTGGGAAGAAGGCAAGGGAAGATATCCAAAGCGTTCTGTCTGAATATGACCGTCAAGGAGTCATCTTTGTGGCTGCTGCGATTGGACAGGATCAAAAAGAAATCAAAGAGATATATGGGGAAAATCGTTTCATTGATATGACAGACATCAACGAGTTACCACAGCAATTGATCCAATTGATTGCTCGCTATTTGTAAATAGCTGAAAATAGCTGGAGTCACGTATAAGTCCATTCATCGACTAAGAGAGATTGTGACAGAAGTTCCTAGCTCTGAGAACAAGCCGAAGAATTCGAAAATAGTTCCTATTTTTGGATTTTCCGGCTTGTTTTTTTGTTAGAGCGACTGCTGGAACAAAGGGAAGAGGTTATGAACGCATTGTAGCGAATGGTTAAACACCATTTAGTTTATCTATCAGACTCTTTTTGATCGTTAATCGACTGTTAGATCCTCACATTCTGCAAACCAGATAACGAAACAAAAAAGGAAACTGTTAAAGAGAAAACGATGTTATCGGTAACATCAACAAAAAATAGTGGCATTGTTTTATAATAGAGAAAAAGAGAAGGGAAGAAAACAATGACTCAAACAAAAGCTTGGTGGAAAGAAGCGGTCGGATACCAGATTTATCCTGCCAGTTTTATGGATAGTAATGGAGACGGCATTGGGGATCTCAATGGTATTCGTGAAAAGCTTTCTTATTTAAAACAATTAGGGATTGATTTTATTTGGATCAATCCAGTTTATTCTTCACCTTTTATTGATAACGGTTACGATATTAGTGACTACCAAAATATTTTAGAAAAATTTGGAACAATGGCCGAATTTGATCAATTACTGGTAGAAGCACATCTACAAGGAATCAAAATCATTATGGATCTAGTCATCAATCATACATCTGATCAACACGAGTGGTTTATTGAATCAAAGAAGTCACTGGATAATCCTTACCGAGATTACTATATCTGGGTAGATGGAACACCTGAAAACGCTCCGAATGACTGGCAATCGATTTTTGGTGGCTCAGCTTGGGCATATGATGAACAGACGAAACAATATTATCTGCATGTCTTTGCTAAAGAGCAGCCTGATTTGAATTGGGAAAGCGAGAAATTAAAAAATGAACTTTTTTCTATGATTCGCTGGTGGTTAGATAAAGGGATCGATGGGTTTCGTTTAGATGCGATTTCCCATGTGAAAAAAGATGAATATTCTGTTAAAGCAACTGAAAACCCCTTTTCTCCTTTTCAAAATGTTTCCGGGATCGATGAACACTTAAATGAATTAAAAGATGTTTTTGATGACTATGATATTATGACTGTTGGCGAAGCTAGTGGGGTGTCAGCTGAAGAAGGTCCTGAATGGGTCGGCGCTGATGGGTATTTTGACATGATCTTTGAATTTGACCATATCTCGATTTGGAAGCACGAAAAAGAAGGGAAACTTGATGTTATCAATTTAAAAAGAGCGTTAAGTGCCTGGCAAACCGCTTTAGACGGTAAGGGTTGGAATGCACTTTATATGGAAAATCATGATACACCTCGTTCAGTTTCTGTTTTTGGTGATCCTGAACATTATTGGCAAAAATCAGCAAAAGCAGTCGCAATGATGTACTTTTTCCTGCAAGGCACGCCATTTATTTATCAAGGACAAGAAATCGGTATGACGAATATGCCGTTTACTGCCATCGAACAAATCGATGCCGTCGATTCAAGACGTCTTTATAACCAATTGCTAGAAGAAGGAAAATCTCCTGAGGAAGCTATAGATATCGTTGCTGATACAACAAGAGACAATAGCCGAACACCTATGCAGTGGGGATCAGAAAAATATGCCGGATTCTCAACAAACGAACCTTGGCTGATGGTAAATCCCAACTATCATACACTTAACGTAGAAGAACAAGAAAACGATCCTTCGTCGATCTTATCTTTCTACAAACAAATGATCCGCATCCGTCGTGAAAATCAAGGATTGATCTATGGTTCATTCAAAGAATATCTCGCTGAACACGACCAACTCTATGTTTATGAACGATCATTTACCGATAAAAACTATCTGATTATGGTCAATCTTACGAGTGAAGTAGCGGAATATTCATTACCGAATGAAGTTGATGTTCCTTGGGAATTACTTCTCACGAATCAAGAAGAACGTGTATTTGAACGAGTGGGTAAGCTTGATCCTTATGAAGCGAAATTATTTGTAAACAGTAAAAAAAGAAACTAAAAAAAGTTTGTCTTGAGCTTTCTAATGAAGTCCAAGGCAAACTTTTTTGACATACTGTATGAAGTTGGGTGACTGTACCTTTATAGAAATTAGATAATAAGTGAATATTTTATAATAAAGAATAACATTTACATAAATATTAGGTAGGTTATCAGTTAATTGATTCTTTTAAATCACTTCATACTCAGCTCGCGGACCACCAATGTATTTTGGACGTGAACGCAGAGCTGTAACATGCGCGGCTCCTAATGTTTGACTGCTTGGTCGAACAGGTACTTGAACGTGTTTGACATGCATACCGATGGAAGTATCACCGATATCGATCCCAGCTTGCGCTACCACATGTTCCACTTCTACTGGATCATCGAATTGGTCAAACGCTGCTACTGAACAAGCGCCACCAGCGTGTAAGGCTGGTACAACAGAAACAATTTCAAATTGTTTTTGCTCTGCTACGGAGCGTTCGACGACAAGGGCTCGATTAATGTGTTCACATCCTTGAACAGCTAAAGCGACTCCTAAAGGTTGCAATATTTCTCTAATCGTTTGGATAATCCACTGTCCAACTGGAGCACTTGAGTTTTTACCAATTTGTCCACCGACCACTTCACTGGTACTACATCCTAATACAAATAAATCGCCAGATTTTAAATTTGCTTCTGCTAATACCTCGTTGACCATTTTGGTTAATTCTTGTTTTAAAGATTCTTCTGTGATGCTCATTTTATTCTTCCTTTCATTACTTACTTTCTTTTTGTACTCTCGTTCGTTTTAGAGCTTGAGTGAGTGGTAAAGCCAATCCAACCCCTACAATATTTTGAAAAATATTTCCAGGAATAGAAGCTACCCCCACAGGCCAATCATATAAAAACCAACCTGCTAAAAAATAGCCACTAATCATCAGACAACTACCGATAAAAAGACCGACAAATCGACCTTTGCTTGTTTTTTCGGCAAAATAGCCACTGACCAATCCTTGCAAACCATGGATCAATAATGAAAAAAGGGCCCATTGCGGATAACCTGACAGTAAATCGATGAATAAACCACTTGAGGCACCGACAACGAACCCACCAACTGGACCAAATAATAAAGCAGTGGTGTAGATGCCAGCTTCGCAGAGCGTGACAAAGCCGTTAGTTGCTGGTATTGGTACCAAAATTGTTAAAGATAATGCTACTGTTAAAGCGATCAGCATGGCATAAATTGTCATTCGTTTCGTATTCAACGATTAAATCCCTCCTTTGATGTTACCGCCAGACCAGACACTGCCCGTTTGATCATTCATTTCAACACCGTTTAAAATACATTGATAAACGTAATTTTTACTTCGTTGAATGGCTTGTGGGAGCGTATAGCCATGGACGAGATTCGCTGTAATAGCAGAAGAAAAGGTACATCCTGCGCCATTCACCGTTGATCGTGTTAATTTTTCCATTGTAAAAGTGGTTAGTCCGTCATGACTATACAAAACATCGATTGCTTCATCGCCATGGATCCCAGAGCCACCTTTAACAACGACCGCTTTGCTTCCTAAAGTATGAATAAATTTGGTTGTCTCTATCACTTCATTGATGCTTGAAATTTTTTTCTTTCCAGAAAGGAGAGCCGCTTCTTTAAGATTGGGCGTGACAAGATCAACAAGGGGGAAGAGTTCTTTCACTAAGCACTCAATATACTGTTGATTCGCTAATGAAGTAGTTTCTTTAAAAGCTAAAACCGGATCAAGAACGATTGGGATTTGAGGGTGCTTTTTTAAAAAATCTCGGACGATCATGATTGCTTCAAGAGAATGCAATAAGCCAATTTTGATACCCGCTAAGTCTGTCATCTTCTGGATCGAAGCAAGTTGCTGTTCCAACCACTTAGCAGGTAGATTTTCTAAGAGGAATGCGTTGTTTTCGTCTAACATGCCTACACAGGTGAGTGCGCTCATTCCAAAAAGTTGAAAATTCTCAAAAGTTTTCAAATCGGATTGAATTCCTCCACCGGCAAAAGGGTCAGAACCACCAATTGTAAGTATTTTTCTCATTGTTTTCCCTCCACGAAAAGAGTATAACGAAAGTTGTTAGAAAAGAAAACAGCCAATTGGCATATTTTTATGTCATCCAATTTTGCGTAGTCTTTAGATCACCAAAATTTATCTATCATCTGAATGAAACAAGTACACTGTATTGTTGGCAACTTAACAGCTAGAAGAAAACATAAGCTATGCATACTCAAATGAACAACTTCATTAGATATGATTATCAATAAATTGAATCTTTTTTGTCATTCCTACAATTTTAACAACTGAAAAATGGTTAAACAAAAGAGAACACTGACGTTATACCTGCTAGGTAAGAGGATAACGTCAGTGTTCTTTTTATTATGCTTTTAATTCTTTTTCAATTTGTAGTCGACGGACTTTCATCGTTGCAGTCCGTGGGATATCTTCATAATCTCTGATAATCGGCGTATTCAATCGAGGTAACTCATGCACTTGTTTCCACCAACGATCCCAATCCATTTCGTGATTAGGAGCAAGAGCGATCAATGGTTGTGGTGCATTGTTTTTATCACGAACGATGACCACTTCCGATAGAAATTCTAATGAGTCTAACAAGAAATCTTCGATCGCTAAATTGCTATTGATTGTATCGATCAAATCCACTTGACGATCCTTTAAGAACAAATGCCCCTGTTCATCCATGCTGCCGTAATCACCGCTGTCCCACCAAGCACCATAAACATTTTCTTGGAAACGAGCATCTTCTTTATAATAAGTTAATGCACGACCTTTTGATAATAAATGGATGTGTCCATCTGTATTAGCAGGTAAGACGTTCCCATTTTCATCTGCGATCCGCGCTTTGGTTAAGTCGCCAAGTCCCACACCCATGTCTCTCGCATTACTCGTTTTTAAACTCTCTAATGTATGAGCTTTTAAAATCATCGGTCCGCATTCGCTTTGGCCATAAACTTGTAAGAAAACAGCTTCTTGATTAGGAGAAGTCCGTAAGAATGTTTCCATAGTAGAGTTGTTGATCGCATCAAAAGTGGAATGGTAATAACGAATACCAGCAAAAGCTTCTGGGTATTCTTTCGCTGTAAAGCTCCACTGAACAAAGTTGTTTGGATGTGTTTCAAGTGCAATCGGTGGATTTTCTTTTAACATGGCCACAACGTTTTCCCCTTGAGCATCCGCTAACGGCATCATTGGAAAGCCCATCGCCATTAACGAAGAAATACCAATATTGAAGCGAGAATGAACAGGAGAGATATGGAAAGCCACAAGTTTTTTCTCTGCGATCTTAGTAAAGACAGTTTTTTGCCATTTCGTGCGCCAGCCCATTGAATGAGCAGAATGACAAATCAATTTAGGAATACCTGTGGTTCCTGAAGTATGGGTCATATAAGAAATTTCATCGTTCCCCAATTGATTTTGTGCCACTGGTTCTGCTGGTTGAGTCAATAGTTTAGAAACAGCAATTTGTTTTTCTTTTGATCCATTTGAAATGCCAGCCACTCGTTCAGCCGTTTCATCATCAAAAAGGATAAATGGATCTTCTAAACGGTCGACAAAGACTTCTAAAGTGGGGGTAGGGAAGTGATAAGAGATCATTGCTGGTACCGCCCCAAGATAAGCTGTTGCTACAGCTAATAAATAAGTATCAAAAGCTGAACTTTTGTAGATCATGACCTTATCACCAAGTCCGACACCCAAATGAGCTAATTGATAGGCACGAGTCAAAACGAGTTGACAGGTATCTTTGTAAGTGCTTTTAAAACCAAGTTCCGGAAAAGCTGCTAAGGGTTGGTCAAAGATGATTGGTACATCTGGTGTAGCATTCGCTGCTTCTTGAAAATTAGAAAAAAGATTTAGTGGGGAATAAGCGATTGTTTCCATAAGTCACACTCCGATTTCATTTAATAGACAAGTTGGTAAGCAAAGTAAGAAAACTTGTGAATTAAATCGTTTACTTTGCAAATTCAGCTATAATCTTAGCACAAACCCTAAATAAAAAACAGCTTTCTTTGTGAAAAAATGAATTATATTTCGTTATTTCATTTTTTGTTACTTGTTATTTCCTTGTAAGAGAACTCTAACATCTTTTGATGGACTTCTTCAAATGAATGTTCATTGATATAACGATTACCATAAAGGAAATTGACGATATCCAGATCATCAAAATAAAGGGAAACGTAGTACCCGTAAGTTTTACGACATAATTCTGGCGAAATATTTTTATATACAGTGATTTTACTTAGTATTTGGCGAATCGTCCGTGGAGAGATTTGCTGGTCATGAGATGAACGAAAAGCAAAAGAATCAGGTCCTGTCCCAGTATCAGTTATTGCTAAATAGTTTTTAATGAATGGCAGTGCTTCATTGGGAATTGGCGACTGATTAAGACGATTTTTTTTACGGCTAAGATGAATGATTTGTTTATTTAAGTCAATATCTTTTCTTTTTAATTCAACGACTTCATGGATCTTTAACCCGCAATATAAAAGAATAGCTACGATCGCTAAATTTCTTGGTCGGTTCCTTTTTTCAAAGCGTGCTTCTCGTGAAGAGTTAAAGCCATTCATAGGAATAAACAGATGCTCAAAGTCTTGAAACAAAGAGGCGTCTATGAATCGAGGCGCTGCAGCAGTAGTTTCAGGGAGCGTTTTTCCTAATAGAGATATTTCTTCAGTCAATAACCCTTTTTGATACAAAAACCGTAGAAAATGATTTAACGAATATTGTTTTCGCGAAAGACCATAATAGCTATTTTTAAATAACTGGTTTGTTTGTTGATCAGCTGTGGTCTGAAACGAACGAGTATGCTGATAGACTTTGTCTAAAAAATTTAAATAGTCTTGTTTTTCAAGACAAAGAATAACTTCATCTGTGATCTCTTGATCTAAAGCTTCGTGAAGATAATCCGTGAATAAATGAAAATCTTTTGCATATTCATAACGACTGCTTAATGAAAGCTTTTTTTGATTTTCTTTTAAAAATTCTTGGAAAATAGGAGGAAGCTGTGCGATGCGTTGTTTTAACTTTTCTTGAATGTGTTTTCGTGTTTTTTGATCCATAAAAGAACCTCCTTTTTGTTCAAACCGGTGTTCTATTTTATTATTGTAGCTTATTTTTCGTTTTTCTTCTATTTCCTTTTACTGATATCTATTTATACCAACGTTTATTTGCTCATGATTCATATATATAGTAACATCGCCAACTATAAGAAAAACTGTAACCAATAAACAGGAAGACAATGATCTTATAGTATGAACGAATTGTTTCATGAGTTTTGTTTAGTGACATTTTGTCACTGTTGCGCTATACTTTTCTACAGTGACAAAATGTCACTATCGAAAAAGGAAAATGTAGGAGGGAAAGTAATGTTTTTAGCAATGAAAGAAATGAAATACGCAAAACTACGATACGGACTCATTATCGGTATCATGTTCTTGATTGCTTATGTCGTTTTCATGCTATCAGGTCTAGCAAGTGGATTAGCAGAAGAATTTAAAAAAGCGATTGATGATTGGGGTGCTCAAGAAATCGTTTTGTCCGAAGATGCTAATCAAGTGTTTGCAGCATCTCAATTGACAAGAGGTGACCTTGATCAAGTAAATGCGAAAGAAAAAGCACCGATTGGCTTATTCAGTGGAGCAATCAAGGGCAAAAACAAAGAAAATGTGACAGTCTTTGGTACGACTAACGATGCCTTTTTATTACCTAAAATCACAGATGGTCGGATGTTTGATAAGAAAAATGAAATAATTATCTCCCAAAATCTGGCACAAGATCAATATAAGTTGGGAGATCAAATCAAAATCGGTAGCGATGACCAAGCATTTACGATCGTTGGAATTTTTCCTGCCACTTATTATACGGTCTCACCAGTCATCTATACAGATCTAGAAACTTGGACACAATTAAAATATGGAGCCCAACCGTTTGCTTCAGATGACAAAAAGCCGATCAATGCGATCGTGACCAAACAATCAGCTGCAATTGATAAAGATGGCGCATCAAAAGATTTACAAAAACTGACGATTCCTGATTTTATTGAAAGTCTTCCAGGTTATTCTGCACAAAATATGACACTAAATGCAATGGTTTACTTCTTGTTTCTTGTCGTAGCAGCAGTAGTTGGCATTTTTATGTATGTCATCACTTTACAAAAAACGGCGATCTTTGGCGTAATGAAAGCTCAAGGGATTCGCAATTCATTTATTGCTAAATCGTTGATTGCACAGTCATTTGTTATTGGAGTCATTGGTGTCGCCTTAGCAGTTCTAGCTGCTTATCTAACTAGCTTGTTTTTACCAAGTGCGATGCCATTCGCTATTTTTTGGACACAATGGTTGCTATATAGTGGGGTCTTACTCGTTGTAGCAGTTGTAGGCGGCGTCTTCTCAATACGCACGATCACAAAAGTGGACCCAATCACCGCCATAGGAGGGTAAAAAATGAAGAATATTTTAACGATGAAAAATATCGTCAAGACTTTTGGTAGTGGACATACCGAAGTGACTGCACTAAAAGGAATTAATTTTAATGTCAAACAAGGAGAATTTGTCAGCATCATCGGTCCCTCTGGTTCAGGAAAGAGTACTTTCTTAACCATTTCCGGTGGGCTACAAACACCTACTTCTGGAGAAATCGCCATTAATGGTCAGTCTTTTTCCGATTTATCTGAGAAAAAAAGAGCCGATTTACGTTTTAAAGAAATTGGGTTTATTTTACAAAGTTCTAATTTGATTCCATTTTTAAAGGTCAAAGAACAATTTTATTTAGTTGATCGAGTCAGCCATCAGAAACAAAACGAAACCGTCATTGATGACTTATTGAAATCATTAGATATTTATGATCTAAAAGAAAGCTATCCTCGAGATTTATCTGGTGGAGAAAGACAACGTGTAGCGATTGCTCGTGCGTTGTTCAATGACCCTAGTTTGATCTTAGCAGATGAGCCTACCGCTAGCTTAGATACAGATCATGCCTTTGAAGTAGTCAAGTTACTTGTCAAAGAAGCACATGAAAAACAAAAAGCAACAGTCATGGTTACACATGATGCTCGGATGATCAAATGGAGCGATCGTGTCTACCGAATGAAAGATGGTGATTTGATCGAAGAAACGGAGGGATGGGATGCCTAAATCGACATTTCTTAATCTGCCGAATGAGAAGAAACAACGGCTTATTGAGATTTTACTTGAAAATTTTTCAGCTCGACATATTAGCCAAGTAAAAGTTGCAGATATTGTCGAAGATATGGCTATGTCAAGAGGGGCTTTTTATAAGTACTTCGAAGACTTGGAAGATGCCTATACCTACACGATCCAGTATTATTCGATTCAAATCCATCGAGATATTCTGAAATATATCAGTCAAAACAAGCAAGACTTTTTTCAAGGAATTGAAAATTACCTTGCGTGGTGTAGTGAACTGGAACAAAAAAGTAGTTATTGGCAGGCCATCCGCTTTTTAACGAGAAGTGATGATTTTACCAATCACCAAAGAACCAAGCCTTCTGCTGAATCAGGAAGATTAAAGGAATGGTTTAAGTTACTGAAGGCAAATGGTTTTCACATTACTTCAGAAGAAGAAGCGATTAGCTTTTTATATTTCGTCATGGATCTTGTGATCAATTCATTGACGGATTACATTGCGAATGACTGGACTACTGATGAGTTGTTGCAAGATTATCGTTACAAGGTAAAATGGCTGCAAAGAGGTTTGTAAACCGAACGAAGTGAATCTTGAATCCACTCGATTCATTTGTTAGCCGTTTCTTTTTAACTGGTAAGTAGTGTCCGTATTCAGAAAAACACTTCGATACTTCTTTGTGTCATCATCGATAACCAAATAAAAACCTTCGATAGAAAGTTCTTATAGTTGAGAGCAACGATTTTTCCTTTTTGATTCTCCGTGATAGAATTTTTATTGTAAGAAAAGAAAAGGGATGACACAGATGAAGAAAATTATACTATTTGGTGATAGCATTGCTGCTGGATTGTACCAGGGGGAGGTCGTCCATGCATTGGACCATGCGTTATCAACGACCTTAAATGCTTTAGGACAAGCTGATTTTAAGATCATTAACTTAGGAAAAAGAGGCGATTCAACGACAAGCAGCCTTGAACGATTGTCTCAACTTCCCCAAGATGAACGTACAGCTGACTACGTCGTTCTTAATGTTGGCGTTAATGATGCAATCAATCAAAGAGATAACCAAGAAGCCTATCGAAAAAACTTGGAGCAATTGATCAACTTTTTTAAACATAGCCAAGTGATTTTGATAGGGCCTAGTTACGTTGATGAAAAGATCAAAACCCAAACAATTCCTGAGATCTTAGTAGAGTATACTCAGATCGCAAAAGAAGTAGCAGATAAGAACAAAGTAAGTTTTATTGATTTTTATCATTATGAAAAATCTTTTGAGGACCCAACACTTTACTTGCAAGACGATGGGTTGCATCCTTCGAAGTTAGGCTATCACTTGCTAGGTGCTTTGATTGCACAATGTATCCAGCAAAAAGAACAAAATTAATCTACAGACCGAGTACCTCAATCTTTGCAGTACTCGGTCTGTAGATTTTTAGTTTCAAGTTTTATCATGACAAAAAGAATGAAGCGCGCTCTATTGGCTTTGACACACGGTAATAAACAACTGTTTTCTAATGGCGATATTCCTTCAACAAACCTTTTTGGATCAAGTCTTGTTTTTGTTTGAGATTCTGGATGTTTTCTTGATAATTTTGTGCATACATCACGGAATAAAGAGTGTTTAAAACATAGTCGAAGGCAATTTGTGAGGAAAATGTTGCCACTTTAGCAAAATCTAATTCATCTTGCGTAACGATGAGTTTCATCGTTGCTTGTTTTGCCATTTCTGAATGTTCATTTCCAGTGATTAATACAGTTTTAGCACCCACATGGTTTAAATGCATCATAATTTTTTCATAATGGTGAATCCTTCCACTATAAGTTAGAAAGATGGCGCAATCCTTTTCTGTTAAATTGGATGCATTCCAAGAAGAATCACTATACTCTTCAGCTAATATCAAAAATTTATTGATCTTGATTAGTTTATTTTGAAATTTGCGTGCTGTGATTTGAGAATCCCCTTTGGCAAAAATAAACATGCGATTCGCTTGATTCAATGCTGTGGCAATCGCATCAACTGACTGTTTCTCCAATTGAAGCTGTGCTTTTTTGATAGATTGGATCGACAAATCGGCCATTTTTTTAGCGATCGATTGACTATCATCTTTATCAGTAAAAGGAAAGTTTGGATCAATGATTTGATTGAACTGGGCTTTCATCTGATGGACTTCACGACCAAATTCAAAACGAAATTCTCTAAAACCAGAAAAACTCAATTTTTTACATAAGCGAATTATGGCTGAATGCGAAGTATACGTCGCTTTTGCCAATTCTTCGATCGTCATATAAACAGCTGTTTCTCTGTTTGCTTTGAGATAATCAGCAATTCTTTTTTCTGTTGTTGTAAATGCTTCTTGTCGTATCAATTGGTCTTCGATTAACATATGCTCACCTTCCTCATCCATCTTACTGAATATCCCTCTTTTTGACTACTATTTTTTGTGTAGGTTAAACATACCTGTCAATTATTCACTTAAAAGGATCACTTTCTTGAACATTTTTTTCTAACTGCGCTCAAATTAACTTTTAAAGGGACCGGTCATTTATACTGATAGTAGTTAAAAACAAAAATTGGAGGAAAACGTATGTTAACAATTGCCTATCTAGGAAATGGAAAAAGTACCAACCGCTATCATTTACCTTTTTCACGAAAACTAAAAGATAAGATCAAAATCAAAACGATCTTTTCACGTTCAGAACCCACTTGGGAAACATTTGAGGATATCCATTACACCAATCAATTGGAAGATCTATGGAACGATCCAGAAATCCAACTAGTTGTCATTACGACTCCGAGCCAATTTCATTATGAATATGCTAAATTAGCCTTAGAGCATGGAAAAAATGTCCTGGTTGAAAAACCGTTTGCTGAAACTTCGGCAGAAGCGAAAGAGTTATTTGAGCTAGCGAAACAAAAAGATTTATTTATCCAGTGTTATCAAAATCGTCGTTTTGATTCTGATTTCTTGACCGTACAAAAAGTGTTGGAAAGTGGAAAATTAGGCGATATTTTAGAAATTGAGATGCATTATGATTATTTCAGACCTGAAGTTCCTGAATCGGCAACGGAATTTTCAACAGTCAATAGTTATCTCTATGGTCATGCTTGTCACACAGTAGATCAAGTAATTTCTTACTTTGGCGAACCAGATGACATCCACTATGATGTGCGCCAATTATTAGGAACGGGACGAATGAATGATTATTTCGATTTAGATTTTTATTATGGAACAATGAAAATCTCTGTCAAATCAAGCTATTTTCGTATTAAGGAACGCCCAAGTTTTGTGGTTTATGGAAAGAAAGGGATGTTTGTAAAACAGACAAAAGATCGACAAGAAGAGCATCTTAAACTATTTTATTTCCCAGACCATCAAGATTTTGGTATTGATTTACCAGAACACTACGGCACACTTACCTATATGGACCAAAATGGAAACTACCATGAGGAAAAAGTGATTTCTGAAGTAGGGGACTATAGTCGGGTCTATGAGGGAGTCTATGAAACGCTCATAAACGGAGCCGAAAAAGTAGTGAAAGACGAAGAAACACTTCTACAAATGAACATTTTAGAAACAGGGATCAAAGAGATCCGGGAAAAAGAAGCGCAAGCAAACAAATAAACCATTCACTGTTTATGATCATTCTGAAGGATTAAGCAAAGATTGATGAGAAACAAAAAAACAAAACCATTAAAATATGATGGGGAGGACACCTCATGTTTTGACAGTTATTTTGTTCTTATGTACTATAAAATAAATAACTGTAAGGAGGAATTCTCATGACAAATTATAACGGCGAAAAAGGCAAACGTTTAAGAGGTTCGATGGCGCCTAAAACCGATGATGAAGTAGCATTAGCAGGGACAAATTCTGGTGAAACAGAAAACAAACAAGAATCGTTATCTGGCACAAACTCTGGCGAAGCCAAAGATGTCGCTTTATCTGGTTCTAATTCGGTTGAAGAGGAAGAACCAAAGAAACCGAATGCTTTTGAAAAAGAAGTGGAAAAATTAGCGGAAGAAGTAAAAGAAAAATTTGAAGAATTGACATCTAAAAAAGATACTAAAAAATAGATTTGTCAGTTGCTAGTGATCCTATGAAAAAGACAGCTTTTACGCTGTCTTTTTTTATCCAAAAACTATTTTTCCGATTTTAGAAAAAAATGGTGTCTGCGCTTACCTTCTTTGTATTATGCTTTATTTATGAGAATAATTTTTTCTCAGCTAAACATTAGGAGGTAATATATGGAAAATTTTGGGTTACAGTTAATCAATTCGAGTGTGCTTGGGCAAACCGATTTCATAAGTCTATTCACGACTTATTTATCAGATTATATGTATTTGTTCTTAGGTGGAGCCGTTCTATTTGTTATTTTGATGTTGTTATTAAGTAAAAAAATGTCCGATAAGCCTGCAAATAAAAGCGGATCTTCAAAAGGTGCTTCTAAGCAAAGCCAATATAAACGAATGAAATAGATCTTATTTTACTTTGAACAGATTGTTAGTTTACTAATAATCTGTTTTTTTGTTATAACTATAAAAAAATATTATAGTAACTATAAATATCATTATATTGAAAAATGTTTCTATCAGAACTATAATTTTCATGAAAATAACATATGAGATGAAAAGGAGCGTGTATCAACATGAGAAAAACCAGTAGAAAAGTAGTGATCGTTGGAACAGGCTTTGTGGGAACAAGTATTGCTTATGCCATGATCAATCAAGGAATTGCGAATGAATTAGTCTTGATCGATGTCAACCAAGAAAAAGCGGAAGGGGAAGCTTTAGACCTTTTAGATGGTATGGCATGGGGTGAAGAGAATGTTGCTGTTTGGTCAGGTGATTATAGCGAATGCAGCGATGCCGATTTAGTAGTAATCACAGCAGGTATCAACCAAAAACCAGGACAAACTCGTTTAGATTTAGTGAAAACAAATGCTGGAATTATGAAGGATATTGTTCGACAAATCATGGGAGCAGGATTCAACGGAATATTAGTTGTTGCTTCTAATCCAGTAGATATTTTGACTTGCATTGCGTGGAAAGAATCAGGGTTACCTTCTTCTCGAGTAATCGGAACAGGAACAACATTAGATACAACTCGTTTTAGAAAAGAAATTGCCTTGAAACTTTCTGTCGATCCTCGTAGCGTTCACGGCTATATTTTAGGTGAACACGGCGATTCTGAAGTAGCAGCTTGGTCCCATACAACAGTTGGCGGAAAACCAATCATGGAATTTGTCGAAAAAGATCATCGAATCGACGAAAAAGACTTAGATATCATTGCTGATAAAGTTAAAAATGCTGCCTATGAAATCATCGATCGAAAAAAAGCGACTTATTATGGAATTGGTATGAGTACAGCACGAATTGTCAAGGCTGTATTAAACAATGAACAAGCTGTATTACCAGTTTCTGCTTATTTATCTGGTCAATATGGAGTGAAAGATATCTTTACAGGTGTTCCATCCATCGTTGATGAAAAGGGTGTAAGAGAAGTTATTGAATTATCAATTACACCAGAAGAAGAACAAATGTTTAAACAATCTGTCAATGAATTAAGAAACGTATTAAACTCCGTGAGATAATTGAATGAAAAAAAGGAGAATGAGCATTTTGCTCGTTCTCCTTTTTATTTTTGTTTTAGAAAAAATAGTTCTCTAGGAGAAAGTGAATTGTAATAAAATGGTAGCATATTAGGTAAAGTTTTTGGGAAATGCATTTGAAACAACAAGAAAAAAATGAAGGAGGTGATTGATTTAGAGCAGAATAAGATTATTTTTTTTAAATTAGATGCAATAAATATTCTTTCTTCACTTATGATTATTTTATTCTAGAAAAAGGAGATAAGTACTATAATGCCTATAGATAATGCTGAGTTGATAAAAAAAGAAATTGAATTACGTTCAAAAATTGCTGGGGCAAGTGCTAAAGAAAATTTTTATAGTACCATGAGAGTGAGGGTTGAGCCACTAAAAGGTATGGATAGATTTAATCCTTCTAAACGAACAGAATACCAAAATAAAAAAAAATTTATTAAATTTATAGAAAAAAATACTCAAGAAGCATCGTCAAACAAGAAGGGTTATATACAACAATTGCAAGAGGTAGATAAACAACTTAAACAAGGAACTCTTCGGAATTTTGAACAAATAAGAGGAAAATCTAAAGAAGAAATTTCTATATTACCAGATTCTACTCATAATATGAATAGAACGCCTCGGGCATTTGAACAAATAAAGGGAGGCTCAAAATCATCTGTTCCATTGTCGCATTCTACCCCTAATATGGATAGACCACCAGCTTTGCCACCTAGAGTTGGAAGATAGACTTCATACATAAATAAGAAAAAAAGAAACGTTTTAAACACCGTGAGATAATTGAATGAAAATAAAAAGGAGAATGAGCGTTTTGCTGCTCGTTGTCCTTTTTATTTTTGTTTTAGAAAAAATAATTTTCTAGTAGAAAGTGAATTGTAATAAAATGGTAGCATATTAGGTAACGTTTTTGGGAAATGTATTTGAAACAACAAGAAAAAAATGAAGGAGGTAATTGATTAAAAGCGTGATCAGCTTAAAAAGAATAAAAGATGACTGGTAAAATTACTAAATAAACGAAAGGAGATAGTATATGGAAAAGCAGAATACTCAGGAGTCAAGAAGCGGATTAGAAGAATCTGCAGTTCAACAAGATATTCACTCTATACATACAGAGCAAACCGTATCTGATAGGCAACAAAATACTTTTGACAAAGATCAATCGGAGATGATATATGCAGAACTGGTAGGCTTGCCTGAAGGAAAATTCAAACAGAAACCGGAAACAACTATTTATTCAACTATCATTCAGTCTCAATTAAGCTCTTCGGAGAAACAAGAAGATCAGTCTCAGCCTCTAAATAATAAAGGAGAGTCCCTTAAAAAGAATAATTTTGACATTGATGAAGATACTGGATGGGGCACCACTTTAAGTTCTGACGATTCACAAAATGATCGCCAACATGAACGAATTAGTAAGTCAACAAAAAATGACAATGATTCATTAGAGATACAATTTGAAAAAACACAACCTAATCCTCAAACTAACAGCAATTACAAATCTTTTTTTAATGAACTTATCCGCAAGGCAGCGGAAAAAAAGAGTGAACAAAATTTAGCTACATCGTCACATTTATCTGGACATCCTATTCCAGCACCACGTTATAGTAAACTAATTATTGTTGAGAACTCCGAAGGAAGGCTGCTTGGGGTGAATGAAAATACTGGATGGGGCACTTTTTTAGGTACTAAAATTCCTCAAAACAAAAAGCCTATTCCATTACCACGTACTAAAAAAAATGTACAGAAAAGTAAAAAAAATACTCCTGCACAGTGTACTTTTAAAGATCTAAAAGATAAAACGAGTAATATAAATCAAAATACTATTTCTTCTTCAAATGATTTGAATAATAGTAATAGGTCCCATGTAAGATAGATTTACTGCATAATCAAAAAATAACTACTCAGGTTTATAGCAGAGAATTGTACAAAAGAACTAACATCTCCTTATCGTTTTTTTTCGATTATAATTCAAGACATAAAAGGAAAGGAAGAAATTTAATGCCAAGAGAAAATATCTATACAGAAGATCCAACAATAAAAAAGAAAAATGCACAGTCTAAACAAGGAGTACCTGCTTAACTACATCAGGATATGGAGCCAGTTCCACCTTCGCCATTTCGAAGTAGTGTACTTCGAAATATGAAGCCAGCTCCAACTTTACCACCTCGGGCGTTTGAACAAATAAAAGATAGCGCTATGGGAGTCCCAAAACCACCTGTTCCATCGCCGCGTTCTACCCCTAATATGGATAGACCACCTAAAATTGAAAGATAGACTTGCTACATAAACAAAAAAAGAAATTACTTTAGCATAATATATAGAAGCGAAGGGTATAAGAGGAATCATCGAATTATCAATTACACAGCTACACAGCAGAAGAAGAATTGGTTAAAAAATCTGTCAATGAATTAAGAAACGTATTAAACACCGTGAGATAATTGAATGAAAAAAAGGAGAATGAACGTTTTGCTCGTTTTCCTTTTTAATTTTTTTTAGAAAAAATAGTTCTTTAGTAGAAAGTGAATTGTAATAAAATGGTAGCATATTAGGTAAAGTTTTTGGTAAATGCTTTGAAACAACAAGAAAAAAATGAAGGAGGTGATTGATTTAGAGCAGAATCAGCTTTAAAAGAATAAAAGATGACTGGTAAAATTACTAAATAAATAAATGAATGAAAGGAGATAGTATATGGAAAAGCAGAATACTCAGGAGTTAAGAAGCATATCTGATGGGCAGAAAAATACTTTAGCCAAAGATCAATCGAAGATGATAGATGCAGAGCTAACAGGCTTGCCTGAAGGAAAAGTTAATCAGAAACCGGTAAATAATATAGGGGAGTCCCTTAAAAAGAATAAGTTAGACATGGATGAAAATACTGGATGGGGCACCACAGAAAGATACTCTGAAAAAACACAACCTAATCCCCAAACTAACAGCCATTACAAATCTTTTTTAAATGAACTTATCCGCAAGTCAGCGGAAAGAAAGAGTGTACAAAATTCAGCAAATGGTTTAGAGACTGACAATATCTTAAGCAGCGGGAATTCTCAGTCCGTTATGATAAATAAATCTCTGTATCATTTGAATGGACGAGCAGGCATTATTACAAATGTCACGCCCGAGACAAGACACAATATTGATAAAACTACTGGATCTAATATCAATAGATAACCTGCATGGTCGGTTGATGAGATAAACAATTGAAAAAATAATGTAAAAATTTAAGAAGATGATTTAAATTTAAACGTCATCAGCGCCGTATGAATCAACCAAACGCACTTGAAGGGCGTGGGCCGGATTCTGTATCACGTTGATCATGTATCTTTGATTTTATATGAGGGGATATTACATAGAGCAGACGGTGGATATGTTTCTGGAAAAAACGAATATGAAAAAATTATAGATAAAAATGATTCTAAAAAAAGGCAGAATGTGGACGAACAACAGAGTGAATTTTTATTATGTTAAGGATCTACTTGGCATAATGTATACAATGTAATCAATTTTTAGTGACTCGCTACTTGTATAATAATGGTGCACTGATCCCTACAGTGTATAATAGAGAAATGCTATATCAGAAATACAATACATTTTTTGTTTCATTTAGATCGGCAGGGATTTAATTTTATGTTAATTTTTCTAATTCAGGGGAAAACAAGAAACCCCATTATTGGTTTTTCTTATTTATAATTACAAATAAAAATAAAGGAAGAAAAAAATGAAAGAATTACAACCTACAAATCCTGTTAGCGAACAAGAATCACAACCTACAAATCCTGTTAGCGAACAAGAATCACAACCTACAAATCCTGTTAACGAACAAGATATCGAAGATCGTATAAATCAATTTTTGCAACAAAATGGTGGGAATCGTCCAATAGTATCAAGCAATATTTTTTCTAGAAATAAAAAAACAAACTTAGATGTCTTAAACAAGATAGAAACGCTTGGAGACGACCAACATAGTAAACGTTTAAAAATGTTGCTTCAGGAAATGAACGAAATGCACAAAAATTTAAATAAAGGTAACTTTAAAGGCCTGTTCCTTAGAGATCGAAAAGAAAATTACGAAAACTTTATTAAAGAAGCAGGATCAGATATTTCAGAAATATTATCTTCTCAAAAAAAAATTCAATATAAAAACGCTCTTAAAATAGCACTAGCAGGACTGTCTTACCAAGATAACTCAAACCCAAAAAAAGAATTGTCTAAAGAAAATAAAGCGTGGGTAAAACTTTTTTCTCTATTCAATAAAACGCAACGTGTTTGGATAAATGGACCTGGTCCAATACAACCTGATTATGACGACAACATTAAAAAAATGCGAAATCAATCAAAAAAGTTTGATGAAATCAGAGCTATGAGGAAAGTCAAGAAACTTTCCGAAAACAAACAGGATAAAGCAATCAATAAAAACCCTTCCAAAGAAAAATCAGAAGGTTCTTTCTTAGAAAGATAGAATTCATACATAAACAATAAAAATAAAGAAAGAGCAACTAGACATATAGATTAGTCGCTCTTTCTTTATTTTTTATTTTACTCTTTTTATTGTTTCTTCGGTTATACTGTCAAACTAGATTTATTCTCTAAATTGTATCAACTCTGTGTATGCTAGCTTGTCCAACGATTTTATTGCTAATTGATTTTCGGATAAATGACGCTTTATAGAACTAAAAACTGGGTAGAAAAACAAGTATCGGTGTCATTAGCGGTCTTAGACGAGTGTTGGAATGATTCAGGTTGTTATGTCGCTGGTTTGATTGCTAACGGACGTAAACGCATGACAAAACAACACAAACAAATGGTCGAGAATTATAAGAGTGCTGTTGATCTGATCGTTAGTAAGGAGTGACTTGTATGAAATTGAAATGTAAAGATTATGATTGTAGTATGGAAAAATGTATCTCTTTTTGGAAAGATAAAAAAAGTGTTGTCCAGATTATGATTGTTTTATTGTAGAGAGTGTCACATGTGAATATTATGGAGTTTTTGTTTCTAATTTTGTAAATTATGGATATGGACTTTATAGACAGATAAAAAATTAAATCGTGTTTAAATCTTTTCAAACACGATTTAATTGATATTTTATAATACAAAAAAATTTTAAAATTTTGCAGCGGTTCAAATGAGTCATTTTTTTTATCTTTTTAGTTTGATTTCGGTTTGATAGGGGTTTAATTCACTTTGAAACTACTTTGTATAATATATATTATGTAAACTAAAATATAAAATTTTTATCTCTCTCCTTTAAAAAGCCACAAACCCTCTCTTCTTGCTATTTATTCTATTTCTTTTTACCAGATAGTATAAAAACGATTCTTTTCTTGTTCAACTAATCAGTTATATATATCTACGCATGCATAAACCATTTAGTATTAGAGCTATCCAGAAATCATTCACACCAAAAATAGATTTTGATGTGAATTTATCTATCCATATTTTGTTAGAGCGATGATTGATAGATGTATCCTAGAAAGTAGCGTTTTATCAGTCGATTAATATACCTTTAAAGTGTAAGAACGATTATATGGGGTTATAGACTGTTAAATAAAACTATGATTTATAGCAATCATTCATGCTATTTTAAGAATCCATTTACATCATTATTACGCAACAACTCAACTTAATCTTTAAAGAAATACTATAATCGAGGAACATTAGTTTTTTATCTGTCTATATTAGTATGGTTTGCTGATGCCAAAGTTAAACTAGGAGATGTTTGTGCATATCTTGCCTTAGCTTGTTCAATATTGTTTTCTAGTTTGTTTTCCAAAATTTGTTTTCTTTTAACTATATCAACTACTTTTCGAATCGATTCTAAACATTTTTCATCGACTCTTACGGCTTGATTTTCCCCACATTCTTTCGGTAAATTTTTTAGAAGTGCAACATCGTTCCATACAAAACTTCGATTAATTTCCTGCACTCCTTCAGCAATTAGGGTCGCCCGCCCCTTTTCATGATCAACCTTATATAGGTTATTGTTCCCAAAATATAGTAATGGCTCGTCTTTGTCATAACCGCTCTTGTTTTTAGCATCTAATGGATAATATACTACCGGTTCATTTTTACTCAGCCATTCCTGAAGTTTATGTTTTGAGTGATCAGTATGTTGTACCTCTCCATCATTTTGGTGATGTTCCTGGTCTTTATTGTTTAAAGAACCAACTATATTTATTAGTTCATTTTCTTTTTCTGTTGTCACCCATATAAACCGTGATTTTTTTCTATTAAACAGTTCTTCCAACCCAAATTTAATCAAGGTTGTTTCTTGATTCTGTTGTTTATTGTCTATGACTAGTTTTCTTGAACCGTCACTAAATTTAACGTTACTCGTAATCAATTTTCCATGACAATTTAGGTAGGACTTTTTTTTATTAACAATTTTCTGGCTTGAAATGATCTTATAAAGCTTCTCCTCTTTATGATCATAATATAATAACTGATTTTTCTCGGTATTTTTCGATTTTTTGGGCAGTTTCATGTGTAGTTGTTCATGAAAGTCGTTCTCGTCTCTCTGCTCAAATTGCTGATGAAACCTTAACCCATTCTCCTGTGTTAAATGTTTATGTTCTTGGATTTGATCAGCAGAAAATGCCAGAGATAAATATCGTTCCTCTGGTGATAGTTTGTCGCTTTTCTTCATCGTCATATTCCCTCTCCTTTTATGGCCTTGTATAAAAGTTCGTTTATTTACAGTCGTACTAGTTTTCTTTGCGTTTTTCAAGTAATTACTGAAACAAACAGCTTTTATCCGCTTTCCATTCTATATCTACACTTCAGCTTAAATAAAACTTTTATTTTAAAATGACAAAACAAAAAGGTCAGCATTTTCAATTTTGTTATCTGCAAATCACCTATTCACCAGCGTGCAAGGTGCAATCGGTTAAGTTGAACAATCATTCGCTGATGAAGTCTATCCAAAGATTCATAAAAAAACATCAAAGGTAGTAGTACGCCTTTGATGTCCTTAAACTTGGTTAGAATATTCATTTTAGTAATGATCCCCACTTTAAGACTAAAACAAATAATAATCACTCGTTCTTTTTATTCAATAAATCCGAAGACTATAATCATTTTATCTAGACGGGTCATTAATTTTTTGTTGAGGTTGTGGTGCAGGACGTTTCATTCTCCGTCTATTTAGAGCAGTGAGATTAGTGGCACTTTGAGTAAAGTTACCATGTTTGATTAACGCTTGAGCGTGCGTCGTCGCATCTTCTAACGAACTTCCACCTTGACTAATGTTCTCTACTGATTTTGTCTTCGTCATTTCTGCGGATTTAGTGGCAGCATGGATATTGAGTTCGCTTTTAGTAATGCTAAGAGCTTCGGTTAATGCTTTTGCGCGGTTTGTCAAATCTTCTATCGTACTTCTACCTTGAACGATATTATTTGCTTGGTTTATCTTCGCTATTTCTACAAATTTAGCGGCAACGTCGGAGGATATACTCCACTTTGAGTTGTTTGGAACGTTGGATGCTATTACTTTATCCCCTGATTTGAGCTTGCCGTTGTAAATTTGGACATTTTTAGCAACCTGCATAGCACTTTTTTGTTTAGGATCAACTAAATATAAATCGTTATCTTTCAATAAAAGTATCTTCGTATCTTTATTTCTGTTTTCATGCTTCTTGAGGTTATATACGTTATCATAATCAGGGTCTGTAGGAAAATGTTTCCGAGCCTCTTCATGATAAGCAATTTTCTTTTCCAGTTCTCCTTTTGGTAACCATATCATTCCATTTGACAACTCGAATTTAGAGAATAAATCTATTTTCACAGTTGTCTTCGGGTCCATTAATGCAATATGTGTTGCATCAGGCCAATTATAGAGGTTTTCACCAGCAATCAAATAAGCGTTTACAACTTTCGCTTTACGATCATCAATCGTTTCAATCTTTAATTTATAAAGAAAATCTTTCATTTCCCCTTCTTTATAATAGAATAGATCTTGGGCTAGATGAGGAGTTGGATTTTTTGGTATTGGCAATGATGAAAAGGCTTTAGCATTCACCATCCGACCCGATCGACTCTTTATCTGCTGTTTCTCCTCCATAATTTTAAAACCTTTTAGCCGCTGATTAATCTTTTCTAAAGTTTCCCCATCCACGCACATCGTTGCCGTTTTATCTCTTTTTTTCTCATCTCTATCTTTAGTAAAATTCCTTTCAAAGAAATTATTGGCATAAGCATTTTCCACATTGGAAGATCGGAACAGAGTAACTCTCATCCCTTGACTATTTCTTTTGTAAAATGTCCCTTTTAGATGTTCTACGTTATCAGCGATGAGTTTCGACTTCCTATTCTCTGTGTCCAATTGATAGAGATTGCCTTTGTGTAACATTAATTGAACATTCACTATGAGATCGGAGGACGTTCGCTTCGGGATCCCTATCTTGAGACTGTCACCAATGTATGTTTCATCTGGTTCTGTTATTGTACGCGCTGCTTTTTCGGCTTCTTTTGCTTTTTCGTAACGCTCATTCTTTTGGATGATATCGTACACTACACGTGAATTAACAAATAACGTGTGAGTATCCTTTGAATCATTTTTCGTCATCTTAGCGGGTACAACTAAATTCTGGTAGCTGTTTTTCTCTTTGCTTCCTTGTGTCAATTCATTATCTTTAAACTCTACATCCTCAGCAATTACATAAGCTGTTCCTTTTCTTGTTATTTGGTCAAAATTTTCAATGAAATAGAGTTTTCCATTGTTCAAGCATAATAGTTGATCGCTTGGATCATTATCTAGAATCTCATCTAGATTTTCTATTGGTTTTTTTATCTTATTGGAGAATACAGAGTTATCAGTTGCACGTTCTGAAATACTATGTGCTACCAATAGACGATAGTTCACATCAATCTTATTATTTGTCGTTTGATTTTGATCTTCCCTGATTTGCTCTTCAGAAAAACTCAGCTGTTTATACAACTCCTGCTCATTCGTTAGCGTTGTACTCTCGCTTTGATTATTTGTTTTCGGCATAGTGATTGCACCTTCCTATTTATGTTATTTTTACATAAAAACTTGTTTGTTTAGTTCCTAAACTTTTTTAAGTTCTAAGCTGTAAAACATTTCTAAAAACTAATATTTTTGGCGCACTTTGATTTTATACTTATTACCTGTAAGAAATAATCCTTCAATAAATTTCAATAATTACCTAGATGTTCCAGGTCTTGTTCCGATTGAAACGCATGAACGAGTGTCCATCTTCTGATTCTGATTCAGGAGTTGTCTTTGAGTTTGGCTTTTTCCTTTTGAGCGTTTTTGCAACTCTACTACATTATTACTTAGTTGAGGAATGTTCCTCGATTGGTTTATTTTTGCTATTTCAAAAATTTTAGAAGCTTTGTATGAAGATATTGGCCATTTCATATTTTCATTATGCGATAAGTTGGATAAGAGTATTTTATTATCTGATTTGATCTTACCATCTTCAAAATTGACATTAGCGGCAACCTTCATAGCCACCTTTGATTTATGATCAACTAAATACAAATTGGTATCTTTCAACAAAAGTGTATATACATCTTTGTTTCTATTTTCATGAGAAATCGTTTTTTGGAATTCAATAAAATACGCCACTTTCTTTTCTACTTCCCCTTTTTGTGTCCACACCAATCCCGAAAACAACTTTGGTACAGGAAATAAATTTAATTTTATATTTTTATTGATATCGTTTAATGCAAGATGGCTTTTATGAAGTTGATTATCAAGGTGTTTATTAGTAAGCAAATAAGCTTTTTGGACTTTCCCGCGATCGTTAATCTCTAACTTATAAAGAGCACGTTTGTCGTAATCGTAATAGATTGGGTCTTTATCGTTGTGAAGGTTTGGATCTTTTACTATTGTTAACTTCTTTAACGATGATATGCTATCAACATCCACCTCAGGCCAAGGTTTACTTTCTATCTGATCCTTCTTTTCCATAATTTCAAAATATTGTAATCGCTGATTGATGTTCTCTAGGGTATCGGCGCTTACATACTTCGTTTGAGTTTTTTCTCTTTTTTCTTTAGTAAAAAATGATCTTATCAAACCTATATTGTGAGACTCTTTAAGAGTATTAGGACTGAATAGCACCATTCTTAGCCCTTGCTCATTTCTCTTATAGATTGTTCCATATTGAAATTTTACGTTATCTGCGAGTAGTTTTGACTGTTTATTTTGGCGGTCAATTTGATAGAGCTTATCTTCATGCAACATTAATTGAACTTTCATTTCCGGATCCCTAGTTCCATACTTGGGGATCCCTATCTTAAGACGCTCACCAATATATGTTGGATCTGGTTGTGCTACTGTACGAGCTATCCCCTGAGTTTCTTTTGCATTTTCGAAAATCTCATTATTCTTGATAATATTGTACACTAAACTTGGACTAGCAAGTAACGTGCGAGTACCATTTTTCTTATTTTTTGTCATCTTAGGAAATTTAATTAAGGTTTGGTTGATGTTATGCTGAATGTTCGCTTGGAACAATCGTTTATCTCCATACCATACTTCCTCAGCAATTACATAAGCTTTTTTTTCTCCTTTTTGTGGGTCCAAATTTTCAATATAATAGAGTTTGCCTTTGTGTAAGCATAGTAGTTTATTCATTGGATTATCATCATGAATATTACGTATTTTTTCGCTTGGTATTTTTATATCATCGGGCAATTTAGAGAACTCATTTTGATGGTTTGAAATCATACCATCCAACAATATATGATCATTCACATCAATACGTTCACCTATTTTTTGTTGTTGATCTGTTTCGATTTCTTCTTCAGAAAAATTCAGATGTTCATACAGCTCCTGATCATTCGTTAACGTTGAACCCTCGATTTGATTATTTGTTTCCGGCATAATGATTGCACCTTCCTATTTATGTTATTTTTTGCATAAAAAATAATCATTTGTTTAGTTCTTAACCTTATTAAATATCTGGCATATAAGATTTTGTCGAAACAAAAGATTTTTTAATGCGCTTTTATTTTATAATTATTATTTGTGAGAAATAATCCATTAATTTCCATAAATAGAAATAAAAAGCACCACAAGAAATAACTTGTTATTCTCTAATTTTTTATGAATTGTCGTACCCACTTCTGCGAGCTTTAGCTGTTAACTTGTCTAAAACGACAATTTTCATTCTTAAACATCTAATGTTCAAATCTTATAATCACTAACAAATCAATAACCGACATATTCATTGATGTTATAAGTAAGTGAGCTTAATTCCTTGATAATAAACGGACTTAACCTAGCATTTCCAATAGAAAAAGATCTTAAAACACAAATGTGTTCTAAGATCTTTAGTTATATTTTACTAATTTATCATGATACTTTTATGATAAAAAAATTTCAAAGTGAATTATCAAGCTCTATTATAGCTGTGAATGTGGTTTATTTCCGGTAATCAACCAAAATACTGATGCCATAATTGTGTCAATACGGGTAGAAAGTAAATGATTACTAGTGCTGCGATGACCATCAGTAATTGCTTGCGTTGTTTCTTTCGTTTCAACAGACTACTTGTTTTGTGTAAAAAGTATGTAGCACTTTTCGCTCCAGCAGTTAGTGTTGATAGTAGCAGTGTAGGTGAGTAAGCCGTAGGGTCTTTCGTGATAGACAATAATTTCGTACCATATTCTGGATATTTTAATAATGCTTGATAAACAGCAACGATCGTGATCGTTCCCATCAAATAATTTAACAATGAATGAACTTTTTTCAAACGCTTAAACTCCTTATTTATAAATCGTATGTTATTTTTGGATAAATAAATCAACACTTTTCGGAATAATTATTTTTCTTCTTTATTTTTTTCTCCTGATTTTTCCATCCACGGAAAAGAAAAACCGATCGAATAATCTGCTTTTAGTTCTAGTACCGCATCAAACTTCCCTTTTTTGCCAGTCAACCCTTTAACTACTTTACTAGTCTTACCTTTAGACAATAATTCCCGCATCATCGTTTTCGTCAGCTTCTTCTTTGCAATCGTTGGCCAAAGTTTAAAATCACAGGAAGCATTGGTACAAGTTGCTACTTTTGGATACAACATGACGATCCCTTGTTTACACTTTGGACATCTGCCTAGTTGATCATTTTTCTTCTCCAGCGCTTTGATTTGGCGCGTTCCAGTGATTTCTTCAGATAAATCGACTGAAGTCAGTTGTTTTGGCACGGATTCGAGTAAATGAAGGATGAATTTTTTGATGTTTGCTAAAAAGACTTCGGGTGTGCCTTCATTGTTACCGATCTTTTTGAGGTATCCTTCCCACTGAGCAGTCATTTCCGCACTAGTCAACAAAGGTTCTTGAGCGACCGCTTTACAAAGAGTGATTCCTTTAGCCGTAACAGTGATTTCATTTTTAGTGACCTCGATATAGTGACGTTGCTTTAGATTTTCAATAATATTGGCTCGAGTCGCTTCTGTTCCGATTCCCTCAACTTCTTTTAAGATTTCCTGTGCTTCTTCATCATCCAATGTTTTCCCTGCCGTTTTCATCGCAGTGATTAGTGTTCCCTCGTTGTATGGTTTTGGTGGTTGGGTTTCTTTTTGAATACTTTTCAGATCAACGCAAACCACCTGACCTTTTACCACATCTGGTAATACTTGGACTTCTTTCTGTTTGCTTTTGGTTGCTAAGATCATTTGCCACCCTATTTTGATTGGGATTTTCCCTGTACTTTTTAAGCGAAGTTCTTGGACACCAGTATAAATCGTTGTTTCTTCATATACATAATTTTCGGCAAACATTGCCATAGTCGTTTTCGCTACTTGTAAATAGATGGCTTGTTGCAAACGTGATAATTGCGCAAAACGTTCCTTGGAAGGAATCGTTTTTGTTGGAATAATTGCATGGTGTTCTTGGACTTTTGTCGCATCAACATATCTTTTTTTCGACCATGTTTCAGGAGTCTCTACGCTGCTGATTCCTAAAAAATCTTTATAACGTACTAGGTTTTTCACCAAGTAGTGATGTTCATTTTCAGTAATGTAAGTAGAATCTGTCCGAGGATAGCTTAAAAATTTCTTTTCGTAGAGCCCTTGGGCAGCATCTAATGTCGCTTTGGCACTCGCCTTCATCAATTGGTTCATTTTTGTCTGGAGACTAGATAAAGAAAATAAACGTGGACTACTTAGTTGTTTTTCTTTTTTAATGACCGATAAGATCTGTCCTGATTGCTTCCCTAAATGCGCGCCTGATTTTTCAATTACTTGATGTAGCGCTTCGAGGGTTTTAAAATTCTGCTTGGGATCGATTTTCCCTGTAAACCGTCCATCATCACAACTGATCGTCGCTTCTACTTCATAGTATGGTTCTTTTTTGAAGTTTTTAATCGTTTCTTGTAACTGATAGATCATATATAGGGTTGGCGTTTGGACACGTCCTAAAGAAAAGCTGCCATCGATCCCTTTTTGTTGCAGTAAGAGACTGTATAAGGGGCTCCCGTTCATCCCGATCAACCAATCCGCATTCTGTCTAGCTTTCGCTTCTTTATATTTAGGAAAATAGCTCTCGCCTGGACGAAGGTTTTTAAAGCCTTCATAAATCGCCTCTTTTTCCAGCGAATTGATCCACAAACGTTGATACTTTTTGCTTTTGGTGAAGGCTTGTGCTTGAATGATAATCGACCAAGCAATGGCTTCTCCTTCACGGTCTCCGTCTGTGGCGATAATGATCGTATCTGCTGATTGTAATTCCTTTTTGACGATTGAAAATTGTGCTTGTTTTTCTTTCGGCACTTCATAGCGGAAGGTTTCTGGGAAAATTGGTAAGTTAGCTAAGGACCATTTACTCCAGCGTTCTTCATATGCACCAGGAGGGACCATGTCCACTAAGTGACCGAATCCATAAGTAATCGTTACTTCCCCACTAAACAACGGATCAACGATCTCATAATACCCTTCGTGACGTATTCGTTTCTTAAATGTTTCAGCATAAGCTTTTGCTTGGGAAGGTTTTTCAGCCAGTATAACAGTTTTCATTTTATCCCCTCCATGATTCTCAGTCTTAGAACAGACTTCTTTATTATGGAACAAACATTCGCATATGACAACCCAAAAACTATTTTTTCAAAAGAAAAAAACGACTGAAGCCCCTTGTCTAACAGTCGTTTTATGAACTTAGCTTTTACAATTGGTGAAAATCCAAAGTGTTTAATCGTCCACCTATTAAAAATGGAGGACTTTTACCTAAACGAAGTGAAATAGATGATTACAGAGAGTAACTTCCTATTTCTTTTCTTCCATTTATTTACTTAAAAAATCACTGATTGCTGCACGATTGGCGTCATTGTCGATCACCAAAATACTTCCGGCATAACTACTGTTTCCGAAGTTCCATGAACCTTCAACAGGCACGCTTAAACGATCCACACCACCGACACCTCGAGCAATCGACAAAAGATTTTTGATAATAAAGAATGATGAAACATCCGTTGAGGTATAACCAATGGCTTTTCCGGCAGCGTAAGGGGCACGAATCAAGTTTAGGGGATTTTTTAGCTGACTAAAAATCGTATTCATGACTTGTTGTTGCCGTCTTACTCGACCAAAATCGCCTTCTTCATCTTTTCTAAAACGTGCATACTGTAAAAGTGTATGACCATCCATTTTTTGGACACCTTTTTTGATATCAACCCCATCCAGATTCAAATCTTTCTCTGCATCGATCTTGATACCATTCATAAACAATGCATCGACCACTTTTTCAAACGATTTAAAATCGACTTTTGCGTAATACTGGCAATCAAGTCCAAAATTTTCTTTGATGGTTTGACGGACCAGATCAGCACCGCCATAAGCATAAGCTGCATTGATCTTATTTTGACCAACTCCTGGAATTGTTACAAAACTATCACGCATGAATGAGATCAATTTTGGTTTATGAGCAGGTCCATCTAACTGTAACACCATGATCGTATCTGCACGACCAGCATCCTCACCTCTAGTGTCACTACCTAATATCAGAATATTATGTGCGCCACTCGAAGACTGTACACCATCAAATGATTCCGTTGTAACACTCGGCAAACTGGTATCATGTTCTGCCATGGATTTCCCGACAAAAAAGGAAATGACTGAAAATAAGAATAAAAATAGAATAATGCCTAAAATGATTTTCCCCCACGAACGTTTCTTTTTTGGACGAACTTCTTTTGGCTCTTTCTTCCTCTTAAAAAAATTTTTCTTCGTTTGATTAAATCCTTTTTTGTTTCCTGCTTTTGCATAGGAATAAGGGGTTTGATAGTCATTAGCTTGTCCTTCTCTGGAAGAATAAGAAGAATCCTGATCAGGTTGATAGATCCGAGTAGCTTCATCTCTTGGATCATTCAACGCTTTGTCCTTTTGACGTTCACGTCTAAAAAAACCGGTTGATTCTTTTTTTAATGGTTTTGCTTTTTTATGGATGTTCTTATAACGATCCATCCGACTCATTTTGTTTCCTCCCTGCTATCTGTACAAGTAAATAAAGGATACGCTATCTTCTTGATAAAAACAGCTATTTGAACCACAATTTAATAAAAAATAACGAAATGAGACAAGCCATTACACGTAAAGCTCGTCACACTTCTTGTTCTAATCGTTCTCGTATGTTCTGGACTGGCATTTCTCGATGTGTCCACAGTTCAAAAGCAATTGCTCCTTGATGAATCAACATACCTAAACCATTATAGGCTTTGATTCCCATTTTTTTGGCTTCTTGGATTAATCGTGTCTCACTAGGGGAGTAGATCAAGTCAAAGACGGCTAATTGCGAATGCAACAACTTTACATCAGCAATCGGTAATTGGTCTTTCTTGCTTCCCATTCCGATATCAGTTGCGTTGATCAATAGATTCGCCTGACTCAAATCTAATGCCAGTTGGCTTTCGTCCGCATAATCATGTAATCGGATGGGACAACCTGTTTTCTCAGAGACTTTCGCAAAATACTCTTTTAGTGGTAAAAAAGTGGCATTCAAACGTTTGTAGATCGTGATTTCTTGTGCGCCTTCTAGTGCCATTTGTACGACAATTGCTTTTGCTGCACCACCTGCTCCCAGAACAACGATTTTTTGATTTTTGATTGGATGCCCCGTTTCGTTGACGGAACGTACAAATCCCATACCATCTGTATTGTAGCCAATCAAACGTTGCTCCTGGTGAACGATCGTGTTGACCGCTCCGATTAATTCCGCTTCAGGGCTTAACTGATCAAGGTATGCCAAGACAGACGTTTTATTCGGCATTGAAACATTTACGCCCAACATATCTAATGTGCGGATACTCTCAACAGCTTGTCTTAGGTTCGTTTGATCTACCTCAAAAGCTAGATAAACGGCATCAATCCCCCAATGTGAAAATGCCAGATTGTGCATCAATGGTGAAAGACTATGAGAAGCAGGCTTTGCAAAAAAGCCTGTGAGTTTTGTTTTACCAGAGATCATCTTTTTCCTCCTTATAAAATAAAACAACCATCCAATCCTCGTAAACATGACACGAGACATCAGATGGTCGATTGTTTAGTTCTGTTTCTTGTGCTTTTTCTTATGTCTATGATTTATGATTGACGAGTCTTTCTAAGTTTAAAGGAGGTATGAGAAACTTGTCAACATGATTGTCAAACAAGCGGGGCCTCTTTCTCATTCATTTAAAACAAATCAATCTACTATAGGCATACTAGGCACAAAGTAGAAGGAAAAGCAGTCAGTAATCAAAAACTAATCTAACACTTCTTCAAAAAATTGTAATAGATCCGCTAGTGACAATTGCTCTTTTTCTTCTTTAGACAAATCTTTCACGATCCGTCCTTTTTGTAAAACGATCAGACGATTCCCATAATTCAAGGCATCTTCCATCCGGTGGGTGATCATCAAGCAAGTCAAGTGTTGTTCAGTAATCCTGCGATTGGTTAATTGCATCAATGATTTGGCAGTTTTAGGATCGAGCGCTGCTGTATGTTCATCTAATAGCAGCAACTCAGGCGCTTCAATGGTCGCCATCAACAAACTCAATGCTTGGCGTTGCCCTCCTGATAATTCCCCAGCTGGCGTATCTAGATGCTGCTCCAACCCATTTCCAACTTCTTGACACAATTGATAAAATTTTTCTCTTTGGTTCTTTAGGTTACGGAGACGAAGGGGTCTTTTCTTTCCTCTTTTTTGAGCCAAAAGCAAGTTCTCTGCTACTGTCATCCTTGGAGCTGTGCCCATCTTAGGATCTTGGAACACCCGAGAAAGAAAAGAAGCCCGTTTTTCTTCTGTTTCTTTCGTGATATTCCGCTCTTTAAAAGCGATCGACCCTTGACTTAATTGTAATGTTCCTGCGATCGTGTTGAACAGCGTACTTTTTCCCGCACCATTACCACCAAGGACCGTAATAAAATCGCCTTTATTGATTGTCAAATCAATTCCATCTAATAATACTTTTTCTTCATTCATGCCATTGCTAACGACTTTTTTTCCATTTTTAATTGTGATGATCGCTGTCATGGTCAAACCTCCTTTTCAAAACCGGTTTTAAGTTTCAATGCTTGTTTTAACTGAGGAATCATCAAACAAATGGCTAAAATAATAGCGGAGAAGAGTTTGAGATATGTTGTGTCAAACCCAAGTTTAATGACGATCAGGATCAATAATTGATAGATGATGCTTCCCACGACAATGGCAATCAAGCGTTCTGCTAACGTTAATTCGTGGAAAATCACTTCTCCAATAATGATAGAAGCTAGCCCGATCACGATGACACCAATTCCTTTATTGACATCGGCATACCCATCATTTTGTGCAATCAATGCACCTGATAAAGCTATAACACCATTTGAAAGAGTCAATCCTAAGATTTTCATTCGATCTGTTTTGATCCCTAAGGAACGAGCCATCGTTTCGTTGTCTCCTGTCGCGATATACCCTTGACCTAAATCGGTATTGAAAAAGAACAGTAAGACACCAATCAAGAGACTTAATGCAAGCAAGCCAAGTAACACGGTATCAAAATAGTCAGGTAAATGAAGACCATTGAACGTATCTTGTAAAATCGAATGATTCAATAAAGAAAGATTTGGTGTGCGCATCACGAATAAAATCACCGAGTTTAATCCAGACATGACTAAGATTCCGGCAAGGATCACTGGGATCTTTCCTTTGGTATACAACAGCCCCGTAACTAGTCCGGCAAGCATGCCTGCACCAACGCCAAGCAGTGTTGCTAAAACTGGGGAGATCCCATGAGTGATAGCTGTCACACAAACTGCTCCACCTAATGGAAATGATCCTTCAGTCGTCATATCAGGAAAATCCAAAATCCGATAAGTCATAAAGATTCCTAATCCTAAGATCGCCCATAACATCCCTTGTGAAATTGCTGATACGATCATTGTTCATCCCCCTCGTCTTTCGGTTCTTCTGAAACATTTTTAGCTTCTTGCTTTATTGAATCAGGAATCGTGATCCCTAATTTTTCCGCCTGTTTTTCATTGATGATGACATCGCCTTTATCAAAGACGTAAACAGGTGTCGTTGCTGGTTTTTCTTTTCCTAGTGCAAGCATCGCAGCCATTTTCCCACTTTGGACACCTAAATCATATTGGTTGATTCCGATCGTTGCCAAGCCACCTTGTTCGACCATTGAATCAACTGAAGGGATCACTGGGATCTTCGCTTTATCGGCTTCTTTTACCACTGTCTGCATAGCATTAGCAATTGTATTGTCTAAAGGAACATAAATGAAATCCACTTGTTGACTCATCACTTGGACAGTTTGGGCGATTTCATTCGTAGAAGGTACAGCATATTTTACTGAAGTCAAACCTGCTTTTTGAATCGCTTTTTCTGCTTGGCTTACTTGGTATTTTGAATTATCTTCTGAAGAAGCGTATAAAATCCCGACTTTCTTCGCATTCGGCAACAATTCAGCGCCTAACTTGATTTGCGCTTCAACAGGCGGCTGATCAGATACGCCTGTGATGTTTCCACCTGGTTCTTTTAAAGACTTCACTAAGCCGGCACCAACTGGATCTGTGACCGCACCTAAGACTAATGGGATCGTATTCGTTACATTAGCTAAAGATTGAGCAGCCGGAGTAGCGATCCCTACTAGGACATCTGGGTCAGCTTGTACTAATTGTTGACTCATAGTGGCTAATTTACTTTGATCTGCTTGCCCGTTTTGAAAGGAGATCGTTAAATTTTTTCCTTCCTCAAGCCCTGATTGTTCGAGACCGTCTTTGATCCCACGGTAAATTTCATCTAATGCCGGATGGCTCACATATTGCAAAACCCCAACGGAAACAGTTTGATCCGTTTCTTTTGGTTTCGATTCAGTAGAAGCAGGCGTTATTTTTTCATAAATAAAGGTTCCTACTAAGTAAAGCATAATAAGTGCAACAACTGTGATCAAACGTTTATTTTTCATTTTTCTTCCCCCTCATTCCTTTAATCATCATTATTCAAGTCTGGTTTCTGACACGAACTGACAAAAAAAGACAATCACCCCAACGGTAATTGTCTTCTTACATACAAAAAACCGCATAGATCAAATCTATGCGGTAGTCAAATTTCTTGTCCAGCATAGATACAAATTTTAGATTTGTACTCTAAAAAGTTGTATCTACGGTCAAAGTTCGCCATCAATACAACTTATCTACGCCAGTTACGCCAAGCTTGAGTTGTTCCTGCTAAAAATTGGTTTGATAAGTTCATTGTGGATCACCCTTTCCTTAATAATTAATCTAAGTCTAATCGAATTTAGCATGTTCGTCAACAGTTTTTTTATTCCGTCTTATTTCCAGCATTAAGATCTGTTCCCAGTTGAGCATTAGTCGAAGTCGTTTGCGTTTCTTTCCCAAGTTCTTCTTCTAATTTTTTGATATTCGCTAATGGCAAACGATTTAATTCGGGAATCAGCTGCGTAGGGAAATCACTTAACTGATTTGCGTTATAGACTAAGCGATTGGTTTCTTTGCCATTTTGGAAAAAGATTACCGTCAAATGCTCTTGCTTTAAATCGTAGCGTTGTTCTAATTCATTGACCTGATAAACCAATGGGTAAAAATAAATAGGGCGATTCAATTCCGCCATTTTTTTTGGATCATGAAAAATGTCCATTAATGCTTGATACATTTCTCCACTTGGCACACTGAACAAAACTGAAATAGCTTTACTTTCTTCAATTGTTTGCGATGCTTCATTGATATTCAAAGGTTTAAGCTTAGGAGAATTGATTTCTGCATAGACTAAGCTCTCCACCTGTGCTTCTCTAATATTTTTAGGAAAGACAAACATCGTGATCGTAATGACCAGTGAAACAAGGAATACGAACAATAAACGCATACAATAGCGTTGTGGATGCGTATCGAAATCAGCCAAAAAATGATGGTATTTGACTTTGATGGTCTCACTTATCTCTTTCCACATAGCGATCACCTTCTTTTTCGTTTTCTTTTATTATACCTAAGTTTGAGGTAGATAGAAAAAAATACATTTAAAGAATATCGATTATTTTTCAATCCAGTATCTTTTTATGATCAAATCAGTTGATAACTACCTAGTAAATTGGTCTTTCTACGTTTTTTTCGTTATAATGAAACTACTTATGAAAAGAAATGAGGAATGAACCATGTCCTTTGATGGTGTCTTTACTCATGCAATGATCAATGAATTGCGTGAGACTCTATTATCTGGTCGGATTTCTAAAATCCACCAACCTTACGAAAATGAAGTCGTATTAGTGATTCGCTCACGTGGTAAAAATCAGCGTTTGCTCTTATCTGCACATCCTAGTTATGCTCGAATCCAGATCACTCAGATCGACTATCAAAATCCAGACACACCACCGAACTTTGTGATGATGTTACGCAAGCATCTTGATGGGGCAATTTTGGAGTCGATCGAACAAATCGAAAACGACCGAGTGATCCACTTTCATTTCACGAAACGAGACGAACTAGGAGATCTCCAAAATATCATTTTAATTGTGGAACTCATGGGACGTCATAGCACGATCATCTTAGTGAATAAAGAATCAGGAAAAATCTTAGATGCGATCAAGCATATTGGTAGTTCACAAAATACTTATCGTTCCCTTCTGCCTGGTGTAGACTATATTGCTCCACCTGAACAAAACCAGCTGAATCCCTTTAGTCAGGAAAAAGAAAAAGTCTTCCATCGGCTTTCTCAAATGGACTTGACACCAAAAGGAATCCAACAACAATTTCAAGGAATCGGTTTTGATACTGCGCAAGAATTGGTGGCTCGCTTAACAGAACGCCCCAATGAAAAAATGTTGGTATGGCAAGAATTCTTCACAGCAATCGACACCCAACTCTCCCCTAGCCTTTATGAAGTAGCGGAGAAAGAATATTTTACGCCGATCAACTATCGTTTCTTTGATTCAAATACGCAACAAAAAAAGATGTACCCGACTCTCAGTGCGTTATTAGATGCGTTTTATCAAGAAAAAGCGGAAAAAGACCGTGCCAAACAACAAGGTGGCGAACTCATCCGCAAGATCGAAAATGAACTTAAACGCAACAAAAATAAACTGAAGAAACGGGAGCAGACCTTAAAAGATTCGGAAAATGCCGAGGATTATCGTCGAGACGGCGAACTATTGACTACTTTTATGGCTCAAGTTCCTCGAGGCGCAAATGAAGTGACATTGCCGAATTATTATGAAGAAGATCGGCCGATCACAATCAAGCTCGATCCAGCATTGACGCCCAATCAAAATGCCCAAAAATATTTCCATCGCTACCAAAAACTAAAAAATGCTGTCAAATTGATTGGTAAACAGATCGAAGAAGCCAAAAATGAGATCGATTATTTAGAATCTGTCTTGTCTCAGTTAGAGATTGCTGGTCCTATGGATATCGAAGTGATCAAAGAAGAATTGACAGCAGAAGGTTATTTAAAAAAGAAATCTTCGAAAAAACAAAAACGCAAGAAACCTTCACAGCCAGATCAATATCTTTCTACTGATGGTACGTTGATCTTGGTAGGGAAAAACAATCTTCAAAATGATCAACTTTCCTTAAAAACGGCGAAGAAAACAGACTATTGGCTCCACGCCAAAAATATTCCTGGCTCTCATGTCATTATCAAAAGTGACCAGCCATCTGATGAAACGATAACTGAAGCCGCTGAATTAGCTGCTTATTTCTCAAAATACCGTCATTCCGCCCAAGTACCCGTGGACTTGGTTCAAGTCAAGCATTTGCGCAAACCGAATGGCGCAAAACCAGGCTATGTGATCTATGAAAATCAAAAAACGATCATTGTTACTCCAGAAGAAGAAAAGATCAACAAGATGAAACAGATGACTAACTGATGTAATGCAATTTAATCTAGTCAACAGTATCGCATCTGGTCATCATCGATGAGTAAGCACTCCCCTTTTTATTCGCTAACATGACAAGTGCCCCTTCCAGAAAATATCGGATGATTTTTCTGGAACAGGCACTTGTTTCTATTATCTAGCTTTTCCCCTCAAGTTCCTTTTTTAAGACCATGATATTGCCTTTTTCAGTGGAGATGTTTATAGTGTTCGCCTTGTCTTTTGTCTGCTCTTTAAACTGATTAGTTATTTCCCCGAACGTGCTACTTAAATCAAAACGACTAACAACGTCTTGTGACTGCACCCACTTCACGTGACCACTAGCACTTTTCACTGTTGCTTCTAAAGGAATTTGCTGACTGACGATAACCGTGCCTGAATCATTTCCTACCGATAAACCACCAGTTAAATCCGTCAATACCAATTTCCCAGAGCCATTTTTTATCGATGTGTCTCCTGCTTGTTTTTCAATAATCGTAGTCCCTTTCATATTACGGGCAGTCAATCGTTGAATCGCTCCTGATGAAACAATATTTTTTCCTTCGATATTATTCAATTCCATTTTTTCACTCATCGTTGAAAGAACTTTTATTACCCCACTGTCAGTCACTACCCGGATTTTTCCTTGACCATCAGAAAGAATTGTTTTTCCAACTTTATTTTTTATAGCCAGCTCAGAGAAAAATTGATGGACGCTAACATCGGAAGATTGGCTGTGTATCTGGATCATTTTACTATAAACATCTGTTATGCTTATTCGTCCTTTTTTCATCTTCAAGTTGATCTTTTCTGCATATGTATGATTTAACGTTACTTCTCCTTGTTCTAAGTTAAAATGAAGGGATTTATGTTTGGTATTTTCCGGAAGATAAAAAACGACCTCGACTTTTCCCATACTTTGTGACCAGTCAAAAAATCTTGGGTGTCCAATGGTCAAGTTCATTTTGCTGCTACTCATGCTGAATAGCTGTTTTTGATCTTGCTTTCTGATATGACCCTTGATTTCTACTTTCGCTGTTTCATTTTCGGATAGTTGGATTACACTAATATCTACTGGATATGTGGAAGACACATTCAACGATTCAATCGCATTTGCTTTAAGTTCTATGTCTCTTGTCAAAAATTGCCCTTGGTAAACCCAGCTGTGATTGAACACAAGTAATAGGTTACATAAAAAACTAACTATTCCCACAAAATAAACTAGAAACAATCTCTTCCTTACCTGCTCAGGTTTCTTTAATACAATAACGAAGCATAACGAAAATAACGACGAGGTCACTGCTCCCCACATCATAACCTGTTCATAAATCAGATAATATAGCACCATCATCAAAAAATAGAAACTAGTCACTAGCAATAAAATTTGGAACAAAAACAAGAATAACTTACCTAGTTTGATCATCCAACGTTTTAAGCAAGAATTACGCTTCAATTTATATTCACGTACCAGGTCTTCGCCAGCAATTATATCTTGCTTTGCTTTCATCGCTTTTTCTAAGCGCTGGTCTTCATAATAAGCTTCAGCAATTTCTTGCGGACTTCCCAGAGCTTTTAAAATCGCTTCACAAGATTCTCCTTCTGCCATCCTTACTTTGATTTCTCTTGAAAGATCTGCTTTTATTTCAAGAAAAGCTTCTTTATCTTTTTCTAAAAATAATCCTTCTAACGCTTCAAAAAAATCATTCATTTGCTCTCTCATCTTCCTCCTGTTTTAACAACGCCACATTTTCTACAAACACCATCCATTCCTTATTTAACTCAGCCAGATATTCTTTTCCCAGTGAAGTGATTTGGTAGTATTTGCGTGCAGGTCCTCCTTTTGATTCTTTAAGGTAGGTCACACAATACCCTTCTTTGACAAATCGTCTCAATATTGGATAAAGCGCTCCTTCTGTAAGCGGAATATTTTTATTGACCAATTGGGTAATTTCATAACCATATCGATCCTTATTTTTCAGTAAATAAAGAACGCATAATTCCAATACACCTTTTTTAAATTGATTTGATTTTCCCAATAACTTCACCTTCCATAATCCATGCTGCCATGTTTTCTTTTTCTCTATTTTGAGTCTACCTTATTTTTCCCCCCTAGAAAAGAAAAAGGTGGACAGGAAGTCTTGAGAACCTTGTGTTAGACTGATTCTCTAACGCATTCCCATTTATTCCCCGTACACCTTTTTTCCTGATCTACTTGTACTTGATTTTGAAATCTACTTTTGTTTTATCTGCATATTTCACTTTAAAAGCAAATTTTTTCAACCCTTTTTGATTCGCATCTAACTGTTCCATAATATGCGTTTTAATTTCTTCTTGACTGCTTGTTTTTGCATCTAGTCCTACAAACAGTGTTTCGACATAGGTCTGCGCTTTTGCATCCTGCAACTTAAGACCCGTTCGTTCATTTTTGACTTCTGCTTTGATTTTGCCATTTGACTTGACTTCATAATCTAGTTTGATTTTCTCTTTCTGATACTCGATTTCAATTTCAATTTCTTTTACCAATGCACGTAGCGCTGAATCGCCTGGTTTGTTGGTGTCTTCTTTTTCAGGTTCATCTTTTGGGACGGTTGGCTTGTCGACAGATCCAATTGTCCCAATGTTTATTGTGCTGTAATTAGGTTTGTTGATGACAACGACTTTCAATTGGATATTTTGGTTATTTGCCATACTTGTCAAAATACCTATTGCTTGATATGTACTTTGCGCCATTCTTTTAGTAATTCGTTGTGCTTCAGTCGAAGAATAACCAAGAGCCAACCAAACACGTTCTTTTTTCAATGAAGCATACATGCGCTGAATGGACGCTTCTGTTGGTTCTAACACTATTCCCGTTGCAGCTGTTAAGTCTGCTTTGGTAAAACTCATGATCTTCTCATACTGGTTTTCTGAAATTACTGTTGCAGCACAAACATCTGGCGAGCTTGCCAAAGTAGTGGCTCCAGTGGATAGAATGATTCCCGCTAATAATAAACCTGTCAATTTTTTCATTTTCATATGTATTCCTTCTTTCTGATATATGTAAGTATTTCTGTGTTGCACCACTAATATACAATGAATAGTACTTAGTGTCAAATAATAGTAAAAAAGTTAATCGTTAGCGTTTGGTTTATCTTTTGCTATCTTTGAACGGGTTCATCCAAGAAACTTCACTCTTGTCTTTCATGGCAGCAAAAAAACGAGTAGGATGTCGAATGCCACCCTTACTCGTTTGTTAAAAACAGGCGTTTTGTTGATTTCTTCTCACTTTCTTTGTTCTTTTAAAAAGCTGGAATATTTGCGCCTTTCGAATTTTTCTTAATATACTCAGCGACTTCTTTCGTCGTCATTGCTTTTTTCAATACGTTGATTTTCTCGCTGTCTTTTTCCCCTTCTCTCGTTACCAATTGCAAAGCGTAATGTTTGCTGGCAGCTTCATCTTCCAGTAAGATCGCATCTTTGGTCGATAAGCCCGCTGGTTCTAAGTAAGCAGGGTAACAAAAGACCATCGCAATGTCCTTTTCATCATAGGCTTTTACTAGATTCAATAAATCGATTCGTTCAAATTGAAGATTTTTAGGATTGTCAACGATATCCGCCACTGTACCGTTGAACCCCATGTTATCCTTTAATTTGATAACACCATTTTTATTTAAGATCGCTAATGCTCGACCTTCATTTGTTGGATCGCTTGGAATACCGACTTTAGCATTTTTGGGCAATTGATCAGCATTCTTATAGTTTTTGGAATAAAAGCCCCCCGCAAAATAATAAATGGGTTGAACGGCGACTAAATCTGCTTTTTTTTCTTGATTGAACATTGCCATAAACGGTTCATGCTGTGCAAAATTGGCATCTGCTTCATCATGTTGAACGGCATCATTATAAGCTACATTGTCACTTACTTCCATAATATCAATGGTGTAACCCTGTTTCTCCACTTCTTTTTTGGCAATCTCCAAAATATCTTTTGATGACTCTAACTGAACAGCCACTTTGATTTCCTTTTTGTCTTTATCCGCTGAATGACCTCCACAAGCTGCTAAAGTTAAGATCGCAATCATTGCGAAACCAATCAAATAAAACTTCTTCATTCTTCTTCCTCCTATTTTCGTTTATCCAGTGTCTGAGCAACAAAGTTTCCCAGCATTTGTAAAATAAAGACTAAAACGATCATGATCACAATGGCGACATACATGACCCCATATTCATAGCGTTGATAACCGACACGAACAGCAAAATCACCGATTCCGCCACCGCCAATGACTCCCATGACTGTCGAATAGGAAACCATACTGACAGTCGTCGTCGTATACGCCAAGACTAAACCACTTCTCGCTTCTACTAGTAAAAAATGCCAGACATATTGGAAGCGAGTCGTCCCTAATGAATTAGCCAATGCATAAGTTTCGTCAGAAACATCCAGCAAGACCTGTTCAACTAGCCGGGCAAAGATAGTGATCGCAATGATACTAAGTGGTACAGAAGCTGGTATAGGACCAAAGGCTTTGCCTAATACCGCGCGAGTTACTGGGATCAACGCAATTACAAATAATAGATAGGGAAAAGAGCGGATCACTGTGACTAAAAAATTCAAAGTCCAATAAATCCAAGGATAACGACCACGAACTTTAGGATTCGCCAAAAACAACCCTAAACCTAGTGGCAATCCGCCAACCACACACACGCCCATCGAAATAGCCATCATGATGCCCGTTTCTTCGAGACTGGTCAGTAGCGCTGGCCAATACTCCATCATGCTTTGTGAATGAATCATTGCGCTAAGCTCCTTTTTATTTTTTCAAAATACGTCAAGTTTTCTTCCGTATAACGTTGTGGGTGATTTCTTAATTCGCCAATCAACTCGCCATTTTCCATGACCAAAATTCGTTGGCATAAGCTTTTCACTGTTTCTAATTCGTGACTAACAAAGAAAATTGTCGGCTGGAATTCTTCATGGACTTTATGCAATAAACGAATCACACTTTCCGTATTTTCTTCATCTAGTGAGCTGGTGGCTTCGTCACACAATAAAATTTCTGGATCACGTGTCAACGCCCGAGCAATCGACACTCGTTGCTTTTCACCGCCAGATAGTTTTACTGGATATACAGCAGCTTTATGAGCCATCCCAACAAAATTTAATAAATAATCGATTTTTTCACGATTCTTTTTCTTTTGCAGCTTCAATGGTAATGACACGTTTTCATACACCTTTAAGTTATCTAATAGATTATGGTTTTGGAAAATCATCCCCATTTTTTGTTTTTGCTGCCTTTTTTCTTTTTTGTTCAACTTTTGAATGGCCACACTATCGATTAGGATTTCCCCACTACTAGGTTCTTCCATTAAGTTCAACAAACGAAGTAACGTGGATTTACCAGAACCGCTTTTCCCAACGATTCCGATGATCTCACCTGGTTCGATTGTCAAATGAATATTCTTTACCGCTTGCGTGCCTTCATAGCTTTTAGTTACATTGATCAATTCAATCATCTGTTCCTCCAATGAAAAATAGTACACCTTATCAAACTGTTTGATAAAAATAGATAAATCAGCTTATTGGTTTTCTATTTAAATAAAAAACGCTTCCTAAATACTAACTGTTTCTATAATGGCGGAGTATTCGTAAAAAAGCAACTTTTTTACTCATCTTCTATCTGTTTTTTAACTGTATTAATAATGGTGTTTTATAAAACGATTTATCTGTATCTTTTAAGAACCCTCACTGTAACAAGCATGTATTCTATCTATTGCCATTAATCACCATAAGCTAACAACGTTGTTATTTCTTTTTTCAACAAATTCAGTTTCTTTTTCATAAAAACGAAAAATAGGAGGAAAAGAAAAAGCGGTCAAACGATCGCTGTTGCCGATCATTCAACCACTTTTTCAATGGCTCTATAATTTGAGAGCGGGACAATAGTTCTTTCTCAAAAAGAAAATAAGTTCGACTTTGATGGCTAGTGTCAAAATCGAACTTATTTTTTCTATTATGTACACTTTCCTCTCCATATATTTTCCTAATTTTCTTAAATTTAATGCCATCAGTGCCAAACCAATATCAATCGTTGCTCCTTGTTTCCCACGTAAATGGAAACGATGGAACACCAAGCTAGCCTTTAGATATCCGAACGCGGGTTCGACCTCGATTTTCTCCTCTAAAAGCTTTTTTCTGCATTCTGCTTTGAAATAGCGCCCATTATTATTTACTTGAATTTTTCGCTTTTGTTCACTTTTCGCACGCGTACATTAACGACGGACTGGACAGTTCCGACAATCCTCACATTCATAGATTTTGAAATCTTGAATAAAGCCACCTTTATCTTTCGACTATCATTTTTGAACGGTATCGGACGATTCGCTGGGCAAATGTATTCATCTTGTTCTTCAAGGTAGTGCCAGTTTTCCACGTTAAATGGATTCTCCTTGTATTTCTTTTTGTTTTCTTTGTGATAACTTAGGATTTTTTTGATTAATCAATTAATCAACATGAAATAACAAAAAAATCTGAGACAGAATGAGGTTCATTCTGACCCAGATTTGATTTTACACCACTCATCAGTCCTTATTGACAAAGAGCCAAGGTTTACACACTTTTTGTAGACTATCTTGTCATAGATATAGTTGTATTTTGTGCAATAGGTTTCTCTGAATTATTTAAAACTATACTTTCTAGTTTTTTTGAAAGGTTCTGTTTCAATGATATGTCTCTTTTGTTTCTTTCTTTAGCAAAGTTAATATTGAGTTTATTATACTCATTAAGAAACTTTTTTGCTTCAAAAGGACTTATTTTCCCTTGGCCTTCAAGCGAATTTATATGATTTACCTCCTTAATTATTTCAGCTTGAATATGAAATTTTTCCGACTCTAATTTTGGAATTATGTTACGATTTATCTCATTAAGGTCTGCTTTTACGTCACTAATATTACGAGGATTTTCAAATTGAGTCCTATACTGATCCTGTAATAGTAAAAGTAACTCTTTTTCTTGCCTACGGAAAGCATTGATTTCTTGAGTTTTCTCGTTGAACTGGGATATAAGTTTTTTACTTCTTATTAGAATACGTTCTGTTTCTTGTAGAGAAATAGTAGGTTGCTCTGTGCGTGATGTTGTCGTAGGTTGCTCTGTGTGTGATGTTGTCATAGTTGATTTACTTGTGCTCACAGAATGGGTTTTCTTTGATTCTATAGACTCTTGTAATTGATTTACCATGTCTTTACAATTGGATATAAGATAGTCGATATGCTTTTTATTTGTACTTAAAACTTTTATTTCTTTATAGCATTCTTTAAGCATTTTTTTGTTCTTTATTTTATGCTTTCTTAAATTTACCTTTTGCTGTGTCATTTTACCATATTCAATTACTATATCATTTCTTAGTTTACGGAATTTCGAGCAAAAATTTTGAACCCGCCGGAGATTCGTTTGTAATTGATTAACTTCTATAGAACTTTCAGTAGAAATTCCCTCTTTTAATTTTTTAAAATCTGTCTCTTCTTGCTTAATAAGATTCTTTATTTTTTTATGTAAAAATTTTTTAGCAGAATATGGCTGTCTTGAAACATCATCTTGTATTTCATCTAAATGTTTTAAGTTCCCCTTATTTCTGTGTTTTGACTGTAGTTTTTTGTGTGAATAAGTTTTATCAGATAAACGGGTGGTTTCATTCCTGTTTTCTAAATCTAGTACTTTTCCTAATCCCCTCCCTTGATTTTTGTTGTCTAAACTAGGCAGTGCCCTTGCTCCGCCTATTCCACTTGCTATGCTTAAAGCATTAATAAAAGTAACTATCATTTTGTCTAATCTCATATGCCATCAATCTCCTTTTCATTTAATGATTTTCACTTATCCTACGGAAAATAAAAACTTATACAGAAAAAATTCTGTTTCAAAAGCCATAATGCACCGATCATCAAAAGTTAGACCAAAAATCTAACGTCTGAAACTTTAATTTGCCCAAAGTCTGTTCGAGTCTTTCTAATCAAACCAACTAGTCCTTCACGTTCCTATTTTTGTACCCAACGATAGAGTGCACATAGAGACGCTTCACTTTTAATAGATATTTACCTTAGCTACTACATTTTTATCTAAAAGAGTTAATTCTTGGCTACTATCTGCCACAGTAGATGGTTCATTTATTGTAGAAGCATATCCAGAGATTTTGCTTTCAGATACGCTAATTCCAATAGTTAAAATATCTAAAGATAAGATAAACTTATTTTTCATTTTCTATTACCTCGAAATCCAAAAAACAGAAAGCGCTTTCTGAATAAATCATAACAGAGAAATCAAATTATATATATAAAAGTCATAAAAAATAGTTTTCATGTCATAATCGTTCATTTTTTCTGTATTGTCCTTTTTTTATAAAAAATTATTTCCACATCCACAGTCAATAAGAACAACGAAATTCAATTCATTTTAGGATATAGATTAAGGTGTTGATATAAAAACTCGAAATTTTTTGCATACAAATAATTTACAATTGTTATTATATTTTATAAAGGTAATTTATAAATTTATTCATTGTTCATTTGTACAGGTTGATCGTATTTTACAAATCAATCAACTAGATAAATTACTATAAGGAGTAGCGAGAGATAATTTAGTGATAGCTATCTAAAAAGATACCATGAAAAATTGGTTTAGTTAAACAATTACGGAGGAGTAAATATTAGCGATTATGACGTAAAACACATATTTTATGAAATTTTTTTACATAACTTAAAGTATATAATATATCAGAATAAGAAAACGTTTTTTTGTTGAAAGTGCTATCTAACACCTTTTAAGGAAACTTAAATAATGTGAAGAAAAAAATATTATTTGGTATTTATTTTGTCTCATTGTCTTTCAAAACACAAAAAAAATCTGAGACAGAATGAGGTTCATTCTGACCCAGATTTGATTTTACACCACTCATCAGCCCTTATTGACAAAGAGCTTTTTCAATTTGTTTTGATCTGACTTAGTAAAACGGTTAGACTTTCCATGAATTTTTGTGCAATTTCGCTTAATTGGCGCTTAGCAGAATAAATCACATACAATTCATTTTGGGGACTATTTGCCAATGGAATCAAACGTAAATACTCTTTGATCTCACCAATGACCAGCCCAGAACCTGAAGCATAAGCATCTGTTTCTAACACGATATTCATCAATGTTCCCCGATCACTCGTATAGATCACCGTTTCTTGATCAGGACTTTCAATCAAGTCTTCATAAAAATAAGGAAAATTATTGCCATCTTGTGTAAATCTTACTTGCGGATAAGGAAGTAATTCTTCTTTAAAGATTTCTTTCTTTTCACTAAGCGGATGTCCTTGACGTAAAAAAATGTGCGTTTGAAATTCTCCTAATGAATGGGCAACTAGTTCCCCTTGTTCTAAGTAGCGCTTGATCCCTGCTTGATTGTGTTCATTCATATAAAGAATCCCAATCTCACTATGCTGATCCTTCACTTCTTCAATCACATTAGCAGTCGTTGTTTCAACGATTCGAAACTGTTTGATCTCACTTTTGAAAGAAGAGATCAACTTTGCTGTTAAAGGACCTAAGAAATCATAATGTTGCGAAGCAATTGAAAAGCTTTCACGCTTCTCATTCGTCAAATAATAATTTTCTAAAGACTCTAACTGTAAGAGAATCCGTTCCGCTCTTTTTAAAAACTCTTGTCCTTCCTCGGTCAGATACGCCCCTCGATTCGTTCGAGTGAACAGCGTGATCCCTAACTCGGTTTCTAATTCTTTGATTCCTGCGGAAAGACTTGGTTGTGCGACATAGAGTTTTTTAGCTGCTTCTCTGAAACTCCCATTGTTCGCTACAGCAATTACATATTTTAATTGTTGGAAGTTCACTGATGATCCCTCACAAAATAACTGATTGGACGATTTTTCAACGGTTGGAGCGGACGGTTGTTTGGTTGTGCATACTGTCCTTTAAAAGGAACCAAGAAATCTTTATTTAGTTTTTGCACTTGATCCATGACAAACCATTGGATTGGTCCACTCGTTGGTGGCGTAGTTAAAGAGCCGACATAATGGTAATGGCTTTTTTGTTCAGGAAAAAGAACCAATGGATTGGTCCAATGTTCATGTTTTTCTACATCCCAACTATCGCCATTGTCTCGATCATACAACCAACCTTCATCCGTCGTTAGCTGAAACATCACACCAACAACTAAATTTTCTTTTTTGGCATTCATATGAACAAAGTGGAACTCGATATCTTCTTGATTCCCATTGATCAGATGTTCAGAAGGCATATGAAAATGGATATCTGTGAGATAATATTTCTGACCTTTAAATTCGACATAACTAAGCTGATCATAAGGAACCAAGTGGATCGTATTTTTAAATTCTTTATCTGTAAACCGTTGCTTCTGATAATGAAAAGCAATGGTATCTGATTGATCCTTCGCTGGTTCACAAGTGGTCAATGGAATGGGCGACTGCAATTCAAACGCCGCACCTTTAGCAAACCAGTCGCATAATTCAGCCCAATGTTCCGGTCCTCTTTCTCCCGTATATCCCCATTCAACATCCATATTCTTTTTCACTTTTATTCCTCCTGCATCTTTGCAAAATTTTCTATTGTTGACTATTTTTAACGATCGTGGAAACAGTCGCTAAAAAGTCTTCTTTCCCATAAAATTCTTGATTCAGTAATTCAGGGAAAATCTCGTTGAAGAAATACTTGACAGAAGGACGATGCTCAAACCCTTTGATCGTAGTTACCGCTTCAATAAACATCTCTTTATATACTTTTTCTGGATTGTTCTTGATGATCTCTTCAAATGATTCGTACAATAGATCGACTTTATCAGAGATTGCTAATAACTCACCTTCCACTGTGTCATCTTTTCCTTCAAACAATCGCCGGCGGTATACTTCTTGAAACTCTTCCGGAATCTCTTGGTTGATGAACTCATCCGTCATCTTTTCTTCAACTGTTTGTAACATTCCCCGTAACTCTTTATTTGCATACTTGACCGGTGTTTTGATATCCCCGATAAAACGTTCTGTGTAATCGTGATTTAACGCTTTTTCATAAAGTAATTTCCAATCGATCGCTTGACCATGAACCTCTTCAATGTCACCTAAGACTTGAGCAATCGAAGCCACTCGATAAGAATGAGCGGCTACCGTATGTTCAGTAAATTTAAAGAACCCTGGCGCTCGTGTAATTTTTTCCAAATTATTCAAACCTAAAATAAATTCATTCAATCCCATAAAATAGCCTCCCTTTTACTTTTCCGATGATTTTATCATTAAATAACTATCTTTCGCAAATATCCCGTTTGTAAATCAACGAAAAATTAATTTTTTTGATGAGAATCATGCCATTCTTGCTATAAAAAAATAGAAACCAGAAAAACAACTCTAGTTTCCATCAAAATAATCATAAAATTCAAAACCAACTCTGTGCAAGCTCCTCGCCTTAAAAACGACAAGCGAAGCACAGCAACTATTAGTTCAGAAACATTCAAAACAACATAGCTCTAAAACTGTAGCGCATTTTTCCGTCTCATTCATTTTGTTTTGGAAGCATTCAAAACAACATAGCTCTAAAACACTAACGGTTAGTTGCAGACATGCCGCTTTGTTTTGGAAGCATTCAAAACAACATAGCTCTAAAACGTATTGTAGTCCATAATGAAAACATATTGAGTTTTGGAAGCATTCAAAACAACATAGCTCTAAAACTTCTTCTTACAAACATCATAAAGATAATCAGTTTTGGAAGCATTCAAAACAACATAGCTCTAAAACCTCGCAGAAAATTTTTTACTTACGAAATTCCGTAATCGCGCTACTCGTCCATAGCAAAACTTTCGTCTTGGATGCTTCCTTTGTTTCATTCAGTTGTTTTGTTCGATCCTAGTATACCATGGATTTTGTTCAACGAAAGCCCTTTTTTGAGTCTTTTGTTTTTGTTCCATCTTCGTATCCTTCGTTACTGTTTTAACCAGTCCGCTGGATTCTTTTTCCATTCTTTTAGCAAGGCTAATTCCGCTTCATCAATATATTTTTCGGCTAACGCTGTTTCAATCAAGACAGAATAATTCGTGAGAGTAAATAGTGGTAACTCTGCTTTGGCAAAATTTTCTTCACCTGCTGGTAGTTCATACGTAAAGATCGCTGCTACGCCTAATACATTAGCGCCTTCTCTTTTGGCTGCTTCCGTTGCTTCTAAAACGCTTTGGCCTGTCGAGATCAAATCTTCGATCACAACCATTTTTTGACCTTCAAAAATCCGTCCTTCGATTTGATTGCCTTTACCGTGATCTTTCGCTTTACTACGGATATAAACCATAGGCAAGTCCAAGATTTCTGCCACCCATGCAGCGTGAGGGATTCCTGCTGTTGCTGTACCAGCAATGACTTCCACGTCAGGGAATGCTTGCTTGATTTTTTCTGCTAACCCTTGAGCAATTGCTTTTCTGACTTTTGGATAGCTCATCGTGATGCGGTTGTCACAATAAATCGGGCTTTTTAGTCCACTTGCCCACGTGAATGGTTCATTTGGGCTTAAGAAAACCGCTTCAATAGCTAACAAATCTTTGGCAATGTTCTTTTCAATCGTATTCAAATTGATCGACTCCATTCTTCTTTGATTGTTTGATAGGCTTGGTAGGGATCTTTCGCTTGAGTGATTGGTCGTCCAACCACGATAAACGTTGAACCAATTCCTCGAGCTTGGGCAGGCGTGACGATCCTCGTTTGATCACCTGCGACGCTTCCTTCTGGTCTGATACCCGGAGAAAGGCAAATGTAATCTTGGCGGGTAGCTGCTTTGATGCCACTTACTTCTAAGGCAGAAGAAACAACGCCATCTAGTCCGGCAGCTTCGGCACATTTCGCATAATGGATCACACTTTCTTCTAAGGGAACTTGGATCAATTGATCATGATGCATATCCGCTTCACTCGTTGAAGTAAGCTGAGTGATTGCTAATAACAATGGGCGTTTTTTGCCAGCAGGAGTTCCTTCTTCTAGCCCACGTAGTGCCGCTTGCATCATTTTGATTCCGCCAGCTGCATGGACACAAGTGATATCCACGCCTAGTTTTGCTAACCCACGCATGGCTTTTTCCACCGTATTAGGGATATCATGAAGTTTCAAGTCTAAAAATACTTCATGTCCGGCATCTTTCAACCAACGAACAATAATCGGTCCTTCCTGATAAAATAATTCCATTCCGATTTTTACAAATAATTTTTCCTCTTCAGGGAATAGTTGCATAAATTGTTCCACTTCTTGCCACGTCGAAAAGTCTAAAGCAATAATTGGTCGTTGGTTCATTTCATTCGTTCCTCTCTTACTTCTTTGATTAGTTGTTGGAGGGATTCGATCCCTAATTCTGCCATTCGTACGGGTAGTTCTTCAATCAGTTTCGGACAAATGTACGGATCCGTAAAATTAGCTGTTCCTACTGCCACGGCACTGGCTCCTGCCATGAACATCTCTAAGACATCGTCAACAGTTTGGACACCGCCCATACCAATGATCGGCAACTCGGAAACAGCGGCGACTTGATGGATCAAACGAATCGCCACTGGTTTGATCGCAGGACCAGAAAGACCGCCTGTCTGGTTGGCTAAAATAGGTTGACGTGTTTTCAGATCAATCCGCATACCAAGTAGTGTATTGATCATCGTAAAGCCATCTGCCCCTCCACTTTCGATTGCTTGTGCAATGGGCACGATATCCGTCACATTAGGGGAAAGTTTCACATAAACTGGTACACTTGCAACCTTTTTGACAGCTTGTGTCAATTGAAAGGCAACGTCTGGGTCTGTCCCAAAGGCAATGCCGCCATGTTTGACATTTGGGCAAGAAATATTCAACTCGATCGCTTTGACATTCGGCGCTTCTCCAATTTTACGACAAACCTCGACATAGTCTTCTTCACAGGCACCAGCGACATTCGCAATGATAGGTAAATCTGGATAGACAGCTAATTCTGGTAACAGTTCATTCATGACAACTTCCAGACCGGGATTTTGCAATCCGATCGCATTCAACATACCGGAGGGTGTTTCCGCCACACGTGGGGTGGGATTACCAAACCTTGCATGCGGCGTTGTCGCCTTGACCATAATCGACCCCAATTGATTCAAATCGTAATATTTCCCATATTCTTTTCCAAATCCAAAGCATCCACTGGCTGGCATGATCGGATTTTTCAATTCCAAACCCGGGAGCTTAACTGCTAAGGGATTACTCATAAGACAACCTCTCCTACTTTAAAAATTGGCCCCTCGTCACACACCTTGACACTTTTTGTTCCAGTTTCATCATCCGGTCGATGACAAACGCACGCATAACAAGCACCGATACCGCAAGCCATTCGTGATTCTAAGGACAATTGGACATTTGGGTGATCCACAAAAAGTTGTTCGACTGTTTTTAAGAGACCATTTGCACCACAAGCAAAGACAGCTTTTGGTTGCTTATGAGTACTCATTAGCAGATTCCCGACGTTTCCATGGATCCCATAAGTACCATCATCCGTCGCTACTCTGGTTTCACCTAATTCATGAAACTTTGCTTCATGGTACATGACTTCTTTTGATGCAAATCCTAAAAAATTGGTGACTTTTACGTCCCGCATATTCAGTTGTTTGGCTAATTCATATAAAGGTGGGATACCAATTCCTCCCCCTACGATGAACACTTCATCTCCTGCGGACAATCCAGTTAGGTCAAAACCATTGCCTAATGGCCCTAAAACGTCTAAAGAATCGCCAGCCTTCAACGTAGAAAATTCTTTCGTTCCTTCACCTTCGATTCGATAGATGATCTGGCAAGTGTAGTTTTGTTGATCAATCGAATGGATACTGATGGGGCGGCGTAAAAGCAAATCTGCTCTAGGTACTCGAATATGCAAAAACTGCCCAGGTATTAACATTTCTTTGACCAATTCTCCTTTTAAAGTCAATTCATAAATACGTGGTGCTAGTTGTGTTTGTTGAATGATTGTCATGACTTCTTGCTTCATATCTGCTCTCCTCTTTGGGATTTTTCATTGCCAAACATCTCGACAAAAGTGATCCTTTCAGCCAATGTCAGTAACAAGGCGAACGAAAATGATCACTTTTATCTCTGTTTAGGTGCCTACAAGCTATTTTAACTATTACTTAATCATTATAGGAACTGTCATTTTAGAACATGCTGATCAAATCGCTTGTGTTGAAAAAGCTCGAGACTCCATTACCCGAATGATCGCATCCGCTGTATCTAATGAAGTAAATAAAGGAATACCATGTTCAACTGCTTCTCGGCGAATGATAAATCCGTCTTTCGAGGCATTTCCTCGATCTTTATCGATGGTATTAACAACGACCTGTGCTTTTCCTTCTCGAATCAGCTCAACAACATTTTTCTCCGTTGCTTTTTCAGAGATTTTAGCAACAGGCGTGACGATCAGCCCATTTTTTTCAAAATAAGCTGCCGTATGCTTGGTAGCTAATAGGCTGTAACCAATTTCTGAAAAACGTTTAGCTAGCGCTAACGCTTCTTCTTTAGTTTCATCAGCGATCGTGAACAAGACGGCACCATAATCTGGCAGGCGTAGACCTGATGCTTCAAACGCTTTGTATAATGCTTTATCTAAGTTTTGATCAGAGCCCATGACTTCTCCAGTAGATTTCATTTCAGGACCTAAGTAGGTATCCACTTGTTGCAATTTAGTAAACGAGAATACAGGAGCTTTCACATGGACAGCGTTTGATTCTGGATATAAGCCATTCGTAAAGCCTAAGTCACTTAACTTTTCACCTAAGATCGCTTTTGTGGCGATTTGAGCCATCGGTATTCCTGTAACTTTACTTAAAAACGGAACCGTTCGACTTGCACGAGGATTGACTTCAATCACGTAAACTTGATTGTCGTGGATCACGAATTGGATATTCATCATACCGATACAGTTTAAACCACGAGCTAAGCGAATCGTATAGTCTTCAATGGTTTGTTTGATCTCTGCTGAGAGTGCTTGTGGCGGATAAACAGCCATGGAATCCCCCGAATGGACCCCTGCACGTTCAATGTGTTCCATGATTCCAGGGATTAGAACTGTTTCCCCATCACAAATGGCATCTACTTCACATTCACTTCCAAGCAAATAACGGTCAATCAAAACAGGATGTTCTGGGGAAGCTTTCACTGCATGTTCCATATAATCTTCCAAATCTTGTTGATTTTCAACGATTTCCATTGCTCGACCGCCCAAGACATAACTTGGTCTGACAAGAACAGGATAACCGATTTTTGAAGCGATCCCTACTGCTTCTTCTTTACTAGTTGCAGTATCACCTAGTGGCTGAGGTACTTCCAGGCTTCTTAACGCTTGTTCAAATAAATCCCGGTTTTCAGCACGATCTAGATCTTCAATTGTAGTACCTAAAATTTTGACGCCCGCTTGAACTAACGGCTCCGCTAAATTGATAGCTGTCTGACCACCAAACTGGACGATTACCCCAATCGGTTGTTCAAGTTCAATGACATTCATCACATCTTCAAAAGTCAATGGTTCAAAGTACAGTTTATCAGAGATCGAGAAATCGGTTGAAACTGTTTCTGGATTGCTATTCATGATAATCGCTTCATAACCTGCTTGTTGGATCGCTTTAACTGAATGGACCGTTGCATAGTCAAACTCGACCCCTTGACCGATTCGAATGGGTCCAGAGCCTAAGACAAGAACAGAATCTTTTTCGGATCGTTCACTTTCATTTTCAACTTCGTATGAGCTGTAAAAATAAGGCGTCTGTGAAGCAAATTCAGCCGCACACGTATCGACCATTTTGTATACGGGTTTGATGTCGGATTTTTCACGAAGCTCTCTGATCTGCTTTGCTTCAGTTTTCCACAGTTCAGCAATCTTTTGATCCGTAAACCCGTTTTGTTTCACAGTACGTAAGACGTTTTCATCTTGCGGGTGTTCCAACAGTTCAGTTTCTAGTTCAACGATATGGAGCAATTTGTCTAAAAAGAACAAATCGATCTTTGTCAACTCCGCCAGTTCTTCAATTGGATAGCCGCGGCGGATCGCCTCTGCGACATAAAATAAGCGATCATCTTGGGCACGGACGACTTTTTCGATCAATTCACTATCATCGATCATGTTTAGTTCTGGTAGTTCCAAATGGTGTGTCCCGATCTCTAAAGAGCGGACAGCTTTTAATAGGGATTCTTCAATGTTACGACCAATCGCCATTACTTCGCCAGTTGCTTTCATTTGAGTTCCTAAAACTCGTTCCCCATTCTCAAATTTATCGAATGGCCAACGAGGAATCTTAGCAACGACGTAGTCCAAAGCTGGTTCAAATTCTGCATAAGTCGTTCCAGTTACCGGATTCTTCATTTCATCTAGTGTTAAACCTAAAGCGATCTTAGCCGCCAATTTTGCAATCGGGTAACCAGTTGCTTTACTTGCTAAAGCAGAAGAGCGTGAAACACGTGGGTTAACTTCGATCACATAATAATTGAAGCTATGTGGATCAAGTGCAAGTTGGACATTGCAGCCGCCTTCGATTTTCAATGCACGAATAATCGCTAATGATGCATCACGCAACAGCTGGTATTCATGATCTGAAAGGGTCTGACTTGGGGCGAAGACGATCGAATCGCCTGTGTGGATACCCACTGGGTCAAAATTTTCCATGTTACAAACAACAATGGCATTATCAGCCGAGTCACGCATAACTTCGTATTCAATTTCTTTGAATCCTGCAATACTGCGTTCGATCAAACATTGGGTCACTGGAGAAAGGCTCAGACCATTTTCTGCGATCACTCGAAGTTCTTCTTCATTTTTACACATTCCACCACCCGTTCCACCTAATGTGAAAGCGGGACGAACGATGATTGGATAGCCAATTTTATTAGCAAATTCGACTGCTTCTTCAACAGTTGTGACGATTTCAGATTCGGGGATTGGTTGATTCAGTTCTTCCATCAACTTTTTAAATAAATCACGATCCTCTGCTTGATCGATAGCAGATAATTTTGTCCCTAACAGCTCAATGCCTAGTTCATCTAAAATACCAGATTCTGCTAGTTCCATTGCCATGTTCAAGCCCGTTTGTCCGCCTAAAGTCGGTAACAAAGCATCAGGACGTTCTTTTCGCAAGATCCTTGAAACAAATTCTAGTGTGATCGGTTCGATATACACTTGATCGGCAATTTCTTGATCAGTCATGATCGTTGCGGGATTGGAATTTACTAAAACGACCTCATATCCTTCTTCTTTCAAAGCAAGGCAAGCTTGGGTTCCGGCATAGTCAAATTCCGCCGCTTGACCAATGATGATCGGACCTGATCCAATCACCATAATTTTTTTGATATCTGTACGTTTTGGCATATTTATTTCTCCTCTCCTGCATCCATCATTTCCATAAATTCATCAAATAAATGAAGCGCATCATGTGGACCGGGAGCTGCGTCAGGATGGAATTGGACGCTAAAAGCTGGATAATGGCGATGTCTAATTCCTTCCACAGTCCCATCATTTACTTCTACATGGGTGATCAGCAACTGATCTGGATCAACTGTTTTTTCATCCACAGCATAGCCGTGATTTTGAGAAGTAAAATCGATCCTTCCAGTCGCGATTTCTCGGACAGGATGATTCAAGCCACGATGACCAAATTTCATTTTATAGGTATCCGCACCATTAGCTAAGGCAAACAATTGATGCCCTAAACAGATCCCGAAAATTGGTATTTTCCCTTGGATTTCTCGAATCATTTCAATAGCTTCTGGTACGTCTTTTGGATCTCCTGGTCCATTCGTCAGCATGACGCCATCTGGTGCTAGGGAAAGAATTGTTTTTGCATCCGTATTATAAGGTAATACGGTTAAATTGCAGTTTCTTTTACTTAGTTCACGCAAAATACTATGTTTCAAACCAAAATCAATGACAGCCACATTTTTTCCAGTTCCAGGACTTGGATATGGTTTACTCGTTGAGACTTGTTGCACTTGGTTTGTAGCTAAAACGGTCGCTTTCAATTGATCAAAAGCATGTTCAAAGGAATCACCAGCATCCACGATACTCGCTTTCATCGTTCCAACTTGACGAATTTTTCGTGTCAATGCCCGAGTATCAACCCCTGAAATTCCAGGGATACCTTTTCGTTTCAAAAACTCGTCCAATGTCATTTGACTCCGCCAATTAGAAGCCACTCTCGCATGTTCTTTGACGACTACGCCCTTGCAAGTTGGTGCGATAGATTCATAATCATCACGGTTGACACCGTAATTTCCCACCATCGGATACGTAAAGGTAATGATTTGCCCATTGAAACTTTGGTCTGTGATCGTTTCTTGATAGCCTGTCATGCTAGTAGTAAACACGATCTCGCCAAACACATTATTATTCGCTCCGAATGCTTTTCCTTTAAAAACTGTCCCATCTTCTAAAATCAATAATCGTTCCATTTGCTTCACTCCCCTTTGTGCCACGCCAATTTTCCATCAACGAATGTTCCTAATGTTTCGCCCTTGACGTTCCATCCAACAAAAGGTGTGTTTTCGCCTTTTGATAAGAAATCTTTCTTATCGATTGTACTTGAGTGTTCAATCTCGAAAACAGCTACGTCAGCAGGTGCCCCAACTGTCAATGTCCCAGCCTCTAACTGGAAGATTTCCGCTGGCTTGGTAGCCATCCAGTTGATCACTTGTTCGAGTGTGAAACGATTGGTTTCAACAAAGTGCGTATAAATCAGTTGGAAAGCTGTCTCACTTCCTACGATCCCAAATGGTGATTCTAAGAAACTTTTGCTTTTTTCTTCTAATCCGTGTGGCGCGTGGTCAGTCGCAATACAATCAATCGTTCCATCAAGAAGTCCTTCGATCAACGCTTCTCGATCTTCCTTTCCTCTTAATGGGGGATTCATTTTCCAAAAGCCGAAGTCTTCGGGGATATCTTCATCAATCAAGATTAAATGATGGGGAGAAACCTCTGCTGTAACGTGGATACCCGCTTTTTTGGCATCACGAATGACCCGCACGCTTTCCTTAGTAGAAACGTGACAGACGTGATAGTGCACACCTGTTGCTTCAGCTAAAAGGAGATCCCGTGCGATTTGTGAGGATTCAGTTACACTTAAAATACCTGGCAAACCTAGTTCTTTTGCTTTATCACCAGCATGCATCACTCCACCGAATAGTAATGATTCATCTTCCGTATGTGCTACCAGTGCTTTGTTATTTTTTGCTGCTTCTTTCATGGCTTGATACATTGTTCCTGCGGTCTGAACACCCACGCCATCATTCGTAAATGCAAATGCTCCTGCTTTAATCATCGCTTCTTGATCCACTAAGACTTCACTTCGAAGATTTTCAGTGATCGGTGCATATTGCAAGACTTTGACCACTGCATCTCGTTTGATCAAGTCATAGACCTGTTCTAATTTTTCCGGGGTATCAGGTACAGGGTTCAGATTAGGCATGGCACAAACAGTTGTAAAGCCGCCTCTTGCTGCTGCTTTAGTACCAGCTGCAATCGTCTCCTTGTATGTAAATCCTGGCTCTCGTAAATGGACATGGACGTCCACTAAACCAGGTGTGATCAGTTGTCCTTTGGCATCAAACACTTCATCAAATTCAGCCTCGGAAAATCCTTCGCCGATTGCTTTGATTTTTCCGTTTTCGATCCAAATTTCTGCAGGTGTTGTTTCATTCTTTCGTGTATTGATTTGACCGTTTTTAATGAGTGTTTTCATCTTTTCTTCCTCCTAGCTTTACGCTTTTCCGTTTAGTACTGCTTCTAAGATCGCCATTCTAACAAAGACGCCATTGCTCATTTGCTGTACGATTCGTGATTGTAGTCCTTCCACAAGGGAGTCAGCTAATTCGACATCACGATTGACTGGAGCTGGGTGCATGATGATCGCATGCTTTTGTAATTTCTTCGCACGTTCGACTGTTAATCCATACTCTTGGTGATAGGCTTCTTTTGAAAAACTTTCTTTCCCATCATGACGTTCATGTTGTACGCGAAGCATCATCATGACATCCACTTGTTCTAATAATTCATCTAATGGCAGGTAGTGCCCATAGACTTCAAATTCTTCATCGTACCATTCGCGTGGACCTGAAAAGAAGACTTGTGCTCCTAATCGTTTCAGCATTTGCATGTTTGATTTTGCTACTCGTGAGTGTGTGATATCCCCAACGATCGCTACTTTCAATCCCTCAAAGTAACCAAATTCTTCGTAGATCGTCATCAAATCAAGTAAGCATTGTGTTGGATGTTGACCACTTCCGTCACCACCATTGATAATCGAGCATTGGATTGTTTTACTTTGGATCAATTCATCATAGTAATTTTCATCTCCATGGCGGATTACTGCAACATCCACACCGAGCGCAGACATCGTCAAGACCGTATCATAAAGGGTTTCCCCTTTTTGTACAGAACTCGTACTCGCTTCAAATTCAATCACTTCTAAGCCTAGTTTCTTTTCGGCTACATCAAAGCTCTTATGCGTACGAGTACTATTTTCAAAAAACAGATTCGTCGCAAAGTATTGCGGTTTTTGTGGTGTCCAGTTTGCTCCTTGTTTAAACTCTTGACCTCGTCGGATCAAGCCCATGACTTCTTGATCCGTTAAAGCTTCCACTGTCAATAAATGTTTTAAACTAATGCGTTCTGATTTGATGATCATGATAGTTCCTCCTTAGTTTTCTTCGCTACGTGAAGTTTCGGGTAAGATAAGATTCAGAATGATACCAAGTACAGTTGCTAAAGCCATTGCTGATAACGTGAAGGTGCCTACTTCAAAAACCAAGCCGCCGATTCCGACCACTAAGATCACTGAAGCAATCAACAGATTTTTCTTTTTATCAAAATCGATTTTATTTTCGATCAAAATCTTCATTCCACTCGCTGCGATCACTCCGAACAAGATAAAGCTGATTCCGGAAATTACGGGTCCGGGGATACTTAAGATCAAAGCGCTTAATTTGCCCACAAATCCTAAAATCACAGCGAAGACTGCTGCACCACCGATGACGAATACGCTGTGTACACGAGTGATTGCTAACACACCGATATTTTCCCCATAACTTGTAACTGGAGGACCACCGACGAAAGCTGCAACGATCTGCGCTAAGCCATCTCCCATCAATGTTTTGTGTAAACCTGGCTCTTCAAAGAAATTACGTTTGGTTAATTTATTCAAGACCATCAAGTGTCCAATGTGTTCTGTCATCGTAACGAAAGCAATAGGTGCCATCGTCGTAATTGCCCCTAAGTAAAGCTTCGGTTCATATTGAACAAATGGAATCTCGAAGTTTGGTAAAGCGAACCAAGCAGCATCAGCGATCGGCTTTGTATCGACGATTCCGAAGAGTAAAGCAACGAGGTAGCCGCAAATGATCCCTAACAAAATTGGAATAAGTCCTAAAAATCCTTTTAGCCACATGTTGAAGAAAATCGTCAATGCTAAAGTGATCAGTGCCACGGCTATATATTTAAAATCATAGTTGCCTTGGTTATACATTGCGTTCGTTGCAGCATTCGCTGCTAACCCCAAACCGATTACCATGATCACGGGACCAACGACAATCGGTGGTAAAATTTTGTCCAACCAAGCTGAACCGATCTTTTTGATGATCCATGCGACGATCAAGTAAACCAGACCAGTCGTTACGGCTCCTTGGGCGATCGCTGGGTATCCGTCAGTCTTCATCAGCATTTGCATAGCTGCGATAAAGGCAAAGCTACTACCCAAGTAGGCTGGAATCTTTCCTTTAGTAGTAAAAAGATAAACTAATGTTCCTAATCCTGAGCTGACTAAGGCAATCCCTGGATCGATCCCCACTAAAATCGGCACAAGTACAGTAGCACCAAACATCGTAAAGAGATGTTGTAAACTTAAGCCGATCCAATGTCCTGTTTTTGGGCGATCGTGGATATCTAAAACCGCATCGTGATTATGGAATTTTTTCTGTTCTGACATATCAATTGCTCCTCTATTCTTCCTCTTTCAAAATCATGATTCGATCTTTGCCGTCAAGTTCTTGCATTTCGACTAAGATTTCTTCTGTTTTTGCTGTGGGAATGTTTTTCCCAACATAGTCTGCTCGAATCGGTAACTCCCGATGTCCCCTGTCTACTAAGACAGCCAGAGAAATTTTTCTAGGACGACCATAGTCCATTACTGCGTCCATCGCTGCTCGAATCGTTCGTCCAGTGTAAAGGACGTCATCGATCAAAATCACTTCTTTTCCTTCTAGTGAAACGGGAATATCTGAAGAATGAAGTTCTGCTTCAGCTGGTGTTTCTTTTTTATCATCACGATACAATGTGATATCCAGCTCTCCGACCGGAACTTCGATGCCTTCAAGTTGCTTCAAACGATCGGCAACTCTTGATGCGATGTAAATGCCTCTTGTTTTTATCCCAATTAAGACAACATCTTGAATCGTCTGATTTCTTTCAATGATTTCATACGTAATACGTGTCAATGCCCGCTTCATGGTTACTTGATCCACAACTTCTTTTGCTTGCATGTTTGTTTCCTCCTTTTTTATACACAAAAAAACTCCTGCCCTAAGAGGACAAGAGGAATGTCTAGACTGAGTGTACATTTAGATACACTGATAGTTATACTACGTCATTGAGTAATCGATGTTATGGCGCACCATAGCTCTCTTACCCACACCCTTCTTAGCCTCACGGGACTAAACTTAAAGGAACTGATATGAAGTTTTTATGCTTTCGTTGTTAAATACTATACCGTTATCTAAATCAAAATGCAACACTTTTCCTTAGTTTTTCTAAAGTTTTTTCAAAGATTGTAGGAAGCGGTGCTTCAAAGACCATTTCCTGACCTGTGATTGGATGGGTAAAACCTAAGAGCTTCGCATGAAGAAATTGCCCATTTCCTTTCAATGTCTTACTTGGTCCATAAACTGGGTCTCCAGCTAAAGGATACCCTATATATTTCATATGCACACGGATCTGATGGGTCCTACCTGTTTCTAACGTCAACTCTACCAACGTAAAATCATTGAATCGTTCCAAGACATTAAAATGGGTCACGGCTGGTTTGCCATCTTCTCTGACTGCCTGCATTTTACGGTTCACTTTTGATCGACCGATCGGTGCGTTGATCGTTCCTTTTTCATGAGGAATCACTCCATGGACTAACGCCACGTATTTACGTAAAGAAGTTTTATCTTTTAATTGCTTGGCCAAAGATTCATGTGCTAAATCATTTTTCGCTACCATCAACAAACCTGAAGTATCTTTATCGATTCGATGGACGATCCCTGGACGGATCACACCATTGATCGACGAAAGATCTTTTACATGATACATTAAAGCATTGACCATCGTACCATTCGGATGACCTGCTGAAGGATGGACGACCATGCCTTGTGGTTTGTTGACAACAGCAACCGCTTCGTCTTCATAAACGATTTCTAATGGAATGTCTTCTGCTTCAATTGAAAGAGTCTCTGGTTCTGGCACAGCGATCACGATTTCATCATTTTTCTTCACTTTATAATTTGCTTTCACCACTTGTCCGTTGACCGAAACGGCACCATCTTTGAGCCAAAGCTGGATTTGTGAACGACTATAATCGTTGAATAAACCTGTGAGTACTTTATCGATCCGTCCTGTTTCTGTTTGAATCGTTGCGTTTAATTCTGTCATTTTTTCCCTTGTTCCTTTTCATCTAAAATAATGTATATCAAAATAAGAATCACACCACAAACAAGTGTCATATCAGCTACATTGAAGATCGGAAAATTCATAAAATCTGTTTGGAACATATCGACGACATATCCCAGTCTAACACGATCAATAAAATTCCCAATAGCTCCTGCCAAAATAAAACTTAGCCCTGTCAGCAACCATCGATTACCCTGTTTGCGATTCTTGACCATCAATGTCACGACAACAATGACAGCAATCACTGTGATTATGACGAAAAACCACATCTTCCCTTCAAGCATACTCCAAGCTGCCCCAGTATTGCGTATATGATTCAACGATAAGACGCCTGGAATCAATGTCTTCGTTTCGCCTAAAGATAAATCATTGACGATCCACCATTTGACCCACTGATCAAGAGCCACTAATAATCCACTGATCATAAAATAAATTGCTAACAAAAAATCATTCCTTTTCTATTTGTTGATAAATATCTCTAGGTCTAATGATCCCCAGTAAGTTGCCGTCAGGATGACCATCTTTGGTAATCAGGACTGCTTCTAGAGTTCCTTGTTCCCGAAACATTGTTTCCACTTCATAAACATAAGTATGTTCAGCTACAAAACGATAATTCGTATATTTGCCATCACTAAAAATCAAATCAGCCGCTTTTTTATCTGTTAAATCAATGGTCCCTTTTTGACTTTCCTTTGCTAGCCAAAAACCAATGACCCGCAATGTCACAAGCGCTACGAATTTCCCTTTATTATACAAAGGAAACTGTGAGTATCGTTTTTTGGCAACCGTTCCTAACAAATCAAGTAAAGGAAGATCTCGTTCAAAACCTGTGACATGTTTCGCAAAGCGAGGTAAAACCTTTGCTGGACGAATCAAGTCTTCTTCAATCTGCTGGATCTTATTGACTGCCCAATCATTGGGTTCAGCAATCACAAAATCCACAGCAATCCGATCGTGAACAATGGCATTTCGCAACTGCGCCAGCTGAAGCAAATCTTCTTCATATTGACGAATCACTGCTTTTTTGCGTTGGGCAAGTCGCCGAACTAACTCAGTAAATCCCATATTGCGGGCGTTACCCATTTCATCTCTCATCCATTTTTCGATCCGATTAAAACTACTTAAAAAAATATCAGAGTTTGCCATCTTTCTCCTCCTTGATTACATAGGCTTGGTTTTTGATGAAAAAAAAGAAGCCAATCATTACAAGTACCACGAACATACTATAAATTAGATTGTGTAACCACAATGCGCTTAATCCACTTCCTAAAAATAAAAAGGGATAAATCTGTAACAATAAGAGATTCATTGTAATGACGTATCCTTTGGACGGATGCGTTATTGTATACACTGGACTTTTTAACCAATAAAACGAAACTTGCATTGTAAAAGGTGCTTCTAACTTAAGTAAAACCGATTGATTATGATTCAATTGTCCTTTTTTCTTTCCATTGATCCGCAGTTGGATCGGACTACCCATGCCATAAAAACCTGTTCGTCTTGTCACTCGTACGTCCATAACGCCCCTCCTCCTGATGCTTTCTTAGTATACCGTAAAACACCCGAACAAGAAAGTAGATGTCTCAAAGTGTTTGAGTTCCCTATATTTAACTAATTTATAGACATTTTTTGCTCAAATGAAGCGAGTACAGTAAAAGTAGCCAACCAGCAAAACTATTAGAAATCTGTTGTAACATCGTTTTCACTCCTTATATATCCATTAAAGATGTTCGATCGAAAATAAAAGGATGACACAACTATCCGTAATGAATAATTGTGTCATCCTTTTTTACTGTTTAGAAGTATTTTTTTCAACCTCACTTTTTGTAAATCTCCACTTGCTTTAACTACTTTATCGTTCATTGCTTTGCAACAACTAAGTAAAGAATAAAAAAAGAAATATACCCACACCATTATAAAAAACATGGGTCAATATGGCGTACCACACATTAGAAGTTTTTATATAAACGAATCCAAATAGAACGCCGCAGAAAAAAAGGTTGAAATTTCCTCCGTGTACGATTGAAAACAAAAATGAAGAGATTATGAGGAGAGAAGCCTTTGTTTTCCTGTCAGAATGTAAGCTGATTAGACTAAATCTAAAAATCATTTCTTCTAAAAATACACCGTACGTTGTAGCACTTATTATATATTTTTTCAATTCACTATTAGCTAAAGAATTTAGGGGTAAGCTATTTGTATCAGGCAAAGCAGTATTAATGACAATAATACTAACGATACAAAAGACTGCAATAAATATGAGTTTCAGCCATTGTATTTCTACTAATGATTGATAGAGAAGCTGGTGGAACAACACCAAAAACATAAAACTTAGGATCAATGGAAACCAAGAAATCCAATCAAATATGAAATCATATTTGATTGGGATTCCTATATTTGGGATCATAAAATAAATAATAAAGTAACTCAAGCAAAGAATGAATTTCCAATGTTTCTTAGTATTCCTATGTATCATATTGCTACATAATCAATATATTGTGTATTTGCTGTAGCAGTTTGAGTACGAATATATTTATTGTCTACTTTACGATAAACTCGGTAAGTTACCGTTATCCTTGCATTTTGACAATACTTCTTGAATTATCCGTTTACTGAGTATTCGTTCCCGATTTTAATATTCATTCCGAAGATCGTTGCACCAATTGATAATGTGGTTTTTCTATTGTGGGTTTCTGTACCCAAATATGTACGATTTCCTTTAGAAATACGCCAACTTTGAGGTTGTGACCAAGTTTTTGTCTGAATCGATGGTTCGTCTAATACATAGTACTCATCATCACTACAAATTGCTATGCCAGAACTATTCGTTTCATCGGCTAATACTGGAACACACGGAGTTACAGCAGTTCCTAAAGTCAAAAGTGACGTTGACACCAAAATTGTTCTAAATAAATACTTTTTCAAAAATTTGCACTCCTATTTTAGTATTAAAAAAACGTTTTCTTCGCAATGATTATAAATCATTTTATTTTAGACATATGATTGCTATCATAAAAAGCTGTTTTGAACTCAAAATCATCCGTGAAACCGCCATTATTTACTTGTTGACTAACACAATATGTATAAAAACAAGTCAGCCCTTGTATGAACATATACAAGAGCTGACTTTATCCTTTTTTTGATCGAAAGGGAGCCTTTACCTAATTTTAGGTATTCTCACTAATCATTTTTGATAGATGGCTTTTTTATGGAGCACCCTATCCTCTTTCTTTTTTAGAATAATCCCAGTACTTCCCCATCACTGGTAACATCCATATTCAATGCAGCTGGCTTTTTGGGAAGTCCCGGCATAGTCATGACATCTCCTGTTAGCGCAACGATAAACCCAGCTCCTAATTTGGGAACGAACTCTCTGATGGTAATCGTAAATCCTTCAGGAGCGCCTAGAAGTGTCGGATCGTCAGAAAATGAATATTGGGTTTTCGCCATACAAATTGGCAGTTTATCCCAACCATTAAGGACAAACTCATCGATTTGTTTTTTTGCTTTTTTAGTAAAACTGACACCTTTTCCACCATAAATCTCTTGGACGATCGTTGCCACTTTTTCTTCAATAGTCGCTGTCGGTTGATACAAGGGCTGATAATCTGCTTGCTGACTATCAATCGCACGAACGACCGCTTTGGCAAGTTTAATTCCACCGTCTGCGCCATGCTCCCAAACACTTGCTCGTTGTACGATCACCCCTTGATTTTCGCAAAGACGTTCTAACAAAGTAAATTCAGCTTCCGTATCTGTCACGAACTCGTTGATCGCAACAATTACGGGGATATGGTATTTTTCCATATTGTGGATATGACGTTTTAAATTACTGAATCCTTTTTCCAATGCTGCTAAATTTTCCGTTTTCAACTCTTCTTTAGTTGCACCGCCATGCATTTTCAATGCACGAACTGTTGCTACGATCACGATCGCATCAGGCGCTTTTTTTAAATTCGGAACTTTGATATCTAGGAATTTTTCTCCACCTAGATCTGCACCAAATCCAGCTTCAGTCACCACATACTCCCCTAATTTAAGAGCTGTTTGGGTAGCTAAAACACTATTACACCCGTGAGCAATATTGGCAAAAGGACCGCCATGGACAAATGCTGGCGTGCCATAAATCGTTTGTACTAAGTTTGGTTTGATCGCTTCTTTTAATAGCAGTGCCAATGCACCTTCTGCTTTGAGATCACCAGCTGTCACTGGCTTTTGATCAAAGGTATAACCGACAACAATTCGAGCTAAACGCGCTTTTAAATCATCGATGTCTGTTGCTAAGCATAAAATCGCCATGATTTCACTTGCTACGGTGATGTCAAAGCCATCTTCTCTCGGCACACCTTGAATCGGACCGCCCAAGCCAACAATCACTTTTCGCAGTTCGCGATCATTCAAATCGACGACACGTTTCCAGATCACACGACGTGAATCGATTCTCAGTTCATTCCCTTGATGGATATGATTGTCCAAAAGTGCAGACAATGCATTATTAGCAGACGTAATCGCATGCATATCGCCAGTAAAGTGTAAATTGATATCTTCCATTGGTAATACTTGTGCATAGCCTCCGCCGGCAGCACCACCCTTGATTCCCATGACTGGACCAAGGGAAGGTTCTCTTAACGCAATCACTGCTTTTTTACCAATTTGATTCAATGCGTCCCCAAGACCTACCGTGATGGTCGATTTACCTTCTCCAGCTGGTGTAGGATTGATGGATGTAACTAAAATCAAGTGACCATCTGGTTTTTTCTTTAATTTCTTGATGGTGGAAAAATTGATTTTCGCTTTATATTTTCCGTAAAGCTCCAGGTCATCTTGTTGGATATCCAATTTTTCCGCAATTTCAATAATCGGTTTTAACTCTGTTTCTTGTGATATTTGTAGATCGCTCTTCATCAAATTACCCCTTTACACGAACTTTATACCCAAAACAAAAGAATTTGTTCAGTTATATCTATTATACCTTTTTTTATTTTAAAACAAAATAGGCAAGATTGCTTTTTTAATTTAATTGACGTATATATAAATACTCTTTATAATGTTAGTTATGATCAGACTTTAGAAAGGTCGTGAGAGCTTTGACCACAGGAACTGTGAAATGGTTTGACAACAAAAAAGGATATGGATTTATTAGTTATGATGAAACAGAAGAAATATTCGTCCATTTTACTGCAATTGAAGAAGAAGGTTTCAAAACCCTTGAAGAAAATCAATCTGTAGAATTTGAAATAATCGAAGGAAACCGTGGGGCACAAGCCGCTCATGTCAAAAAAATGATCTTATAAGAAAGTTTCAACAATGAGTAACTTCTCTTCAAAACAGAAGAGATTGCATCAAAAATATTCAATTTAAAGAAAGACCGATACTCCGCAAAATGTTCTTTGCAAAGTATCGGCTTTTTTATAATTTTATAATTGCTTGAACGATAGAAAATCAACTTATGCTGCGTCTCTTCCATACAGTACAACGTTCACTAATATTACAAAATCTCACTTTTCAATAAAAAGATACATATTTCTGTTTGTTTTCTAATCCTATCGAAAGAAGGTTATCTCGAATTTATCAGATGATTTGAAAAAGACTGCTCGACTGTATTGAAAACTTGATTTCTAGCGTTTGCTTTAATATTTTTTACAAATTTCTTTTCTTTTTTCTTCGCTATTATTTCTTCTCGTTGTATCTATGCATCCTTCTCACTTATTTCCGAGTGAATGATGTCTTTCGCATCAGATTATTTTCTTTTCAACATTAATTGCCATTTTAAAAGAATCTTTCTAAATCGAGACAACGGATTTAAAGAATCGACAATCCGAGCAAGGGCTTGATTGTTATATAGCCTTGGTTGATAATCTTTTTTGATTGCTTTTATACCATTTTTTTACCGAGCTTTTCTAATAACTAGTTTCAACGGTCACTTTCACTATTTATGATTCGTTCATTTATGTATCTTCTTGAACTGGTTCCTGAAGTTATTTCCTGCGAATCAAACCCAGCCATGATATTTTTTAAGTCCTGAAGGTTATAACCCTGTGTTTTGCTGTTTTCTTTTAAAAATTGCCAACCATTTATCACTCCTAATTGCTCAAAACGCTGAATCCAACGATTGACATCAAAACTATGTGAACCCATAGAAAGATTCATCTCGTTGAGGTGATAGATGTCTGTTGACTCCTGGAGTAGCCCTTCTGCTGATTCGCTAAATTTCTTGAAATTTGCGCATTTTTCCAACTCGCTTGATTTATTGCACGGACAGATAGCGAACGTATTTCTTGTTTATTGCCCGTCCTATCTTGTTTCGACCATCTACTCTGAGCCATTTTTATCCTTTTTTCCTTGTCGTTGTCTTTCCTTTCTTTTAGATTTTTTGACCGCATTCTCTTTATCTTTGCACGATTCTTCTTCCAAAGCCTCCCTATTTTTGCACGATTTCTTTTCCACATATTTCTTAGCTTCGCACCTCTTCTCTTGAGAATGCCTGTTTTCTTCCAAATTCGGTAGAGATCTTCAAACATTTTTTTTATTTCCACGTCCGTTTTTCTCCTTATACTTTTTCTGTAAGTTTTATTATAAATTAGAAAAAATGTTATCTTACTTCTTTTTTTCCTTTAAAAAATATTTAGTGCAAATTTTTTATAATATCCTTTATGTTATTAAGTTATATATCCCTTGGTTGAATGGTCAGGTGTCCATTACTTTATCGAAAGTTACTGGTCAAACATCATATCATCCATTTTTCTAGGGTCAAGTTCATACAAACGTCAGCAAGACACAATCAAGCCGAAGAATCTCACCCTGATCATAAAATGATCTTCGGATTCTTCGGCTTGTTTTCTCAGAGGTTATATATAGTTATGTTTTTCTCGCAGCTATTTTATATCTGCTGAATCAATTGGTTTAAACAAGTAAAAATCAATCAGCTAGTTGTATTTACTTGGTTGTTAGTGCTTTGTTGCTCTTTACCTTCAGAATAGTAGGACAAAAAAGCTGTCTGACTTTTTTTGCGCATCAGATAGAAGGTTGGCTCAGCCTTCCCTACATATTTAATCTTTACACCTCTTTTGACCGGTGTTACAGAGTCAATATCTTGTAGCGGGATATTTTGGTCCTTCCAAAAAGCAGCATATTTAATTTTGATTGCATGGTTTTTCAAAATAAATGACCGACGATACCCAAGAAAAAGAAAAATAAAAAATAGCCCCATCACTAAGTTACTTTTCCAATAGGGTCTAGTGTTTTCAAGTGATAAAATCAAACTAAAAAATAAAATGATCAAAGATAAAGACCAATAGATGATCGTCTGCGCCCATTCCGGCTGCCAGCGAATTATTTTTTTCATTCTTTAACCTCGCATCTATTTGTAATGGTATAATTATAGCATAACACTATTTTTATAAAAAGGAGAGCTTCCTTATTATGATCAAAGTATACATTGATGCTTCCACAAAAGGCAATCCAGGACCTAGTGGTGGAGGCATTTTAATTATCCATGAAAATAAACAAGAACAGCTTACCGTCCCACTTTCGGATGGCTCCAATCATCAAGCTGAATTCGAAGTCTTTTTAAAAACTTTAGAAATTTTAAAGGAAAAAGGCTGGGTCAATGAAACAATTCTCTGTTATTCCGATAGCAAAGTACTTGTTTCTACAATCGACAAAAACCACACGAACAACGAAAGTTTCTCTTCCCTTCTATATGTGATCCAACAATTACTCGCTCAGTTCCATTTACTCATCTTACAATGGATTCCCGAGAGTAAGAATAAAGGGGCGGATAATCTGGCACGCCAAGCGCTTCAAAAACAATTAAATCCATAAAAAAAAGACTTTTTAGCTACTTACTAAAAAGTCTTTTTAAAGTTTCTGATTTAATAGAGAAGATAATTGTGATCAAAAGTAATATCGAGTTCAAAAGAACCAGCCTTTTTCTCAATAGCTTGACGAATCTTTTCTTCTAAAACATCATCTGGTAACTTGAAATTCTGAGGAACTACAATATCGAATTGCAACTCTTTCCCTTTACGTATGATCCGTAAATCGTGCAACCTCAACTCTTCCCCCAACTCTTTGATAATTTGTCTCAATTGTTTCAATATCTTACGGTATTGTTCATTATGGATTGCTACCGGATCTAGATGACAAACTAAATCTACATCTAAAGTCTTTTTAAAGTCTTTTTCGATAATGTCAATGATTTTATGTGCTTCATTCAAGTTTAAACTGTCGTCAACTTCAATATGAACAGAAGCAAACTTTTTATTTGGTCCATAATTATGAACCAACAGATCATGAAAACCTAAGATCGATTTATAAGAACTTAATTGTTTTTCCATTGTTTTGATTTCTTCGGCAGTTGGACGGCTACCTAGTAACTCATAGACAAAATCACGTAACATCATGATCCCACTAAAAATAATGTACCCGGCTAAGACAAAACCAACATAGCCATCAATACGCCAGCCAGTGAATCTTTCGATACCTGCAGATACTAAAACAGCTAACGTCGTGAATACATCATTGTAACTATCTTTGGCTGTCGCTTTTAGTGCTTCTGACTGAATTGTTTTTGAAAATCTAGTGTACATACGTCCTTGTAAAAGTTTTAACAGAATTGAAAATATCAGGACAAGAAACACGATCGGTGTCAGGACTAAATGTTCCGGCCGAAAAATTTTCCGTATAGAAGCGTCCAAAAATTGAAACCCTACATACGTAATGATGATTGAAACAAATAAGCCACTGATATATTCAAATCGTTCATGTCCAAATGGATGTTCTTGGTCTGCGGGTTTTGCAGCAATCTTAAACCCGACAAGAGTCAAAATGGATGAAGCTGTATCGGATAAACTATTGATAGCATCCGCCATGATCGAAACACTGCCAGAAAAAAGTCCGATTGCAAATTTCGCAACAAACAATAATATATTTGTGATAAGGCCTAAGATTCCAGCTATAATGCCTTTTTTGGTACGTTCTTGCCCACTAATCATTTTTTGTTCTTTTGACACTTTTTCGCTTCCTTTATTCTTTATTCTGGTTTGAGTGGCGTTGCAGCAAACAGCGCTTTAGCAATCAGTGGCGTAATGATTCCGGCACCTATCGCTTCCGGAATCCCATTGATTGCGGCAACTCCTGCCAAAGTTTTAAATAATAGATCCGCATCTACGCCATACGCATCAGCAGTTGCCCCAGTATAAAACAGTCCCATAAACCCTAGAACTAAAAGTGTATTCACGAGTGAGCCAAATACTCCTGCTAAAACCGAACCAACGACTACAGAATGATAACGTTGATAAATCCAGTGAAAAATGATTCCTGCAACTAAGCCAACTAACACTCTAGGAACAACTGAAATGATCGGATTGGTAAAGACGAGGGTATCAAATGGGGTCGTAGGCATGGCGTAAGCACGAATGATCGTGGCAATCCCCCAAAACAAACCAATGACCATGCCGTCTTTCGGTCCTAATACAACCGCAGCAACGATAACTGTTATGTGAATAATCGTCAAACTAATAAATCCTAAAGGAATAAACCCTAACCATGGAACCATTGCTTGAACGATAATGATTGCTAATAAAATCGCTCGTAAAACTAAACGAAAAGTTTTATTTTTACTATTCAATTTTACCCCCTCCTTTTTATTCTAATCGTAAAAGGTTTTGCTTTTTTGTCAATTAATTACTCTCAAAGAAAATGCTGATTGGTTGCATTCAGTTCTCATAAAATAAACCGAATTTGTCAACGGGATTTCCGTTTCAAACAAATTCGGTAGAACTTTTCTTTAACAAATAGGAGGATTTAATGCTCCTTGAACAAAAAAGGTCGTTCTTGAGCCCTTTAGCACGTATGAAAATAAATAGTATTATCGGTGCTTCCTTAAGCAATAAGCGATCAGTGTTTAAACTATGAAAAGCTGTTTAAAAAATGACCGCTTACTCGCTTCAATGAAAGCATTCTATTCCCAATTTTTTGCTAAAACCAGGTCAAGTATTCGCTCCTTGAAATAAGTTTTTTCTCTCCCAAACATAAAACACCGTTTCAAAAGGAAGTTATTATCATCTGAGCTATTCGACGCTTTCCCATTTTATTTGGAAAAGTATTTAAAGTTGATTATTGATTAGACAACCATGTTTTAGCTTCTGATAAAGCATCTGGGATACCAGCAGGGTTTTTCCCACCTGCTTGCGCCATATCAGGGCGACCACCACCGCCACCACCAACTTTTGGTGCAATTGCTTTGATCAAGTCACCAGCTTTTAGCCCAGCATCATTTGCTTCTTTCGTCATAGCGACTAACAAACTAACTTTTCCGTCTTGTTCATTTGCCAAAACAAGAATATCGGAAATGTTTTTTTGTTTCCATTGGTCTGCTAATTGACGTAATTGGTTCATATCTTTTACTTTTACTTGTGCAGTAATCATTGAATGACCACTAACTGTTTCCACATTTTTAAAGACATCGCCTGCTTGTTGGTTCGCTAGTTTACTTGCTAATTGTTCATTTTCTTTTTGGAGTTCTTTTAATTGTTGTTGTAATTGTTCCGTTTTTGATACAACCTCTTTTAATTGAGGTGATTTGACAATTGTGGCAACTTCTTTTAATTGTTTTTCTTCTGCTTCCAATAACTCATAAGCTTCTTTACTTGTTACAGCTTCGATCCGACGAACACCGGCACCGATTCCTGATTCAGAAACGATTTTAAAGATCCCAATATTTTCAGTATTTGCTACATGGGTTCCACCACAAAGTTCGATAGACCATCCACCAATGTTCACTACACGGACTTCTTGACCATATTTTTCACCAAATAAAGCCATAGCACCCATATTCTTAGCGGTATCGATATCTGTTTCGATGGTTTCTACTGGGATTGCTTCCCATATCTTCTCATTAACGATTCGTTCCATTTTTACTAATTCATCTGCTGTGATTTGTCCAAAATGAGTAAAGTCAAAGCGTAAATGTCCAGGAGCAACTAAAGAACCAGCTTGGTTTGCATGTTCCCCTAAAACTTCTTTTAAAGCTTTATGCAATAAGTGAGTCGCTGTATGGTTCTTAATGATGCGATTTCTCATCGGTACATCGATCAATAAGTGGTAAACTTCGCCTTCAGTCAATGTTGAAAGCACTTCTACGGTGTGCATAAATTGTCCATTCGGTGCTTTTTGAACGTCAACAACTGTCGCAACCTTTTCTCCAGAGGCATTGATGATCCAACCTTGATCAGCCACTTGTCCACCCATTTCTGCATAAAACGGTGTTTGATCAAAAATCAATTGACCTTGTCCATCAGACAATTCACTCACTAGTTCTTCATCTTTGATAATCACCAATAATTTGCTGTCTGATTCAACTTGATCATAGCCAATAAATTTACTATCCACTTTGATATCTGTTAATAGGGCAGATTGAACTCCCATTGATTTTTCTGTACTACGAGCAGCACGCGCACGTTGTCTTTGTGCTTCCATTTCTTTTTCAAAGCCTTCATGATCGACTTTTAAGCCTTCATCTTCTGCCACTTCTTCGGTCAACTCCACTGGGAAACCGTAAGTATCATATAATTTGAAGATATCTTTTCCAGCAAGTGTTGTTCCATTTGCTTTTTTGACTTCAGCGATCACTTGATTCAAGATTTCAAGACCTTCGTTGATTGTTTCATTGAAACGTTCTTCTTCGGTACGAACTACTTTTTCAATAAATTCTTTTTGTTGAAGGACTTCCGGATAATAGCTAACCATGATTTCGCCAACTACTGGAACAAGATCATATAAGAAAGCTTTTTCGATCCCTAATTTTTTCCCGTGCATCACTGCTCGGCGTAATAAACGACGAAGAACATAGCCACGACCTTCATTTGAAGGAAGCGCCCCATCTCCAATCGCAAAAGATAATGCTCGGATATGATCCGCAATTACTTTATAAGAAATGTCGGTTGTCGGGTTTTCACCATATTTTACTTGGTTACTTAGTTTTTCTACCGCATGAATGATCGGTAAGAACAAGTCTGTTTCAAAGTTTGTTGGTGCGTCTTGAACGATCGAAACCATCCGTTCCAGCCCCATGCCCGTATCAATATTTTTATGTGGTAAAGGTTCAAATGTATGATCTGGTTTATGGTTGAACTCAGAAAATACTAGATTCCAAATTTCTAAATAGCGTTCGTTTTCTCCACCAGGGTAGTTTTCTGGATCATCTTCTGCGACATCATTGTATGCTTCGCCTCGATCATAGAAGATTTCTGTATCAGGACCACAAGGACCCGCACCAATATCCCAGAAATTATCTTCAACATCTACAATGTGATCAAGTGGCAAGCCGACTTCTTCATGCCAGATTCGTTTTGCTTCTGTGTCTTTTGGATAAACGGTAACATATAATTTTTCCGGATCAAATGCCATCCATTCAGGACTTGTTAAAAATTCCCATGCCCAATGGATTGCTTCATTTTTGAAATAATCACCAATAGAAAAATTCCCAAGCATTTCAAACATTGTGTGGTGACGTGCTGTCTTCCCTACATTTTCAATATCATTCGTACGAATTGATTTTTGAGCGTTTGTGATGCGTGGGTTTTCTGGTACGACAGAGCCGTCAAAATATTTTTTTAACGTAGCAACCCCTGAGTTGATCCATAATAGCGTTGGATCGTTGACCGGAATTAATGATGCGCTAGGTTCAATCGTGTGTCCTTTTGATTGGAAGAAATCTAAAAACATTTGTCGAACTTGTGCACTACTTAATTGTTTCATTTTATTACCTTCTTTCTTTATTTTAAACGACAAAAAAACACCCTCACAGCCAAGGACGAAAACTCGCGGTACCACCTTGGTTGCAATGATGTTCGATCATTACCTCTTGAACTCGATAACGCTGAGTAGCGTTGATATTTCTATCAATAAAAAAGGGAGCAATTTGTTTTTTTGACTATTCTTTTTTCAGCCTGGAAAGAATTTTCTGTAAGTCAGACTTAAACAAACCATGTCCTTTTCGTACTTTACAAGTATACGTATTCTATTTTATTCTGTCAACCGCTCTTTTCCTTCAACTCTTATTTCTTTCTAGAATATTTTTTGTTAAGCTTGAATTACGCCTATTAATCAAAAGGAGAATCGATGATGCAAGTTTATTTTGGAAACAAGTCCTGGATCAGAGGGGCGAGTTTTTATCTTCGTTATCAGGTATTTGTTCTGGAACAAGGCATTTTGCCAGAATTAGAATTTGACGAAACGGACACTTCTGATAACTACTTTCTGTTAATGGAAAATAATGTTCCAATTGCAACATTACGTTATCAAAAAAAATCGTCTACTTGTCTTAACCCCGATCGTTTTTGCGTCGCCAAAAATTATCGCCAACAAGGTTTCGGTCGTCAGCTGTTGTCCTTAGCTGAACAGAAAGCGAAAAAAGAAGGCTTGCTGTCAAGTTACCTAGTAGCAGAAATGACTGCCCTTAGTTTCTATCAGCAACAAGGTTACGAGACTTGTACAGATCCTTTTATCGAGGATGGGATTACCTGCGTAGGGATGCAAAAAGAATTGATTTAAGATCTATTATCACTAGATTATCTGCTAAATGAACACTTAAAAACAGACCAAAGGAATGCAGAAGACATGCAATCCTTTGGTCTTTGAGCTTGAAGTCATGACGTCTCTTTTAAAGGGTCTGGTCATTGACTTACTTATTGGAGTTTTTCTTATTTTTTCTTGCAGTTCTAGTTTGTTGTCTGCGTTCGATTTTACGGTCTTTTTTGTTCTTTTCAGCAATTGCCCAATCGATTTTCTTTTTATATCCAGGTTTGATTTTTTTCTTTTTCTTTTTCACTAAGCCGATCAATGTAGGATCCAGTGTATCTTTGGATTTTTCCCGTTTCGTCCGACGATTGCGGTCATAAGTCTTGATGATTTCATCATTTTTGATTTCCATCGGTTCAAATGTGACACCAATTTTTTCAATACTGTCAATCGTTTGTTCATCACTTGGTGAGTACAAAGTGATCGCAGTTCCTTTTAAACCATTACGTCCAGTCCGACCTACTCGATGGATAAAGAAGTCAAGGTCTTCAGGAATTTCTGCATTGATCACATGAGAAACCCCTTCAATATCGATGCCACGTGCCGCTAGATCTGTCGCAACCACGTATTGATATTCTAAGTTTTGAACTTGGCGCATCACCCGTTTTCGTTCTCTTGGAGTGATATCTCCATGGATTTTGGCTACTTTTAAGCCTTGATTTTTCAAATAATCAGCAATTTCATCCACGTGTTGTTTCGTATTTGCAAAGACAATTGCAAGGTAAGGATGACCAATTGTTAACAATTGGTAGATCATTCGATTTTTATCTTTCCCTTTAGTAGAGATTAGCCAATTCTCGATATCTTCTGAAATAACTGCTTTCGGTTTGATTTCTTCAATGATTGGATTTTCCATGTATTTACGTAAAAATGGTCGTAATTTTTCAGGAATCGTCGCTGAGAAAACTAAAAATTGCAGTTTTTCAGGCAAGCGACTAGCAATTTGATCCACTTCATGCAAGAAGCCCATGTCCAGTGTCATATCTGCTTCATCTACAACAAATGCAAATGCTGTATGGATTTTTAATGCTTGTTCATTCATCATATCCAAGATTCTACCTGGCGTTCCCACTACGATCTGTGGTTGTTGATGTTTCAAGCGGCTCAATTGGCGTTGCTTATCCGTTCCACCTACAAAATTCGTCACTCGGATCTCTGGATCGGAAAATTTAGCGATCTGACTAGCAGCATCATAAATTTGAGTAGCTAGTTCACGACTTGGTGCAGTGATTACTACTTGTACTTCGGCTTTTTCCGCATTGATTTTTTGAAATAAAGGCAATAAAAATGTATGCGTTTTGCCCGAACCAGTTTGTGATTGACCAATGATATTTTTTCCTTTAGCGATCAAAGGAATCAAACGCTCTTGTACTTCAGTTGGTTGAGCAAAACCTTTTTCTGCTAACGCCTCATTTATATATGGTTTAAAATGAAATTGTTCAAAATTACTCATTTAAGTAAGCACCTCTTCTCTTTCTTTTTTACACGACTTTCGCATTATACCACATCCTCAAGCAATTTGCTTGATCCTTTTCAAAGTCGCTCACGATCCGCTAGTTCCCTTTTGATTGAATGGTACTAATCGTATGTGTTTGACTGGCTTTTTCATAGAACAGCACTCTTTTCTTACGAAGGAATGACAAGAAAAGATTCAGCATGAAGATAAACTGTGCAAATGCAACACCCAACACAATAAAAATCCCGCTTACCTGTAATACACCTGTCGTATGGTCAGTGATATGTTGGATCGTCTGACTAAGCCAAGCTAACCCATAAAATAAAAAGTAAAGATACCCATAACGGATAAACAGTGCTTTAAAAGAAAGTCGTTTTCCGTTATCCGAAACCACACGAATGCGTACGATTTTTTTACCTAAAGTGAGACCGTTTGTTACATATGGTATGACCATGAAATAAAGCAAGACTTCTAAAAATACCCACCAACTACTTGAAGTGATATCACCTATTTTCAAAGACAATTGAAGAGTCACAGCAATCAGTACGGATAAAACCGATAAGAAAGCCCAATCAATGAAATAGGCAACTAATCGTCTCGTTAGAGAAACTGTTTTCCCTTTTTCGTATGACACTTCATCCATTCTTGCTCTCGTAGGCAACATGAAGGTAAAGATTGGTGTCATAATGTACCCTAACGTTCCTCCGATCGTATTCGTCAATAAGTCATTGACATCAAATAGCCGATAAGGTCGAGGATAAATAAAATACAACCCACTTAACTGTGTCAATTCAAAAAATAAGGAAAGACAAAAACTTGCAATGATGGTTTTCACAAAAGATAATCGAAAATAATATCTTAAATAGATCCCGAAAGGTAATAAAAGCAAAACATTAAATACCGGTTCTAAAAAAACGCTTTGTCGCATCGCTGGTAAATACGTACTTGGATCAGATAAAACCAAGACGGTATTCTCTCGGAAATGGACCCATGATGCAAATAAATGTAATTCCATTTTAGGTCCGGTCATTTGAGCAACGGCTTCTTTTGAAGGCAACGGTAAAATAATCAAAAAATAAGCACATAACAAATAAAAAACAAACGAATATAAGATAACCGCTCTCGAAAAAATAAACGTTCCATACTTTCGATATTCATAAATGAAAAAAACCGAAGAAATCGCTAATGCCAAAAATGGAAAAACAATAAGTGCAAAGCGAATCGGTTCAATATAACTAGCCATAAACATCCCCCTTTTTCATCTTAACTAACGGTTTCATCTTATCAGTACTCTTGTAAACTATGCAAGTTATGGGGTAATTATTTTTAAATTTATATTAATTGAAGTATCATTAACAAAAGGAGGCGATTAGCGTGCTTAATATTTATTTTGTGTTTGGCGTACCCGCTTTTTTATTGATTCTCTATCTCATTTTTGCGTATATACGTAAAAAAACGACCATCCGCTATCTTGGATTTATCTTGTTAATTATTGCTAGTTTCATGCTCGTGTTTAACTTACAGACATGGCAACAAGCACTACTTGAAATGGAGCAAGCTTCCTCTCGATCTTTATCAGATCAATTAGGTTATCCGGTCTACTTGATTTGGATTCCCATTACTGTTGCTGGTTTTCTCGTCTTATTAAACCTTTTTCGTGCTTGGCGCCGACTAAAACAGTTAAGAAAAAAAACAGGATAAAAACGTGCATTCTCTTGTAGCTGGTTGGTCAAGTTAGCATTGCTTAACTTGACACGCTACAACAGAATGCACGTTTAACTATCATTTATATGTTAAACTACAGGATATTTATTTTTCAAATATAAATAAACAGGGATTCCGACTAATGTCAAAGCGATTCCGCTAAATGCTAAAAGTGTTTGTGTCAGTAACGTACTAACCACGATAAAAGCACCACCAAGAATGGCGATTAGCGGAATGATTGGGTATAGCGGAACTTTATAAGGCCTTTCAAGTTTTGGAGCTGTTTTTCTCAATATAATTACACCTACAAATACCATCGTATAAAAAATCCAAATCACAAAAACAAGCATATCCGTCAGCATATCAAATCCACCGACCATCATCATACCGATCGCAATCACTAGTTCCAAAACACCAGCAACCACTGGAATCTTCGTTCGATCGTTCAATTTTCCTAAGTGGTGACTGAAAGGTAACCGTTTTTCTTGGGCCATCACATAGGGCAGGCGCATCCCAGTAAGTGTATAGCCATTGATTGTTCCATAGACTGAAATCAAAATCCCGACAGTTACAAGTTTCCCACCTACGCCACCAAAAATCATGGTGGCCACTTCGCTAGCAGCATTACTGTTGCCACTGATTCCTCCAATCGAAGCTGTTTTTAAAAAGACGGTATTAACGAATAAATAAACAACCATAATCCCGATGATTCCTATAGAAATGGCTTTCGGTAAATCTTTTGCCGGTTTTTTTAATTCTCCTGCAATGTTTCCAACGTGAATCCAACCATCATAAGCAAACATTGTCGCTAACAAGCCCGCACCTAATGCTGAAAACAATGGCAGATCTTTTCCTGCTTCTATGGGAAACAGCTGAAACTCTACTCCACCACTGCGAAATAAGCCAAACAAGACGATGACTGCCAGTGGGATCAATTTACAGATTAAGGTAATGGATTGAAAAGTTCCACCAACTTTTGATCCTAAAAAATTGATCAGCATGATCGTCACAGCGGCTATAATAGCGATGGGGACAATCCATTGCTGTTCTAAGGCAAATAAGTTCACAAATTGTGTCCCAAAGATGATTGATAGTGCCGCTACATTTGCAGGAAAGTAAATCACAACTTGTGCCCAACCTAACAAAAAAGCAGCCGTTTGACCATAGGTTCGTTCGATATATTTGACCATACCACCTGTTTCGGGGATCGCTGCGGCAAGTTCTGCACCAGTTAAACCTGCACAGACGGAGATGATACCTCCCAAAAACCAAGAAAGCATATGTAAACTAACTGATCCTGTAACTTCTGCGACACTCGCTGCTTTAAAGAATACTCCCGCTCCAATCACTGTTCCCATCACAGTCGATAAAGCAGTAAAAAAGCCCATTGTTCGCTTTAGTTCGACTTTGTTTTTTTCAACCGATACTTGGTTACGTTCCATCGCTTATCCTCCCTTTATCGTAAACTCCCCACCACTCGATCGGAAGTTTACGATAAACTATAGTAATTAGACTGTTGCTGTCAATTTCTCTTGCAACTTGGTCAACATATCTTGAGTCATTTTATCTAGGTCGTAACGTGGTTGAAAGCCCCACTCTTTTTGCGCACAACTAATATCTAATGAATTTGGCCAAGAGTCTGCGATCGATTGTCGCACTGGATCAACTGCATAGTCCATTTCAAAATCAGGAAACACTTTTTTGATTGACGCTTTGATTTCTTCTGGTTCAAAAGACATCGCAGAGATATTGAATGCATTGCGATGAACTAAATTTTTAGGATCAGCATTCATCAACTGAACAATCGCCTCAATGGCATCTGGCATGTACATCATGTCCATAGCTGTACCACGATCAATAAAGCACGTGTATTTTCCTTCTTTGATAGCTGAATAATAAATATCCACTGCATAGTCCGTTGTCCCACCACCAGGTAAAGTTTTATAAGAAATCAATCCTGGGAAGCGTACACCTCGTGTATCTACGCCATACTTTGTATAATAGTAGTCACACAAAAGCTCGCCTGCGACTTTTGTCACGCCATACATTGTTGTTGGTCGTTGGAGTGTATCTTGAGGAGTCTCATCTTTTGGTGTATTAGGTCCAAAAGCGCCGATTGAACTTGGCGTGAAGAATTTTAACTTAAATTCTCTTGCGACTTCCAGCGCATTGACTAACCCAACCATATTGAGGTCCCAAGCGAACTTTGGTTTTGCTTCAGCGACAGCTGATAAAAGCGCTGCCAAATGAATCAAAGTATCTACTTGATATTTTTCGACTAACGCTCGCATTTTTTCGTAATCCATGACGTCTAAAATTTCAAATAGTTCACCATCTTCTAGCTTTTCAGGCATACGAATATCCGTTGCGACAACATTTTCATTACCCAGATCTTCCCTTAAACGTAAAACTAATTCCGATCCGATTTGTCCAAGGCAGCCAGTAACTAATACTTTTTTCATACAAACACTCCTTTTTAGTTCATTTTCACTATCTATTAAAAATAAATGCTACCTACATTCCATCGACCATTCCTCGACGATCAAAATATAAAAAAAGGTAATTTTTTGATTTTCACAGAAATACAACCGAAACGCTCTATCCTGTGATCGTCTTTCTCTTAGATTTCAGGCGAGATCGTTTCTACTAAATCAAATGATGCCCATTTCATTTCCGACTTTTTGGTAAATCGCTACAGCATGATCGAGCATTTCTTTTGTATGAGCTGCAGTTGGCATATTACGAACACGACCTGTTCCCAATGGTACGGTTGGATAAACGATTGGTTTCACATATAGTCCATTTTCAATCAACTTTTTAGAAAATTGTTGTGTTAGACTCTCATCGCCAAGTATCACTGGAGTGATTGGTGTTTCCGACACGCCGATGTCATACCCGATTTTTTTCAGTTCTTCTTTGAAATAAATGGCATTTTCCCAAACTTTTTCGACTAATTCTGGATGATCTTGCATCAGTTGAATCGATGCTAGAGCAGCGCCAGCAGCACCTGGTGTAAGTGATGTTGAAAACAAGAAAGGACGTCCTCGTGATTTTAACCAGTCGATCAACGATTTAGATCCTGCGACATAGCCACCAACGACACCGATTGCTTTAGACAATGTACCCATTTGCATGTCAATTTTCTGTTGGAGACCAAAATGCTTCACTGTGCCGGCTCCTTTTCCCATCACTCCAGAACCATGGGCATCATCCACATAAGTAATCAACCCGTATTTTTCGGCAATCGGGATCATATCGGGTAAATTAGCTACATCGCCATCCATTGAAAAAACACCGTCTGTGATATACATGATTTTGTTATATTTCCCACTATTTACCGCTTCTTTTGCTTTTTCTTCTAGATCGTTCATATCTTGATGCTTAACACGAATGATTTTGGCACCAGAAAGGCGACATCCATCGATGATCGAAGCATGATTCAATTCATCTGATAAGATCGCATCCTCCTTAGTCATAATGGCTGAAATAGCTCCCATATTACAATTGAAGCCTGATTGAAAAGCAATCGCTGCTTCTGTCCCTTTAAATTCTGCAATTTTATTCTCTAATTCTTGATGGATACGTAATGTGCCATTAATTGTTCGGACAGCACCTGCGCCGACACCATAGCGATTTGTTGCGTCGATACACGCTTGTTTCAGCTCCACTCGATCAGCAAACCCCAAATAATTATTCGATGCTAGATTGATCAAATTTTTCCCTGCTACCTCAATGATCGCACCATTTGCACCTTCAAGGATATCAATCGTGTTGTATAGTCCTTTTTCCTTCAATAAAGCCAGTTCCTGTTCTAAATAAGTTGACAATACTTCAGAAGACATGTCTCCACCCCCATTTTTCTAACCTTCAAGGTTGAGGAACGAATATGCAGCCTTTCGTTCCTGTTTATAAGTATACCTTTTCTGATAGCGCTTACACAAATTATGAGAGTTATTTAACTGAGTATTTTCTTACATAACAAAACAATCGGTACTCCACTAACGAAATATTTTTTTACTTATTTTAGTAACTATCGTTATTTTTAAGAGGATCACATCTAGCTAATATCAACCCTTAACTTAATCAACTTCCCAATAAATATTCCATATATTCTGAATTTTCCGCCATTAGTTAGCCTTGTTTTTTGTTATGAAATAAAAAAACGAATATTCTATTTGTATATTAAATTCTTTTAATGTTTGCTTCTCTAGCTATATATTACTTGGTCCAAGGCGCTTACCTGTAGCTATTTTAAGGAGTCTTTCTCCCAACACAAAAAACGTTCCCTATGGTCATCAGTTACTACTCATGACCACAAGAAGAGACTGAGACAAACCTTGCCTCAGTCTCTTCTGGTCTCTCTAAAAACGGATAAACGGCGTTCAAGAAGCAACTCCTCAACAATAAGCGATGATTTTCTAAAATATGAGGAGCTATTTTAAAAAATCCTCTCTTATTCGCTCGGAGCTAAACGCTTCTTTCACAGCCTCTTGCTAAACGGTGTTCAAAGAGCTGACCTTCGGCGATAAGTCAAAAAATCTCAAAACATGGGGAGCTGTTTCGAGATTTTCATCCTTAATGCTCATGCGATTACTCGTCGCAGTTTTTACTTGGTGAGCGCTCAGGTCAAAACACTCTTTTCACGACCTCTTGTTCACGGTGAGACAAAAGTAGCATCTTCGGAAAATTTGCCGAAATTTACCAAAAATTTGAGAAGCACCAAGTAGGTAACAATCAACATCAAAAACGAGTTTTTGTGTTTCTTGTCAAATTTCGGAAATTCCTTCTTATTTCTTGATGCTAAACACTTTTGTCTCAACCTCCTGTTGCCAACCAGCTTTCGGGAGTAAAATCAGGATCTCCTACTGACCATTCATTGAAGAATTCATCAATAAATTCCCGCATAAAGGCTTCTCGTCGTTTTGCTTCCTTTATACCATATGGGGTGTTCATCCTATCTGGTAATAAGAACAATTTTTCGTAAAAATGATTGATCACAGTAGACCCTTTGCGATAATCTTTTTTATTTTGATAACTGATTGGGTGCCGACTTTCATCAAAAATGGGATGGCCATGTCCACCACCAAAATAAGCCGTACGCAAAATACCAATTGCTCCTAAGGCTTCAAGACGATCTGCATCTTGAACAATTTTTCCTTCAATAGGTAATGCCATTTTTTCACCTGACAACCCTTTTGAAAAAGACAGGTTTTCAATAATCAAAAAGATTGATTCAATGGTTGCATCTGATAGCTCTAAACGTTGCAAAAATTGATGTAACTCTGCTTTTGCTTTCGTTTCATCGGCTACTACTTTATCATCGATCGTATCATGCAAATAAGCAGAAGCAAGGGTAATCAATGGATCAGCTTGCGGTTCAGTTGCTAAAATTTTCTCTGCTAATTTAACGACTCTTACCGTATGATCAATCCCGTGTCCAGTTTGATCCATTGCTAATTGCTTGAAACTGTAATCAGCAATTTCCTGCAGTTTCTCCATTTATTTTCCTTCTTTCTCGCTACTGAATTCAGCTACTTGATAGACCGAAAAATAGATTTTTTTCATGTAATCGATCAAATACTGCGGATTTAGCGCCTCACCGGTTGCATCCTGAATCAATTGCGTTGGTTTTCTAGATGCACCATATTGATGGATCTTTTCTTTCATCCATTCTTTGATTGGTCGATAATCATCGGATGCTAGCACTTCATCGATCGAAAGCTCTTTTTCTAATGCGTGAAGCAGTTGCGCAGCATACATATATCCTAAAGCATAAGATGGGAAGTAACCAAAACTAGCTCCTGACCAGTGGACATCTTGCAAGATTCCTTCTAAATCATTCGCAGGTCGTATTCCTAGATATTCCTCATACTTTTGATTCCAAATAGTTGGTAATTGAGCCACGTCCACGCCCTCATTGAAAATCATTTTCTCAATTTCATAACGAATAATGATATGCAATGGATACGTTAAACTATCTGCTTCAATTCGGATCAAGCTTGCTTGGGTTTGTTTCAGCGAGCGATAAAAGTCAGTAAATGAAATATCATCGAATGTTCCTTCTGCACATTGTTGGAAAAATGGATATTGTTTTTCCCAGAAACTTCGATTGCTACCAATGATGATCTCATTGAACAGTGATTGAGATTCGTGGATTCCCATCGAAGTACCTTGGTAAATCGGAGTATAAGCAAATTTTTCGTCAATATCTTGCTCATACATTCCATGACCAGCTTCATGGATCACGCCAAAGACTGCCATTTTAAAGTCATGTTCATTCCAACGAGTCGTAATACGTGCATCATTATGATTGATCCCGATCATAAAAGGGTGGATTGTGTCATCTAAACGTCCTCTTGAGAAATCATAACCTAACTGTTCAATCACGCCTGTGACAAACCTTTTTTGTTGGGCTTTAGTCATTTTTCGAGAAAGAAAAGAGGTATCTGGTTCATGACCTTTTTCTGCTAAGGTTTTTCTAATTTCCATGATCCCTTCTTTTACTTGTTGGAAAACACGATCTAAGATTTCAACAGACATCCCTGGTTCATATTGGTTGAGTAACACATCATAATCTGTTGCTTCGTCTTTTTTCCAATAGGGGATCAACTGTTTTGTTAACTCAATATTTTTAGTCAATGCTTCTTGAAAATCCGCAAAATTTTTCGTTTCACGAGATTGCTGCCATTGCACCTGTGCGGTAGAAGTTGCTGCTGTCAATGCAGTCATCAATTCTTCAGGAACTTTATATTCAAGTTCATAGTCTTCTTTGACCTTCTCGAACACGATTTTTCCCGTTTCAGATAATTCATTGGGATGTTCAGAAAAATATTGGATGGCTTCTTTGATCTTAGGTCCAATTTTCTTTGAGAAATAAAGACTATAAAGATAACTATTGACTTCACTACGATCCTCACTCGCTTTTTCTGGCATACCTGTTTGGATATCCCAATCTAAAATTCCCAAGGTTTGTTGCAAGAGATTGATTTCTTTTAGTTCTTTCATCAATTCTTTTTCATTCATCATTTATTCCTCCATCCATCCCATATAATTTTAAATCGTTTTGTCTTTTCTTGGTGGCCGCGTTCCCCAGTATTGGAAGAGATCAGTCCGTAAAGCTCCGTTATACAGTTTACGTTTTTTAGTAGCTTTTTGCCCATAATACTCTTCAAAAGTAAGGTCACTTGTCAAAATGTATTTACTCCATGTCTTTAATGGACGGAAAACATCGCCCATTTCTTCATACAAGCGACGAACCGTTTCTTCTTCACCTAAACGCTCTCCATAAGGCGGATTCGCGACGATTACGCCGTATTCTTTATCCGTTTTGAAATCTTTGACTGCTTGTTGTTTAAACGTGATTGAAGAGCCTAAGCCAATTTCTTCCGCATTCGCTTTAGCAATTTCGATCATCCGCCCATTGATATCAGAACCTGTGATATCGAGTTCAATATCATAGTCTGCTTGCTCTTCTGCCAATGCTCGAACATTTTCCATAACATCTTTACTAAACCAATCCCATGATTCACAAGCAAATTCACGATTAAATCCTGGTGCAATGTTGTGTCCAATCAAGGCAGCTTCGATGCAGATCGTACCAGAACCACACACTGGATCATAAAACGGACGATCTTTTCGCCAATTTGTCAACATCACTAAAGCGGCTGCCATGTTTTCTTTCAACGGTGCGCCACCTTTTTCCAAACGATATCCCCGTTTGAACAAACTAGGACCAGTTGTGTCTAGTGTGATCATGACATGATCTTTTAGTAAAGCGACTTCTAATTGAAAATGTGCGCCTGTCTCCGTTAATGGAACAGATGCCGGACGGTGATAATACTTACGCAATCGTTCAACGATCGCTTTTTTAGTGATCGCCTGACAATCAGGTGTACTATAAAGCTTAGACTTGATTGATTTTCCTGCAACCGGAAATTCAGCATCTAAAGGTAGAAAGTCTTCCCAAGGTAATGCTTTAACTTTCTCAAATAGTTCATCAAAGGTAAACGCATCAAATTCCCCAACAACGATCTTTACCCTGTCAGCTGTTCGTAACCATAAATTTGCTGTAGCGATCGTTTCCATCGTTCCTTTGAAACGTGCCCGTCCATTTTCAACTTGACAATCTATGCCTAAGTCACGTAGTTCTTTTCCAACAAGGGCTTCTAACCCACTTGCAGCCGTTGCCACAAGATTAAATTCTCTAGTCGTATCCATACTTATCTCCTTATAAGAAAAGCTGAACGTGGTCGTCCAGCTTTTTGTAAAATCAAACCGAAAAATGAATCAGTATTTTTTTCATACTTGTCTCTAAATTACCATTCTTCACTCGTTCATTTTTGTGTTCCTGAACAAACAAGTCATTTATTGAATGGTATAAATCAGTGGTGACACTCTAATGTTAAAAAAAACCTTCACAACATGGTTGGAAGGTATTCCCTGTTATATTGCGGTTTTCTGTAAGCCATGTTCTGTACACTACTTTTCCAGGGAGAAAAAGCAATGTGGTAACCATCTATCTGCAGTTAACCTGCCTTTTTGTCTCGTTCTTAATTCCCAACAAAAAGCGCCCCTACCATTGTTTGGGTTGCTCGCTCGAGGGGTTTACCGCGTTCCACCGAATAAGTTTCCCTATCCGCTTCGTCACTGTGGCACTTTCAAGGATACTTAAGCATAGTTAAAAACCTTAGCTTGTTTTCCTGCCGTTACTCTAATAGAGCACCTTAGCTTATTGTTTCGCTAAGCACGAACACTACAGGCATCACAGCCTGTGCGAGCATGGACTTTCCTCAGCCTGATCATGTCAGACCGCGATTACCCAAAAACCGCAATGTATCATCAATCTTAGAATTGACGTGTCTTTTCGTTATCATCGTCACTTGCATTTGTGTAGTTGTTTGGGTTAGGTTGGGAAACATTCACTGTTGATGATTGTTGATCCAATTTTTTTCCAAATACTTCACGTTCAAGATTTGACAAACGTTTCAAGATATCGAAATTTGTGACTGCTGCACTTTTCGGTGTTTCAACTTGTTGAACACGCGTTTGTGCTGCTCCTTGTGTTTTTGATAATTGTGCTACTTTGGCACTTAATTTATCATTTTCTTCTTGTAAAGCAAGGAGTTTTTTGCTGTAAGTTTCATAATCTTTGATGATATTGTCTAAGAATTCATCCACTTCGATGGGATCATAGCCACGCATCTTTGTTTTGAATTCTTGTTGTAAAATGTCTTTAGGACTATAAACCAATTCCGCCATATTTACACCTCTAGTTTTCATTTACATAATAACAGTTTCTACCTATATCATTGTATCGGAAATAACTTGATAAATCAAACACTATCTGAATTATTCACTGAAATTTTGTAAATCATCCATACTGACTAGCCGAATTTCATAAGAATGATCCTGTTGATAGGTTTGCGCCTCTTTCAGAAAATACTGGGTTTTCCCTGGAAACTCAGTATCATAAATTAATAGACAGCCATCGGTATGGTCAAGTAAAAAACGCGTGTGGTTTCTTAATTGGCTAGGTGATTGATAGGCTTGATGGCTAACTGCTTCAACGTAGTCTGCTAACTGTTCTGCCATTCTTAACTTTTCTTGATTATTCTCATTCCAATTATTTCCAAACTCTTTGAATGGGTAGATGATCCCCAACTTTAACTCAGGGTATTCCTGCTTTAATTCAGCAACTACTTCCGTGACCCATGTTTCTATACCCAAGTTTCCACTAGTAAGAACCCATTCAAGTCCTTCTTCGACTAATTGCTGTATCTCTTTTTTTAAGACTTTTTTAATAACCGTTATTTTAGGGTCATTTTCCTTAAAAACCCCAAGTTCAAAACTTCGATAACCGGAAATATACATCACTTTTAATCGGTCCATTTGAGTTTCCTTTTCTTTCTTGATTCTTTTTTGCTATAATGTTGGCTAGGAGTGTGATTAAAATGGTTTTACGCTATCCAAACGGCCAACCCTATCATAAGAATGCCTCTTTAAAGGAAAAAGTTCAAGAAAAAAGAGAATCAGCCATTGAATTTGGCAATCGAGGGATGCGTTTTGAAGAAGCAATTAACGAAAGTAACCAGTATTACTTAGCGCACCAAGTAGCTGTTATCCATAAAAAACCAACCCCCATTCAAATTGTTAAAGTAGATTATCCTCGACGTAGCGCCGCTGTTATTAAGGAAGCTTATTTCTCACAGGCCTCCACAACAGATTATAACGGTGTATATCGAGGTTTCTATTTGGATTTTGAAGCGAAAGAAACAAAGAATAAGACATCTTTTCCCTTCAAAAATTTCCATGCGCATCAAATTGACCATATGGAAGCTTGTCTAAAGCAACAAGGAATTTGTTTTGTCCTATTATGGTTTTCTACGTTGAAGCGTTGCTTTTATTTAGATAGTACTTATCTGATCGATTATTGGCATGCGCAAAAGAATCAGGGGAAAAAGTCGCTTCCGCTTTCATTGATCGAAAAAATAGGGATCGAGATCCAAACAGGTTTTTCGCCACGTATCCCTTATCTAAAAGCGGTAGATCAATACTTATCAACATTAACTATCGAAGGAGATCGCAAGAATGGCAAATGAGCAAACAAGAACTTCCAGACGAAACAGTCCCTCTTCTTCTAAAAAGACGAGTCAAACAAGAAATAAAACTTCTGGCAAAGGTTCCGGGCATAAGAAGCGTGGGCTTTTCATCCGTATCATCTTGATTTTATTTTCTTTGATTTGTATCGCTTTCCTAGCCGGTGTCGGATTATTTTGGTTTTATGCAAAAGATGCTCCAAAATTAACGGACACTGCATTAGATGCGACTGTTTCTTCTAAACTTTACACACAAAATGGCGAATTATTTGAAGATTTAGGAGCAGAAAAAAGAGAAAAGATTACCGCAAACGAATTGCCGAAAACGTTAGAAAACGCCATCGTTTCTGTTGAAGATCGTCGTTTCTATAAACATATCGGGATCGACCCAGTTCGGATCGTCGGCTCTGCACTTTCTAACTTTACTTCTGGAGGACTTCAAGGTGGTAGTACATTGACCCAACAATTGATTAAGCTCTCCTACTTCTCTACCAACGCTTCAGATCAAACCTTGAAACGAAAAGCACAAGAAGCTTGGTTAGCTGTAAAATTAGAACAACAAAAATCAAAACAAGAAATATTGACTTACTATGTGAACAAAGTCTATATGTCCAACGGATTATACGGAATGGAAACGGCAGCAGAAAATTATTTTGGTAAAAGATTACCAGAACTTTCATTACCACAGACTGCTTTGTTAGCTGGAATGCCACAAGCGCCTTCTGCCTATGACCCATACCAATATCCAGAACAAGCAAAAAAACGGCGAGATACTGTTTTATATACCATGTTACAAAACAAGAAAATCTCTCAATCAGAATATGATGCTGCAGTGAATACACCAATCGATGATGGTCTTCAAGAGATGAAAAAAGAAGATGATAATTCAAAAATCGTTGATAATTATGTCAAAGAAGTCATCAATGAAGTTCAAGAAAAAACGGATAAAAATGTATTTACTGATGGATTGGATATCTATACTAACTTAGATCTAGACGCACAAAAACATCTTTATGATATTGTCAACACTGATGACTATGTCAACTATCCTGATGATGAAATGCAAGTTGCTTCTACGTTGATCGATGTCAATACTGGTCAAGTAAAAGCGCAAATTGGCGGTCGCCATATTGCAGAAGATGTCACACTAGGTATGAACTTAGCTGTTAATACTTCTCGTGACTTCGGTTCGACGATGAAACCAGTCACAGATTATGGCCCAGCTTTTGAATATCTAAAATATTCTACAGGAAAAACGATCAGTGATGCTCCTTATAACTATGAAGGAACCTCAACACCAGTAGGCAACTGGGATAACCGTTTTATGGGGACGATCACCTTAAGACAAGCCTTGTATCTTTCCAGGAACGTTCCAGCTGTCAAATTGTTCAATGAAGTCGGCGCAGATAAAGTCAGCACCTTTTTAAAAGATCTTGGAATTGAATATAGTACGATCCATCAATCAAATGCGATTTCAAGTAACACAGAAAAACAAGACGGCACAAAATATGGCGCTTCTTCCTTGAAAATGGCGGCTGCCTATGCTGCTTTCGCTAACGGAGGAACGTATTATAAACCACAATATGTCAATAAGATCGTCTTCCAAGACGGCACAGAAGAAACGTTCGATCCCGATGGTAATACAGCTATGTCTCCAGAAACAGCCTATATGGTCACAGATATTTTAAAAGATACATTAACAAAAGGAACTGGGACGAATGCGTTGATTCCTGGATTATACCAAGCTGGGAAAACCGGGACTTCCAACTATACGGATGATGAGTACGCAAAATTAGGAACTTCTAGCGGTGTGTATCCTGATATTTTATTTGCTGGTTATACACCAAACTACGCCATCTCAGTATGGACCGGTTATAACAACAAAATGACTCCTGTCACCTCTGCTTCGTCTCATGTTGCTTCTGATGTTTATCGAGAATTAATGAAATATGTATCATCCAGCGTCACAAATAGCGATTGGCAAATGCCTAGCGGACTGGTAAGATCTGGCGGTGAATTATACTTTACCGATCAACTCAAGAAAACACCAAGTACGACGATCCCTTCAACAACGGTGCCATCTTCATCAGTGACACTGGTACCTGAAAGTTCGACACCGGTATCTTCTTCGTCGGAATCGACAGAAACTTCAACAACTGAGTCATCTGCCGAATCATCGACATCGTTAGATAGTTCAAGTGAAAAAAATGATTCAAGTAGTTCAGCTGAAACGCCAGAAAATAGCAGCAGTAGTCAAAGCTCTTCATCTTCGGCAACTCCTGAGTCATCCACGACACCACCAGCGCAAACACCTCCGGAGAACAATGCACAGTCCGGACAGTCCTCTAGTCGTTCAACGTCTTCTGGCACATAACAAAAAAGGAAGTTGAGAAAAACCTCAACTTCCTTTTTTTATCTTTTATTTTACGTTCAATGTTTTTTCTTTCATTCTGTTTTTTCCATCTTGACACATGTCTAACAAGGGGCAAACTTCACACCGTGGACTTCTTGCCGTGCAATGATAACGACCAAAAAATATTAAAGTGTGGTGAGTCTTGACCCATAATTCTTTTGGTACTTTGCGCATCAACGTTTCTTCTACTTCCAACACCGAGGCGTTCAACTTACAAATCCTTAAACGTTTTGTTACTCTCTCGACATGAGTATCCACAGCAATTGCTGGTATACCAAAAGCATCACCTAAAACGACATTCGCTGTCTTTCGTCCAACTCCTGGAAGAGAAATCAATTCTTCTCTAGTTTGAGGAACTTGACCTGAAAAGCGATCCATCAATTGTTGGGCACATGCTTTGATATTTTTTGCTTTATTGCGGTAAAGACCAATCGTTTTGATCTTAGGGATAATGTCATCAATCGGAGCCGCAGCCAGCTTTTCAGGAGTTGGAAAAGCTTCAAAAAGAGCTGGGGTCGCTTTATTAACTGAGACATCGGTTGCTTGAGCACTGAGTATGACAGCAATCAACAGTTCATAAGGGTTTCGATGTTTTAATTCACCATGTGCTTCTGGGAACATGTCGTACATTTTTGTCAAGGCTTCCATTGTTTTTTGTTTACTTAACATATTATTCCTCCAGCCAATTTTTCAACGTAACTTTTGGCAAGGCTTCTGGTTGTGCGTTAGTGCTTTCCACTTCTTTTTGTAACATTTGTTGTTTTCGTCTTTTTTGATCTTCTTCTACTTGTTGCTTCGTCTTTAAATTTTTACGTTCCCAAGACAACAAGATTCGATCCACATAGTTAAAACTATACGCTTGATTCAAAACAGCCTCACGTAAAGCAAGTTTCAGAATTTCCGGTTGATAATGATCTTCTTCTAACCATTGACCGATCCGTTGAAATTCGATGGCTGACAATGGGCGACCAAATTCCTGTTCAAATAACTGATAAACAGACTGCACCATTTTTTCTTGACTTAAATCAGCTTGTTTTTGATTTTGACTTTCCAAAAAATTCCCTAAAATTTCATATATAGGATATAGATTGTAACGATCAGCTTGCTTACCATCAATTGTTGCTGTTTCAATTTTAATAAACCCATTACTGATCAAGTGATTTAAAATTTGATAGATACGCTCTTGTTTGACACCCATATCCAACGCAATCGAGTGTAAATCTGGGAAAAAGTCTCCTTCGAGTTGCGCCCTTTGCAATTGCAAAATAAATAAAAACTCTTCTGCTTGTAATCCGATACGATGATAATTTTTTAACAACAAGTTCGATATCGTTGTTTGTCCTGCTTTTAAGTAATTTTCTAAGTTCAACATGATTTTTCCCTCACTTCAAATCCAGTATACGGAAAAAGCTTGTTCGAGGCAAGGTAGCTTTCCTTTACTTCTATATGTTTTTTATTTTTTGTTTCACTTTTTCACTTTTCGGAATAAATATAATATTCGCTCTATCAAAGAGCATCTGCCGTCGCAAAAAAAGCCAGGTCTCCCAATCATCATTCGATTGAAAAACCTGAACTTTTTTTAAATGATTAGAGAACTGCTTATTTATCTTCTTCCGTTTGCAAGACGTAAGGTTCTCCTTCATAAGTATACTCCGTATTGATTGTTCCGTCGTTTTCATCTGAATAAACGCGACGACTGAATGGGAAACGATGGGAATTGCCATCTTTCGCTACTTCCCCACTCATTAGATAATAATCCTCTTGTGTTTCATTCAATTGGTTGATTACTTGATCAGCTAATTGATCGACATTGATCGTTTCATCTTTTGCTTCTTTTTTATAATCATCCAGAAATGCTGCTTGTTGTACAAAATATTCTTTTTCCATTATTTGATTGCTCCTTCGTTATCGTTTGACATGATTTTCATCATCCTCTATTTATTTTGTCAGAAAACGAATTGAAAGACAACTTATAGCTTTTATGTCTAAGAATTAAAAGAATACTTTATCTCAAAATAATATTAAATTTTGTCTACTTTGTTATCTATGTGCTTATTTAGACCTAAATTTTTTCAAACTACTTCCTCACTTATCCCCTTACAAACCTAGGCATATTAAAAAGACGCTATTTTTTAAATATAGAAATCAGTAATTTTTCAAATTATTTCATTCAATTGATAGACTTGACTATCTATATACTTTCACTTGGATTTGACATCCATTTTACTGTAATAATCAATACAATCGTTTTTTTTGTTATTACTGACGCTCAGATTTTTATCATCTGATGTCAGTTGTTTTCTTGTATGTAATTCATTTTTCACACTAGCATTTATACTAGCATTTCTTGTTAAATGATGAAGATTCTTACGGATATTTTCTTCATCAAGTATTCCTTTTAAAATCTCCCCCAAGTTTGGTAATTGCCTTTTTGACGAGGTGAACACCTTAAAATTATCAAACGATTGACTTTTTTTGAAAGTAAGCGGCGAACTTGAGTCGTTGATTATACTATTGGTAAAACTTGCTGTAAATTATCCCTGAGAGTATTCCAAAAAATAATAGGGGTTTTCAGCAATTCTTTTTTCTCGTTGTTCTTTAAGCTCTAAATAAACGTTATATAGATGAGTCAACGCACTGACTTGTTTTTTATTAAATCTCGCTTCTTTTATAAAAGCTTCAAGTAACATCTTACGATTATCTCTGGTATTTCCTACCTTTGGCTTAATTGTTCTACTTTTTAATTCTACTGGTAGTTTTTTTAACCCAGTAGCTATTGTCTCTTGAAAAATAGATTTCTGACTGTTGTAGAGAACGACTCTAAAAGTCCCAAAAAGTTCTTTAACCGTACAATTTGCCATTCCATTATATCCCCTCATACTAAGGTTGAGGTATGTAGGGTCTATTTTTTCTTCGCCTAATTGCTGAATAACTTTTGCTGTATTGCAACGACTATCTTTGTGATGTTCAAATTTTGTCTGGAAAATGATTTTACTTAAAGTACTTAATTTTTCTGGAAGAATCGTTGTGAATACACCTGATGGACGATCACTGTTCGTATCTTCCAATTTATCAATCATCGCTACTAAATAATGTCCTTCTTTTCTATAAAGGATTAATCCAAATACATGATCCTGAATTTTTTTAGTGATATATGCTGGAAAAATTATAAAATCTGTTGGATCATCTTTTTTCATGTTTTCCATCATTTGCTGTAACTCTTTGGGATTTTTCATTTCATAAAATTTAATCGTTCTTTTCAAGGAATCAATGATTGCTGGTTTTTTCTCTCGGTCAATCAATGCTTCCTGTTCATCATTTTCAAGCATTTTAATAAAAGTTGAGAATAACAATTGATAATTTTTTTTTCCTTCTTCACCGACTGCTTTAAAATCTCCTGCATCAGCCAACCCATAAGCGAGTGCCAACAACATATAAGATCGTTCAAACAAGTTCATAACATCACTCCTGATTAGAATAGTTGAATTTTATCATATAAAAAAGAAACAAAAGAATCTCTTTTTCTTATTTTTAGAAAAAAAGATTCTTTTGTTTCGATAATACCCGTTGATACCTTTACGTAAAAAAAAGAGGGACTGGGACAAAAGTTGTCTCAGTCTCTTCTAGTATCTCTAAAAAACGAATAAACGGTGAGACAAAAGTAGCATCTTCGGAAATAAACCGAAATTTACCAAAAATTTGAGAAGCACCAAGTAGGTAACAATCAACATCAAAAACTAGTTTTTGTGTTTCTTGTCAATTTTCGGAAATTCCTTCTTATTTCTTGATGCTGAACACTTTTGTCTCAACCTCTCGTTGATAGCTATAAAGCGAATAAACAATGTTCAACCATTCGCTGATTGCTTATTGTGCAGTTTCGATTTCGCCCAACGCAGCTTGTGCCAATAGGTTCAAGTAGTTCCATGGACGGTCAAAATGAGGTTGGAAGAAGAAATCAGATAGCGCTAGATCTTCAACGGTCATTTTATTTTGAACAGCCAGTGACATCGTATTTGCTGATTGAGTGATATCATATTTCGACATGAATTGGGCACCGACAATGCGGTTTGTCCCTTTTTCATAAACCAATTCCATCATCACTTTTTCATTTGTTGGCATGAATTCTGGACGATAATTGTCTTCAAAGACCGTTGCTTGGACTTCTAAATTATTCATAGGTGCGCTCTCTTTTGTCACCCCTGTTGAACCAATCGTCCAACCAAATAGGTAAAGTCCAGACGTTCCTTGCGTTCCACGATACGCCATTTTATGTTCAGTCAAGTTATTTCCTACTAACAATCCTTGACGAACTGCGTTAGTTGCCAAAGGAATATAATTTTGGGTACCACTTGGGTTATAACTTACTACAGCAGAATCCCCTGCAGCAAAGATATCTGGATCACTTGTTTGCATGTATTCATTAACTTTGATGGCTCCATTAGGTAACGTATCAACTTTTCCATCAACTAATGTCGTATTTGGTCTAAAACCAACACATAAGATGACCATGTCCGCGTCAAAAGTTTCTTTAGCAGTTGCTACTTGTTTCACTTTACCCTCTTCATCCGCAATAAACTCAGAAACATTTTCACCTAATGCTAGAGTAACTCCACGGTCGACAAGTTCTTTTTCTAATACATCTGTGAATGGTTTATCAAGATATTTATTTAAAATACGATCTAAACCATCAATCAATGTAACTTGTTTACCAGATTCAACAAAAGCTTCGACTAATTCGATACCGATATAACCGCCACCTACGATGACCACCCGTTTTGCATCTTCTGCTTGTGCAATAATTTCATTTGCTTGGTTATAGTTTTTACATAACAAAATATTTTTTGATTCAATTCCTTTGATTGGCGGAATGATTGGCCAAGAGCCAGTAGTCATTACCAATTTATCATAAGAAACTATTTCAACTTCACCAGTTTTTAGATCTTTGGCTGTCACAGTTTTCTTTTCAGTATCCACGTCAGTTACATCATGTTCCATTTTTACAGTTGCACCTAAAGAATGTAGTTCTTCAGGATTAGAATAGAATAAACCGGCTGGGTCTTTTACTACACCACCCACGTATAATGCGATCCCACATGATAAAAAGGAAATATTATCATTTCGCTCGTACACAGTAACATCCGCTTCTGGGTGATTTTTTAAGATACTTTTAACAGCTGCTGTACCCGCATGCGTGCAGCCAATTACTACAACTTTCATATGTGAATCCCTCCGATTAACGATTTGTCCTTCGACAAGTTTAAATATAGCAAAAATAAAACGGATACAACAGTTTAATGCTTGTGAATTCACAAATTCAACCTTGTTGTTTTCTGTTCATTCTCCTGCGCAATTGCTGATTACTCCACGATTTACTTGTGAAAACAAAAACATATACTATAACCTTTGTGAAAGAAAGAGAAAAAAATAAAAAAAAGTCAGTGATTTGTTTATCAAACTGACTAATTTTTTATTTTTTCATATTTTTATCAATACTTTCAGCAAACTAAATCGCTTGTTCTTTTTGACACTCAGGACAGCGACCATATAATTCCAAACGATGCTCATTGATCTCAAAGTTCGTCAATCGACCAGCTGCCATTTCGATGTCCGCTAAATCAGGATAATGAAAATCGACGATCTTTCCACAATTTTCGCATATCACATGATAGTGACGTTTTGAACTAAAATCGAATCGACTAGATGAATCCCCAAATTTCATCTCTTGTACAAAGCCAATTGAAGTAAACAATCTTAAATTGTTATAAACTGTTGCCACACTCATATTCGGAAAACGATCTTCCAGAGCACGATAAATTTCGTCAGCAGTCGGATGTGAATGATGTTCAATCAGATACTCTAAAACTGCATACCTCTGAGGTGTGATCCGTATATTTTCCTTTTTCAATTTTTCGATTGTTTCTTCAACTAATAGTTTATTCTCCATTTTTAACACCCCGCGTTGTTATTCTCGTCCTATCATACTATTTTTACTTTTTAAAATCTACTTTTCATGAAAAGAAATTTCAAATTAATCATAATATTGCGAAAAAAGACGCAATTAAGGAAAAAATCTCCTTAATTACGTCTAAATGTTGTGGTAAGAATTCTTTACATTTCTTGATAAAGCGCTGTTGACAAATAACGTTCTCCGTTATCTGGGACAACCGCTAAGACTTTTTTTCCTTTACCTAACACTTTCGCTTCTGCCAAAGCAGCAGCAATCGCTGCGCCTGATGAAATGCCTACTAAGATTCCTTCTTTTTTTCCAACTTCTCTAGCAGTGGCTAACGCTTGATCCCCTGTTACAGAAACTACCCGATCATAGACGCTCGTATCCAAAGTATCTGGCACAAACCCTGTCCCAATTCCTTGAATTTTATGTGGTCCTGCTTCTTTCCCTTCTAAAATCGCTGATTCGGCTGGTTCAACTCCAATGATTTCAATTGCTGGATAGACTCGCTTCAACTCTTTACCAGCACCAGAAATCGTTCCTCCAGTGCCAATCCCTGCTACAAAAGCATCTAACCCATTCACACCAAACGCCTCTTGAATCTCATGTCCAGTTGTTTTCTCATGGATAGAAGGATTGGCTGGATTTTCAAACTGAAGTGGCAAGAAGTAGTCATTTTCCGCTGCTAAACGTTTCGCTTCTTTGATTGAGCCACTGATTCCATCCTTACCTGGCGTGAGCAGTAATTCAGCACCATAACCTTTCATCAATAAGCGTCGTTCGATACTCATCGTTTCTGGCATCACGATGATCACTTTATACCCTTTAGCTACCCCAACCATGGCTAATCCGATCCCTGTATTTCCTGAAGTCGGCTCGATGATTGTGTCTCCTGGCTTAAGAAGGCCATCCCGTTCTGCTTTTTCAATCATACTTAATGCAATCCGGTCTTTTACACTACCACCAGGATTAAAAAATTCCAATTTCACATAAACTTCCGCTGAATCTTCTGGAACCAAATGATTAAGCTTAACGATCGGTGTCTGACCAATCAATTCTGTAATCGAATGATAAATTTGTGTCATTTTAAGTTCCTCCTTAATATTTTCTTCTATTCAATGATAATACAACTAAGAAACTTCTGGCGAATAATTCGCCTTTTCAACGTAAAAAAACAGGAAAGCTGCGAAGAGCCTTTCCCGTTTTTATCTCTTAATTTAACTAAACGTTTATTTCTTGTCCGACTAATAAGGAATAGTTAGACATCGTCATCCCATTTTTAGCCATTAAGTCGTCAACTGACAAACCAAATTTCTGAGCGATATCCCACAAAGTATCGCCTGAAACGACTTTATAAGTCTGGCTGCCGCTTGTTGAAGAGGTAGTTGACGTAGTAGTCGTTGTGGTAGTACTTGTCGTCGTTGTGGTACCAGAAGAAGGCGTATCAAATCGGGTTAAATTATACGTATTAATCAATGAGTTCAATTTTGCTCCGTAACCCGGATCTGTTGCATAACGACCAGTTAGATATGCTGTCGCATCGTAAAAACTCGTGGTATTACTTTTCCAAACACCAGCATAATGATAGTCTCCAGTTGAAAAACTAGTTGAACGCAAAACGTTGGCATGATCTTGCAGAGATTCCCAATAAGAAGAATATTTACGGAAAGGTTCATTCATCGTGACCCATTGTCCATTAAGATATTCCTTTGTAGCCATATAAACGACTTGACCACTATAACTTCCTTTAACTCCGAATAAATTATAGTTTGGCGCACTTGCCAGGCTAGATGTGCCATAAGCACTTTCTAATAAAGCTTGGGCAATCATGACCGATGCATATAAATCATTGTTTGCAGCCACTTCAGAAGCTGCCCAACCGATTTGATTGATGAAAGCTTGTGGATCTGCAGTCGTTTGTGTGACCTGCTCATCTGCTCGTACATTTTGCGGTGCTGCTGTAACCATCATTGGCCCCACTAAAAGAGTTGTCCCCATCAAAGGAGCAATCGCTTTTTTATTGATCACCATGGTTCTTTTATTCTTTTGGTGTCGGGCACTGCGGGTTTTCAGCTCTTGCATTCGAATTCCTCCTCAAAAAAATAAAAAACTCTTGATAAAGTTTCCATCTTTAAACAATCTTAATTAATTAAATTATACTTTTAATTTATGGGAAACTCAAATCAATCTTTACTATTTTTCTTTTTGTAACACGAACGTAATGTTAAAGAAACATTAAGTAATATTAAACACGAATCATTATTCTAATTTTCTACTACAAAAAAAGAACATCTGAAAATAGTCTCCTTTTTTCAGATGTTCTTAAACGTTTGTCGTAAAACTTCTTTAACTCATTTTATAATTGGTTGAAAGTTGCTACAACATTTTCCACTGTGAAACCAAATTCTTCAAGAATTTTATTTCCTGGAGCAGAAGCACCAAAATGATCGATCGTGATAGTTGTTCCTTCTGTCCCAACATAGCGTTCCCAACCAAATGAAGCTGCTGCTTCAATAGCTACTCGTTTTGTTACGGCTTTTGGTAAGACGCTTTCTTTGTATTCTGCAGATTGTTTTTCAAATAAATCGAAACTTGGCATTGAAACGACTGAAACATCTTTTCCAGCTGCTGCCAATTCTTTTTGTGCTTTGACTGCTAGATCCACTTCAGAACCAGTCGCGATCAAGATACCTTCTGGTGTTTCTCCTTGAGCTGGTGATAGTACATAAGCTCCTTTTTTCACCATTTCGTCTGCCACTTCTTTCGTTGATGGCAGAACTGGAAGATTTTGACGACTTAAAACCAAGATCGTTGGTGTATCAGTCGATTCCATTGCTACTTTCCAAGCAGCGCGTGTTTCATTCCCATCGGCTGGACGAATCACGTGAACACCTGGCATACATCTTACAGACGCTAATTGTTCGATTGGCTCATGTGTTGGTCCATCTTCACCAACCGCCACTGAATCATGTGTCAACACGTAGATGACCGGTGTATTTTGAATAGCTGCTAAACGGACTGCTGGACGTAAGTAATCAACGAAAACAAAGAATGTACCGCCATAGATACGAGTTCCGCCATGAAGCTGGATACCGTTCATCGCAGCTGCCATCGCAAACTCACGAACGCCAAACCAAATATTACGACCTTCATAATGTTCTGGAGTAAAGTCTTTGTCCGCAGTGACCATCGTATTATTCGAACCTGATAAGTCCGCTGATCCGCCCCAGAAATTTGGGATTGCTTTTGATAACTCTTGAATCACTTCTTTGCTTGAAACCCGGCTAGCTTGACTTTCGCCTACTTCATAAGAAGGTAATTCAGCATCCCAGTCAGCTGGAAGTTTTCCAGCAAACGCATCTTCAAATTGTTGAGCTAATTCTGGATAAGCATGTTTATAGTTTTCAAACATTTCTTTCCATTCATTTTCAGCTTTTTGCCCTTCTTCAACCATTGTTTGGTGGAATCTTTCAGCTACTTCTTCTGGAACTGTGAAATCAGGATACTCCCAACCATACACTCCTTTAGCCATTTTAATTCCATCATCGCCAATTGGTGCCCCATGGACAGCAGAAGTTCCTTCTTTAGGAGCTCCGTAGCCGATCACTGTTTTGACTTCGATCAATGTTGGTTTTTCAGTTTCAGCTTTTGCTTCTTCGATCGCTTGATTGATGGCTTCTAAATCATTCCCATCTTTAACCAAAATATGTTGCCAGCCATAAGCTTCATAACGAGCTCCTACATTTTCAGTGAAAGCTTTTGAAGTAGGACCATCTAATGAAATATCATTTGAATCATACAATACGATCAATTTACCTAATTTCATGTGAGCAGCCATTGAACTTGCTTCTTGCGAAACGCCTTCCATCAAGTCGCCGTCGCCACAAAGAGAATAAGTATAGTGATCTACCACTTTGAAGTTTTCTCTGTTATAGGTTGCTGCCAAGTGAGCTTCTGCCATTGCCATACCTACAGCCATAGCGATTCCTTGTCCTAACGGTCCAGTTGTTGCTTCTACTCCGTCAGTATGATTGACCTCTGGATGTCCAGGTGTTTTTGAATTCCATTGACGGAATTGTTTTAAGTCATCGATTGTGACTTGATAACCTGATAAATGTAGTAAGCTGTATAACATTGCCGAACCATGTCCTGCGGATAAGACAAAACGGTCACGGTCAACCCAATTTTTTGAAGTCGTTGGGTTCACTTTCAAATGTTTCGTCCAGAGTGCATATGCCATTGGGGCTGCCCCCATTGGTAACCCTGGGTGTCCAGAATTTGCCTTTTGAACTGCTTCAATACTTAATGTACGGATCGTGTTAACGCCAAGTTGGTCGATTTTGTCGAACAAAATAACCCCTCCTATTAATTTAGGTTTTTTTTACCTTTATTTCTTACTTACTAATTTTATTAGATACGTCTAGAAAAAGCAATGTTTTTTAGTAATTATTACTGAAACTTATTTCCTCGACGATGTAAGCCTTTTTCACGTTGGATTTCTTTCAATTTTTCTGGAGTGACATCGTTACCTTCTGGATCAACGATTTTCATCCCTTCGATATGGTGTCGCATCCCAGAACGAAAAGCAGCCAGATACTCTTCTCTTAACGCCAATTGTTCTTTTTCTTCGTCAGCTGTTAAGCCTTCTGTTTTCTTTTTTTGGGCCAGTTCGTTGATGCGGGTAATTTTTTCCGGTGATAACATAGCAAGTCCTCCTTTTTACTCTACTTCATATTATATAAAAATTACGAAAAAAACAACTAGTATAAAATATTTTAAATACGAACATTTGTTTGAAAGAAGTAGTTTTATGTGGTACTATTTAATTATTAATTGAAAGAAGGTGTACTCTGTGGCCCGACAAACCGAAACCAGACAAATCGAAGTCTTACGATATATCCACGAGCAAGTTTCCCAAAAAGGCTACCCACCAACTGTTCGGGAGATCGGAGAAGCGGTTCAGCTTTCTTCTACCTCCACAGTTCACGGTCATCTTGCACGATTGGAAAAAAAAGGATTTATTCAACGTGACCCTACGAAACCACGTGCAATCGAATTAACAAAACAAGGATTAGCCAAAATAGGGGTAAAACCTTCCACGATTCCAGTGCTTGGTGTGGTCACTGCAGGTGAACCGATTTTAGCAGTTGAAGATGCGTCCGATTTCTTTCCGATCCCTCCTAACCTTTCTTCTGAAGATGGAAGCTTGTTCATGTTGACGATCCGCGGAGAAAGTATGATCAATGCAGGAATTTTAGACGGAGATAATGTAATTGTCCGTAAACAAGAAACTGCCCAAAACGGGGATATCGTGATTGCAATGACCGCCGAAGATGAAGCGACTTGTAAACGATTCTATAAAGAAAAAAATCATTTTCGTTTACAACCGGAAAACGATCTTCTTGAACCGATCATTTTAGATCAAGTCTCTATTTTAGGTCGAGTCGTTGGGCTCTACCGCAGTCATATCTATTAAAGACGATTTTTTTGACTAAACTTAAGTGAAGGTCTTACTCGCATACTCATTTATTTGCAGTAACTGCTATATCTATCAATAAAGACTGAAAAACCCGGGGCAAAGTGTCTCGGGTTCTTTAATGGGCATTAAGATGGATAAACGATGATTAAGTGTCCATAAACGGCCTGAGTTTTTTCTCTTGTGCTTTCCTCACTCCTTAAATAAAATGCACCGATCTCCTACTTTTTTGTCGATCTTTGTCGTATTTCCATTTCGATTTTTTTCATTTGGTACCACTACAATCGTCGTTTATCTACCATGATCTGCGGCATGATTTAGATCAAATACCGCTAACTGCTTTGAATACGGTGAATAAGCAAATGACCTGTGCTGGTTTAAAAAAATTCTGAGTATTACACACATAGATTTCGATCTTTTTTGTTCTTCCCTCTTTACAAAACGAACAAAAGTTCGTATACTAATTATACGAACTTTTGTTCGCATAAAATAATGAGGTGAGAAATCATGAAATCAATGAGACGTCTTGGCTTAGTATTAATGGTATTATTTTTAGGCATTATTATTGGTAATTTTGGTATGCGTACAGCATTGTTGATCTTTGTTCCGTTGTTTGCTTTATGGTTTATGTTGTGGGATGAAAAGAAATACCGTCAGTCTGAACGGCGTCGGATTCATGATGACACTTTTTATCCAGACTCCTATTATCGATCGAGACACTCTTGATCTTGACCCATAAAGAATCCTGAATAACGAAATAAAAAAAACACATATGTAAGAGTCAGAAAACGGCTCATGCACAAAAAAGTAGTCGATTGTTCCCCCCATCAAAAAACAATTGACTACTTTTACAAATACACCTGCACAAACTAAAAATAGTGAGCAAGCGTGCTTAGGATTGCTTCACAAAAAAGAGAGTGGGACAATTAGTCAGAAAAAATCTGATTAACGTCCCACTTCTTTTTACATTTATTTTTAATGTTTATTAAGCAAAAAATCGTTTAATATTCCATCAAGGTGATCATATCATATCCTTCGATTTTTTCACGACCATCTAAGTCCATTAGTTCGATCAAGAAAGCACAGCCAACAACGACACCGCCCAATTTTTCTACTAATTCGATGGTTGCTTTGATCGTTCCCCCTGTAGCTAATAGGTCATCACAAATCAAAACTCTTTGTCCAGGTTGGATCGCATCTTTATGGAGTGTCAATGTATCTGTACCGTATTCCAGTCCGTAAGTTACTTCGATCGTTTCACGAGGCAACTTCCCTTTTTTACGTACAGGCGCAAATCCAACTCCTAATTCGTAAGCTACAGGACAGCCAACGATGAATCCTCGCGCTTCTGGTCCTACAACCATATCGATTCTTTTTTCTTTCGCATAATCTACGATCTGTTTCGTTGCTTCTCTGTAGGCATCTCCATCAGCCATAAGGGGCGAGATGTCACGAAAAATAATTCCTTTTGCTGGATAATCAGGAATACTTGCAATATATTTTTTTAAATCCACTATTTGTCTCCTCCTAGGTTGTTAACCTTTTTTTAATAGAGGGAATATCACTTAACAATAAGAATTCCTCTACTTTAATTTTTTTTATTCGTTGCTGATAACGCACGCTATCAGTCAACGGATGACTTTTGGGATTAGCGATCTTTTGCAAAACGCCATCTTCTATTGTAACAAATTTCAATTCAAAAAACACCTGAATCATAAAAATTAATAATTTTTGTGGTATTTTTAGATATTGAGCAATTGAGCCTAATTTATAGCGAATATCTATTTTTTCTTGTGTATGGATTAGTTTGAACAATTTGGCATATTGTTCTCTTGATCCAACTCCATTCAAATAAGCTTCTTCATAAGAAATCCCTAATAAGTACATTCGATCGAAAGAACCAAAGGCAAGGATTTCTTTTAATATTTCTAAATCATTTGGACAATCAACTACCAGCAAGGAATGATATGAATTATCGTGGATCAACTGCTTGATATGTTCCACACTTTCGAACACGTGGACATTGTCTGTAGCCAGTCCAGAGATTTCTTTTAAAGAAGAGCGATCAAACGCAAGATACAATGTTTGTGGATCAACCTTCGTTAACTGACGGTATCTCTTTGAACGCCAATCAAAAATTTGAAATCCATCAACAACAAAGTCTGATACCAGCAATTGCGGTTTTTTCCGACCGTTCCATTCATTGATAGCTAATTTACCAACGATATCCACTGGATTATTTAACAGCTCAGCTTCTTGGTCGCCAAAACCAAATGCTACCGCATCTAACGGACTAGCTTCTTCCATCAATGTTAACTTCAAATGTTGCTGACTCGTACCAATTCTTTTCACATTTTCAGCCAAGATTTGGCGAAACAGAAAGTGAGGTACCGCATTGTCAGTACCATATGGTGCAAGTAACTTTAATTCATTAAGCAATTCAATGGTTACATCTTTGGGTGTAAGGACTTCGTCGATCGGTAAAGCTGCGCCTTTTGTCAAATCAATTTTTTGTTCGGAAACATACTGATTCATTCGTTTTTGTAATTCTTGAAGATTATCACTAGGCATCGTTAACCCTACAGCAGCATGGTGTCCTCCAAAGAAAGTAAATAAGTCACGCATCGCATCTAACATTTCATATAGATTCAGGGCTTCGACACTTCGACCAGATCCTTTCGCTGTACCATCTTCTTTGATTGTTAAGACGATCGTCGGTTTACCAGTGGCATTCATCAGCTTACCAGCTACGATCCCCAACACTCCCTCATGCCACCCAGGATGGGCAAGAAGGTGGATCTGATTCGTTTCATCAATCATTTCCAATGCTTCTTGGGTAATTTTTTCAACGACTGTTTTTCTTTCTTCATTGATCGTGTTGAGTTTTTTGGCATACGTGAGTGCCGCTTCCTCATCAAAGGTAGCTAGCATCTCGACAGCTGGATTAGGATCACCCATTCGGCCAATCGCGTTGAGCCGAGGGGCAATTGAAAAGCCGATGGTCGTTTCATCTGCTTCTTTCATAGAGACGCCACTTTCATTAAATAAAGCTTGTAAACCGATCCGTTCGGTTTCTTTGATCGTATCTAACCCTAAAGCAACAAGTGTGCGATTTTCGCCTGTCATTGATACTAAGTCTGCAATCGTTCCAATCGCCACTAGATCTAAAAATTCAGCAGGAGGTTCTTCTAATAATGCTGTTGCCACTTTAAAAGCTACTCCGACACCTGCTAGATCAGGAAACGGATAATTCCCTTGTGGATGTCGTGGATGAACGATAGCGTAGGCTTCAGGTAATTCACTGGGCATTTCATGGTGATCTGTGATGATTACATCAACACCTGCTTGTTGCGCATAAGCTACGGCATCGTGACCAGCCACACCATTGTCCACTGTAATGATCAATTGCGCACCTGCATCGATTTTTTCTTGATAAACGGCTTTGTTTGGTCCATAGCCATGGATAAAACGATTGGGTAAAAATGTTTCGACATTGGCGCCGAGTAGCTCCAATGTTTCTTTCATCACTGTCGTACTTGTAATCCCATCTGCATCGTAGTCACCATAAACGACTATTTTTTCACCATTGATCACCGCTTCTTGGATTCGACTGATGGCTTTATCCATGTCATGCATTAAGTAAGGATCATGCAATTCTTGATGTTTGGGATTCAAAAATTCTTTTACTTTCTCTACATCACGATAGCCTCGTTGCCAAAGTAATTTGCCAATAAAAGGCGATAGATTCTCTTGCTTTATACTTTGAAGAAACATTTCAGTCGGTTCTGATTCACTTAATTGCCAATCATAATTTGCTTGTCTCACTTGCTCACCCCTAACCTAGTTATTATAGCAAACGAAAAGTTTAAAAAAAAGAAGAAAGATAGCCACAAACACATTAAAATGGTCTTCAAAAAGTCGTTACTCACTTTTTGAAGACCATTTGACAAACCCGAAACTCAGCCTTTTACCTTTCAGCCAAATGTAACAATGGTTCCTGCCATCTTTTATTTTGATCTCGTTCATGAAACTTTAGTCAAAATAATTATAGCTTTGCTTTGCTGAAATTTTCTGCGTATCAGATGTTGTCGACTGCGCTTGTTGTAGTTGTTTTTTCGTTGCTTGTAATTCTGCCTGATAAGCAGCTTCTAATTCTGCTCGTTCATTTCGGAATGTTCGTTGTTGCTCTTCCTTTGCTTCAGCAATTTTTTTATCAAGATTCTCTTGATAATCTGATAGTTCCTGCTTTAATTGTTTGATTTGTTTTTTCTGTTGCCATAAAGTGGTTGATGCAGTAACAAAAACAATCAATGCACCAATAATCGCCGAACCAATGATAACTAAAATCAATGGTGCAGAAAATGAAGCAATCCCAAAGTTAACAGGAACATTTCTATTGTTTAATACAGCAAATACGACAATAATCAAGACAAGCAAAAATCCAATAATCACACTACTTTGTTTTTTCATACTCTTTCACCTACTTTTTATTAAAAATCCCACTTGCGAGGTAGTCGCCAATAGTCGGAAAGAGAGTGTAAAATTTAGCCGCTATTTCAAGAAGGACAGGACGATTCACTTCACGCTTTGGATGTTCCATTGTTCGTACAATTGTTTTTGCTAGTTTCTCCGGTTCTAAAACAAGTTGACTAACTTTTTCTAAATAACTGCCGGTAGGATCAGCTTTATCAAAAAATTCAGTAGCAACCGGTCCTGGATTCACCGTAGTGACTGCCACTCCAAGTGGTCTTAATTCTAATCGTAAGGCATTAGAAAAGCCTAAGACAGCAAATTTTGTTGCTGAATAGATCGTTGATTTTGCCGTCGCCATTTTCCCAGCCATTGAAGCAATATTGATGATATGTCCTTGCCTTCTTTCAGCCATATCAATCGCAAATTTTTGAGTTAGGACCATCATTCCTAGTACATTTACTTCAAACATATCGTAAGCTTTTCCTAAATCGAAAGTTAAAAAATCTTCAAAAATGCCAAAGCCGGCATTATTGACTAACACATCTACACGTCCGACTGTTTGCATCACTTGTTCATAGAGCCGATCGACGCTGTCAGGGTCACTCACATCTACTGGAAAAGCATAGGCTTCCTTTCCGCTTAATCTCTGACATTCTGCTTTAACCTCATCAATCAATTGGCTTCGTCGAGCACAAGCAATGACGATGGCACCTTTTTTTGCAGCTTCATAACAGATTTGAGCGCCCAATCCACCAGAACTACCGGTAACTAAGACAACTTTATTTTCTAAATTCATTCTTTTCCTCCTCACGAAATGGAATATCGACAGTATCAAAATCTTTCATGATCCTTGTATTTCCAAAGACCTCACGTGCCTCTTCTTCTAGTTCTTGCGCAGCTTTTCCTAAATAGCGCGCACTAATATGGGTTAATAACAAACTTTTCGCTGCTGCTTCTTTAGCTACTTCAGCCGCTTGATAAGTCGTCGAATGGAAGTAGTTCTTTGCCAGCTTGGCTTCATTTTTGTTAAACGTACTTTCATGAACCAAAACATCACAGTCTTGGGCCAACACGACTGAATTTGCTGTCTTCCTCGTATCACCTAAAATCGTAACGATCCGCCCTTTTTTGTCTGGTCCCACAAACTGCTTCCCGTCCACAACCCTTCCATCAGGTAATTGAACAGATTCTCCTTTTTTCAACTTTCCATATATTGGTCCAGCCGGAATATTCAGTTCTTGTAATTTTTCAACTTGAAGCTCTCCTTTATGGTCATGTTCCACAACCCGAAAGCCATAGCTGGCAATTCCATGATCTAATTTTTTAGTATAGACAGAAAAATGCTGATCTTGAAAAATCGGCTGATCTTCAACTAACTCGATGAATTTCAACGGATAGCCTAAACGTGTTTGCGAAACAGCTAACGAAGTTTTGACAAATGTCTCGATTCCTTTTGGTCCGTAGATCTCCAAGGGCGTATCTCCCCCTTGGAATGAACGACTGCTTAACAAGCCTGGCAACCCAAAGATATGGTCACCATGTAAGTGAGTAATAAATATCTTTTCAATCTTTCTTGGACGAATGTTGGTACGTAAGATTTGCATTTGCGTTCCTTCACCACAGTCAAATAACCAGACTTCATTTCTTTCATCCAAAAGTTTTAATGCAATACTGGTAACGTTTCGATGTTTGGCAGGTACCCCTGCACCAGTTCCTAAAAATTGTAATTCCATAATCTACCTGACTTTCTTTAAACTCACTATTAATTTTATGGGAAATGTGTCGGATAATCAACCGAAAGTCCGTATTGCTTCCTAAATAATTGCATTTTTATTGGTACTAAAAAAAGAAAAACGCCTTTTTCACGCGTTTCTCTTTCTTTATTCTGTTCGTCTCTTTATTGAGGATGTTTGTCTTTCCACGATTTCCGTGCCGTTTCTTGTGTTTGTTTTTCGACTTCTTTGGCAGCGTGGACGTCTTCTTCGACCTCTTCATAATCTAAGCGAGTAATTTCGCCACCTAAATCCATCATGACTAATTGGTTCAAAGGACGATTATCTTCTTCTTCAGCAATCAAAATCAAACCGGTTGCTCCTTCGCCAATTTTATTGCCCACAAAATCAAAAACTGTCTGAGCATCTTGGATTTCTTTGGCATCCTGCGTAGCACCGATCATCCCGCCAGCAAACCAGCCTAAAAGAATCCCTAGTGGGCCTCCCAAGACACCGACTAACATTCCGATTAAACCACCTTTTGAAGATTTATTGTTTCCAGTAAAATCCAAAAAATCCTCTATTTTGAATTGATGCGTTCCATTAGGATCATGACTAATCACTGCCATTTGTTCACCCTTGATGGCACGAGAAGCGTGTAATCGTTTGATTTCAGAAAATGCTTGGTAAGCTTGACTCTCTACAGGGAAATTCAAAATAATCACTCGTTTGCTCATAAAAACACTCCTCTATTCATTTTCTTTATTCTAACTTTTATTTTAAAAAAACAAAAGGAAAAACCCTTTAATAAATAACACATAAGAAATATAAATTTTTCCTATTAAAAAATCTTTCTGAATACTATTGGTGATAGCTTAAAAATTTTTACCAAAAGACAAATCCTACCATTGCTTAAACCAAAAAAGCGCCAAACCATTTTTCTGGTTTGACGCTTTGTTGATATTGAGTGTTAACATGGGCTCTTTTCATGAGCATACGTAATCTTATTCGACAAACTCAAATTCAAATTCACCAATTCTCACTAGATCGCCATCTTTTGCTCCACGGGCACGTAAAGCTTCGTCAACGCCCATTCCTCTCAACTGACGAGCAAAACGCATAACAGTTTCATCGTGATCGAAATTCGTCATTTGGAATAGTTTCTCAATTTTTTCTCCTGATAAGATCCAAGTAGCATCAGGATCGCGATCGATTTTAAATTCTGGCCCTTCTGGATTGAATCCGTATTGAACTGTTTCTTCTTCGATTTCTTCATCATATAACGGAAACTCTGGTGTTACTTCTAGAAGATCCGCTGTCGCATTCAGCAATGGATCAATGCCTTTTCTTGTTACCCCTGAAACTGGAAAAATCGGCATATCGTCTGCAAATTCATCTGTTTTTTCTTTATTAAGCTGCTCTTTGAATTTTTTCAAATTTTCTTCTGCGTTTGGCATGTCCATTTTATTGGCTACAATTATTTGAGGTCGTTCCAATAAACGAAGATTATAAGTAGACAATTCATGGTTGATCGCCAAATAGTCTTCGTAAGGATCTCTGCCTTCCATCCCACTCATATCAATCACATGTAAAATAACACGAGTACGTTCGATATGACGTAAAAACTGCGTTCCTAAGCCAACACCTTGAGAAGCTCCTTCAATCAATCCAGGAAGGTCCGCTGCTGCAAAACTGCGTCCATCGCTAGTTGTTACCATACCAAGATTTGGTACTAATGTCGTGAAATGGTACGCGCCGATTTTAGGCCGAGCAGAAGAAATAACTGAAAGCAGCGTTGATTTACCTACAGATGGAAAGCCAACCAGCCCAACATCAGCCAAGACTTTTAGTTCTAATTCGATTCTGCGTTCTTGACCTGGTTCGCCGTTTTCTGCAATTTCTGGTGCTGGGTTTCGTGGAGAAGCAAAGCGGATGTTTCCTCGTCCCCCTCGACCGCCTTTAGCAACGACTAAGGTTTGACCATTTTCAATCAAATCGCCTAACAAAGCGCCTGTTTCAGCATCACGGACAGTCGTTCCTTGAGGGACTTTTACATAAGTATCTTCTGAACCCCGACCGTGCATCCCTTTACTCATTCCGTTTTCTCCTGGCTGTGCTTTAAAATGGCGATTGAAACGAAAATCCATTAATGTACGTAAACCTTCATCAACGATCAAAATGACGTCACCGCCACGACCGCCGTCACCACCAGCAGGTCCTCCATCAGGTACATATTTTTCTCTGCGAAAAGCGACCATTCCGTCGCCGCCTTTACCGGCCTTCACATCGATGGTTACTTGATCTAAAAACATGGACATCTTTAAGTCCTCCTATTTTAATTATCTATTATTCATTTGACTGCCTGAATTTCCACAATAAACAAAAGTCTTATTTATTTTATCGGTCAAAAGCTATTTTGTCTATCGTTTCAATTAAACTTTCCAGGTTTTGTTCATTTTTTCTATTCTACTTAAGGAAATTGTTTCAAAGATCTCCTAGTGCTTTTCACCTCTCAGACCATTTTATCACTTTACTTTTGTAAGTATCTTTTTTTGACAAATTTTGTGAACAGGAGGAAAATGACAGTGTATTAATCAAGGATGCGAAGTTTGCACCCTCAATATCACTAAAGGAGGAACTTTTGATTATGACAGTAAAAGTAGGTATTAACGGATTTGGACGTATTGGACGTTTAGCTTTCCGCCGAATCAAAGAAGTATCTGATGATATTGAAGTCGTAGCAATCAATGACTTAACTAGCCCAACAATGTTGGCACAGTTGCTACAATTTGATTCAACTCATGGAACCTATCCCGGTACAGTTACTGCAACAGAAGACTCAATCGTAGTAGATGGTGAAGAAACGCGTGTCTATGCTGAACCAGATGCAAGTAAAATCCCTTGGGTTAAAGAAAACGGGGTCGATATCGTACTGGAATGTACTGGTTTTTATACTTCGGAAGAAAAAGCACAAGCCCATTTGAACGCTGGGGTAAAACGTGTAGTGATCTCTGCTCCTGCTGGTGCAATGAAAACTATCGTATACAATGTAAATGATGATACGTTAGATGCTAATGATAAAATCATTTCGGCAGGCTCTTGTACGACAAACTGTTTAGCACCGATGGCTTATTTCTTAAATAATGAATTTGGTATCGAAGTGGGGACTATGACTACCGTTCATGCTTATACTTCTACACAAATGTTATTAGACGGACCAGTAAAAGGTGGAAATTTACGGGCAGCTCGATCAGCAGCTGACAACACGATCCCTCACTCAACAGGTGCGGCAAAAGCAATTGGCTTAGTTATTCCAGAGCTTCAAGGGAAATTGCAAGGTCACGCACAACGAGTACCTGTAGTGGATGGTTCATTAACAGAACTAGTTTCCATTTTAAAAACAAAAGTGACCGCTGAACAAGTGAACGAAGCGATCAAGAAACATACTGAAGACAATCCATCATTTGGTTACGATGATCGTCAAATCGTCTCCGGTGACGTAATCGGTACCACACAAGGTTCGATTTTCGATCCAACTCAAACAGAAGTCACAACGGCTGGCGATTACCAACTCGTAAAAACCGTTGCTTGGTATGACAATGAATATGGCTTCACTTGTCAAATGATCCGTTTGTTGGAAAAATTTGCTAATCTTTAATCGCCAAAAGATCACACGTTTTCAAAGATAGAAAATAGAGACCGTTTGAACGACTCGTTGAGTGGTTCAAACGGTCTCTTTGTCTAGTTCTTCTAAACTGGTTCAAAAAGAACGAGTGATGGTAAACCTTATCATCTCTCTTGATCAAAGATAGAATTTTTATAAACGTCCCTTATTTGCGAATTACTAGCTCGTGTTTTTTTCACTTTCTTTTGAGCAAAGTGTTCTGGATAAGCTATTTTCAATGCTCTTTCTTCTCCTAAATTATTCGCTAACTCTGTATTTTTTCCACTCAATTTCTCAAGATCATTAATATAAACATAACGCCCTAACTGCATTGTACTTGAAAAAATAGCAAAATCTACTGCGGCAGAAAAATGATGAAATCCCTGTTTTGATTTTAAATAAGCACTTTGATCAATGATATAATCCGTAACTTTTCCTCCATTGCTAATTAAAGATAAATCCCTTTGAAGGATAAAGTCACTTTTGTTCTTATCGTTGCTCTTATTGAGTGCTTGTGCTAGTTCTGATAGGTTAGATTTAGAAATTTCAAATTCATGTACACAAGGTAACAGACCATTTACTTGCGTTCTTTTTTGATAGTAACCTGTGGGATCAACCACTGAAACGATAAAGTTCCCGAAAGTATTTTTCCGTATCACACAACCAAGATTCTGTTTTTCATGAGGACCCTTGTCCTTCAACTTGATCTGAATATCATGAGAAGTAACTAGAAAAGAAGTTGGATCGCCTGGCATTAATCGAGAGAGTTCTTGTACAATCGAATTTTTTTCTAACTGATAATACTTACTATATTGAAGTGAACGGCTAATTGCTGCCACTTCATTTGGCAGAACAATCCCTCTTGACTGTTTTAATTGTTCTTCTGCTTTCTCAAATATTTCTTTTGGTTCCCGCAGCTCAGCTAGGTAAATCCCTCTGTCTTCTACTTCTACTGAATCTTGTCTAGACAGCGATTTTCTTTGTTGAGAAGTTGTGAGTATTGTATCTTCAATTTTTGTTTTCCAATTCTTATCCATATTTTCCACTTGTTCAGTTTTATTATGTACAATAACCATCGAATGAAGAAGATCTTCCGAATATTGTAATTGGTTCATCCTCTTAAGTGCTGCGTAATGAAACTCATTCATCAAACGTTTATGATTATTTTGTTGAGTTGCTGGTGTAAGATTGAAGTAATCCATTTGGGGCTTCGTTTGTTCATCAATGGCCTTAACCTTCTGACCTTGTATTTGACCGCTCTTTTGAACATCCTCATGAATTTGATCAATAGCATTCCCATAAAAAATGTAGTCAACAGTGTAATATAGTTGCGGAAGTAAGAAATGAAATTTTTTTGAATGTGATATATTCTTTGCCGTTTCTTTTATTTCTCGTTTATTCCTAAGATTCTCAAATTTATCCACTAGTGTAGTCATATTCTCATGGCTAGAGTGTAATGGCGTGCCCAATAGATTGGCTAACTCTTTGGTTTTGTCTTGATCGACTGCGTATTTGCGAATCGTGAGCTCTTGGTCATTCGAAGTTACCAATGTAACGAGATATTTATTGTTTTGATTTTGGATAATTGCTCCTGTTAAACTAGTGTATACAGGCTCGTTTTCAGTGGTGTCCTTAATCAACTCTTTTTCCTCTTTATGTAACGGTCTCCCACTTAGGAGTGGTAATACGAGAAAACGAGCTTTATCTCCACTTAAGTGTAAGAGTTCTTGTTCTATTTTTTGTGTCTCTTGGATAGCATCGCTACTCCGTTCGAATGAATCGTACATTGTAAACTGACCTTTTTCTTCAACTAAACTTGTTATGTTAGGATTGGCACTCACATTGATCATATGACTCCAATTTTTCAAATACTCTTTAAACATCGCTTTCGTCTCATTCAAATCAGGAATATGCCGAATATCTCCAACTGGAAGATCAAAAAATTGTTCATACATTTTGAAATTTCCAAATTTGTCTTGCTTATTTACTTCAATCGGAGGTTTTTTTTTGAATAAACGTTTTGTACGGTTCACAATTGAATGTTTAGTATCTTTAGAGGATATTGAATTGACTAATAATCGTGCGCGCAAAGCTTGTTCTAGTTCTAGTTTATTTGCCAGTGGCATTTTTTCGCTCCCTTTCTTGAGATCATTTTTTATAATAAAAATCGTTTCGTACGATTGATTCGCTTTTTTTCATGAAACGATTTTATATCCGTTTTTATGTCAAAAAGGCTCCTAAATTCATTTTCTCTATTTTCATTCTTCACAATGTATTTTTCGATAATGACAGAAAGGTTCCTCTTTGCCTATTCTTGATTTTCGTTCGTTTTTTTGTCTGATTTATGTAAAATTCTCAACCATATATGTAAGCAGTCACCCATATTTCTATTGTGAACGGATGACTGCCGGTAAATAAAAAGAATGAGTTCTCTCTATTAGAATCCTAAAATTATTTTTGTATTAGCTATTAGCAAACAACTCATTGGACATATTTTGCTAAAAACTCTTTGACGGTTTGCTGATACTTTTCTGGGTCTGCCTGATACGCTTTTGCGTGTTCGGCTCCCTTGACCACGTATTTTTCTTTTGGTCCCTTAGTTGCAGCATATACTTTTGCTAACATATTATAGGGAACGAATGTATCCGCATCACCATGGATAAATAACATTGGTTTCGTATTTTTAGTTAATTGATCAACGGCACTTGCTTCCCCAAAAAAATACCCTGCTCGAATTTTTGTAATCAAGCTAGTCACTTGGATCAATGGAAAAGAAGGTAAGTTGAACATATCTTTTAGTTGATATGCAAGTTCTTCATCAACTGACGAATACCCACAGTCTTCGATGATCGCTTTCACGTTATTTGGTAGCTTCTCACCGCTCGTCATCATCACAGTTGCAGCACCCATACTTACTCCATAAAGCACGATTTGTTGCGACTGCCCTGTTTCTGCTATGATTTTATCGATCCATTGGACGTAATCTTTTCGCTCTGGCCAACCGAATCCGATATAATCCCCTTCACTACGCCCGTGGCCTCGAGCATCTGGAACTAACACATTGTAGCCTAAATCATGAAACATTTTTGCATAATTTGCCATTGTTTCTGCATTCCCCATATAACCATGGGCAACAATAACTGTTTTATCACTTTTCTTTTCTGCTGGCAGATAGATCGCAGACAATTTCAAATGATCTATTGATGTTAGATGCCAGTAAGTGCGATTCTCTTTCTGATTGAACCACTTTGTCGCCTCGTTTTCTTTTGTTGTTTGAGAAGTTCCCGGCGTATCGTTTTCTAAAAAATCCTTTTCTGATGGGACAACTGCATAATTATAAAAATAGTTGCCTGCAAATAATAGAACCACTATCACGACAATAGCAATTCCGATTACTATTTTTGTCAAAAGTTTCATCGCTTTCCTTCCTTATTCCATTATTAATACTAATTCTTGATTAAGTATAAACAAAGAAGTTATTCGATGCAATCCTTCCAAGAGTAAATATAAAGCTCCACATCACCCATTTCTCTTCAAATTTCATTATAAATGGTTGTAAAAAAACCATCTTCACACAACTAATCTATCAAGATCAGTCTTGTTATCTCAGAGACATAACATCTTGACAAATTATTTAGACTAATCAATTTTTCAATCATTTTTACAAAAAAACTTCAAAACCAGTAGAATTAACCGGCTTTGAAGTTTCCCCGATGGTTCTTAGCTTTTAAACAAAAATAGTTTAAAAGTTAGGAACCATTATTTTTTATTTTCGATCATTTTAAAACTTGACCACGGTTTTAAGAAGTCTAATAAGAACAATTCATCTTCTGAAATACGTCCGACTACATTCACACGACCGTCATTTTTCATCTCTTTTAGCGCAATTTGAGTTTCACCTTTGTATTGGTCATACCCCACATTATCAATCAAGACATCCCCGCGAGACATGTCCCGGGTATTATGTGGTGGGAATGGTTTATCTTTATAGTAGATTCGTGTCATTGTTGATCGAAGGATATATTCTGAACGATCACCACGATAGCTGTGGAGATTATCAAACAAACAAATCCGTTCATCTTCGGTGATATCTTCTTCAACATCTACTTTCAACGTTGGATAATCTGCATTAAATGCTTCTGCCATCGCTTTTAGTTCTTCCTCGCTTGCATAAGCATTACCGATAGAAATATCATCGATCAAACCCGTAAGCATCAAGTGCTTGACTTGTGTAGAAATCTCTAAGTTTCGATGATCTTCAAGCGAACACAAACCGTCTTGCGTTGGCCATGGTCCGAAATCAGCGGTTTGAGAATTGACGAATGCCATTGTATTCAAATTATAATTTCTAAATTTTTCTGAGCAATACACAAAATGATCATAACTCAAACCAGAATAGCGATGAGGGTAAAAATTATGAGACCCTAACAAATTATTAGTATTCGGAGAATAACTCATGATGTTGTCAACATAACTAGTTCCAGAACTCATATTAATCTCAATCTTAATACCGTATGGATTGCGTGTCATTTTTGCTTCTTCAGCTCCCGTAAACCCGATATCTAAACGGATGCCGTACGCTCCCATCTTATGGAAAAAGGAAAGATCATCGTAGGATATCCCTAATTGTTCAAATAATGCTGGATTGATATCTACCATAACTTCCATTCCTAATTGGTTCGCATATTCCACAACTTTAGAAAAATCAGCTAAAACCTTCTCTTTGTCATCTTCTATTTGTAATAAGCTAGTAAATACACGTTTGAATCCATATTTATGTGCTAAATCCAAATATGCTTTGTCCTTTTTGAACGTTGAACGTTCCGGATAAATCGAAATACCTAATTTCCCCATCAGTTGAATCCTCCCAAAATCTTTTTTGTATCCACTTACATTATAACAAAAGCGCTTTAAATGGTCTACACCTTTGAGAAAAGTGATCATAAACGAAGAAATTATGAGAAAAAGAATAGGTAAATTGATCATTATTTGTTATCATTATAGATAACAAACTGATTATCTTTGAAAGGAACCAAAAATGAAAACAAAAAAACTTCTTTTAAGTATGGGATTGGTTGCAACCCTACTATTTGCAGCAGGGTGTAATCAAAGTGAACCAAAAACAAACACTTCTGAAACAACAAGTTCAACAGAAAAAACAACGGAAAGCAGTACAAAAGAAAGTGTCGATTTAAACGCACTCCCTCTTCCTCAATTGAGCAATGAGGTCGCTGCCAATGAAGATCTGGTTGAGATGGTCACATCAAAAGGGACAATCAAAATGAAATTATTCCCTGAATTGGCCCCTAAAGCAGTTGAGAATTTTATGACACATGCTAAAGATGGCTATTACGATGGCTTGACTTTCCACCGAGTGATCAAAGATTTCATGATCCAAGGAGGCGATCCTAAAGGGGATGGTACTGGCGGTGAAAGTATTTGGGGTAAAGGATTTGAAACTGAAATATCTAACCAGCTTTACAACATCCGCGGAGCTTTATCCATGGCACGTGCCCAAGATCCTAACAGTAATGGGAGCCAATTTTTTATCGTCCAAAACTCAGATGATATGCATGACGGACTATTAAAAGATGATTACCCTCAAGCAATCATCAATGCGTATAAAAATGGTGGCTATCCTAGTTTAGATGGTGAATATACGGTCTTTGGACAAGTCATCGAAGGAATGGACGTTGTAGATAAAATCGCAGAGGTTGAAACAGATGCCTCAGATAAACCAAAAGAAGCGGTTAAAATTGAAAAAATCAATATCTTACAAGAAGCGAAAGAATCATAAGACGAATCATTAAGTAAAAGCCGAAGAATAACGAAAGGTACTCCATTGCCCTTCGCTGTTCTTCGGCTTTTACTGATAACTGGGTCCTTGTAAATTCTGCTTTTATAAAAAAAGCCGCTTTACCCAATTAAGCATCTTTGTTCACAATAAAAGTAAACTCACACTCACAAACTTTTTTATCCTCGACATAAGCCGCAGATAAAGCGGTCCCTACTGCACCCTTCATTTTTGTGATTTCAAAATGACATTTCATCACGTCACCAGGAACCACTTTCTGGCGAAATTTCGCTTTGTTAATCCCACCGATATACGCTCTTTTGCCTAAAAATTCTTCTGATTTTAAAATCAGAATCGATCCAGCTTGCGCTAAGGTTTCTAGAATCAATGCACCAGGCATTACTGGATTATCAGGAAAGTGTCCTTGGAAGAAATCTTCATTGATCGTTACATTTTTCGTTGCGACGATTTTCTTTCCTGGTTCTAAGGTATCGACATAATCGATATAGCATATTGGATAACGATTGGGAATCAAGTCCATTACTTCAGTAGCTGATAATACGTAAGACATAATATACTCCTTCTTTTGGCTAATTGCCTTGATTATTACTTTGATTATCAAAGTATCATATTCTTAAATTTTTAGCAATCTTTTTTTATTATTAAAAAAAATAGTTTGACAATCAAAGCATTTTGACTAATAATAGAAAATCAAGAGGTTATTATTTTGCAATTATTGTTTATTATACAACCTATTAAATCTTTTTAAGATCAAAGGAGTGTCAATATGTCTTTTTTAGAAGGAAAGAAAATCGTCATTATGGGCGTCGCAAATAAGCGAAGTATTGCTTGGGGTTGTGCCGAAGCAATGATGAAACAAGGTGCTGAGATCATCTATACTTATCAAAATGAACGCATGAAAAAATCATTGCTTAAATTAGTCGGCGAAGATGCCTTTACGGTGGAATGTGATGTATCAAGTGATGAAAGTATTGAAAAAGCAATGGATGCAATCGGCGAATATGCTGGAGAAATCCACGGCCTAGTACACGCAATCGCATACGCAAACAAAGAAGAATTATCAGGAAACGTATCCGATATCTCACGTGACGGCTATCAATTAGCACAAGATATCAGTAGCTATTCATTAATCGCTGTAACAAAATATGCACAAAAATATCTTGCACATAACAGCGGAATTGTAAGCATGTCTTATTTAGGATCAGAACGCGCTATTCCTAACTACAACATGATGGGAATCGCAAAAGCATCTTTAGAAGCAGCCATCCGTTACTTAGCTGCAGAACTATCTCCTAAAGGCATTCGTGTCAACGGTATTTCAGCTGGGGCGATCAAAACATTAGCGGTTACTGGCGTGAAAGATTACCAAAAATTGATTCAATTATCTGAATCACGTACACCAGATCAACAAGGTGTGACGATCGAAGAAGTCGGGAATGCCTGTGCCTTTTTAATTAGCCCATTATCAAGCGGAATGATTGGCGACATTGTTTATGTAGATAAAGGCGTCCACTTATCTTAAGAGAACCCTATTTACTTTAGTCATCCCATTTAAAACAACACGAATCGCTTTTTATTTAAGTAAGATAACGGAAAAATTCGTTTAACACTAACGAACTCACCGGTTTCAAATAAACTTTAAACGACGACCCAATATTGATAAGCTTATCAATATTGGGTCGTCTTATTTTGATTGATCCCTAAAGAAAATATGAGAACCAGACGATGATACGCATGAAATATGCCTATCTAGATTATTGTGGCAGATTACAAACCATTTGATTGTTAAAATATAAATAGTTTATATTTTAATATGAGTGAAATTGTATCTTCTATTTGGTGATGGACAAACTCTTCTAAAGTAGTATGTGGCAAGAAAGCTTGTAGAACTAAATTTATAAAAAAACTAGGACAGATCGTCTTTATCTGTCCTAGAAATCGTAGCATCTCTTTTTTATTAGATTATACTGTTTGTTTATTCGACTACTTCGATCCAACCCTCAGGCGCTTCTACATCGCCAAACTGGATCCCTGTCAATTCATCATACAATTGTTTAGTTACAGGACCAACTTCTGTTTCGCTATGGAAAACATGTAAGTTATTTTGATAATAGATCCCTCCGATCGGTGAGATGACCGCTGCTGTGCCACACGCTCCTGCTTCGGCAAATTGGTCTAATTGATCAATAAAGATATCCCCTTCGACAGCAGTTAAGCCTAAACGCTCTTCAGCCAATTGTAAGAGTGAATATTTCGTGATACTTGGTAAAATCGATGGCGATTGCGGTGTGATAAATTGCCCATCTTTAGTAATACCAAAGAAATTCGCTGCACCGACTTCTTCAATTTTCGTGTGAGTAGCAGGATCTAAATACACGCAGTCTGAATAATCTAATTCCTTCGCTTGTGTACCTGGCAACAGACTAGCTGCATAGTTCCCTCCTACTTTTGCTGCCCCTGTTCCATTAGGCGCTGCCCGGTCGTACTCTGATACGATAAAGTTCGTTGGTTTCAAACCACCTTTAAAGTAAGCACCAACTGGTGTACAGAAAACGACAAATAAGTACTCTGGCGCTGGGTGCACACCAATGTTTTCACCGACACCAATCAGAAAAGGACGTAAGTATAATGTTGCGCCTGTTCCATAAGGTGGTACAAATGCTTCGTTCGCTTTGACTACGTCTTTCACAGCTTCAATGAACATTTTTTCTGGTACCATCGGCATCAATAACCGTCTAGCACTTTGATTCAAACGACGGCTGTTTTGATCTGGTCGAAAAAGATTGATCTTGCCATCTTTTCTTCGGTAAGCTTTTAATCCTTCAAAGCATTGTTGTCCATAATGAAGCGCTGGAGAACCTTCATGGATTGTTAAATAGTTGTCTTCCGTCAATTCTCCTTTTTCCCATTGACCATCTTTCCACTTTGCAACGTAACGCCAAGGAGTTTTGATATATGAGAAACCTAAATTATTCCAATCCAATTGCATATTCATTCCACCTATCTTTGTTTTGTGAATATTTTAGCACTATCCTTGAGGTTTGTCATTTTATTTTTTGGAAAATTTCTGAAATTTGAAACAGTTTTGCTGATTTTCTTTTTCCCTCGTTCTTGTTACAATACAGTAGTGAGTATATATTTTAGAAAAGGGGATCTTATGTTTTTACAACTAGCGACAACAGCAACCACTTCCACAGGTGAAACATTAACTGACCAAGCAGTCCACCAAGTGAATGCTTTCCAACGTTTCTGGAATACGATCGATTGGGATGCAATTTTTGCAACCTTTATCCAAAAAGGACTTTATTTAGTTTTTTTAATTCTTTTATTTGCCATACTCAACCGTGTCGGAAAATATTTAATTGATAAATCTTTTAAACAATATTCTAAGAAATCGGTTTTGAATGAAAGTCGTTTAAAAACGTTACACAGTCTGTTAAATACGATTTTCCAATACACGATGGGTTTTTTCTTTATTTATGCGATTTTATCCGTCATTGGTGTTCCGATTGGTTCATTGTTGGCAGGAGCGGGAATCGCTGGGGTAGCAATTGGATTGGGCGCACAAGGCTTTATGAGTGATGTGATTACTGGCTTTTTCATTATTATGGAACAACAAATGGATGTCGGAGATTATGTAAAATTAGCGAATCTGTCAATTGAAGGAACAGTGGCTTCTGTCGGTATTCGGACGTTACAGCTAAAAGCCGTAGACGGTACGGTCCACTTTATTCCCAATCGAAACATCACGACTATCAGCAACCTATCCAGAGCGAATATGCAAGTTCTACTTGATATTCGCATCGTGCCGGAAGAAGGCTATGATTCTATCTACGAAATCATCGATCGTGTAAATCAACGATTAGCTGAAAAATACCAAGACGACTTACAAACTGAACCAACAATTTTTGGATTAGTCGATTTAGGGAACAGTAATTTTGCGATTCGAACCATTTGTTATGCCTTGAATGGAAAACAATTTGTTTTGAAAGAAGAATTTTTGAGTTCTTATGTAAAAGAATTGACAACAGCAGGATTTACCATTCCTAACAGCCCGATCAGCTTGAAATAAAAAAGATTGAGACGATTCCTTACGCTTTCCATTAAATGACCTTAATGGAGAAATAAGTGTAATCAGTCTCAATCTTTTTTGCTTTAATCGTTAACTAACGATGTCTAACTTTTCTTTTAATTCTTCGACTTTAGGCGAAACAATGTTTCGTCGTTCCAATTCATGCACCATATAGTTGACTGCCTTTAGTAGTTCTTTTCGAGTAATGATCCCTTTAAAAACTTTGTCTTCTGTAACAACCGGTAGAAAAGGTGAATCAACTAATAAATGGAGAACTTCTTCTAGTTCCCAATTTTCATCGATCGTTGCAACATTCGTTTCCATTACATCTGCAACGGTTAGTCCTTCTAATGGGTCCATACTGATCGTTTGTAGATCGATCATTTTATTGACGACATCAGATAAGCTAACTAATCCCACAAAACGGTCATCTTTTCCTAGTACAGGGATCTTCGTATAACCTACTTTCGATAAAACAAGCAAACCATGTGATAATGGATGTTGATACATGACATTCGCTACATTTTCAGCTGAGATCAAAAAAGTCTCTCGATTTTGTAGCAATAACTCTCTTACAATCGGTCCAATCATTGGAGGGCCTCCATTTCAATTTCATTTCAACATAATTATTTTACCGAAAACGGATGCAAAATTCATATAAAAAATCGAGATTTTAGTAAAAATTAGAGATTTTTTGCTTACAAGGAAAAAGTGAAAGCCAGTTCCTCGACAGGTTGATGCGCTCGATTATAATATTGAACATAGACTTGTTCTCCACTGTGTTCAATCAAGGCATAAGAAGGGATTTGGATCGGTCCTCGTGGTTGCGAAATGCTTCCAGGATTCAAATACAAGACCCCTTCTACTACCTCACAACCAATTTGATGCGTATGACCAAAAAAGACCATAGTTGCTTGGTTGGCTTGCGCTTCAAGCGCTAATTGAGTAAGACCAAAACGAACATTTGCCAAATGTCCATGAGTGATAAATATTTTATCTTTCCCAGTATCAACCCACTCTTTTTCAACAAATCCCGGTCCGAAATCACAATTTCCCTTGACTACATGGAAGTGCGTCCACAATTGATCTTCTGGCGATAATTCTGAATCGCCGCAGTGAAAGAAGAAATCCACTTTCGTTTGATAACGAGCAACTAGATCAGCTAAGATTTCCCGATCGCCATGGTTATCACTGACAACTAAATAGTTCATTTGTTTTCACCTTCCAACCAGCTTTGCCATACTTGGCTCAATTTCTTCATTGCTTGTGCCCGGTGGCTGACTTGGTTTTTTTCTTCACTTGACATTTCGGCTGCAGTTTCAGTTGAACCGTCAGGAATAAATAGTGGATCATACCCAAAGCCGTTGTCTCCTCTTGGGATTCTTACTACTTTTCCTGGCCATTGCGCTTCCACCACTAGACTTTCTTTATCCGGTGCAGCAAAAACCAAGGTGCAATGAAATTGCGCCGTTCTTTTCTCATCAGGAATCTCCGTCATCTCATAAAGTAATTTTGCATTGTTTCCTGCGTCACTTTTGTGTTCGCCGGCAAATCGTGCAGAGTAGATTCCTGGCATGCCGCCTAAAGCATCTACTTTCAAACCAGAGTCATCAGCTAATACAGGTTGATTCAACAAATAAGCAATCGTTTCCGCCTTCAGACGAGCATTTTCCTCAAACGTTGAACCAGTTTCTTCTACATCAGGTAATTCAGGATAGTCAAACAATGTTTTGACTTCATAACCAGCTTTGCCAAACATCGCTTTAAATTCTTCTGCTTTCCCAGCATTTTTGGTAGCAATAACGATCGTCTTCAAATCGTCCTCTCTTTCTGCTCGTTGCTCGAACAAGACATTTTTTTGTTCAAGAATCAATTGCTCAATCGCCGTTTTTCCATAAAAGAGCAGATCGTTTAATTGTTCTCCATCAAAGGTTGCTTCTTCCCCAGTTCCTTGAATCTCGACAAATTTGCCAGATTCAGTCATGACTAGATTCATATCGACTAACGCTGCAGCATCTTCTTCATAATCTAAATCTGCCACACATGTCTGATCGGGTAAAATCCCAACACTGATAGCAGCTAAATGTTCAATAACTGGATCTTCACGTAAAACTTTTGTTTGAAGTAACTTTTCGACTGCTAATTTTAACGCAATAAAAGCTCCTGTGATGCTAGCCGTTCTTGTCCCACCATCTGCTTGCAAAACATCGCAATCAATGATAATACTACGTTCGCCTAACTTTTTCAGATCAACGACCGCTCTTAACGAACGACCAATCAACCGTTGGATTTCCATTGTGCGTCCTGAAAGTTTTCCTTTGCTGCTTTCTCTTCGATTTCTAGTATGAGTCGCACGTGGCAACATGCTATATTCTGCTGTTACCCAACCAGTTCCTGTTTCTCTTAAAAATGGCGGAACGTTTTCTTCAATCGTAGCAGAACAATTGACGATCGTATCACCAAAGTGAATCATAACAGAACCTTCTGGATGTTTAAAAACATTTGTTTCAATCTTTATTTTTCTTAACTGCTGAGGTTGTCTTCCATCGTGACGCATCTGTTATTTTCCTCCTAATTCAATATGCTCAACATTCAACTGATCGAGCATCAACCAATCTTGTGCAATCTCTTTAAAAAGCTTAGCTGAACCAGTCGTATAGAATTGGCATAACGTCCGCCCCTCATTGACTGAATTGCTGATTTCAAAATAGTCCAGCAACATCGAAACTTCCCCGACAGTCTCTGCACCTGAATCGATTAATGTTACACTTTCTCCCATAACGTTTTGGATAATCGGACGTAACAAAGGGTAATGGGTACAACCCAATACTAATGTATCGATTTTCTTAGTAACCAATGGCGCTAGTGTCTGGGCAACGATTTTTTTTGCAACTGACGAATGATATTCATTACTTTCCACTACCGAAACGAATTTTGGACAAGCCAAACTAGTCACGGCAAGTTCAGGTACCTTCGTTTTCAGCGCTGTTTCATAAGCACGACTTTTGATCGTTCCGAGGGTTCCGATAATCCCTACTTGTTTATTTCTTGTTTGTTTAACAGCTGCTCTTGTCCCAGGTAAGATCACACCAATGACTGGAATAGGAAGTGCCGCCTTGATTTCTTCTAAAGCAACCGCAGTAGCAGTATTACAGGCAATCACTAACATTTTGATGTTTTGTTCCACCAAATGATTCGTCATTTCCCAAGTAAATTCGATCACTTGTTCTGCCGGTCTAGGACCATAGGGGCAACGGGCAGTATCTCCAACATATAAGATATTTTCATTTGGTAATTGTTTCAATGCTTCTTTGACCACCGTCAATCCACCAACACCTGAATCAATAAAACCAATCGGGCGATTATCAGTCAATAGTATCATCCTTTTTCTCAATAAATTCTATCTTCCTTATTGTGGACTTTTTAAGGTGATTTTTCAAGTACTACCTTTGTACTTCTATCCATAAAGCTTGAATAGCTCACACAGTCGATCTAAAGAATCACTAGTTTGACTTAATGATCTTAAGTTAGTTGTTTTTAGCAGATGAAGATTGCTCTTTATCTACACTTATCATGAATGATTGCGATTCGTTTTAGAGATACTAGAAGAGACTGAGACAAGTTTTGTCCCAGTCTCTGAGCAATTATGGTTTATCGACTAACTTCAGCTGATCCTTGAGATAAAGAATTCATTTGTTTTATATTTTTGTTTGGTTTTGGTAGAGTATTTTGTTCCGATCCTCGATTACTTAGTCTTTGATTCAATGGTAATGGAACTTGATCTATTGGATTTGGGTTTGTTCTATCTAGTTCGGGAAGCTTACTTAGCAAAGTTGTTTTTCCATTGATTATTTCGTTAAGCTCTTTTTTATCTTCGTTAGTGAGAGTAAGCATATAAGGTATATTGCGTCTATTTATTTCATTAAGTTTTCTGCTACCAATAAATTCCGCCATCGTAGATAGCATTTTGGGTTCTACCTTTTGGTTCTCTTTAAGTGCTAATGCAGTGTTCATTGCTCGAGATAACAAAAGCGCGTTGTCATCCACTACTTCAGCTATAGTCTTCCCATTTATGTTAATGTCTGCTTCATTTTCTTGTTTTTTATCTGTTTGTTGTTTCGCTCTTTCTCTGATTATATCCCGAAGTGCTTCTTTTTCTTCTATTCTCATGACAAGATTATCAGAAAGTGTATCCATATACTTTTCATCAAGATAACTATTCTCAATGGTAATTGCTATTTCATGTAAATCCTTTGGAGAGGTAGTTTTATTCTCTGAAAGTTGATAATTTACTTTTATTTCTTCAGCCAATAGGGAGACTATCTTATTCTGTACCACAACATTTAATAGATTAATCCGGGCTGGTGCTTTTGGTAAAGTTCCTGGTTTTGGCGACGTATTTGGTTCCAAGCCAGGAGTATTCTCACTTTGATTTAGTAGAGTTCTTAAATTTGGTTTTGGTGATGTCTGTAGTGGATCCTTTGGGTTTGAATCTAAATTGTTAAGTCCTTGACTTAATGTTGAGCTTAGGTTCATTTTAGCTGGTACTTGTGAAATTCCGAGTTCCTTATTAAGCAACGTTGTTTTTTCATTTATTATTTCACTAAGCTCTTCTTTATCTTCTTTAGTAAGAGTAAGCATATAAGGTATGTTGCGTCTATTTATTTCATTAAGTTTTCTGCTACCAATAAATTCTGCCATCATAGATAGTATTTCTGGTTCTACCTTTTTGTTCTCTTTAAGTTCTAATGCAGTGTTCATTGCTCGAGATAGCAATAGTGCGTTGTCATCTAGTACTTCAGCTATGGTCTTCCCATTTATTTTAATGTCTGCTTCATTTTCTTGTTTTTTTTCTGTTTGTTGTTTCGCTCTTTCTCTGATCATATACCGAAGTGTCTCTTTATCTTCTCTTGTCATGACAAGAGCGTTTGGAACCGCATCCATATACTTTTTATCAAGAGAACTATTCTCAATGGTAATTGCTATATTATGTAAATCCTTTGGAGAGATAGTTTTATGCTCTGAAAGTTGGTAAGCTACTTTTATTTCTTCAGCCAATAGGGATACGATCTTATCATTTATTACACTATTTGAGAATATATTCCGAAGCTTGTCTTTGTCTGCTTGTGTCAAGGCAAGCGTACGCATGAGCTCCAGTTTCTGGTCTATATTTAGGTTTAAATTCACAACCTCATTTGCTATTCTATGTAGTTTATTCGAGGTTGCAGGTCGATCCTCTGAAAGCTGATGCTTATTTGTAATAGTAGTAGCAACAGCATGTACATTCTGCTGAAATAATTGTTCTGATTCTGTTGATTTTTTTTTGACATTATTACGTCTTTCATTCGCAATATGTTTTGCTATTTCCTTTAGATCATATTGGGCGTTAGGTTGGTATTTTTTTATAATAGCTATATTAGCAACTTTCTTTTGTTCTTCGTATATAGACAGAAGAGTGTCTTGATCTTTTTCTGGTATTTTAAGTTCGAAAATAACCTCTCTTTTCTGTTCATCACTAAGATCTAATTTCGCAATCTTTTTTGCTGTTTTATTTAGTTTTTCTGGGGAGTTAGATTGATCCTCTGAAAGTTCATATTTAGTTGTAATAGCTAGAGTAGCAACTTTCTTAATTACTTGTATTTTTTTTAGTTCTTTGTATATTGTCCGAAGAGTGTCTCTATCTTCTGTTTCTATTTCAAGTAGATGAATAATTTCTTTTTCCTTTTCCTGTGCTTTACTAAGATTTAAATCCATAAGCTCATTTGCTATTCCCTTTAGTTTCTCTTGAGGGGTCGTTTTTTCAACTGAAAGTTGATATTTACTTGAAATAGCTGTAGCTGCAGTAAATATTTTCCAATTCAATTTCTCCTCAAATTTGTTTAAGTACATTTCTCGAAGAGTGTCTTGATCTTTTTCTGGTATTTCAAGTATTCTAATAACTTCTCTTTTCTGTTCATCACTAAGATCTAATTTCGTAATCTTTTTTGCTATTGTATTTAGTTTCTCTTGAGGAGTCGTTTTTTCAACTGAAAGTTGATATTTACTTGAAATATCTTTAGCAATACTAACTCTTTCCCCATTCAAGTTCTTCTCTAATTCGTTCGAGTACATTTCTCGAAGAGTGGCTTTATCTTTTTCTGGTATTTTTAGTTCGAGAATAACCTCTCTTTTCTGTTCTTCACTAAGATCTAAATCCACAATCGTTTTTGCTATTTTATTTAGTTTTTCTGGGGAGTTAGATTGATCCTTTGAAAGTTCATATATATTTGTAATAGTTAGAGTAGCAGCTTTTATGTTAGCGTATTTCTGACTTTCTTGTGTTTTTTTAAGTTCGTTATATATTGTCCTAAGAGTTTTTCTATCTCTTGTTTTCATTTCAAGTAGGTGAAAAATATCCTTTCCAATTCCCTGTACTTCACTAGGATTTAAATCCATAAGCTCATTTGCTATTGCCTTTAGTTTCTCTTGAGGGGTCGTTTTTTCAATTGAAAGTAGATATTTACTTGAAATAGCTGTAGCTATACTAACTCTTTCCCAATGCAATTCCTGCAATTTCTTCTCTAATTCGTTCGTATACATCTTTCGAAGAGTGTCTTTATCTTTTTTTGGTATTTCAAGTTCGAGAATAACCTCTCTTTTCTGTTCATCACTAAGATCTAAATCCACAATCGTTTTTGCTATTGCCTTTAAATTATTCTGGGAGTTAGGTTGATCCTCTGAAAGTTTATATATATTTTTAAAAGCTATAGTAACAGCTTTTACGTTAGCATCTTTCTGATTTTCTTGTATTTTTTTTAATTCTTTGTATATTGTCCGAAGAGTGTCTCTATCTTTTGTTTCTATTTCAAGTAGGTAAATAATCTCATGTTCCTGTAATATACTAAGATTTCGATTTATAAGCTCATTTGCTATTGCCTTTAATTTCTCTTGAGGAGTAGTTTTTTCAACTGAAAGTTCATATGTATTTGTAATAGCTATAGTAGCAGCTTTTATTTCAGCGTCTTTCTGACTTTCTTGTGTTTGCAATAAGTCTCGTTTTTCTCTGTATATTTCCTCAAGAGTAGCTCGATCTTCTTTTGAGATTTCAAGTTTAGCAATAACCTCCCTTTCCTGTTCTTCACCAAGATTTAAATCCAGGATCTCAGTTGCTATTGTCTCTAGTTTCTCTTTGGGGACAGATTGGTTCTCTAAAAGTTGATATTTATTTGTAATACCTAGAGTAGCATTATTTATTACCTGCGTTATTAATTCATTCACCTTGGGAATTTGATCATTTAGAAGCTCATATACATCATCTCTATTTATAATATGTAGATCGGAAATAAAGTTATAACACGTACTAGGTTTCAAAGGAAGATAATAGAATGTATCAAGGTCTTCAATTAGTGCAGCTTTTGTTTTTTCCGATAAAGGCGTGTTTGAATTAAGGTTATGTTGTTCATTAAGATAGTCAATAAAAAAGGTTCTATCTTCGCTATCCATTTCAATAGTTCTTTGTTGTAACAGGTTTTTCTCTTCTGGATTCAATGGACGATTGGAGATGTTTCCTTCGGTTGAAGTTGGATCATCTTTAGAAAGATCTTTATCTAATGCTACTAGTGTTTCCATATTAGTAGATTGCTTTTTCTCTTCAGTTAGTTCATAAGCAAGAGCAGGCTGATCTTTGGGCTGTGCTATTCTATTGCTTGGTTGTAACAGTTTTTTCTCTTCTGGATTCAATGGAAGATTGGAGATGTTTCCTTCGGTTGAAGTTGGATCGCCTTTAGAAAGATCTTTATCTATTACTAGTGTTTCCATACTAGTAGATTGCTTTTTCTCTTCAGTTAGTTCATAAGCAAGAGCAGGCTGATCTTCGGGCTGTGCTATTCTATTGCTTGGTTGTAACAGTTTTTTCTCTTCTGGATTCAATGGAAGATTGGAGATGTTTCCTTCGCTTGAAGTTGGATCATCTTTAGAAAGATCTTTATCTAATGCTACTAGTGTTTCCATATTAGTAGATTGCTTTTTCTCTTCAGTTAGTTCATAAGCAAGAGCAGGCTGATTTTTGGGCTGTGCTATTCTATTTCTTGGTTGTAACAGTTTTTTCTCTTCTGGAATCAATGGAAGAAGTAAAAGGATTCCTTCGGTTGAATTTGGATCATATTTAGAAAGTTCTTTACCTAATGCTACTAATGTTTTCACATTAGTATGTTGATGTTTTAGTTTATACTTTTTGGTTAATCTATAAGCAAGATTAGGCTGATTTTCGGGTTTTACTATTCTATTTCTTGGTTGTAACAGGTTTTTCTCTTCTGGAATCAGCGGAAGATGTAAGAGGATTCCTGCTGTTGAATCTGAATCATATTTAGAAAGTTCTCTATCTAATTTTGCGAATGTCACCGGATCAGTACGTTCCATTTTTAGGTTATACTTATCGGTTAACCTATCAGCAAGTTCAAGTCGATCTTCGGGTTTTACTATTCTATTTCTTGGTTGTAACAGGTCTTTCTCTTCTGGAATCAGCGGAAGATGTAAGAGGATTCCTGCGGTTGAATCTGGATTATATCTAGAAAGATCTTTTCCTAATGCTACGAATGTTTTTAGACTAGTATGTTGATGTTTTAGTTTATACTTTTTGGTTATTCTATAAGCAAGTTCAAGCTGATCTTCGGGCTGTACTATTCTATTTCTTGGTTGTAACTGTTTTTTCTCTTCTGGAATCAATGGAAGATGTAAGAGGATTCCTTCGGTTGAATCTGGATCATATCTAGAAAGATCTTTTCCTAATGCTGCCATTGTTTTCAGATTAGTATGTTTATTTTTTAGTTTATACTTATCGATTAATCTATCAGCAAGTTCAAGCTGATCTTCGGGCTGTACTATTCTATTTCTTGGTTGTAACAGGTCTTTCTCTTCTGGAATCAGTGGAAGATGTAGCAGGATTCCTTCGATTGTAGCTGGATCATATCTAGAAAGTTCTCTACCTAATTTTGCGAATTTCTCCGGATTAGTACGTTCCATTTTTAGTTCGTACTTATTGGTTAGTCTATAAGCATGACTTTGCTGATCTTCAGGCTGTACTATTCTATTTCTTGGTTGAAACAGGTTTTTCTTTTCTGGAGTCAATGGAAGATAGAAGAGGATTCCTTCGAGTGTAGCTGGGGCATATTTAGAAAGATCTTTTCCTAATGCTACTAGTGCTTTCATATCATCAGATTTATTTTTCTCAAGTTTATACTTATTAGTTAGTTCATAAGCAAGTGAAGGCTGATCTTCGGGTTGTACAATTACTTTTTTTCCGTTTTTTTTATTTAGTTTCAACCTATCCTTTAGTCTATAAAAAATACCACGCTGATTTTTGGACTGTACGCTTACTTTCTCTCCATTTTTTTTATTTAGTTTTTCCATGTTGTTTTCTCCTTTGAACTTTTATATACTGCTTTATAAATTTATCAGAAAAAAAAGGACATCAAAAACTTTTATTCCCAAATAAAGAAATTCTTGGAATTTAATACCATGGTATTTGTTCAAATTTTAGAATATTATTTTTAATTTCTGAAAATAATTAGTCAAGAATAGTGTTTTCAAAAAGATTATGCATGAATAAAGTTTTATTTGAGTCCACTTATACATAACTATTTCTTTCATAATTTTTTTCTGAATATATTTGCGTAACCACGTGTAGTGATTTGAAAAAAATAGTATTCCTGTATAAAAATATAGAAATACGTAATTTACGGATTTAATTCAATGACATCATGAAAAATAGAAACTTTTTGATTAATTAACGAACAAATGTGAGAAAACAAAAAAATCTGAGAAAGAATGGGGTACCTTCTTGCCCAGATTTGATTTTGCATCACTCATCAGTACTTATTGACGAAGAGATGAAAAATATTAATCATCCCTAAAACAGCAAGAGCCGAACAATCCCTTTTCAGAAAATGATTCGGCTTGAGCAATTATGGTTCATCGACTAAATTCATCTAAACCTTTAGATAAGTGAATCGTTGGGTTTAGTGGAGTCTGTGGTTTCGAGCTTAGACTGTTTACTCTTTTTAAAGGATTACCTTTTGATGCATTTGGTTTTAGCGATATCGGTGGTTCCGATCCTAGATTATCCTCACTTTTCTTTAGTAGAGATCTTAATTTTGATTTTAATGACGTCTGTAGTGGCGTAGTGGGTTTTGATTCAAGATTATTTAGTCCCTGACTTAATATTGAGCCTAGGTTCGTTTTAGCTGATTCTTGTAAAGTTTCTACCTGGTTTAGCAACGTTGTTTTTTTATTTATTAATTCATTAAGTTTATCTCTATCTATTTCTGGTATTTCAAGTTCGAAAATGACCTCTCTTTTCTGTTGCTTATTAAGATTTAAATTCAAAATCTCATTTGCTATTGCATCTAGTTTTTTTGGGGGATTAGGTTGGTCCTCTGAAAGTTGATAGTTGGTTATAATAGTTAGAGTTGCATCATCTACTCCATGATAAAAGAACACTTCATCGTCTGTCTTATTTTTTTGTATTTTTAACAAGTCTTGTCTTTCTCTGTACATTGTCTTAAGAGCGACTCTATCCTCTTTTGATATTTCAAGTACTCTAATAACCACCCTTTTTTGTTGCTCACTAAGATTTAAATCTATAATCTCATTTACCATTTTCTCTAGTTTATCTCGGAAGGTAGGTCGGTCATTCGAAAGTTGATATTTATTTGTAATAGCTATAGTAGCATCATTTATTCCCTTAAAAAAAATGGTGCTGCTTCGGCAAAATTTCTTCTGACAATTTGCTTCTTATTTTTATGAATCAATTGTGCCCTATCGTCACTATACCCATCTTGTGTCCGCCCATTCACTCTAGAGTCTGTCTTACTTTCTTTTATTTTTGGCAATATCTCAAGTTTTCTGTATATTCTCCAAAAAGCTTCTCTATCAGCTTCTGGTATTTCAAGACCCTTAATAACCTCTCTTTTTTGTTCATCACTAAGGTTTAAATCTATAATCTCTTTTGCTATTGCCTTTAGTTTCCTATAATGAGTAGCTTGATCTTCTGAAAGTTCATATTTATTTGTAATATAAGTAACTGAATCATGTACTAGCTGATTAAATAACTGTAATGCTTTAGCCCCTCTTATTATAACTTCTAACTTACTTTGGGATGGTGTTGGCCATCTCTGTAATTCTTTAAATATTTCCAGAAGAACATCTTTATATTCGCTTTGTATTCCAAGATAGATAATAACCTCTTTCTTCTGTTCCTCGCTTAATTTTAAATTTAAAATCTCTTTTGCTATTTTCCTTAACTCCTCTTCGGAGACAAATAGTTGAAATTTATTTATAATGCCTATAACTGCATCACCTATTTGCTGATAAAATGATACTTTATCTTCACCTTTTGTGTTCTCATCTAATTTAGCATCTGTCTTACTTTCTTGCGCTGTTAAAAAGTCTTGTCTTTCTCTATATATTGTTTGAAGAGTGGCTCGATCTTCTTCTGATATTTTAAGCTCGAAAATAACCTCTCTTTTGTATTCTTCACTAAGATTTAAATCCATAATTTCCTTTGCTATTGCCTTTAGTTTCTCTTCAGGGACAGATTGGTTCTCTGAAAGCTGATATTTATTGATAATAGCTATAGTAGCATGAATAGCAGCATTGTTTGCTTGCTGATAAAATAACTGTTCTGCTTTCATCAAATTTATTTTGTATATTTTCCAAAGAGTGGCACTATCTTCTGTTTGTAGTCCAAGTTGGAAAATAACCTCCTCTTTTTGTTCCCCACTAAGATTTAAATCCATTATCTCATCTGCTATTGCCTTTAGTTTATTTTCGGGGATAGATAGCTGATATTTATTTATGATAGCTATAGCTGCATCATCTACTTGCTGATAAAATAATATTTCATCGTCATCTTTTGTAATTTCTTTTAAATTAGCATCTGTCTTACTTTCCTGTGTTTTCAATGTGTCTTGTTTTTTTCTGTATATTTTCCGAAGAGTGGCTCGATCTTCTTTTAATAGTTCAAGTTTAGCTATAACCGCCCTTTTCATTTCCTCATCAAGATTTAAATCCATGACCTCATTTGCTATTGCCTCTAGTTTTTCTTCGGAGACAGTGTGGTTCTCTAAAAGTTGGTATTTATTTGTAATAGCTATAGTAGCATCATCTGTTAGCTGCGCTATTAATTCATTCACCTTTAGAAATTGATCATCTTTAAGCCTAGTTAATTCCCTTCTAGTTATATTCAGATCGAAAATAAAGTTATGACACGTACTAGTTTTTAAAGGAATATAATAGAATTTATCAAGGTCTTCAATTAGTGCAGCTTTCGTTTCTTCCGACAAAGGCATGTTTGAATTAAGTCTATGTTTTTCATTAAGATAGTTAATAAAAAAGGTTCTATTATTACTATTTATTTCTATATTTCTTTGTTGTAACAGATTTTTCTCTTCTAGAAAAGATTTTAGATAGGTGGAGATTTCTTCATAGGAGGGGATTTCTTCAGTTGAAGCTTGATCATCTTTAGAAAGATCTTTATCCAATGCTGCTGATGTTTCCAGATCAGTACGTTTCTTTTTCGTAAATTTATACTTATTGAATAGTCTATAAAAAAAACCACGCTGATCTTGGGACTGTATGCTAACTTTCTCTTCATTGTTTTTATTTATATTCTGTTCCTTGTTTGGCATGCTGTTTTCTCCTTTGAGATTTTATATACGCTTTATAAATTTATCAGAAAAAAAAGGACATCAAAAATTTTTATTTCTAAACAAAGAAATTCTTGGGATTTAATACTATTGCATTTATTCAAAATCTAGATTATCGTTTTTAATCTCTGGGAATATTTGGCATCCACGTGCGGTGATTTGCAAAAATAGTATTACTTTATAAAAACAGAAGAACATGTAGCCTGCAAATTCAAATCAATATCAACATGAAAATTAGAAGCTTTTTGATCAATTTATGAGACAAAGTGAAAGAACAAAAAAGCTGAGATAAAATGAGGTACATTCTGACCCAGATTTGATTTTGCGCAACTTATCAGTTCTTATTGACCAAAAACCTTTTTTTAACAGATATTAAAACTAATCAAAAAAAAACGAAAATCAGAATAACTGCTTTTCGTTTTTTCAGCTTGTTCATACGAATACTTTGACCGCACGCTCAAGTTAATTTTTGAACTGTTACACTCTTACTTGAATGTTGCTAAATTGAACACTATCTGATCGTTAGGTGATAATTTAATATCATTTGCTCCTTTTTCCGCCATTTTGCCGTTGATTGTGAACGTCCAATATAATCCTTTATCTTTGTCTTGTGCATGCCCATTAATTGCCGTCACAAAACCATTGTCTTCTTTCACTGAAAACTGTTTTTTTAGTAATTCCAGCAAGGTCTGATTTGGTTGGTAAGTAACGTTTTTTGCCGATAGTTCTTTTCCCTCTTCTTGCAAAGTGATGGTCACTTTTTTTGTAGTGGCTTGTGATTGAGCGCTTGATTGTTCTGTCGTGGTAGGTGATTGACAACCAGTCATAACGATCATACTTGATAAAGCAGCTAATAATACTATGAATTTCTTCAAAAAAAACACTCCTATTTATTAATTTGTAAAAAGAATTAACTTAAGTTATCACTTTAAACATTATAGATATGATTCTTAGACAGTTAGATTTTAATTCAAACAGTAAGGTCTGATAATAATTAATGGAATACTTTCCCAGCTCGCTCATAGAATGGTTCTTTAATATGATAAACCACATTGACATAACGTGCCAAGACAAAAAAGAGATCCGATAACCGATTAATCAGTTTATAGCTCATTTGATTCGTTTCTGTTTCTTCCAAAATCAATTCAGTGATTTCACGTTCCGCTCTTCGGGTCACTGTTCGGACAAGATGGAAATGCCCTGCTACTGGATGTCCACCAGGCAAGATAAATTTGTCGATAACCGGTAGTTTTTCTTGATAAAAATCAATCATTTCTTCCATTTTCTCCAAATCTTTTTTAGTCACGATCCGTTCTTTGACTTCCGCTGGTGTGGCAAAATCTGTTCCGATATCAAATAGTAATCGTTGAAGTTGGATTAATTGTTCGATCAAAAGTGCAAATTTATCAGGATCTAATTCTGCAACGATCGTTCCTACCCAAGAATTGATTTCATCCACACTTCCATAAGCTCTAACACGAGAAGCTGACTTAGCTAGCCGTTGCCCTCCGATAATACTAGTCATCCCAGCATCACCACTTTTAGTATAGATTTTCATGATACCATGCTCCTTTTTAACCTTATAATCCACACTTTAGTTGTACTTTACAATGGGTGCAAGTACTGCAACCTCCGATTTCTTCAATTGTACCTTCATGACAAATCGGACAGCGCTCTTCGCTCGTTTCTGAGTCGTTTGAAGCTTCTGTTAGCAAAACATCTGGGTGTACCTCTGATGTTACTAGCTCATCGGTAAAACTATTTTCTTCCGCTGATAAAGTCAGGACTTGTGAATCTCGGCTACCGTCAACATATACCGTACCGCCTTTTGCCCCACCTTGATAAAGTCGTTCGTAAATATCAGCTACTTCTTTAACACGATATCCCTTAGGTGCGTTGACTGTTTTGGAAATGGAGCTATCAACCCATCGTTGGATCGTACATTGGACATCCACGTGAGCTTCTGGTGAAAGCTCCATTGCTGAGACAAAGTATTCCGGTAACTCTGAGGCATCTGCCTCTGGATGTTTCGCTAGATATTCGTCAACGATTTCAGCGTGTACTTCAATGAATTTTCCTAAGCGACCGCTTCTAAAGTAGGAAAAAGAGAAATAAGGTTCCAATCCCGTGGAAACACCAGTCATCGTACCTGTCGAGCCAGTTGGTGCAACGGTTAATAAGTGTGAATTACGGATTCCATAAGTTAAGACACCTTGTCTAATATGTTCTGGCATCTTTTTCATATACCCAGAATGGATAAAACGCTCACGTAATTGTCGTGTTTCTTCTTCGTTCTTACCAACTAAATAAGGAAAACTTCCTTTTTCTTTTGCCAATTCGATCGACGTTTGATAAGCTGTAACGGCAATCGTTTCAAACAATTGATCGACTAACGCATTTCCTTCTTTAGAGCCATACGTTTTGCCGCAATAGATCAATAAGTCGGCTAAGCCCATCACCCCTAAACCAATACGACGTTCCCCTTTTGCTTGTTGCTCATTCTTGTCAAAAAAATAAGGGGTCGCATCAATAACATTATCTTGGAAACGTACACTGGTTCTAACCACTTCTGCAACTTTTTGAAAATCGATTTCTTGGTGCTCATCTACCATATTCGCTAAATTGATAGCCGCAAGATTACATACCGCATACGGTGTCAATGGCTGTTCTCCACAAGGATTTGTTGCAACGACTTTTTGACCATAGGCAGCAGCATTAGTCATCTCATTGGCGTTATCAATAAAAAAGATCCCTGGTTCCGCAGAATAAGTAGCACAGTAAGTGATCAATTCCCAAAGCTCTCTGGCTCGAATTGTTTGATGAACTTTCACTTTACGTCCTGTCGCTTCCCACTCACGAACATCACCGATTTCAGCCCAATGTTGATCATAATCAGCCATTTCTACTTCTGTATACTCGTCAATAGCAGGAAAACGCAAATCATAGGTCTTATCTTGTGCGACAGCTGCCATGAATTCCTTTGTCAGACAGATTGAAATATTCGCCCCTGTTAAGAAGTCAGGATCTTTGACACTATAACTTCCACCCATTTTTAATTTTTGCTTAGCCTCTTTGATGAAAGTATGTTCTGCAAATTGCAAAAGCCCCTCTTCCTTAAGCAAGACTTCAAATAGCTCCCTTTCTTCTTGAGTTAAAGGAGAAAAAGCTAGTTTCTCACTTGCCAACTGTTTGATTAGCGGGTTTTTACTTGTAGTTATCAACTGTTGCAAGATCAATGGATTCTGGATTTTTGAAATAATAAATTCAAAAATATCTGGGTGCCAATCATTGAGCATGATCATTTGCGCCCCTCTGCGACTTCCTCCTTGTTCGACTAAATGAGTGAGATTAGCTAAATCATTGAGCCAAGAAACAGCACCAGAAGATTTTCCATTTACGCCATGTACGACAGCTGATTTTGGTCTCAAGGTTGAGCCATTCGTTCCTACTCCACCACCACGACTCATGATTTCCATGACTTCTTCTCGGTGTTTTGCTAAACCAGAACGAGAATCTTGAATAAATGGCATGACAAAACAATTAAAGTATGTGACTTCTGATTGCGTACCAGCACCATATAACACCCTTCCTGCAGGAATCAAATTTTGTTCAGTCAATTGTTTGTAAAAATCTTCAAAAAATTCAGCTTTTCTATCGCCCTCGACTTGACTAATTCCGAAAGCAACTCGAGCAGCAATTTGTTCATAATACAGTTCTAAAGGTTTTTCAACTTCACTTTTGTTTCTTTTAACGAATCCACGAGCTATTTCTTCAGGATCAGTCAAAGATGAGCGAAATTCCTCTTCCACTTCGATCGTTAAATCGTCTCCAGAGTGCTGAATGATCGTTCCAATTCCACGAGCCGGGTATTGTGGATCCGCATGTACCGTCAAGACGACTAGATCACCTATGGTTAACGTCTGATTATGTGGATCTTTGTAAGTATATCGATCCAACATGACCAAGCGTGAAATCCCTTCAAATGTCAGTTCCATTTGTGGATCAATAGGTTTGACCTCCGGATAATTCCGTATATCCTGATTAAGTTTTTCTATATATTTTTTTGAATAAATTCCCATTCCATCGCCACCTTATCATAAAAAAACACTATATATAGTGTCTGTTAATTATTATCACACTACATCATGTGTTTTTCAATCTTGTAATAAAAAAAATTTATGATATAATGAGAAATATTATCAGTGAAGGAGCAGCCTCAAAAGATGAACACATTTAAACAAAAACCTTACTTTACGATTCACAAATTTGCTTATTTGTCATTATTAATTGCTGCCTGTGTCGTAGGCAGAATTTTTTTTGCTTGGTTACCAAATATTCAACCTATGACAGCAATTTTTTTACTACTTGCGGCATTTGGTTCTTTAACAGATGCTTTAATCGTCTCCATATTGAGCTTATTCATCACTAATCTATATTTAGGATTAGGGACTTGGACAATCAGTCAAATGCTCGCCTTCAGCGGGATTGTTTTGTTTTTTCATTGGATGAATCAGTTACCTATAGTCGCTAAGCATGTGACTATTCAAGCAATTTTGAGCTTTATTTGTGGGTTAATTTACGGTTTGATTGTTTCACGAATTGAAACTTTCATCTATCAACTTCCCTCTTTTTGGGCTTACTATTTTCAAGGACTTCCTTTTGATCTCGCCCATGGTATAGGTAATTTCTTTTTTTATTTGATTCTCTTTCCCGTATTCCAACGAATACTATTTCCGCTATACAGTAAGACGCTTGATGACAGATATAAAAAATAAATGACGTGAGAATCCTTATTTTATCAGCCCTCTGATTATTTTTGTCTAACTTTTTTTTGGGGTATAGAATCAGAAGTGATTCTTCTGTCCCAGTTTTCATTTAGCCATAAAAAGTGGGATATTAGTGTGGGATATTAATCAAATTTTTTCTGATTAATATCCCACACTCATTTATTATGTAATCATTTTTAGAGTTTATTGATTATTATCTATGTAACGGGTTATCCTGCTTATGCTGTAGGTCTTGAGATACAGCTGCTCTTTTTGGGGATGAGTTTTCTTCTTTAGATACTCTATTTAGTTTTTCTTTAAGATTTTCTCTTCTATCTTTGTTCACTGGAACTTCAGAACTATTTCTAACATTATTACCTCCCTCATACTTCCCCATTTCTTCTACTACTCTCTGTCGGCTTATGTGTGGACTTTTTTTCAACTCATTTTTAAGATACCTCAATACACTACTTCGAGGGATGGCTCTATTCTTCATAACTTTTGCTATTACTTGCTCAACCGCTTTATCCTCTTTTTTTCTATATTTACCCTTAAACTTCTTCAATTCTTCTTCTGCTCTCTCTTTACTTATGAATGGATTATGCTCTAATCCATATGTGAGATACTTAAATATTTGGGAAGGATCTTGAGTCCTGTCTGCATCCTTCATAACTGTTTTTATCTCTTGTTTAACCGCTTTATCCTCTTTTTTTCTAACTTTACTCTCAAACTTCTTCAATTCTTTTGCTCTCTTTTTACTTATGAATGGACTATTCTCTTTTTCTTTAGTTGTACTCGGATTTAATTCAGTTGGTTCCTGTTGAATAGTTTTTGTCTTTTCCTGTTCCTTGTTTGGCATATTATCTTCTCCTTTAAAATTTTATATACTGCTTCATCAATTTATCAGAAAAAAAGAATACATAATAAACTTTTATTTCCGAGAAAAGAAATTTTTGTAATTTAATACCATTTAATTGATTAAAATTCTAGGTTATTACTTTTAATTTCTGAGAATACAAGGTCAAGAATAGTATTTTCAAAGAATTATGCATCAAAAAATTGTATTTGAGAAGTCCTATACATAACAGTTCCTTTCATAATATTTCATTGATTCTTTAATCCTATTTTTGATTTAGCTATAAAAATCGGGTCGTTCATCCAATTTTTTCTGATTAACGACCCGAGCTCATATACTATGTAATTTGGGCTCTATATTTTTTGATGTTGGTGAAATTTACCAACATCTTTTTCATGATGTAAAAACATAGAAAAGACACCCTGAAATCCTTTAGAATTAATTTGACGAACCAATTCATAGGATAATTCAAGATGTCTTGTACTCAGCTTATCAAAGATCCCCTAAATATTCTAGACCTAACTATCTATTTTGAGGTAAATTGTTAAACCAAAGAAAGATATAAAGAGAAATTTTGCTTGATTTACAAAGGTACTCTTCAATACACGCCCGAAGAGTGTCCACATTATTCAACATATAGGAAGAACTTTTTTAAACCACCGAGTGAAGGAAACCAATGCACGACTTAAAAAGTACTTCTCAATACCAACGTGGGCTTGGTAGAAAAATGAAACGTTATTGGAAACTCCTACAAAAAGAAGAAGCAAAGTTGAACGATGAAAAACGGGTTTGGTGTTCCAGTTTCAAAGGTTACTTAACTGAAAGTGAGATTGTCGACCGATTGTTAGCTACTTGTGCCGATCTACGACAAGGCTATCAGTTATACCAAGATGTTCTTTATGAGTAAAGAAAAGAGATCATTCACTATTTGAGGACTGTTTATCCAGAGAAGTCAGCCAGTTACCTGAAACTTATGCGATAACTTTGCGAACATTTAGAAAGTTTCTGCCACAGATCCAAAATGTCCTCCGCTACAGTTATTCAAACGGACCACTAGAATGTTTAAACAACCATATTAAAGTATTAAAACACAATACTTATTGTTTTCGAAATTTTTATAATTTCAAACGACGGATCACAATTCGACACGATAAAACTATTTTAACCAAATAAAAAGAACTGAACTGGGACAATAGTCAGAAAAAAAATCTGATTATTGCCCCATTTTTTTGATTTTAAGGTACACAAAAAGCACGCAACCTTGTAAGATTAAAGTAACCCAATCAAAAAGGAGCATGCTTTTATGTTTAAAAATTATACCATCAATCAAACAACTTTACCACTAGATGTAGAACAATAATATATTCCAGAAACGGATGTTGCCTTTAAATAATAATTGGTGCTATTTCAAAGCAGAATGCAGGAAAAAGTGTCTAAAATAAGAAAAATCAGCCTGATTTTCTTTTTGAAAAGTATTATTGTCCCAATCTCGTCCAAATTATTCTAAGATATCTCTTTACCAACATCATTTGACAAAGAGCCAGCAATTATTGTTCATCGACTAAATCCATCTGACTTTTTAGGTAAATGATCATTTTGTTGTACATTTTGGTTTAGTAGAGTTTTTGGTTTTAAATCTGAATTATTTAGTCTTCCACTCAATGAAACTTGATTTGTTGAGTTTAGGTTTGTTTTAGCTGGTTCTTGTGAAGTTCCGTGCGCCCTGTTCAGCAACGCTGTTTTTTCTTTCATTATTTTGATAAGGTTATTTTTATCTTCTTTAGTAATCAAAATCTCATCAACTAAATTGCGTTGAGAGAGTTTATCAAGGCTACTGTTAACAATAAATTCGGCCATCATAGATAGCGTTTCCGGGTCTACCTTTTTGTTCGCTTTAAGTCCCAATGCTGCGTTCATTGCATCAGATAACAATATCATGTTTTCAGTCTGCACTTGATCTATAGTCTTCCCATTTATTTTAGTGTCTGTCTTATTTTCTTGTAATTTTTTGGGTTGCTGTTTCAGGCTTTCGCTGATCATATCTCGAAGTGTTTTTTCATCTTCTCTTCTCATGCCAAGAGCTTCAGGAACTTTTTTCATATAATTTGGATCAAGTACACTATTCTCAATGGTAATGGCTATTTGATGTAAAACCTTTGGAGCTGTAAATTGACTCTTTGAAAGTTGATAATCGTCTTTTATTATTTTAACCACTAGGGGTACTGCCTTATCATTTATTGTATTACTTTGGAATATATTCCGAAGTTTGTCTCTATCTGATTTTGACATAGGAAGCGTACTTATAAGCTCTTGCTTCTGGTCTATATTAAGGTCTAAATCCACCACTTCATTTGCTATTGTATGTAGTTTTTCTGGAGCTGTCGGTTGATTCTTTGAAAGTTGATAATGTCTTTTTGCTGATTCAGCCAACATGGATACTAGCTTATCCTGTGCCGTAGCATTTATTGAATTACTTTGAACAGATACTTTTGGTTTTGGTGGAATCGGTGGTGGAGTCTTTTGTTGTACATTTTGGTTTAGTAGAGTTTTTGGTTTTAAATCTGAATTATTTAGTCTTTCACTCAATGAAACTTGATTTGTTGAGTTTAGGTTTGTTTTAGCTGGTTCTTGTGAAGTTCCATACGCCCTGTTCAGCAACGCTGTTTTTTCTTTCATTATTTTGATAAGGTCCTTTTTATCTTCTTTAGTAATAAAAATCACATCAACTACATTGCGTTGAGAGACTTTATCAAGGCTACTGTTAACAATAAATTCGGCCATCATAGATAGCATTTCTGGGTCTACCTTTTTGTTCGCTTTAAGTCCCAATGCTGTGTCCATTGCCTCACATAACAATATCATGTTTTCAGTCTGTACTTGATCTATAGTCTTCCCATTTATTTTAGTGTCTGTCTTATTTTCTTGTAATTTATTGGGTTGCTGTTTCAGGCTTTCGCTGATCATATCTCGAAGTGTTTTTTCATCTTCTCTTCTCATGCCAAGAGCTTCAGGAACTTTTTTCATATAATTTTGATCAAGTACACTATTCTCAATGGTAACGGCTATTTCATGTAAAACCTTTGGAGCTGTAAATTGACTCTTTGAAAGTTGATAATCGTTTTTTATTGTTTTAATCATCAGGGATACTGCCTTATCATTTATTGCATTACTTTGGAATATATTCCGAAGTTTGTCTCTATCTGCTTTTGACATAGGAAGCGTACTTATAAGCTCTTGTTTCTGGTCTATATTAAGGTCTAAATCCACCACTTCATTTGCTATTGTATGTAGTTTTTCTGGAGCTGTCGGTTGATTCTTTGAAAGTTGATAATGTCTTTTTGTTGATTCAGCCAACATGGATACTAGCTTATCCTGTGCCGTAGCATTTATTGAATTACTTTGAACAGATACTTTTGGTTTTGGTGGAATCGGTGGTGGAGTCTTTTGTTGTACATTTTGGTTTAGTAGAGTTTTTGGTTTTAAATCTGAATTATTTAGTCTTTCACTTAATGAAACTTGATCTGTTGCTTTTACCTTAAAATATTCTTTTTCATCATAGTTATATTCACTCTTAAACTTCTCAATTTCTTTTTCTCGTCTCTCTCGGCTTATTATTGGTCTATTCTCCAACTCATCTATGAATTGCTTTAATATGGTGGGGTTAAGTTTAGTAAAGTGTCTATTCTTCATAAAACTTGCTATCGCTTGCTTAACCGCTTCATTTTCTTTTCTTTCTTCAATTAATTTTTCCACTCTTGACGTTTGATTTCCTATAAGTTCCTTAACGTCCTGTTCAGCGTTTATTTTTAGATCATGAATAAATGCTATACACGTATCAGGAGTCAAGGGATTAAACTTAAATTTATTAAGGTCTCCAATTAGTGCATCTTTTGTTTCCTTCGGCAAACGTGTATCTGAGTGAATCTTATGCCTTGTCTTAAGGTAGTCAATATAAAAAGTTTTATTTTGGCTAGTTACTTCTATTGTATTTTGGGTCTCTATTAGGTTGTTTGGTTGTATGAGTTTGCTCTCATCTGGATGAAGTGGAAGTCGTTGGATGACCCCTTCTGCTACATCATCTTTAAGTTCAGAAAGAAATTCACCTATTGCTGCTAATGTTTCCGAACTAACAGGTTCACCCTCCTCAAGCTTACACTCTTCGATTAGTTGAAAAGCTATAGTAGCATGATTATACAAAGTATTTCGAGGTCGTTTGCTTTCATTATTTGCAATTTTTTGATTTGTTTCTTTTTTCTGTTCCATGTTTGGCATGTTATTCTCTCCTTTAAAATTTTATGTACTGCTTCATCAATTTATCAGAAAAAAGAATACATAAGAAAACTTTTATTTCCAAGAAAAGAAAATTTTGCAATTTAATACCATTTAATTGATTAAAATTCTAGGTTATTACTTTTAATTTCTGAGAATACAAGGTCAAGTATAGTATTTTCAAAGAATTATGCATCAAAAAATTGTATTTGAGTAGTCCTATACATAACAGTTCCTTTCATAATATTTCATTGATTCTTTAATCCTATTTTTGATTTAGCTATAAAAATCGGGTCGTTCATCCAATTTTTTCTGATTAACGACCCGAGCTCATAAACTATGTAATTATTCTTAGAGTTTATTGATCACTATCTTTGAAATTGATCCTTTTTGTTTAGATATGCCTGTGACTTTGGTAGTACAGATGTTTTTAATTGCTCAATTCTTTTTTTCGTAAGTCTTCCTTGCTCGGATTTTCCTTGCTCACGTTTTCTTTTATTAAGGCTTCTTTGTTCGGAGCTTCCTTTTTCAAGAAATTCTTTTACACTCATCTTGAAATATTCCTGTCTTTCATTTGGTTTACTTGGAGACTTATATTCATTTTTTAATTTCTCAATTTCTATTTTTTGCCTCTTTTTGCTTATGTATTCAGATTTTTTCAACTCGTCTTGAAATTGCACCATTAGTGTTGGAGGAATTTCAGTATAGTGTCTGTTCATCTTAAATCTTTCTTTCACTTGATCAACCGCTAAATCTTCTCTAGCCTTTTTTATTGATTTTTCTATCTTGGGCGTTTGCTTCTTTAAGAGTGTCTGAACATCTCTTCTAGCGATCACATCTAAATCATAAATAAAGGAAGTAAACCTGTTAAGGTCCAAAGAATCGAAATAGAATTTATCAAGGTCTTGAATTAGTGCATGTTTTGTTTCTTTCGACAAAACTGCTTTTTTGCTTAAATCATACTTTTGATTAAGGTAGTTAATATAAAAGGTTTTATTTTTATCATCCACTACTATTCTATCATCACTATTCATTTGGATGTTCCTTTGTCGTAACAGTTTTTTCTCTTCTGGAAGAAGCGGAAGATAAAAGATAATCCCTTCTGCAGACTCTCTCTTATAGTTAGAAAGAATTTTACCTAATGTTGCTAACTTTTCCGAACTATTAGCTTCTCCCCTCACAAGCTTATGATCCTTGATTAGTTGAAGAGCAATAGCATATTGACTTCCTGTCCGTATTACTGCTATTTTTTGTTTATCATTTGGCATGTTATTCTCTCCTTTAAAAGTTATATACTACCTTGTTAAACTATCAGAAAAAAGGAGTATCTAAGTAACTTTTATTTCTGCAGAAAGAATTTTTTGGCATCTGATATCACTAAACATGTTGTTTTTCGAGTTACTATCCGATAACCATTCTGTCAAAAAGCAGTCATCACCCACTTATAGAGAATGGATGATGACTGCCTATACTAGATTAAAATTGAAGATTCTTAATTTATCCACTTCTGTTTGTCACAAATTGTTGATTGAATGATCTATCGACCACTAGAACATCGTACTTCTACTTCACGCAAGCTCCCCTTTTTTGCTTTAGCAGTCGTTCAGAACAGTTGGTTTTCTAACCGACCAATTTGTTCATTCATTTTTGACATTTTCCTAAATAAACGAACCCTTACACAAAAAATGTACTATATTTCTAGAAAATCTTACAGAAACTTCTTTCTTTTTACCATTTCCTGTTTGTCGCAAGCAATGGATCATTCGTATACAATTAGTCAATTACATTCGATAATAGACAATGATTGCTAGTCCGATACCTGATAAAATCAGTCCCCAAAATAGTTGTCCGAACATACTGGTATCTCCCAATAGCCAACGAACGAAAAATAATTTTCTTCCAAAACAAAAAATTAACACACCTATGATAAAAATAATACATCCCGTAGAAAATATCGGGTTTGCTTGAAAAGCATTTATAATCTCTTCCATCTAACAACATCTCTTTCTCTATCCATTATAGTTACCACAAACTCTGTTAGGCATCCTCTCATTTCAATACGTTTACCTAACGACACTTAGTATACTTCCTACTGTCAAGACAGTCCATATTTTTAAATGACCTGAACGAACAAAACTGTAAGCTATGTTTTTAAGCTGATCTTTGTCTACGACTACTTTCTCTCACAATATCGTTGAAGAGAAAAACGATCTAAGTTTTACATTGACGAATCAAATAAAAATACTCGCTGAACAATTTTCATTGAACAACGAGCATGCTAAGTTTTTGACTAATAGCTGTACTTTCTTTTTTCTAAATAGGAAGAAAGTAAGGATAAAGCATAGCAGACAGCAAAATACATCAATGTCATTGCCACAAACATTGGCAATACATAATTGGTATTTTGGCCGTAAACAATTCGTGCTTGGTGAGTCAATTCAGGTAAGGAAATGATCACTGCTAATGATGTATCCTTGATCAATGAAATCAGCTGACTCACGATTGCTGGGATCATTGATTTAAATGCTTGGGGTAAAACGACGATTCTCATCGTTTCTACATAAGACAATCCTGTGGAAAGACCAGCCTCCATTTGTCCTTTAGGAACGGCATTCAACCCTGCTCGAAAAATTTCTGATAACATAGCCGATTCAAAAATCGTCAATGCTGCTACGGCTGACCAAAAAATATTCATTTGGATACCGATTTGTGGTAAGGCAAAATACGTAAAGAAAATGATCAATAACAATGGAAGATTTCTGATAATATCAATTAGTATTCCTAGTATTTTTGAAAGATAAGGTATATTGGCAAAACGAACCACACCACAAATCCCGCCAATCAAAAAACTAAAGATGATTGAAAATAATGAAACCTCCACAGTCACTTTTAATCCTTCTAATAAGAAGCGGATATTCATCCATGAAAAAGCACCACTAAAATCCATTTTGTTCTCCCCTTCCTATGAACGAACTGCCCATTTTTTCTCTAAATATGTCATCAAGTAAGACAAAGGTAATGTAATTACTAAGTAAAAAAGACCCACGATGATATAGGTATCAAAAGTGTTGAAAGTTTCACTGGCAATTAAGTCCCCTTGATACATTAAATCTAACCCAGCAACGATAGCTAAAATCGATGAATTTTTGACTAGATTAATGAATTGGTTTCCTAATGGTGGTACGACGATCTTGAAAGCCTGCGGCAAAATAATAAACCGCATCGTTTGCGCATAGGTCAAACCAGCTGATAAACCCGCTTCTGTTTGCCCTTTTGGCACTGTTTGAATCCCTGAACGAACGGTTTCTGCAATAAATGCCGAAGTATAGATCGTCAAACCGATCGTCCCTGCTTGAAAGCCGTCAAAACTAATCCAATAGATCGGAAGGACGACATAAAAGAACATCACAATAATCAACAATGGGATATTTCGAAAAAATTCCACGTACGCTTTAGCTAGTCCACTGATCACTTTGTTCGTTGACAATTGAAAAATTGCCATCAGTGTTCCAATAATCAAACTAAATAATAAAGCTAACACACTTGAATAGATAGTGATTTTAAACCCTTCTAAGAAGGTTGATCCATATGTTTGCAGCAACTCAGCCATTCTTTCCCCTCCTTAATTCACTTTTCCTTGGGTGGTATCTGGGAACCATTTTTGGTAAATCTGATCATATGTGCCGTTAGCAATGAGTTCTTTTAACGCTTGATTTACGGCATCCAAAAATTCTGTTTGTCCTTTATTGATCGCAATTCCATAAGGTTCATTGGTAAACGTCCCACCTGCTAAAGTATAGTCAGGGTTCTCGTCAGCCATTCCCAACAAAATGGCATTATCGGTCGTCATAGCATCTCCTTGCCCCGATTGTAAAGCAGTAAACGCTTCGGCATAGTTTTCTAGTTCAAGAATTTTTGCATCTGGAGCATGTTCTCGGATATTTACTGCAGAAGTTGATCCTTTGACTGCGAGCACAGTTGTTTCAGCATTTAAGTCATCTACGCTTTTAATCGGGCTTCCTTTTTTGACTAATAAAGATTGTCCGGCATCAAAATAAACATCAGAAAAATCAACTTGCTTTTTTCGTTCATCTGTAATGGTCATTGTCGCAATAATCGCATCAATATTTCCATTTTTTAATAGCGGAATCCGTGTTTTAGAGGTAACTTCCACAAATTCTGCTTTCCCATCTTTTCCAAGAATCTCTTGCGTAATCGCTTTAGCGATATCGATATCAAATCCTTGAACCGTACTACTTTTGATATCCATCATCCCAAATAAGCGAGTATCGTATTTTACACCCCACGTTATGGTGTTGTTTTGCTTACTTCGTTCCAGAATATTTTCTTCAGCGACACTTTTTCCTTTGCAGCCTGCTAATATCAAAAAGACCAGACCCAAAAGGAAAAGCAAACGAATCATTGTTTTCTTACGCATTTTATTCCTCCTATCAATGATTGATTACTTTACTAATAAATTGTTGTGCCCGAGGTTCTTTAGGGTTCTCAAAGAAGTCTTTTACATTGCGGCTATCTTCCAATACTTGGCCATCCGCCATGAAAATAACCCGATCTGCTACTTCTTTTGCAAATCCCATTTCATGGGTCACGACGATCATTGACATCCCATCACGAGCTAATTTTTTCATTACATCAAGTACATCCCCGATCATTTCCGGATCTAAAGCAGATGTAGGCTCGTCAAATAGCAGCATTTCCGGATTCATCGCCAAACCTCTGGCAATTGCCACACGCTGTTGTTGTCCTCCAGATAACATAGATGGATAAGAATCTTTTTTGTCGAGCATGTTGACTTTTTCTAAGAATTTTTCCGCGTTTTTCACTGCACTTGCTTGATCTTGCTTTAATACTTTAATCGGTGCAAGTGTAATGTTTTCTAAAACGGTTTTATTAGGATATAGATTAAAATGCTGAAAAACCATTCCAACATTTTTTCTGACTTCGGTCAATTTGGTTTTTTTGTCCTGAAGGTCGATATCATTGATTAACAATCTTCCAGAAGAGATCGTTTCTAATCCATTGATACATCGTAACATTGTACTTTTACCTGAACCTGAAGGACCAATGACAACGACGACTTCCCCTTTCTCAAACTCGAGGTTTATGTTTTTCAAAGCATGGAATTTGCCGTAGTATTTTTCCACGTTATCAAATTTAATCATTGCCATATCATTACACTCCCATTATTATTTAGTAAGAAAACATTTAAAGATATATAATAGAACATATTATATCTGAAACTTACGTATTTTGTAAAGTTTCTTTGAAACTTTCTTTCGTTATTTTTCTCCTTTGCTTCTTGCATCTGCTATTTTTCTGCATTTTGTTCGTCTTTTGATTTAGAACGGTTGTTTCTTCCTCCAAAAAACGGTAAGATATTAAGTGCTTAGTCTTACAAATCGTAAAGAGGTGTTTTTTTTGAAAAATATTATTCTAACAGGTGATCGCCCGACTGGCAAGTTACATTTAGGGCATTATGTAGGATCACTCAAAACACGGGTAGAAATGCAAAAAGATGAAAACAATCAACTTTTTGTAATGATTGCAGATATGCAAGCCCTAACCGATAACGCTAAAAACCCTGAGAAGGTTTCTTCAAATGTACTTGAAGTTGCTTTAGACTATTTAGCTGTTGGATTAGATCCTACGAAATCAACGCTTTTTATCCAATCGCAAATCCCAGAATTAGCTGAATTGACTATGTACTATTTAAACCTAGTCAGCGTTGGGCGTGTCCGTCGTAATCCTACAGTTAAAACAGAAATCGAACAGAAAAAATTTGGTGAAGGTGTCCCAACTGGATTCTTTATTTATCCTGTATCGCAAGCTGCTGATATCACGGCTTTCAAAGCGAATTTAGTTCCTGTTGGTGAAGATCAAAAACCAATGCTTGAACAAACGCAAGAAATAGTTCAAAGTTTCAACCACACGTATGGCGACGTCTTAGTGGAACCAAAAGGCGTTTTCCCACCAAAAGGAATGGGCCGTTTGCCTGGCATCGATGGAAATGGAAAAATGAGCAAGTCATTGGGTAATGGCATCTATATTTCTGATCCTGCTGATGTGGTCAAGAAAAAAGTAATGAGTATGTACACAGACCCAAATCACATCCACGTGGAAGATCCAGGTCAAGTCGAAGGCAATATGGTATTCACTTATCTTGATGTGTTTGGAAAAGATAAAAGCGCAATTGAAGAAATGAAAGCTCATTATCGTCGTGGTGGTCTAGGTGATGTAAAAATCAAACGCTATTTGATTGATGTTTTGGAAGAAGAGTTTGCTCCAATTCGTGCTAGAAGAGAAGAATTAGCGAAAGATCCAGCCGCTGTGATGGCGATCCTAAGAGACGGTAGTGACGCTGCTGCGAAAGTCGCTGCTCAAACTCTAGCAGAAGTCAAAACTGCAATGGGAATCAATTATTTTAACTGATTGGCTTGTTAATGAATAAAAAAAGACGTCCTCATTCTTTGTGAGGGCGTCTTTTTTTACAGTTTAACGAATATTTGCACCAACTGTTTCACTTAGTGCTTTTTCGATCTTAGTCATTGATCGGTTAATTTCTTCATCTGTCATTGTTGCTTCAGGATTCTCGAATGTCAGACTGTAAGCCATTGACTTATGTCCTTCCTCGATATTTTTTCCTTGATACACATCAAACAGTTGGATGTCTGTTAAGAACTTACCTGCAGCAGACTGGATAACCGTTACGATTTCTTGATTGGTTACTGTTTCTGCAACTAACATCGCAATGTCACGAGAAACGGAAGGGAATTTTGTCACCGCATGGAAAGTCATCCCTTTTTGAGCAGCTTCGATCACTGAGCTCAAGTCAAATTCTGCAACATAGGTTTCTGGAACATCGTATTCTTTAGCTGTATTCGGATGAACCTGTCCAACAAATCCAATCACTGTTTCACCTAAATAGATTTCCGCTGTTCTTCCTGGATGCATGTCTTTCAAACTATCAGTCGCTTGATAAGAAATTTCTGTTGCTATTCCTAATTGTTCAAACAAGTTTTCTAAAAGACCTTTGATCGTATAGAAGTCAACTACTTCTGCTTGAGTTTGCCAACTTTTATCCTGCCAAGTACCTGTCAATGCAAGAGCAACATTTTTCACTTCCTGCGGCAAATGAGTCAATGGATCGTTTTCTTGATAGAAGACTCTTCCGACTTCATAAAAAGCGACATCACTATTTTTTCTAGCTACGTTATAGTTCACATTATCCAATAAGCCACTGATCAAGTTCATTCGTAAGACAGAACGGTCTTCGCTCATTGGCCAATCAAGACGTGTAACTAAGGAATCTTTGATTGTAAATTGACGAGATTTTTCTTCCGTTGTCAAAGCATAGCTGATGGCTTCATGTAAACCACTGTCTTCAAGTAATGTACGGATCTTGCGTGTTATTGCTTGCTCTTGGGTCAAACTTCCTGCAACAGTCTCTCCACTTGGTAATGTGGAAGGCAAGCGATCATAACCATAGATACGAGCGACTTCTTCAATAATATCCGCTTCAATCTTGATATCCCAGCGACGAGGAGGAACAGTAACGGTGAACGTTTCCCCTTCACTTTGACAGCCAAAGCCAAGTGCTTCAAAAATCTCATTTACTTCCTTCACTGTTAAGTCAGTTCCTAGATAATGATTGATTCGTGAGAGGGTGATCGTTACTGTTACGTCTTCTACTTGATAAGTCGAACCAGCAACCGCACCTTGAAGAACCTCACCGCCTGCTAACGAAACGATCATTGCAGCAGCAACATCACATGCTTCAGCAACTGTTGCTTGATTGATTCCTTTTTCAAAACGAGCAGAAGATTCACTTCTTAAATTGAATTGTTTCGCTGTTCGACGGATCGAAATTGGATCAAACAAAGCTGCTTCTAGAGCAACCGTAGTCGTTGTCTCAGTGATTTCAGAATCCAAGCCGCCCATCACACCTGCTAAAGCGACTGGTTGTTCTCCATTAGTGATCACGAGATTTTCGGGTGTTAGCACACGTGTTTCGCCATCTAACGTAACGATTTTTTCTGTTGCTTTTGCCTGACGAACGACGATTTCTTGTGATCCCAGCCGATCATAATCAAACGCATGTAATGGTTGCCCAAACAACAGTAAGATGTAGTTTGTGATATCTACTACGTTGTTGATTGGTCGAATCCCTTCATTCATCAAGATATTTTGTAACCATTGTGGACTAGATTGGATTTTTACGCCCTCAATGATTCGAATTTGATAAGCAGGCACAGCTTCTGGATCTTCGACTGTCACCTTGATTTTGTCTTTTGCCGGACGTGCTGCTTCTACTAATTCTTCCTCTGCAAAATGAGGTGTTTGACGATAAATCGCCCCCACTTCATATGCTACTCCTCGCATAGATAAAGCATCTGCGCGGTTCGGTGTAATCGATAACTCGATAATTGAATCGTCCATGTCTAAATAAGAAAAGACGGGCTCTCCATTGACTGCCTCTTGTGGAAGATAGTAGATTCCTTCAGCATATTCTTTGGGAACAACACTATCTGGATAGCCAATTTCTTGTAAGGCACAAATCATTCCATTAGAAACTTGACCACGCATTTTCCCTTTTTTGATTTTTACATTCCCTGCGATCCGTGAATTAGGTAAAGCAACGATGACTTTGATCCCTGCCTTCACGTTAGGTGCGCCACAAACGATCTGTGAAAGTTCTTCTTCACCGATATCCACTTGGCAAATCGATAAATGATCGGAATCAGGATGTGGTACGCATTCCTTGACTTCGCCGACTACGATTTTTTTTAAGCCTTCTTCAGGAACCGTGATTCCTTCCACTTCGATCCCAGTCACTGACATTTTATCAGCTAGTTCTTTTGGCGTAACTGCTGACAAATCAAGATATTTATTTAACCATTTATAAGAAACTAACATGCTTTTTACTCCCCTTTGAACTGACTTAAGAAACGCAAGTCATTTTGATAGAAATTACGAATATCATTGACACCGTAACGTAGCATTGCTACTCGATCTGGGCCAAGGCCAAAAGCAAAACCAGAGTATTTTTCCGGATCGATTCCTGACATTTTCAATACATTTGGATGAACCATCCCAGCTCCTAAGATTTCAATCCAACCTGTGTGCTTGCAGACATTACAGCCAGCGCCACCACATTTGAAACAGCTGACATCCACTTCAACAGAAGGTTCAGTAAACGGGAAATAACTAGGACGTAGTCGAATTTCACGTTCTTCACCAAACATCTTTTTCATAACGACTTCTAAAGTGCCTTTTAAGTCACCCATCGTAATGTTTTCATCGATCACTAATCCTTCGATTTGATGGAATTGGTGACTATGAGTAGCATCATCTGTATCACGACGGAATACTTTCCCAGGTGAGATCATTCGAAGTGCACCTTTTGAAAAGTCATGTTTTTCCATCGTACGTGCTTGTACTGGTGAGGTATGCGTACGAATCAAGATCTCTTCTGAAATATAAAAAGTATCTTGCATATCACGAGCTGGGTGGTCTTTTGGTAAGTTCATTCGCTCAAAATTATAATGATCAGACTCCACCTCATACCCTTCAACAATTTGGTAGCCCATTCCAACAAAGATATCTTCGATTTCTTCCATGATTTGTGTCAAGATGTGGCGGTTTCCTTGTTTGACTTGACGTCCTGGCAAGGTCACATCAATTGTTTCTTTGCTTAAAGCTGTTGCAAGTGCCGCTTCTTCTAACGCTTGCTTTTTACGTTCAATTTCTGCTGTCAACAGATCACGAATCTCATTGGCAAAACTACCAACTTTCGGACGTTCTTCAGGACTTAGATCCTTCATTCCCCGTAAAACTTCGGTGATTGGTCCTTTTTTTCCTAAAGTTTCTACACGAATTTGATTTAATTCTTTTAAATCGCGTGCTGTCGCTATTTTAACGATTGTGGCTTCTTTCAAGCTTTCTAATTGGGCTTGTAGAGACATTCCCTATTTCCTCCTTCAAATTCAAATACAAAAAAGACCTCATTCCTACAAAGGAACGAGGTCTTCGCGTTACCATCCTAATTTACGGTCAAAACCGTACACTTACTTTTTTAACGACATTTGCCGGTCTGAATAAATCAGACGAACTCAGAAAGTGAACTTCATTTTTCAAACTCAGGATCTGCTTACAGTCTATGACAGATCTCCCTGGACTGGTTTAGCCAAACTACTCTTTTTCGTCAACGTTCTTTAGCTATTCATCTAATGCCAGTTTACAAGATTTCACTTCCAAAATCAACTGCATTCTTCTTCTGTCACCCATTTTTCACTCCAAACCTGTAACTGAACGATGGCCTTTTGAAGATCCGCTCCTTTTTCAGTTAACATATATTCTGAACGGCTGGACTCTTTACATGAGAAGTTTCTGGCGATGATTTTTTCTTTTTCAAGTTCTTTTAATCGTTCAACTAAAACCCGATCACTCACCATAGGTATTTTAGCTGCGAGATCAACAAAGCGTTGCGGACCATTTTCAAGCAATACATCAATAATCAGCCCATTCCATTTTTTACCTAAAATCGAAAAGGTCTTTTCAAATTTAGGACATAAAGTGAACTCTGTCTGTGTTAGCTCCATTTTACTCACCTCTTTGCTAAGAGTATAGCATATTACTTACAAAGTGTAAGTCCTAGTTGCTCAATTATTATTATTTATTAATATTTATTATTTTCTTTGCGCTTAATAAGACAAGAAAGACATCTGTGACAGGCTTTTCTAATGATTCTGTCAACGCCTGTTGATAAAGATTCAATTGCCCACGATATTTTTGAATGACTGCATCAATCGCTGTTTCATCGTTGCGATCCAAAATGAAATCCGTCTTAAAGTCATATAATTGAATCGTCGTGGGTAAATCGATATAACCATCAACAATCCCATGGATCAGTAATTCATCTTCTTCATTTGGGTATTGTTCAAAGACCCGTTCTGCAGGTAATAGCATTGAAAACGGTTGTTCCCGTTTGACATGCTCTTTTTGCTTGATCAATTCTTTTCCTAGCTCGGTTTCAAAAAACCAAAGAATAGCAGAAAAATCAATTTTTTTGGCTACCTTTTGATCCACTAAACGCTTTTTGACTAATTCATCTAGCAATGCTTGGATCGACTCAGTAGTCGGCATTTCTAATGGCAGCAATTGCAATAAATAGTGTGTTGCAGTTCCGATTGCCGCAGCTGAAACCTGTTGCGTTTTTTGTAAGAAACGTGGTTCAGCCAATGTATCTTGCGTATAACGGAATTGGCGGTTTAACCCTCTTGTTTCATTACTTTCCCAGACAAGTTTAGCATCAAGCGTATCATCTGGATCTTCAAACAAACGTTTAATTTCAGAGACCGATTGATAACTTGTGGTTTGCGTTGACTCTTTGAAAGGATAACGATAATCGAGTCGTGCTTTCAGAGCAGGTGATAGTGGTGTTTGATCCACGTCATTATTTTCAGCAGCATCGTTTTCTTGCGCTATTAAACGTTGCCTTTTTTCAAGCAGAGATTGTTGATTCATCCAAGTAATCGCAAATTGGCTATCAGAGTTTTTTAATTCTGAAAGAATGGTTGCTTCGGCAAAATAGTTTTGCATCAATGGATGACGCATCAAACTAAGACCGATCCAGCTCATCAAGCTGTTCTTCCCTTTTAATCGAGTCGTTGGTTCTAAGACTAATTCGGTTTGTTCAGAAGCTTCTGACCAATTCTTCAAGGTATCTTCTTTATTTTTATACGAGCCGATAATAAATAATTTTTGTTCCGCACGGGTCAAACCAACGTAGAGTTTACGCATCTCCTCTGACAATAACTTATTTTGTTTGGCTGATTTGATCGCTTGGTAAGGCAAGGTATCATACAACACCCGAGTATCAGGGTCCATATAACGAATCCCCGCACCTAGTTTTTCTTCAAAAGCATATCGCTTTTTTAAATCTTGCAAATTGAATTGTTTGGTCATATCTAATAAAAAGACAATAGGAAATTCTAAGCCTTTACTTGCGTGAATCGTCATGACTCGGACGGCATTATCGGCGGATGAAATCACCGGCTCCGCTAAATCTTTGTCTTTTTCCTGCATCTTTTCGATGAAGCGAACGAATTGATACAACCCTCTAAACGAACTTTGTTCATACGCTTTTGCACGATCAGCCAAGGCATAAAGATTTGCTTGTCTTTGGGCACCGGCTGGTAAACCTGCTACATATTCTAAATAACCGGTTTGTAAATAGATCTCCCACAGCAAGTCAGTGATTGAAGACCGCCGAGCCAGTTCCCGCCACAATTCGAGTTGGTCATTGAAATGGCGCAATTTATCAGCTAATTCATTCTGATTTGCTGTTTGGTAAGCCAGCACCGCATCATAATAGGTATGCGTACGATCAGCTAAACGGATCTGTGCCAGTTCTGGTTCAATCAGTCCTACGATCGGTGAACGTAAAACGGCTGCCAATGGAATATCTTGATATGGATTATCAATCAATTGTAGCAAAGAAATCATCGTACGTAGTTCAGTAGATTGAAAATAATTTTGGGCATCGTTCATTTCTAAAGGAATATCCAATGTTTTAAAGATCTCTAATATCGTCAGATTATTCTTCTTTGTAGGTGTTAAAAGTACGATATCTTTATATTCGACAGGACGATTCTGTTTCATTTTTTTATCATAGATCAGGAATTTTTCATCAATCAGTTCGCGGATTTTTAAGCCCGTCATAAAGAGTTCGCCTTCTGTTTTGTCCTCTAGATTCTCATCAATTGGAAGGTCGCTGTTTGGCTCTTCTTCTTTTTCGTAAATCAATAGTTCTGGTTCAAAGCGATCGACTTCGGGGAAATCGGGAAATCCTAATCGTAATTGTGCAGCATCATCATAAGCGATTTGTCCCACAACGGGGTCCATCAATTGTTGGAACACTAGATTGGTAAATGACAGGACTTCCTTTCGGGAACGAAAGTTTTCTGCCAAAATGATCCGTCTTCCACCGTCAGCTGTTGAAAATGCTTCATACTTTTCAATAAACAAACTAGGATCAGCTAGTCGAAAAGAATAAATCGACTGTTTGACATCCCCAACCATGAATAAATTGCCGTTTGTCGGATCAGGCTGTCTAAGCCAATAAAGGATAGCTTCTTGCAACTGATTGATATCTTGGTATTCATCGACCATTACTTCTTTGAATTGCTTACGATAAAGCTTTGATGCTTCACTTGGAAGCCATGACTCTTCTGTTTGAGTCGTCAAGATTCGCAAGGCAAGATGTTCTAAATCATTGAAATCTACTACTCCCTTTTCTCTTTTTCGTTGGCTAAAGCCATCCATGAAACGTTTGGTGACATTCGTCAACTCTTCCACTAGGACAGCAGCTTTTTTCGTCCGTTCGGTCAATTGTTCAGGAGAAATCGGAAAATAAGTTTTTCCAATTTTCTGAATGATTTTTTTCGCCTGATCTCTTAAATTTTTAACTTCGGCTGAACGTTCTTTCAGCTCTGCTTTGCGACTGCTTTTAAAAGTAGTAAAAGTCAATGTTTCTAAACCAGTATAGGCTTCCGGCAATTGATCTTGTAATAAGTGATCATAAATGCGTTGGACTTGTTCTTTTTCTCCTGCAACTTGTTCCAACATTTTTTCCAGACCTTCTTCTTGCGCTAATCCAACCATTTCTTCATAAAGTTGCACACTTTGTGCCATATCTGTAAGTAGAAGTGGTCGCAATTGTTCTTGGTACAATGGAGAATGAGCTAATCCATCATCTAAACGATAGTTATCCACTAATTGATCTAACCAACGCTTGGGATCAGGATTCGCTCGCGCAAATTCATAAAGAGAGAAAACCAGATTGGTCAATCCATCATCTGAACGATCATTTGAAAAATTCATTGTTAATTGGAAAAACTCTTCCCGATCTTCGCTATAACAAGCCTCGCGTAATTCATCCCAAACATCTTCTTTCATTAAGATCGTTTCTGTCTCATCCGTTAACATCCGAAAAACTGGATCAATATCGATCAAGTAGTAGAATCGGCGGATGACCGTTAAACAAAAAGCATGTAAAGTAGAAATATTAGCACTCGGCAATAAAATCAGCTGTTTCGTGAAATGTTGTTGGCGTGCCGGATCGCTTTCACTATTGACTGCCTCTTGTAAAGCTTCTTGGATCCGTTCTTTCATTTCTTTCGCTGCCGCTTCTGTAAACGTCACGATCAAAAGTTCATCAATATTGAACCCCATTTTTAGTTTTTCGATTACTCGACGGACAAGCACTGTGGTTTTTCCAGAACCAGCGGAAGCTGATACCAGCAAGTTATCTCCCTGATCAAAAATGGCTTGCCATTGTTCGTCAGTGAATCGTTCGTTTTCTGGTCTCAAAGGAATTTTGGTCATTCTTCCTCACTCCTTTTTTCTATTCTTCGCAGGGCTTCTTCCTTGTTTAATTTTTCTAAACGGTGATAATTGTTTTCTTGCAACATCACATCAAACGTACAAACACTTCTAAAAGGACACATTTGACAAGCAAGCCGCTCCTTGTCTTTGTATGCTGGATTAAGTTTGATCTCCCCTGACGTGATTTTATCCCCTGCTAAACGCATATTCGCACGATTATGCGCCATAAAAAGTTGGAGTTCCTGTTCTGTATAGAATTTTTCTTTACTAAAACTTCCCTTTTGATAGACATCTTTCGCATTTTTCTTGATCGGATAAATCAAAGAGTTCTCTTTTGCTTCCAGTGAATGATCTAATACTTCCAATAACTCAGGTTCATCGACAAAAATGCCGTCATAACTGAATTTTTTCAATGTCTCTTTTTCAATTTCATTTGCTTCAGACAAAATCGGATTATGGACATGTAAATAATAGGAACCAGCTGGTCGAACCAATGCTTTTCCAGTCAATTTGACAGCATCCATCAACGCCACGTCTAGATAGGTCAACAGTTGCATAGCCATCCCGTAGTAAGCTTCAGTGACATCAAAGGAACGTCCACTTGATTTATAATCGACAACACTAAGCCAGGTATCCGCTTGTTCAACAGCAACATCCACACGATCAATCTTCCCACGAACATGTAATTTCCCACCATTATTCAGTGGTAATTCCAACCCTGGGATACCTTGAGCGCCAGCAATTTGGCCAAACAATATTTCTGTTTGAAGGGGCTTCATCCCTGTATTTTTACTTTGCTTTTGTAATGCCCAAGCTACTTTTTGGATCGTTTGTCCTAACTGATAACGAATATAGTTCATTCGAGCTGAACTATCTAAAATTTCAAAGCGTAACTCGCCAAAGACGTCTTGCAAGACTTTTTCAGTAAACTCTTTACGTTGTGTGTCGGTCATTTCTACTAGCGATATCTGATTTGAAAATAGTAATTTAAAGAAACGGTCTAATGATTCATGATAAAAATCACCTGTAGCAGCTGGCGTTAAACCATAGACCATTCGTTCTTTCAGTTTCAAACCAAATTGGACAAAATATTTATATTCACAATTATAGAAATTTTCTAATCTGGAAATAGAGGTATAAATATCTTTACCATAGAGTTCCTCTGCCATCTTTTTAGGTAATGACACCGGGACATTAAGATGTTCTTGACTTTCAAAAATGCGCAATGCAAAATTTCGCCATTGTGATTGCAAGATCTGCTCTCTTAGTTGGCGCCAATACACCGGAACTTTTTTCTTCTCTTCCTTTGCTAAACGATAGATATGATTGATTGTATTGATCCCACTACGATACGTACCGATATAACAACTCGGATCGCTGTCTAAAACCAAATGCTCTTTTCTTTCAGCTGGGATCATCAAGTATTCCATGATTCGTTTCAAATAAGGAGAGATTTTCAACGTGTTTGTATCATAACTTTGAGCGTAACTGAGGTATAGACGCTGAGTGGCTGAAGCAAACACCAAGTAGGCTTGCAATGGTTCAAAAGACAAGTTCTCTTTTGCGGGATCAAATAAAAATTTCTCTTCCGCTAAACGAGCATTCAACGTTTCCCTTTCCTCACTAGAAAGCAAGCCTTTCGTTTCGTGCCGATCAGGAAATACTTGATCATTCAAGCCAATGGCAAACGTGACTTTCGCCTGGTTTGATCGTACCAGTTCCAAGCGGTTGATGCGTACTTGGTCGATTGCTGTAGGAATCTTCCCATAACTTAAATTTTCTAACCCGCTGGTAATGATTTCCTGAAACAAATGCCAGTCAAATTCAGATTCCCCATAAATGAGCGAATACTCGTCCAGTAAATCAATCAACGCCCCCCATGTTTGCTCATGGTTTCGGGCTGCTGCTAAATTGCCTCGTTCAATTTCTTGATTTCGCCAAAAAACTAATTGTTGTTGTACGCCACTGTTCACCAAAAAACGATAAAAGACCGTCGCGCCTTCTTGTCCATTTTTACATTTTTTCATCTTGTCAAAAAATGTTGGGACTTTCTCTTTGAAGAAGTGCCGAATATCATTCGAGCGTTTTTCTAATTCTTGAACATCTTCCAGTTGTTCTGCTTCAAAATCGTAAGACACGAACTGCCAATCTTTTTCTCTCGTCCAGTATGAACCTTGATAGTTATAAGCAAGTGCTACATTTTCTGTGACATCTAATTTTGCTCGGAACTGATTTCTTTGCTCACGCCAACTGGCTAAGTCTAGTGTATCATCCGCTTCACAAATGAATAATTCAGTTTTGAAAAAACGCATGATATCATTCAAACGATAGGCATATCGATCTAAAGCGAATAAACTATTGATCCATTCGATCAATGGATGATTCTCCATCAACTGCTCTTCATCAATATAAAAAGGAATCGCCATTTCTTTGAAAACAGGTTGTAGCAAGTTACCATAAAACGCCATATCTTTCGTTAACACTTGAATGTCACGATAGCGATAATTTTCCTCGCTGACCAAACGACGGATCTCCACAGCTAGTTGTCTGACTTCTTCGGTGGCGTTCTCTGCTTCCCAAATTCTCAACGCCTCTTGTTGCCCAACCTTCAGCGGCTGGCTTTTTTTGTTGCTAGAAGTTTCTTCCCACATTTTTTGCAAGTGCATGAGTGCAAGCGGTCTTTCATGTTCTGGGGCAAATTTTTCCACTAAAACCGGCACTCTTCGTTCTTTGGCACTGTTGATTAGTTGGAAATAGAGCTTTCCTGTTTCATGAAACAATGTCAACACTTCAGGCATATCCGTGATATAAGGACGATCAAGAAGCAAATCAATCACTAGCTGTCCCTTTTCCATCATGACCTGTAACAATTGATATTCTTGCGCATTGACTCGAGTGAAACCACTAACGATAAATTTCACCTTGGACATGTCTTGCGTTTGTAGATAATTTGCCAAAATGGTCAAAGCATCTTCAGATTGCAGCGCACGTTGGACTAATTCTTCTTCAAAAGCTGTAAAAATCAATTGAAGATCTTTCATTTTCAACTGTTGATTTTCAGCTTTTACCGTATCCGCTAGTTCTGAAAAGACAAGATCTTCAGGTGAAATATTTCCAATACGTAATTCATTGTGCAATTCTTGCAGCTGGCGAATAAACCCTTTTTTATTGATTTCTCCCCGAAAAATCGTTAAATTTTCTTCATTTTTTTCTAGGATCTGTCGCAAGATCATTGCCGAACCAGATTCTGAAAGTTCATTACCAGACAATAACGTTGTTTGCTGCAACAAATACCACGCTAAACGATAAAAACTAAAGACTTGGACATTCGTTGTACTAAATGACGTTTTGCCACTTCTTTGACGCAGCTCTGTCAAGATTTCTTGTTCTTGTTCAAATTTATTATAGTTAGGTACAAGGAAAAATACCTGGTGCATGCTATCTTTTGCTAACCATTCGACTGATTCATCAATCAACGCTGTACGGTGGTCTTTTCGGGCTGTCCCGAGAATAAATTGTAAAGACATTTTCCCTCTCCTTATTCCTTAGATTCATTCCTCATTCATTATACCAAAAACAACTGAACATTTGTTCTTTCTCCTATTTTTTTTAGAAATTAATTGTTTGCGCTTATAGAGATTATTTTACCAAATCCTCTCAAAAAAAGTTTAAGACTACTTCTTGCGATTCACATCCATCAATCGCTATCCTTTACTTATTTCTTATACTTATCCATATAAAAAAAGCACCAAAGCTAGTTATTTCCACTAACTTTGATACTTTCTTTTATAACTTCATTTGGTTTAATGAATGGAACCCATCAATTTTTTGATTGGTTCTTTGATCATAAACAATACAACTGCTCCAACGATTGCTACGACACCGACAATCCCGAAATAAGCAGATTCAGTACCTGGTGTATAGAAACGCGCGATTTGTGCATTGATCGCTTGTGAAGAAGCATCTGCCAAGAACCAGATAGCAATGGTTTGTGATTCAAAAGCTTTAGGTGCTAATTTTGTTGTCGCAGACAAGCCAACTGGTGATAAGCATAATTCAGCGATTACGACAATGAAGAAGCTGCCGATCAACCACATTGGACTTACTTTACTATCTGTGCCATAAAGCATGCCTGGTAACATCATTAATAAGAAAGATAACCCAGCAAATAATAATCCTAGTGAGAATTTCACTACTGTTGATGGTTGTCGTTTTCCTAATCTCGTCCACAATGTAACAAATACTGGTGTCAAGACGAAGATGAAAATCGGATTCAATGATTGGTACCAACTAGCTGGAATATTCATACCGAACAATGTTGATTGTGTCCGTTCTTGTGCAAACAGAGCCAAGATGGAAGATCCTTGTTCTTGTAACGACCAGAAAATGATCGCTGCTAAAAATAATGGGATATACGCCCATACTTTTGGTTTTTCCTCTGCTGTAACATTTTTAGCTGTTAACATTTTAACAAAATAGTATAACGGTAAAAGAATACCTAAAACACTAATTGAATTGACAAAGAAATCAATGGTTAAATGTCCAGTGACTTGTGCGCCACCAAAGATTGCTACAATCACAACTAAAGCAATGACTAAGTTACGAATGAATTTTTTACGCTCTGCTGCTGTTAATGGGTTAGGAGCAACTGTTCCTATACCATCCAACGTTTTACGTCCTTGGATCACGTATTGTAACAGTCCAAAGAACATTCCGATTGCAGCTAATGAGAAGCCAAGATGGTAGTTGTATTCCTGTCCGATCGTTCCTACGATGATCGGTGCTAGCATCGCACCTAAGTTGATCCCCATATAAAAAATAGAGAAGCCGGCATCTCGTCTTAAATCAGTTTTTGAATAAAGATGTCCAACCATTCCGGAAACATTTGGTTTCAAAAAGGCTGTCCCAAAGATAATCAAAGCCATTGAGACGAATAAAGTGGAAACACCAAATGGCAATGCTAAGACGATATGTCCAAGCATAATAAATATTCCACCGAAGAAAACAGTTCTTTTTGCACCTAGTACACGGTCTGAAACCCAACCACCGATGATACTAGACATATAAATCAGTGAACCATAAATTGACATAATTGCTAATGCTGTTGCGGTAGGTAATCCAAGTCCACCGTTTGCTACAGTATCGTACATGTAGTAAAGCAACAGCGCACGCATACCATAATAACTAAATCGTTCCCACATCTCTGTGAAGAACAATGTTGACAACCCCTTCGGCTGACCGAAGAAGCCCTTGTCTTGTTGATTTTCCATAATCCATACCCCAATTCTTTAAATTTTCAGAAAATACTATAAATATTCACTGAAAAATTTAACTAAAAAACTTATTTAAGAAATATATACTTATTTTCTATAAAAACGAATAAAATTTAATGGGAAAACGATAATAAAAAATAAACAGATATTTAATAATTATATATTGCTATTTTAAAATGATCGAGTTTTACTTAGTTTAACAACAATGGAAACGTTAACTAAAATAACCTCTATTATTTTAATATTCATTAAAAAATTTACTTATTTTTTGTGAGCATATTATTTCACTTACTTTTTGTAAGGTGATATACTTCGTATGTACTCATAAAATATGCAGATCGCAACTAAAGGAGATTTTACCATGACAACATTTACAACAACTTTGCAAAACCGTCGTTCTATCTATGATTTAGGACGTAACGTAACACTATCAAATGAAGAATTAACAGCTTTGATCAAAGAAGCAATCAAAGAAAGTCCAACTGCATTTAATGCACAATCAACACGAGCAGTCATTCTTTTTGGAGATGCTCACGAAAAATTATGGGAAATGACCGAAGAAGCTCTTCGCCCATTGACACCTGCTGAAGCTTTTCCAAATACGCAAAATAAATTAGCGGGCTTCAAAAAAGGCTATGGAACAGTCTTGTTCTTTAAAGATACAGATATCATCAAAAATCTCCAAGAACAATTTACATTATATGCTGACAACTTCCCAGATTGGTCAGAACAATCAAATGGGATTGCTACAGCAAATACATGGGTAGCCTTAACAGAACAAGGTTTAGGAGCTAACTTGCAACATTACAATCCAGTAATTGACGAAGCTGTCGCTAAAGAATGGAACATCCCATCTAATTGGAAACTACGTTCTCAATTAGTGTTTGGCTCACCAGAAACACCAGCTGGAGAAAAAGAATATATGAACGACGAAGATCGTTTCCGTGTATTTAACTAAAACCTCTATGTAATAACCAACTTTTAGCCCAATACTTTAATGGTTGTGAATAGCGTGCTTTAACTTGAACAATAAGTGCACATTTTTAAAATAGCTTTTCAACTCCTTAAAAGTGTCTGCTTATGGTTTAATGTTCACTCTGTGATACCATTTCTGTCTATATTAAACTACTAAAGATAAAGAGCTCGGGGCGAAGGTCGCCCTGAGCTCTTTATCAATTTTCTTTTATCCTACCTTTAACCAGAAGGACTTGTTACATTAATTACATAAAAATCTTAAAATAGTCTATTCATGCGTTCTATTAGACTTGCCTATTAATAAATTCTATCAAATTTCACTAAAAAATTTAGAGATACCTTTAATGATCTAAAAAATTAGATACTAGAAGAGACTGGGACAAAAGTTGTCTCAGTCTCTTCTAGTATCTCTAAAACGAATAAAATGAGTTTTTGTGTTCCTTGTCAATTTTCGGAAATTCCTTCTTATTTCTGGATACTAAACACTTTTGTCTCAACCTCTTCCTGATGGCTTTGTTACGACTATCATCTTTTTCTATTATTTTGAATGAATTAATTTATAACAAGCATATAAGTTTTTCAACACCCAGGTTTTATTTTCGTAAACGAGATATTTTGCAGCCCACTGAGGCTTGTATTTTTCTTTGTATTTCCTTAACCCTTTGAATGAATACAAATACTGAGTATTATTATAGACGCTGTAAATAAACGTATTCTCTAAATTAATTGTGTTTTTATAAGTAGAAGAGAACGGAGCCATTCCTAAATTGAATTTTTGATAACCTTGTTCCTTAGCCCATAGGATGGAATATAAATAAAGAGCATCCATCATTGCCACTTCTTCACTGATAGACCAACGGATCAAGTCGACTGAAATGGTCTCATTAGTATAAGTTGGCATCATGGAAACAAAGCCAACAATTTTTTGTTCTTGATTTCTTATAATACCAACTGCTGCACAATTTAAATATTCCTTCTCAAATCGTCCGACAGAAAAAGTCATCTCATTTTTTGACCTTAACCATTGATCAGATACTTCTTTCAATTCTGACAACAGTTCACGATCATGGGATAACTGTGATGTTGGTGAAAATTCCGAAGAAATTGAGCCCACGCTTTCTGATGACTCTGAAACAATTGTCGGTTCGATGATTTCAAACGTATACCCTAGTTTTTCCATTTGGTTTAATGTTGCTCTAAACCCTCTCTTCTTCTTCCCTGATAGTGAAAACTCAGATAAATCAATGACTGCTTCTTCTCCTAACTTGAAAAATTCGCAATTTAGATCATTATAAAAACTAAGGTACTGTGTGGAAGCTTGATAAAAAACAATTCGTTTGCCTAATTGATTCGCTTTAGACACCAAAGTTTTCAAAAAAGGAAAAATGGCTTCTTGTTTACCAACTGGATCACCTAAAATAAAGAGATAATGGTTATTTTCTTGATAAATCACTGCAACATCTTCCCACCACGCTACTCGGTTTTCCTTTAAAAAACCTAAATGAGCTAAGTGATTTCCACCATTTTGTTCTAAGAAATTTCGATATTCAGCATCATCTAATAGCTTTAAATCAAGCTTTAATGATTTCCTTTTTCTTCTTCGGTGTATAACTGACCAAAGCCCAGAAAGTAAAAGCAATAATAGTGTCGTTCCACTCAGAATAAAGAATGATTGTCTAGGCAATATCGGAAAAATTTCAGTTAGACTATCAAATACATAGAGACACGCTAAAGTCCAAATCAATTTTTCTAAAACACTTTGTTTGATGACTTCGACCTCTAACCATCTCCTATAAAATAGAGTATCTACAAATAATACCGTTGTTAATAAGAGGGCTGTCAAACTTTGGTCTTCCCAAAAAAGATAAAACTGACAAAGTGCTAATAACATCAGTTTGAAACGCAACATTTTCCAAGTATCGATCGCCCCTTTATAAATCCCTACGACATCTGTCAGTAATAAAATGCTCAGACATACGTAAATTGGCGCAATAAAAAAAGCCGACTTCATTCCCATATATGCATATTCAAAAAATAAAATGCATGAATCAAATAAAAATGTTAATGAACAAAATAGAAAAATGGCTGTGCTGAGCGTTCTTCCAATTTGCTTCATCTGTGCTTGCGTAATCGAAAATACTACTGTCGTAAATTCCTTCGTAAGAATCGTAAATTGATTATTGCTGATTTTTTGACTAATCAGCATTTGAACTTCACTCACACTGAACAATAAACCAAACAATAGTGGAATGAAGTAATACGCTAAACGATACAGAATCAGCGCCATCAATACTGCTTCTTTATCTATCTGCAGCTCCTGTGTAGCGCCTAAAAGGAAAATGACATCAAACGCACCAAAACCACCTGGTACCATACTAATAATTCCAGCAATCGTTGCTAAAATAAAAATACTTTCCATATCAACGAATTGAACCTGCAAGTTAAGAAAACGAAACGCGACGTACATCACAATACCAGAAGTGAGATAATCAATCGTTGATACGATCGTGAATTGTAAACCTAACCATCTCGCAGCTGGAAGTGGCGGTTTGATACTAATGTAGCCGATATATAGAGGCAACAAACAAGCACTGACAATTAAACCAATCTTGATCGTATCATTTCCCTCTAATAAATGACTTTCTGGAAAAACATTTAGCAGCACCATTGCAGATAATACGCCCACACCAGAAATAGATGAGATCAATAATAGCGAAATCGCTTTTTTTAGTTGGTTTACTCTGCTTTGGTCAATATAGTTTTTATAGAAATTATAACGTACGCTGGCACCAAAAATTCCACCAAATCCCAAAACTGCATTGAATGAATTGGCAATCCAGCTGATTTTTAATAGTTTTATTTTAGAAATTTTCATCGTCTTCAGTTTTCGGATCAATGCAAAGTCGTAGAGACAAAGAATGAAAATGCCTAAAGCACCTACTAAAAACAAACTGAAAATTTTTAAGATAGATTCATTACTAATTGTTTGTAACACTTTGCTTAACCTAATGGTAGAAAGTTCACTATTTATTTTTAAAACAGAGATCGAAAAAATGAATAGTGAGAATATAATTTTGAAAAAATTGAGTTTCATCCTCTTCATTAAAATTAAAAGTCCTTTCATTATAATAGAGCTAATATATATCAAATTAGTGAAACAATTTTTTTAATGTTATTATAAAAGTGATCGCAACGATTCAAAAATAAATAAACAAACTCTTTCTCATACGAAGAATCATTTTGAAATGCTGTATAATCTAGCGTCTGCAAGGCAAAGAAAAAAGAGACCGAGCTAATACTAGCCTCAGTCTCTTATTATATATGCGACTCCGAAATAGGTTCATCCCATATATCGCTCACTATCGTTCTTTGTTCTTATTCTAAAGTAACTTACTCTTGATCAGAATCAATCATAATATCAATTTCGGCATCATCATTTAAATGCTGTGCTAAAAAAGTGACCAACTCTTCCATTGATACAGAAAATTTCAGCATGGGTCCACGCCAACCGTTACGAAAGAAATTCATTTTTATGATGGAAGATCCTTCCGGTTGATACAAAACGATTTTATTGATCTCAGAAAAAGGAACACCTTTTTTATCAAAGCTATTTAGAACAAGCCCATCTTCTGTTATACCACGACTATCTAGCAAAAAGCTGATGAAAATTAGCGCTGACAAGACCCCTTTTGCCAATTCATCTGCAGTTGGTTGACTAATCAGCGTAAACCAAAGAACTAAGATAGCCAGAAAAGGCACGACTAAGTAAACCCAGCGATTTCTAACCGTTCGATAGACGATTTCTCGACGTACCAACCATAAAAACAAACACATAACAAAGACAAATAAAAATAATAGTAAAGTAAATATACTAATCATCTAACTACACCTCTTTTCTCTTTCCAAATACTCGAAAAAGAAATAAAAATTACAAGCAAAAGGACATACAGTACCGATTTCGTTACTGTACGTCCAAAATCATTTCTTCTTATTCAAATGTTTCGTATTTTGCAACAACCATACTTGCTTTTTCTTCTAATAACTCTTGATCTTCCATTGCGCATTGAGCAACTTTGACTACGGCACAATTCGTCATTTTTGAAACAACTTCTCCGATAACTGCTTTTGTAAACCCAATCGGTTTACATGAATATTGCTCTCCTAAATTAATCATTTCTTCCGTCATCAAAATCCTCCTAAACTACCAAGCTCTTTTATAAGGTAACTGTTTTTTTCAAACAGTAATTGCTCTTTCAAATAAACATCATCTAAAAACATTTGTTATTTGACCTGCGATTTATTTCGACCTTACTGGCATTATAGCGTACTGTTTTCGTTTTCACAATTAAAAACTATCAATAAATCGAAACATTTTTTTCAATTTAAAAAAAATTATTCGGCTATTGATCCTGTGATTTTTCAGGACTTTTGTCTTCTTATTTTAAATTTGGAAAACAACATGTCAAATTTTTTATTTTATTTTTAAAAAAAAGCATTATAATATGTAAATATCAGAAAAAAGGGGAATTATTATGAAAAGATTCATTGGTAAAAAAATATTATTCGTGGCAGTCCTATTATTCGTTATTTTTTCTGCCACCACTTATTTTCACCATTCACACAATGTTGAAAAGGATACTGAAAAAGTGAGTAGTTATGCTAAAAAACAAGTTTTACTTGATGTCCCCTTGGAAAGCCAATTCACCGAGCCAGCGTTAGGAAATGGCTGTGAAGTTACTTCACTGTCCATGCTGCTTTCTTATTATGGTTACGAGACTTCTAAAAACCAGTTAGCTCAACAATTGAATTACGTCCCTGTTTTTAATGCTGATGGTACACATGGCGATCCTAATGAAGGGTTTGTTGGGGATATCAGCGGTGGAGATTGGGCAATGGGCGTCTATGTCCCGCCTATCGCTTCGTTGGCACAGACAATCGTAAAAACAGATTATCATACTCTTCCAAAAACCGATGCAACAATCAATGACATTAAGAAAGCTTTACAACAAGGAAAGCCTGTGTGGGCCTCCGTTACTTTAGATTTCCAAGTGCCTACTGATACTGATTTCGTTACTTGGCAAACAAACAATGGGCAAGTAAAAGTGACACCATTAAACCATGCCTGTGTAGTTACTGGTTATGACAATGACAATATTTATGTAAATGATCCTTATGGAGAAAAAAATAGACCCGTAGCAATCGAAGATTTTGAGGCAATTTTCACCTCAATGGGTGGTCAAATGTTGACTTTAGAGAAAAGCTAGTATTTTCATAAAAAATACATTATACTCTAGCTAAATATGATGGAAAGGATTGAGGGAAATGGAAAAAATTCATAAAAGAATAGATCCTAATGAAATTCCGATCATTTTCGTTCGTGATGTAAATGGTCATACACCAACCAAAGTTTCCGTCAAGGAATGGACGGATCGCTATAGCCCAGTTTCACTCAATGAGTTACAGATCAAACTTTATCGTCAATCATTAGCCTATTATTCTGAGAAAGATTATGCAAAAGCGATTGATTTATTGAAATTTTTAATCTCACAAACAAACTACACACATTTTGAATACATCGAACGTTTGGCAACGATCTATCGAATCATCGATGCTCCACTAAAAGAATTTCAGTTACTTTCTAATACATTATCAATTGCCAATTTGATCCCACTTCCATCTGGTTTAATCAAGAAGTTAGAAAGACGAATGATCACTGTCAAAAAAAAGCTGGATAAAGAGTAATCTCTTGCATTTTCTTTGTGTCGTGCTATGATCAAATTGTTCGATTGGGATGTAGCCAAACTGGTAAGGCACTTGACTCTGAATCAAGCAATTGCAGGTTCGAACCCTACCATCCCAATAAAAAAACCAATCAGAAATTCAGTTTTCTGATTGGTTTTTTTATATCTTCTTTAAGTTTACATAATAAAATTATAATTATCCAATGATAGCTAATGCTTTTTTAGGTACTTCTTTTTTGTCAACTTCTTCATATGACTCGACGTGAGCGCCCTTATTAATAATCTTTAAATAATGTCCTTCTTTTAAAATAGATAAACCTGTAAATTCAATCGTTCGTTCATGTCCCTTTTGATCGGCAGCTTTTTGGATATAAGTCGCTGTTCCATAGGAGTTGACTTCATCTGGTTTTTTCGTCTTGACGTATACCTCTCCTTTTGTTACCAACGGATTTAACTGGTCTACCACACCTGCCATCTCATCGTGGGCGTTTTGCGTATAAAACTTCAAGCCAACTAATGCGACTCCTGCAAATAATACCGTTCCAATAACTACTTTTACTACTTTCATTTTTCTACCTCCTATTTTTATTTCATTATATCCATAAAAATAAACGGCTTCATCCGCCTCTAGTTGGAGATTTTTCTCCTACTTTGGCACAAAAGCTTTTGCTCACCCTTGTTCTAAATAATGCTCAATATTAAAAAACGCTCAAAACGGCTAAAACCATTTCAAGCGTTTTTTTTAATAATAAAATCATGAGCAACAATTTTGCCATATGATTAATTTCTTGTAATTAATACAGCCTAGTTGGATCATAATGATAAACTACATTCCCGTTCAATAATGCCTTACCTACGACATATTTACGATTCTCTAATTTTAGCCACGCTTCACGAAAAAGCATGACCTCTTCTCTTTTGACCTCAATTTTTTCAATTTTTCCGTCAATCAATTCTTGGATAAGTGCTTCGTATGGATTCATTGTTCTCCTCCGTCACAATCAATACGTAGTAAAAATTGGTTCATGATCTACTTTTGTATCTAGGTCTGTTCTGACATTTACCGTTGTATATAAAACTTTTTCAACAGGTATACTATAATAATTGTCTTCGCTACTGCTGAATTGGTGTACACCTTTTTTCGTCAGAATACCATTGATTTTATTCATCAGTACTCTTTTTTCTACACTATTACTGACCACATAGTAAATCACACGTATATTGTTTACTAAATGTAAATCGACTTCTAACATTACTTGATCCATGAAAATTTCATCCTTTCTTTCGGATCAATTATAGCAAGAAACTTCTTGTTAATCAAAAACCTTTGTATGTCCTTCTTGGTTATCAATTAAAGAAATACTTGCATCATTTGATACAAAATGTTATTTTGTATCAGATATCATTATTATTCTGGGAGGCACTCTCGTGATTGCGATTGGTCAGCTTGTTTTTTACATTCCATTTTTCATCATGCTAAGTATTCTTTTCTATTACATAAATTGGACAAAAAAGAAACTATCTGTTTTACTTGTTTCTCTTCCAAGCATCTATTTTACTTATCAAATCTTTTCTTTCCGCCATTGGGAAATCCCTTCTGTCTTAATTAGACATGTCATTAGTTTAGTTATTTCAGTCATTATACTTATACTTTGGATATTTTATTTATTAAATAAACAAGATTAGTGTGTGTATAGATTGTGAATAAACGAACAAAAAATGAGTGTGAAAAAAGTGAGCAACCACTTTTTCACACTCATTTTTGATCATTCATTTACACCAAAGAAAGATTTGAACCGTTCAAGGATTGACGCTTGTTTTAAATCAATAAACTGTTGGGCAACAGAAAATTTGTCCTCTAGCAATTCTTTATTTGATTCAATCAAAATTTTTGCTTCTTCGTACTTCTTTTCTTTACATAGTTGTTTGACTTCATTCAATACATCACCAGCACTCATCTTTTCACCTACTTCAGTTATTAGGAACCTGTTGATATAAAAGGTTGTCTCAATGTTGAATGTTTACGATTCTTTCACACAATGAACTTTCTTCCGCAGCACATAAGCTATTCTTTTTGATCACTTGACGTGATAAATCGGATCGACTCTTGGTACTCCCGATAGTCTCTACTATAAAGATCTGTTAATTGATCTGGCAAAACGAACCAAGCTGGATGGTACCCATTTACAGTGACAGGAAATCCTTTCTCTTGCAGACTATCACCATCCCAGCGTAAGGCAATCGCTGTTTTGCCTGACCATTTCACTAAAGCAACAGAATAACCTTTTTTCGTCTGCGTACCATCTTCTAAAATTTTGAGGATTTCAATTTTTTCTCTAGGAGCTGTAACCTCTTGTGGACGTACCATTCTTTCCCCTCCTTATTTGACCACTAACACACTGCAGGGCGCATGAGTAACAACGTAAGAAGCTGTAGAGCCGACTAAAGCTTGTTGGATTGCTCCTTTACCAGTAGCCCCCATGACAATCAAATCGATCGCTTCTTGTTGTGGAAACACCGTCCCAATCAAGTTACGTGGGTCACCCGTTTCAACAATAGCATGGATGTCATTGATCCCATATTCTTTCGCATCATGGATCTTTTTTAACATTTCGACTTCTATCTTCTGTTTTTCTTCTGCATAGATTTTTGAAAATGCGTAGGCGCTATGTGTCAACTCTACTTTATTGATGATCGAAACGATAAATAATTCGGCTTCATTATCTTTCGCTAAATCTAGCGCTTCCAAAAAAGCTTGTTCTGATTGCTTAGACCCATCGACAGCTACCATTATTTTTTGATATCTCTTACTCATGTTATCGCCTCCTTGTTTCTATTATTGTAACATCACATGCTAAATTTAAAAAAAATTACGCTGTTTTCAATTATTTCGTATTTATTTTCAAAAAATGTAGCTTTTTTTTACTTGTTTTTAGTGTTTATTTTTCTCATCAATTGTTCTTGTTAGTGGTTTATTTTAAACGTTTATGACGGTTTTCTCATTGTTTTTCACATTTTATGATAATCTGTTTGTTACAAAAAACGTATCTTTGTTACAAAGTGTCATAGAGCTTTTACCTATGAAATATTTTCTCATGGTAAAGTATTCCTCGTTGGACACAACAAAACTATTTTTAAATTTATGAAGGAGATCTTACATGAAATCACTTAAAACATTACTATTAGGAACAACTTTGACTGCCGGCGCACTATTCTTTATGGGAACATCTGCACATGCGGACGAAGCTTATACCGTTCAATCAGGTGATACGCTATCAACGATTTCTCAAAAATACGTTGGTGATAACTCCTTGATCCAAACTATTGCAGAAAAAAATTCAATCTCAAACATCAACTTGATTTATTCAGGTCAACAATTAACAATCCCAACAGGCGAACAAGCAGCAACAACACAAACAGCTTACCAAGCGCCTGCTCAAACAAAAACAGTGGCTGAACAACCAGTGAAGCAAGAACCAGTTCAACAAGCAGCACCTGCTCAACCAGTTGCTCAGGCAACGCAAACAGCGGCACAAGCAACACCAGCGACAACAAACACTAGCTCAGCGAAAGAATGGATCGCTCAAAAAGAATCTAGCGGTTCTTATACAGCAACAAACGGTCGTTACATCGGACGTTACCAATTAGATTCTTCTTACTTAAATGGTGACTATTCAGCAGCAAACCAAGAACGAGTTGCTGAACAATACGTATCTTCTCGTTATGGCTCATGGGAAGCAGCTAAATCTTTCTGGGAAGCAAACGGTTGGTACTAATATAAAATAGCTTGTTTAAAAAGCGAAGGTCCCTCTTTAGGATCTTCGCTTTTTTATTGATTCTATTCATTTATTTTTTTGAGATTGTTTTAACTTCTTGATTGCCCATTCGTAGTGACTGGAAGTTGCAGAAATGAAATAACTACCTAATGTGGTATTCCCCACCCATGCAAATTGCTTTTTCTGGAATAACTCTTCATTACTCAAGGCGTCTAATTTTTTCATTACTTGCTCATGGCTTTTTTTCAGATCGTTTTCAGCTTCCACTAAAGAAGTTGTTTGATGCTTTTCTACAAACTCTTCATTCATCTTCCCGTAGGTTCGCCAATTATACGGTTCAGGCAAGAAATTTCTTTCTTCTCCGTTAAAGTTGCTTTCAAGCCATCGTAACAATAGTTGATGCCATTCGTATAAATGGATCAATACATCTTTTAAGTCTTTGTCTCGTCGCCAATGTGCTTCCTTTTTTTTCGCCAAAAACTCTTCACTAAATTGAAAGGATTGCTTGCGATCTTCCTCACTCATACCGTTAATTAATTTCCATAAATCATCGAATTGGCTGTTTGCTTTTTCAAGCAATTCATCTTTTGATTTTGGTCGCATATGACACCCCACTCTTTTTTGCTAAATCACCTGCTCACCACAAGGGATTTCAAAATGATTTGTAGTAACTTTTATGTGTACATTATTTTGTGTTACGAGCAACAAAAGCAAAACGATGCTGCAAATTATAAATCGTACCATGTCGTTTCAACTCTTCATAAAGTCCCAATAACTCTTTGAAATTTTTCTCAACTGTAAATCCTGGGTACTCCCATTCAATCGTCCGTACATAAAAGATCAAACTATCCATATCAAAGAATTGTTGATTCAAATAGGCTTCGTCACAAAACAAAAGATCAAAATGGTGCTGTTCTAGTTCTGCTTTCACTAAGGAAAGATGAAAATCAAAACATTCTTTCCTTACTTCTGGCATCAAACGAGAAGCCAAATTCAACCCGTTGAAATCTCCTACTTGTTGAGAAATAAATAACCCATCTGGTTTCAAGACACGCTTCACTTCAGCTACTGCAAAAGATTCATGAGAATTGATCACTAGATCAAATGAATCATCTGGAAAATCCAATACGTCCTCTTCCCCCACAAATTTTACTGTTACACCTTGAGGGTCAAGTGTTTGTAATAATAGCTGGTAATTAGGCGGATACCCTTCCGTTACTGCTGTCTGTTCATAAGGATGGTTAAATGTTTGTAACAATTCACCTCCACCTGTTCCCATATCTAATAGAGACATAGTTGGAGTTAAATAATTTAAAACAAGCTCTCGGTAATCCCACGGAGGCTCTTCACACGACCATTTCCCATCTAAATAGGAAAAATCCCAGCCAGTAAAATTTTTCTGTTGTTCCTCACTTTTAAGCCACTCTTTTTTTAATTGGTCCATCATCTTTTATCGCTCCAGTCATTATGATTTTATAATCGTTGACGGCGATATAGTCGATTGGATAAAGCATACTCGATATAGGTCTATCCATTCCACTATATCGAGTAGCTACCTCGTTGTTTTCTCATGTTCATTCTCCTTTTGATTGACTTAAAAACAGTATATCATGAAAACCAGAAACAGAAAACGCTTACTAAAAAACTGTTTTGTGCGTTTGCTTAGATTGTTAGATAATTTGGAAGCTATAAATTTTTTGATTTTTAACAACCTCTTTCGCAATTATTTTCCTATACTGTACAATCTTTCAGTACATCAACTATCCGAATATTTTACATAGAAAAAAACTCTTCTATCAGCATTTACTAAAAGCTGTTAAAAGAGTTTAAGTTAGTGTATCAGCCAATAACTCATTATTGATTCAAGATATCCTTCGCTTTCATTTTTTCCATTTCTTTTATTGTCTTTTTTTTCTTTGATTCTTTTCCGCCTTCATAAATACAGATCAATGTAATCAAACCAACAATAGGCATTAATATATTTCTAAATGTTAGATTTAAATGACCTGTCAAAACGATAAAAACAACTAAACCACTGAAAATCACTGGTAAGATCGCTCCCATATATTTATTCCCTATATAACCACTTAGGGTTTGAAACCCAATAATACCTGCAATAAATAAAAATTGTATTATATTATTCATCTATACTCTCCCTATGTTTTTTTATAATTTCTTTTGCTACGTCTAAACTTATTTTTTCGTTAATCACGAGTTGCATCATTGATACTTCAAAAGAATCTTCTTGCTTTATATCAAAAAGTTTTATTTTTTCAATTAATCTATCTAACCTTAATCTTACTGTTGGGTAACTAACTTCATACTCTTTTGCTAACTGCTTTAAGGAACCTGATGCCAACAAAAATTTCTTAATAAATACTTGTTCCTCAGGTTCTAAATTAAAAAACCATTCCATTCATTAACCTCCCAACAAAATATAAATATAATTAAACAAAGCTTAACATTGTTAAAAATAAAACACAACTTAATTTATTAAGTATGATTTATAAAGCATTTCGAGATGCGATTTGAATAGAAAAAGAGAAAGAGATAAAAGTCGTTATCATTTATTCATATTTTGACAATTTTACTTCATCCAGCATCAATTTTTACAAAACAAAAACTCCTTTATCAACTTTTTCTAAAAGTTGATAAAGGAGTTTAAAAGTTGTTTACTCGTTGAATATGAAATCTGTGTCAAAATTATCTGATACCAAGTGCAATCCGTGCATAACGACTCATCTTATCCGTCGTCCAGGCTGGATACCAAACTAGTTTGACTTCTGCCTTGGTTACTTCTGGCACTTCTTTTAAGGCGTCGTGGATGGATTCAGTTAGGATATCAGCTAATGGGCAACCCATGGTTGTTAAGGTCATTTTAATGACTGTTTCTCCGTTTTCTGGATCAAATTCGATTTCATAGATCAAGCCTAGGTTGACGATATCGATTCCTAGTTCAGGGTCGATGACCATTTCTAAGGCAGCTAAGATTCGTTCCTTGATTTCATTGACTTCTTCTGCAGACCATTTTTGGTTTGCTTCGCTCATCTTGCAGCACTCCTTCATGCAATTTTCATTTATCATACTCTTTTTTTGCTCATTTGTAAATGAGAATCGAGAGGTTCTATTCTCATTTAGCAGGTTGAAAACAGAAAATTCTTCTGACTTATTTAAATCAATTATTGTTTTTTAGTTTTTGAAGGAGTTTTCTTTATTTCGGGAAAGACACCCGTAGAACGGTAAAGATTTTGTTCGCTTTCATTCGCAAAACGGCCAAATACCGAATGCGTTGGTAAAATATTGATAAAAGCATCTTCGTCGATTTCATGGACGATTTGATCTAAATCATACATTTCATAACGAGTGATCACCATCATGATCGTTTTACCTTCTTTTTTAGAATAGCCACCGATTGATGGTAAGAGGGTCATTCCTCGAACCATATTTTGAGCGATCGCTGCGGTCACTTCATCTGGTTTGACCGTCACAATCATGGCGGTCACTTTTTGATGACTCGTATGAATCGCATCAATCACTTGGGTCATGGCATAGATAGAGATAATCGTATAGAGCGCACTCTCCCAGTTAAAAAGAAAGCCCGCAATCACCACGATCAAACCATTTAACATCAACATATAATTTCCAACGGTTTTCCCTGTAGTTTGTGAAAGGACTAAAGAAATAATATCCATTCCTCCAGTTGTAAACCCCATTTTAAGTGAGATCCCTACACCAACACCTAACAAAACACCGCCGACTAAGGCATTCATTAAAATATTGTCCGTCACCTGCCCAGTGGGAAGTAAGGTAGTTGCTACCGATACGGCTACTACATTGACAAAACTTAAAATCGTTGCTCGTCTGCCTACTTTCAAGAACCCTAGAATAAAGACAGGGATATTCAAAATAAAGATAAAGGCACCTGTGTCCACTTTTACGTGGAGCCAGTCAGATAATAACGAGGCAATGATTTGGGCAATCCCATTCATCCCTGCGGAAAAGACGTTTGCTGGAATCAAAAAATAATTTAAGGCAACCGCTGCGGTCAATCCGGTGACTAAGATAACCACAATCTTTTTTAATATTTCATTTCTTTGATACACTGTCATAATCTTACTCACAAGCACCTCTTCCTTTCAAAGTTATTCCAATTGTAAGAATAACAGGTTATGAATTAAATTAAAATACTTGAATCATAAATGAGAATAATTTTAGTAAAGCTTCAACACAATCATTTGACTATGATACAATAAAATAAAAACAAATCAGGAGGATCACTATGGCAAAAGATGCAAGTTTTGACATTGTTTCAGAGGTCACAATCGAAGAAGTCAGAAATGCGATCCAGCAAACAATAAAAGAATTAACCAACCGTTTTGATTTTAAAGATTCGACTATTGATATCAAATTTGATAACAATAAATTAACCATTCTCAGTGACGATGATTTCAAGATCGAACAAATCAAAGATGTCTTGTTCAGTAAATTAAACAAACGAAATGTTCCAATCAAAAATATCCATTTCTCTGAATCAGAGCATGCCCTTGGAGGAAAAGCACGCCAATCCGCTGAACTTATCAATGGCATTGATCGGGAAAATGCCAAGAAAATCACAACTGAGATCAAAAATTCAAAGATTAAAGTAAAAACCCAGATTCAAGAAGATCAAATTCGTGTAACTGGAAAAAACCGTGATGACCTTCAAGCGGTGATTGCTTTATTGCGAAAATTAGATCTGCCAATCGAACTTCAGTTTACTAACTATCGTTAACAGATAGCTTTACTTGTCAGACAATGAAACAATTGATCAAATACGCGCTTGAACAGATAAGACACCTGAATCTACCAGTCGTTTGTGGTGGATTCAGGTGTTTTTAATTTTAAACTACTAGCGCTAGAGTAATTTCACATCTCTAATGATTTACTTTTGTGCCAAAAATCGGTGATTTCTTTTGTGAGTTCAGAAAGGTTTCTGACAGTGGTCGCTGACTGCCAATGTCTTGGAAACAATTGGCGATAATCCAACCGAGTAAAACGCTGATCTGCTAACAAAACGATTCCCTGATCACTGGCATCTCTAATGACACGCCCCGCTGCTTGTAAGACTTTATTCATACCAGGTAATTGGTACGCATAAGCAAATCCCAGCTGATCTTTTTCGTCATAATATTCTTTGATCAACTCCTGCTCATGGTTCATTTGTGGTAACCCAACGCCAACGATCATACTGCCAATTAATCGGGTTCCTTTTAAATCGATCCCTTCTGAAAAGATTCCGCCTAACACACAAAAAGCTAGTAAGGTTTCGTCTGGATCAATTTGAAATTGCTTCAAAAATGTTTCTCTCTCAGTTTCACTCATCATGGTATCTTGAATCAGCACCTTAACATCTGGATATTTTTCCTGAAAGGCTGTTACTGCCTGATCCAAATATTGGTAAGAGGGGAAAAATATCAAGTAATTCCCGATTTTTTCTTTTGTAAAATGTTGGATTGTTTCAATTAATCGAGGCATGTTCTCTTCTCGTTTACGATAGGTTGTTTCTAAATAATTTGTGATCAGCACTTTTTGGTTTTCTTCTGGAAAAGGACTTGGCAAGCGATAAGCTAAGCTCTCTTTTCCTCCTAGCGTTTCTTGGTAATAAGACAATGGCGAAAAACTAGCGGAAAATAAGATACTACTTCTCCCCTTAGCTAAAGATTGTTCTAAAAAACCACTAGGATCGATGCAAAATGCTTTGATGATGAAATCTTGATAAGTTTTCTCTACAGTTGTTTCATAATGATCATCGTAAAATTCACTGATTTTCAAAAAGTGAAGTAAGTCAAAATAAAAGGGGAGTAACGTCTCTTGAATGGCATGTTCAGGATACTCTGACAACCACTCTTGGATATGCTCACTCAATTGATAACCAGCATTAACCAATGTGTCCGCGGGTGCTTTTTGATGGTGGTAGGTCCACCCATCTTCATTTGAAATTTCCTGGATCTGATCGAACGCTTTGAGTAACTTATTAAAACGTCGTCTTAGCTTTTTAAATTCTTTTGGAATGAGTGCATAGACGTTTCTAGCGCTTCGATATGAAAGTTTTGCGGAGTACATCTCTCGGGAACGACTGACCAAATTATGGGCTTCATCAATCAGAAAAAGATGATCCTCATTTTTTTCGCCTTCAAAAAAACGTCGTAAATAAACAGTCGGATCAAACAAATAATTATAATCCCCAATAATCACATCACACCATAAACTCACATCTAGCGACAACTCAAAAGGACATAACGTATGTTTCTTCGCATAGGTTTCAATAACTTCTCTGGTGATTTGATTTTCATGATTCAATAAATCCCATAATCCTTCATTGATTCGATTGTAATAACCGTTGGCATACGGACATTGATCTGGATTACATGTTGTTTCGTCTAAAAAACAAATCTTATCTTTGGCTGTCAAAGTCACACTTTTGGTCTCAGCACCCACATCTTTTAACGCCTCCAAAGCATCTTCAGCGACTTGTCTCGTGATTGTTTTAGCCGTTAAATAAAAAATGCGTTCTCCCTCTTCTTCCCCTATTGCTTTCAAAGCGGGGAACAGTGTAGAAACTGTTTTTCCAGTTCCTGTCGGTGCTTCGACGAATAATTTTTGTTTTGTACGAATCGTTTTATAGGCAGCGACTGCTAACTCTCTTTGACCTTTACGGTAGTTGTCATAGGGGAATTTCAAAGCCATCAAAGAAGCATTTCGAACGGTACGCCAATTCTCTTGAAAAATCAGCCATTCTTTATAGTCATCTGTAAGTTTTTTAAAAAACTCATTTAATTGTTCGATGGTTTGATGCTCAACTTTTCGGGTAATGATTCCTTCAGTAGTTTGATAATAAGTTAGTTGCAAATTGATTTCTTTTAAATCATGTTCATGACAATAAATATAAGCATAGGTTCTTGCTTGATGGAAAAATAATTCAATTTGTTCTTTTTCTAAGTCTTCATACCTCGGTTCCGAAGTTTTTATTTCATCAATATAATAGATGCCTTCTTTTTGGAACACGCCGTCTGCTCGCCCTTCTATGATTAGCTGGTATTCCTCGAAGTGGACAGTCGTCTTTAAAAAGACTTCTTTTTCATAGTCTTCTCCAGCATCTTTTTGAAGCTTCCGATGGATCTTGGCACCTTCCAGTGCGGTATGGTTACTTTTTTTACGATTGTCGATACTGCCACGCCTTAAGATAAATTCAACAAGGTTACGTACCGATATTTTTGATTGCTTCACCACTCCCACTCCTTTGACTATAAGCTTACCTGAAAAAGAAAAGAATCGCAAAATACTAAAATCAAGCTTATCAATTTGCCGATTTATACGCCTCAACAGATGAAAGTATTACAGCTATTTAGTCACTTCTTCCTTTCACAAGTAGGATCACAAAGCTATAGATTTGTTTACATTATTCAGATATCTCTCTCCCTTTACATTCATCATCGTTCACTTGAAAGTAAAGTAAAACATCCGAAAATAGCTTTTTGCATTTTCGGATGCTTCCCTTTGTTTTTCAGAGTTGGACATCACTGTCGCAAGCTCGAATAGGATATAGAATTAGGATTTTTGGATGAGCTCACTCTAACACCAACTTATTAAAAAGAAGTGAGAATTTTCTGGCCTCTTGTTTAAAATCTCTCAATACTTTTATTTTACATCTTGTCATTGAAATAAGTGGTTCATTTAGGAAGCAAGAAAACTCGGCTACAAAAAAACATGACTCAGCTCTACTATAATAAATTAATTCAATTAATTCATTTATTATTCATACAATTCGATTTAGATTCACCGTGGACCATTCCTCAAGTAGGGTCTTTTGTTTCATCTTATCAATTGAGTTATACTAGAATTAAGTAAGCGATCAGGAGGAACTCTTTATGCATATTGAACAAATCAAAACTGGGATAATCGAAGAAAATTGTTATTTGGTTTATAACGATGAAGCGCTACTGATTATTGATCCTGGTGAAGATGCAGCAAAAATCAAAACGCAAATCGAAAAAACGCAACAACAACCCGTAGCGATTTTACTAACACATACCCACTATGACCATATCGGAGCCGTCGAAGAACTTCGTCAGTTTTATCAGATCCCTGTATATGTTAGTCCATTAGAACAAAGTTGGTTAGGCGATCCGATATTAAATCTTTCTGGTTTGGGAAGACATGATGACATTGCGAATATCATTGTTTCACCTGCTGAATATGAATTTGAAATGAAACCCTATCGTCTAGGGAATATGACATTTCGGGTCGTCCCTACACCTGGTCATTCGATTGGAAGTGTCAGCTTTATCTTTGATGATTTCGTCGTATCAGGTGATGCACTATTTAAAGGCAGTATCGGTCGAACCGATCTATATACTGGGAATCTGGAGCAGCTGCTACACAGTATTCAAACCCAGTTGTTTGTGTTGCCAGATGAATTTGCCGTTTATCCTGGGCATGGAGATGCTACGACCATTGAACATGAAAAAAGAACCAACCCTTTCTTTAATGCTTAACTAACAAATCGATTGGAGGCTGTAAATATGACTAAAACCACTCTTTACATCGTCAGACACGGAAAAACGATGTTCAATACGATTGAACGTGTCCAAGGTTGGTGTGACACACCACTCACCAAACAAGGCCAAGAAGGAATCCACTATCTTGGAAAAGGATTGAAAGACGTTGATTTTTCTTTTGCTTATTCTAGCGATAGTGGTCGTGCTATTGAAACGGCACGTATCATCCTCAGTGAACATGCCAAAGGAAAAGATATCCCTTACTTTATCGATCAAAGGATTCGTGAATGGTGTTTTGGCTCCTTAGAAGGTGGCTATGACATGGAAATGTGGGGAGTTATCCCCCGAGTATTAAACTTCAAAACTTATGATGAGATGTTCACGACGGACGTAACTTTTGAACAAATTGCTAATGCTATTTATAACCTGGATACCGCTGGCTGGGCTGAGACCTACGATACTTTAAAAAATCGTGTATGGTCAGGATTTGAAGACATTGCGCACCATTGCGAAAAAAATGGTGGTGGCAACGTCCTAGTTGTTTCTCATGGGTTGACGATTGGCTTTTTACTCAGTCTAATTGACGTACATCAACCTGTTCGAGCAGGCTTATTAAATGGCAGCGTGACAAAAGTGACGTATGAAAAAGGCAATTTTTCAATTGAAGGAATCAACGATACTAGTTACATTGAGCAGGGAAAAAAACACTCGCGGGATTCTTTCTTATAATCGTTCTGTTATCAAACACTGGTTTGCGAGTACTCACTTGAGTACTCGCTTTCTTATGCCCTCTTTCTATTTCTCAAGTTTTTCTTAACATCAAGAAAGCATTTGGTTTTCATTAGAAAGAACGGTATACTTAATACTGTATTTTATTTGGGAAGGAAGGTCCGTATGTTTTTTGCAAATATCATCAAAGCAGCTATCTTAGGAATTATCGAAGGGATTACCGAGTGGTTGCCGATCAGTAGTACTGGTCACTTGATCCTAGCAGATCAGTTCATCAAGCTAGATGCTAGCACACAGTTTATGTCGATGTTCAACGTCGTTATTCAATTAGGTGCTATTTTAGCAGTCGTCGTTTTATATTTTCATAAATTAAATCCCTTTTCTCCAAGCAAAACCACTATTGAGAAAAAAGATACTTGGACATTATGGTTCAAAGTCGTAGTCGCTTGTATTCCAGCAATTATTATTGGATTACCTTTAGATGATTGGTTAGAAGAACATTTTCATAAATTTCTACCAGTTGCGATCGTCTTAATCGTTTATGGGATTGCATTCATTGTTGTGGAAAAAAGAAACAAGACAAAAACACCACGTTGGACAACCTTAAACGATTTTACTTATCAAGCGGCGTTACTGGTTGGATTATTCCAAGTATTAGCGTTAGTTCCTGGAACTTCTCGTTCAGGAGCTACGATCCTCGGAGCCATTTTGATTGGTGCTTCTCGATTTGTAGCAACAGAATTTTCATTTTTCCTTGGTATCCCAGTGATGTTTGGTGCCAGTGGTTTAAAAATCGTGAAGTATCTAGCTGAAGGAAACTCCTTTAAAATGGAAGAAACGATTATTTTACTCGTTGGAACCCTCGTATCATTTATTGTCTCCGTTTTAGCCATCAAATTCTTGTTAAGTTATTTGAAGAAAAACGACTTTACAATTTTTGGTTGGTATCGGATCATTTTAGGGGTCATTTTGATTGGTTACTGGTTTATCGCAATGTAACTGAATAAAACGAATTCAAAGCACCGTATGATTACGGTGCTTTTTTATATTTATTCTAATTATCCCCTTTCCAAAAAAGCATCATTCTAAATGATAACTATTATCGTTCTCATTTAGCGATTTTCATTATCAATTAGAATTTTGGTGTGGTATATTGATTTTGTAAAGGAGGAAACAAATATGACTCGTTTAATACAGACATTTATCCCGACAATCGGTTGTTTATTACTTATAATTTTAGGTTTGGCTACTCAATCTTTTGTGCCTTTTCTAAGTATCATCTTTTATTTAGGCGCCATCTCATTCGGCGGTTTCAAGCAGACTCGTGAAGGGTTGACCGAACTTTGGCAGGAAAACACATTGAATGTTGACTTATTGATGGCCTTGGCTGCAATTGGCGCTTGTTTGATCGGTGATTTTTTAGAAGGCGCGATGCTTACGTTTATTTTCTGTTTAAGTGGCGCTCTCGAAGAATATACGACCAGTAAAAGTCAGCAAGAAATTACCGCTTTAATGAATCTACAGCCACGAAAAGCACAACGTTTAACTGCAAACGAAGAATTAGAAGAAATTGCTGTAACTGATCTTAAGATCGATGATCGGGTATTTGTCCCAAAAGGTGGAACGATCCCAATTGACGGCTATTTAGAAAGTCAACAAGCAACGGTTGATGAAGCAACATTGAGTGGTGAATCTGTACCAGTTGAAAAAGTTCCTCATGATGAGTTATTTGCAGGAACGATCAATCGAGGGAATCCTTTGATTCTACAGGTGACTAAAAAAAGTGATGAGACCGTTTTTGCTAAAATCATCCAGCTGGTTGAAAAAGCACAAAGCACCCCTACAAAGACCGCTTCTTTTATCTCTCGTATTGAAAATACCTACGTTAAAGGTGTGTTAGTCGTTGTTCCATTAATGATTCTCGTTTCATATTTCATTTTTAGCTGGAGTTTTCAAGAAAGTTTTTATCGGGGAATGGTTTTACTGGTTGTCGCCTCTCCTTGTGCGTTGGTTGCCTCTGCGACACCCGCAACACTAGCAGCCCTTTCTAACGCTGCCCGCAACGGTGTGCTGGTCAAAGGTGGACTCCATTTAGAACAATTAGCTGATTTAAAAGCAATTGCCTTTGATAAAACCGGAACTTTAACGAAAGGTAAACCGATAGTAACTGATAGCTATTTTGTAAAAGATCAGAATCTGGCGCAACAAATCTTAGTTTCAATGGAACAAAAAACAACGCACCCCTTAGCTCAAGCAATCGTAACACATTTTGACATTGCTATACCAAAAGACATCCAAAAATTACCAATCGAAGAAATCACGGGGTTTGGTTTACGAACAGTTTACCAAGAAGCTCAGTGGATTGTAGGTAAATGGGAACCAGAAAAAACGTCGATAGCTGAAAAAAAACTTCTTGATAAAATTCATTTACTCGAACAACAGGGAAAGACAGTGATTGTTTTAACCAAAGACAATCAATTGATAGCACTCATCGGCTTATTAGATGTGCCGAAAGAAAATGCCCAACAAGTCATTGACTATTTCAATAACCAGCAAATTGATACCAGCATGATCACTGGAGATAACCAAGGGACTGCTGCAGCTATTGCAGAGAAAATTGGTGTTCAACACTTACTGGCTAACTGCACACCATCGGATAAAACACACTATGCACAACAGCAAAAAGAAAAGTACGCTGTCACAGCAATGGTTGGTGATGGTGTCAATGATGCCCCAGCTCTTGCAACTGCTTCACTAGGAGTTGCCATGGGACAAGGAACGGATGTCGCTATGGAAATCGCTGATATCGTCTTGGTAAAAAATGACTTGCAAAAATTAAGTTATGCCCACCGTCTTTCACTAAGAATGAAGAAAATCATTAAGCAAAATATTATTTTTTCTCTTACAGTGATTTGTTTACTGATCCTTTCTAACTTTCTGCAATTTTTAAATTTACCTCTTGGCGTGATTGGTCATGAAGGAAGCACGATCTTGGTTATCTTAAATGGGTTACGTTTATTGAAACCCTTACCTGAAGATACTTCCAAAAAATCACGTTGCACTGGCTGTCCCTTACAGCCGAATCACCACTCTATCTAGTTTTTCCACTCTGATGAACCTCACTTTTGTAACCGTTGAAAAAATGATATGATTGATGGCAGGAAAGTGAGGTTCTTTTTTTATGGAAAGTTGGATTTTTCTTGGATTGATCATGCTTGTTGCCCTGCTTGCTAAAAATCAAAGCTTGATCATCGCTACAGGTTTTATATTACTAGTCAAATTGATACCGACATCGAAAGTGTTTCTTACTTGGCTTCAAGGCAAAGGAATTAATCTAGGAGTCACCATCATCACAGCTGCTATTTTAGTTCCAATCGCTACTGGCGAGATTGGCTTAAAAGATTTACTAGATGCCTTTAAATCACCCATCGGTTGGATTGCTGTGTTTTGTGGTGGTCTAGTAGCCGTCCTTTCTTCCAAAGGAGTCGGTTTGATTGCTTCAGACCCGCAGATTACTGTTGCATTGGTTTTTGGAACAATTCTCGGAGTCGTTTTCTTAAAAGGGATCGCGGCTGGTCCAGTCATTGCTTCTGGTATTACCTATTGTCTCTTGCAATTATTTTCTTTAAGTAAATGAAAAAATCGATCACAGTTAAAGTGTTTTGAGTCCTCTGAATCGAATCGTTCGTGATATACTTATTCCGAGGTGATCACATGTTAGAAAAATTAAAATACTTTATCGGCACGGTTGGTTGGTTTTTATTAGCGATCGTATTGATTTTAGGACTAGCTTATCTTTTATTTCCAGATCTGATCCAAAATGTGTTCAATACCTACTTTAATTGATCGTGAAAAAAGTAAACCCGATGAGGTTGAGACAAAAGTGTTTAGCATCAAGAAATAAGAAGGAATTTCCGAAAATTGCTCCTCAAATTTTTGGTAAATTTCGGCTTATTTCCGAAGATGATGCTTTTGTCTCACCGTTTATTCGTTTTTAGAGATACTAGAAGAGACTGAGACAAGTTTTGTCCCAGTCTCATCGGGTTTATTGTTTTTCCATTTGTCTTTACTTATGGAATCTACTTGATAAAAGTTGCGTGGGTTTCATCAAGTATGTTTTTAATGTTCCTACCTCTTCTCCTTACCCATACACCACTTCCCCCCTTTTATGTTTCCTAAAATATTATTAAATAATCCTCATTTCTTTTTGGCTCCTCCTTTCATTTTTTGTTATACTAGAACACAAGATAGCATCACTTATATTTTTAATCATTCGCTATTATGCTTTATATATAGAAAGGAAAACGCTCATGGAAACCTTTGAAGGTCTTTTAATTGATACGTATGTCTTACAAGAACAACCTATGATGTTGACTGGCTTAAATCTTCAACTGGAAGATTGTGTCATCAACGGTCTGTTGAAAGATCGTTACTTGGCAAAATATATTCTTCGGCTCCCTTTAAATAAATATGTATTAGAAGTCAGTGGAAAATGGAACCGCCGCAATCAATTAGTCATCAAAAAAATGATGATCAAAAATATTGATGAATACATTAAAATTATTGGGACTCCGGAATAAATTTAGACACACCAACGGTTAACGGTTATAAAATAACTAAAGAATGGTATCGTTATGATTGCTTAGTCTACAAGGAACGTATCCCTTTTCAAAAAAAGCTTTGCAAACGGTTCGCTTTGTTATATAATATTCGAGTACCAAACAGTCCCATTCAAATTTTGTTTAAAAAGATAAATTTATCTGCTTTGGTTGAACGCTATTGTCTCCCACAATAGCGTTTTTTATTTGCCCATTTTCCTTCTCTTTCAATGCTAGTAGAGCCTAGAATTAAGTTTCTTTTAGTGTTAAGGAAAAAAACTTGTCATGTTCATATTGCAAAGATTACTTCATTTAGGTATAATAATGAATGTTGAATTATGCGGTAACACGCGTAAGAACTTAATTTATCGGAGGTGAAACTAATGCCAAACATTGAATCTGCAATCAAACGTGTTCGTACAAGCGAAAATGCGAACGTTAAAAATTCATCTCAAACAAGCGCTATGCGTACTGCAATCAAAAAATTTGAAGATGCTGTAGCTTCAGGTGCTGAAAACGTAGATGCGTTATATAAAGAAGCTGTTAAAGCTATTGATATGGCTGAAACAAAAGGTCTAATTCATAAAAACAAAGCTAACCGCGACAAATCTCGTTTAAGCAAAAAAATCGCTAAATAAGGAAATCGGCTACGGCCGGTTTTTTTATTTTGTCTCAAACAGTCTATTCGATCACCCTTCTGTTGGGTTTCTTTCCATTCTTTTTATTAGTAAACCAGCTGCGGCTGACTCAGCACTTCCTATTCTAAAACAATTGATGTCTAAAAAACGCTCAAAACATCATCGTTTCAAGCGTTCTTTTTGGATTTATTTCGATTGTTTTTCTCTTCTTTTTAACTCTTCAAAAGCTGACCTGTTCGTAAGACAAATAATTGAAAGCTTAATTCTTTTTCGATTTTACCACTTTTGATTTGGTAATCCATTTCAACCAGATCGTCAAATAAACGCCTTAGGATCTTTTCATCAAATTTACGTACCTCTTGCATCGCCAATTTTACACGGTAAGGATGTATCTTTAAAGTCTCAGCAATATTAGCCTGCTGATAACCGATTTTCATCAAAAACTTGGTCTGTAAAAACAAACGTATTTGTGAAAGCAAGATGGCATTGATCTTAATGGTTTCTTCTCCTTGGGTAATTAAATCTTCAAACAACCGTAGCGCTTGTTCTGTTTTCCCGGAAAGAATATATTGTGTCATATCAAAAAGATTATGTTCCAAGGTTTTAGGGACTAACTGTTCCACTTCTTTAACAGTGATCAGTTCTTGTTGTTGCCCATACAATAGTAATTTATTCAGTTCCCTCATCATTTTTGATAGATCGAGATCCGTTAACCGTAAAAACAGATCAATCGCTTTACGGTCCATTTGAAACGGTGCATTTTCCAGTGTATTCAATAAATACTGACGTACTTCTTTTTCATTCAATTGCTGAACATTGATGGTCACAGCAGCTTTTTTTAATTGTTTCGTTACTTTTTTTCGCTCATCTAATTTCTCATAGGGAGCAAAAAACACTAAAACTGTTGATTCTAAAGGTTCTTTTAAATAATCAATCAGTAGATCCGTATTTTGTTCAATCCCATTATTCACTTTTTCAGCTGTTAAAAAGTAGGGATTTTCTACAAATACTAGGCGTTGATCACCAAAAAATGGCAAAGTCTCTGCCTCAGCAACCACCTCATCAATACTAGCATTCCCCATATCAAAACTTAAGAAATTCAAGTCATCTTGACTATCGATTTGAATTTTTTTCTGGATTTCTGCTCTTACCTGATCCTGTAAATATTTTTCAGTACCTAGAATCAAATAACAAGGCGCAAGCTTTTCTTTACGGATTTTTTGTAAATCTGCTTGAATACTCATTTCGTTCACCACTTTCAAATTTATCCTACCATGAGTAGCTGGGAATTGCTAGTCTATCATTGTGTGGATCTTTCCGTTTGGATACCAAAAGGGATGCCATTTAAAAGTAATTGCGCCTTGACGGTCGGTACGCAAAGGAGTGACTTTATTCTGCTTTAACGTCGCTAGTACGTCTTCATGAGGATGACCAAATAAATTATTCACGCCACAGGATAAAACACCATAGGTTGCTTCTAATTGCGAAATGAACTGTGGATGACTAGATGTGCGGCTGCCATGATGTCCTAATTTGATCACATCCGCTTTTAAATCTGGATAAGCGTTTCCGATCTTTTCTTCTGCGTGCTGATCTAAATCACCTAAAAAGAGAAAACGACAGGACTGATGAGTCACTGACAAGCCAATCGAATCTTCATTTTCGCCCTTCCCCTGGGTAATCGGAGACAACACAAAAAAATCAAAATAACCTTTGATCCAATCACCCTGCCTGACTTCACAAATAGTGGTTCCTGCTTTTTCCAATTTCTGCAACTGCGTATGGAGCCAGGTGCTTTTGCCAGCTCCCCAACCAATATAAATCGTATCGATCTTGAAATGTTTTGCTAATGTCGTGATTTCTCCCACATGATCGATATCGTCATGCGTTAATATCAGTTTATTGATGTGTCGGATGCCATTTCCTTTTAAAAATGGGACAAGATTGAACTCTGCAGATGGTCTAACCCTTCGCTCTTGCCAAGCTTCTTTTTGAAAACTCAATTTTCCACCAGTATCAATTATAACGATTTCTTTTAAAAACGGCGCTTTAAAAAAAATACTGTCTCCTTGCCCTACGTCGGTGAAAGTGATGCTACTTCCGAATTGAAGAAAACGACCAAAAATGAGAATAATGGGTACAAGGAGTGCAGCGGTCACGCATTGAAATGGTTCATGTTGCTTTTTCTCTATAAGCCATAAAAGAAAGCCTAAACTAAATATTAACAACCAGCCATTCGGTCGCCCAATCACTAGATTGGCAAATCTCAACGAATCTAGTAATCTCTCGAAATGGACTAAAAAAGAATCAAGCAACTCGCTAACACTTGGAGGTAATACCCTGCCAAAAACAAATAAAAACGTCAAACAAGGAAGAAATACTTTCTTAAAAACAGGAGCAAAAAGAAGAGTCAACATACTCCCTAATAGTGACCATTCATAAAAATGCCAAGCTGTCAGTGGCATGATGCCGATACTAAATAACACGATAGTAGTGAACTTTTGAAACTTAATGGTTGGGTGAGACAACAAAAGAAAGAAGAAGCTCATTCCTAAACTTAGCTGGCCCTCTACTTGGAAAAGACAAAGCGGCTCGATCAGCAAAAGTATCCATAAAATAATCGAATAATGATCGAAAGAAGAAAATTTGACATTGAGGAGTTTTAGCCCTAATTTCAATAAGAATGACAGCCCCGCTCTTTTCACTGACACAGAGCCCCCAGATAAGCTAAAATACCCCAAAGTCCCCCCAACTAGTGGGAGATAACTAGCAGTTAATGTCATCCCTCCTCTGCGAAACAGATAATAGAGCCAACCTAAGTAAGTTTGGATGTGCATGCCTGACAAACTGAATAAATGAAGTAAGCCAGTTTCTTTATATGTGTCTTCTGATGCTAAAAACTGACTATCTTTATAGCCAAAGATCAAAGCATTCATATAGACACTCACCTTGTGACTAAAGTGTTCTTGAATAAACGTAATAGACCTTCCTCGTGTTCTGCTCAGCATATTCTGCCAAGCATTACGATTCAAATGTTCTTTGATCTGGCGTATCTGAAATCGTCCTTTGATCCGATGTATTTGGTCATACTTTTTTTGATCAAACCCATAAGGATTCCTTTGTTTGGAAGTTTCTTGGTAATCCCCGACTACAATTAATTCAATCGCTTCATGTCTAAGAACAAGAAAAGAATTTCTTTCTTGTTCAGATTTGGCATAATAGCTGCAAGAAATCTTTTGCTTGTCCGTTGTGTGCCCAATAAAAGTCACTAAATCTCCATTCATTTTCACTGTGTCTGAGGCGACCATGATACGTTCCAACGTCCTTTGATCATCGATTGGTTTTGTTTCTTTAAGCCAGCAAGAAAATAAAACCAGCGTACTACAAATGAGACTTAAACCAATAATTTGTTTATTTTCTTTCCGTAAAAAAAACAAAAAAAATCCAGCGAAAATCAAACGATAATGCCATCTGTCTGTATAATAAAACAAACAAATAAAAATCGAAGAAATCGCTGGAAAAATGAATCGATTCTGTGCTTGATCACAAAATCTACTAAACATGTTCTCCTGATAATTCTTTTTGGAGTTTAGAAAAGTGAGTAGAATCCAATGATACTTGATGAACAGTTGCACCTAATTGTTCGATCAATGATTGTGCATACGGATCATTTCGATAATCATGTAAATAGTTGATTTTTTTGATTCCTGCTTGTAATAAGGCTTTTGTACAAGCTAAACAAGGGAAATGAGTCACGTAAATCTCTGCGCCCTCCGTAGGTATGCCTAGTTTTGCACATTGTAATAAAGCATTCATTTCCGCATGGATTGTTCGCAAGCAATGACCATCGACGATATAACAGCCTTCATCAATGCAATGAACATCCCCACTAACAGCGCCATTGTAGCCTCCAGCAATGATCCGTTTTTCTCTTACTAAAGTTGCGCCGACTTCTAATCGTGTACAAGTACTTCTCAATGATAATAATACTGCTTGAGCCATAAAATATTGGTCCCAAGGAATCCGTTCATTGCTCATATTAGCCACCTCTATCGTTTATTCTATAGTAATTGTAACGAAGTTTTTGATTTTTTCAACTGTCTTCTGACCAATTCCGTCTATTTCTTGAAGCTCGTCAATACTTTTGAACGACCCGTTGTCTTGTCTATACTGAATAATTTCTCGGGCTTTTTTTTCACCGATCCCCGGTATTTGTTGCAATTGCGAAAGATCAGCGGTATTAAGATGCACTCGATCTGGGTTATCTACCGTCGCTAGACTAGCATTTGAGCTTTCTGGAATTTCTTCGCCTACTTCAGGAACGTACAGCATTTGTTGATCCGTTATTTTTGCTGCAAAGTTGATCTGTTTCTCGTCAGCTGATTCCGTCAGCCCACCTGCTTTTTGAATGACATCAAAGACCCGATCTTCTGCCACAAAAGCGTACATTCCAGGCCGTTTTACCGCTCCTTTCACATCGACATAAATCACTGACCTAGACGATGTACTCACCGTTTCATCAATTGGCTTCGTTTCAGAACTGTTCTTTTCCTGAGCCTCAATCGATTGGTTTGTCAAAAATAGTTGATCCTTTTTACTTGATTGACTGAAAAAATGAACCATCATTCCACCAAGGATGATGACTCCTATGACGCCAAAGATCCCTCCGATCACAAATTTTGGTGAAGAAAAGTTGCTAGTGTAGAAACGCTTTCGTTTGTTCTTCCATTCTTCGCTCATTGTGACTATTTTCCGATTGGCTTCCTTTCTTTAAATTCTGAAGAAGTTTTTCTCTTCATGATTAAATACGTCAAACCATTTTTCTGCATGAAAATAAACCTACTTTTGGGACAATTATTTTTATGAAGAATGAATCTTTCATACCTTTAAACATTTCAGGAATAGGCGTTGATATAGTGTCTATATTCCTCTTTTCATTAACTAGCAAAAACCATCAAAATCACTTTTACTGACTTTGATGTTTATCTATTTTTCTATTCGTTTTTGAAAAATAGTTTCAAGTTCACACTCTTAGCGAAGCTCTTCCTTGATTTTTTTGAGCATGTACCCGACTTACCTAAGTAATCCTAAATCCGATATCTTTGCCACTGTCTCTCTAGCGGCTATGTACAATTATTCTCACTATGCCAAAGAGCAATGCCTCAACTACATCAACTTTCCAAGTGTTCAAGTCTCCTAAATAAGTCAAAGACTCGCTTTTCCTCATGAATAATCGTGAGCTAGTTTACATAGATTTTATAAGATATTTTTTTACGGACAAAATATTCCATTGTCTAAACTAGTCGTTATACCATATCCAGATAGGTAACTAGTACGATTACGAGACATGTGATGATCATGTAAATAATGTTTTCTAACCGTCTTGTATGATTTTTTAGAATAATCCCAGGATCAGTAGAATTGAAACTAGTCCGATACTCGATTGGCACAAAATTACCGATACATATTCCGAATAACAAAAGTAAAAAAGGCCAATTTGTAATAACTCCTCTATTCATAAACGCACCTATGATTGAGCTAACATAAATCACCATTTGAATCATTATAATTACAATCGCTTTTTTTCTCATCATTAATCCTCTCCAAGTAAATTTAGAAAAACAAACAGGACTTGATCACAAAATAAAAGTGGTAGTTGGTTTTAAATAGATTTCAAGAATAAAATTCTCCAGCTCTTTCCTCTATTTTCAGAATACCCAATGAATCGGATAAATGTAAAAATTAAAAGCTGTGTGCCAACGTAGTTTTTACTAGGGAATCAGTAAAAAAACACTGACTTAGAACGATCTGATCATCTAACTGTATTCATTTTTCTGTCCTTCGATTATATCATACATCTTCACTTTATTTCCTATTTTTTCATTTCACCGAAAATTTTTTCCATAATAAGTTTAAACTCTTTATCAACTGACGCAGTTAAAAATAACTTTTATTTTACTGATCAAACGAATAAAAAAGCTTACCTCATACACATAAATCCCCTCATGGCTAGTTTCTATTCATTTTAGTTTCTCTATAAAAAAGAGACAGACAAGCTTTCCGTTAAGGCTGAGTCATTGAAAACATCAATCTTAAAGGAAATTTTGTCTGTCTATTTATTCGTTCAAAAACTGTTTCATGAACAACGATAAAAAAATGTTGTTGAAACAAAACGATTTATAATGAATCTTTAGTTCATTTTTTCTAAATAATCAAGGGCATCTTGTACGGTTTTCACTGGTACAATTTTCATTGAAGAGTTCAATTCTTTCGCAGCAGCTTTGGCTTCTTCGTAATTGGTTTTGATTTCTGGATGTTTCTTCTTGATTTCATCTGAGATTGGATCATCCGGTGCAAAGAATATTTCAACGCCAGCTTTGTCTGCACTAGCCACTTTTTTATCAATACCACCAATTCGCCCAACTTCACCGTCGCTATTGATCGTTCCAGTACCAGCAATTTCTTTCCCTTGACGAAGATTTTTACCGGTCAATTGTTCATAGATTTCCAGGGTAAACATCAAACCAGCAGACGGCCCTCCGATTGATCCTGAATTAATCATTACATCTGTATCCGACTTGATACTCGTATGATCGGTTAAAGTAATCCCAATCCCTGCTTTATTATCCGTTGGCAGTTCGATCAATTTACCTGAAGTTTCGTTTTCTTTGCCATCTCGGAGATAGGTGATCGTGACCGTATCGCCGACTTTTTTACTTTTGACATACTTCATAAATGCTTCTGCACTTTTAAAGGTTTGTCCATCAACTTTTGTGACTGTATCACCAACTGCTAATTTTCCATAGAAATTGGAATTCTTCTCGACACTCATGACATAAACACCTTTAAATTCCATCTGGTAAGAGCGCCCTGCCAATTTTAGTGCTTGCTCAATCGCTGCATTTTGGGAAGACTCCATATAATATTGTTGGATTTGATTGTATTCTTCGCTAGTCGCCCCGCCAGTCAACTCCTCAGCGCTAATCAAATCTTCAAACGGTGCTAGCTTAGCTTTGACTGCTGTAAAACCAGTTGCTCGACGGATGCCCACTGAAGTTAATGAAAAGGAACCTGAATCTTTGTCCTTTTTCCCATTGACGGTAATCAGCTCTTTCAAATTGATGGTTGCTCCTGGTGCTTCCACATAAAAAGGAAGTGGAATTACCACGAACCCAATAATAAATATCCCTAAAAAAATGACAAGAATCGTCTTTAACCATCTTTTAAAGTCCATCATTTTCACGCTTTCCAGCTAACGCTTCGTTGATTACTGGTGGAAGATAGTCACTGACATCTCCCCCAAAGTGTAAGACTTCTTTTAATAAACTAGAACTAACGTGACTATATTCTTGTTTAGCCAATAAAAAGACCGTCTCGATTTCTTGATTTAAATGATGGTTCATTTGAGCAATATCCCGTTCATATTCAAAATCCTTTACACTACGGATACCACGAATGATGGTTTGAACAGCTAATTCATTCGCAATCTCGACTGTTAATTGATTTTCCTGGTGGTACACTTTAACATTCGGAAGATGACGAACAGCTTGAGTAATCAATGTAACTTTTTCATCAACGGTAAATAGATGTTTTTTTGACGTATTCACAAATACCCCAATGATGACCTCATCAAACATTTTTGCTGCTCGTTCAACCATATCTAAATGCCCATTCGTGAACGGATCAAAGCTGCCTGGAAACAAGGCTTTTTTCATAGGGCTTCCTCTTTTCTGTAGATAGTCACAGTTGAAATACCATACGTTTGTTTTCTGATTTGCGTAAAATCAGCAATCTTTTCTGGTAATTCCACTGTTTTATCAGTTTCACATACAATAACTGCCGAATCATTAAAAAGGTCCAGCTCCGTCATTTTGATTATTTGGTCAAGAATTTTTTGTTTGGCATATGGTGGGTCAAGAAATAAATAATCAAATTTTTGCTGATCATTTGCCAGCTTTTCGATGGCTTTGTCCGCATCAAGTTTTAACGTGGTGAATTTTTCTGGCTCTTTCGTTACTTTAATGTTTTCTTGGATTATTTTTAGCGCTTGGTAATTTTTGTCTACACAAAAGGCATGCCCACAGCCACGAGAAACTGCTTCGATAGCTAACCCGCCACTACCAGAAAATAGGTCTAAGACTGTTTCTCCGTCGAAGTAAGGACCGATCATATTGAAGATCGATTCTTTCACTTTATCTGTGGTGGGACGTGTATTAGCCCCTGCTAAACTCTTTAAGCGTCGTCCACCATATGTTCCTGATATGACTCGCATTGACTCACTCCTTTTTAAAAATCGTGCTGTTAATAGTATACCAAAAAAAAAGATAAAAAAACTTGGATCGCCATTAATTTCATGCTTTCTCAAGTTATTTTTATCTTTTTTATTTAAGAGATGAATGATTTACACAAAACAGGTTTAAAAGACATGGTCTGCTAAACGGATTTTAGTGTTGATCTCCTCAATCTCAAAACCTTCTTCTTTGACTGGTTGCTTCGTACCAATCTTATCAGCAAAGTTCATTTCGACGTCTGGACGATAAGAGCGTTCAACTTTGCGAACAAAATGAAGTTTGTTGATTCGTTCTGCAGTTTGCTCAAATGTGTCTTCATTCAAATACAATACGACATATTTCATTTTACGTGAAACGTAATGAAGCAATCCAAATTTCTTCAAATTTTTTAATTGTTTCAAACTGTATACCCAGACAATCAACCCACGTCGTTTCGTTAGTTGAAATTCATTTTTTTCATCATTCATGACAGTTACCTCCACATCCACTACGCCCCTTTTGTTCAAAAAAAGGATTTCCCGCATCAATTTTAATCGTCAACGATACCGTTTCTGCTAACTGTTGGCTAATTTTATCCAATAGATCTTGCAATTGTGTTTCCATACAACGAAAATCCGCTACTTTTTCATGCAAATCAAGTTGGCGTTTGGCTAACCGAACAGCTCTTTGCTTCTCTCGAAATTCTGGTGCATATTTTTGATAAGGAACAACTTTTTCAAACTGTTCTTTTTTTATTGAGAAATCATTAATCAATAAATTGACATCCGCTGATTGTTCCATCACTTTTTTAGCTTTTAAATATTTTTTCATCGTCTCGCTTTTTTTGATACAATTGGATAAGCTCTGACATTGATCTTCTAAGGCAAATAATTCCTCATTGATTATCACTGCTATCGGTACTCTCCTTAACTTCTTCTTGCATTAAGACTAACATATTTTCTTTTGAAAAAGCAATTCCTAATAGATCGGAAGTGTTAACTAAAAAGCGGTCGTGATAGTACGGATCACTATACAAAAATAAAAATGTAAACGTTGGATCAATCACTGGATGGGTAAAGACACCGGTCGATTGGGGAAGCTTTCTTTTTGCGACTAACGAATCAATTTCATCAGTAGTCAATGAAAACTTAGCAGTTGCGTTTGTACTACCCGCTATTTGTTGCCATTCTGCTAATCGTTCTTTCGTCAAAATATCTTCTGGGCTATTAAGATAATCACTTAAAAGCAATTTCGTTTGAGTAGAAAAACCGGTCGTCTGCTTATAAAGTGGTAAGCGATCCAATTGCCTTAACTGATTCAACAATCGAACACTATGACCTTCTTTTGCTTGATTGATTTCAGCCCAATCTACTTGATCGTCTATTTTATATTGCGGTAAGTCTGAACCAAATACTTGATAGGGATGAAGTTTCAACAAACTAGCTTTATCCAAATAAACGATCGAAAACAGTCCATTACTACTTTGGTCGAAGAATAAAATAGCAAACGTATCATTATCAAACGCAATCAACGGTCGATAATTCATATCTTCTTCCATCAATTCGATCCCGACATCTGTTCCATTGTATTGAAAATTAAAATTCGTATAGATCGTGGTGATCTCTGTTAGATCTTGCATTGTCATCCCTAAGTAAAAAGGAGCAATCGTTGAGTTGTCCGTATTTAATACTTTAATCGTGGAAACTTTATCTTTTGTGATATTCGCTTCAAAGGATAAGTGATTGATTTGATCATGGTAATATCTTGTTTCAAAACCAAACCCACTCGTCAAGCGTTCATAAGGATCACCAAAACGTTGCTCTAATTCATCAACTGATTGACCAACATACGTGGAAAAGCCAGATGTTTCCAACTTCTGGTATTTCCACGTAGTCATTTGATTTTGAGTGATTTGCTCTGAGCTTTTTTTTACTTCAAGTTTAGGAGGAAACAACACCGGCTGCATGTAAAATGCAATGATCACTGATAACAATATCGCACCAAATAACCCTAGCCGTTTCATCTTTTTCCCACCTTTATTTTTCAGTCACTTCAATCAATAAATCACCAGAAGCGATCGCATCGCCATCTGTTACATAGACATGCGCAATTTCACCATCAAAACGAGCTTCAATTGCCGTTTCCATTTTCATTGCTTCCGTGATCATCAATGTATCGCCTTTTTTGACATGATCGCCTTTTTTGACTAATACATCTAATACAGAACCAGACATCGTTGCACCGATATGTTCACGATTTGTTGGTTCAGCTTTCACACGTGTTTGTACAGTACTGATGATCGAATGGTCGTTCACTGTGATTTCACGACGTTGACCATTCAAATTAAAGAATAAGACACGATTACCTTCAATATCTGGTTCGCCGATTTCATCCAAGCGAATAATCAAAATCTTGCCTTTTTCAATTTGAACATTCACCGTTTCTCCTAAGCGAATCCCTTGGAAGAATGTTGGTGTATCAAGTAATGTCACATCACCAAATTGATTATAGGCTGCTTGATAATCTAGAAAGACTTGCGGATACATCAAATAGCTCAGCACTTCTTCTTGTTTAGGTTCATAGCCGATTTTTTCAGCTAATTCTGCTTTGACTTGTTGGAAATCAACTGGTTTAGCTAAAGCTCCAGGACGTTCAGTAATCGCTTCTCGTCCTTTAAGGATGATCTTTTGTAATTTTTCCGGGAATCCTCCAACCGGTTGTCCTAGCTCTCCTTGGAAGAAAGTAATGACAGATTCAGGGAAACTCAGTGTTTCACCTTTTTCATAGATATCTTCCTCCGTTAAATCATTTTGAACCATGAACAAAGCCATGTCTCCTACAACTTTTGATGAAGGGGTAACTTTCACGATATCACCAAACATCAGGTTCACTGTATGGTACATCTGTTTGATGTCATCCCATTTATTTCCTAAACCAACTGCTTTGGCTTGTTGTTGGAGATTAGAGTATTGTCCACCAGGCATTTCATGCATATATACTTCTGTTTCTGGTGCATTCAAACCGTTCTCAAATGGTTTGTAATACATACGGACATCTTCCCAGTAATGATTCAATTGTTGTGCATTTTGAATATTGATTTCTGGCAATCGTGGACCGTTGACCAAAGCATAATACAAACTGCTCATACTTGGTTGACTTGTATTCCCACTCATCGCACTCATCGCCACATCGACGATATCTACCCCAGCCTTTGAAGCTGCAGAATAGGTAATAATTCCATTTCCACTCGTATCATGTGTATGAAGGTGGATTGGCAAATCAGTAGTCTCTTTTAATTCACTAATCAAGCGATAAGCAGCTTGTGGTTTCAGTAAGCCAGCCATATCTTTGATCGCAATGATATGCGCCCCAAGTTGTTCTAGTTCTTTCGCCATGTCCTTGTAATATTGGACATTATATTTTGCACGACTAGGATCATTGATATCTCCGGTATAGCAGATCGCAGCTTCTGCAATCTTACCTGTATCTCGAACCGCTTGGATACTTTTTTCCATTTGCGGTACCCAGTTCAAACTGTCAAAGATTCGAAACACATCAATTCCTTGAGCCGCTGCTTCTTTCACAAATTCTACTAAGACGTTATCCGGATAATTGGAATAACCGACTGCATTTGAACCTCTGAACAACATTTGTAACAGCGTATTTGGCATCAATGCTCGGATCTTTCTTAATCTTTGCCAAGGATCTTCATTCAAGAAGCGATAAGCGACGTCAAAGGTTGCTCCTCCCCACATCTCACTTGAGAATAGTTCAGGTAATCCTTCACCGGTCAATTGAGCAATCTCTTTAAAGTCTTTCGTACGAACACGAGTTGCTAATAAACTTTGATGAGCATCTCTAAATGTCGTATCAGTCAATAACAAGTTTTCTTGCGATTTGATCCATTGGACTAACGCATCCGAACCATCAGAATCTAAAACATTTTTTGCTGTCAGATAATCTGGGCGTTTAATCAAATCTTTCGGTACCCGAGGAGATTCATAAAATGGTTTTTCACCATTTTTGATTCCTGGGAAGCCATTCACGGTAATTTCACCGATGTATTTCATTGTTTTATTCCCACGGTCGCGTAAACGAGGGAACTCAAACAGTTCTTTTGTATTATCGATAAATGTCGTTTTAGCATTTCCTGATTGAAATTCAGGATGGGAAATCACATTCAACATAAATGGGATATTGGTTTTGACTCCACGAATCCGAAATTCTTTTAAGCAACGTTCCATTTTTTGGATTGCCGTATCAAAATCTGCCGCATGCGTACAAACTTTGACTAAAAGTGAATCAAAGTATGGGGTAACCACATATCCTGCATAAGCATTACCGACATCTAAACGCACTCCGAAACCACCAGGTGAACGGTAAGTATCGATTTTCCCTGTATCAGGAAGAAAATGATTCAACGGGTCTTCTGTAGTGATCCGACATTGAATCGCAGAACCATTTAGTTTGATATCTGCTTGTTGCGGCAGACCAATTTCACTGTGTAAATCTTTCCCTTGGGCAATCAATAATTGAGTAGTCACGATGTCCACATCGGTAATCATCTCTGTAATCGTATGTTCCACTTGGACTCGAGGGTTGACTTCGATAAAATAAAAGTCATTTCCTTCAACTAAAAATTCAACCGTCCCAGCATTGACATAACCAACGTGTTTCATTAATTGAACGGCTGCTTGACAGATGCGTTCGCGTTGTTCAGTCGACATGGAGACACAAGGGGCTACCTCTACTACCTTTTGGTGACGTCTTTGTACAGAGCAGTCTCTTTCAAATAAATGGATCACATTTCCATGTTTATCGCCCAAAATTTGGACTTCGATGTGTTTAGGATTTGCAATATATTTTTCAACATACACTTCATCGCTGCCAAAAGCCGCTTTTGCTTCACTTTTCGCACGATCATAGCCTTCTCGAGCGCTTTTTTCATCATGGGCGACACGCATTCCTCGTCCCCCACCACCTAGAGCGGCTTTAATCATGATCGGATAACCGTACGTTTCAGCAAAAGACAAAGCATCTTCGACCTTTTCAATCGGTCCATCAGTCCCAGGAATCGAAGCAATTCCAGCTGCGATAGCTGCTGCTTTTGCTTTGATCTTGTCACCAAAGATATCCAAATGATGTAAGTCTGGTCCTACAAAAGTGATGCCTTCTTCCTTGCATCGTTTTGCAAAACTTAGATTTTCAGATAACAACCCATAGCCTGGATGGATCGCATCCGCTCCACAGGCTTTCGCAATGGCAATAATCCCTTCAATATCTAAGTAAGCGTCAATCGGTTTTTTCCCTTCGCCAACTAGATATGCTTCATCTGCTTTAAACCGGTGCACGGAATACTCATCTTCTTTTGCGTAGATACCTACAGTTTTAATTCCTAATTCTGTACATGCTCGAAACACTCGTACAGCAATTTCTCCTCTGTTAGCAACTAAAACTTTTTCCATCAAACCACTCCTACATCTTTTTAGTATAAACCTAAACTTTTTCGTTTTTCATCTGCACTGATATTCAAGACGAAGCCAACACAAATGGATAACATCAATAAACTAGATCCTCCCTGACTCAAAAATGGGAAAGTGATCCCAGTTAACGGAATAACGCCGGTTATCCCTCCCAAATTGATAAATATTTGGATCATGAACATGGCACCAATCCCAATACATAATAGAGAATTAAATGGATCTTTTGAGCGAATCCCCACCAAAAAGATCCGAACAATCATGAAAAACAGTAAAGCAAGAATCAAGATCCCCATGATCACGCCTAACTCTTCTACCACAATGGCATAAATAAAGTCCGTCTGCGCTTCATTTAAAAAACCTTTTTTCTGGATACTATTTCCAAGACCTCGACCAAAAAGCCCTCCATTGAACATCGCATAATAACCATTAGCTAATTGATGACCTTTGTTCAACTCGTCAGAAAAAGGATTTTGATAAATGGCAAATCGGTTATAGATATATTGTAAACGTCCGGGAAATATTTTCCCGTGGGTGATATTGATCAACCAGATTGCTAAAGCACTCAAGCCAACCCCACCGACCCCAACGATCAACGTATAAACGTAGTTGATACCACTAGCCAAAAGTAAGACTAAGATAATTAAAAAAATGACAGTTGCATTACCAAAATCGGGTAAAATAGCAACTAGTGCTGTTAGTGCCAACACTAACAGTAACGGTCTTTTAACAGTAGAAACAAAATCTTTTTGAACGCTTCTTTGTCTTTTAGATAACGTTAATGCTAAGTACCAAATCACAATGATCTTTAAGTATTCAGCTGGCTGGAGAGAGAATCCAGCGATTTGAAGCCATCCTTTCGCTCCATTGATCTCTTTCCCGAAGAATAAAACGATCAATAGCAAGATCGTCAGTACAGCAATAGCTGCCATAATCAGTCGTTGATTTTTTAATACGGATGTTTTCATTTTATATAAAAGTCCAATAGCTACTAAGCTAACGCCCCAAAACAAACTTTGGTTAAAAAAAGAGGCGGAAGGACTGCTTCCATTTTCTAGCAATAAATAAGATGATGAACTATAGACCATGATTAAACCTAAAATACATAGAATCAAGTAAGGAATCAAAATACTATAGTTTAATAAATGCCTTTTTTTTACTTTCTTAGGCAAGTTTACTCCTCCTTGCCAATTTCTTTTTTATCGTAATTTTCTTGGTAAACCTCACTATATAATCGGTTCAGTTCACGCTCTAGCTCACTCAGCAACAATTGTCCTTCCGTTTTATCGATGATGCCTACACGAACGGCAAATCCGACTTGTTGTGAGAAGCCATACATTTGCGTATCTACTACTTCTTCAAATGCCTTACATTGTGAGATACACAGGCTATTTTTTTGATTTTTGATCAAGCGTTTGATTCGTTCTGATTCATCTTTAAGCACTTGAACTGCAAATTCATTTGATAGAGAATCCATCTAAGCCTACCCCCATTCTAAGTTTATTTATTATAACATACTTAAAATTCTAACGGGGAAAAATCCCAGTTTTCGCTCAGGGATTTTCTTCTTTTTTTACTATTTGCTAGCCTATCATGAGCAAAAACAATAGATGCACTAATTTTACAAACGATACACTACTTAACTAGAAAGTATCAGTGCTAAAAAAGCGTCCCCGTATTTGTCTAACTTGCTTTGTCCTACCCCTTTTATCTGCAATAAAGAAAGTCGATCTTTTGGACGTTGTCGACTCATTTCTTTTAAAGTCGCATCTGAAAACACCACATAAGGCGGCACGCCTGCTTCAGAAGCTAAGTCAGTTCGTAACTCTCTTAGCGTTTCAAATAAGGTGTCAGCTTCTTCATCAGAAAGTTGTTGGACTTTTTCAGCTTCTTTTTTAAATACTTTTTGTTTCCCTTTTAACACTTCGATTCCTAGTTCCGTTACTTTCAACGTGGGGTATTCACCGTTCATTGAATACAGATAACCACCAGAAATAAGATACTCGATCAACTGAAGAATATCTTTTTGTGCCCATTTTTTTAATAAGCCATAAGTTGATAACGCTTGAAAACCTAGCATCTTGACTTTTTGTTCTTTCGAACCAGCTAATACCTTCATCAACAATTGTTTCCCATAATTTTCACCCATGCGTTTCAAGCAAGACAACACCATCTGTGTTTCAGTCGTTACATCGACTAGTTCACGTTCATCTAAACAGTTACCACATCTTCCACATGGGATACTTTTTTCGCCAAAATAAGTAAGAATATATTGTTGCAGACAGGATTCGATGTAGACGTATTCCGTCATTGCTTTTAATTTTTCGTATTCTTTTTGTTTTTGTGACTCTTCTCGTTGGGATTGTTGGATAAAAAATTTTTGGACCTGTATATCTTGGGGAGCAAACAACAAGACAGCCTCACTTAAGAGCCCATCACGACCTGCTCGTCCCGCCTCCTGATAGTAAGCTTCTAAAGAACCAGGAATCTGATAATGAATGACGAAGCGGATGTTACTCTTATTGATCCCCATGCCAAAAGCATTCGTTGCAACTAATAATTCTGTACGGTCATATAAAAAGTCTTCTTGGATTTCTGTTCGTTGGCTTTCACTCATCCCACCATGATATCTGCCAACACTGAAATCAAATTTCTTTAACAAATGATAGATTCGATCAACTTCTTTGCGGGTAGCGGCATAAATGATCCCTGATTGCTTTTTATTGATACGCAGATACTCAATTAAGTACTGCTCTTTTTTTTGATCTTTTACTACTTGTAAACGTAGATTTTCTCGTGCAAAACCCGTTTGAATATGATTATCCATTGGTATCTTTAAAAGTCTTTTAATATCTTCTGCTACTTGCTTTGTTGCAGTAGCAGTCAATGCCACAATGACCGGTCGTTGATCAAACGTGTTTAATGTTTCTGCCATATGAAGATAGCTTGGACGAAAATCATGTCCCCATTGTGAGATACAATGCGCTTCATCAATCGCTATCAGTTGCACGTGCCAACGTTTCATTGATTGGATAAAATCTGGCATGATAAACCGTTCTGGCGCAACATATAATAATTGGATTTGTTGCTGTTCGAGTAATCGAAACCGAGAAGCAGTCTCATAACTATCCAATGAACTATTGATAAATGTCGCTGAAATGCCTAACTGATTGGCGGCATCTACTTGATCTTTCATTAGAGAGATCAAAGGAGAAATGACCACAGTCAAGCCATCCAGCATCAACGCTGGCAATTGATAACAAATGGACTTCCCACTTCCTGTAGGCATGATCCCTAGGACGTCTTCATGACCAAGTACCTTTTGGATAATTTCTTTTTGTCCAGGGCGAAATACTTCATAACCAAAGTATTGTTTTAATATATCATTCATTTTATCCCTACTTTTTAGTTGATTTAAGAGGTTGTGAAAGAAGCGATCAGCTCCGAGCGAATAAGAGAGGATTTTTTAAAATAGCTTCTCATATTTTAGAAAATCATCGCTTATTGCTGAGGAGTTGCTTCTTGAACACCGTGAATAAGAGGTTGTGAAAGCATCGGGAAGCTCCGATGACAATAAGAAAGAATTTTTTAAAACAGCTTCTCATGTTTTGAAAAATTCAGGCTTATTTCAAGGAGCTGATGCTTGAACACCGTGAATAAGAGGTTGTGAAAAGGGCGCTTTGACCTGAGCGCTCACCAAGTAAAAACTGCGCCGAGTAATCGCAGGAGCATTAAGGATGATAATCTCGAAACAGCTCCCCATGTTTTACGAAACTCAGCTTTATGTCAAAAAACTGCCGCTCGTCCACGGTTTAGTTGTTTTTTATTTATAAAAAGCCTAGAGCAACCTTTTATTATTGACCCTTCTATCGCCCCTCTATAACTATAATACGTCAATTATATTTTACTTCTCCAAGCAATCAAGTACAACATGCTTTTTGTGAAACTTCAGCTTTTCGTGAAACAAAAACCGAAGTAATTAAAGATTTTAAAAAGACTTTTAATAAACTTTTAGCGTACTTATTGAATTTTTCTTTTAATTTTTATTAACTTCTCCACAGATAACAATTTTAGAAAAAGGAAAAACAATTCTCTCCTTTTAATTTCAAACAATTGAATACGTTCTAAAAAATTGAGAAGCAAAATTTGCCGACAGTATTTTTCTTTTCATCCACTTTAATGCTGATTTACCAGTCATCTGAACAAAAAATAAACCGAAGATGCCCGAAAATAGTTACTCCTATTTTTGGACTTCTTCGGTTTATTTCTCAAAGCTAAACATCACTGTATCAACAAGTTGAACAGATGATTATTTTTTCTTTTTAGAAGCTTTTTCACGTGCATTTTTGTTTAAGATTTGTTTTCTTAAACGGATACTTTCCGGTGTTACTTCACAATATTCATCGTCATTCAAGAATTCTAACGATTCTTCTAACGTCAATTGTTTTGGTTTTTTGATAACAGATGTTTGGTCCTTGGTAGCAGAACGAACGTTAGTCATTTGTTTTGCCTTCGTGATGTTAACAGTCAAGTCATTGTCACGGCTATTTTCACCAATGATCATGCCTTCATAAACTTCTGTACCTGGTTCAACAAAAACAGTTCCACGTTCTTCGATACTCATGATTGAATAAGTTGTTGCTTTTCCAGTATCAATCGATACTAACGCACCTTGGTGTCGTCCACCGATTTGACCTGGTAACATTGGTAGGTATTGATCAAATGTGTGGTTCATGATGCCGTAGCCGCGAGTCATTGAAAGAAATTCAGTTGAATAACCGATCAAGCCACGAGCTGGTGTTAAAAATGTTAGACGGATTTGTCCATTACCAGTATGGATCATGTCTTGCATTTCACCTTTACGTAAGCTTAATGATTCGATTACGCTACCCATATATTCTTCAGGTGTGTCGATTTGAACACGTTCAAAAGGTTCACATTTCACGCCATCAATTTCTTTTTCGATAACTTCAGGACGCGATACTTGTAGTTCATAACCTTCACGACGCATGTTTTCGATCAAGATTGACAAATGAAGTTCTCCACGACCAGAAACTGTCCAAGCATCTGGAGAATTTGTTGGTTCAACACGCAATGAAACATCCGTTTGCAACTCAGCCATCAAGCGTTCTTCAATTTTACGAGCAGTGACATATTTTCCTTCACGGCCAGCAAATGGTGAATTATTCACTAAGAAAGTCATTTGCAGTGTTGGTTCATCAATGTGTAGAATTGGCAGAGCATCTTGGTGGTCCACAGGTGTCACTGTTTCCCCAACGAAAATATCTTCCATTCCTGATACGGCAATTAGATCTCCAGCTTTTGCTTCGTCAATTTCTAAACGTTTCAAGCCGAAGAAACCAAATAATTTAGTTACACGGAATTTTTTAACTGAACCGTCTAATTTTAGTAAGGCAACTTGGTCCCCTACTTTGATCGTTCCACGGAAGACACGACCAATCCCGATACGTCCAACATAGTCGTTATAATCAAGCAATGATACTTGGAATTGTAATGGTTCATCGCTATTGTCTACTGGCGCAGGGATTTTTTCAACGATTGTATCAAAGATCGGTGCCATTGTTGGTTCTTGATCAGCTGGATCATCAGACAAGCTAGATGTTCCGTTTAATGCTGAAGCATAGATAACTGGGAAATCTAATTGATCATCATCTGCACCTAGTTCAATAAATAATTCTAATACTTCATCAACAACAAACTCAGGTCGTGCAGAAGGTTTATCAATTTTATTCACAACTACGATCGGTGTAATATGTTGTTCTAGCGCTTTTTTCAAAACAAAACGAGTTTGTGGCATCGTTCCTTCATAAGCATCAACTACTAAGACAACGCCGTCAACCATTTTCATGATTCGTTCAACTTCGCCACCAAAGTCCGCATGCCCAGGTGTATCCATGATATTGACACGAATCCCTTTATAATCAACTGCGGTATTTTTTGCTAAAATCGTGATTCCACGTTCTTTTTCTAAAGCATTTGAATCCATCGCACGTTCTTGTAATTGTGTGTGTGCGTCTAATGTATCTGATTGTTTCAATAATTCATCAACCAATGTGGTTTTTCCGTGGTCAACGTGGGCGATGATCGCTACGTTACGGATATCATTTCTATAGTTCAATGTAACTAACTCCTTCTCGGTTCTTTATGACAGTGAAATTTTACTCGACTGTTTATTATAGCAAACTTTTTTCATGAAATATAGTAAAATGTTTTCATTTTTTCGAGAAAATTAATATTTTAGCCATATTTTTCTTAATTTTGCGGTTTTTTTACTTATTTAGCGAATCAGCCGCAGCAATAAGAGCCCGAATTTCATCATAGGCTTGAGGTGTAGCCGCAATATAATATTCTCTTCCTCGAAATTTTAGCTTTTCTCCTGAGATACCGCTATATTTCATTCCAAATTCAGCGAGTAAAACATTCCCTGCGCCATAGTCCCACGGGCTCAAATTTGCAATATAACCAATATGTTTCCCTTTTAAAAGTGCAATCATTTCTAGTCCTGCACATCCATAAATACGAACACCCATACTTTGTTCACCAATCGTTCGAACATTCCACCGGTTATGACTAAAAAGATAACCGTTCAAACCAATAAGTCCATCTTTTAAACGAAGGTCTTCTGGCTTAGTTAACGGATGGTTATTCATATAAACACCTAAATCTTTTCCACCCCAATACAGCGCTTCTTTCATCACGTCATAAATAAAACCAAGTTGTCCAACACCATCTTGATAAACGCCTAACATAATACAAAAATTCTCTTGTTCAAGTACGAAGTTCATGGTTCCATCAATTGGATCAATAACAAATACTTGCCCTTCAAAGCTTTCTAACTCACTGTAACCTTCTTCTTCTGCGAGAATCTTTGCTTCTGGATTATACGCCTGAATCTTTTCAATCAAAAAAGCTTGGACTTCACGATCCATATTGGTAACCAGATCTTTTCGATTGGTTTTTTGATCAACCTTCAACGTCTTGATTTGTACCCTACGGATTTTCTCAGCTGCTTCTTTAAGCCAAATTTTGATCTGATGGATCAGTTCTTGTTTATTCATGTTCTCACCCATTCATTTTTAGGATTTTTTTCTGATTCTTTTTTGCTGCTTGAACTGTTCGATACAATGAATAACCTGATACTTTTTCAAATTCTTTTCCTAATTTTTTTTCTTCTCCAATAGATGGAATAACCGTTTTGAATTGTTGGTATGATTTTAAAAATCGAGCATTATCGATGCCCTTTTCATTCGCTAACTCTAAATCCTCCCACATCTTCATCACAATGACCATTTCTTCGGTGGTCCAATCTAAATCAAGCGGGTATTGATAATCTTGCATACTTCATTCTCCTATTTCCTATAGTCAAAATCAGTGTATCATAAGAATAAGTACATAACCAAATAGTTTCGATTTTCTAGTTTACATAATTAATTTATAGTTGAATAACTATGTTTTTATCGCTAGCTAAGAAAAATAAGTAATAGTCTATAAAAATTCACACGTTCATACAAAGAACCGTCACTAACAAAATAGAGAAAATAAATTCTGTCGGTGACGTAGGTTTATTTATTAAGATAAGAGAAAAAGATCTAACATTTTTACTTTTCCTAAGGGATTTCATATGAAACTAACGTCCTTCATGTTCAGGTATGTTTAACGAGCTCATAGACGCTTCATTAGCAAAACTATGATTTATCCGATATTGTTCATTTATTTTAGTGGCAGTGTATGTTTCATCTTTTGAAATTAATTTAAACATCCCCTTCTGTAGCTCAGCAAATTTAGAATTCCCTTCATTTTCTAAAAAAATCTTATAGAACCAATTTTGAGAGGATAAAGACGAATTTTTAATATAATGACAATGTGGCAATGCTTTGACAACAACTTCAATAAGTACTTCTGCATCGACCTTAGGCCTATATGATTCATTATCCTTTCTACTTAAATAATGAAGTAAGGTGCTTTTAACATCTCGTTTAGTAATGATATTTCCTCCATTAACAGCTAGTTCATTGTATTTTTGAATCGTTTTGTTTAGTTCAAAATTTATTATATTATCGCTAAGTATCTCTTCTGATGATATAGTACTTGGAATCTCTGCTGCATTAATATACATCGTAAATTCAGACGAAGAAACATATTTTTCTAAATTTTCAGAAAAACTCTCCAAACTTATTGGATTTTCTAAAATTGCTTTGGGTAAAATTTCACTGAACTGAGATTGTTCAGAAATTCCTATTTTATTCATAATAATGCTTATTTCCCTATTGGCCTCTTCACTGAGAGGAACAACTTTACCAAACTCTGAATGTTCACTCAAAATTTTTTCAACGATACAATGATAGCTTGATTTTTCTAATAGCTCTGGTAAATAATCGTTTAATTTTTCCCATGGAAATTTTAGCTTTTCTTCTAATATTTGTTTCATACTTTTGGTACTAATCTTATTTGAATGTGCAAAAGTTTGAAGATCTTTGTCTGGCCTAAGTAAAAAAGATTTTGTTAGTTTATTATCTTCTTTATTCATCTGTTGACTACCTCCTACAAAATATTAATAATTGCTATCTATTTAGTTCTACATTAAGTATAGACTGAGAGATGCTCCGAGTATCAATTACATTTATTTTCTTATTATGAGATAAACCTTTATGTATCGCGTTCAATCGCTTTACTTCTATTCTTTTTTTTTCTCTTTGTTCGAATGCTTCTTTTTCTCTGCGATTATTTTCGCCTATTAGACGACTAAAATCAGGGAATGTCGTTTCTACAATATCATTCCCATTTTTATAATAATTGGCAATAATTTCCATTCTAGATTCTTTTTGGCATTCTATAAACAACGCACTGATGACACTTTTTCTAAAACCTTCATTTGCACATAATAATTCACTGCGTTGGAACCCTTTTCCTTCTCTTTTTAGCGCATCTAATAAAGAAGGACCTTCGATTTTATATTTTTCAAATATAATATTTTCAATTTCAGCATACCTCAATGGTTCTCTCTCAAATAAATCTGTTAAATGAACATAATAATTGTATGCACTTTTCTCAAATATACGTTGGATTGTTCGATAGTCATTATGTCGATTCACATTGCCAACATTTGGATTTACATGAATTTTTTGTATTTGAGTAAACTTCATCTTTTTACCCCATTTCTTTTTTTACATAACTCTCTAACGTCCCTCTCAATACTTTTTACTTTTATATCATTTTTTATTTGTGGTTTGTAGAGCATCGCTCATCTGATTGATTTGAATTTTCTGTGTTGTAACCGAGATCTTATCATTCAAACTAGATAAGTGCGTGTGCAAATTGTTTTGATGTTTTCTCTTTTTTCTCCAATTTTCATATTCTATCACCGTAGTCTAAAATTATTGCCAATTAAGCTAGATAAGTTCATTAACTTTTTTATAAAAAAAGCTTATCATGAAATCGATTACAAGGAGGACCCTTTTATTTTTTTTTTTGAAAATTATGTTCATATTACAACACTGTATACGAAAAATTTTTAGTATAATGGAGTGTTGTAGGTTATTATGCGGAATTTTTTATAGCACTATTCAACAGCAAATGAAGTCGTGGATCATTTACTTTCCCCATGAATTTCAGCTTATTGTTCCCACAAAGAGATACCAACTAACTATGATTGAGAAAACGCTACTTTTTCCTAGTTACTACAAGAAATGCTGAAAGAACATACTTTAATGTGAAGCAAAAAACATCAAAACTAGTTGAAGTTACTAATTTTGATGTTTATTAGAAATCTTATTAGATTTGATAAAGAACTAAGAGCTATAATTATCTCGATTTCTCTTCTGTTTTTACTCGTTGTTCTTCTGTATGAGATGCTACGAAACCCTTCTGCAAACGTTCTCTTATTGCCATTAAATCATGTTTTTCTTCTTTATCACAAAGTGTTTGACTAATATATTGACCAGTAATTTCAGCATTTTTATGCCCATTTTGATGGTATTTCTCATTCAATTGAATGAACGCCTGTTGTCTACATTCCTTCATTAATCTTGCTATCATAAAATCTCAAATATTTTTCAATGGCGGATAAAATAATTCGCTGAAAGCAAGCCCTTTTCCTTCTCGCTTTAACAAAAGCAATAAAGAAATACCTTTAATTTCGTATTTATCCATAATGGTCTTTTCAATTTCAAAATACGCTAACGGATTTTTTTCAAAGAGATCTGATAGATGGTTGAAATAGTTCATTTGATTCTTTTTGATAATTTTCATAATATCGTTCCGTTGTGGAAGACGATTGATATCGTCTATATTAGGAGGTACCTGAGTGCCTTCTTCTCTTTGACTCATCATTTCCGACCTTTCTTTTTATTATATTTGACTTGATTCATTTTTATTGAATCTTTTTCTAACGAATAAATTCAAGTCATTATTATTGGCAATAAATCTCCATTCATTATTTTGGCTGCTGTATCTTTAGTATGTTCCGTTAATAAATAAGTTTACTGTTTTTGTAAGATTCTGTTCAACAGCACTTGCTCAGATCATTTTATTCAATTATCAGAAACACTACCACTTATGTACAAACGTCTATACATCCACTCTCAGGCATTTCACTTATTTTCCATAATCAATTCCTTTTTAATACATTTATTGTTTCTCTATTTTAACATCGAATGTTCTAACAAATAATTCACTTTTTCTTCTTTTTAGAAAAAATGTTCGATCAAAATCAAATTCTTGGTCTTTTTCTGAATAATTTTTTGTTTGTTTTATTTTTTTCTAAGGTTTATTCGATTTTACTAATGATTATCCTGTTAGAATTTTATTACGTCCTTCCGCCAAAAATTAAATTTGGACTCGTATCTTGTTTATGTTCTATCCTTATATTACTTTCTGTAGCCGTAATTTTAGCATTTCCAATACTTGCTGAAAAAGTTTGAAGTCCTTGTGATTTCATTTCGATTTCTTTTAGTAATAGATCATAATTTTTAATCCAATTATTCAACGTTTTCGGAACCAAACGATAATATTCACATATTTGCTTTTTAGTCATTTCTTTATTCTTAAGTAAACGAACGCATGCTGCTTTAACTTCAGCTGGACAAGACAAATTCCCTGGCCCTAGCTCCCTATTTTTTAAATCTTCGAGAGTTGTTATTGTGTTTTTATTTCCAAGTGCCTGATCGTATCTATAATTCCATCTTCTTAAATTCCCATCAGAAATGTTCAATTTGTCACACAATTCTTTCTGCAATAATCGTTCACTTCTCCATAAAAGTACACAAGCTTCCTTAACCTCATTAGTACAATTCAGATACTCCTCAGTTTGTTCCCTACTCCTCAACTCTTCGATAGTCGATATTATTTTATGAGTTAACTTCTCTTTTTTATCTATATGTTCTGATTCACTATTGGCTGACTGATCGGGGACAACCTCTTCATATTCAAGCAACTTTTGAAATGTATCAATTGATAATCCCAATATGTCACAAAATGTCTCTCTTGTGATAACTGATTGAATGGATTGATATAGTTGAACGTAATCCACTTTAGGATATGTTTTATTGACTTTTTTTGGTAGAGCAAGCTCAAGAGAGTGCGCCGTTTGAGAAATAGGCTGTTTATCAATTTTTTTGATTGCCTGAGCCACTGGGATGTTTTTGGAACTTTTCGTACGCTTATCTTGTATTTCCTTTTCTGTAAAGTCACTTATATTGCGATTCTGAGGATCAGATTGTTCTTGATGTTCATTTGATTTCGCCTCATCAGATATTCGTATTCTTTTTGGTTCATATATATCACCTAACACTTTCACTGCTTGCTCTATCGTATAATTGCCATTTAACAGCGGATTATATAATTCGTCCCATCCTTGAAGATTAACTGATTTCTGCTCATCAAACATTTGTTTTCTTTTTGTGTGAACTGTATTGTCTGACACTTCCACTGTTTGAGCTATCGGAAATTTATCCTTTAATATAGGGTTGAATAAATTGCCCGAGTCTTGGTGAAGCAAACGATGATCTTCATTTGCCTCGTTTAAATTATTCGAACCTTTTATTTCCTCATTCTCATCACCTACATGACATCCCTCTTGAGGGATTACAATCGTGTCATTTTTCATAGAGTCACTCTCCTTTAGAGTAATTTAACATTAAGTTAGTAAATAACTACTTCTGCTAAAAAATCAAATAATTGATATCGAAATGTGTCGATCCAATTGCTTTTTTATTTTTCAGAAAAAAAGGTAAAAATAAGAAAAGACATCTCGAAACCATTTAGAATGGATTTGACTGACCAAGTCATAAAAGGATTCAAGCTGTCTTATACTCAACTTATCAAAGATACCTTAAATACTCTAGACCTAACAATCTATAGCTAATAAAAAGGACAAAAAGGAATTTTTCTTCTTTCTGTCCTTTTTATTCTAAGATTTCTCTTTACCAACATTAGTTATAAAAAACCTAATTTTGATATTTATTAGCTAACCTTATCCGGCTGGACAAAGAGCTAAAAGCGATTATCTCGATTCTCCTCTATTTTTACACTTTGTTCTTCTTTAGGATATTTTGCGAACTCCTTCTTCAGGTGTTTTCTTATCCCCACTAGATCACGTTTTTCTTCTTTATTGTCAGATGATATAAAGTATGGGTCTGTGATTTCAACAATTCTATGCCCATTTTGTTGGTATTTTTCATTCAATTGAATGAATGCCTGTTGTCTACATTCCTTCATCAATCCTTTTATCATAATCTCTCGAATATTTTTCAATGGTGGATAAAATAATTCGCTGGATGCCAGACCTTTTCCTTCCCTTTTTAACAAAACCAATAAAGAGATACCTTTAATATCCTGTTTATCCATCATTTTTTTTTCAATTTCAAAATAAATTAACGGTTTTTTTTCAAAGAGTTTTGATAGATGATTGAAATAGTTCATTTGATTCTTGTTGATGATTTTTCTAATATCGTCCCATTGAGAATGGCACCTGACATCTTTTGTATGAGGGTCAACATAAACCCCTTCTTCTCTTTTACTCATCATTCCCGACCTTTCTTTCTAACGTATCTGACTTGATTCATTGTATATAGATTTTTTCCAAAAAATAAAATTAAGTCATTCCCGTTGACAATAGAGCTCCATTTATTATTTTTGCTGCTAAATCTTTGTTATATTCAATATTTATAAAACAAGTTTACCGTTTTTGTGAGATTCTGTTTAATAACAACTTAACCATAGCTTTTGTCCAGCCGCTAAAATACTATCAGAGACTTACAAACGTTCATATAATGCAATCTAAGGAACTTGACTTCTTTTCCATAATCATTTCCTTTTTTATTCATTTATTATTTATCTATTTTAACATCGAATGTTCTAACAACTAGTTTACTTTTTCTTCTTTTTAGAAAAAAATGTTCGACCAAGATTAATCCATTGGCCTTGGTCAACATAATTTGTCGGTTTATTTTCATTGTATCTAATGTTCATTCCAATTTTACTTGTGATTAACTGGCTAGAATTTTATTGAATCCTTTGATTACCCGAGACTAAATTTGGACTCTTATTTTGCTCATTGGCTAACCTCGCATTATTGTCTGCTGCTGTAATTTTAGCATTTTCGACATTCGTTGAAAAAGTTTGGCGTTCTTGGGATGTTCTTTCTGAATTTTGGAGTAATCGGTCATAGTTCTTGATCCAGTTATAAACCGTTTTCGGATTCAAATGATAAATCTTACATAATTGCTTCACGGACATTTCTCGATTCTTATATAAAAGAACTAATTTTAATTTAACTTCATTCGTACAACACAGCTTTCCTGAATTTAGCTTCCTTTCTTTTAATTCTGTAAGAGTTGTTATTATATTCTTCTGCTGATTTCTATGTGCTTGATTGTATTTATCCATCCAAGCTCTTAAAACCCCATCAGTGATGTTCAATTTGTCACATAATTCAGTCTTAGTCTTTGAGCAACCTCTCCATAAAAGTACACAGGTCTCCTTCACTTTATCAGTACAATCCAGATACCCATCAGTTTGTTTGCTACTTATTAATTCTTCGATAGTCGATATTGATTCACGAGTTAATTTCCCCTCTGTATACTCTTTGAGCCAATTTAGAAAGGGAATATAGGGTAAATTTTTCTTATAACAAAAATAAGTGATAGAATTGTAAGAATGTTTAGAATTAAGATATAATTTAACATTTTCCAATTTGTATTCTTTCGGGAAAACTATTCTTTTATCCCTTGGATATCTTATTTCACTATTGGTTGACTCATCTGGAACAGCTTCTTTAAGCAACCCTTGAAATATATCTTCTGACAATTCCATTATGTCACAAAATGTCTCTATTTTGATGGTCGACTGAATGGATTGATACAGTTGGATATATTCTAAATAATCATTCTTAGTGTCTGATTGATTGGCTTTTTGTGGAAGAACTGGGTCAAGAGAGTGCCTCGTTTGAGGATTAAGCTGCTTATCGGTTTGTTTGGTTGTTTGACTTTCTAAGTGCTGTATATTATGTAGACCCTCAGATAAATGAGCAGTAGCTCTTTTTGGATGTCTTTCTTTGTCAAGCACCGTTTCCTGATTCTGATTCACTGGGGTGCTTTCTGAATTTTTCGTACTCTTGTCTTGTATGTTCTTTTGTGTAAAGTCACTTGTGTCCCTATCATTATGTATGCTATGCGGATTCTGGAGATGTTTTTCTTCATCAATCGAAGATTCCGAATTTTGGCCCACTACAGAGTTCATTCGATTATTTTCCAGATCAAACATATTTCCAGTTTCTATTTCTTGTCCCTCTGTTTGTCCTTTCCTCTCCTCGGCTATCCTTTGCTCTTTTGTTTCATGATTAGAAAAAAGAGTATCGGCTAATTCTAATTCTTGACGAGTCAGAGGACCCAGTTCGAACACGTAGCGTACTAGGTCTTCTTCTGGACTGGGCTTATTGACCGATTCTCTTGTCGTTTGAGGTGGGAATTGTGAATCATTTATGGTGTCTCGCTCATTAAATAAATGGTTATTTGCGCCTTTTAGCCTTTTTGGATATCCCACGTTTTCGTCTGATCTAGGGTGCACTCGCTTATTTCCTGAATCAAACATATTGACATCTTTTATTCCTTGTTCCTCTATTTGCCCTATCCTTTGCTCCTTTGGTTCAAGATTAGAAAAAAGAGTATACGCCGCTTCTAATTCTTGAATAGTTGGAGGACCTTGGTTGATTATGTGACTTACTAGCTCCTCCTCCGGACTGGACTCATTAACCAGATGATTATCTTGTCCTAGCTCACCATATGACTGTTGCCCATTTCCATTGGAACCTATTACATTCTTTGTTATGTATCGTTGTTCCGTCCATTCATTTTCCATAGTAATTTCCTTTTCTAATTATTTATCTATTTTAATATCAAATTTTCTAGCAAATAGTTTATTCTTTCTCTTTTTTAGAAAAAAATGTTCGATCAAGATCCAACTATTGTTTTTTTTCAAAGTAATTGTTTAATTTATTTCAATTATATTTAACGTTCATTCCACTTTACCTATAATTAACTTATTAGAATTTTATTGGATCTTTTGATTACCCAAGAATAAATTTGGACTCTTATTTTGCTCATTGGCTAACCTCGCATTATTGTCTGCTGCTGTAATTTTAGCATTCCCGACATTGGTTGAAAAAGTTTGGCGTTCTTTTGAATCTTTTTCTGCACCATTAAGTAGTAGTTTATATTTATTGTACCAATTATAAAATGTTTTAACGTTCAAATGATACTTTTGACATATTCGTCCCTTGGTATTTTTTGTATCATTTAATAAAAGAATACATTCTTTTTTGACTTTCTCCGTACAACTCAAATACCTGAACTTTAAATCCCTATTTTCTAATTCTGAGAGAGTTGTTATTATTTTCTTCTGCTCATTTCCATGTGCCCGGTTGTACCTATCTTCCCAAGATCTTACAACCATATCATTGATGTTCAATTTGTTACTTAATTCAGTCTTAGTCATTGAGCAACCTCTCCATAAAAGTACACAGGCTTCCTTAACCTTAGCGGTACAATCCAGATTTCTCCCATTTCGTTCCCTACTGATCAATTCTTCGATAGTAGAGATTGATTTACGAGTTAAATTCCCCTTTTTATGTTCCTTTATCCAAGAACTAAAGGAACTATAGTCTAAATTGTTCTTATCACAAAACTGCCGTTTAGATTTGTAAGAATGTTGAGAATTGAGATATAAATTGATCTTTTCTAATTTATATTCTCTCGGTATAATTTCCCTTTTATTCTCTATATATCCTAATTCACTATTAGTTGACTCAGCTGAAACAGCTTCTTTAAGCAACTCTTGAAATGTATCTTGTGACAATTTCATTATGTCACAAAATGTCTCTATTTTGATGGTCGTTTGAATGGATTGGTATAGTTGAATATATTTTAAATAATCATTTTTAGTGTATGATTGATTGACTTTTTGTGGAAGAACAGGGTCAAGAGAGTGCCTCGCTGGAGGATTAAGCTGCTTATCCGTTTGTTTGGTTGTTTGATCCCCTAGGTTACTTTCTAAGTTTTGTATACTATGTTGCATCCTTTGATTGCCTTGACTCTTACCTTGTTCATGAGCTAACCTCGCATTATTGTCTGCTGTTGTAAATTTAGCATTCCCGACATTAGTTGAAAAAGTTTGGCGTGCTTGGGATGTTCTTTCTGAATTTTGGAGTAATCGGTCATATTCTTCGATCCAAGCATTAACCGTATTCGGAGTCAAATGATAAATCTTACATAATTGCTCTATGGACATTTCTTGATTCTTATATAAAAGAACACATTCTCTTTTAACTTCCTCCGTACAACACAGCTTTCCTAGCTTTAACTTCCTTTCTTTTAATTCTGTGAGAGTTGTTATTAACTCCTGCTTCTTACCACGTGCCTGGTCGTATCTATTATTCCAAGTTCTTAAAGTCGCATCAGAAATGTTCAATTTTTTACACAATACCTTGTGTGCTATTCGCTTACTTCTCCATAAAAGTACACAGGCTTTCTTAACCTTAGCAGTACAATACAGATTTCTCCCATCTTGTTCCCTACTGATCAATTCTTCAATAGTCGATATTGATTGACGAGGTAATTCCCCCTTTTTATGTTCCCTTATCCAAGATCTAAAGGAATCATAGTCTAAATTGTTCTTATCACAAAACTGCCGTTTAGATTCGTAAGAATGTTGAGAATTGAGATATAAATTGATCTTTTCTAATTTATATTCTCTCGGTATAATTTCCCTTTTATTCTCTATATATCCTAATTCACTATTAGTTGACTCAGCTGGAACAGCTTCTTTAAGCAACTCTTGAAATGTATCTTGTGACAATTTCATTATGTCACAAAATGTCTCTATTTTGATGGTCGACTGAATAGATTGATATAGTTGAATATATTCTAAATAATTATTCTTAGTGACATTTTGTGGAAGAACAGGATCAAGAATATACCCCGTTTGAGGAATAGTCTGCTTATCGGTTTGTTTGGTTGTTTGATGCCCTAGGTTACTTTCTAAGTTTTGTATACTATGTAGATTCTCAGATAAATGAGCAGCAGCTCTTTTTGGATGTCTTTCTTCATCAAGCGCCGTTTCCTGATTCTGATTCACTGGGGTGTTTTCTGAATTTTTTATACTCTTATCCTGTTTCTTTTGTATAAACTCACCTGTGCCCCTATCATTATGTATGTTATGCGGATTCTGGGGATGTTTTTCTTCATCAATCAGATATTCCTGATTCTGATCCTCTATAAAGTTTACTTGATTATTTTCCGAACCAGGCTGATTAACTGCTTTTCCTGCCATTGTTTGTTCCATTATAGGATATTCTACCTGTTGACTATTTGACGATTCATCGAATAATTTGTTCGATTCTTGACGTTCACTTAATTCCATTACATACTTCATTGGTTTTTTTCCTGAGTTTAATGTCTCATCAAATCTCATTAATATTTCCGTTATTTCTTCTGTCATGAGACTATCATTTGATGAATCATCGAATAAATCATTATTAGATTGTTTTGGAAGTTCATTCGATCCGTTCACATAATCCACTAGATTTTTTGCTGGGTCTAACGTCTCATCAATTTCCATTAACGCTTCCACTATTTCGTCTGTCGTGAGACTATCATTTGATAAATCTTCGAATAAATCATTATTAGATTGTTTTGGAAGTTCATTCGATCCGTTCACATAGTCCACTAGATTTTTTGCTGAATCTAACGTCTCATCAACTTCCACTAACGCTTCCACTATTTCGTCTGTCGTGAGACTATCATTTGATGAATCATCGAATAAATCATTATTAGATTGTTTTGCAAGTTCATTTGATCCGTTCACATAGTCCACTAGATTTTTTGCTGGGTCTAACGTCTCATCAATTTCCATTAACGCTTCCACTATTTCGTCTGTCGTGAGACTATCATTTGATAAATCTTCGAATAAATCATTATTAGATTGTTTTGGAAGTTCATTCGATCCGTTCACATAGTCCACTAGATTTTTTGCTGAATCTAACGTCTCATCAACTTCCACTAACGCTTCCACTATTTCTTCTGTCGTGAGACTATCATTTGATGAATCATCGAATAAATCATTATTAGATTGTTTTGCAAGTTCATTTGATCCGTTCACATAGTCCACTAGATTTTTTGCTGAGTCTAACGTCTCATCAACTTCCATTAACGCTTCCACTATTTCTTCTGTCGTGAGACTATCATTTGATGAATCTTCGAATAAATCATTATTAGATTGTTTTGGAAGTTCATTCGATCCGTTCACATAATCCACTAGATTTTTTGCTGAGTCTAACGTCTCGTCAAATTCCATTAATGCTTCCACTATTTCTTCTGTCGTGAGATTATGATTTGACAATTCATCGGATAAATTTGCTGACTTTTGAAAAAACGAACGTTCTTCATTGGACTCATTTGAATAGTCAAAATCAGATAAACTATCGAACAAGCTATTTCCAAATTCACCTTCTGTCTCTGATAAAATTGGGTGTTCCTCTTGGTTTTCTCTTAGATGACTTCCAGTTACTTGCACTTGTTTGCTATTGAAGATATGATTCTCACTACTTGTTGCTTCCTCTAATTTATTTGGTAAAGGAAGTGATGAAGAAAAGTTTTTATTTTGTTGAGGACCGATCCCTTGAAGTTTATCCTGTTGGTTCTCATCAATTAAATGCTCATTCTCTGTTGTATGTATTTGTTTGCTTATTTGTGATAGTTTGGGTGAATATTCTTCTACTTCATGAAGTACATAAGATTTCTTTGGCTTCTTAGGTTTCACACTCGATGTTTTCAAACTATTTTTATCAATTGGGAACGCCGATAGTGAAAACTTTTCTGGGTCCTTATTTTCTTGCATCTTTCTTTTTCTGCTTGAACTGTCATTGAGATTGTATTTTTTTGACTGGCTGTCATGATCAACACTTTTTTGTTTTCTTAATGAAATGACTTTGTCCTCTAAAGACCTTGGCTGAGCAGGATGTACCTGTTCCAGCTCATCTTTTAGAAGAACTTCTGAAATCAGCTCTTGTTGCTTCACTAACTCTTCCCTTTGCTCAAAACTATTTCTATCTAACTGTAAAATTTCATTTTCTGACGATGTTTTATATTGCATCTCTTCCTTCTGTTCTCTTGCTTTCTTTATTTTCATCAAAATGGTTCTCGCTGATCCGTTAAATTTATTAACAAGTTTACTTACCCACAAGTCTCCTGCTAAATATGCTTCGATATTTTGATTATTGCTCTCTTCCTTTTCTTTAGTTGTCTCATTCGTTAAGCTTTGCTGTTGCAGATTTTGCTCTTTTAGACTGTGTGTTACATTTCCAATGGTTCTCTTTGATACTCCAAATCGCTCAGCAAGTCCTGCTATCGATGTATTTTCTGTTTGGTATGCTTCTATAATCCTTTCATTTCTCTTTTTAATTGAATTGTTAGGACCGCCAATTTCATTATTCTTTTCATTCTCATGACAGTCTCCTTGAAGTGTTTTAATCGTTTCTTTTCTCACAAAGTCAATCTCCTTTAAAGTGATTAAAAATTAATTAGTAAACAACTAGTTCCGCTAGTTAAATCATTGATATAGAAATATGCTGACCTGATTGCTTTTACCACATTTATTCTAACACCCTCTTTCAAAAAGCTTGACTTTCTTTTTTCTTTTTTCAGAAAAAGAGGTTTTGAAAAGACCACAAAAAAAACATCAAAGCTAGCAGTTTTTGCTAACTTTGATGTTTCATCGATCATGTATCAATTCAATTTGTCAAAAAGATGTTTTTAACCTGGCAACTATCGCCAGCATCCATACTTTTTTTGAAACAGTTCGGATAAAATATCCCAATTGCTAAATTAAATATGGATTGGTAAACCTAAAGCGAGTTCAGCAGCATCCATCGTAATTTCACCTAGCGATGGATGTGGATGGATCGTTAACGCAATATCTTCGGCATTCATTCCTGATTCAATGGCTAAAGCAAGCTCAGAAACCATATCACTAGCACCTACACCACCGATTTGCGCTCCAATGATGACATTGTCTTCATTGGTCGTCACTAAACGGATAAAACCTTCTGTTTTTGCAAGCGATAACGCCCGTCCATTTCCTGAAAACGGAAATTTATATGCAGTAGCTTCAATACCAGCTTCTTTTGCTTCTTTGATCGTCATCCCAACAGAAGCTAATTCTGGATCTGTAAAGGCAACCGCAGGCATTGCTTTATAGTCAACTGCTACTTTCTTACCTGAGATAGCTTCTGCAGCAATTTTTGCTTCATAACTTGCTTTATGCGCTAAAGCAGCACCTGGTACGATATCCCCAATTGCAAAAATGTTTGGCACGTTCGTACGCCCTTGTTGATCCACTGGAATCAATCCACGTTCACCGACTTCGACACCCGCTTGTTCTAATCCCATATCGTCAGTATTTGGACGACGGCCAACTGTTACCATAACATAATCTGCTGTCACTGTTTCTTCTTTACCGTCAACAGTATATTTGACTGTCACACTGTCCCCATTATCAACAGCTTCTTTCGCCATTGCATTGGTTACGATTGTCACACCTTTTTTCTTGAAGTCGTCTTCCACTAATTTCACCATATCTTTTTCATAGGTAGGTAAAATTTGAGGAGAACCTTCAAGAATCGTTACCTCAGCACCTAAGTTAGCATAGGCTCCACCTAATTCTGCTCCAATAACTCCGCCACCAATAATGACGAATTTTTTTGGTACTTCTTTTAGAGCTAAGCCGCCTGTTGAGTCAAGTACACGTCCGCCAAACTTGAATCCTGGGATTTCGATCGGACGGGAGCCAGTGGCAATGATTGCGTTATTGAAAGAATACGTTTGAGCAGAATCGGGATGGATCACACGCAATGTATGATCATCGACGAAGAATGCTTCGCCTTCGATTGTTTCTACCTTGTGTTTTTTCAATAAGAAGCCAACACCAGAAGTCAGTGTTTTCACTACTTTATTTTCTTTCCAGTCTTGTGTTTTTGCAAAATCAAGTGTGACATTTTCACTCGTGACACCGAATAAAGTTGAATCAAGAGATTCTTGATAATGATGTCCTGCAGCAATCAGCGCTTTTGAAGGAATACAACCAACGTTTAAACAAACACCACCGATGTATTCTCTTTCAATGATTGCCACTTTTTGTCCCATTTCAGCAGCACGGATGGCAGCAACATAGCCACCAGGTCCCGCACCGATTACAACTGTGTCTAATTCTACAGCAAAATCTCCAACTACCATTTGTTTATCATCCTTCCATCATCAATAACTCAGGATCAGCTAAAAGTCGTTTGATATTGTTCATTGCTTGTTGAGCTGTTGCTCCGTCTACGATACGGTGATCAAAGCTTAAGGAAAGTTTCATCACTCGTCCAACAACGATTTCACCTTCACCATTAACGATCGGTTGTTGTGCAATTGTTCCCACACCTAAAATTGCTACTTCAGGGTAGTTGATTACTGGTGTAAACCAGCCACCACCTACAGAACCAATATTACTGATCGTAATAGTGCCATTTCGCATATCTTCAGCTGCTAATTTACCTTCATGAGCTAGTTTTGCTTTTTCATTGATTTCATCCGCAATCGCAAACATCCCTTTACGGTCTGCATCTTTTACATTTGGTACATACAAGCCATGATCTGTATCAGTTGCGATTCCGATGTTATAGTAATTTTTATAAACGATTTCTTGGTTCGCATCATCAATTGACGCATTCAAAATAGGGAATTTCTTCACAGTAGCAGTTAATGCTTTTACCACGTATGGCAAGAAAGTCAATTTTGTCCCATTCGCAACTGCCACTTCTTTAAATCTCTTACGATTATCCCAAAGTTTAGAAACCTCTACTTCGTCATGTAAAGTAACATGTGGCGCTGTTTGCTTGCTATTGACCATTGCTTTAGCAATCGCTTTACGTGTCGGTGTCATTGCTACACGTTCTTCCAATTCACCTAAATTAGATTTGAACGCTTTTGCTGGTGCTGCTGGCTTGCTTTCAGCTTTCGCTTCAACCGCTTTTTCTGTCGCAGGTGCAGCTGGTTCAGCTGATGCTGTTTGACTCGCATGCCCACCTGATAGATAGCTTTCAATATCTTCTTTTGTCACACGTCCACCTTTACCAGTTGCAGTGACTTGTGTGATATCCACGTCTTTTTCACGAGCAAATTGTCGAACTGATGGCATAGCCAAAACACGTTTGTTAGGATCAGCTGCCTCAGCTACTGATGCTGAACCAGAAGTTTCTACTTTAGCATCAGTTGATTCAGCTGTTTTTTCTGATGTAGTAGAAGGCGCACTATTATGTCCTGGTGCATCGATTTCTACTAATACATCACCAACAGTTGCAACTGTTCCTTCTGATACCAAGATGTTTTTAACCGTTCCAGTCACTGGTGACGGGATTTCTTCTACCGATTTATCGTTTTGTACTTCTAACAATGTGTCATCTTCATTGATGGTATCGCCTGGTTTCACAAACCATTTAACGATTTCACCTTCTGCGATTCCTTCACCAATATCGGGTAATTTAAATTCAAAGACCCCACCATCGGCACTAGCTTCAGTTGGTTCAGCAGCTGGATGTTCAGGTGTTTGCTCTTTCGCTGCTACTCCAGCATCGCCACTTGTTTCGTTGTCTTCATGTCCTGGTGCATCGATTTCTACCAGTACATCGCCAACATTCGCGACTGTTCCTTCAGGTACGATGACGTTTTTCACTGTCCCAGTAACTGGGGATGGAATTTCTTCTACTGATTTATCATTTTGAACTTCTAATAACGTATCATCCTCATTGATGGTATCGCCTGGCTTGACAAACCATTTGACGATTTCGCCTTCTGCGATTCCTTCACCAATGTCAGGTAATTTAAATTGGTATGCCATGATTTACTTACGTCCCTTCTTATTTCTTAGAATTCTGCAATTTCTTTGACTTTTGCTTCAATATCAGCCGCATTTGGTAACCAGATGTTTTCAGCTTGTCCAAATGGAAAAACAGTATCTGGTGCTGCTACACGTCCAATTGGTGCTTCTAATGAAAGGATCGCACGTTCTGAGATTTCAGCAATCACTTGGGCACTTACACCTGCTTGTCGTTGCGCTTCTTGAACGACTACCACACGACCAGTTTTCTCAACTGATTGAATGATTGTGTCAATATCTAGCGGTGCGACTGTTCTTAGGTCAACGACTTCTACTGAAATATCCTCTTTCGCAAGATTGTCAGCTGCTTTGATCGCTTCACGAACCATTGCGCCATAGGTAATGATTGAAACGTCTGTTCCTTCACGAGTAATTGCCGCTTTGTCCAATGGTACTTCATAAGCTTCATCTGGAACTTCTTCACGGAATGAACGATAAAGTTTCATATGTTCCAAAAATACAACTGGGTCATTGCTGCGGATAGAAGAGATCAATAATCCTTTTGCATCATAAGGATTTGATGGAATGACTACGCGAATTCCTGGAGATTGAGCAATCAATCCTTCTAAGTTATCTGAATGAAGTTCTGGTGTGTGAACCCCACCACCAAATGGTGAACGAATCGTGATCGGTAGATTTCTAGTCCCACCCATTCGATATCTTGTACGTGCCATTTGTGCGACTACTTCATCCATGGCTTCAAAAATAAATCCAAAGAACTGAATTTCAGGTACTGGACGAAAACCTTCTAAAGCTAACCCAAAACTCATACCAGCAATCCCTGATTCAGCTAATGGGGTATCGAAAACGCGTTCTTCGCCAAATTTTTCTTGCAATCCTTCCGTTGCACGGAAAACTCCACCGTTTTTCCCAACATCTTCACCAAAAACGATTACGTTCTCATCATTTTCAAGTTCAAGTGCTAGGGCATCTGTGATTGCTTGAATCATTGTTTTTTGTGCCATGATTATTTCGACTCCTTCGCTTCATAGATTGCAATTTGTTCTTTAATTGATTGTGGTGCCACTTCAAACATATTTTTTAAGAAATCAGAAACTTTTTGTTTTGGAATCTTATCTGCTTCAGCAATCGCTGCTTTGATTTCCTCTTTTGTTTGTTCAATTACTTGTTCTTCTTTTTCTTCTGACCATAGACCTTTTTCTGTTAGGTAGTTACGGAAACGGATCAATGGATCTTTTTTCTGCCATTCGTCATCTGTTTCTTTTGAACGGTAACGAGTTGGGTCATCTCCTGATAAAGTATGCGGACCATAACGGTAAGTCAATGTCTCAATCAAGACTGGACCATTCCCGTTGATTGCCCAATCACGTGCCATTTTAGATACTGTATAAACTGCTAATGGATCCATACCATCTACTTGGATCCCTGGAATCCCGGCTGCCACAGCTTTTTGCGCTAATGTTTTAGCAGCTGTTTGTTTTTCACGAGGTGTTGAGATCGCAAAGCCATTGTTTTGGATATAAAATACAGCATTTGCATGATAAGCTCCAGCAAAGTTGATTGCTTCATAGAAATCACCTTGAGAAGAGCCGCCGTCACCTGTATAAGTGAAGACCACATTTTTTTTGTTTCGTTTTTTCAATCCTAAAGCCACACCAGCTGCTTGGATGTACTGCGCACCAATAATGATTTGTGGTGGTAGAGCTTTCAATTCTTCTGGATAAAAATTCCCTGCTGCATGTCCTCGTGACCATAAGAAAGCTTGTGCTAAAGGCAATCCGTGTTTTACTAATTGGGGAACATCACGGTAACCAGGAAGTAATACGTCTTCTTTTTCAAAAGCAAATGCACTTGCAAGTTGGCTAGCTTCTTGACCAGCTGTTGGTGCAAAGAATCCTAGACGTCCTTGACGGTTTAAAGCTGTTGAGCGTTGGTCTAATACACGAGACCAAACCATGCTAGTCATTAATTCTACTAATTGTTCATCTGATAAATCAGGAACAAGATCAGGGTTTACTACTTTACCATTTTGGTCAAGCGCTTGGTATACTGGAAAATCTGAATTGACTTCATCTAATAACGCATTAAAGTCTAGTGGTAATTTCTTTTTTGCCATTTGTACACATTCCTCTCTCATCATATAAGAAAATCTCATCTTTCTGCGATTGAAACAGATATATAAACTGTATCAATATCCAACCGTCTTCTTTTATAAATTATCATGGATCATTAAGAAATACAAGCTAAAAGCAAAAAAATTCACGTTTTTAAAAATTTGCAATAATCCGCTTAACCACGCAAATAGTGAACAACATCACAATCAAGAAAGCGGTTTACATCTTTTATACAAAATTAGTCCTGATTTTCTATCTACTCCTCTCTACTGTTATCATTGAATCCGCACATTGTTATACCTTATTCCAACAAACAGAAAAAATTTTTTATTAATTAGTGATTTTCTTTACAATCATCCCTCTTTTAATTTTCTACTATATGTGTATTTTTTTCAATTAAAAAGCAACAGCAAGGAATCTCCTTAACTGTTGCACATGAACCTGCTCTTTTGATCATGAATTAAACGGATAAACGTTTTGCTAATTTTGCCATTTCCGCTTGAAAAAATGGCAGCCTTTCTTCAGTTAAACGACTAAAATTGATACGCAACCCGTTGGTCTCTTCTCCAAACAAAAAACTTGGTGCAATGCCTAACCCTGAGCGGATCAATTCTTCCGCAATATCTCTTGTCAATTGCTGTCCTTTCCACGTAATCCACGCATAGTACCCACCATAAATGGGCCAGACTTCAAAAAAGTTTTGCGTTTTTTCCCATTCAACCAGCGTCAAACTTCTTTTGTATAATTCTTCCCTCACAATGGCGATCTTTGTGCTATAACTTTCTTCAAATACAGTCATCGCCACATTTTGGGGAAAGATGCTCATCGAAAATTCCATCATTTCCTGCGCTTTCGCTAAGCGGTCGATAAAGGAACGCAGCCCAACGATCCAACCTATCTTGGTCGTTTGTCCTAATACCCTAGATAATGAACCGACATATAAGACATTTTCCGGATCAATTGAATGGATCGCAGTTGGTTTATGCTTTTCACTATCATGAAAGGATAAGTCACTAAAAACGTCGTCTTCAATGATCGGTAATTGATAGTTGCGACAAAGGGTCACTAATGCTTCGCGACGTTTTTGGGACATCACTTTCCCTGTTGGATTTTGAAAGTTTGGATTGACTAAGACAGCTTTCAATTTATTTTTCTTGATCAACACTTCTAGCTTATCCAGCTCAATACCTTCGCTATCCATGGGTACACCAAATAGACGAATCCCTGTCGCTTTAAATAAGGACAAACGATAAAAAAACGAAGGCGCTTCTACCGCAATAGCATCACCACTAGATAAAATCGTCTGTAAAATTAGAAAAATAGCCTGTTGACCCCCACTCGTAACTAATAATTGCGTTTTAGTAAAATCAAAATAAAATTTTTCGATCAAGTAATTTTTTATTTTTGCTACTAATGGAAGATAACCTAGACAGGTGATTTGTTGCTCTTTTTCAATAATCTCATTCATTGAGTATGCTGGAAATTGAACGTTTGGTAATAAGTCTGTAGGCATCTCGCTCGAAAATAAATCGAGAAAATAAGGGTTCAGTTTTCCTACTTCGATCATTTTTTCATAACTATCATCGATTTGTTCATAGCGTTGAGAAAATAATTCGCGCCAATTCACTCTCGGGGCAGAATACCGCCCCCATTCGGTTTGATTCACAAAGCGTCCACTGCCTCGGCGACTGATAAGAACGCCAAGATCTCGTAATTCATCCAACGCTCGAACCACAGTGGTGCGATTTGTTTGAAAAATAACTGCCAATTTCCTTTCAGAGGGCAAGGGTACGTTGGGATCTAAATTCCCATTTTCAATATTTTTCATCACCTGATCCATAATTTGTCGATAAATTGGTCTTTGTTTCTTATCTATGACTTCCCACATGTTCTTCTCCATTCCTCTTTCTTCTACTGCCTATTTTATCTTATAAAAAAGGGATCGAAAAGCAAAGAAAAAGCAAAGCATGATGCGAGAGCATCTACTTTGCTTTTTAATAGCTATTAAATGGTATCTCCGTTAAAAATGGAGTTTTTAACAATCACATAATCTACTTTGCGAATAGCTTCAATATCTTTCCCACCCGCATAAGAAATAGAAGATTGTAAATCTTGTTGCATTTCAACCAACGTGTCTTTCAAAGACCCTTTATGTTGGATCCAAATTTTCTTACCTTCTACATTTTTCTTTTCACCTTTTTGAAACTCGGAGGCAGAGCCGAAGTATTCTTTGTACACTACGCCATTTTCCACCATTGTCTCACCAGGCGATTCTTCATGTCCGGCAAATAGCGAACCGATCATAACCATTGTTGCGCCAAAACGAACGGATTTTGCAATATCACCATGGGTACGAATACCCCCATCAGCAATAATCGGTTTTCTGGCAGCTTTCGCACACCATCTTAAGGCAGCAAGTTGCCAACCACCGGTACCAAAACCGGTTTTGATTTTTGTGATACAAACTTTACCAGGTCCGATTCCAACCTTTGTTGCGTCAGCTCCGGCATTTTCTAATTCCCGAACAGCTTCTGGTGTCCCAACGTTTCCTGCAATAACGAACGTTTCTGGTAAATGTTTTTTGATATGTTGGATCATTTCAATCACCGCATTTGAATGACCGTGCGCAATATCAATCGTGATATAATCAGGAACTAAATTTAACTGTGCTAATTCTTCAACAAATGAATATTCTTCTTGTTTTACGCCAACACTGATTGAAGTAATCAATTGTTGCTCCTTCATTTTTTGCACAAAGGGGATTCTTGCTGCTTCATCAAATCGATGCATAATATAGAAGTAACCATTTTCTGCTAAAAATTGTGCAATTGACTCATCGATGATCGTTTGCATATTCGCAGGGACAACAGGCATTTTAAAAGTATGCTTTCCTAGTGTCACTGTCGTGTTACATTCTGAACGGCTACTTACAATACATTTATTAGGAATGAGTTGGATATCTTCGTAATCAAACACTTTCATGGACATGATCCTCCTGATGTTCGAATTCAGTAAAACACGAACATTATTTGCTTTTTGGGTGTTTATTTTTAGCACCTTATGTAATTTACCGTATTTAAACTAAAAAATCAAGGGGAATATAAACAAAAAAATAAAAACTCCTTAATCTGAAATAACACTGTCTAGCCATCAAACTTTTCGACAAATAAACAATCAGCTGTTTGTCGCTTATAGCTACTCAATCTCTACCAGGTGGTTCATTCTTTTGTTGATTTCCAGCTTCTTTTGATTGGTTTGTTTTCTCTTGATCGTTTTTATTCAGAGTTCCGGTTTGAACGAGTGTCTGTTTAGCGCCAGTGATAATGGCATTCAACCTTTTATAAACTTGATTTTGATTATCAGGGTTTTCTTTATCTTTAGATAACTTTGTTTGCGAAATGTTCGAACTTTTTTCTAGCTCTTTTTCTCTATCCTTTTTGAATTTCTCCATACCAGCAAGTACTTTAGGGCTAAAATAGCTTTGCGCTATTTCTTGGATCATTCCAAGTAGAGCTCTATTAGGTTTATTTGATTTTGCAGATTTCGTTTTATTTATTGCGTGTGTCATTACTCCAAGACTATAGCGTTGGGGGTCTAGTTTTAGATTGCCTTTCGCTTCTTTACCATCACTGACATTTTCATACGCTGCTCTATGAGCGTTTAGCTCACTTTCTGGCATTGACGAATTATTGTCCCATTTATTTAGATATCCCATTTTACTCCCCTTTTCGTAGATTCTTAGTGACGTTCCTCGCATCAATATATGTAGAAGTCATTAGCGAACAAGCAACTAATGACTGTTTCATTCAATGTTTTTTCATGTCTATGGTAGGATATTGCCAGCTTCGCGATACAGCGCATACCAGTCTTCACGACTCAGTTCAACGTCTGATGCTTGTGCAATTTCCTTGATTCGCCCTACATTCATCGTTCCTGCAATCACTTGGATATTCGCAGGATGGCGTAAAATCCAAGCTGAAGCTAAACCTGTTGGCGTTGTATGATATTTTTCAGCAAGTTCTGCTAATTTTTGATTCAATTTAGGAAACTTTTCGTTACCGATAAATACCCCTTCAAAAAAACCATATTGATAAGGCGACCATGCTTGGATCGTCATTTCATTCAAACGTGAATAATCCAAGACACTACCATCGTGGTCAACGCTAGCTTCATCTGTCATATTCACATGGATCCCTTGATCAATCATTCCAGAATGTTTCAATCCAAATTGCAATTGGTTGATCAACAAAGGTTGTTTGACGTATTTCTTTAGCAATTCGACTTGCATTGGTTTCTGATTACTTACACCGAAATAACGTACTTTACCTGACTTTTCTAATTCATCGAATGCCTCTGCCACTTCCTCAGGTTCAACTAAGGTATCAGGACGATGTAATAGCAACGCATCAACATAATCCATTTTTAACCGTTTGAGACTACCTTCCACTGATTCAATGATGTGCTTTTTGGAAAAGTCAAACATCACACCAGGAACAATCCCACATTTTGTTTGAACAAATAGCTCTTCTCTCTTTATTGAAGTTTTTGCTAATGCACTAGCAAAGATGGTTTCACATTCTCCACCACCATAGATATCCGCATGGTCAAAAAAATTGATACCGTTATCAAAAGCAGTTTCAATAATACGTTCTGGATGTTCAGCGCCATTAATCCTCATACATCCGAGAATAACCGATGACACCTTTTGATTTGAAGTTCCCAATTGAATCTGTTTCATTAAAATCATTCCTTTCTTTCCCATTAGATTTTAACACATTTACTTCAAAAAGGGGGCAAAAAGAGGCATGCCACTTTTTTCTCAAAAAAGAAAAAATGTTATCCCCCTTTTTGTTGCGCTAGTGATTCTTAGAAAAAACGTTGATTGCTTTCATTCCAATATCTTTCCGATAAAATGTCCCCTTTGTATCTTTTGATTCTAACACGTTGTATATTTTTTCCCTCGCTTCTTCAATTGTTTCCCCATAGGACTCCACTAAGTAGATTCGACCACCTGAACCTTTTAAATTTCCTTTTTCCTCTTGAACACCCGCATAATAGACAGTTACCTCCTCTTCAGGAAAATCGGGCAAATCCATAGCGGTTAAATACTGATTAGGATAACCTTCTGCTGCAACTACAACCCCTAAATGATATCCAGTTTCCTCCCAAATTAAATGAACCGGCTTATGGTCTAACAAATCAGTGATCACTTGCGCCAAGTCACTCTTCAATCGAGGTAAAATGACTTGTGTCTCAGGATCGCCAAATCTCGCATTAAATTCAATCACTTTCGGTCCATCTGAAGTGGCGATCAATCCTGCATACAATACACCGATAAACGGACGACCAATTTCGCTCATCCCCTTAGCTGCAGGTTTTATTACTTTTTCGATCCCCGCTTCAATGATTGCTTCAGAAATGTGAGGTACTGGAGAATAGGCGCCCATCCCTCCAGTATTCGGTCCTTGATCTCCATCATACGCTCGTTTATGATCTTGTGAGATTTCCATTGGATAAACTGCTTCGCCATCCACAAACGCTAACAAAGAGAACTCTTCTCCTTCTAAAAATTCTTCCACAACGATTTGATGTCCACTTTGTCCAAAACGATGTTTTTCCAGCATATCGCTGGCTGCCTGTAACGCTTCGGCTTTTGTCATCGCTACGACCACGCCTTTGCCAGCAGCTAAACCGTCCGCTTTGATCACAATTGGGGCACCCTTCTCTTCGATGTACCATTTGGCTTCAAGATAGTTGGTAAAAGTTTTAGATTCAGCAGTTGGAATCTGACAACGCTCCATCAATTCTTTGGCGAAACTCTTAGATCCTTCAATCAATGCGGCAGCTTTCGTCGGACCAAATATTTTTAACTCTGCTTTTTTAAAATCATCTACGATCCCATTTAGTAATGGAATTTCTGGGCCAACAAAACTCCAAGTAATCGACGCTTTCTTAGCAAACTCGATCAATCCTTGATGATCAGTTTCTTTAATATCAACGATTTTGACCCCATCACGTGTCATGCCAGGATTCCCCGGTGCACAATAAACGTTTTCGACTAGCGGACTTTGTAAGATTTTACTCGCAATCGCATGTTCACGCCCACCAGATCCTATGATCAATATATTCATTTCTTACTCCTTCTATCTTAATGTCTAAAATGACGGACGTTCGTAAAGACCATGGCAATTCCATGTTTATTAGCCATATCAATCGACGCTTGGTCCTTGATACTTCCACCAGGCTGAATGATCGCCTTGATTCCGTGTTTAGCTGCATATTCCACCGAATCATCCATTGGGAAATAAGCATCGCTTGCCAAAACAGCTGCTTGTGCTTTTTCTCCAGCTTGTTCAATCGCAAGTTTGACAGAACCGACACGATTCATTTGTCCTGCACCAATCCCTAGCGTCTGATACCGATTACTTACAACGATCGCATTTGATTTGACGTGCTTAACAGCTTTCCAAGCAAATGCTAATGCAGCCATTTCATCAGATGTTGGCTGACGATCGGTTACTACTTGCCATGTAGTTGGTTCTTCCATTGCTGTATCTTTTTCTTGGACGAGTAAACCTCCAAGAACTGAAACAATTTCATTAGATGCTTTTGTTAATTGCGAGTTAAAGTCAACCGTTAATAATCGTAAATTCTTCTTGGCTTTTAAAACTTCTAGACTTTCTGGTGTATAAGACGGTGCAATGATAATTTCTAAAAAGAGTTTATGCATTTCTTGAGCTGTTGCTAAATCGACTTCCCGATTCAATACCACAATCCCACCAAAAATCGAAACAGGATCTGCTTCATAAGCTGCTAGCCAAGCATCGAAAATCGTGTGAGCTGAGCCAATACCACAAGGATTCATGTGTTTGAGTGCTACGACTGTTGGTTCTTGGTATTCACTCATGATCCGCAAAGCAGCATCTGCATCACGAATATTATTAAAAGATAGTTCTTTTCCATGAAGCTGTTTTGCTTGAGCAATCGAATAACGTTCTGGTAGAGCAGATTGATAAAAGACAGCTTGCTGATGACTATTCTCGCCATAGCGGAGGTCTTGCTTGCGTTCAAAAGTAAGAGTCAATTTTTCCGTCTTTTCTTCCTTCACTTGCTCCGTTAAATATTGAGCAATCAATGCATCATAGGTTGCTGTGTGACGAAATACTTTCGCTGCCAGTTTCTGACGTGTCGCTAGAGAAGTAGTCCCTTGATTTCTCAGTTCATCTAAAACAATTGGATAATCGTTCGGATCAACGATTGCCGTGACAAATTCATGGTTTTTGGCAGCACTACGCAACATACTTGGTCCACCAATATCAATATTTTCAATGGCTTCTTTTTCATTAACATCCGGTTTCATGATTGTTTCTTTGAAAGGATACAAATTGACGCAAACAAAATCAATCGGCAAAATCTCAGAAGCTGCCATTGCATCTCTGTGACTAGCAAGATCACGACGTGCTAATAATCCCCCATGAATCTTAGGATGCAAAGTTTTGACACGTCCGTCCATCATCTCAGGAAAGCCAGTGACATCTTCGATTGCGATGGTTAAGATTCCCGCTTCATCAAGTGCTTTTTTGGTGCCCCCAGTTGAAATAATCTCAATTTCCAAAGCTTGTAATCCCTTGGCAAATTCAACAATTCCTTTTTTATCCGATACACTTAACAATGCTCTAGTCATTTTTTTCTTCCTCCACTTTTTGCATTTCTTTGATGACTGCTTCGATTATTTTAGGATAGGTCTGATGTTCGATTTGATGAATCTTTGCTTCTAAGCTATCCAATGTGTCTTCTTTCGTGATCTCTATGGTTTCTTGGTGAATGATGGGTCCTGTATCTATCCCTTTATCAATGTAATGAATCGTTATACCTGTTTCTTTGACTTTCGCAGCAAACGCATCACGAATCCCATGTAAGCCAGGAAAATCAGGTAAAAGAGAGGGGTGGATATTAATGATCCTTGACTCATAAGCATTCAATAAAGTCGGACCAATAATCCGCATGTATCCTGCTAATACAATGAGTTCAATTTCTTTTTCCACTAGGATCTCTAAAATTTTTTCTTCATATTCTCTTTTAGATGAAAATTCTTTTGGTGAAAAAAAATGAAATGGTACATGTAACTTTTCTGCCCGTTCTAAGACAAAAGCATTCGGCTGGTCACAAAAAAGCCATTCAAAGGTATCTGGCAACTTATTTTCCCGAAAATAGTCAACTAAAGCTTGAAAGTTGCTGCCATTTCCTGAAGCAAATACGGCAATCTTCATTTTTCTTCCTCATCAAACAACACTGCTTTATTTTTTAAGGGAATTACTTCACCGATTCGATAAACCGCTTCTCCTTGCTCGTTGATTTTTCCAATGACTTCATCGACTTGAGAAGCTGCTACTGCTACAACCATGCCAATACCCATATTAAAAATCTCAAACATCTCTTGTTCAGGGATTTCACCTAAACGTTGGAGACAATCAAAAATCGGCAAGCTAGGCCATGAACCTAATTGAATTTGCGCGGCCGTTCCTTCCGGCAACATCCGAGGTATATTTTCTACGAATCCACCACCAGTGATATGTGCCGCACCTTTGATCTTTTGTTCTTTTATGATTGGCAGCAAAGCTGATACATAGATTTTTGTCGGCTTTAACAATTCTCGGTCCAGTGTTTCAGACAGACCCTCTATCTGATCGGTTAATGTGTAACTATTTTGTTCAAAAAACACTTTCCGAACCAATGAATAGCCGTTTGAATGAATCCCGCTAGAAGGTAAGCCTAACAGAACATCACCAACTTCGATTTCACTTCCTGTGATCAATTGCGACTTTTCTGCAACCCCAACTGCAAAACCAGCAAGATCATACTCATTTTCCGCGTACATCCCTGGCATCTCTGCGGTTTCGCCACCGATCAACGCAAGATTACCTGCTACACAACCATCCGCCACGCCAGCGACGACTTTTTCTAATTTTTGTGGATCATTTTTTCCAGTAGCTAAATAGTCTAAGAAATATAAAGGTTCCGCACCTTGAGCTAAAATATCATTGACACACATCGCCACACAATCGATTCCGATTGTTTCATGTTGATCCGCTTCGATGGCTACTAACAATTTTGTTCCTACCCCATCTGTCCCCGATACCAAAACTGGTTCTTTTAATTGGTAAGAACTTAAATCAAAACAGCCACCAAAACTGCCTAAAGCACCCATTACCCCTAGTCGCTCTGTTTTTTTCACGTGTTTTTTGATTCGTTCTACTACTTCATAGCCAGCTTCTACATCCACACCAGCATTCGCATAGGCATTGCTCATGTTACTTCCTCCTTTATTGAAAAAAAGATACTTTTTCTTTCAATGATTCACGGTATTTTTCTTCATAGTCGTATAGAGGTGTCGGATAATCACCATTAAAATAAGCCATACACAACCCAGAATAAGGAGCTGCTTCTTTTAATCCGATTGCTTGGATCAACCCATCCTCACTCAAAAATTCCAATGAATCTGCTTCGATACATTGTCTGATTTCTTCGATACTATGATTCGCTGCAATTAGTTCTTTTCTCGTTTGAATATCAATGCCGTAAAAACAAGGATATTTTAACGGTGGTGAAGCAATTCGTACATGAACCTCTTTTGCTCCTGCTTCTTTTAATAGACGTACGATTCGCCGGCTCGTTGTTCCTCTAACGATCGAATCATCCACCATCACGATTCGTTTGCCTTCAACAACTCCTCTGACAGCCGAAAGTTTCATCCTGACACCCTGTTCCCTTAACGCTGGTGTAGGTTGAATAAAGGTTCTGGCAATGTATTGATTTTTTACTAGTCCAATCTCATAAGGGATGCCACTAGCTTCGGCATAGCCACTGGCTGCTGATAGCGAAGAATTTGGAACACCTACAACCATGTCAGCATCAATTGGCGCTTCCTGTGCTAAATTTCTCCCCATATTTTTACGAGCAGTGTGTACATTGACACCAGCGATATTTGAATCTGGTCGTGCAAAGTAGATATATTCCATGGAACAAATCGCTAACTGGGTTTCGGTCGTATAAGTATCGATCGTGTAGCCTGAGTCATCAATGATCACTACTTCCCCTGGACGAACATCTCGAATAAACCGCGCACCGATGACTTCCAGTGCACAAGTTTCAGAAGCAATCACATATGCACCATTTTTCATTTGACCGATTGCCAAAGGTCGAAAACCATTCGGATCAAGAGCGGCGATCATGGCATCTTCTGTTAAAAGCAAATAGGCAAAACCGCCTTTCACTTCATTTAATGCTTCTTTTAAACGATCGAGTAATGTTGTTTTTTTACTTCGACGAATCAAATGCATCAAAATCTCTGTATCTGAATTGGAATGGAAAATCGCACCGTCTTTTTCTAACGACGTTCTCAATGAACGGGCATTCGTAAGATTACCATTGTGAGCTAGACCGATTGACTGATCATAAAATTTAAATAAAAAGGGTTGGATATTGTCCACACTACCATTACCTGCTGTAGCATAACGCACATGTCCAATCGCTGCTTGTCCAGAGAGTGCAGCTAGCTTTCTTTGATCTTTGAAAACTTCTGAGAGTAAACCTAGATCCCGGTGACCTAATAGTTTCCCTTGATCATTTGAAACGATCCCAGCACCTTCTTGACCACGGTGCTGAAGACTATGAAGCCCAAAATACGTTACGCTAGATGCTTCTTGATGTCCCCAGACACCAAACACCCCACATTCTTCATTTAAACTTTTTACTTCATAAGACATTCGATTGCGTCCTCCCAGCATTTTTTAGCTGTTGTAACAGCTAGATGGATTTCCCCATCACTTGCTTGGATCACGATATTACTTGACTCAGTCACTTTACCGATACAACTTGCTTTTTCGCCCATCAAACGTTCAAATTCCTCGCGATCTTCTGGAAGGATGGTGACCACAAATCTTGATTGTGTCTCTGAAAAAAGTTGTGCTGTCGTCAGATTTACTGTGACATCTAATCCCAATTGGGTACCAAAAGTTGCTTCAGCCAACGCCACAGCCAAACCGCCTTCCGAACAATCATGCGCACTGGTTACCACTCCTGCTTGAATAGCCGCCAGTAGACTTTCTTGGTTTTGTTGTTCCGTCAATAGATCAAAATGCTCGATGTCCCCTTCAATTTTTCCTAATTGCATTTTTTGCAATTCACTACCATTAAAATCGTCATAAGTTTCACCAACAAGATAAATCAAATCATCCGCTATTTTGAAAGATTGAGTGGTGATGTGTTGGTGGTCTTCGATCAATCCGACCATGCCGATCATCGGGGTAGGATAAATCGCTTTGCCATCCGTTTCATTGTATAAAGAAACATTCCCGGAGATCACAGGTGTCGCAAAGACTTCACATGCTTTGGCAATCCCGTCTGCTGATTTGACCAGTTCCCAAAATACTTCTGGTTTATCAGGAGAACCATAATTCAAGCAGTCTGTGATCGCCAATGGACGTCCGCCACTAGCTACAATGTTTCTGGCAGCCTCTGCAACAGCAATTTGGCCACCTATCTCGGGGTTTAAGTAAAGGTAGCGGGCATTACAGTCAGTCGTCATAGCAATTGCTTTTTCAGTTCCACGAATACGCAATACGGCAGCATCACTTCCAGGGGAAACTACTGTATTGGTTTGTACTTGAGAATCATAGGTTTCATAAATCGCATGTTTTGAAGCTATTGTCGGTTGTTTCAATAAATCTAGCAATAATTGATTCGCATCTTCAATGATTGGTTGATATTGCCCTAACTGTTTAAATTTTTCGATTCGAGCGGGTTCTTGCACTGCCTTTTCATAAACAGGTGCATCTTCGGCTAAGGCATCAACTGGTAAGTTAGCTACTTCTTCCCCATGATGGTACAAGCGATACAAGCCATCATCGGTGACTTCTCCAATCGTAACAGCATCCAAATCATATTTTTTAAATAATTCTTTGACTCTTTCCTCTGCCCCAGCTTTTACACAAATCAACATTCGTTCCTGTGATTCTGAAAGCATCATTTCGTAAGGAGTCATATTTGTTTCTCGTTGTGGCACATCGTCTAATGTCAAAATCAAACCAGATCCAGCTTTTGATGCCATTTCCGAACTTGAAGAAACCAATCCAGCAGCGCCCATGTCTTGGATTCCTACTAAAATGTCCGCATGTTCCAGGATCAATTCTAAGCAAGCTTCAAGTAATAGTTTTTCCATAAAAGGATCGCCTACTTGGACTGCGGAACGTTGCTGTTCTTCTTCTTGACTGAACTCTTCTGAAGCAAAAGTCGCACCGTGAATGCCGTCGCGTCCTGTTTTCGCACCGACATACATGATCGAATTACCCACACCAGAAGCTTGCCCTTTTTGAATGTCTTTGTGATCGATCAACCCTACGCACATGGCATTAACTAACGGATTCCCTTCATAACAAGGATCAAACGCTACTTCTCCTCCAACCGTCGGTATTCCGATACAATTACCATACCCAGAAATCCCTGCGACTACTTCTTCCAATAAGTACTTGGTTCGTGGTTGGTCTAACTCGCCAAAACGTAAGGAGTCAAGTAAAGCAATCGGACGTGCACCCATACTGAAAATATCGCGGATGATCCCACCAACACCGGTTGCCGCTCCTTCATAAGGTTCTACTGCTGAAGGGTGATTATGACTTTCCGCTTTAAACACAACTGCTTGACCATCACCGATATCCACGATACCAGCTCCTTCTCCTGGACCTTGAAGAACATGCGGTCCACTTGTTGGGAACTTTCGTAAAATCGGTTTAGAATTTTTGTAAGAACAATGCTCGCTCCACATGACTGAAAACAAACCTGTTTCGGTGTAATTGGGCATTCTCCCCAAAATATCTTCTTCGATCATTCGATATTCTTCGTCTGTCAATCCCCATTCAGTATAAATTTTCTTTTCTTTGATCTCTAAGGGACTTGGTTCATTCCGTGTTTTCATCTTAGACAGTCACCTTTCCAAAATTTTTTAACATCGATGCAAAAAATCGTTTTCCGTCTTCTGATCCTAGTAACGCCTCCATTGCCCGTTCTGGATGAGGCATCATCCCCAACACATTTCCTGCTTTATTGGTGATCCCTGCAATATTTGCGACACTACCATTGATATTCTCAGCGTAAGTAAAAACGATTTGATTATTGGCTTTTAACTCTTGCAACGTTTGATCATCGCAAAAATAATTTCCTTCGCCATGAGCGACAGGCAGCTGAATGATCTCATCGGTGTCATACTCCGAAGTAAAGGCTGTCTGGTTGTTAACTTTCAAAGGAACAGTTTTGCAAATGAAGCGCAAAGAATCATTTTTTCTTAACACGCCTGGAAGAAGACCCGCTTCTGTAAGGATTTGAAACCCATTACATGTACCAAAGACTGGTTTTCCTTCCTCCGCAAAACGAACGACTTCATTCATGATAGCTGAAAAACGCGCAATAGCTCCACACCGCAAGTAATCGCCATAGGAAAAACCACCAGGGAGCAATACGCCGTCATAGCCTTGTAGAGAGGTTTCATCATAACGAACATACTCAGCTTCTACTTCCATAATGTCACGAATTGCCCACAGCATATCCGCATCACAGTTCGAACCAGGAAAGACAATCACGGCAAATTTCATGCTAGATTCCCTCCAATTGTTCGATTTCATAACGATACGTTTCCATGTTGACGTTAGCTAATAGTTTGTCACAAATCCCTTCAATCGTTTCCTCTACTGCGCTAGCTTCTGCTGAAACTTGGATCTCAAAATATTTACCGATTCGGATATCTTCAACAGTTTCATATCCCAAACGATGGACCGCATTTTTCACTGCTTCTCCTTGAGGATCTAATACAGAATCTTTATAGGTGACATAAACTTTTACAAAATACATTTCATTTTCCCCTCTCATAAACCAACTTGTGTTAAACGTGTCAAAACTTCTTGATATACTGGGACAATCTCCCCAATTTTTCGTCGATAAACATCTTTGTCCATGTGTTCGTTTGTTTTCAGATCCCATAATCGACAAGTGTCAGGCGAAATTTCATCTCCTAATACGATTTCGCCCGTAGCTGTTTTCCCAAATTCCAGTTTGAAATCAATTAACTGTAAATCGATTTTCTCAAATAGTTGGATTAACAAATGATTGATTTTTCTAGCCTGTGTCTTTAATTCAGTAATTTCAGCTTCATCTGCAATTTGTAAAAACAGCACATGTTCATCATTGATAAATGGATCATCTAATTGATCGTCTTTGTAATAAAATTCGACAATTGGTGTGGGTAATTTTTGTCCTTCAGGAATTGCCAACCGTTTTGAAAAACTACCAGCTGCACTATTTCTGACTACCACTTCTAAGGGAAGAATATTTAATTTTTTCACTAATTGTTCGTCTTTTCCGATTTGTTGAATAAAGTGATTGGCAATCCCTTGTTCGGATAAATAATGGAAGACTTTACTTGTGATTTGATTGTTCAGTTCCCCTTTTCCATTTACTTGGTCTTTCATCAAGCCATTTAAAGCGGTAGCTTGGTCCAAGTATTCCACCCAAATCACCTGTTCATCTGAAGTATGGTACATTTTTTTGGCTTTTCCTTCATACAGCAAATCTTTCTGTTCCATTTCGACATCTCCTTAAATTCTTGACGATCACAACAAACATTATTTTTTTGTTCGTCTTTTCACTTTAAATTTTAACAAGTGTTTTTATCCTGTTCAATAAAAACATGTACATTTATAGCATTAAAATTGTCTAATGTTCGTGTTTAATCAAAAAATTCTTCCCTGGAAAAATAATAAGCGTTTACACCTATAATAATTGATGCTATAGTAGGATTAGAATGATTCTGGATATTTATTCAAGGAATTCAAGGAGGTAGCGAAATGGAAGAGGCCGCAGTTTGTGCCCAATGTTTTTTAATGGATTTATCGCCCGAGGAAACGTCACGTTTATATAATGACCTGTTGTCTATCAAAGATGTCTACTTATGTAATAAAGATACGAGTTTTTATACCTTCAGAAAAATCCGTCGTGCGGCAAAGCGCCATACTGAGTGTCGAAAGCGCACATTTGAATATCAAACATTTTCTGAACATCAACTCGTGATCAGTCAGATACACGAACAAAAATTATTCAAAAATCATTATCGTATCCAAGTCACTTATGATCAGCAAGAATTTGATTATACTTTTATCGAAGAATTATTGAGTTTGCTTCATACTAAACATTTTAACTATTCCGCTCAAGCCCTTTACGGATAGTTTTCTCATGCTATTATCAAGCAACATCATGAAATGAATCAAAATAGCTAAAAAGAACCCCGACCAGTTGAGTTATCTGTGTCAAGGTTCTTTTTTATTACATTTCAGTAAAAGAGTGGCTGCTTCTAGCAATCCCAAGCAAGCCACTCATTTTGATTATTTGTCTTTTTCTCCTAAACCAACACGGTCAAAGATCACATCCACATTTTTCAAGTGATGATGGTAGTCAAATGCGTCATCGATCTCTTCTTTTGTTAAAACAGAAGTAACCGTTGGATCCTCTTCAAGTAAAGGTCTAAATTGAACTTGATGATCCCATGCATAAGCTGTTTTAGGTTGAACCAAGTCGTAAGCTTCTTCTCTTGTCATACCTTTGTCAATCAGTTTCAACATCACACGTTGACTATAGATCAAGCCAAAAGTAGCTTCCATGTTACGTTTCATATTCTCAGGAAAGACCGTCAGATTTTTTACGATATTTCCAAAACGATTCAACATATAGTCCAATAAAATTGTTGTATCAGGTAAAATGATTCGTTCTGCTGACGAATGAGAGATATCTCTTTCATGCCACAACGAAACATTTTCATAGGCTGTGACCATATGACCACGAATCACTCGAGCAAGTCCAGCCATGTTTTCTGAACCGATTGGGTTTCGTTTATGAGGCATTGCTGAAGACCCTTTTTGTCCTTTAGCGAAGAACTCTTCTACTTCTCTCGTTTCTGATTTTTGCAAACCACGGATTTCTGTTGCAAAACGTTCGATGCTGGTAGCAATCAATGCCATAGTCGCAAAGTACTCTGCGTGGAGATCACGTGGGAGCACTTGCGTAGAGATCTCTTGCGGACGAATCCCTAATTTTTCACACACATATTCTTCAATAAATGGCGGAATGTTCGCAAATGTTCCTACCGCTCCTGATATCTTACCTGCTTCAACACCTTTGGCTGCATGCTCAAAACGTTCAATATTTCGTTTCATTTCTGAATACCAAGTAGCTAATTTCAAGCCAAATGTCGTTGGTTCAGCATGAACGCCATGCGTTCTTCCCATCATCACTGTGTACTTATGTTCTTTAGCTTTTTCACCAATAATTGCCGTAAAACGTTTCAAATCATCTCGTAAAAGATCATTTGCTTGTTTGATTTGATAACCATAAGCTGTATCCACGACATCAGTACTCGTTAAGCCGTAGTGGACCCACTTACGTTCTTCACCTAATGTTTCAGAAACTGCTCGAGTAAAGGCAACAACGTCGTGACGTGTTTCCTTTTCAATTTCCAAAATACGTTCAATATCAAAAGATGCATGTTCACGAATTTTTTTGACATCTTCTTTAGGAATTTCTCCTAATTCTGCCCATGCTTCGTCAGCTAAAATTTCTACCTCCAGCCAAGCTTGGTATTTGTTTTGTTCTGTCCAGATATTGCCCATTTCAGGTCGTGTATAACGTTCTAACATCAATTTTTCTCCTTTAATCCCAAATATTGGTTTTCTTTATTTCATCCAAAGTTTGTTGAATGTCTTCAGTTACGATAGTAATATGCCCCATTTTACGACCCTTTTTCGCTTGTGCTTTCCCATAAAAATGAAATTGCCAATCTGGTTTTTTATCGATCAAATGATAGCTTTCTAATAACTGCTCGCCCAATACATTGACCATCACTGCCTCACTCAATAAACGGACTTTTTTACTTAATGGCCAACCACATATTCCCCGAATATGGGCATCAAATTGACTCATCGAGCATGCTTCAATGGAGTAATGTCCCGAGTTGTGAGGTCGTGGTGCTAATTCATTCACATATAAACCACCAGTTTTTGTTAAAAACATTTCAATGCAAAGTACGCCAGATAAGCTCATTCCTTCAGCGATGACTCGAGCAATCCGCTCTGCTTCTTCAACAACCTCATCAGCGATTGTTGCTGGTGCAATCGTTTCATGTAAAATGTTGTTACGGTGGATATTTTCAACCACTGGAAATGTACTATAATCCCCTTGTCCGTTTCCAGCAACTAAGATCGAGATTTCTTTTTCAAAGGGAATCCATGCTTCCAATACACAGGTCCCTTCCCTTAGTAAATCCATTGCTGGCGCAAGGTCTGCCCGACTTTTCAAGACGTATTGTCCCTTGCCGTCATATCCACCTCGTGTCGTTTTCAACACACAAGGATAACCAATACCATCAATGGCATCTTGAATATCGGTTGGACTTACAATTGTCGCATAAGGGGCAATAACGATATTATTCGTTTCTAAAAAAGATTTTTCTAAAAGACGATCTTGGGTGATCGCTAATAAATCAGTTCCTTGAGGAATAAACGACATAGAGGAAATGGCATTTAATGCTTCCACACTGACGTTTTCAAATTCATACGTGATAACATCTGTTCGTCTAGCAAGTTCTTCCAATGCAAAAGTATCATCGTATGTTCCTTGAATATACCAATCAGCTACTTGAGCTGCTGGACAATTCGTTACAGGATCAAGAACCCCGACTTTAAAGCCCATTTCTTTTGCACTGATCGCCATCATCCGTCCTAATTGTCCGCCACCGACAATTCCGATCGTTGATCCAGGCAACAAAGGTTTAACCAAGTTGATCACTACTTTCTATCACAGTTTCAGCTAACATTAACCGTCTTTTCGCTAACTTAGCCTCCAACTTTAAATCATACATTGAAAGCATCTCAACCGCAAGTAGTCCAGCGTTAATTGCCCCCGCTTTTCCAATCGCCGTCGTTGCCACAGGAACACCACCAGGCATCTGGACAATAGATAATAGCGAATCTAATCCGTTCAATGTTCGTGTTTGTACCGGAACGCCAATTACTGGTAAGGTTGTTTGAGAAGCCACCATTCCTGGCAGATGAGCGGCTCCACCTGCTCCAGCAATGATCACTTTGATTCCCCTTGCTCGTGCTTCTTTGGCATACTGAAACATCAAATCAGGTGTACGATGCGCAGAGACGACTTTCTTTTCGTAAGCCACCTCAAACTCTTCTAGAATCTCGCAAGTATTTTTCATCGTTTCCCAATCAGATGTACTCCCCATAATTACCGCAACCTTGATTGTCATACATTTCTCCTTTCTCTACTTTCACATTCATATTTTAGCAATCGGTTTTTTTGATGTCAAAGAATTTTCGAATATTATAAAGATTTTAAGCTTTAATGTTCGGTATTTATATCAGCGAAAAAACGAGAGTGAGACAATCGTTCTTTCTCAAAAAGAAAATAAGTTCGATTTTGATGTTTATTGTCAAAATCGAACTTATTTTTGTTATGCGCACTTTCCTCTCCATATATTTTCCTAATTTTCTTAAATTTAATGCCATCAGTGCCAAACCAATACCAATCGTTGCTCCTTGTTTTCCACGTAAATGAAAACGATGGAACACCAAGCTAGCCTTTAGATATCCGAACGCGGGTTCGACATCCATTTTTCGTTTCCGATAAATCGAACCAGTTTTCTCCTCTAGAAGCTTTTTTCTGCATTCTGCTTTGAAATAGCGCCAATTATTATTTACTTGAATTTTTCGCTTTTGTTCACTTTTCGCACGCGTACATTGACGACGGACTGGACAGTTCCGACAATCCTCACATTCATAGATTTTGAAATCTCGAATAAAGCCACCTTTATCTATTCTGCGACTATAATTTTTGAACGGTACCGGACGATTCGCTGGGCAAATATAGGTGTCTTATTCTTCAAAATAACGCCAATTCTCCACGTTAAACGGATTCTCCTTGTACTTCTTTTTATTTTCTTTGTGGTAACTTCCATAGGTAATCAAGGGGGTTTTATGTAAAACATCGTTGATATACATGTAAATTTCTTCGCTACCATACCCTGCATCTGCCACAATGTACTCCGGCAACTCCTTATGTTGGTCTAAAAAACTATCTAAAAATGGCTTCAATGTTTTGGTGTCTGTGGGATTCGGAAATAATTCATAGCTAAAAACATACTGATTTTCGGTGGCGATTTGTAAATGATAACCTGGTTTGCGCTGTCCATTTCGCATATAATCGTCTTTCATCCGCATAAAGGTAGCATCAGTAAATATTCTACATCTAGTGGTAAAGTTGTTTGGTTGATGGTATTTTTTTTAAACATAAAGCACACTCCTTTGATTTTTTTTTAAGCACTTGAATCATACAAGGTTGTGTGCTTTTTGTGTGCCTTAAAATCAAAAAAAATGGGACAATAATCAGATTTTTTTTGACTATTGTCCCACTCTCTAATCTTAGTATGTTTTTGTAAATGGAAACAATAAATTTCGTGGGAACTATCATATCCTTTGTATAGATTTATGTAATTATCCATTATACAAGTAGAAGAAAAGAGTAGTTTTTCATCTTTTCCTAACAAAAGAAATTATTAGAATATAACAATAATCTTAACGTGTTAAGATTGAACTATGAATAAAAATAAAGGAGTGAAGAGATGAAAGAATGGTATGAAGGGTTTTACTTTACAAAAGATGAGATTAACAGTCAAAGAAAAATAACTGAAAAAGCAAAACAAGCCCTTAATGTGAAACATGAATATTCATCAGCGAGCAAAGTGGCGAAAGAAAACTACGAAAAAGAAAATAAATGCTTGGAATATATGATAAGTCATCATCAAGAAGAAAAGGATCAACCAGCATTTAGCGCAAAAGAATTAGATGAAGCAAAAGTACAAGTGAATAAATTGGAAATGCAGCATGCTCGGATATCCGATCCTTTTGGCAATGAAGCATTAAAAATATCAGAAAAACTTAAATATGCCAAAAACAGATACAATCATATGGAAAACATAAATAAACCCAAAGTACAACGACAGCAAAAAGCGAAAGAGGAAAAAAATGCAGCGGCTAATTTGGACGCGTTACAAGCAAAGAGAGAACAAAGAGGAGAACCTGATGATAAAAAAATTAAGGTGTATATGGACAATTTTAAAAAGTCAAACAACCAGTTAGAAGCAAAATACAATAACTTAACGACTAACAGTCCTGATAAAAATGGAAAACTCAAAGAAAACCAATTTGAGGAAATCACAAACACTGTGCAGTATGTTAAAGATAATAAACATAAAATGTCCCTGCTAGATAAAAAAGAGTCTAGAATCCAAGATAAATTAAGTAATGAAACAGAGAGCCGAAAGAACATAAAAAATCAAATAAATGAAATAGATAATTCGTCATTTTTCAATAAAATTATAGTGTATTTTACAGGAGAGAAGAGAGATTTAACGAAAAAATTAGACACAAAAGATCAAAATATAGTAACTTATAATAAAGAATTGAGTACGATATCTGTAGATAAAGCAGCATATATAATGGAGAGTGAAGCAGCAATAGATAAAATGTTACCCATAAGTCAAGAAAAACAGGCTGAGCTTAATGCTTTAAAAACGAATCTCAAAACTTTGATGAATGAGGTGAATCATTTATCTAAAAATACACAAGTAACCCAACAAATTGATCCCAAATTCAAGGATGATTTGACAAACTTAGAAAATTCGAATAAAATACTTTCGGAAAAAATTAATAATTCAATAAACATAGTTCAAAATTTAGCTGACCAAAAAAAGGAATTTGCAACAATGAGGGGTCAAAGTACATTTATTGATCTAAAAGAAAATGCGAAGGAAAAACAAAGTGAAATTGTAAGTCAAGGGAAACAAACTGAAAAAAGTAAACAACCAGATAAATCAGAGCGGGGTTCCTCTTTTGCATAGCATAAATAGCATATAATAGGTATAGAATATTGATTTTAGCGTATACATAAAGAAATAAACTAGAACGAGGTTGAGACAAAGGTATTTAGCGTCAAGAAATAAGCAGGAATTTCCAAAATTTGCTTTTCAACTTTTTGGTCAATCCCTGCTTATTTTTCGAAGATGTTACTTTTGTCTCAGTCTCATTTTTAGGACGATTCAAGTTATTTTTTTGCTAATGCTTCTTCAATAATCTCTTCATCTTTTTTCAACCCGTTAAAAATAAGATTCAAAACGATTGCTGTCACGCTACTCATGACGATCCCATTCCCCGTAAACATTTGAACTGTTGGGGGTAATTGGCTAAATAAAGTCGGCATAATATTGAATCCTAAGCCAAAACCAATCGAAACAGCAGTAATCAAGAGATTTTTGTCATTCGTAAAATCAACTTCCATCAACATCCGAATACCTTGAACAGCAACCATCCCAAACATGACCAACATGCCGCCACCTAGAACTGGCTCTGGAATGATTTGTGCCAAAGCACCTATTTTAGGAAATAATCCAAGAATAATCAAAAAAATTGCAGAGAAATAAATTGGCTTTCTTGTCTTGATACCAGAAAGTTGGACTAGCCCAACATTTTGAGAAAAACCAGTGTAAGGGAATGTATTGAAAATCCCACCTAAAATAACCGCCAGACCTTCGGCACGATAGCCTTTTTTCAATTCTTCTTCGCCCACTTTTTGTCCAGTGATATCCCCTAGCGCAAAGTAAACACCTGTTGACTCTACCATACTCACAATAGAAATAATGATCATCAACAAGATCGACCAGACATCAAAAGTTGGTTTTCCAAAATAAAAAGGTTGAGGCACGTGAAAAACAGGTGCTTGACCAATCGCACTTAAATCCACCATTCCCAGTACAGCAGCTAAAATACTCCCGCCAACTAAACCGATCAGTACAGCAATCGAGCGAACAAACCCTTTAGCTAACATTTGTACTCCGACGATCAGTGCAATTGTAACGAAAGCTAGCAATAAATTGGTTTGATTTCCAAAATTAGTCGCAGATGAATCGCCACCGCCCATTTTTTCGATTGCAACTGGAATCAACGTCAACCCAATCACGGTAATGACCGTCCCAGTCACGATCGGCGGAAATAATCGTTTGATCTTTGAGAAAAATCCAGACACTAAAACAACAAAAATACCAGAAGCGATAATCGAACCATAAATTGCCCCAACACCTTGGTCGCTCCCAATTAGGATCAGTGGTGCAACTGCTTGAATGGCACAACCTAAAACAACTGGCAACCCAATACCAAAAAAACGATTAACCGTCAATTGTAATAATGTTGCTAAGCCACACATAAAAATATCAATCGAGATCAAGTACGTCATTTGCTCTTGATTAAACCCTAGTCCCGTACCGATCAGCAATGGAACAGCAACTGCCCCAGCATACATTGCTAAGAGATGTTGTAAACCTAATACTGCGGCTTGGCCATTTTTTGTTTCTTTCTCCACCTTTATGCATCCTCCTCAAGAAATTCAACTTGTCCGTTGGATAATGCCGCAATTCGTGCCAATGAAACAACTTTCAAGCCCATTTCTTCTAATAGCTGACGGCCATCTTGGAACGATTTTTCAATCAGGATGCCGATCCCTTCGACTCCTGCACCTGCTTGGCGGCACAATTCAACCAACCCTTTCGCCGCTTGACCGTTCGCTAAGAAATCATCAATGATTAAAACCTTGTCCTCTGCAGATAAAAATTTACGAGAGATAGAAATCGTACTAGTCACTTGTTTTGTAAAGGAATAAACAGAAGTAGTCAACAATTCTTCATCCATCGTCAAGCTTTTGGCTTTTCTGGCAAAAATCATTGGTACATTTAATGTCTGTGCCACAAATAAAGCTGGTGCAATTCCAGAAGCTTCAATCGTTACCACTTTAGTGATTCCTTGATCTTTGAAAACTTCCGCAAATCGTTGGCCTATTTGTTCCATTAATACCGGATCCACTTGATGCGTCACAAAGCTATCTACTTTTAAGACGCCTTCACCTAGCACACGGCCATCTTTTTGAATACGTTCCACTAATTCTTTCACTTTATTTTCCCCTTTTTCATTTATTGATATCAAAGCTAACCACTATTCGACCTCATGGATCACCCTTTCAAGGTTTCAAGCTCGTGCGATATACGCAAAAATGTCTGCTTTTTAAACAAAAAAACCCTTTTACTAAATAAGTAAAAAGGGTGCAAGACACTCTTTCACTTATAGTCCAGCATTTACGGTGCTGGCTAGAAACTGTCATCCTTATCATGACGATATATAAGTGGGCTATATCACTACGTTCCTTCGATCCTCTTAAGAAACAAAATAGTGATCTATTTTGCTCAAGTAGTCTAGAAGTAGCTTTAATAAAATATGTTGATTGGTTCAAGCATTCATAATCGTTGGTTGGCACTTTTAATGTTAGCTTTTGTTCCAAACGATGAAAACAGTTTAACATCTGTTTCAGAAAGTGACAACCAACTTTCACTATTTTTTTCTAAAATCTAATATTTTTGATCTCATTCAGCAAGGTTGTTCGGTATTTCTGACAGAAATAAAGAGAAAAAAGAGAATTTACGTGAGTGCCACGATTTTTTCTCTTTTTTGACTTGTTTTTGATTTTTATGATTCCTCTTGCTTTTCAAGTTGTCGATACTTTTCCATTTTACGACTAAATAATTCCCCGTTACTTGGAGGAGTATAGGTAATAGCGTTCGCTCCAGCTTTGATCGTATCCAAGATGCTTTGATCTGTTGGACCACCAGTAGCAATAATCGGTAGTTCCGGATACTTTTCTCGGAAAAATTTTACCGTTTCAGTTGTTTCTTTCCCTGCACTGATATTGATGATCGTAATACCTGCTGCCAATTTTTCATCGATTTCTGTATATTTCGATGTCACTGTACTAATCACTGGGATATCCACTGCACGACAAACTTCTTGAACTGTTTCAAGTGGTGTGGGTGCATTTAAAACGACTCCTAATGATCCTTGCGCTTCAGCGAATAAGCTCATGTAAGAAGAGCGCGTGCCTTGCGTTAGACCTCCGCCAACACCTGAAAATACTGGAATGTCTGCTGCTTCGATAATACTTTTAGTGATTGCAGGATGCGGAGTAAATGGGTACACAGCAATCACGGCATTTGCATTTGTATTCCGGACAATTGCTATATCAGTAGTAAAAATAATCGATCGGATCAGTTTTCCAAAAATCTTAATACCACTTGCCTCCATAATGACCTCAGGTACTCTAACGATATCTTTTCGTAGCTCGGTCATAATTTCAGGGGTAAATTGCTCTGCCATCTTGCCACTCCCTTTTTCATAGTTATTGATCATATTGATCCAAGTGATAGGTTTCAATGACTTGGATAATTTTTTGTGCGTAGGAAGGGTCAGTTGCGTAGCCTGCATCTTGCAGTGCTTGGGCAGCTTCACGATAGTTCGTAGCCGTGATCACTTTTTCATATAATGCTGGATTCCAATCTACCCCATTCACAAAAAGTTGTGTGTGAGAGTCCATCGATTGTTCCCATGAATCATACACACGAAAATCTCCTTGGATCGTGACCCATTCTTCATTCACAAATTCCTTTGTTTCTAAATTGACCTTTTTTTGATCACCATATGCTTTAATTCCAAAAAGATTATTGTATTGACTGGCTAACGTACTCTCGCCCCAGTTTGATTCAAGAATTGCCTGACCTAAAATGATACTTGGGAGAACGCCATAGCCGGTTTGTAATTCTTTCGCATGAGGAGCTAATCGATCAATAAATTGTTGATGTGTTTGTGCCTCATTGTTATTCTGTTCTTGCCCAACAAGAGGCGCTGATAAGCCTCGTAAAGAGAGAACAAAAGCTATCATCAACAATATTCCACCAAAAATCACAGCAATCAAGCGTAATGAATTACGTTTTTGTTTCTTCCATTTTTTTTTGGCCATTCACTACTCCTATTTCTTTTGTAATTGTTCTAAGTATTCTTCTAATGTGATATCATGTTTCGAAATATAGGCCGCACTTTCTTCTCCAACATAACGTAGGTGCCATGGTTCATACGTGATTTTTGTAATATCTTGACGATCTTTAGGATAACGTATGATAAATCCATATTTAGGCGCATTTTCAGCAATCCATTTTGCCCCTGGTTGATCTCCATAACTTGCCTCTAAAAGCTGTGAAGGATAATTATTATACCAATTTTCATCCACTACATCGACCGCTAAGCCTGTATGATGTTCACTATGCCCAGGGACGGTGATCGTTTGTTTCGTGATTGCTGTCGCCTCTTCCTCTGAAACATGTTGACTACTCATCACTTCTTGGACATTTTGTGTAAACACCTGTTGCTGTGCTGCAACCGAACGATATGCGGAGACCATCACTAAAGGAAAACCTGCAGATTGTGCTGCTTTCGCAAAATCTTCATAATGGGATTCGATACGTTTATCGATCAAATAACCATTGGGCAGTGATGCCAGCTGCGTGTCTTCATTGATTTCTTTTTCGATTTTATGATCAGGTCCTACCAAGACAAGATCCCAATCGGTCGGTTGAACCTTTGGTAGATCTTCACTTTTTTTGGTAGAATCCTTCACTTTAGTTTCTTTGGAACTCTTTGTTGTCTGTTTGGTTACTTGTTCAGTTGTTTGATTTTCTGCTTGGACGTCAGATTTCATGTGTTGCTCGCTTACAAAGATGTACCCCATTGCGGCAACCATGATCACAACTGCTCCAAACCCTAAAACTTTATTCACTCTTAAAAATCCTCTCATTCCTTTTTATGTTCATTTTTTTCATGAACATAGGTTTCTTCTAAATTCTCGTTTACCCAATCCAACAGTTCCAATTTCTCGCCTTCGATCTGTCTTTGAACGTCTGCAGGTAATCGAAAGTTCAAGATGTCGTCATAACCCCATTCATCATAATTAATACTTACCTTCAAGTCAAGGAACCCTGTAAGATATTGATCGTTTTTTAATGGAATCAATTCGACTTTGGCAGGACCATCCGTTAACCATTTTTGAGCGATTCTCGTTTTGATTTGTTTATACTCTGCCACTGCAGTCGTCCTTTTTTCAGGGAAAATGATCGTTTGTCGTAAAATCTTTTGCGTAAGCATCCATTCATAATCAGTAAACAGGTTTTTGATTTTCTGCATGGTTTCAGATGGAAGGTTCTTCTCTCCTCGTTTCCAGCCTTCCCACTGCGCTTCGTCAATTACTAAATAGTCCTCTAAAAAATTCTTTTCTGTTGCGTACTGTTCCAGTAATACACTAAGAATCAAATCAACATAAACTTGATGCATAAAAGTTTCCCCCTCTACTCATTTTACTTAAATTTCAAAAAAATTCACTACGGCTTTACTTTTTCTTATTAAAGTACTCTAACACAAATTTTAACGATTCATTTGGTATAATTAAACAAGGACAATGGCATTTTTTCATTTCATTCACTATATTAAATATAACACGAGAAGGAGTTTTGAAGTATGAAAAAGTATCAATGGGGAATCATTGGCTTAGGAAATATTGCACATGAGTTTGCGGAACATTTTGACCAAGAAACAAGCGAGTTGGCAGCAGTTGCTTCACGAACAATAGATAAAGCAGAAGCATTTGCACAACGCTATCATATTCCTAAAGCATATGGTAGTTATCAAGAAATGCTTAATGACCAAGAAATCGATATTATTTATATTGCCGTTCCCAATCGTCAACATAGTCAACATATCATGGAAGCATTAGCAGCGAATAAGCATGTTTTATGTGAAAAAGCGATCACCATGAATAAAAAAGAACTGACCGAAGCAATGAAATTAGCAGAAGAAAAGAATCTAGTGTTAGCAGAAGCGATGACGATTTTCAATATGCCATTGTATCAACAGTTACGTTCTTTGATCGATACAAACAAGCTTGGGGCATTAAAAATGATTCAAGCACCATTTGGCAGCTATAAAGATCCCGACCCAACCAATCGCTTTTTCAATCCTGAATTAGCTGGTGGTGCTTTATTAGATATTGGGACATATGCCGTCTCGTTTGCTCGTTTCTTTTTGAGCTCTCAACCAGAAGTTATTGCATCAACAATGGTACCATTTGAAACAGGTGTGGATGAACAGTCAGTGACTATTTTAAGGAATAAAGAAAATGAGTTAGCAACGATCAGTCTGACTTTCCAAGCCAAAATGCCTAAAGTGGGAATCGTTGCCTTTGAAGAAGGCTATATCACCATCACCGATTACCCTCGTGCGGATCGTGCGGAGATCATCTTCAATGACGGGACAAAAGAATGGATCGAAAGCGGCAGCACCGCGCAAGCCATGAATTATGAAATCGAAAATATGGTTAAAACTATTAAAGGCGAACTCCCTAACCGTTCGTTGTTTCTGACCCACGATGTCATCGAGATTCTTGATGGGATGCAAAAACTTTGGCAAAAATAAGCTCCTTGAAATAAGCTGGAATTTTTCAAAACATGAAAAGCTGTTTAAGCAACGGAGACATCCCCAATGCTTAAACAGCTTCTCTTTATTTCATTCATTGAACTGAATAATTTAACCAATCGATTGTTGCGAAAATTCCGCTTTGATTTCAATAAAGCTCTTAAAGGATTGCAAAAATTGAAACAATTCTGCTCGATCTTCAAATTCTAAACGTTCTTTGGGCATAGCCATGTCCCGATATAGTTCGTAGACTTCTTCAATCCGCTTCAATAATTCTTTCCCATCATTTTTTTCAGAAAAAGTTTCTGCAGTATAAACCAACAAGCCGTAAATATGCTTGCCATAAGGAACCGGGTCTTGGATTCGATCCAGATTCCCCTGCATATCTTTGATCACGTTGATTTGGGTTCGACGCATGGAAAAATACGTTTCATAGTATTGCGTTTGTTTCACCCAGTAATTCTCTTGGTACTTCCTAGCATCGCTCTGACTTTCTCTTACGAAAGCCAACAATTTATCACAAAGCAGTTGATTGTTGGTATTTCTTCCAGTCAGTAGGAAATCAGCCATGTTGTTTAAAATGATACGAAACTCTTCTTCGATCAATTGTTGATTTTTTTGTAGCTGTTTTTTGATATCCGGCATATAGATATTCGCTACTAATGCAAAAAAGACACCGATAGCCATTAAACTTGCTGCATTACCGATCAACGACCAACTCATATTTTTTTCACTTAAATAGTGTGTGACTAGCACAGAATTTACGACAATTCCATCCGTCAATTTTAACCCAACAGTCAGAGGAATAAACAGTAGTAGGAACAAGCCAAACCCCAAGATCGTATAATCAAAAATAAAAAAACTAATAAAAGCAATCACAGTCGCTAAAATAAATGCCGCAATCCTTAACATCCCAGTTCTTAAAGTTGAACGTTTCGTGTTGCCCACACTTAACAAAGCAATGATTCCTGCTGAAGGCCAAAACAATAATGAAAACATTTGGGCGGTAACCATGGACAACATACTACTAACCACTGTTTTCACGGTCCTCATTCCGATACGCATAAGCAACCCCTCTCTTTTCTTAGAATTATACTAAAAGACTTAGCTAAAAACTAGCAATCTCTTTAAAAGTTCGTTATCCTATTAAAAAGGACTAAAAGGAGAATAAGCGATGGAATTTGGCCGTTTTCGTTTAGGAATGCGAACAATAAAAAGCGCATTAGCAGTTTTTTTATGTATTTTATTTTTCCACGTCACTGATCGAGGACTACCGATGATTGCTGCATTGTCAGCTGTTTTTTCCTTGCGCCAAGATTTAACCACTACTGTTTCCTTTGGTCGTTCAAGAATCATTGGCAATTCAATCGGCGGCTTTCTCGGAATCATCTATTTTTTAGTAAAGAACTATTTTCACAATGATTTTTTAGTGGAATTATTTCTGCTGCCGGTTCTAGTGGTCATCGTCATCGTGGTATCTGACGGAATCAATAATAATTCTGGGATCATCTCAGCAATCGCCACTTTGTTGTTGATTGCTCTGAGCGTTCCTCAAGGCGAATCCTCTTTATATGCGATCCAACGAGTCTTAGACACATTCATTGGAACCTTTATCGCCATCGGAATCAATTTCTTTCTCCGTCCACCTGAGACAGAAAAGAAAGAAGAGCTTGTAGAAGACTTAGTTGAGCTGCAAAAAAAAGAAGCTTTGCTTAGAGAAAATTTGGCAGAAGTCGAAGAACAGATCAAAAAACACAAAAATAGCTAATACATAAATAAACAAACCAGTCTCTTCAACATGAAAGAAACTGGTTTGTTTATTTTTCTAACTAATTTAAACAATAGTTATTCTGCTTGATCGGGTTGTTCCCCGTTTTCATAGAGATTAACTTGTTTCATCGTTCCACGATTAGAGAGATTTTCGATAATGTCTTTGATATCTAATCCTGTTGTTTCTTTCAACGTTTCTTGAGTGGAAGCTAAGAGATTGGTAGCATAGTTAGTCACCCGGTTCGCTCCGCCGTTTTCGCTTGACCCGTTACTGGTATCAACCACTGAGATTTTCTCAATGTTTCCTAATGGCTGTGCTGCTTCTTTCATTAATTGTGGTAACATCTCGATTACCATACTCAAGACCGCTGCTTCACCATATTCTTTGAACGCATCTGCGATTTTGGCTTTGGCTTCAGCTTCGGCCGCTCCTTTGGCTAAAGTCGCTTCCGCTTCCGCTTGACCAGCTAACCGGGTTTTATTGGCTTCGGCTTGTGCCAGAGCTTCAACGCGGAATTGTTCAGCTTCGGCTTCAGTTACTTCTTTTACCTTTTGAGCTTGTGCTTCTTGTTCTTTGGCATAACGATCCGCATCAGCTTTTTTCTTCACTTCCGAATCGTATTGTTTCTCACGACGAATGATTTCTTTTTCTTCTAATTCAATTTGTTTTTGTCGTTCAATGACTTTTACTTCCATTTCTTGTTCAACAACATGTTGTTGCGCCCGAGCGCTTTCCAAGTTATAGGCTTGGTCTGCTTTGGCTTTTGCAATATCTTGTTCTTGCTTGTAAGAAGCTAGTTTTAATTCTTTTTCTTTGATTGATTCTGCAATTTCCGTCTGTCTTTGTAGTTCCGCTGCTTGAGAATCTTTTTCAGCTTCTGCTTTTTTAATACGTGTTTCTTTTAACGCTTCTGCTTCCGCAATATCTGCGTCACGTTTCACTTGGGCGATCCGTGGTTTCCCTAAAGAATCTAAGTAACCGTTTTTATCACGAACTTCTTTGATCGTAAACGAAACAATGATCAATCCCATTTTCGCTAAATCAACAGATGCCACTTCTTGAACGCTTTGACTAAATTTGTCGCGGTTTTGATAAATTTCTTCTACAGTCATCGAACCCAAAATGGAACGAAGATGCCCTTCCAAAACTTCTCTTGCTTCATTTTCAAGTTCCTCACGTGTTTTACCTAGAAATTGTTCTGCAGCAGTCGCAATCTCTTCCACTGAAGAACCAATCTTGATGATTGAGGTGCCATCACACATCACTGGTACCCCTTGTTCAGTATAGACTTCTGGCGTCGAAACATCTAACTTGCTTGACAAGAGACTGATCCGATTCGAGCGTTGGAAAACTGGTAAAACAAATGCCCCGCCACCACGAACGATTTTGATTTTATTATTACTTTCATCTGCGTGGACATTTTTACTGCCTAAATAACTCCCGCTAATAATTAATGCTTCATCTGGTTTGGCAGTTTGATATTTTGCTACAAAGACGATCAGTAACATTAAAATGATCAAGACTGCAATAGCAATTGCGATATAAACTCCTGATATTTCCATTTCTTATACACTCCTTCATATTTTTAGCATGCCTTCATAAGGCGTTACATAACAAACTCTTTCTTTTACTTCAATGATCAAGACCTGTTCTCCTTGCTTAGCTGGTGAACTTTGTGGGGCATAAAAGCATGCAGGTCGCGTAATCGAACCAGTCACACTTTTTAATTGGATCTCCCCCATCCCTTTTAATGGTATGGGTGTAACTACGATCGCCATCTGTCCTTCAAGAGTTTTTTCTGATGCCGACAACGTACTTTCAGCATTTTTCATCGGCATTCGGACATAAAAATTGAGCAAAAACACTAAAACAGTTGCAATCGCCCCACTTGAAATCAATAGAAACAGCGAATCTAATTCTGTTAAGCGCTCTCCTAAATACCCAAACAGGCTGGTAAAAGTTAGCCAAGGGACAATGAGTATCGGGTCAATTGGACCATCGAAATCAAAAATATCTCCAAAGACTAGCAGAAAAACTGCAATCCCCGCACAAGTTAAAAGTGTATACCAATAAATCGTCTCTAATGCCACCCCTCCAATCATGTAATCGCCTCCTCCTCTGTTTTGTTCTATCATACCAATAGAATAACTTTCTGTATAGTTTGATCGATATTTTGTTTTACCAATTTCCCAATGACGATTTAGCCAGTGGGGCGGACACCCCACCGGCAACAAAAGAACTTTGATGCGATCGTTTATTATTTTTGTTCGCTTCTATTCTGAAAAAGAAAATGGCTCATGCATCTAGTTTGTGAGTTGATTTTACCGTCATCCCTACAAAAGCTTTCTCTAATTCAACAAGAAGGAATAAAACCAATCCAGGTAGTAAACTGATGCTTACTTCTTGGACAGTCAACGAAACTGTCCCAATCGCAATTTTTAATGGTGGGAACACTAACATCAATCCTTGTAAGAGGATCATCGCTCCAATCGAATAGAGTAATGCCCGATTTTCAAAAAGATCTTTTGTCAGACTAAATTCAGTCACTCTTCGACAATTAACCATGTAGAAGGCTTGTCCAAAAACCATCGCATTGATCAGAACGGTTTGTTTCGCTTCAGCAGGAACAAAATCCATTGCAACGAACCCTAAAATAGTCATGATGATCCCAACATATAAAATACGCAAAAGTGCATATTTTGATAGGATTTTTTCGTTAATTGGTCTCGGTGGACGATTCATAACATCTTGATCTGCTTTTTCAAAACCCAATGCGTATGAAAGGGTGATCGAAGCGACTAGATTTAACCACAAGATTTGTACAGTAGTTAAAGGTAATGGGAAATTTCCTACCAATGAAAAGAGCAATAATAATCCTTGGGCTAAACAAGTTGGCAAATAAAAGAGAATCGTCTTTTTCAAATTATCAAAAATTCTTCGTCCTTCTTTCACGGCTTTTGCAATGGTCTCAAAATTATCATCTACCAACACCATGTCTGCTGCCTGTTTGCTAACATCGCTCCCTTTGATTCCCATAGCGATCCCGACATCGGCTTTTTTCAAAGCTGGCGCATCATTAACGCCGTCCCCAGTCATTCCAACAATTTCATCTTGTTCTTGGAGATAGGTCACAATAGCCAATTTATGTTCAGGTGTCGTCCTGGCAAAAACATCATTCTCACGGACAGCGATCTTCCATTCTTCTTCTGTCAATTGATCTAATTCCGTTCCCGTAATCGCCGATTTAGCATTTTTTAAACCTAATTTCTCAGCGATCGCTTTTGCTGTTGCTTGATGATCGCCAGTGATCATTTTTACTCTGATCCCTGCTTGTTGCATTTCCTTGACTGAAGCAATAGCTGATTCCTTTGGTGGATCAATGATGCCACTAAGTCCAATCATCACCAGCTCATTCGTTAATTCTTCATGTGACAATTCACGATCCTTTAACTCTTTCATTGCAAACGCTAAGACACGTTGGCCTGTTTGCGCTAATTGTTCGTTTTTTTGTAACCACATAGCATGATCTATCTGTTGTTGTCTTCCATCTGATCCCAGTTCATATTGCACTTTATTCAGTAAAACATCTGGCGCACCTTTCACAAATAAGATCCTTTTTCCTGCAATTTCATGGACGGTCGCCATATATTTGTAAGCTGAGTCGAAAGGGATTTTATCAACGACTGGATAAAGTTCGATCGGTTGTTGATTGGTCCATTTTAATAAAGCTAATTCCGTGGCATTACCTGAAGTTGGACATACTCCTTGAGTTAGTTGGGTTTCTTGACAATTATGCATCGCTTCAACAAGCCAAGTCTCATTTTTGGTCCAGTTTTTTTCTTCAAGCATTTCCACCCCATGGTTCGCTTCTCTAGTCGCTAAGCTAACCAATGTCATTTCATTTTTAGTCAGTGTTCCTGTTTTATCTGAACAAATTACTGTCATTGCCCCTAACGTTTCAACTGTGGGTAGATTTTTGACGATTGCTTGTTTCTTTGCCATTCGATTGACACCCGAAGATAAAATAATCGTTAAGATCGAAGGAAGTCCTTCTGGGATAGAAGACACGATCAAGGCAATGACAGCTGTCGCTATATAGCCCCAAGTCATGCCATAATAAAAGTAGGATACGGTAGCTAACAATAAAATCAACGCAGCGATTCCTTTAAATATACTAGTATTCATTTCTTTGATTTTCTTCAATAACGGTGTTTCTTGTTCTGTGATCGACCCTAATGAAGTGCTGATTTTTCCAATTTCTGTAGCAGTTCCGACAGCGACTACGATCCCTACTCCTCTGCCTGATTCCACTTTAGTCCCAGAAAAAGCCATATTCGTTTGTTCCGCTAAAGGAGTCTCTAGCGGTAACGGGTCGGTCGTCTTTTGGATCGCATGGGTTTCTCCAGTAAGAATTGCTTCATCGATTTGTAAATTGAACGTTTCACTCAAACGAACATCTGCAGAAACGATATCTCCAGCAGCTAATACGATTTGATCCCCCACCACTAAATCAGCTGGTGCAATCTCTTTTTGCTGTCCCTTTTCGATGATGACTGCTTTTTCACTAAGTAATTCCGCAATGCTGTCTAAAGATGAAGCTGCCTTTCGTTCTTGTAAATAGCCGATCAGCGCATTTAAGAAAACAACTAAAAAAATCATACTGCCTTCAATATATGCGCCTGTAAAAAGCTTAACGATCGCAGCTCCTAGTAAAATGTACATCAGTGCATCATGAAAGTAAGAAAGAAATTTTTTCCATTCTGGAACTTTAATACCATTTTCTAAGACGTTTCTTCCATACTTAAGTTGTCGTTCGTTCCTTTCTTGTTCGTTCATTGCTTTTTTTACCATTAATTTTTCTTTGATTTCTATGATTGATAAGGTGTACCATTCTTTCATTTTTTTCCTCCAATAATTCTTACTGATCAAATCATAAAGGTTAGAGTGACTCTAAGGTCAAGAAAAATTTAAGCAAATCTATCTATGTAGAATAAAAAAATCAATTCCATTCACATTTCCCCCACGTTTCGTAGTAAAATAACCTTACTTAAAATGACTGATCAATGGAAGTGATGATTTGAAAATCAATGAATTAGCAAAGCTCTATGATATTACAGCCCATACTTTACGCTATTATGAAAAATTAGGTTTGATTACACCGGATTATGATGAAAATGGCTATCGAAATTATTCTTACGAACACATTGAACAACTGAATACCATCCGTGACCTACGTTATTTTGACGTCTCCATTACTGAGATCGCCGATTATTTGAAGCAAAAAGAAATCAGCAAGACAAAAGAATTATTAGCTTTTGAAATCGAGGCACTTCATCAACTCATCAGTGACTCACAAAAAAAAATCGAACTATTAATCGAACGTGTCCAGTTAATTGAAGAAGCAGAAAGCATAGACTATCAAGAAGTGCTATTAGTGCAGCAACCGAAAAGACTGATTCTTAAAGCTTCTACGGTTGCGACGGATGAACAAATCGACTTTTCGTTAAAAGAACTTCATAAAAAATACGAACCTTTATTAAGCACTAATAATCAAAATCTTTTTGGTAGTATCATCCATTTAGAAGAAGATCCTTTTACCTATCAAGTATTTTATTTTTGTCCTGATCTTACGATTAAAAATGAGGATGCTGAGATACTCCCTGCTGGAAATTATCTTAGTTATAGTTTTAAAGGTGACTATGAACAAAGGAAGAAAGGAATTGCTACCATCATGAACTACCTGACTACCCATTCGCTTCATAGAGCCAGTCCATTTTATGAATCTTATCTGATTGATTTTCACGAAACGAATAAGCCAGAAGAATATGTGACGCGTTTAGAAATTTTAGTTGAATCGTAGCTTTGGATAACTAAGTATTTATACAAGAAAAAACTACGTCTGAGTTTGACATCAGACATCAAACTCAGACATAGTAACTCTTTTATAAATCAAGAATAAAAATTTGCTACTAAGTGCTACGAATCAATAAATGTGAAGACTTCAAGTAAGCCCCCGCAAGCTTCTTCATTTTTGACCGTAATATGCATGCATCCCATGTTTTCGATAGTAGTGCTTATCTAAAAGATATTGTGGAATAGATTGCATAGCAGGATTAATTTTTTCATTTTCTTTAGCCATTAAGCATATTTCGTCTAAGATCAAGCTATTCTCTACCGCCTTTGCAGGGGTTTCACCCCAAGTAAATGGGCCGTGTCCATAAACGAATACACCAGGAACTTCAGTGGGAGCTAATTGTCTCTCTTGAAACGTTTCAACAATCACATGACCAGTGTTTCTTTCATAAGCACTTTTAACTTCTTCTTCAGTTAATTGCCGTGTGCAAGGAATCGTTCCATAAAAAGCATCCGCATGAGTTGTTCCATAGGCAGGCAAGTCTCGACCAGCCTGCGCCCACATGACTGAATGAGTGGAGTGCGTGTGGACGATAGCATTGATTTTTTCAAAAGCTTGATACAAAATCACATGAGTCGATAAATCAGAAGAGGGCTTCATCCCATCTTCTTCTAGCGGATTTCCAGCTAGATCAGTCACTACCATTTGTTCGGGAGCCATCTGTTCATACTTTACACCACTTGGCTTGATCACGATCACCCCAAGCGCTCGATCAATCTCACTGACATTTCCCCAAGTCAACTTAACTAGTCCATATTGAGGTAGTGCCAAATTTGCTTCATAAACACGTTGTTTCATTTCTTTAATGATCGGATTACGCAAACTCATAACCTGCCTCCTTTAGCTTCGGATAAAGATAGCTTTTTGCTGCTGCGATTTCTTTTTTAAAATCCGGATTTTTTTCACTCCACATTTCAATTAAAAATGACCCATTATAATTCAACTGTTTGAGTTTCTTTAACAAACCCTCAAAGTCAACACAGCCTGCGCCAAAAGGAACATCACGAAATTGACCTGATGATTCAGTTGTTACTGGATAGGTATCCTTTAAGTGGATGGAAGAAATCCATTCGATTCCCTTTTCTAGTTCACGTTCTGGATCGTTTTCTTGCCAAGCCGAAAGGTTACCAAGATCTGGGTAGACTTGAAGATATGGTGAATCAATCTGGCGTTTGATTTCTAAAAATTTAGTGATTGAATTCATAAATGGATCATCCATAATTTCAATTGACAAGATTATTCCATATTCAGAAGCTATTTTGACGCTTTCTTCGAGTCCTTCAATAAATAATTTTCGTGATAGCCTTGTTTTTTTCTCATAATAGACATCGTATCCGGCTACTTGGATAATTTTGATACTTAAGCGCTGAGCAAGTCGGATCGCTTTGACCATCAATTCTTTGGCTTTTATCCGATACGCTTCATTTGAAGAGCCAAAAGGAAACCTGCGATGACCACTCAGACAAATGGAATTGATCCGTATGCCCGTCTCTTTCATGTCTTTGCGTATTTGATTGATCCTCTCGTCAGACCAATTGAGTCGAGCTAGGCGTTCATCTGTCTCGTCAATCGACATCTCAATAAAGGAAAAACCAAGTTCCTTTGCTAATAAAAAGCGCTCTTTCCAAGAGATATCTTTTGGTAGTGCCTTCTCATAAATTCCGATTTGAGCCAAGTCTATTCCCCCCAAATGCGAATCATTTCTTGTTTAAAATCATTGGCTGCTTTTGCAGGATCGTCCGCACTAGAAATCCCTCTTCCAGCTATAAAAGTTTCCACTTCAATCCCTGCGAATAATTTCAATGTTTCCACGTTTAATCCACCTGTCACAGAAACTGCAAAGCCCATTTCTATCAATTTCTTTACTTTTGTCAGATCCCGTTCTCCCCAAGTTTCACCAGAAAGTAATGCATCTCGACTTTGATGATAGATCACCTGTTGGATACCGATCCTCCGCCATTCAGCTGTTTGTTCATAGGTCCAATCCCCATACAGTTCGACTTGCAATGCCTTCACTTCTTTTTGAGCTGCTTCCATGGTTGGCAGAGTAGCACAGCAGATAACAGTCATAAAATCCGCACCGGCATCAGTTACATTTTTGGCTACCGTGCCCCCGGCATCCGCACATTTTGTATCAGCAACAATTGTTTTCCTTGGAAACATGCTACGAATACAGCTGATGGCTTTGCGCCCCTCTTGCAGACATAAAATGGTTCCAATTTCAATAATATCGACAATATCCCCTACTTGAAATACATCTGCTAATGCTTGTTCTAAATCATTATGATCCAAAGCAATCTGTAATTTTGGTCTGCTCATTTTGTCTTCCTCTTTTATTTAGATTTTTGATACAACGCTGATTCAGCAAATTTTTCACCAATTTCTTTGGCTGACATGACATTTTTAATGCCAATCACTGTAATTCCTTTTTTCTCTGCTTGGATAAACATATTCAAAAAATTGACTGGTGTAAAAACGACATCATACTGAGTCGCAGAACTTTTTCCTTCAGAAATTGCACAATGATGGATTTTGGTAATTGACACACCTAGTTCTTTCATTGCCTTTTCGACGCTTCTCATCATCATCAAACTTGTTCCCGACCCGTTTGCGCAAGATACTAAAATTCTCATTATGTTTTCCTCCTATGTGTTCATTTTAATTTTATTGTTGTATTTAATTCTCGTTGTGATATTTTTCTGCATATTGCTCATAATCATCGACGATCAAAAAGTACCCGTCTGGATTTTTACGGTATTGTAATTGTGGAATAATCAATAGCCCAACCACGACTAATGCGATACCAACATACCCCAAAAACTTCATCATTACAGTAAATAATGGCCAAGCAGTGGCCCAGTCAAACATACCGAGATAGCCACCATATTTTGACATGCCGATCCAAGTTGCAAAAACGGCCGATCCACCAACTTGAATGATTCCAGAAAGAAATGGGAATAGACAGGCGGCTTTGAAACCACCTCGATTGTTGGCAAAAACTGCGATAACTGCATTGTCAAAGAACAATGGAATAAAACCAGCAATCACGATGGTTGGTGATTTGAACAAAATGAGTAAGGCAATCATCAAAAATTGACCTAAGGCACCAAACAAGAAGCCAATGGTTACGGCGTTAGGTGAACCAAAACCAAAAGTAGCAGCTACGTCAATCCCAGGAACCGCACCTGGTAGGATTGTATTTGAGATCCCTTGAAAAGATTGTGTTAGCTCATCCACGAAAGTACGGACTCCTAATTGTAAAATGGCTAGGTAGACAGCAAAATTCAATGATGTTGTCATAATATAGAACAAGAAACTTTGTCCTTCTTGCATAAACTGTGCTTGAATCAAATAATCTTTTCCTAGCACTAACAAAATAATTCCAAAAAATAAAAGCATTAATAAAGAAGTTGCTACCATATTTTCATTAAATATAGATAAAAAACCTGGTAATTCAATATCTTCCAATTTTTTATCCACTTTTTTAGAGTGTTCATTTTTTTGATCACGTTTCTTTAAAAACTCGGCTAACTTCGCAAATATATAGATACCAAACATTTGCTGATGTGCCACAGAAAAACCAGCGCCCTCGGTTAACTCCTGGGTGATACCAACTGTTAAATTAGAAGCTACTGCCCAATAACAGCCTAAAATCAGTCCCATAAAAATCAGAACTTGAATTCTTCCTAAAGAGGGAAAACAAAATAATAATATCCAAAAAGCAGTTGCAGATTGTTGAATCTGAACATTTCCAGTTGTAAAAACCGAACGTAATTTTGTATATTTTTGAAAACGAACGAGTAAGATATTCATAACAAAAGCAATCAAAAGTAAAATCATGACATCCCCAAATGTACGACCAAATGTTTCCTCTAATCCAGAGTCAACGGCATTTTGTCCAAAATATGGATCGGTGACCATCGCATCCAGATTAAACCGTTCTTTTAAACCTACTAAAATGGGGCGGAAGTTGTTTACTAATCCTCCTGAACCAACCGTCAAAATGAAGTAACCGACTGTTGCTTTCAAGAAACCAGCAATACACTCATAAAATGGACGTTTCAAGAGAATGTACCCTAGCAGTACAATAAAACCAATCAGATAAGCTGGTTGAGTTAAGATGTTTGTAGCGAAATAAGTCCAAATGCTCAATAAAAAATCAGCCATTCTTTTTTCCTCCTATAAGTTATACTCTTGCATCACCACTCGATAGTCTTCAATCGAATCGGTATCTGCCAAACGATCAATTAGTCCATCTATCATCAACAACTCAGACAATTTTTGAATATTTTCCATATGCTGATCTACATTTTTGGCTGCTAAAGTAAAGAATAAACTTGCTGATTTTTCTTCTTGGTCGAATTGAATGGGTCTTTTCATTTTAGTGAATGATATAGCTGTTCCATAAACTCCTTCACTATCTGCTGAAGAATGTGGCATTGCCACTTTGGGAACAATCACGATATAAGGACCATGTTCTTCTACACATTGGATGATTTCATCTACGTAACTTTGATCAATCAACTTTTTATCTAATAATAGTTGACAGCTTTCAGCAACAGCTTCCTTCCAATCAGTAATTTCTTTATCGGAATATTTCACCAAGCCTTGATCCAAAAAATATTTCAACATGTTGTTAGCCTCTTTTCTATAAGAATGACGGGAATGGTGTATCGTTTTCTACAGAAAATACATCCTCAAAACCACGGTAGAAATTAAATTCCAGGTCGTCTTTGTTCGTTGGATAGGTAAACTTGCCTCCTACCTGCCAGATATATGGTTTAAAATCGTACTTCAAGCGATCCTTTTTAAACTTCCATATTTCGGTAATTTCTTTTGGATCAGCCATAAAATTTGCCCAGATATCATAATGAACAGGGATGACTACTTTAGCCTTTAATGACTCAGCCATTCGCAACATATCGACAGAAGTCACTTTATCCGTGATACCTCGTGGATTTTCACCATATGCACCTAGGCAAACATCAATAGTATGTTCGTTCCCATGTTTCGCAAACATATTAGAATAATGAGAGTCTCCAGCATGATAAATATTTCCACCCGATGTTTCAAATAGATAATTCACAGCGATCTCATCCATTTCTTGAGGTATTTTCCCTTTTAAAGTTTCCTCTGGATCTTCACAAGTGACTAATGCTGTACGGTCAAATGCTTCTAAAGCAACGATAGTTACATCCTCAATTTTGACTTCATCTCCTGGTTTGACGATTATCGTTTTCTCTTTTGGAATTCCCCAGTTCAACCAAGTATTTACTACTTCTTTAGGACCAATGAATTTTGCATTCGGACAATTTTGATGAACAGCAGCTGCTGTATTGATATCCAAATGATCCGAATGGATATGCGTGACAACTAAAGCGTTTACACTTTTCATTTCAAAAGGGTCAATCACAAAAGGTTGCGTCCGCAAGTTCGGTTGCATTTTTTGAACCCCACTCATTCGCATCATCTGATGCCCTTTTTTCATCATCCCATTTCCATGACTACGTTTACCTGTCCCACACCATAAATCACACAAAATATTTGTCCCTTTATGCGTCTTTAACCAAATCCCGGTACAACCTAACCACCACATCGCAACCGTTCCTTCTTTTACTTCTTCTGTTTCGATCTCTTCATTCAAGTAGGTACCCCATTCAGGAAATGTTTCTAAAACCCAATTTTCTTTTGTGACATCATTGACATGTTTGCTCATTGTAATTCTCCTCTCAAGAACTTTCTTTTGTTGACATCTAAATCATAATATGCAACGACAAACATGAAAACCCTTTTATATGACTGTTTGTTATTTATATGATCGTTTTTGTAAGTTAATTGATTTTTTTAGTATGATATATATAGTTAATAAACTTTATATGAATCTTTGGAGCGATAAAAATCATATACATAGGCAACAAATAGGAGGGTAAATAATGAAAAATTCCATTGTCAATATTGAGAAGCGTCAAAAGGATATTTTGGAGCGATTACAACAAAAAGAGCAAATGACAACATATGAGTTAGCTGAATCTTTAAAAGTCTCTATTAGTACAATACGCAGAGACCTAAATTTATTAGAAGAAAAAAATGAGATCATTCGTCATTACGGGTTTTGTTCTTATAATTATGATAATCGTACAGACTTTGATCAATCTGGACCAGAACGACTAAAACAATCAATCGCTCGTGAAGCTTGTAAATACATCAATGATTATGATACCGTATTCATCAATTCTAGTTCTACTGCACTTAAAGTGGTTGAATATGTACGTGCCAATCACCTGACAATTGTCACAAATAACGTAAAAATCACTTACTCCCCTCATAAAGAAAACTGCAATTATATCTTGACTGGAGGTGAGATGCGCTTTCCAAAAGAAGCATTAGTGGGTGATATCGCATTAAATACCATTTCTTCAATGAATGCTGATGTCTGTATCATTGGTTGCAGTGGTGTGTCGCTCGATAATGGCGTAACAACTAAAATTCTCAATGAATCAACGATCAATGAAATGATGATTCGTCAAACGTTTAAATGTAAAATTCTAGTTGCTGATCATCGTAAAATTGGTTTAACATCAAAATTTAAAATTGCAGATATTTCTGTTTTTGATTATTTGATTACTGACAAGTTTTGTTCTGAAAAAGTAATTGCTGAAATCAAAAATGTTGGGGTGAAAGTCATCCAAATCAGTTAAAAAAAAGCCGGTGTGAATGGAACAAGGTTCTGTCCCAGCCACATCGGCTTTTGCTTATTTACGAATGATGTTCAAATAAAATGATCTGATCCATTAAGTCAAAGCTCTTCAAATCAGCCTTTCAGCGATGGTTCGCTCCTACTTACTTAATAACAGTCTTTTTATTAAGCGTGATAACGTTCTACACCATCTAGGTATGTTGCTTCTAAAGTCATATCTGGATTCAATACGATAAAATCAGCGTCCCGTCCTTTTGCGATCTTGCCACAAGTATCATCGATCTTGCAGCTGATTGCTGGTACTAAGCTTCCCATCATCACAGCTTGTTCAGGTGTAGCTAATCCCCAGTCTACTACATTTTTGATTGCTTCTTTTAATTTCAAGATACTTCCTGCTAAATTACCTGATTCTAAGCGAGCAGTTCCATCTTTCACGACCACTGGAAATTCTCCTAAATTATAATTGCCATCAGGCATTCCACCAGCCATCATGCAATCAGTGATCAATGCCACATGGTCATGACCTGCTTTTTCCATTAAAATTTGAGCAGCATTTGGATGAACATGATGCCCATCACAAATCAATTCTGAAAAAACATGTTCTAGCGATAGTAGCGCACCAACCATTCCAGGTTCACGATGATTTAATCCACGCATGCCATTATACGCATGGACAAAGACACTGGCACCTGCTTCTACTGCCTTTTGTGCTTCATCGATCGTCGCATTACTATGACCCAATGAAACAACCACGCCTTCATCTGTCACTTGTTTGACAAACTCTTCAACGCCTTTTCGTTCTGGGGCTAGGGCAATTTTTTTGATCAGTCCGCCCGAAGCTTCTTGCCATTCATGGAAAGTATCAAGATCAGGGTCTCCAAAATAACTTGGATTTTGCGCCCCTTTATGTTCTTCCGTAAAGAATGGTCCTTCAAAATAGATTCCTTTAATTTTTGCTCCAGGAGCTTCTTGGTACATTTTTCCAATTGTTTCAGCTACATCTTTTAAACGTTCTTTACTTGATGTTAAAGTAGTTGGTAAAAACGATGTTACTCCACAAGAAAGCAATCCTTCTGACATTGCTTTCACACCTTCTGCATCATTATCCATCACATCATGGTTCATATAGCCATGAATATGCGTATCAACTAGACCAGGAGCGATCCATTTTCCGCTTTGATCAATGATATTGACTTCTCCTTCAGGTGTGTTTTGGGTATACTCCCCAAAAAGACCATCAGTGATTTCAAGATAACCTGCATTTTTGACACCGGATGACAAAAAGAATTTGTCTGCGTAGATAAAAGTTCTCATTCTTCTCTCTCCTTTGATTTTCTATCCTAAAGGTACTCTTATTTTGGAGATAAGTCAAGAATGGTCTACACCATTTAGAGACTTTTTGCTATTTTTTTAACTGATTGTGCCAATTCTTCATAAAAGAGAGCTTTATTGATTTCACCTTTCTTTTTATAAATCAAACTCTTTAAAATAAATAAATCGTTAAGGTAATAATAACTATTTTTGTCTTGCGCCCACCGTATTCCTTGATTTACTTGTTCTAAAGATAGTTCAATTTCTCCTTGGTGCAACAAAAAGCTTCCATAGTTATAAAAAATTTGAGTAAACTCACTTTTGGTTCGATCTTGGATCGTCTCTTGGAAGAGTTGGATACTACGACTTAAATAGTACCTAGCTTCCGCAGTTTTGCCAGCTACGCCATAGATTTTGCCAATGCAACTGACTAGCTGGATCTCAACATCCGTCACTTGTGTTCGATCTTTTAACGTCGAATAGGAGAGCGCTTCTTTTAAATAACTAAGTGCTTGAGTAATATTTTTTCGTAATGTAAATTCACAGACGCCTAAATAATAATAATATTTTTGAAAATCCGCAGCTTCGTACAAATTTTCTGTAACCTCTGGCGATTTTAACACTTGTTCCAGCTTGCGATAATCTCGTTGCTGAAAATACAAGTCTGTTAACTCAAAATTCTTTAAGACCGCTCGAATTTTCCCATGAGATAAACGCATGACATGATCGATCGTTACGCCTAAACGTTGGCAAATTTGTGCCATTACAACAACATTTGGTAGCTCTTCATTATTTTCAATTCTGCTTAAAACACTCTGTGAACAAATATCTTGCGAAAGCATTTTTTGTGTCATCTTCTGTTCTTTTCGAATTTCTTTTATGATTGTACCAAAGGAAGCGACCAACGTTTCCATAAGCATCCTCCTTCAAAATATGCGTATTCGCATTATACCAATATTTTACTTTACGGAAGAAGAAACATCAAGAAAAGTCCTATCAAAAACTTGTCCGACTTTTTTCCTTCCTTATTTTTGATTTAGCTAGTGATTATTTCATCTCTCACACCAAAAAGAGCCAAAACTTGAGTTCGGCTCTTTTGAGTAAAAACATCCATGACAGGCTATTTTTGTCGGTAAGTCGATAAAAATTCACGCATTTTGACAGCAGTCGTTTTCAGATCATCCATCTTTGGTAAATAAACGATTCTAAAATGATCCGGTTGATGCCAATTAAATCCCCCACCATGAACCAGCAAGATATGATGTTCATGTAGGAAATCTAAAACAAACTTTTCGTCATCTAAAATATTGAAACGCTTCGTATCAATCTTAGGAAAAATGTAAAACGCTGCTTTAGGTTTTACTGCAGAAAGGCCGGGAATGTCATTAATGGCATTGTAAATAAATTCTCGTTGCTCATAAATACGCCCACCAGGTAATAATAATTCATCCACACTTTGATAACCACCTAATGCCGTCTGAATGATTTGCTGAGACAATACATTGGAACAAAGACGCATCGAAGAAAGCATGTTCAATCCTTCAATATAGCCTTTAACATGTGATTTATCTCCACTCAACACCATCCAGCCAACACGAAATCCTGCAACACGATGGGATTTAGATAAACCATTCAACGTCACGACAAATAAATCTGGTGCCAAGGTAGCGATTGGAATATGTTCTAAACCATCCATGACTAAACGATCATAAATTTCATCAGAATAAATAATCAATTGATTTTGACGAGCAATCTCCACGATTTGCTCTAAAATCTCTTTTGGATACAATGCTCCAGTTGGATTATTTGGGTTGATGATCACGATTGCTTTTGTTCTACTCGTTATTTTTGATTTAATGTCATCAATATCAGGATACCATTCTGCTTGTTCGTCACATATATAATGAACAGGTTTTCCACCAGCCAGTGATACTGAAGCCGTCCATAATGGATAATCAGGCATCGGAACTAAAACCTCATCCCCATTATCAAGTAGACCTTGCATACACATTGTGATCAGTTCGCTGACTCCATTCCCTGTATAAATGTCGTTGATCGTCACATTGGGGAACTTTTTGATTTGACAATATTGTTCAATCGCTTTTCTTGCTGAAAAAATGCCTTTAGAATCAGAATAGCCTTCTGAATCTCGTGCATTCATAATCAAATCACGTATCACTTCATTTGGCGCTTCAAATCCAAAGGGGGCAGGATTTCCAGTATTTAACTTCAAAATACTGATCCCTTCTTCTTGCATACGTTCGGCTTCTTCTAACACAGGTCCACGTACGTCGTAGCTTACGCCTTCTAGTTTATTGGATTTTTCAAATTCTCTCATAACGCTATCCAATCCCTCATTTCAAAATAAACAGAAATTTCTGATTTTTTATTTTTTACTTATTTTCAATATCATACTCTATCCCTCTAAAATTTACCACAATTTTAAGTAAAACCATAAGAAAATTTAGTTAGTTTTCAAACTCATTTCCGTCGATATTCATTGAAGAAATTCGCACCCCAGTCCATAGCAATTCCGCAAATAACACCCAAAAAAATTCCGGCAGACAAATCTTTCAATACAATACCAAGAATTAGCCCAACACTCATTCCTAAGATAGAAAACTCCCCATCATATTTTTCCACTTTTTCTCTCCCTTTTCATCTTGACATCTGCGGAAATACTCGCTATCATTAATTTATTGTTATTATACGCAGACGTGATGGAACGGCAGACATGCAAGATTGAGGGTCTTGTGAGCGTACGCTCGTGTGGGTTCAAATCCCATCGTCTGCATCAATGACTAGTCGTAGAGCATTCCGTGCTCTACGTTTTTTTGTTTTCTTATTCACGTCTTATTAATAAACTTACTGTTCGTTATACTAAACGACCTGACTTCTGATAATTTTACGCATAAATTCTTCTTTCTATTTTACTCTTCCTGTTAATTTACTGCTAATGATTACTATGGACAGTTCCTTCTTATGTTTCATAAGATAGCTTTTTTGATTATTTCTCCTTATTACGATTAAGCAATGAAATCAGTATTGTTTTATCTGCATGCCTTCTATTTTGCCCATCTTGATCATTTTTTATACTTACAACCTATGACCTATACTGTAAAAGAATTATGAGAACGATGAATATTAGGAACCATAATTGAACGCTTATTCAATCGATTCTTTTAAATAGTGTAACGCTTGTTTACAGTTCTTGAATCCTTTTGCTTTCCATTGGACATTTCTCTTTCTTGACCTATATATTTCATTTTTTTCTCATCATCAAACTCGTATTCTTATAAATAAAGATGACATTACCAGCTTATAACCTTATTTTATAAGCTTAAGCAGTATTTTAGTACTAATATAAAAATTAGTTTATAATTAGAGTATGTCAAATATGGAGAGGAGAAATAACAAATGAAAACTTTAGACATTATTGCTTTAACATTGTTGATCGTTGGTGGATTAAATTGGTTATTGGTTGGTTTATTAGAATTTGATTTAGTTGCTACTATTGCAGGTGGATCTACGACAATTCTAGCTAAAGCGATCTATATTATTGTAGGAATTTGTGCTATTTATTGTTTGAAATTCTTTCCACTTATTACAAATAGAGTAGAACGATAATTTTTTAATTATCCTCTGTTCCTAATATAAATAAAGCAGTCATGAGCGTTAGTTTGTATGCTCATGACTGTTTTTATTTATATTCATGTAAGCGTTATTCGAGACAAAAGAGAGATTTTTTCTACAGAAAAACGTGAGATTAACCTTTTCTTAATAACTAGACAGCTACTCTTTTCAGAGACATTATGCTTGATTTTACGACAAAGAAATCGCTTTCGATTACATATGTTACTTCAAATATTACAAAAAAGGTAGATTTGTCATAAAGCTATTACCTATGAAATATATCCCCGTGGTAAAGTATTCCTCGTTGGTCACAACAAAACTATTTTTAAATTTACGAAGGAGCTTTTACATGAAATCACTTAAAACATTACTATTAGGAACAACTTTGACTGCCGGCGCACTATTCTTTATGGGAACATCTGCACATGCGGACGAAGCTTATACCGTTCAATCAGGTGATACGCTATCAACGATTTCTCAAAAATACGTTGGTGATAACTCCTTGATCCAAACTATTGCAGAAAAAAATTCAATCTCAAACATCAACTTGATTTATTCAGGTCAACAATTAACAATCCCAACAGGCGAACAAGCAACAACACAAACAGCTTATCAAGCGCCTGCTCAAACAAAAACAGTGGCTGAACAACCAGTGAAGCAAGAACCAGTACAACAAGCAGCACCTGCTCAACCAGTACAACAAGCAACGCAAACAGCGGCACAAGCAACACCAGCGACAACAAACACAAGCTCAGCGAAAGAATGGATCGCTCAAAAAGAATCTAGCGGTTCTTATACAGCAACAAACGGTCGTTACATCGGACGTTACCAATTAGATTCTTCTTACTTAAATGGTGACTATTCAGCAGCAAACCAAGAACGAGTTGCTGAACAATACGTATCTTCTCGTTATGGCTCATGGGAAGCAGCTAAATCTTTCTGGGAAGCAAACGGTTGGTACTAATATAAAATAGCTTGTTTAAAAAGCGAAGGTCCCTCTTTAGGATCTTCGTTTTTTTTACTAAGCAAAGCGTAAATGAAAAAAATTGGCAGAAATAGTATCCTTTCTGTCAATTTTTTTGATAATTTCGATTTTCTAATTCCAGTTTGGCAAATGGTGGTTCGTTCATCGTGTTTTTTGAACAGTTGTGTTTGTCTAACTGCTCAAAATTATTTTTTGTTTCTTTCATGACGTTCAATAAATAGTTGTTCTCTGCTTTCAATCGTTTCACTAATGAATTCAAATAATTGTTTTCTTTATGTAATTCGTCTATTGTTTTACTCTTTTCGTCTGTCATATGATTTGAATAGTTGTCTGTTTCTCTTCCTGGTTTCTTCATCCCCACCTCAGAAGGCAACAACGAGTGGTGAAGTAATTTAGTATACAGTTCTTTGTATTCCTGATACTCAGCATTCAATTGTTCTTTCATATGATCATTTGTCGATTTTTTTCGATAGATGGATGTCTTATTTTGTTGAAGAACTGCTTCTAACTTTTTGAGTAATTCTGTTTCTATTTCACAGTTTTTATATTTGGACATAATATAAGCAGAATTGAGACGTCCTTCTTTCATGGGTATTAGGCCAATATGTAAGTGTGGTTTCTCTTCATCAAAATGAACATGTGCATAAATGATATTCGATAGACCGTATAGTTTTTGAAAGGTTTGAACAATTTGTAAAAAAAATAGTTTTGTTTCTCTTACTGATAATTTTTTTAATGCCGATTCTTTAAAGATGATTCGCCATTCAATTAATATTGTCCAATTAGAATGAATCGATTTTGTTGAAGATAAATGGGTCAAATATTTTCTAATGATCTTTTTATAGTCAATAAATTTCTTATTTAAAACATCATAATTTAAAGATGTTTTATCTGGTTGTACAATACTTGATTCAACTATTTCTCTTTGATTATGTCTTTGGACTTGTTCTAATTCATAAAATCGATAATCCGTTTTTTCTAATTTGATTGATTTAATAGTTCTGCCTCCTTACTTTCTTCTTACTATGTGAATCTTTCAAACAAGTAAATAAACAACGTTTTCATCTAAAGTTTAGTTAATTCTATCCGAAAAAACAAACCGAAAAATTCCTATTTCTTGGTAATTATGTACTTTTAGTGAAATAAAAAAGGACCCTCTTTAAAGGATCCCAAGTAAACCAGTTAAAACAAAACCTACTTCGTGAATTTTCGAGTGAACTAAGATAATAAAGCAAGCTTTGGCCCGCCTCTAAATAACTATTTTTTATTATGCTAGCTATGATTCGTTAATCAATACGGAGTGTTCCATCAATGGTTGTTGTATTGATTAGTTCTTTTTCATCATATACTTTATAATATATCTTTATGCCATGCGTACCCGAGGAAGGCATATTCTTGAAAGCAACCGATTCAATCCCATTGTTGGGTGGAATCAATCCTGAAACATATAATTTTTTTTGATTAGATGCTAAATAGTATTCTACTTGTATATTATAGGAGTTGACACCCACATTACGTACATCCACGTGGGCTTTTCCCTCTTTATTTAATTCGATTTCATGCTTCAATACAATCCGAACATTGTCTTTATCGACTTCTTCCTGCATCTTTTTTAATAATTCGCCATTATTCAACTGAGTGATGTTCTCATCAAAATCTGGCAATCCTGTAACGACTTGAGGGGGAGATTGATTAAAATAGAAGTATCCACTGATCCCCAATATCAAAAGTACTACAGAGAAGGTTATCAGGATATATGTGCTTTTTTTTCTTTGTTTTGCTTTATGTGCCATTTAAAAATCTCCCTTTCTGATAAAATCAAAAACAAATCGTCTCAACCAGATGGATAAAAAAATCATTCGTTAAGCATTTACTTTTATTTTTTTTCAAACAATCCACAAGTTTTTTTGTTGATCAACTAGTTTCTTTCGTTCCAACAGTTTATACTTTCAATGATTAGCAGAACTCCAACTATTTGGAATCCTGCTAAATGGTATTCTAAGACAATCATGTCATTGTTACTATGTGCGAAATTCCCTGTTTATTCTGCTGGGAATTCCAATAATATATGATATAAATGAAACAAATCACGCTTTTTTATGATTCAGTATCTTTTAAAGCAGTGAAATTAAACGTTATTTCGTAACTTGGTCTAACCACTTGATTTTCTTTAAATCCTTCAGCGATTTTTCCTTCGAATTTTAACGTTTTAGATGAAGATTTATCTAATTCTGTTAAATAAGTAGGGCTATTAAGAAATTGACCCGCAACACTTTGTAAACGGACGCCCGCTTCATTTGTTGGCGTAAAGTATAAATCTTGTCTTACACCCGATTGACTTTTTTCTTCAAATTTTGATATTTCAATCTTGACTCTACGTGCACTAGAATTATTTGTTACGGTATAAATAGGTGATAAGATATTAGGAAGTGGCTGGCCATCATCTGTTACCGCATTTGCATAACGTACTTTTGTAGGTACAGTGATGTCAACATAAGATACATCTTCCGGTCCGACCGGATCCCATGGACCAATCCAGCCATCCACTTTAATTTGTGCATTATCTTCTCCTTGAATAGTTACGCTGTCATCCTCAGGGTCACTTAATCCAGGAATCCAGCCTAATTCATTATCTTTAACTGTTTCTGCACTTGCGTTCATTGTTCCAATCCCAAATCCACCTAATAAAATAGATGATACTAGTAACACATTTGTCAACTTCTTCATTATTCTGTCTCTCTCCTCGCTGAAAACGTCTCACAACATTTCCATAAAAATAAAATTACATGATATAGTTTTTTTCTCGATTGAGCTCAATCAACATAACCGTTGAGAAAAGGGATACAATTGTTCCAAGTAACATCATATAAACGCTCAATTGTTCACCAGTTTGTGGAAGTCTCACTTTTTTTGAAGAACCTGAATCAGATGGTGTGATCGTTATAGTTGCTTTTTCTTTGGTTCCTGCGTCACTTACGTTATCAATTGTACTGGCATCTGCGTCCGCATCCCATACTCCTATTATTGCTTCAACTTGAATCGTTTGTTCATTTGTGGTTTGTGCATGACAGTTTGTTGTAATGAAAAGACTAACCATTAAAACACCTATCAAATAATACATCACTCTTTTTATTTCGCTCTTCACCTCCAATACTTTAACGACGCAACCTCCACAATAATATTATCCGTAAAAATAAAATAGAATGAAAACCAAGTTTTACCGATAGATTGGTAAATACCTTTTCCATTAGTAATTGTTATGTAACAAAAAGATGATTAGCTTAGAACATCTAAAAAATAATACTTAATTTTTAGCCATATCAGTTGATAAGCGGAAACTTTTCCGAAATTTATAGTCATAGTGCAAACTAACTATCCATACTGGAATTAACTTTTATATGGTAATAATCAACTAATTTATTAATGATATCTTCATCAAAATAACTAGACATCCCAATCGTTGGAATACCGAAATGGTCAGGCGAATATACATCTGTTAAAAGGCAATCGAACTTTTGTAAATAGCCCTTTTGTATTTGAGTAGTAGGATCGAGTATCTCAATTTTGATATTATGTCTAAAATAAAATTGAATTTCCTCTTTGAGCATCCGCATATGATCGTAAGAGCTATCCAATAAAAGTGCTACATTGATGCTTGCTTTACTTTCTCTCACGCGTACCCATAGTTCAGACCAAGAAGTTAATAATTTGAAGATGGATTGCTGGATCATTTCATCTAAGTAAGATAAAAATGGATTACCAAGAGAAAAGTAAATATCAAAAAATTCATCTCTTAATGCGGTAACTAACTCAGGACTTACCTTCAACGTATTTTCAAAAAAATCCGTTTTTTTATTGTATAAAATATAAGTAGGTCGCACCGAACTCATGGTCGTCCAATAAATATCATGAATCAACTTATCTCGATTCTCGCAAAGTAATCCAAAACGTTCTTCCAGCAAAGTAATCACATAGCCGATCTGTTTCTTTATTGAGACCGAATCGATTTCAACTCCTTCTGAATGAAAGCGAGCGATTGGATTAATTGGCTGATGGAATTCATAAAATAATTGCTGAAGATTTTCTTTTACACTTTTGATGCCAAAGACATTATGTATTTTTTCTACTAGTTTTTTTTCGTTCATTAGATGTGTAAAATGAAAAGGTATCTCGTTAACTTCTAATTGATAGCCTTGCTTCAATCGTGTAAAACAGACATACAATTGAAATTTTAAATTTCCCAAAAATAAATGATGGTCATTGTTCACAATTGCCCATATCGTATTTTCTTTGATGAATATATCAATGATCTCTGAAATCAAATTTCTTTCTTCTTTTTGTATCAATTTTTCAGGCAAATGATATTTCTCAGAAAAATATACTGAAAAGAAGTCTCTGATATTCCCTTCGTTTCCGATAATTTTGATTTGATTGGTAATTTGAAAATCGAAAAACCGGATTTCTTGATTGATTCGATTAATTACCCTTGATACCTGAGTTTCTGAAATATAAAGCAAATCACTAAGCTCTTCTTTAGAAGTAACTTTTCCTAGGAAAATCGTTTCCAGTAATGTGTATTCTAGACTCTTTTCAAGAATTTTTGAATAGATAAATGACTTAGGCGTTGTGATATCTTTCTTTAAAATGATTCCTGCTCTAAAAGAAGTTTCAATTGATAGAGGCTCAATCATTTCGTTGACTTGAGATAGATCATTTCGAATGGTTTTTTCTGAACTATCAATTTTTTCAGCTAATTCCGCAGTCGTAATCCATTCCGTATTCCAAAGGATTTCTAAAATATTCAATTGGCGTCTCAAACGCCCGTCTAATATTTCTCTCATTTCTATTACATCTCTCCTCTCCTAACAGATAAATACTCCTTGTTTTATTTTTAGCATATCCCAATCTTTAAAAATAACCTTAATATACCGAGCCCTTGGTAAAATATCTTTCATAATCTTTTATTTTTTCCACCGATCCATTGAGTTGTTCGTGATGCAAAGTAAAAAAATAGGAGACCAAAGACAATCATTCATCTCGGGTCCCTTTACTAGGTAGGTCTATGCAACAAACAGAATCGTTTTCACTAAATAGCACGCTCACTTTTTTTATAGTTAATGTAACGATAACTGCTCTTTGGATGTTCATTCGGAAATACTACTATGATTGTTACTGTATCGTTCAGCCTCTTTCTCAATATGTATATTCAACTTGTTTTGCTTTTAGATGAGTATATTCTTTCTAAAAACGTGTAATTCTTCCTTTTTGTTGATCAAAAAATGATGTAGTTTTTTGACAAATTCTTCTCCAAAATAATTAGGGACGCCAATAATTTTCACATCTCCTAGATCGCCAGTATTAAAGCCATTGGTTAGGACACAATCATAGTGTTTTAGCTGATTCACAGAATTTTGTGCTATTGGCAATAAAATATCAACTTCATATGTATTTCTAAAATGATATTCGATTTCTTCTTTTAGCATTTTTAAATGCCCGGCTGGTGCATCTAATAGCAATGCAGCGTGGATTTTAATCGTTGGCTTACGTATTTCCGAACGAAATTCAGACCATTGTGAAACTAAAGTATAAATGGATTGATAAATCATATTTTTTTTATCTAGAGAATGAACGGTTAGATCGTCATAAATTTCACTGAATTTAGCTTTCAAATTTAAAACGATATCTTGTCGATCATTCATTAATTCGCAGACAAAATCTTCTTCAACGTTATTTAAAATATGCGTTGGACCGATCGTACGAAATATCCGCCACATAACGGCCTGAAGTAGAGCTGTTTTGTTCTGGCATTTAATCTTAAATTCATAGCTAACTTCCAAAATCAAATTTTCCAGTCTTGTTTGTAAGATCGATTGACTAGTCCCTAGTTGTAAGCATCTTTCATTTAATTTGAATGGAGCATGAAAATACTCAAACAGGTTAAACAAAACTTCTTCTGATAGTTCGATACCAAACACAGCTTGCCACCTTTTGTTTAATTCTCGATCTCCAGTAATCATAGAATAATTAAAATAATCTTCCTCTTGTTTAAAGAATGAGCTAGATTTACAACGATAGGCAGCTACCCATAATCTCATTCGCATTTTATTCAATAAAAAATGATGTTGATCATCCATAACCATCTTCTCTTTATTTTGTTTATAAAAAATATCAAGTACTGTATCAATCAGTTGAAATTCTTCTGTTTTAAAAAGTAAATCGGGTGAAAGGTATTTTTCATAGAACAAACTAGAGAAAAGTTTACGGATATTTTTTTCGTGACCGATCAATTTCAAATCATTTGTGATTTTTATTTCGTATTTTTTCATTAAAATATTCATTTTATTATGTAATCGATTGAGTTGTGTTTCTGAAATAAAGAGTTGATCGCATAGTTCCCCTCTTTTCATCATGGGATTGATGAATATCATTTCCAACATTTGACATTCGACACTTTTTTGTAAAAAAAGCGAATAAACATATGATTTTGAAACACCTAAGTCTTTACTTAAAAAAACGCCATATTTTACCGAAGTCTCTATTTTTAAAGGTTCAATTATTTCATTCAGTTGTTTGATGTCTGTTCGGATCGTTTTTTCAACCCCACCTATTTTTTTGACGATCTCTGCAATCGTCAGCCATTCGTTGCTCCAGAGTAACTCTAAGAGTGCTAGCTGTCTTAAACTTTGTTTCGTTAGTAATTGCTTCATTTTCCCCTCCTAATCCCTCAAAATTTACAAACGCTTTGTTTTCTCTATTCTCCTCTATTATTAATTTTAATGTACGAAAATAAGTATGTCTACCATTTCATTAAAATATAAGTATAATAATATTAAAAAAGTAGTGATCAACCTATAATATTCGTGCTTTTCTGCGAGGTAATATTTTAATAAAAATAACACTCAAGATATCTATTATTAAAATATTTACTACCGGATCTTTTAGAGAACTCTATAAAGAGCCTTTCACTAAAATAATCTTTTTATCATTTTCACTACAATAGAAAAAACGCCTAAATTCGAGGACATTTTCAGCCACAGATTTAAGCGTTTATTTTTTTATATTTAATCGTTTTTTTACATAATCAATACACTGTATTTTTTATTTCAATAAATAGGATAAATCACTCGCTACCGTTGGATAACCCATGATCCACTGCTCTAATTCTTCTTTTTTTGTATGTTGACTAATCAATAAATTCAAATCATTGATTAAATCATCTGCCTGTTCACTAAGGACACTGGCACCAATCAAATACCCAGCTTTGTCATAGATCATTTGGGATTTAGCAAGTGGTTCATTCACACGATGATAGGTAAACCAATTGGTCATATCAATTTCTACTACTTCTTCTTGTCCAGTGAGTTGTTTTTTTGTTACCCCGACCTGAGCCAATTTCGGACTAGTAAAAACGATCGTAGGGATGGAAGGGTAACTAATTTTTTCTTTAGTATTTCCTAATACATAGTTTGCAACATAATTTCCTTCAAAGGTAGCAACTGGGGTTAATTTTGGCTCTGTCCGTGAGATGATATCCCCGCAAGCAAAAATCATTGGATTACTCGTTTGAAGATAGTCATTAACAACAACACCATGTTTCGTTGTTTCTACCTTCGCCTTTTCCAGGTCTAGTCGCTCAACATTTGGCTGTCTTCCAGTGGCACAAAAAATCGCATCTGCTTGTAGTTCTTGATCGTTTGACTGCAAGGAATAGTGCGTTTCTTCTTGAATGATTCGCTGTGACTCAAAATCAAAAACAAATCGAATCCCGGCTGCTTCCATTTGTTTAACTAATTGTTTGACCAATTGTTCGTCAAATGCTTTTAATGGTCGTTGATTATGGTGAACGATCGTGACATTGCTTCCTGAAGCATGAGCGATCATCGCTAATTCAAATGCAATATAGCCTGCACCAATAAAAATAATGTCCTGAGGCAATTCACTTAATGATAAAAAGTCAGTACTTGTTTGTAAAAATTCATTCCCATCAATAGGTAAAATCGATGGTCGTTGACCAGTAGCAAGAATGAAATGTTCAGCTGAAATTTTTTCTTCTCCTACCATGATCGTATTTTCATTGATAAAGCGTGCTGTTCCAGCTAAATAATCAATGTCAGCTGCTGCTAATTCTTTTTGACGATTCTTTGAAACTGGATCTGTAAAACTGCGCTTAAATGCTTGTAGTTCTTGCCAATCAACAGTTGGTACTTCACTGAATCCTTTACCCAACAACTGTTCAATTCGTTTTCTTGCTTCCACACTATTTAGTAGAATTTTTTTAGGGTCACATCCTCGATTAGGACAAGTACCACCCCAAAGATTTTCTTCGATGATCAAGACGTTCTTCCCTGCTTTTTTTAACCCATAAGCCACGCTCATACCAGCTACGCCGGAACCAATCACAACTTCATCATATTCTTTCATTTTCCCTTTCCTTTCTAGATAAATAAGTGAAGATATCTTTTCTTGTAATCTCCCCAAGATTTTCCTCATTTTCTCGAATATTTACTGCTTCATGTTGGATCAATAATTCGAATACTTCAGTCAGCGGTGTACTTAAGTAAACATCTGGAAAATCCGCTTGATGAAGTCCTTTGCTGTAATCGTCAGCTACGATCAGCTCTTTTACTGTTTGTTGTTTTTGTTGAATCGTTTCATCAAAAAAGCTCCGTACAAATTCATTTTTAGGCTGAGTCAACAACTGGTCGGGTTGGTCACATTGAATTAATTCGCCCTCTTTCATGACAGCGATCCGATCTCCTAATTTTATGGCTTCATCCATATTATGCGTCACAAAGACGATCGTTGTGCCTAATTCTCGATGTAAGGAAAGTACAAGGTCTTGTAAAGAAGCTCGAGACAAAGGATCTAAAGCACTAAATGGTTCGTCCATCAAAATAACTTCTGGGCTAGCTGCCAAAGCACGGACGATACCGATCCGTTGTTGCTCTCCACCGGATAATTCCTGTGGCATTCTATTTCGATAGATTGTAGGATCAAGTCCGACTTTCTCAAGTAATTGGTCAGCTATTTTTTCTCTTTTTCTTCTTTCCCATCCTAGCATTTCTGGAATAACTTCGATATTTTGTTGGACAGTCATAGTTGGAAACAACGCAATTTGTTGTAAAACATAGCCCATTTTCCACCGCATTTTTTGTAAATCATAGTCTTTTAACGATTTACCCTTGAAGAATATCTCCCCTGCGCTCGGCTGAGATAGACCATTGATCATTTTAAGCGAGGTCGTCTTCCCGCTACCAGAGGGGCCCACCAAAACAAAGATTTCCCCTTGTTCAATCGATAAGTTTAGTTCTTTAATTGCATATTTTTCGCCAAATTTCTTTTGGACTTGCTTGAATTCTATCAGATTATTCATTTATTCCCCTCCTTCAGTAGTCCTTCTTTTTCCAAGAATGCATGCGCTACTTCCGCAGGTTGTTGTTTTTCTACATTCACTTGATAATTCATTTCAATCATTTGAGATTCTGTTACTTTGTCAGCGAGCTTGTTTAGAGCTGCAACGATTTCTGGATGTTCCTTCGCAAAGGCTTTGGTCATCAAAGGAGCTCCTTGATAATCTGGAAATAATCCCTGATCATCTTCTAAGGTGACAAGGTCATATTGTTTTAGATCACTATCCGTCGAATAAGCATCTACTACATTGACATCTCCGTTATCGATGGCTTGATAGCGTAAACTTGGTTCCATACTTTGTACACTTGGAAAATTAAGTTTGTAAAGTTCTTGGATTCCTTTATAGCCATCCGAACGATCAATAAATTCTAATGTGAAACCGGCTTTTATCTGATCTTCAATCTTTCCCAAATCAGAAATGGTTTTTAGCCCATTTTCTTTGGCAAATGATCGCTTCACCGCTAAAGCATAGGTATTTTGATACGCCATTGGTTGAAGAAGTGTCATTTCAAATTGTTCACCTAATAAGCGATTTGCTTGATTATAGGTTTCTTTTTCATTCAATTCTTTATTTTTTAAGTCATCAGGTACTTTAACTAAGCTTTCTAAAACAGTTCCTGTAAATTCCGGATAAATATCGATCTGTTGATTCTCCAATGCACTAAAAAGAAAACTGGTTTTGCCGAAGTTCGGTTTTAATTCAACTTCAACATCTGAATTATCTTCAATTAATTCTTTATACATTTGAATCAAAATATCTGGTTCTGAACCTAATTTCCCAGCAATCGTCACCTTATCTTCTTTAAAGAGTCCGCTTTGATACAAAGATATTCCACCGATTCCCAAAAAGATAAGCAATAAAGTGATAACTGTATATCGAGGTTTCAAATGTTGAAGAAGTCTGATTAAACTACTGAAAATAATCGCTAACAAAGCTGAACTGATTGCACCGATCAGTGTCAAAACTGGCGTATTGCGATCGATTCCTAATAAAATAAACGTTCCTAATCCACCGGCACCGATCAATGCTGCTAACGTCGCTGTTCCAATGATCAAGACAAGGGCTGTTCGAATACCTGAAATAATCACTGGTAATGCGATTGGCAATTCCACTTTGATCAACCGTCTCATGCGTGACATACCAAAAGCAACTGCTGCTTCTTCAATGGATGGATCAATTTCACTAAGTCCGATATACGTATTTTGAAAAATTGGTAATAACGCATAGATCACTAATGCAATCAACGCTGGCACTGTTCCGATTCCAACGAAGGGGATCAACAATCCTAATAAAGCTAAAGATGGGATCGTCTGTAAAACACTGGTTATCTGCAACAATACTTCTGCCATTTTTTTATGGTTCACTGCCCAAATAGCTAATGGGATTGCAATAACAATCGCAATCAATAAGGCAATTAATGAAATTGATAAGTGCTGAAATGTTGCGGAGATCAATTCTCCTTTTCGCTCAACAAGCGTTTGAAAAAAATTATTCATAGGATCTTCCTTTCCATTCTAATTTAAGTATAAACATAGACGAAAAAATCCCCAACTAAGTTGTCTGAAAAGAACAAAAAAGATGCGTAGTTCATCATTTGTAAATCCAACACCCCGGCAATTCTCTGAATATGCTTCAAACTAGCAATAAAGTCCTTAATCAATAAATGGAAAGAAAATGGAAAGAAAGAAGAAATTTATTTCTTCAAACTCTATGTATTTCTTTTATATAAAAAAAGACACATCTCACGAATTTGAACGAGAAATGTGTCTAATTTATTTGAATATAAAAAAACAGCCAGTAAAGCAGAAACCTCGTGGGGGAGATAATTTTTACTGGCTTGTTCATAAATTATTATACTGTAAGTTTTGTCCAAAGATAAAAAAAAGTAATAAATGATCGTTTTAGAGTCATAAACGTTCAATTTTTCTCGAAATTCCTATTTTTTCTCAAATGACTAGCTGGTTTGCTCTTTCTTTCACTCCGTATAATGGGTAAAATTCTTGACCTTTTTGATATAAAATTTCTTTTTCACGATTTTTCATCAAGAAAACAAGCAACTCTTTCATCGGCAGATTGGGTTTATTTGGTTCAAATAAAAACACACATTGAGTCTCACCTTTTTTCTGAATACTCGTCAAAGCCTGCAGATTATCATGAAGATCACAGTAGATGCCTTTATATTCTCTTTTCGTTGGAGAAGTTGTGATGAGTGTTAATAGATCAGCTGCTCGCATAGTTACTCCTTTCCTTGGACATCCTTTAAATGTTGAAAAAATTTTTCAAATTATCTATTGAAGATTCTTAACTAATAAGTATAATAAAGAAGTTGCTGAAAATTTTCAAAAGAAAAGAGGTTTGAGAATGAAAAAAATAAATCTATTAATTGATCTGGTTGGTATCAGTTTTGGCGCTGCACTTTATGGTTTAGCTGTGACCGGAATCAATATTCCTGCTAAATTAGCAGATGGTGGTGTAACAGGAATTGCCCTTTTACTTAATAATTTATTCGGTTTTGCTCCTTCCATTACATCACTTATTATCAATTTACCATTGCTATTGGTTTCATTATTCATTTTTGGTAAGCAGGCTTTTCTGCGAACGATTGTCGGAACCTTTGCCTTAGTGTTCTTTTTACATTTGTGGGAAGGACTAAACGTCCATTTTGCTGTCCACAATCTTTTACTCAATAGCCTGATGACTGGTGTATTATCTGGTATCGGTTGTGGTCTGGTCTTTCGCTTTGGTGGAAGCACTGGCGGAACAGACATTATTTACCAAGCCTTTGAAAAATATTTCCATATCAAGATCGGTAAAAGTCTATTCTTGATTACATTTGGTATCTTGGTTGTTTCTTTATTATATCTGGATGTAACACATTTTGTTTATACCTTACTCAGTTGCTCCATCTTATCTTATACGTTAAACAAAGTGAAATATCTCGAAGTAAAAGGTTCTCTCAATCCTTTTTCTGCAAATCGTTCAAAAGAACCTTTTGATACTCTTGATTCTGCAGAACAATTTGAATAACATTCTTAAATGATTGGTTAGCGACTGAAAAGTATATTTCTACTTTTCAGTCGCTATTTCGTTACTAGCAAAACCTCCAGTAATCACTACTTTACCATGTACTTTTCCAGTCTCTACTTCCTTCGTTGCCTGCTTTAAAGTCTCTTTGCTGATGCCTTCTCTGTATACTTTTCCTAAAGTAGTATGGATTTTTTCTTCTTCTACCAATGCTGTCAAATGTTTTAATATTTCCCCTTGTGTCTCGATTAGTTGACCATAATCCGTTTTAGTAAACATATATTCCCATTCAAATGAAACAGATAAATTTTTAAAACTTGCAATATCGATTGGTCCATCAAGTCCTACGATCATCCCAATTTTCCCCATAGGTTGAATCATTTCTGCCAGCTCAGTTAGATAGGGACGGATATCATGTAAAACCGCTACGACATCGACGGTGCTTATCCCAACCTTTTCTAGTTGAGGCTTTAACTCTTGATGGTAATCAATTGGATGATCGACCCCATTTTCTTTTAACCATTGAAAGTTTTTGGGGCTGGCTGTCGCAACCACCTCTAACCCACTCCATTTTGCTAATTGTGTGAGAATCGAACCGACACCTCCAGCACCGTTGATGACCAATATTTTTTTACCTTTATTCGCTGATTCTTTAGGAATCAATTGAAATTTCTCAAATAAGAGTTCATAGGCGGTGATCGCAGTTAACGGTAATGCTGCACTAGCTTCGTCCGTGAGATTTTCTGGTGCTTTTGCCACAATTCGTTCATCTACCAACTGATATTCTTGGTTACTACCTGGTTGTTTTGCTGAACCAGCATAATAAATACGGTCTCCTATCTCAAAATTTTCAGATTGGGGACCTTTTGCAACTATTTTCCCTACCGCATCAAATCCCAAAACAGTAAAAGACTCTTGTTTTGGCGTCTGCATTCTAAATTTTACATCCACTGGATTCACTGAAATCGCTGAAATCTCCACCAATAACTCCCTTTTTTTAGGAACCGGAGTTTCTGCCAACTTTTCTAAAAAACTATTTTTGTCAGTCAATGGTAATCCCTCATAAAACCCTATTTGCTTCATTTGTTTTTTCATAGAAACCTTTCCTTCTTTCTTTATACAAAAAGACCTGGATCAATCCACGAAAGGAGTTATCCAGGCTTTCCATTATTTAAAATAGCTATTTTCTCCCAAAGAATTCCCTTGTTCTTCTATCAATCCTTTTAATGATCTTTCTAAAACACCATGATTTTTATCTTTTCTTTTTGATGTCGCACTGAGTGGTTCTTTCTCAGCTTTGTTAAAAGGTTGTACAGAAGGAGAGCCGGCTTTTTTTGTTTGGTAAGGTACCGGTTCATTATCAAATAACAAATATGAATCTTTCATTTTTTTCATTGAATCAACTAGTTCTGCGTCAGAAATACTAGATACTTTTGGATCAGGAATAATTGATGCTGGCACATACTTAGGTACAAAGTAAGAACGCCCACGACCATTTTTTTGTTGGTTCGATGTATAGGCTTTGGTACTTGTGTGCTGCTCTTGACTCTTCTGACTATTCATTGAATCAGCCGCTTTTCTCGTCCGCTGATTAGTCAATGGGCGATTACTTGCTTGATGCGTATGATAATCAGGAAGCTGTTCTTTGTGTCTGACTAAATTTTCTTTTGGAATTGTTGATTTTTTTGAATTGCTCAAATTTCGACGTTTGCGTTGTTCTCTAGCATCGCCTTGAGCAAAGTGAAATTCTTGCATTTGCTCAAACATTGGTTGATTATTGTTTTCGGTTAATAGATCATCCTGTCCATCAAATAAAACACGCCTTTGGTTTTTTGCTAGTTTGACGCCAATTTCGTCATCATAGGCAGGAAAACGAAAATGTTTCCGTCTAATTTCATTCATTTTAAACCATCCTTCTCATAAATGGAACTTTTCTCAATCATAGCATAATTTTTTCATTTTCCATAGTAACCATAACTAAATTTAACCTCTTTCGACGGTCATCTGGTCGTTTCTCGAATGACCAATTCAGGGAAAAATCGACGGTATCCTTGACTTTCTCCTTTTTCGGTAATTTTTTTTAACAACATTTCACCACAAACTTCACCCATTCGTACGATATCTTGTTTTACCGTAGTTAATTTGGGTGAACTGATTTGGTCTAAAAATACACCATCAAAGCCAATGACTCCAAAATCTTCAGGAATTTTTCCCTTTTCTTTAGCAATACCTCTTACAATCCCTAAAGCTAGTCGGTCAGAGCTGCAAATAAAACAAGTCTTTGGTTTAATAGTTGACCAATGATCGGCAAGATATTTCTCTGCCATTGTCGAATGATTTGGGAAACGTAATATTTGCGGCTTCATGTTGGCTGTTTCCATAACTGAAAGGTAGCCTGCTTCTCTTGATAACTCAAATGGCTCATCCTCGTCAATCCCAATATAAATAATTGTCTCGTAACCGCATTCCATAGCATATTGTGAAGCCTTTGCTGTGCCATAATGATTATCGCTATCTACATAATCATAGCCAAAACGATTTTCACCAAAAAGGACGACTGGTTTTTCCAATCGGTCGATCCAGTCAAAATCTTTTTCTCTCACCCCTGTAATGATGTAGCCGTCGCAAGACCCTACGTCAAATGCATCATTGGTTACCAACTGCAAAGAATAGTGCGCTTTTCCAATACATTTTGCAATTCCCATCAATAAATTCATATAATACGGTTCTGTTGTATCAATCTCTTCAAGGATGAAAAGTTTGATGATTTGTGACCGATTAGAAACGAGTGCTTTTGCTGCAATATTGGGGCGATAATCTAATTCTGCCATCGCAGAAAAAACTAATTCTTTTAACTCATCCGTTACTTGTTCCGGGTGATTGATGACACGAGACACCGTCATTTTGGATACATTTGCTTTTTTAGCAACATCAGCTAATGTTGGCATAGATTGCTCCTTTCACAATAGAAAACTTTTTTCTGTTTTCTATCATTATAGCAAACTTGAAAGCGATAAAATGTAGAAATATCGTAAAAATCATCTGCACGCCAGCATCTTTTTAATAAAAGTTCACTAGAATCGAAAGCCAGTTACTCCATTTTATTAGAAAAATGTACGTTATCTCCATCTATTTTCTAGTTTCAGATATGAACTAGAAAAATAGCAAAGAATGAGACTAAGCCAAAAATAGCCTCCTCTTCTAGTCTCTCTAAAACGAATAAACGGTGTTTAAGGAGCAACAACTTCAAAAAATTTGCCGAAATTGACTAAAAATTTGAGAAACACCGAGTAAGTATCCATCAATAGCAAAAACCAGTGTTTGTGTTTCTTGTCAATTTTTGGATATTCTTTCGTATTTCTTGATGCTAAACGCTTTTTTCTCAACCTCAACTTTGATTTTTTTCATAGTGTTGTTTACTTTTCTATTTATTTTATTATAAAAAATCAGAATACACCTGTCTTTTCTATTCTTTGGATCCATTCATCATTTGCACCAAAAATTTGGTTGCTGTATCCATCAATGGTACTTTTACCATATGCTTTTCGGTTTGCGAATAATCAAAAACAATTCCTTGACCATAACGCTCTTTTTGATTATTTTTCACAAAATCATTGGTTTGTTGAAAGGGAATTTTCTCGTCTTTTTCACCGTGCCAAAAATATAAAGGTCGCCCAGCTAGTTTTTCTGGTTGCAAAGATAAATCATATTTTTCGACCCAAGAAATTAAATCAAAATAATCGTTCGGCAGTATGTATTGGTACTGATGAGCTCTTTTGTAAATTTCTTTAGCATACTGTTCAGGCGCAGGGGAACCCATCAGACAAATACCACCAACCAAATGCGGATGTTTTGTTAACAACGCACAAGTCGTCATCCCCCCCATTGAAACGCCACCTACAGCTACTTTTTCATGAAGAACATCTCGTTTTTCTAAGTGCTTCAATAAAGTCTCAAATTCAAATAAGTTTCCATAAATACTATTCCAAAAGGTAAAGGAAGGAATAGCAGAAACTACTTGCTTTCTTTCACCATGGTTCATTGCATCTGGTAGTAAGACACGAAATCCTTGTTTCGCAAACTTTCTTCCTTGTGTCAAAACTAATTCTTTACTCGTTTGCCAACCATGATAATAAATAATTATCGGAATTCTTTCAGCTCTTAATTCGGTTAGGACAACTTCTAATAATGGAATATTATTTACTTTACGTTTTAATATAATTGGATTCACTTCTTTAGTCTCCGATCTTCATCAAAATAGTCGAACGAAATATTTCCCATCCACTAACCACAATTTGAAATAAACAAATCGTACCAAACAAAATCAAAAATAAGCTCATCGTTTTTGAAAAGAGCAATAATGCTAAAAGACCAGCTAGTCCTAATCCTAAGGTAAGCAGTGGATAAATTGTGAAATTAAAAAAACTAGCAAAGCTGCCAAAAATATTTCCGATAAAGATCACGGAAAATAAAAAAATACTTAAAAGCAAGCTATCGGTCAATGATATCTGAAAGATATTATTATTGGCTACGATGGGCTGCTGAAGTGAATATAAATCTAAATACCCACAAGAGGCAACACTGAGAACATGAGTGACTCCTATGGCTCGGTTTATTATTTTCATTCGTATCACCAACTCTCTTTATAATTCTATTATAATCGTTTTATCATCATTTAGAACAAAAAAGGCTTAAATTTTAATTTTTTCTTTTTTCCAAATAATCGTTCACAATCAAAATGACCTAACAACCTATGAGTACCTCTTGTTTTTTTTGTCATGCTCCTCATTTTGTCTGTCTAGTTCTGAAAAAATTTAATTCTTTTTTCAGGCATTTCATGTTCAAACTTCTCCTTTTTAAAATAGAGAATAAATATACTTTTGGGAAAATCTACATCAAACTGATCTATTATTAACTCATAAGTAATAATCAATGTTTTCACTAAAATTCTTTGTGAATAAAAACATTTAAGTGGGGCACATCATTAGTAAAACCTTTAATTAAATTAGTTTGAAAACTTGTAATTGAAGTTAAAATGAAATTTACCATATAAAAAAAGCCTTTATTTTTTATTTCCATTAAAAAGCATCGACATATACTCATCATTTTGTTATCATATATCTGATTAACACTATTTTTATCAGGAGAATATATGAAAACGAAACGACAGACAAGTACATTTTTGCACATAGGGACGCTTTTCGCCCTATTGACACTTTTTTTGTTCTTATGCTATTCCTATTTCAGATCTTCCGATATACCATGTAATGCCTTTGGCTGGTTATTGTTAGATCACCCCGGTTTAAGTCAGGTAGATGAGAGCCTCTTCTTGTTAATTCTTTCATCTTTGTGTGGTTTTATTTTTTCATTGGCTTTTCGAACATATGTGAAAAAACAAATTCCCAAAAAGATGGATGAAGCTGCTACAATTTTTGTTGCATCTAGGTTGCTCGCATTGCTGACCGTTTTATTCTATTCCTTTAACCAAAATTCATTGTTCTTTTTTATACTGAATGGACTGGTTATCATTTTATCCATCTTTACTTACTTTATTTTTTCACTAATATTCAAAAAGTTACGCTTGCCACTTTTAATGCAACTAATCCCACTATTCTGCTTTGTCTATAGTGTCTTTTCTTTTCTTGTATTAGCGTTAGCGCCAACTTTTGATCCAGCAAATATTCAAATCACTAGTAATTTTCTTGAATTACTCTTCATTTCGTGTTTAGGAATGATGATGTGGCAAATAAGAAAAACAGTTCAGGACAAGTAAGTCTAAGTGCCTTGAACTGTTTTTTTATTTTTCGGATGATATTGCTAATAAAGAATCGTTTACAATAGACATAAATGATTGAACTTTACATAAAAAACATCAAAGCTAGTCATTTCTGATAACTTTGATGTCTGAGGATTATTAACAGTTGAGTCTAAAAATTTTTCAGTTGATTTTTTCTATATAAGAAAAATCTGCTAAATTTAGTTCCTTGATAAGACGATCATAGACTTTTCTAGCAATATAAGCATGCTCTTCCACGGTTCTTCCAGCAGTGATTTTGGGTAGTTGTGTTCTGCTGCTTGCCGTTTCAACCAACGGCAATGCTAATTGATAGTTGAACTGATCATCAGTTTTCACAACTTTAACAGTATTCGACAAGATCAGTGAATCAAAGAAGATACTGGAACGACGATTCTTATATTTTTGAGCTTGGATACGCTCAATGATTACTTCAACTTGATCAAAATAATAAGTTTCGTTGACGTCACCGATCAGTTCTACAAGTTTTAAAAATTCTGATGTCACAGGTAATTGTTTCTTTTGTAAATAAAAATAATTGGCAAGAGAATAAGATAACTTGTTATGATAATTTAAAGAAACAAATCGATAATTCTCATTGCCAGCAACCTGTCTCGTCACAGGAATAAGATCTTCTACGGTTGCATAAAAATAGGTTGAATTAGACACGAAACATTCTTGCCAACATTCATTTCCCATAACCAACTGTTTTTCCGTTTGCGACAAAGGACTAATAGCTTGTAAAATCTGGGCTGCAGCTTCTTCAATTTCTTTTTGATAAGTTTCTTCTTCAAATATTGGAAAATTCAACTTATAACGACGATTTTCCCGCTTGATTAGATTTTCATCAATCAACTGATCAAGAAAAGCTTCAAATTTCGGTTGATCAAATTTTTTTTTCAACTCTCTCAAAATAATGTCTTCTTCTTGATGATGATGCAAATACTCAATCAAAGTTGGAAAAACAGCATTGTTTACTAGTTTGCTAAGCAACTGCTGGTGATTTTGTGAATAAAAATAGTTCATTTTTTCCCCTTCTCGTTTTCCCTAGCTCAATCGGAAATAGGCCGAAGAATCCCAAAAATACGAGCAACTATTTTCGGATTCTTCGGCTTATTTTTTAAAGCTGGATCACTTCTGTTCCAACCTCATTTTGATCGAACAAGCTAGGCTGGCATTGTAAGCCTGGAACAAATAGCTGTCAGGCTCTTTAATAACTATCGAATAAAAGGTGTTAGCAACCCCTTAGCTAGCTTAGTTAAAAACTGCTGTTAGCTGAGGAACGACTTGTTTCTTACGAGAAACAACTCCTTTTAATAAGGCACGATTGTTCGTTAATTTAACTTGGAAAGCTTCTTCGACTTTATCTAATCCTTGACCTGCAACTAATAATTCAGAATCGCTATCTAGGATATTCGTTACCACTAGGACAAAGAGGTCATATCCATTTTTAGCCATTTCTTCAGTCATCGCTTCTTCCAGTTCCGTTTGACGAGCCATTACTTCGCTTAAATCGACTGTATTCACTTGTGCAATGCGAACATTAGCTTCTCCCATTGGGAAGCTTTTGGCATCAAGATCAAGTAAGGTTGCAGCTGATTTATCGCTAAGATTTGTACCGGCCTTTAACATATCTAACCCATAGCTTGTCAAATCAACGCCTGCAATTGTTGCAAGTTCTTTTGCAGCTGCCTCATCTTCTGATGTGCATGTTGGTGATTTGAATAGCAATGTATCAGATAAAATTGCAGAAAGCATAATGCCAGCAATCTCTTTAGGAAGTTCTACTTGGTTTTCTTTATATAACTTCAAAATGATTGTACTTGTACAACCTACTGGTTCAGCTCGGTAATAAAGTGGATTTGCTGTTTCAAAATTTGCAATCCGATGATGATCAACGACCGCTAAAATTTCTACTTCTGCAATATCAGAAATACTTTGTTGAAATTCATTATGGTCCACTAGCATCACTTGTGTTGCTTCTTCTTTTGCTGATTGAACGACACGTGGGGCAGATAACTTAAAGTAATCTAATGCATATTGTGTTTCTTCGTTAGGTGTACCTAAAGCTACAGCTTCAGTTTCTTTTCCTAGTTGATTTTGCAAGTGCGAAAAGGCGATTGCCGCTCCAATTGCATCTGTATCTGGATTTTGGTGACCAAAAACTAAAATTTTTGACATTTGTCTCGCTCCTTTATGGTTTCTCCTACTTAATAATAGCAAAAAAACCGAAAGAAGCAATACTGACGCTATAATTTCTAGAATGGAAGATATTCCGATCCACCTTACTTTTATATCAAACAATCGTAAACAAAATTTTTGATAGCGCGAAGTACCATGGAACAGTCATTTAAAAAGTTGGCCATGCCATTACTTATTTCATTGCAGAACTCTTCGCACTGAAAGAAAAAGTTGGAAAAAGTAAATCATTTATCGTTTTTTTTCTTTACTAGCCTTTAATGACTACTTGAGTTTTGAGCAAACGGTTCAACTAAGCGGTTTTCAGCGATTACCTGTGCCATCCATAAACTTGATTGTTTCGGTAACCGTTTATAGCCATTGTCCAGATCGACACGATAAAAACCATATCTATTTTTATAGGCATTCAACCAACTCCAACAGTCAGCAAATGTCCACATATGATACCCGAAGCAAGGAGAACCTTCTGAAATTGCCTGCTGCAGTTGCGTCAAATGTTCAAATAAAAAATCAATTCGGTAGTTGTCGTCAATCATATTCTCTTTATTGTTGAACCGTTCTTCTTGCGACACACCCATCCCGTTTTCTGAAATATACCATGGAATATTGCTATAACTGTTTTTTAACCGCATCGCAATATCATAGATTCCCCGCGGATAAATCTCCCAGCCACGATGTGGGTTAATTCGTTTCTCCGGCCAATCATAACCTCGGAATAAATCTCTTAGTCCTGTGATTGGTCGTTTCTTTTCTTGAGGTGCTTGAACACGTAATGGCTGGTAATAATTACAACCAATAAAGTCTACTGTATTCTCCGCAAAAATTTCTTTATCACCTGTTTCTGTTTTAGGAAGCAAATCACTTTCTCGTAATACCTCTACCAGCTCTTCTGGAAAAGTACCTCGTACCGCACAGTCCAGAAAGCTGCGAATATAAAACAGGTCTGCCCACTTTGCAGCAGCCACGTCTTCAGCTTCTTCGCTTTTAGAGTAAACGGGTGCTAAATTGAGAATGATAGAAATTTGTCCGTCATTAAAAGAAGAGCGCCGGTACTCCTTTACAGCTTTCGCATGCGCTAGTAGTGTGTGATAGGCAACTTGTATAGCTCGTTTAAAATCATGCACCTTGGGCCAATGTGCATCTCCCATATACCCACATTCGATGTGTACAAGAGGCTCATTGAACGTCGCCCATTTTTTTACTAAATCGCCAAAAGCTTCAAACGCAGTCTTTGCGTAAAATGCAAAATGATCCGCTGACTCACGAACTTCCCAGCCACCTTTTTCCATCAGCCACCAAGGCATATCAAAATGGAACAAATTGATGATCGGCTCAATGCCATTATCCAGCATTTCCTGAAAATAGGCTCGGTAAAAATCAACAGCTTGCGGATTTAATGTCTTGCCATCCGGTAAAAGACGCGTCCAAGCAATCGATGTCCGATAGGAATTTAAATTCATTGCCTTCATACAGGCAACATCTTCTTTGTATTGATAATACGTATTAGAGGTATTTTCTGGTCCTGTTCCGTTATAAAACAATTCTGGTTCTATTTCAAACCACTTATCCCAAGTTGATGGGCTCTTGCCATCAACCAAAGCAGCTCCTTCTGTCTGAGGGGCAGAAGCCGCTGCTCCCCACAGAAAGTTTTGTGGAAATGTATCCATTTAAAATTTCCTTCCTTTTCTATCGTTTTATCCACTGATTCCCTTCAGTCAGTGAACCCAATGATCATCGTTTATGTTGGTTCATTCTTTTTCTCATTTATATTTACCATGATTTGGCAAAATTATTTAGTCAGTGTGATACTCGTTCTCTTTGATCTTTATCATGAAACCATTTGTTTGACCATCATCGCTATGCTAGTTGCTAATAATCTCATTTTGGTTTCTCCAAACTCTTGATGTTTTGTTCAAACAAAGCTGGACGCTAGGAACATCCCCAACGTCCACTTTGATGTTAAAGATGATTATTCGGTTTTAGCCCAACGATCATATGCTTTTTGATAAGTGCTGACAAAATCATTTAATCCCATTGATTTTAATGTACTGACATATTCATCCCATTTAGCCAAACTTTCCACACCTGTAATAAATTTAGCTTCCATTTGCTCTACATAAGTCCGAATGTCCGTCGCGTTGATCGCAATTTGATCTGCTTCATCTTTCGTCATATAAACAATTGGGAAAGGTACCTCGGTATTGGGCATGATTTTCTCGTTGATTTCTTTCATGCGAAATTCCGTCCATACACTAGGATCAGGATCGTTGACATTAGCTAAAACACTTTGGGCATAATCGTCTTCTAATCCCGGTACGACTAAGCCATAATCCATTGCAATTTTCCCACGGTCTTCTTCCATCTTTTGTTTATTTTCACCTGTGTATACCCGAACTTTTTCTCCAGAATCGTTTGTTTCATATTTCCAAAATGCCCCTTCTGGACCTTTTGTCATTAAATCTTGTCCTTCTTCTGTGTAAAGATAGTCCGCCCATCGCATTGCTGCCTCTGGACTTTTACATTTATTGGTAATCACAAACGTTCCAGTTGTTACACGAGGATGACCCGGTGCTAAAGGTGTATTTTGAATACTTGAAGTAACTGGTGAAAACATTGGATCTGATAAAGACTCCTCAGGCATTTTACCAGTAGCCATGTATGAAGCATACGCGCCAAATAAACCGACTTTATCTGTTTGTGTGTTTCCTTGATACTTTTCTTCTGACTGCGAGAAGACTTCTGGGTCCAGCAATCCTTCAGAATAAAGTTTATTCATATACGTTAAATATTCCTTATAGTTAGCCGATGCAGCAGCATAACGCACTTTTCCGTTAACTTCTTCGATTCCTAAAGATTTCATACCAAAAGCAGGTAGCAACCACGTACGAATAATTGCCAACTTGTTGCCGTCTGATAACGGAATCTCATCTTGTTTGCCATTACCGTTGGGGTCTTCTTCTTTGAATCGCTTCAACAATTTATATAACTCATCCGTGTTTTTTGGCAATTCGGTTACCCCTAATTTTTCTAGCCACTCGCCGTTATACCATAAAGGTGAGATATAAAGAGGGCTAGAGGTATCTTCTGGATATAATCGTGGTAAAGAATAAATGTGCCCATCTGGTGCAGTAATTGATTTTTTGAACTCTGGGTTTTCATCAAGGATTTTCTTTAAATTTGGCGCATAGTCATCAATCAAATCCTCCAAGGCAATTAAAATTCCTTGTGATCCATAATCTGATTGTTTGGCATTTGAAAGACCACTTCCTGCACCAAAAATAACATCTGGTAACTCACCAGAAGCAAAAGCCAAATTCAATTTCGCTTCAAAATCTGTACTTGGCGGAGTAATATAATCAAAATTGATTCCAGTTAATTCCGCTAACGCTTTAGCCGAAGCTAACTCATCCCATTCTGCTTCTCCACCAGGAGCCATCATCGTCATGTTGATTTTTTCTTTGACGATTGGCATTCCGGTTTTTTCAACGGCAATAGTTTCTTCTTTTCCAGCAGTATTTCCCTTGTTCCCACAAGCACCCAAAAGAGTTGTTGTCAACACTAATGATGCAATTAATAAATAACATTTTTTCATTCATTTCACTCACTCTCTTATTTATTTTTTAGTTAGCCTTTCAAAGAACCAACCATGACACCTTTAACAAAGTACTTTTGTAAAAACGGATAGATCATAATGATTGGTAATGTCGAAACGATCATTACTCCATATTTAATGACTTGTGCAAGCTGTTGTTTACTATAAGCTACTTCTGCTGCCGCTGCTGTCATCTCTGTTGTTCCTTTTGTTAAATCTTGATTCACTAAAATCTCTCGCAGGATTAATTGAAGCGGATACATTGATTTGTTTGTTAAATAGATTAACGCGCTAAAATAACTATTCCAATGGGCCACTCCGCAAAATAGTCCCATTACTGCAATAATTGGCATTGATAATGGTAAAACAATCTTCATAAATATCTGAAAGTCAGAACATCCATCAATCAATTCCGCTTCCTCCATTTCTCTAGGAATGGTAGATTGAAAGAAAGTACGTGTAATTGCAATATTATAAACTGAAACGGCCCCTGGAATAACTAACGCCCAAATCGAATCATTCATCCCTAGATTTTTAATCAATAAATAAGTAGGTACCAAACCGCCACTGATAAACATAGGAACCATCAAAAACTTCATAAATAGATTTTTCCCATAAAATTCTGCTCTTCCTAGAGCATATGCACAAGGAAGTGTACATAATAAATTGATAAATGTTCCTAGTAATGTGTAATAAATCGTGTTCCGGTAACCTTGCCAGATACTTTTATACGTAAAAATCGTTTTGTAACCATCCCAAGTGATCTTTTTTGGCAATAACCACATTTCTCCAGAATTGACGGAGGTCGGACTAGATATAGATGCGCTTATAACATAAATCAACGGATAAATAACCAACAAAAGGGCAATGGCAATAAACAAGTAGATGAGAAACATAAAAAATTTGTCGCCTTTCGATGATCGGATCGCTTTTGAATACATTATTTTCCCTCCATTACCATAAACTTGTTTCGCTGACTTTACGCGAAATTTTATTTACTGTGATCAATAAAAATGCGTTGATTGCTGCATTGAACAGTCCGACAGCTGATGCATAGCTGTATTGCGCATCAAGCAACCCTTGTTTGTAAACAAACGTTGCAATCACATTTGAAGAATCCATATTCAACGCGTTTTGCATCAACAGGATTTTTTCATAACCTAATGACATCAAACTCCCTACATTCATGATCAGTAAAATAACCATAGTAGGAATGATAGTCGGTAGGTTGATATACCAGATTCTTTGCCATCTCGTTGCACCATCGACAGTTGCAGCTTCATGAAGCTGTGTATCAACACCAGATAATGCAGCTAAATAAATCACTGAGCCCCATCCTGTTCCTTGCCAAACCCCAGATAATACGTAGATCGTTTTAAACCAACGAGGATCTGTCATGAAACTAATTCGCTCAAAACCTAGAAAAACCAGTAGATGGTTAATAATACCGGTGGAAGGCGTCAAAAAAGCAATTAACATACCGCATACGACAACGACTGAAATAAAATTAGGTGCATAAGTCACTGTCTGCGTAAATTTTTTAAATTTTCCATCTTTCAACTCATTTAGTGCTAATGCTAAAATAATCGGTAGCGGAAATCCTACGACCAAAGAATATATACTGATACCTAACGTGTTTTTAATTAGATCCCAGAAATAGTAGGAATCAAAAAAACGTTGGAAATGCTTAAATCCTACCCAAGGACTTCCAAAAATCCCTAATGATGGGATATAATCCTTGAATGCTATAATCACGCCGTACATGGGACCGTAAGAAAAAACAGTAACCACCACCAATGCTGGAATGACAAAAACATACAGCTGTCGGCTTTTATATAATTTTTTTTTGATCTCTGACCATTTTGTTTTCTCTTTTTCTTTATTGACATCAAGTAATGCATCAGCCATTTTTTAACCTCCTTTTATGAAGTTCACTCATCTCTATCCTTGTGGCTTTTTTAAAATTTCAAGACCAATCAGCCCAATTGCTGGTTTCTCTAATTCACTGCTGAGGATATATATTTGATCTTCTTCCGTATATACTTCTAATTCTTTTTTTGTAGATAAATCTTTAATCACATGATGTTTCCCGGCCTCAATGTCAGCTAAAAATATTTTTTCTTGTGTAAAGCGAATACTTTGAAAGGCATAATGTATGGTTTGATCTTTGCTGTATGTTAATTTCCACTGATTTTGCCATTCTTTAGGTTGTGAGCGAGTTTCATAGATTCCTTCTCCATAGATATTTAGCCAATTCCCAATTTCCTGTAAGATTTTGGTTTCTTCATCAGTAAAGGTACCATCTGGTTTTGGCCCAACTCCTAAGATCAAATTCCCACCTTTGCTGACCACATCGACAAAAGTTTCCAATAGTTCTTGGGAACTCTTAAAGCGATCATTTGGTACATAGCCCCAATCATCACCAATCGGGATATTACTTTCCCAAACTTTCTTGGGAATTTCAGCTAGTTCTGGCACCTTTCGTTCAGGGGTCACATAGTTCTCATGTCTGCCCCCCATCATACGATCCACAATAATTAATTCCGGTTGCTTCTCACGAGCGATTTCTGCTAATCGATCCATTTCCAGGTCTTCTTTTTTCTGTCCACACCAACCAGCATCTAACCATAAAAGATCCACATGACCATAGTTATGCGTGATTTCTTTAATCTGATTATGAACAAAACTTACGTAACGTTGCCAAATTTCTGGGTAACGTTCCGTATCATAGCTCGCATGACGCCCCTTAATCGTATCGTCATCCAACCAATAAAACGGCGAATACCAATCGGCTTTTGAATAGTAGGCTCCTGTTGCTATTTCTTCCTTACGAAAAGCCTCAAAAACTTCTTTTAAAATATCTCTTTTAAACGGGCTTTGTTTACCGCCAACCTTATATTCTGTTTCAAGAGTATTGTACATATTAAACCCATCGTGATGTTTCGTTGTAAAAATACAATACTTAATGCCTGCTTCTTTACATATACTTGCCCATTTCTTTGCCTGTAATTTTTCTGGGTTAAACTCTTTAATCAAATTCCAGTAGTCTAGTTGCAGTTGTTTAAAATCTTTCCGAAACTCACGCCCTTCTCTTGCCCAAAGGTCTTTTTCAGAAAGTTGCCAAGATTCTACGATTCCTGCTTGAGCATAAAGTCCGTAGTGAAAAATCACGCCAAGTTTTAAATCTTGAAACCATTCTAATCGTTCTTTTAGCATTTCTGTTTCTGGATAAGTCCTATGATCTAATTCAACCTCTTTAGGTACTTCGATATCTCCGCGTATCGCCATTTATGAAACCCCTTTCATGTTTGTGCTTTAAATTTACAAAAAAAGCAAGGCAACAGCAATATGTAAAAAGCATAAGCTATGTAAAAACAGCATAAAGCGTAACTTATTTAGAGGATATCTATATCTTATCTCTTAGTCGGAAAGTAACTATGTAAAAGTAGAAAAAGCTATGTAATAATCGCATACTGATAGAAAACATAAATAAACCTTACTATAATAAAAAGAGCTGTATGACTAATACAAGGAGGTTTTAGCTATGAATCAACATAAACGATCACCACATTCTATTTTTGATTTCACCTATTCTTTAGGAAAATTCTTGCTTTTTCTCATCAAGCTCCAAGTATTTTGGTTTTTATCGGTATTAAAAGGTTGTATTCTACTAGGAACTTTTCCCGCAAGTGTTACCGTTCTCAAATTTTTCTATCATTTATTTGAAGAAAAACAAATTCCTCAAGTCTTATATTCAGATTTTCAAACAAGCTTCAATAATCTGTTTATTTCAACAAATCAACTAGGCTATGCTGCTGGCATGTTACTAGGATTTCTATGGATGGATCTGAGAATTGCAGCTGTATATTTACAAAACCCTTTCATTCATATGGGGATCTTATTATTATTTATCGCAACTGTCATGGTCATTCTTTATTTATTCCCAGTATTTTTACGTTATGATTTGTCATTCACACAATATTTCAAACAAGCATTATTTCTATCTTTGTGTAGCTTGATTGAAACCGTAGCGATTATTCTGGGGCTCTTTGTCGTGACGGCGGTCTCTACCTTTTTCCCAATTTTGACAATCGTGGCTTTTGTGCCTTTATTCTGTTTGCCATTAAGTTGGTTCTCTTTGCAATCAATGATTAAAATTGAAGAAAAAAATCGTACGTTAATGCAATAATAAAAAACGAATCTTAAATCAAACAAACAGCTAAAAGCTGTAACAGAACTGCGAGGAGATTTTACAAGGAAACCTCAATAATAGCTCTTTTTTTAACTTACAATCTACAATGCGATTCGTCAGCCCTTTAGGTAAAAGTCAAATGTCTGTTTCACTCCTTATTCATAATTGTCGCCATCAAAGGGAACCTTCTGTCAATCGTTGACTCAAGCCTTTTTTCAATTTTTGCTAAGGCTACTACCTGTTACTTATCCCTTTCGTTTTTTCTTTCATTTATTATTTTCCAGAAGCTGATCGACTATGTATATTCATCAACTTTCACTATGTCAAATAAACAGATTATGTACTTTCAAGCTAGTTATTTTCTTTTTTTACAAGTGCTATATACTGAAAAATGAAAACGATTACTTCAAGGAGGTTATTATGCAAGTTTCAATCGAACTTACAGATGTCATGCGTGATTTTTTTGAAATTGCGACAAACGAATTAGCGTTAACTATTTCAGATAATGGAAAACCACTCCAACTGATTCAGCGCAACGGTTCATTAAAAATTGAAAATAAAGAAAACGAAACGTTTATCTATTTTCAGGAAAAAGCCCATCTTTTTCGAGCGCTGTCACTCTGGTTAGATCGCTGTGAAGAAGAATTTGTTTATGAAGAGTTCCCGCAATTTGAAAAAATTGGGCCCATGGTAGATCTTTCTAGAAATGCTGTGATGACTGTTGATCAGCTGAAACACTTTTTTGTTCTTTGTAGCAAGATGGGATTAAATAGCTGCATGCTTTATATGGAAGATACGTATCAAATCCCTGATTATCCTTACTTTGGTTATTGTCGTGGTGCCTATTCTCTTGAGGAATTAAAGGCGTTGGATGCTTTTGCAGAGACGGTAGGGATTGAGCTGATTCCTTGTATTCAAACGCTGGCTCATTTAACTAATCCGCTAAAATGGGGATTTGCCAATGGCATGAGAGATACAAGTGATATTCTCCTTGTGGAAGAGGAAAAAACATATCAATTTTTAGATCGTGCAATTTCTGTGATCGCAGCCGCTTTTAAAACGTCAAAAATTCATATCGGGATGGACGAAGCTCATGAGCTGGGACGTGGTCATTATTTAACCCAGCATGGTTTGATCGATCGCTTTGATATTATGGAAAAGCATCTGAAAAAAGTAATGGAAATCTGCAGAAACTATCAGTTACAGCCCATGATGTGGAGCGATATGTTTTTTAGAATCGGTTCAAAGTCAGGAGACTATTACGATAAAGACGTACATTTCCCAGAAGATTTGATTGCAAAGATTCCTGAAATTAGTATGGTTTATTGGGATTATTACCATCATTCAAAAGAAGAATACCAATTGCATTTTTCAAATCATAAAAAATTGCAACGACCGATCGTTTTTGCGGGCGGTATCTGGACGTGGAATGGTCTTGCACCAAATTATGGAAAATCGTTTGAAACGACCAGTGCTAGTCTTTCTGTCGCAAAAGAGGAAAAAATCAACGAAGTTTATGCTACTTTATGGGGCGATGATAGTGCTGAAACACCGATCATCGCAAGTTTGTTAGGATTACAACAATTCAGCGAGGAACAATTTGCTCCTGAAGTAAGCATGGAACTGATTAAAGAGCGTTTCCGTCTCTTCCACCATCTTGAGGCTGATGATTTTTTACTGCTAGATGCTTTTGATCAGACGAAAGGTGTAGCAAAAAATAACCCTGATGGATCAAATAGTAGTAAGTTGGCACTTTATCAAGATCTATTATACGGTCTTTACGATGTTGATCTGCAAAATTTAGAACTTCCTTCGCATTATAAGGACTTAAGTGAGAAACTATCTAGCGTAACAGCTAATGAGGACACACAAACGATGTTTACTTTTTATCAGAAATTAGCACAAGTCCTTTTTATAAAAACAAATTTGATCGGTCGCTCTTATCGAGCCTACCAATCAAAAAGGAATGACCAGTTACAACTAATCCTTCACGAACTGGAAGTTCTCACCAAAAAGATCAATGAGTTGCAACACCTCCATCGCCAGCTATGGTTTGAATGGAATAAACCCTTTGGCTATGAAATTATCGATCTTCGTTACGGTGCCTTAAAAAGTCGGATAGAAACAACCGTTTGGCGACTGAATAAATTTTTAACAGGAGAAATCAAGCAATTGCCTGAGCTTGAGCAAACGCCTTTACCCTTCGATGCTCCTTTCAAAACAGCAAGCGGCGTCGGGCGAAACTTGTTCCATGGAATTTATAGTGCTAGTAAACTATCAGATATCTAAAGGCAGGGATAAAAAATGAAAAAGAGAACTCTTTTTTTGGTCATTCTGAGTATTTTTTTGTTGGTCACCTCTGCTTCTCAGCTTGTCAGAAACGTGCCTCGTGTCGAAGCAAAACAGACATCTACTAAAATCACTGGGAAAATCAATAATCAAAGAACTGCGAACATCTGCCATCAGCTTTTGCAACAAAATTTAAAGGCTGCAACGGATAAAAATCTGAACGACTATTTAGCAACACTAGTCAAAGATGCACATAAAGCGACCACAAAAGAAATGCAGCAATTTTTTAAAGACTATGATGTCAGTCATGAACTGCTTTCTTTCGAAGTAATCAAACAAGCACCTCAATCGATGTTAGTAGTGGCAGAACAAAAAACAGTGAATCATGGGAAGAAGGCATATCGAGATCATATCACAACGGCATATCACACCTTTATTTTGGAAGAGAATAAATGGAAAATCAAAGAAACAACAATGACAAATACACAATTTTTAAATTAGGAGTGTTCATATGAAAAAATTCAATAATTGGCCCACCGACTATCCTGATCCTAACTGGTTTATCCATGATCGTTTTGGTTTGTTTATCCATTTTGGCTTGTTCAGTGTGGGAGCTAGACACGAATGGTTTATGACCACAGAACAAGTCTCTTTAAAGGAATATTCAAAAAAATATTTTCAGCATTTTAACCCTGATTTGTTTGATGCAGATGCTTGGGCAAAAGAAGCCGCTCGCTGTGGGGTAAAATACATGGTATTCACGACAAAACATCATGAAGGCTTTGCCTTATGGGATACGAAACAAACTGATTACAAAATCACCAATACTGCTTTTGGACGAGATCTTCTGGCAGAGCTACTCCCGGCTTTTCGCAAAGTCGGGATCAAAATCGGGTTATATCACTCACTGATCGATTGGCGCCATGAACATTTCCCACTGGACGGACTGCATCCTGAAAGAGAGAACCAGAAACTGCGAGAAAAAAATTCTGAAAGAGATATCAAGATTTATCAACGCTATCTACGTGAACAAGTCAAAGAATTACTGACAGAATATGGAAAAATCGATTATTTATGGTTCGATTTTTCTTACAGCCACCGCGATTGGGGATGGTCAAAAGGAAAAGGGCACATTGATTGGGATAGCGAAGCACTAGAAAAGCTCTGCTTAGAACTGCAACCTCATCTCCTATTGAATGATCGGCTTGATTTAGGCCATGGCATCACTACTCCAGAACAGTTTCAACCTGATAAACCATTAGAGAAAAACGGCATGCCTGTTATCTGGGAAGCCTGTCAAACAATGTATGGCACTTGGGGGTATGACCGTGACAATATGGAATGGAAAAGTAGTGAGATGCTTTTGAAAATGCTGATTGATACCGTTTCAAAAAATGGGAATTTCTTGATGAATATTGGTCCTAATCCACGAGGAATGATTGATACGAAAACGTTGGAACGGCTTCATGCTATCGGGGATTGGATGACCCTTCACAAAGCATCAGTCATTGGTTGTTCATATAGCGCCTTTGAAGCTCCTGACGATTGCCGATATACACAAAATGGAAACAAGCTTTATCTGCATCTCTTTTCTTATCCTTACCGCAACCTTCATCTTAAAGGATTAGCAGGTAAAGTTGAGTTTATTCGTCTGCTCAATGATGGCTCGGAAATTTTTTATCGAGGATTTGATCCGGACGAAGTGATTACTTCTACAGAAGCAGTCATTGCTCCAGAAGATCTTGTCATCACCTTGCCAATCATCAAGCCTGATGTGCTGATCCCAGTAATTGAAATTACCTTGAAAGACGAATAAAGAGCAAATAAAGACCAAATAAAAAGCAGATGATACTTCCTTCGGTGATTCACAAAAAATACCGGCATCGAAAGCTTGTAAAAACATACTTTTATTGAGAAATATCGTAAAACATTTGAATAACTACCCAAGTTGTATGCTGAAAAAGCAACAATTTGGGTAGTTATTTCAGTCTTTTACAATTATTTGCTCTTGTTTTTTTGTAAGAAGCTCAAAACTGGAAATAAAATGACTTCTTCGTCCTGCTCCAGTTCGATGCCTCCCTTAGTTTACTCCTATTTATTGCTTATAAAGTTCCTTCTCTATTCATTGTTCGGTATTGACCTGGAGTCACACCAACGTTCGTCCTGAATTTTCTCGTATAGTTTGAAACATCATAATAACCATTCTTTTGAATAATCGTTTTTATTGGCAAATCAGTTTCTATTAAGTCTTGCTTGATTTTTTCTAGCCGCAATTCTTGCAGATATTTTGAGAAAGTAGTACCTGTTTCTTTTTTGATAAAACGGCTAAGATAGGAAACTGAAAGTTGAAATTCATCTGCCAACTTTTCCATAGATAATTGGGAAGAAGCATAATTTTTGTGAAGATATTCGAACAATTCTTTTTTCAGCACAGACTCTTGATTTTGTGGCTTAACTTGCATAACCTCACAGATCATTTTTGCGAGCATTAATAGTTGTTGCTTCAATTCGAGTAAATTACTAAACTTGGCACTTCTTTCTGCTTTTTTCAAAATTGTTTTATTTTGCAAATTACTACTTACTTTAGCAACTGCATTTAATAGATAAAAACCATACATTTTTTGTCCACTATAAGAAAAATGTTCTTTAATCCCCCGCTCAATCAACGATTCAATCGTTTCCGCAGCAATCGTTAAGTCTCCTTGACGCAGACTTTGAATCAATTTCAGTTTTTCTCCATCTGGGTAATTAATGCTGGTTGAAGACTCTTCACTTGGAATTTCATTATAGAAAACAAAGTTATTTTCTACTGTTGAATAGTCTAATGCGGCCAAACCTTCAATATAAGAAGCATTGATCTTCGTAAGGTTTTCAGTACTATTTCCTACTCCTATCCTAAAAGTACCGTAACACGCTTTTTTTAGTTGCTGAATCATCTCTATTACAACTTTCTTGTGACTAGTTTTTTCATAGGTACTAAAGATATAGGCGGTCACTCCTGCAGATAGGATCTCTGTACCATATCCCGAAAAGTTCTTTCCGCTTACTTTCAGCGGTAACTCATTAGCTGTGTCGTCAATGCTCTGGATAGGATAATCAACTACGACGACAAAATAGCAAGTACCGGTAAAATGCACTTGGACAGAGTTCAGTAGAACTAATGAATCTTCTGGAGACTTAAATTTCCCTCCTAAAATTTTTCTAAGGACCTGTTCTCTCGCATGGGGAGTCTGTCGTTTAATTTCTTTATGTAGCTCTTCATGTTCGTTCAAAAATTGCGCCAACGTTTCATACACATTCCCGTTGGAAACAGCTACACCAATTTTATTTCGATAATATTGATCAATCAATTTTTCAATGTTGCGGATCGGCTGTGAAAAACGAGTACCTATAATCACTACAAGCACTAGACCAAACACAAAAATCACAAAAAAAAGTTTTAAAAACTTTTGGTGGATGGTATTGATCTTTGTCAAAGCTTGTGATGGATCCATTACAGAAACAAACGACATATTCAAATCCCTGCTATTCAAAGACTGGACAAGATAGTTTCGATGGTTGTAGTAAAAATTATCCTGTTGCAAGATCATTTGAATTTGCTTCGGCTGATGCAAATGCGCCATTAGTTTGTTATTACTGGTATCTGCTGCTAGAATACGATACGAGTCATCAATCAGATAGTTGGTACTGATACCATCACTATTGGAAAGATTCAACAGCTTATTCAAAATCGAAAGATTGATTGAATAGATTGCTGCGCCATAAAAATGCATTTCTGCATCTTTAATTGGAACAATGTAAAAAAGTTGTGTGGAATTGGGTTCTTTTTTCAGGGTTAGCCCAGTTGGAATATCGTTATCTAGATGTGAAAGCAGCTCTTTTTTATCAAGCGAATGATTATTGATTTTTCGTTGCAAAAAATTGTCCACTGTCAAGCTACCGGCAGATGAAAACAATGTATTTGGGTTTTCTTTGTAGTAAAGATAAATTTCCTCAACAAAATCATTACTTAGCTTATATTGTTGCAAGCTAAGTTGTCCTTCACGAGCATAATAACTATGGGAAAGCCTTCCAGGTGAAAGATTGGTGTTATAAGGAATATGTTGAGTGATATTATCCAATTGCAAAAACTTATTTTCAGATGAGTACTTCAATTGGAGTAACTGGTTCTTGGCTGTCAAAACAACTTGCTGATTAATGCTTTCTTTAGCCGTATGAAACCAAATTAACGATACCATAAAAAATGGCACTAGAAAGACAAAAAGATAAGATAAAATCGACTTAGAAAGCTGTCTGTGCTGTTTATTTTTCCCGTTAGTAGCAACTTCTCGTACCATATGTCCCTCCTTGATTCTTTAGCTAATCCTGTCGTGGTATCTAGGGCTTTAGTTATAAATAGCAACTTTTCATTTCTATAATTACTCCTCACAATTCCATCCGCATTGGTCAATGAATAGATATCTACAGGCTGCTGATCCCGATGAAGATACCTAAAAAAGCTGATCCATCAACTTCATAGAACCATTTTCTTTATCCTGACAACCCAGCTTTTTGCCGACACATTTTATTTACATATATCACAAATCTAATTTTTATCTGTTATTCTTCCATCGTTTCCTTTTATTCCAACGTATGTATGCCTCGATTATAAAGCGCTTTCTAAGCAAAGGAAATCCTTGCTTAAAATTTTGATTATTGTTCAAAAATTAGCAAGATTTTTGTTCAACTCATTCATTTTTATTCAAAAGCATTTTATTCGCAAAAAGAAAGCGCTATAATAAAAGAAAAACTTGGAGAAAAAAATGGAGACTAGACGTACAAGCGATCTTTTAAGCTATTTGGTAAAAAAGAAACAAGCAACTTCCAAAGAACTTTGTACTCACCTTCACTGTAGTATAAGTACACTTCGCAGAGAATTACTTGAGCTAGAAAAACGAAAATTGATCCGCAGAACTTGGGGCGGGGCGATCTTGAACGAAACGACAAACATGGAATATACTTATCTTCAAAGAGAAGCCAGTAATATTCCGGAAAAAAAGATTATCAGTGAATTAGCACGAGATTTTATTGCACCAGGTATGTGTATTTTTTTAGATTCCAGCAGTACGGTTCTACACCTTATTCCACTACTTGTTAAGATACCTAACTTAATTATCATTACCAATGGTTTGCGTACAGCTTTAAAGTTAAGTGAATGTCAGAACGAATCTTTAAAAATTTATTTGACTGGCGGTGAAGTCAAACTTAATGCTAGTACAGTTATTTCAAATACACTTGATCCCATTACCAGTTCCTTTCGTTTCAATGCTGCCTTTTTATCTTGCCGGGGGCTCGACCATGAAGGGATTTATGAAGCAAACTTCAATCAAGCACAAATCAAAAAAGAAATGATGAATAAAGCACAAGAGATTGTTTTATTGGCTGACGAAACGAAATTTGACTCTACTCATTTTTTCAAGATAGGTGATTATTATGATTATGATGCGATTGTTACCAATAAAAAACCGCCTAAGATTTATCATAGAATCATTGAAAAAAATGACATTCACTTGGTGTATCCCACTGAATGAGAAATATAAATGGACAAAAAACGATTGGAGCATCCAATATTTCTCATTGTCCAACTTGTTGATAGAACTTTTGCAACCAGCCAAACAAACGCCCTTGTTACTCACCCTTTTTCTTCTCAAAAAGCAGGTGACTCAAACAGCACTTATTTGCTTCATCAAAAGAAACAGCACACCTACATCAAGCTATTGGTTGACCTGAAATCACAGATCCTCAAACAAGACAATCCGCTATAAAAAGTGTTTTGGTATCACTAAAAAATGAACATACAGTATTGAGGCCATTGCTTAATTGGCTCTATCATTTATGTGACTGAAGGATTCTTCAGTCACATTTTCGTGCGCTTTGTGCGAAACAAAAAATCTGAGACAGAATATGATTCATTCTGACCCAGATTTGATTTTACACAGCTACTCAGTTCTTATTGCTGAGATATCCTCGATAGTCTTCTGTGTGAAGTAGTCGTTTGGCATTCTCGACTCTTTCTTTTGTTGGCGGTTCAATACCTTCTAGTGGATAATCTAAGCCAAGTGTTTCCCACTTATATTTCCCCATCGTATGGTAAGGTAGAATCTCTACTTTAGCTACATTGTTCAATGTCTTGATAAAGTCATCCAGCCGAATCAAGTATTCATCATAGTCACTGCGTTCAGGAACTAATACGTGTCTGATCCACACTGGCTTATTGATCTCAGAAAGATATTGCGCCATCTCCAGAATATTTTCATTATCCCAACGTGTTAACTTTTTATGCTCTTCGTTGTCGATGTGTTTGATATCAAACAGTAACAATTCAGTATACTTCATCAATTCTTGAAAACGAGAAAAGAATGGTTCGTCACGCGTGAAAGGCTTCCCACAAGTATCTAGCGTAGTATGCATACCACGCTCTTTCGCTTTCTTGAACAGTTCGATCAAAAAATCGATCTGTAATAAAGGTTCGCCTCCACTAACAGTGATACCGCCTTCTGAACCCCAATAGGAACGATAGCGCTCTGCTTGGTCTAATAGTTCATCCGCCGTATATTCTTTTCCTCCGCCTATATTCCATGTATCAGGATTATGACAAAATTCACAACGCATGCGACAACCTTGCATAAAAACGACGAATCTAACGCCTGGTCCATCTACAGAACCAAACGTTTCGATCGAATGAACATAGCCAATTGTTTTTTCTTCCATAAGGATCACTTCTTTTCTTTGATTTCATTTTATTTCAAAAGACACTTGAATCAACCGATTGCTAGGAAAAGACGAGGGCAAAGACCACCGCCTTGCCCTCAACCTTTTTCAATCGTTCTTTTTAATGATAGATCGTATTATTTATTCCGCTTTACATTCTATCGTGTGATGTTCTCATCAATACGTCTAATTGTTGTTCTCTCGTTAGATCACGGAATTTAACAGCATAACCTGAGACACGGATCGTCAAGTTAGGGTATTTCATTGGATTTTCCATAGCGTCACGTAATAGATCATTACTAAATACATTGACGTTCAAATGATACGCTCCTTTAGAGAAGTAACCATCTAATACATTACGCAAGTTGCCGATACGTGTTTCTTCATCTTTTCCAAGACCGGAAGGATTGATCGTTTGCGTATTAGAGATCCCGTCACGTGCATAACCATAATTGATTTTAGCAGTTGAGTTAAGACTTGCCAACAATCCATTTTGTTCTGCATTGTAACTTGGGTTTGCCCCAGGAGCAAGAGGTTTACCTGCTTCACGTCCATCAGGTGTGTTACCAGTGTTTTTACCATAAACCACGTTTGATGTGATTGTTAATAATGACGTTGTTGGTGTGGAGTTACGGTAAGTTTTATGACGTTTGATTTGTGTCATAAAGTATTCTAAGATCCATTCTGCTAACTCATCTGCTGCATCATCGTCATTTCCGTATTTAGGGAAGTCGCCAGTTACTTCGAAATCAACAGCAATTCCTTTTTCGTTACGGATTGGTTTCACATCTGCATATTTGATTGCTGACAAGCTATCCGCTGCATGAGAGATTCCAGCAATCCCTGTTGCAAATGTACGTTTCAAATCTGAATCCATCAATGCCAGTTGAGCTGCTTCATAAGAATATTTATCATGCATATAATGGATGATGTTTAATGTATTCACATATAACTCAGCTAACCAGTCCATCACATTCATAAATTTGTGTTTTACTTCTTCAAAGTCTAATACATCAGCTGTGATTGGACGGTACTCAGGAGCAACTTGGGCACCAGTTACTTCATCAACCCCACCGTTGATTGCGTATAATAATGCTTTTGCTAAGTTCGCACGAGCACCGAAGAACTGCATGTCTTTTCCAACAACTGTTCCAGATACACAACATGCAATAGCACAATCATCTGAACCCCATTGTTCACGAAGAAGATTGTCATTTTCAAATTGGATAGATGAGCTTTCGATTGCAATTTTACTTGCATAAGTTCTGAAGCCTTCTGGTAAATGTTCTGAATATAAAACTGTTAAGTTTGGTTCAGGAGAAGGACCCATGTTAGTCAATGTGTGCAATAGACGGAAATCATTCTTAGTTACTAATGAGCGTCCATCTAAGCCCATTCCAGCGATTGAAAGAGTCGCCCAGATTGGGAATCCTGAGAATAATTGATTGTATTCTGGTGTACGGGCAAATTTCACCATACGCAATTTCATGACTAAGTGATCGATCAATTCTTGTGCTTCTTGTTCGGTGATCACGCCATTATCTAAGTCACGTTGGATATAGATATCTAGGAAAGCAGAGATACGTCCGATTGACATTGCTGCACCATTTTGTGATTTGATTGCTGCTAAATAACCGAAGTATAACCATTGTACTGCTTCTTTTGCATTAGCAGCTGGTTTAGAGATATCATAGCCATATTTTGCAGCCATTTCTTTCATTTGTGCTAAAGCACGATATTGTTCTGTGATTTCTTCACGAAGACGAATGACTTCTTCATCCATTGTATGGAAACCTGTCATATCATGGTCTTTTTTCTTTTGTTCCATCAAATAGTCAATACCATACAATGCGATACGACGGTAGTCGCCGATGATTCGTCCACGTCCATAAGCATCTGGAAGGCCTGTAATGATTTTGTTTTTACGTGCTGCACGCATTTCAGCTGTGTAGGCATCAAATACACCTTGGTTATGTGTTTTACGCCAATCGCTAAAGATATGTGTCAACTCATCATTAGGTGTGTAACCATTACTTGTTAATGCATTGTTAGCCATATTGATACCACCAAATGGCATAAATGCTTGTTTCAATGGTTTATCTGTTTGTAAACCAACGATTTTTTCAAGATCTTTGTCTAAATAACCTGCATCATGTGAGGTAATCGTTGAAACGATTTCTGTGTCCATGTCATAAACGCCATTGCGTTCAAATTGAATATCATTTAGTTTTTGTAATTCTGCCCAAAGCTTTTCTGTTGCTTCAGTTGGTTTTTCTAAAAAGCTGTCGTCTCCACGGTATTCAGTGTAGTTATTTTGGATGAAGTCTCTTGTATCTACGCCTTCTTTCCATTTCGTTCCTTTAAATCCATTCCATTGCTCCATTGTATGGACCTCCCGTTATCTGTTTTATGTAACAGTTTTTACGTGATTAGTATAACACAGACGAGCATCTTTGCAAGGGTTTTCTTGTTTTTTATTTAACAAAAGATGGCGTTTTTATTCACTTATAACAACAAACGCTAATATACCAAGCTTTAGCAATTGTGAACACTTTCATATTTTTTTATCTTAATATTTATAATTTTTTAATAATCAGAAAAAAGAAGGTAGTTCTGTATTAAAACAGATCTACCTTCTTTCAAAAAAACTATAACAGTTAATCGGTAATGGCTACTTCAGGTGGCTCAATGACTTTGATCACTTCGCCGCCTTTTTTCTCGTCAACTGCAAATGAGCCATTAGACGTTCGATCGCCAATCGGATAATCCGTTGGGTCAATCATTAGCTCTTGACCTTTTTGATTGATGATCATTATTTCTTTGGCGTTTCCTTCAGACATATGAATAACTCGATGTGGATTTTTCTTTAGTTCACGTAGAACCGTAACACCACGTTTTGCTCGAGAGGTTTGACTAATTTCTTGCGCAAGCATCCGTTTTACCGCACCACGTTGAGTGACGATGATGATTGGCGTATCTCCTTCTGTCAAAACGAGTAACCCGTTAACGACAGTATCTTCGTCTTTGAGGTTGATTGAACGAACGCCAGCAGCTTTTGCTCCTACCACAGGTACTTCTTCTAATGGATATCGTAACCCCATCCCTTGGTAGGTGACTAAAAAGAGATCTAAATCCGTTTGACCTTCTACCAAGTAAGACGCAACTAATTCATCATCGTCGCTTTTGAGTTTCATGCCACTTAGCGGACGACTCTTATAAGTACGCCATGGTTCAAATTCAGTCATTCGAGTTTGTTTCACCCAGCCATTTTTACTGATGAAGACCAATGTTTTTTCTGCTTCGATTTTTTTGTATGGAAAAACGGCTAGAATCGATTCATCAACCGAAAGATTGACAATCGTTTGTGAAATATGTTCTCCAGCATCTTTCCATTTTAAATCTGGCAATTCATGGACAGGACGATAAATGACATTTGCCTTATTGGTGATCAACAACACATGATCCAAGGTATTTAGTTCACCAGAATACAAGAGATAGTCCCCTTCTCTCATGCCGATTTCCTCTGGTTTAGAAGCACTATATGAACGTAGACTAGTCCGTTTCACATAACCTTCCTTCGTTACGCTGACAATCACATCTTCTTGTGCTACTAACACTTTTGTATCAATTTTGATTTCTTCGATTTCGTCTTCAATTGTCGTTAAACGTGCATTAGCATACTTTTTCTTGACCTCACGAAGTTCTTTCTTCATGACTGAGAATAATTCTTTATCATTAGATAGAATTTTGTTTAATTCAGTGATTTGTGCTATTAAGCTTTCTGATTCTTTACGTAATTCCGTAATATCCGTATTTGTTAGACGATATAGTTGCAACGTCACGATTGCTTCAGCTTGTTCTTCCGTAAACTGAAAAACTTCGACTAAATTTTGCTTCGCGTTTTTCTTATCTTTACTTTCTCGAATCGTGGCAATGACTTCATCTAAGATCGACAAAGCTTTCATTAAACCTTCTACGATATGCTGGCGCTTTTGTGCTTTTTCTAAATCAAATTGACTTCGTTTCGTGATTACTTGTTTTCGATGATCAATATAACTACTTAAAATATCTTTTAACCCCACTTGATGCGGTGTCATGTGATCAATAGCTACCATATTGAAGTTGTAATTGATTTGTAGTTCAGTATTTTTAAACAGGTAATTGAGGATACCTTGTGCGTTAGCATCTTTTTTCAATTCAACCACGATCTGTAATCCAGTGCGGTCACTTTCATCTCTAACTTCAGCAATGCCATCGATTTTTTTATTTAAACGGATTTCATCCATTTTCTTCACTAATGTGGCTTTATTTACTTCATAAGGGATCTCGGAAATCACGATTTGCTGCTTGTTCCCTTTAATCGCTTCAATTTTAGTCTTTGATCGTAGAATGACTTTTCCACGTCCAGTTTCATAAGCTTTTTTGATTTCTGCTTTTCCTTGCAAGATTCCCCCAGTAGGAAAATCAGGACCAGGGATATAATCCATTAGTTTCTCTAAACTCGCTTGGGGATGATCAATGAGGTAAATCGTACCATCAATGACTTCTGCTAAGTTATGGGTAGGGATCTCCGTAGCATAACCAGCGGAAATTCCCGTTGAACCATTGACTAATAGGTTTGGATATCTCGCTGGCAACACAGTTGGTTCTTTTTCAGTATCATCAAAGTTCCATACAAGATCAACCGTATTTTTTTCAATATCTGCCAACATTTCACCACTTAATTGGGAGAGCCGTGCTTCTGTATAACGCATAGCAGCTGGTGGGTCACCATCCATACTACCGTTATTTCCGTGCATCTCTATAAGTACTTCTCTTAGCTTCCAATCCTGACTCATCCGAACCATGGCTTCATAAATACTACTGTCCCCATGAGGATGATAATTCCCCATGATATTTCCGACAGATTTGGCAGATTTACGGAATCCTTTATCAAAAGTATTGCCATCTTTATTCATCGCAAATAAAATTCGTCTTTGAACGGGTTTCAATCCATCTCGGATGTCTGGCAATGCTCTTTCTTGAATAATATATTTTGAGTAACGTCCAAAGCGGTCACCCATCACTTCTTCTAGGGTTAGTTCTTGGACTTCTTGACGTTCTTCCATTAGGTGACCTCCTATTCTTCTACTAATTCAGATTGTTTCTCTTCATCGAACAATTCATTGGACGTAGCTGTATTTTCAATATCTTCTTTTTTATCTAAGATACTACCATCTTCTTCTAACGTGAATTGCACATGATTTTCGATCCATTTTCGGCGAGGTTCAACTTTGTCCCCCATTAATGTCGTCACGCGACGTTCCGCTTGAGCAGCATCATCTATCCTCACGCGAATCAACGTTCGAGAGGCTGGGTCCATGGTAGTTTCCCACAATTGTTCTGCATTCATTTCTCCAAGACCTTTATAGCGTTGCAACATATAGCCTTTACCAATTTTTTTGATGGTCGCTGCTAATTCATCATCTGTCCAAGCATATTCGACCACTTGTTTTTTTCCTTGACCTTTAGAAACCTTATAAAGCGGTGGTAATGCGATATACACTTTTCCTGCTTCAATCAATGGTTTCATGTAACGATAAAAGAACGTCAGTAATAGCACTTGAATATGTGCACCATCGGTATCCGCATCGGTCATGATAATAATTTTGTCATAATTGCAATCTTCAATTGAAAACTCAGGTCCAACACCTGAACCGATCGTATAGATCATCGTATTGATTTCTTCGTTTTTCAAGATGTCTTGCATTTTTGCTTTTTCAGTGTTGATCACTTTCCCACGAAGAGGCAAGATGGCTTGGAATTTACGGTCTCTTCCTTGTTTTGCTGAACCACCAGCAGAGTCTCCCTCCACGAGGTATAACTCATTCTTCTTCGGATTTCGCGATTGGGCAGGTGTCAGTTTCCCTGAAAGTAATGATTCGCCTTTTTTACGTTTTTTCCCATTACGGCTTTCTTCTCGGGCTTTTCGGGCAGCTTCACGAGCTTCTCGGGCTTTGATTGCTTTTCGCACCAGCATTTGGCTCATTTCACTGTTTTCCTGTAAATAAAAGCCCATTTGTTCTCCAATGACATTATCTACTGCCGTACGGGCAATTGGTGTACCCAATTTTTCTTTTGTTTGCCCTTCAAATTGTAAGAGATTCTCAGGTACCCGAATGGAGAGGACGGCTGCTAAACCTTCTCTAAAATCACTACCTTCGAGATTCTTATCTCGTTCCTTCAGCAAGCCCACTTTTCTAGCATATTCATTGTAGGCTTTCGTCATCGCTGACTTCATACCGACTTCATGGGTGCCTCCATCTTTCGTTCGGACATTATTCACAAATGACAACACGTTTTCTGAATATCCATCATTATATTGGTAAGCAACTTCGACTTCGATACCGTCTTTTTCACCAGAAAAATAAACAACTGGTGTCAACGTATCTTTTTCTTCGTTTAGGTAATCAACAAATTCTTTGATCCCTTCTTCGTAGTGAAAAACTTCCTTAATTGGTTCTTCACCACGCAGATCAGAAAGTGTGATTTTTACTCCTCTTAAAAGAAAAGCTGATTCTCGCAAACGTTCAGATAAAATATCATAAGAAAATTTAGTAGTGGAAAAGATCGTGTCATCTGGTAAGAAATGAACTGTCGTTCCATTGGATTTCTTGGTTTTCCCGATTTTTTTCAGTGTACCATCAGGCTTACCACCATTGCTGAATTTTTGTTGATATTCAATCCCATCACGGACGATTGTAACAACCAACCATTTTGATAAAGCATTGACCACACTTGCTCCGACACCGTGTAGTCCCCCTGAGGTCTTGTATCCTCCTTGACCGAACTTTCCGCCGGCATGTAGTACAGTAAAAATCACTTCAACTGTGGGGATACCAGAAGCATGCATCCCAACTGGCATACCACGACCGCTATCTGTCACAGTGATACTATTGTCTTCATGAATGGTTACATCAATTTCATTTCCATATCCAGATAAAGCTTCATCAACCGCATTGTCAACGATCTCATAGACTAAATGATGTAAGCCCCGGCTATCCGTTGACCCGATATACATTCCTGGTCGTTTTCTAACTGCCTCTAATCCTTCAAGAACCTGGATCGATGCATCATTATATTCGTTCTTTACTTTTTTTGCCAAGGCAAACGCTCCTTCAATAATACTTTACGGTTAAAACCGCATCACGATAATCATACTAGAAATACGCATGAAAAAAAAGAGGTTAGGAAAGAATTAAAACTTAATTACTAACTAACCTTTGAGAATACCATCTTTTTTATCCCATTGTTCGCTTTTGTCTTGTCGATTAAATATTTCATGTTATTTAAAATGCAAACATTTAGTTATCTTTTTCGTTCATATTGTTCCACTCGATTTTTATACAACGATCCATGACGATGTCTTTGCGATTTGCTGATTGAAGCTTGTTTGCTGCTTCTTCATTTGCGATACCTAATTGCGCCCAAAATACTTTTGCTTGAGTCTGTAAAAAGTCAGCAGCTACCTCTGGCAAAAATTCACTACGCCGAAAAATATCCACAATATCGATTGGTTCTTGGATTTCCTGTAGCGACGGATAGACCTTTTCGCCTAAAATGATCTCTCCTGCTAATAATGGGTTCACCGGAATGATACGATATCCCCGTTCTTGCAGAAATCGAGCAATTTGGTAACTTGTTCGTTCTTCCTTATTACTCAAACCAACAATTGCAATCGTTTTTGCTGTTTTTAAATAATCGAAGATTTTTTCTTGTGTTGGATTTTCAAATGACATAAATAATACTCCCTTTCCTTCACTCTTTCAAGTATTTCCAATTGTTCACGTACTTTATTCATGCTAAAATAAACATTAGTTTCAAATTGAAAGAGGTAGAACAATGAAATTAATTTTATTATTGGTACTTGCCTATCTTCTAGGCTCGATTCCTTCGGGGGTTTGGATAGGTAAATTATTTTTCAAAAAAGACATCCGCCAACATGGTAGCGGAAATACTGGCACCACCAATACTTTTAGAGTTTTAGGAAAAACAGCAGGTACAATTGTGTTGTTCATGGATATCTTGAAAGGAACCTTGGCAACTTGCTTACCAGTTATTTTCCACGTTACAACCATTAATCCCCTATGGTTTGGTGTTTGTGCGATCTTAGGTCATACGTTCCCTATTTTCGCTGGCTTCAAAGGAGGCAAAGCAGTTGCAACAAGTGCTGGAATGTTACTTGGATTCAATCCTCTATTTTTTATCTATTCCAGTATCATCTTCGTTGTTACGCTCTTTTGTACTAGTATGGTAAGTTTAACAAGTATGATCAGTGCAACTTTGATCACTTTATCAACGATTATCCTTCCTTACATCGCACCTGGTATCTTGCCTAAGCAAAACTGGCTATTGACGATCATTGCATTTTTAGTTTCTGCCTTTATTTTCTATCGCCATAAAGAGAATATCCTACGAATCAAAAACCATACAGAAAGTCGTATCCCCTTCGGATTGAATAGTAGTAAGAAAAAAAATTGACCTGAGAGAAAAACAGTTGACTAATCAGCCAACTGTTTTTTTAGCTTTTAAATGATTGATTCGTTAAGAAGCGAAAAGAAACGATTAGCAAAATAAAGGGAACATGAATCATTATACCTGATTTCCTCTGATTAATTGAAATCAAACAACTTTAGGATAACCACTATTTTACCGTAATCGAATATTTTGTTTGAAAAATTTCATGTGCGCCTAGTTGATTGATTCCAGCTTTTTCCATCAATTCTCCCGAGCTGTTTACTGTATCTGCAATACCACACCAAGGTTCGATACAAACAAAAGGCGCTTCTTTTGGATAAGGTGACCAAATCCCAACATATGGCATATCTTTATAACTCAATGTCACACTGTGGCTAGATTTTTCACTACGGATGGCATAAGCGTTCAATCCTTTCGTTTCAAATACTAGTGCATCATTTTCAAAAAGATCGTGTACTAATGCAAGGTTGGTATTTGTTTGTCCAAGTGTTTTTTGTTCCATATCGATATATGGCCCACTTAAAGGTAAACGCAAACGTGATTTTTTAGGTGAAAACGCAAGATAAAAATCATCAAAAGTCAATCCTTCTTCCAGAGGAACATTAAAGGCTGGGTGACCCCCAATCGAAAAGAACATTTCTTCTTCTCCAGTATTAGCCACTTGATAATGAACGGTGATCCCATCTCCACCTAATTCATAAGAAATCACTAATTCAAAATCAAAAGGATAATTTTTTTTGGTCTCGGGTGTGCTTCTTAACAAAAAGCTGGCTAATTCTTGACCATGTTCGATTACTTCAAAATCCATATCTCTCGCAAAGCCATGTTGCCCCATTGAATAAGTCTTTCCTTGGTACGTGTATTGGTCATCCTTTAATCTTCCAACAAATGGAAATAAAACGGGCGCATGTCTTCCCCAATACGCTGGATCAGCTTGCCAAATATACTCAAGATTATTATCCTTTGATTTTAAACTGACCAATTCTGCTCCATGTTCAGCAATTTCAGCAATCAATTGATCATTTTGAATGATTACAGTCATTATAATTCCTCCACCGTTAAATCTTAGGACCTGAGATAGCTAGTCTCAGGTCCTAAGCTATTCTTATTTTTTCCAACAAGAAGTATCCGAATCATCCTTGGCATTACTCGTGTGTTTCAGCGAAAAGAAAACCTAAAGGAGACTCTTTTTGTTTACTTCGTTCCTACTGAATAGATTCATCTAATCAATCGGTCATAGATTTTTAGTAACTGTGTTTTGTTAATTCTTCTTTGAATCTGGAATTTAGAACTTTTAAATACGTCCCTTTCATCCCAAGGGAGCGTGATTCAATGATCCCAGCTGACTCTAATTTACGTAATGCATTGACGATCACTGAGCGAGTGATCCCAATTTTATCCGCAATATTGGATGCTGTTAAACGTCCTTCATCGCCTTCTAAGGCATCGAAAATCGCTTGAACTGCCTTCAATTCGCTATAAGACAAAGTATTGATCGCCATTTGGACAGCTGTTGCACTTCTGACATCCGCTTCAATACTACGTGATTTTTGATAAAGGATCTGCATACCGACTACCGTCGCACCATATTCAGCTAACACTAGGTCTTCATCGGTAAAGGCTTGTTCCATTCTTGATAAAATAATGGTTCCTAACCGCTCGCCAGCACCAAAAATAGGGACTACTGTCGTCAAACCAAATGGGTATTTTTCTCTTGCTTCAAAAGGAAAAGCAGTCATTTCACTACTGATCGGAATATTGGCTTCCGTTTTGTTCAATTGATCAACTGTGTCAGTATAAGAATCGGGAAATTGCTTTTCAACAAACATCATTTTTATCCGTTCATTGTTGACATCATGACGTTCATCATAGCCTAATAAGACTCCTTCACTGCTAATGATATAGACATTACTATCTAAAATAGCACCTAATGTCACAGCCATTTTATCGTAAGGTAAATCAGCTCGCAGATCGAAAGTATTTTTTTGTTGTAATAATTTGTTGATATTGCGGGTTTTTGTTAATAAATCCGTCATTTTCTTCCTCCGATTTTATAAAATAAAACGACTTAAATCTTCATTTGCTACAATCGAACCTAATTTTTCTTCTACATAAGCTTCCGTAATCGTGATTTCTCCCATTTGCATGTCAGGTGCTTCAAACAATAAGTCTTCTAACAATTTTTCTAAGATCGTGTGCAAACGTCTAGCTCCGATATTGTCTGTATCGCGGTTCACATCATAAGCGATTTGAGCGATTTTCTCAATTGCTTCTTTCGTAAAGATAACTGAAACATTTTCTGTACCAATTAATGCTACGTATTGTTTGATTAGTGCATTGTTTGGTTCAGTCAAGATTTTAATAAAGTCATCTGCAGTTAAATCATCTAATTCTACACGTATTGGAAAACGTCCTTGCAATTCTGGAATCAAATCACTTGGTTTTGATAAATGGAAGGCACCAGAAGCAATAAATAAGACGTGATCCGTTTGGATAACTCCATACTTCGTGTTCACTTGTGAACCTTCAACGATTGGCAGGATATCTCTTTGGACGCCTTCACGTGATACTTCACCAGATTGTTGTGATTTTGAAGTGATTTTATCGATTTCATCAATAAAAATGATCCCGCTTGATTGTGCTAATTGAATGGCTTCACTATGGATGTCAGCATCTTTGACTAGTTTACTTGATTCTTCTTTGATCAACAGTTCAAGTGCATCTTTTACTGCTAACGTGCGCTCAACCTTTTTCTTCGGTGTTAGCGCCCCTAATGTTTCATTTAAATCAATGCCCATCTGTTCCAAACCATTGTTCATCATTGGAGCTGGTTTCTTTTGTTCTTCTATTTCGATTGTTACTTGACGGTTATCAAGTAAACCTTTTTGTAATTGTTCTAGAACCGTTTTCCGATTGACACGGATTTCTTCAGTCACTTCTTCTTGCGGTTCTGCTGTATTTTGTTGCGCAACATTGAACATGTTCATCATTTGTTCAAATTGATTTCCTGTTTGTTTTTGTTCTTTTTTAATCCCAGGAACCAGCACTTTTACTAGGCGTTTTTCTGCTCTTTTCTTAGCTTCAGTATATACACGGCTATATTGTTCTTTTTCAACGATCTGGATCGCATTTTCTACTAGATCACGAACCATTGACTCCACATCTCGACCAACATAACCTACTTCTGTAAATTTCGTTGCTTCTACTTTCACGAAAGGAGCGTTGACGATTTTCGCCAATCGACGAGCGATCTCTGTTTTCCCTACCCCTGTTGGTCCGATCATCAACATATTTTTAGGTGTGATGTCTTGTTGCATTTTTTCATCTAATTGTAAACGGCGATAGCGATTGCGCAAAGCGACCGCAACTGATTTTTTAGCTGCTTGTTGTCCAATGATATATTGATCTAATTCATTAACGATTTGTCTTGGTGTTTGTTTTAATTCATACATTCTTCTTCACCTCTATAATTCTTCCACAATAATATTATGATTTGTAAAGATACAAATGTCTGCTGCAATATTCAATGCATTCTCTGCGATTTCTTTGGCACTCATGTCGTTTTGTGCGTAGTTCTTCATTGCTCGAGCAGCAGCTAATGCAAAATTCCCTCCTGAACCAATTGCCAAAATTCCATCATCTGGTGCAATCACTTCCCCAGTACCTGAAACTAATAACATTTCTTTTTCATTCATTACGATCAACATTGCTTCTAGTTTTTGCATGGACTGTTGTGTCCGCCATTCTTGCGCTAATTCCACTGCAGCTCGCTGTAAATTACCATTGTATTCATTTAATTTGCCTTCAAATTTTTCTTCCAATGTAAATGCGTCTGCGACACTTCCAGCAAATCCTACGATGACTTCATCATTATAGATTCGACGGACTTTTCTTGCGCTTCCTTTCATCACCACGGATTCGCCCATTGTAACTTGACCGTCACCTGCCATTGCAAATTTTCCATCTTTTTCAACGGCACAAATCGTCGTTGAATGAAATTGTGATTCTACCATAGTTATTTCCTCCCAATTAAGATTACTGATCCTTTTCTATTACGCTCTTGGATGAAACGAGCGATATTTTTTTTGTAAACTTTCTTTTGTCACGTGAGCATAGATCTGTGTAGTAGATAGATTAGCATGACCCAACAGCTCTTGAACTGTCCGCATATCTGCACCATTATTCAGCAAGTGTGTAGCAAAGGTATGCCGCAGCATATGTGGATGGATCGAACTATCTAAACTACTCTTTTTAATCACTTGATTCAATACATACTCGATCCCTGTTGGCGTAATTGGTTCACCATGATGGTTCACAAAAACATAGTCATGACTCTTGTGGTATTTATCCATCAAAACCTTTCGCCCTTTTTCAAAATACTCTTGTAAGGCATCTTGTGCGAATGAACCAAGTGGTGCATACCGTTCTTTATTCCCTTTACCATGAATCAACATGACTTCGGAGTCGAAATCGATTTCTGCTAGTTTCAAATTACTGCACTCGCTTAATCGAATCCCCGAACCGTAAAGAACTTCTAATAGCGCTTGGTTCCTCAAATCTAAAGGTTTTTCTCCTTTGACACTGTCAAATAATACTTGCATTTCATTCTCATAAAAAAAGCGAGGTAGTTTCAAATTTTTCTTTTTTAGGTGGACATAAGAAAAAGGATTTTCTTTGATCACTTCTTCTTTTAAAAGGTATTGATAAAAAGAGCGCAGACTTGCAATCTTACGACTGATCGAATTTCTGCTATATCTTTCATCAGTTAGGTAACTTAAATACACTCGAACATCTAAGTGATTGATTTTTAATAAATCATCCTCTCCTGATTCTGTAAGAAATCTTTCAAAATTAGTGAGGTCTTCCTCGTATGCTTCTCGTGTTTTTTCAGAGTAACCACGTTCCACGATTAAATAACGCAAAAACTTATCTTTCCACGTTTGTTCTAGCATTTTATCACCTTCCTTTTAATCCCAGAGATAAATTTAGCATAGCAAAATTAAAAAAACAAATAAATTGTCAGAATTTAATCAATATTTCTAAGTTTGTTCACAATTGAAACAATTAATTTGACAAATTTCTTAGATTACAACCTTTTTTTTAATCTGATATTTACTCATTTTTTACCAAAAGAAAAAAATTTTTTTGGAACACTACAAATAAAAGATGTGTTGTATATTTATTTTATGCCTAGTAAAGAGCCCGGAACACCTTTGTCCCGGGCTCACTTCATGTTACTGAGCTGTTACTTCATCAATTAATTCTTTTTTTATTTGTTCATTTGCCTGAAGTGCTCTTTGAGCAATCGCTTCATAACGTGTTTTTTTGTCACGAATGCGCTCTGGTAATTCAGGGAACAAACCATAATTCGCATTCATTGGTTGGAAATGTTTTCCTTCAGCATGTGTAATATAATACGCCATACTCCCAATCGCTGTTTCTCGTGGAAACTCAATCGGCTCACTTTCTTTAGCTAAACGAGCAGCATTGATCCCTGCAAGCAAACCACTAGCTGCACTTTCAACATAACCTTCCACACCAGTCATTTGTCCTGCAAAGAACAAGTCTTCACGCTTCGTTGATTGATAAGTTGGTTTCAATAATTCTGGTGAATTCATAAAACTGTTGCGGTGCATCACACCATAACGGACAAATTCTGCGTTTTCTAAACCTGGGATCATACGGAAAACCCGTTTTTGTTCTCCCCATTTTAAGTGCGTTTGGAAACCAACGATGTTATACAATGAGGCAGCGGCATTGTCCTGACGTAACTGGATCACCGCATAAGGGCGTTTACCGGTTTTTGGATCTTCTAATCCAACTGGTTTCATTGGACCAAAAAGCATTGTTTTAAAGCCACGCTGAGCCATCACTTCGATTGGCATACAGCCTTCAAAGTATTTTTCTTTTTCAAATGATTTAAGTTCGGCTACGTCAGCTGTTGTTAAAGCTTCGTGGAATGCTTTAAACTCTTCTTCAGTCATTGGACAGTTTAGATAAGCTGCTTCCCCTTTATCATAGCGTGATTTTAAATAGACTTTATCCATATCGATCGTTGCTTTGTCTACGATCGGTGCTGCTGCATCATAAAAATAGAATCCGTCAGAACCATTGAATGCTTTAATACTTTCAGCTAACGGGTGAGAGGTTAAGGGACCAGTAGCAATGATCGTGATCCCTTCTGGAATTTCAGTGATTTCTTCATTGATGACTGTTACTAGCGGGTGTTCTTTGACTTTACGTGTGATCGTCTCAGAAAAAGAATCTCGATCCACTGCTAAGGCACCGCCAGCTGGAACAGCTGTTTCATCAGCTGAAGTGATCACGACTGAATTTAACCGTCGCATTTCTTCTTTTAATAAACCTACTGCATTTGCTAAACTATTTCCTCTCAAGGAGTTGGAACAGACTAACTCTGCAAAATTACTTGTATGGTGTGCTTCTGTTGATTTCACTGGGCGCATCTCGTATAAACGAACAGGAACACCTGCTTGAGCGACTTGCCAAGCTGCTTCACTTCCAGCTAATCCTGCACCTATTACATTAACAGTTTTCAAATAAAGACCTCTTCTCATTTTATTTTTGAATGTCTTCTTCGTAGTCGCCATTGATACATACGACTTGTTTTCCGCCTTTGACTTTCTTTTCAACTAAATACTGGTCACATTTCGGACAATTTCGACCTACTGGTTTGTCCCAAGAAGTAAAGTCACAGTCTGGAAAACGTGAACACCCGTAAAAGATTCGGTTTTTCTTAGACTTACGTTCAATCACCTGACCCTCATGACAAACTGGACAAGTCACACCGATCTCTTTAACAATTGGTTTCGTATTTCGACAATCAGGAAAATTACTACATGCATAAAATTTACCATACTTTCCTAATTTTATAACCATTGGATGCCCACAAATATCACAGTCAAATCCAGCCGGTTCATCTTTGATTTGAATTTTTTCGATTTTTTCTTCTGCATTGGTCAATTCTTTTTCAAATGGTTTGTAGAAACGATCCACCACTTCGATCCATGCTTCTTTTCCTTCTTCAATTTTATCCAAATCACCTTCCATTTCAGCGGTAAAATGGATATCGACGATTTGGGGGAAGAAATCACAAATCAAAGAATTGACGATTTCACCCAATTCAGTTGGTTCGAATCGTTTTTGTGTCAATTTAACATAGTAACGTCGTTGGATCGTATCCAGCGTTGGCGCATAAGTGGAAGGACGTCCCACACCATTTTCTTCCAAAGCACGGATTAAAGTTGCTTCACTGAATCTTGCTGGCGGTTGCGTAAAATGTTGCTTCGGTTCAATGTCCACTGATTGAACAATGTCCCCTTGTGCTAGTTCTGGTAAGATATTTTCTTTATCTTCTTTCCCATCATCTCTGCCTTCAACATAGACTTGCATGAACCCTTTAAATTTAACTTTAGAGCCATTCGCAATAAAAAGTACGCCATTTTGTTCTAAGGTAACTTTCATGGTATCTAATATCGCTGGTGTCATTTGACTAGCAACAAATCGTGACCAAATAAGGGTGTAGAGTTTTAATTGGTCCTTGTCTAAATATTGTTTGATTTCCTCAGGAGTACGTAGGACACTTGTCGGGCGAACTGCTTCATGGGCGTCTTGCGCACCTTGCGCATTTTTGATTTTACGTTGTGCATGACTAGAAAATTCTTTCCCGTAAGTTTCTTCGATGAAGGTAGCCGCTTCTGCTTTCGCAGTCTCAGCGATCCGTGTTGAATCGGTACGCATATATGTGATCAAACCTACAGTCCCTTGCTTACCTAAGGAGATTCCTTCATATAATTGTTGCGCAACCATCATCGTTTTCCGTGTTCTAAAATTCAATTTTCTAGCAGCTTCTTGTTGTAGGCTACTCGTAGTAAATGGGTTTGCTGGATTTCGTTTCCGTTCTTTCTTTTCAACTTTTTGAACGGTGAAATCTGGTCCATCAATACGATCAGTAACTTCTTTTACGGATTGGGCATCAGGCAATTTCTTTTTCTTGCCATCAATTCCCCAAAAGTTTGCTTTAAATTTTTTACGTGTTTTTTTGAAATTACCGTCAATGCTCCAGTATTCTTCTGGAATGAAATCACGGATTTCTTTTTCACGATCAATGATAATTTTTAATGCAATAGACTGTACTCTTCCAGCACTTAGTCCTTTTTTGACTTTGCGCCATAGGATTGGACTGATGGAGTAGCCCACCAAGCGGTCTAACGCCCGTCTTGCTTGTTGGGCATCCACTAAATCCACGTCGATCGTTCTTGGTTCCTTGAAGGCTGCTTTTACCGCTTCCTTAGTAATTTCGTTAAAAACCACACGATTTTTTTCTGATAAATCTAAACCTAGTAAATAGGCTAAATGCCAAGCAATTGCTTCCCCTTCTCTATCCGGGTCACTTGCAAGATAAACTTTTTGCGCTTTTTTTGCTGCTGATTTTAAACTTTTGATCACATCGCCTTTTCCGCGAATTGAAATATAATGGGGTTCATAGTTGTTTTCGACATCAATTCCCATTTTACTTTTAGGTAAATCACGTATATGACCGACACTGGCCATTACTTTATAATTACGACCAAGATATTTTTCAATGGTTTTGGCCTTTGCAGGTGATTCCACAATCACTAAATATTTATATGCCATTACTGAATGGACTCCTTTCCATTGACATGTTCCTACTATATTAAGCGGACTCATACAAATCGTAGCTTATCATATCCATTCAGAAAACGTTTGTCAAGAAAATCAAATGAGAAGTTCCTGTTATTCTTTCAACTCGAACAATAAATCTTCACCAGAAATCACACAAACAGCACCATCTTGAATTAGTTGATGGGAGCCAGTTGAGTATTGTGTCAAAATATTTCCAGGTACAGAAAAAACAGTTCGACCGATTTCTAACGCTTGTTGTGCTGTTATCAAAGAACCACTCTTTTGCTTTGCTTCAATGACACAAGTGCCTTGTGACAAAGCAGCAATGATTCGATTTCTCATGGGAAAGCGGTATTGTTTTGGTCCTTCGTATGGTGGATATTCACTAAGTAAAAGATGATTCTTTCCAATTTCTGCTTGAAGAAATTGGTTTTCCTTTGGGTAGGCTTTTTTAATTCCTGTACCGATTACCGCAATCGTCTTTCCAGTATTTTTAATCGCAGCCAAATGTGCGTATGTATCGATTCCTTTGGCACAGCCACTAACGATGACATAGTTAGCATCTATGACCGGAGTTAAAAGTTCATGTACAACTTTTTTTGCCAAGACCGAGGTTTTCCTGCCCCCAACCACACTGAGCATCTTTTGTTTTAGTAGAGAAAGATCACCAGAATAAAATAAAAGAATCGGTGGTGTCGCAAGATGAAAAAGTTGCGGGGGATAGCACGGGTCAAGACAAGTAATGAATGACTGAGCTGTTTTCAATTTCGCAAAATTTTGATTGATTTGCCGCCAACTTTCTTGAAATTTTTCTCGATGACGAACAATTTTTGCGATTTCAATGATTTCATAAGAAGACAACTCGCATGTTTGAGTTTCCAATAAAGCCTGGACAACCGCCCATTTTCCTTGACTGCTAATTCCTTTCGCATAAGCTAATTTAAGTAAAAATCCTTCAATCTGATCCATGAACGAAAACCGCCTCTCGAAGTTACTTTTAAATAAAATACGCAAGAGACGGTCAAACATCTTAAGATAAATAATTTTTTATCGGTGCAAAAGAGCGTCGATGAATAGGGGTAATTCCTTGTGTTGCTAAGCCTTGTAGATGTTCTTTCGTTCCATAACCAGCATTATGGCCAAAACCATAACCTGGATATAGTTCATCATATTTTTTCATTAAATCATCACGATAAACTTTTGCAATGATACTTGCTGCCGCAATAGAAACTGAACGAGCATCTCCCTTGATCAATTTTTCTTGCTGGATTGGCAAATCCAGTGTCATGGCATCAATTAAGAGATAATTTGGACGTATCGCCAGCTTTTCTACAGCTTGGATCATTGCTAGTTTGCTTGCCTCATAAATATTGACCTCATCAATCTTTTTTTCATCAATGATGCCGATACCGATAGCAAGTGCTTTTTGTTGGATTTGGTCATAAAGCTGTTCTCGTTTTTTTTCTGATAATTGTTTCGAGTCATTTAATCCAAGGATCGGTTCGTCTTTAGGTAGGATGACAGCGGCCGCTACTACTGGCCCTGCTAAAGGCCCACGCCCTACTTCATCAATCCCCGCAATCCATTCATATCCTTGTTCATATGCCTGCTTCTCAAATAATGACATTTCCAAATATTTTTCTTGGATCAATGCCGTTTTTTTTACTTGTTTCTCAAAGGATAGAAGCGCTTGTTGTACCCCTTTTCGCTGATCTTGCTTTAGTTCGGCAATGAAGGGATCAGTTAACGACGTCACTGTTTTTAATCGTTCCTTGATACTTTGGATCGATTCACTCATCGCTTGTTTTCCCCATTTCTTCACATCGATCTAGCGTGTAGCGCCCAAGTTTTCCTTGACGGATATCGAAGACTACCACTTCACTACCACGATCATAATCATCTTTATAGCCACGCTTTGCAGTAATCGTCATCAATAATTCAGGTGCTAATTGTTGTTCTGCTTCTTCTGGTAACTGATAGCGCTCCGCAATTCTTCCTGGATAGTAACGAGCGAAAAAATCTAAGCCATAGATAGCGAGATCATCTAAATGAACTAACTGGTCTTTAATGGCACCGGTTAGTGCTAGTTTTTTACCGATCTCTTCATCTTCAAATTTAGGCCATAAGATTCCTGGCGTATCTAATAACTCTAATTCGCTACCTAGGCGCAACCATTGTTGTCCTTTTGTCACACCAGGTTTATTACCTGTTTGCGCAATTTTTTTCCCAACTAAGCGGTTCATCAATGTTGACTTCCCGACATTTGGAATACCTAAAACCATGGCTCTGATTGCTCGTGGTTTGATCCCTCGAGCGGCATCACGTGCCCTTTTTTCTTTCAGTGCTTCTTTGGCTGCTGGAATCAACGCTTTGATCCCTTTACTCTCTTGAGCGGTAATCGCTAATGCTTGATGACCTTGTTGTTGAAAATACGTTTGCCATAACTTCGTTTGTTGGGGGTCTGCTAGATCAGCTTTATTTAATAATACCAACCTTGGCTTTTGTTGGATGATCTGATCAAGCATTGGATTACGTGAAGACAAAGGTAATCGTGCATCGACTAATTCAAAGACGATATCGACATATTTCATTTTCTCAGAAACTTCACGACGGGCTTTTGCCATGTGCCCTGGGAACCATTGGATCGTCATAGAATAAATTCATTCCTTTCATATAAGGATTTCAAACCTTATTCTTACATTATCATATTTAACCTTAGTAAATCTATGCATACAAGTCTACTACCATCAAGTAAGTTGATTAGGCTCATTTTCCTTATATTATTCAAAACAATTATTGGGTAGACTCTTTCAAAAGCAGCTCTGCAACTATCCATACTACCATGAACCTAAGATCAGCGATTATTTTTATGCATTTATCCTGACTTTACAATCTTTTAAAGTGGATACCGCTTTTTATTCATCAGTGGTTCGGCAGAATAATCCTTCTATCATGATACTAAATCTCAACGCCTTAGGGTATTTTTCTTTATCAAACATGTTTTGTACTTTTATTACTATTAATAAAAAGAAAATACATCATTATAAATAACAAAAAGGCGCCTGTTCCGTATTTTATCATATTTCCTTACTAATCGCACTCTCATTTTGGCATTTTCCGTTCTCTGGGTTCTTGATTCCTCCATGCTACAAATTGGTGAGATAACACATCCTTTAAGACTTCTTCGTGATCCATTACTCAATATAATTTTAGATATTTTTTCACTTTATTATCGATTCTGAGTTTTGGAATCATCAACTATCGATTATCCTTTTTCAGTTAAAAATGAGTGGAAAACTTCCAACTTGCTTTCTAACGTTTAATCGATTGAGTTATTTATTTTTTTATTTAACGCTCTTGCTTGCTTTTTGCTCTCATTTTTTGCGTATAGATAAAAAGCAATGGTGTGTAAGATCAAATTTAAAATAAGATAAATTGCCAAAAGATTAATTGGTGAAATTGCCAAAGGCAGTTTGAATGAAAGTAAATTGAAAATCGCTAAACCCGCAACTGTATTTCCAACAGTCGCAATCAAAATATTACTGACTGGTTTCAGCGTAAGATGATTCCAAAGCACATCATACATCACACCAAAGACTAATGCACAAACTAGACTAACACCCATTACGTGCCAAAGAAAATAAACATGGATCATCTGCCCTTTCGCAAAGAAGCTTGTTATTATAAATATCAACCAGATGCTGCTTAACGAGAACGTTTGAAAAAAATTATGTTTTATCTGTTTACTCATACCCACATCTCCTTAAATTTTTTTACATAGTGACGATTCACAATAAATTTAGAACCATTTTTCATTTCAATTTCAACCCGTGCATTATCCGTAGAACGAAAAGCTTTAATAAAAGTTCGATTAACTAGCGTACTAATGTTGATCCGCACAAATCCGTAACTTGTAAATTGCTTCTCAACTATTTTTAACCGTACAGCTAATAGATACCTCTCATTTGATGTAAAAACGACATGACACATCTGTTCTTTTGACTCGATTGAGGAGACATCACTTAATAGCCTGGAAACTTTCTTATTTGTTTTTGCATCAATTACTACGATTGTTTGCTCCGTAGTCAGAATAGCTTCTTTTATTCTCCCCCACGTTTTTTCGCAAGAAGAATGGGTAGTTACCTTCACTGTATCCTGTGCAATGTGATTATCAATTCCAAATTTTATTCTCAAATTTTCTCCTCCTTGCTTTGATACTCTCAGTTTAAGCCGTACGCATACCATATTCAATTCCTTTCCATGAGGTTGCACTTTTTCGTAAGAAGATTGCAAAAGATAGGAAACATTTCAATACTTCCTCCCTATTCAGGTGTACCCTGCTTCTTCAAATGAAGAATGTTCCTGTCTTTAATGATGAACGACATTCGCTTGGGTTTAATCGTTTTTTCTAGTATTCTGCCGATAAATATATTCAATGAACGTTTATAAAACTGTAAAGAAGAATTCTTTCAGCACGCATCTTTTGACAACGTTTACATTTTAATGGATGATAGGATAAAAGAAAGGAGAGGTACAAATGAACAGTATGGTTTTTGTTAATTTCCCCGTTGAAGATGTAGACAAGTCTGTTGCTTTTTATGAAAAATTGGGCTTTAAGAAAAATGAAGAATTTTCAACTGACGAAGCAAGCGCTGTGGTTTGGGACGACACATTTTGGATCATGTTACTCTCTCACGGTTTTTACAAAAAATTCTTAAAAGACAAAGAAATCGCAGATAATAAAAAAACAAGTGGCGCCTTGATTTCTTTTAGTGTAGCAAATGCGGATGAAGTTAAAAAGTTTGCGAATACGGCGAAAGAAAATGGCGGAAGCTATCATGAAGTCGATATGGGCATGTCTGAAGAAGAAATGTTTTCACTTGAAGTCCAAGATTTAGATGGAAATACATTAGAGCCTGTCTGGATGAAAATGTAAATTTTTTAAAGCCCTCCATTAGAAAAACAGATGGAAGGCTTTTTTAGATAAATTATCTTGGTCTCCTATGCACTTATTTTGGCTTGTTTGACTAAAATAGTAGTGCTAGTAGATCTTCGTTATTAAAATGAAAGATATAATCTGAAACAGTCATATCATTTAATGCGTTTTTTATTTCTTCATAAATAAATTTTTGACCAAGTAATTGTTGTTCAAGAATACTTACATCTTTTTGTCCAAAAAAATCACCATAAAAACGAATCTCATTGATTCTCCCATGCAGTGTCGACAAACGGACGTCCACAATTCCAACTTTGGGGAGCCTGATTCTGCGTTTCACCGAAAACCTTGGTGTTTCACCATAGACCCAATCATCATTAGCATAACGATTCTGGACGATTTGTTCAATGTTTTGTTCATCTTTCTTCGTCAAATCTACCCTTTTATCTTCAATTTCTTGCAGATCATCGACCTGATAGACTTCACAAATCAGTGCATCTCGAAAATCAGCGGTTTTTTCAAATTGATATTCTTCCTTTAAAAATGGTTTCAGATTCGTCACACTTTTTTTTACTGATTTCGTTGCTTTAGACTCAATCTTTTCTTTGGAAACCGTCAAAATTTTATCAAGAACGGACAAATCAACGTCGTACATCAGTGTACCATGTGAGTATAACCGATTTTTTTTCGTATACATGGCATTCCCTGAAAATTTCATTCCTTCGATATACATATCATTACGTCCACCAACTTCTGCTTTGGTTGCGCCCATTTTTCTTAATGCTGTGATAATAGGCGAGGTAATGGATTCATATTCACCAAATTTCATTGCATTTTTGCTGGTCACAAAGCTAAAGCTTAGATTTCCTAAGTCATCATATACAGCACCTCCACCTGAGGTTCGCCGAGTGAGTGTCACGTTTTTTTCCCTTAAATACTTGAGATCGATTTCTTCATAACTATTTTGGTTTCGTCCAATAATCACACAAGGTTTTTGAATATATAATAAAAACAAAGGTTCATCACTGTCAAAATTGTTCATAAGATATTCTTCTGTTGCTAGATTTCTCCGAATATCTAAACTTTCCATGATATGATAGCGCACTTTTATCCCTTCTTACTTTTTCTCCTATCATCTCTTTTAGAACATAAAATGGCAAGAAATTAGTTCATTTTATATCTTAATTGTACTATTTTAATCAAGTAAAAAAGCGACCTCCAAAAGTTAGACCAAAAAATCTAACTTTTGGAGGTTGCTTTCCTCATCACTCTAAAACAAATAAGCGCTGGCATTAGCGCCTTGAAATCATGCTGAATGATCTCTTTTCTTTACCCAATCCATTTTATCTCGTTCAAGGGATAGTAAACAAAGCGAGCCTTACCCAATATTTCGCTTCCTGTAATCATACCAAAGGAGCGACTGTCTTTCGAAACACGTCGATTGTCCCCTAAAACAAAGTAACTGTCGGCTGGCAGCTTTGTCTTATTCGTTAATTCTTCCAGAGTAAAGTCCGTTGTATAAGGACTACTTTCATGATCTGACTTTCTATTTTTCGTTAGAAAAGGTTCTTCGACCACTTTTCCATTCACTTTCAGCTGATCATTCTCATAGCTAATTGTCTCTCCTGGCAACCCGATCACTCGTTTGATATAAATCGTTCCATCAGCCAATTGAAAAACAACTACGTCAAACCGTCTGATTTCAGAAAATTTTTCCATTACAACCATGTCACCTTGTTTCAAGACGTTTTCCATCGAATTACCTTCCACTGGCACTGGAATAAGAAGAAATCCTCTTAAAATAAAAGCGATCAAGATGGAGCAAAGTACATATTTGATTATAAGCCAAAAACGGTCGATATAGCGTTGTTTTTTTGTCAATATCCATCATTCCACTCTCAAGGTTATCGTTCTTTCTCTATTATAGAAAAAAAAAACAAAAAATGCGACTAGATGTTTCCTTTTTGATCTTTTCTAAAAAATGAAGAAAACAAACGCAGAATCAATGGCTGTTTTCTAAATATTTTTCCCACACCTCATCAAATATATCCATAGATGACAAATAATCCACATTCAATTCTAGATAATCGGAAATTTCTTCATAACTCGTACTATGTTTAGGAAACTGGATATCTTTTCCTGCTTCTGTGGCGAAAACAGACTGTTGATCTGCTTGTTTACCGCCACGAAGAGTCATTAAATAATGATAGAAGCTTTGATTCACATTCTTTCCTCCCAGTTTTCTTTGACGAAAGCCGCTCTTCTTGCATGGTTTCGCTCAAAATTTTCAGGATTTTTTTTATAATAATCTTGATGCTCTGGCTCAGCCAAATAAAATGGTTGTGCTTTTTCAATCGTGGTCACGATCGGTTTTGTAAACCGACCACTAGCCGCTAATCGATTTTTACTTTCTTCCGCGATTCTCTTCTGTTCATTTGTCGTAAAGTAAATAACCGGCCGATAATTCTCGCCACGATCTTCAAATTGTCCAAATGCATCCGTTGGATCGGTTTGCTGCCAATAAATTTCCACTAATTCTTGATATGATATTTTCTCTGGATCATAGATGATCTCTACCGCTTCTGTATGACCAGTCGTTTTAGATTTGACTTGTTCATAGGTTGGAGATGGCACATGTCCACCTGTATAGCCAGACATGATCGTATGAATCCCTGGTAGCGTATCAAAGGGCTGAATCATACACCAAAAGCATCCTCCAGCAAAAATTGCTCTTTCCATCCTTCTCTCTCCCATCAATGACCCACTGTTTACTTCGTTACACTCGTGTCGGTGGTATCAGTATTCTTTGTCGTTTTATTGCTCGTTGTCTTTTCACCAGTTTCTTTAGGTAGATATAGACTAAAACGAATGTCATCATTCACTAAATCAATTTTATCTGCTTTGATGTACATACCATTTTGCATACGGAAGCGATCTAAACGTAGCATGATCGTCAAATCATCCGTATTGATTTCAATCCAATCAGGCAACTTATAATTTCGCTTGATCATATTCATGATATCTTTGATCGGTAAACTCAATGTGCCGATCGAAAGACTTTTCGCTTTTAATTGGACATTTCCATTTTCCATCACATATGGATCAAAGTACAGATAAAAGTTGATTGGAAATCCTAATACTTCAAACGTACCATTCAACATCGCTTCATTTTCAAGATAAAATTTATATTGAATACCTTGGTCTTTTTGATAATCTGTCAAGAAAAAACTGATCATTTGATTGACCTTTTCTTTATTGGTGTTGATGGTCAAGACTGGATCTCCTTGTCTTTGGGTGATCGCTGGCACCTTAGCAAAATCCGGTTCTCGATTCGCAAAAATCCGAGTACCTAAAAAGATGCTTGATCCAAGAACAACCCCTAAAAGGATCAAAAAAGCCCATTTCCAATAATTTTTCTTTTGAATTTCAGTATTCGTTTGTGTCGAAACCTTTTTTGAGCGTTTTTCCATTATTTCTGATCCTCCCTTGGCAACCATTGGTCTTGCGTTTCAATTAATTCATCTCGTACAGCATTGGCCATCAATTGATAGCCTAAGTTATTAGGATGAAAATGATCTTCTTCATACAATACATTATTTTTGCTATTTGACGTACTTTCGCTAGTACTTGACTGATTCGTTCCTTCTTCAGTTACGCCAACTTTTTGGTTTAACCCTTGATATAGTAAATCATTGATTGGGATAAAATAGCAGTTGTCCGCATTTTTGACAACAGACTCAGTCCCAGCATTCCAGTTGTTCACAATCGTCTGCATGTCTTTAATCTCAGGGAAATTCAAATAGAATGGATTATAAATACCTAAGATGTAAACCGGTGCGTGACCATTTAACTTCCTAATTTCTTCGATCAGTTGTTCAACATTTTTCTGATACTTTTGTAATGGTCGCTTAAATGATTGGATACTGATCCCAAATAGATCGTTTTGAATCACTTTCATTAAGTCATTTCCGCCCACTGTCAAAGTGATAAAGTCAGCTGATTTAATGTTTGTTTGAATCTCTGAATTTTTCTTGAGCCGTTTTAAAATTTGATCGCTCCGTTCACCGTTTACCCCATAGTTTTCAATTTCAACAGCAGTCAGATCATAGCGATCTTTTAAATCGTTGGCTACTAATGGAACAAAACCACCTTGTTTCGTTTGATCTCCTATTCCTTCAGTTAACGAATCGCCGATAGCTACATAATGGATTTTTTCTTTTTGATCCGTCTTTTGACTAACTGTCGCTGCTGGTTTTAATAGCGGTTTAGCTTTTGGAATCGATAAAGATAGTCCTAAATATACAAATATAGCGATAAGTAATGGGAACAAAACGAGCAATAGTTGTCGTTTTGTTAATTTCATATCATTCACCTCATATTATTCGATTGTTTCTTATGTTATCAAAAATTAAAATAAAAAGGTAGTGTTTCTGAAAAAAATAAGAATTATTATAAAGAAAAAAAGGATAAAATCAATGGCTAACTGACCAATGATTTATCCTCTTGATTTAGTCAACGTAATACATGATTGCAAAGGCGTTTTTCCCCGTATGTGTTGCAATAACTGGATTCGTGTGTAGAACAGGAATCGTCATATCAGGAAATAATTCTTGTAGTCCTTCTTTAAATTCTTGAGCAAGCTCTTGAGCATCTGCATGAGAGATCCCAATTTGACGAACATTTGGTAGTTCTTTTAATTCTTTCTTCAAATTATTGAACCATTTGTCAAAGGTTTTCTTTCCTCGACCCTTAGCAACTGGGATCAACTCTCCATGAGTGAAATTCATCACAGCACGTATGTTCAATACACTTGACAATAAACCAGTCGCTCGGCTAATGCGCCCACCTTTGACTAAGTTATCTAATGTAGAGATCCCAATATATAATTTTGTATTTTCTTGTACTTTTTTGATTTCTTCAAGAATCTCATCAGCACTTTTTCCTGCTTGTGCAAGTTCAGCAGCACGGATCACTTGGAAGGACAGCCCCTGATCGGTTGTATCACTATCGATGACAGTCACTTTCGTTTTAGTCAGATTGCTTGCCTGACGGGCCGCTTCAACCGTTCCACTCAAACCTTTAGTCATATGGATCGAGATAACTTCACTGCCATCTTCGCCAAGTTGATCATAGGTTGAAATAAATTCACCGATTGGCGGTTGACTCGTTTTTGGTAATGATTTAGCTTGAGCCATCATATCCATGAATTTTTCTCCACCTAATTGATCATCATCAGGATAGACCACGCCATCGATCATGATAGCTAGCGGCATCACCTGGATATTTAAGTTATCTCGCACACTTTTTTCCATTGTACAAGAAGAATCTGTTACGATTTTTACATTTGTCATACTATCTCACTCTTCCTTTAACAAGATGCCTTTTGGTTTACAACAAGTACTAATAAAGGCAATTTCTTTTTTAAGTATAACAGACAACAGACGTTTTTTCATTAAATACCTCTACGAACGATTCCGTTTTCATCCAAAGATGTGGTATTGATCATTTCAACTTTATTAAAAAAGATATTTCCCAAAATGTGCTAAACAAGCTTTCAGGAAATACCTTTTTTCATCGGTTATTTATTTTCTTTTTCGTTGATATGTTTCAAATTGATGGGCATATGGATTTTTTTCGTCCATCTCCCCTTGGCTGATATTGATTAATGACCATTGATCCCAATCAACTTCTGGAAAATAAGTATCCCCTGTAAAAGAATGATGGATGACTGTACGATACAGCACCGAACAAAAAGGAAGAAATTCTTTATAAATAGCTGATCCTCCCGCAACGAACAAAATGCCATCGTTTTCCTTTGCATAGTCCAATACTTCTTCAATCTCGTGCATAACCATGACATTGTCAGCTTGGTAATCACGATCTCTTGTCATCACGATTGTTTGACGGTTAGGCAACGGACGACTTCCCATACCTTCAAATGTTTTTCTTCCCATAACTAAAGTGTTTGCTTCAGTCATTTGTTTAAAAAACTTCAGATCATTGGGTAATCGCCAAGGCAGTTGGTCTTCTTTACCGATCAACCCATTTTCATCTTGTGCCCAGATAGCAGCTAACATTTCATCATCCTTTCTGTGTTCATACTGCGATTGGCGCTTTGATTGCTGGATGAGGTTCATAGCCTTCAACCTTGATATCATCCATTTCAAAGTCAAACACAGATTTTTTTTCTGTATTTAAAACTAATTTAGGAAACGCACGCATTTCTCTTGAAAGTTGTTCTTTCATTTGTTCCACATGATTTGAATAGAGATGAGCATCACCTAAAGTATGGATAAATTCACCAACTTCTAATCCAGTTTCATGCGCAATCAAATGGGTTAACAAAGCATAACTGGCAATATTGAAAGGCACACCTAGAAATACATCACCACTCCGTTGATACAATTGACAACTTAAACGACCATCATGAACATAAAATTGAAACATCGTGTGGCAAGGCGGTAACGCCATACTAGGAACATCTTCTGGATTCCAAGCAGACACGATCAAACGTCTTGAATCAGGTGTTTTTTTGATTGCTTCGACCACTTCCTTGATTTGATCGATAAACCCACCATCTTTCGTTTCCCAATGGCGCCACTGGTACCCATAGATGTGACCTAAATCGCCATATTTTTCAGCAAATGCGTCATCAGTTAAAATTCTTTCACAAAATAGCTGACTTTGTTCTTGATATTGTTTATTAAACTCAGGATCAGAGATGCTTCGATGGCCAAAATCAGTCATATCTGGCCCATGGTATTCATCACTTTTGATATATCGTTCAAATGCCCATTCATCCCAGATATGATTGTTATTTTGTAAAAGATAACGGATATTCGTATCCCCTTTTAAAAACCATAACAATTCACTCTTAATCAACCCAAAAGGAACCCGTTTCGTTGTTAATAATGGAAATCCTTTTTGTAGGTCGAACCGCATTTGATAGCCAAAAATGCTGCGTGTACCGGTGCCTGTTCGGTCGCCTTTTTCATGTCCTTCTTCTAGTAGTTTCCTGCCTAAATCAAGATATGCTTGCTCCATTTTTTTCCTCCTAGTCTTCTACCCATTCGCTTAAGTATTCCCAACGAGCCATTTTCTCATCTAATTTGCTTTCTGCTTGTGAAACGTTTGCTTGTAATTCTTGTAAACGAGTAAAGTTATCTCCTTGATGATTCATTTCTTCTTGCAGCTCTGAAATCTGTTCTTCTAATTCAGCAATTTCATCTTCGATCGTTTCCCATTCTTTTTGCTCTAAATAAGAAAGTTTCTTTTTTGTTACCTTTTTATCGTCAGCAGCCGGCTTCGTTGGTTCATTCATTTTTTCTTTACCTAAAGGCGCTACATCTTTTTGTGTCAATAAATAACTCGACATATCCCCATAATATAATTCTTGCTTAGCATTTCCTTGAAAAACTAATAATTTTTCTGCTACTTTGTCTAAGAAATAACGGTCATGTGATACAGTAATCACGGCACCTGGGAAACTCTTAAAATAATCTTCTAAAATGGTCAGTGTGGCGATATCTAAATCATTCGTTGGTTCATCCAAGAGTAAAACATTAGGTTGTTGGATCAGCAATTTCAATAGATATAGTCGACGCTTTTCGCCACCAGATAATTTTTTGATCAATGTGCCATGCATAAATCGAGGAAATAAAAATCTTTCCAATAATTCAGCCACACCAATTTGCATACCTTCTGCCGTTTGAGCTTCTTCAGCTGCTTCTTGCAAATAAGCAATCATGCGTTTTTCGGGATTCATCTCTTCATTTTCTTGTGTATAGTAGGCGATACGAACAGTCTCACCAACCGTAAACGTACCATTATCTAAAGGAATACGTCCCGCTAAAATATTCAGTAAGGTTGATTTACCGGCACCGTTTTTCCCAGTGATACCTAAACGTTCTCGTGATTGAATCAACAAATCTAAATGGTTGATCAGCAATTTCCCTTCAATAGCATATGTTCCATCTTTGATCTCTAATACTTTTTTTCCTAAACGTTTCGTTGCGATATTCAATTCGAGGTCTGCTTCATGATTGACTTGATACAAGTTTTCTTTAAGATCCTCAAAACGATTGATGCGTGCTTGTTGCTTCGTTCCGCGTGCTTGAACTCCAGCTCTCATCCAGGCTAATTCTTGTTTGTACAGGCGCTTTCGTTTTTCTTCTTGTTCCACTTCCACACGATCTCTTTCAGCTTTTTCTAAAATATAAGCTTCATAATTCCCTCGATACTCGTGTAGTTGTCCAAATGATAGTTCAAAAATGCGATTCGTCACTCGATCCAAGAAATAACGATCATGAGTGACCATTAATAACGATCCACGATACTGTTTTAAGTAATTTTCTAACCATTCAATCGCTTCATAATCCAAGTGGTTCGTGGGTTCATCTAATAATAATAAATCAGGCTCATCGATTAGGACTTGTGCTAAACTTACACGTTTTTTTTGTCCACCTGATAGTGCGCCAATCTTTTTATCTAATTCACTGATGCCTAATTTTTGTAAGATAATCTTAGCATTTGTATCTGTGGTCCAAGCATCTTCTTTGTTCATTTGTTCTTCTGCCTTGGCATAACGTCTCTGAACGCTCTCGTCCTCGCCATTCTCAGCTAATACAAGCAAAGCTTCCTCATATTCTCTCACGGTACGGATTAATGGACTATTTCCTTGAAAAACCGCTTGAAGTACAGTCAATTCATCAGAAAATTCGGTTGTCTGTGACAAATATCCAATTCGATAATCATTCGGATAAAAAACTGTTGGTCGATCTCCATCCCCACTGTCGATACCTGCTAAAATATTTAATAAACTTGTTTTTCCAGTTCCATTAGTTCCAATCAAACCGATTCGGTCTTTTTCGTGGATCAAAAAAGAAATCTGGTTAAATAGTTCTTTTTCACCATACGTTTTATTGAGGTCAGTTACTTTTAATTCTTTCAATCCATTCCCTCCTCATCTTGGTTATTGTATCATAAAATAATTTAATTACGGATATTTTTCTATTGTCATCTTAGACAAAATAAAGGGAGAAAATAAGATAGTGTTGATTTTTTCATTAGAGTGGGATAATAGTTAGAAAAAATCTGATTATTGCCTCATTTTTTTAAGGTACACAAAAAGCACACAACCTTGTATGATTAAAGTGCCTAAACAAAAATCAAAGGAGTGTGCTTTTTTTGTATCTATAAAATAAAAAAAATTTTATGTTTTGACTATCTATAACGTTCCTATTATAAAAAATAATTAGAAAGATGTTAATTATTCGATTATAGCTACTGCTCTAACCCAACCAGCACTAGCATTTTTAATTTTTATCGGATAACAACTGATTTTAAACCCCGTGGAAGGTAATTGATCAAGACTGGTTAATTTTTCAAGCTGACAATAAGATTTCTCGATTCCTGCAAAATGCCCTTCCCAAATAAGTGAAGGGTCTCCGGTCTTATCAAATTCTTTTGCAATGAATGGTAAAGGTCTGTCCCATGACCAAGCATCGGTACCTACCACTTTTATTCCTTGTTCGAGTAGCCATAAAGTTGCTTCTCTTCCTACACCGCACCCACTGATTAAGTAATTTGATGTTCCCCAATATTGATCCGCTCCAGTCCGAATTAAAACAATGTCCTTTTCTTTTAATCGATAGTCCATCGCATCTAAAGCTTCTTTAAAATCCTCGATTTCTAATCGATATCCGTCTGGTTTGTTTGAAAAATCAAATACAACACCATTACCGTAACACCAATCAAGAGGAATTTGCTCAATTGTCCAAGCTGGCTTACCTTTATCCATTGTTGGATGGTAGTGATAAGGAGCATCTAAATGAGTACCTGAATGCGTAGTCAAGTGAATTTTTTCGATCGCCCATGCTAAACCAGCAGGCAAGTGTTCTTTTTTTGCTGTTCCAAAGAAACGAAGCATATCGTTGACGCTTTGTTCATGATCAATGTATGAAATTTTAGGTATCATTTCCTCTGGATCACTGGGCAAATCATTTTCTATAGTGATACTTAAGTCAACTAATTTCAATGTCTAACAACTCCTTGAATGATTATCTAAGTTTTAATATTAACTAAAAAAATTTTTCTATTTTACTTTTTTTTGATGATTTTTGAATTTATTTTTTATAGTGATAGTCTGATGGACAATCAATGAATTATGTCATTAAATAAAGGATAAACGTTAAGAACGATGCTTCTATCAGTTTACAACGATTAGAAAGGTGAAGAAAATCTTGAAAAATAACTGTCATTTATCCTATTGATTTTATAATGTGGAAGTCCAACATAGTATACTTTACTTGATTTTTCGAGACTAGAAGAAATATCATCTTTACATTAATAGAAAAATATATTACAATTTTTTTCGAATATCGGAGGATCCTAAGGGATTGGATAAGATTACTCTTATCCAATCCCTTTTTTGTTTTCTGATATCTAATTTTTCTTAAGGAGGTACGAAATGGAGAAGAACTGGTTTTACGTTATCTTCGGAGGTTTTTTAGAAATTTTTTGGGTACTTTGTTTAAAAAAATCAGAGAATTTCCATCATTTTTTCTATTCCATTTTGACGATTTTGCTCGTTGTTATTAGCTTTTATTTATTTGCTAAAGGTATGGAAAGCTTACCTACTGGAGCAGCATATACAGTGTTTACTGGAATAGGTGCAGTTGGAACAATCATTTTTGGTATTTTATTTCTGAATGAAAGTGTATCTGTGCAAAAAATATTGTTTTCTGCATTATTAGTTATAGGAATTTTGGGTCTAAAAATCACAACAAAGGAGGAATAATCTGTGGATATACTTTATCTTATACTAGCAGGAATAGCAGAGATCATAATGGTCTTTTCTCTTAAAAATTCACACGGATTTAAAAAAATAAATTGGAGTATTATAACTATTATTTCTGCATCCTCTAGTTTACTACTTTTATCGCATTCAATGAATACATTAGAAGCTGGGGTTAGCTATAGTATTTGGGTAGCTTTTGGTTCCATTGGTTCAATGATTCTTGGAGTATTTTTATTTAAAGAAAAAATGAACTGGCTGCAATTTGCTTCCATGATTATTATTTTATTTTCTGTGATTGGCCTAAAACTAGTTAGCTAATTAAATTGAAGAATCTATTGTCATTTGTGAGACTGGGACAAAACTTATCTCAGTCTCTTCTACTATCACTAAAGCTGTTTGCTAATTGAAAGCTATTTTCTTTTAAATACGCTTCAAATGCTTCTTGTGTGGTTTGTGTGGTTTGAGTTTCATTCGGATCAAGCTTGACACAAAACTCTCCGTTTTAAGCGATTATCTGGGCTTTTCCTTCAAAGTAAGGTTTTTCTTGACGTTCCTGATCTTTTCTTGCAATTGGTAGATCATAGATGTTGTTGGGGTTTGGACTCTACCTAAGGACAAACTTACTGGTATGCCTTTTTGCTGCAAGAGTAAACTATACCATGGGTTATCATTCATACCATCAATGAATCAACGTGAAATAACAAAAAATCTGAGACAGAATGAGGTTCATTCTGACCCAGATTTGATCACGCTGAGCACTTACTCAACTTTTTTAGCCGGAAGCGAACGTTTTCTTGCCCGCAATGCGAATTTAAATGAAAAATCATCAACTGGCTTATTCATAGTATAGGATTCCAGTAAATTAATATTTTTCCGATAACTATTAGCAGAAAAAGTCGTGATCTTCTCAGCTTCTTCATACTCATCAACGATTTTGCGCTCTAAGTAATAGCCACGCAACATTTTTTTGGAATAAAGACTGTCTTGTTGGATCATCCAAGAGGAGATCAAATTTCCTGAAGCCATTTTGATGCCTTCCATTTTTCGTTGTTGGATGAAAAAGTTGACCATTGTTTCATCATAAACATCGGTTAGGTTTTCTAAACTCTCAATGATCAATTGTGTGTTTTTTTGATAGGTTTCCCGAATTTCTTGAATATCTTTTTCGGAAATCAGTGTCTTTCGATCTGATTTTTGTCGTTGCCAGAACATTTTGGGATGTAAGATGATCCGAATCAACCGTCGAACAAAAATAAACCAGAAGCCGACAAACGACAGTACCTGACTAGTAATAGAGTGTTCAAAATTAGCAAGAAATCGTGAATAAAAACGATAGCCATTTGAGGAAAGCTTACCAGAACGATAACTTTTATCTAATCCATCACGTTCGATGGATAAAATCAATGCTTGAATTTCTTGTACTTCTTGCTTTTCATCATCAGAAAGATCTTTTAAATAAAGATCACGGATACGCTCTTGATAGTTTTCGATCACTGCTTCAGTTGCTAAATATTCTTTTGAATCTTTATCTAACGTTTTGATTTCAGATTTCAATACTTCAATGACTTCTTCTAGGATCATTAAAGCATTCAAATCTGTTTTCACTACCTCTTCCGTTTCTGTCAACAGGGGTAAAACCACGATGCCTACGATCAGCGTTACCAAAATAACTCCTGCCGTCAAAAATAATAATAAAGAGCGCTGATAAAAAATCATTTGGTTAATCGTAAAAGGTAAGATGAAAATCGTTGCTAAACTAACCGTTCCTTTCACACCACCAAAAGTTAAAATCAAAATCTCATTCAATTGTTCCTTGAATTCTTTTCCTTTATATTTAAATAAATAAAAAAGACTGATCGAAACAAAGCGAATCATAAATAAGATCATTGAGATCAACAAAATCGTGATTAACAGCAACCAGTTTGAATAAAGCCCATCTCCCCAAACTGGAGAAAATACTTGGGTTAATTCGATTCCTAAAAAAATAAAAACTAACGCATTCAGCGTAAATGTGATTGTTGTCCATGTACTATCGGACAAACTTGATAACTCCGCATCAAACACCGAGATTTTTCTAAATCCCGAAGCTTGCAATACCCCAGCTACTACTGCGGCAATAATCCCTGAAACATCAAATACTTCTGCTAAAACATACGCTAAAAACGGTAATAGCAATTCAATTAACAAGTAACCTGTCACATCTCTGGCAGAAGCCTTCTCAATCAGATTAATCACTTTTCGTTTGACCCAGACAAGTAAAAAGCCAACGACGGCTCCTCCTATACTAGAAAACACAAGTGTAAATCCTGCGTTGACTGCAGAAAAAGAGCCCGTGATCAATGCAGCTAATGCAAATTGAAAGGCGGTAACACCTGAAGCATCATTCAATAATCCTTCGCCTTCTAAAATATGCATCGCTTTATTTGGGATATTCACCCGTCCAGAGAGCGAGCTGACAGCGACAGCATCGGTTGGTCCAAGAGCCGCTCCAAAAGCAAAACAAGCAGCTAATGGCACGCTGGGTAATAAAAACGACAGCGTGAAACCAACCCCGACTAATGTCAGGATTACCCCTCCAAAAGCCAGAAATAAAATCGTATCAAAGTTTTTCAGGATCGAGGATACATCGGCTTTTTCTCCTTCACGAAAAAGCAACGGCGCAATGATCATCACTAGAAAGAGTTCTGGTTCAAAGTTGATCGATTGGCCCCATTCTGTTAAGCCTAAGATGATACCAAGAAATATTTGGATCAGTGGAGCTGGGATCATAGGTAAAATGCGGCTAGCTATATTAGATAAGGTGATCGTTACAGCAAATACGATCACTAACTCAGCAAATTCCATGGTCCGTCCCCTTTATTTTTTATTTTGAGCGAGTACCTTTAGAAATTGTTCTTTTTTCTTCAATATTTTGTTTTCTACCACTTCTGCTTGTACATTGTTTCCTTCTAATTCACACTGTACTCGCTTTGATTCTAAACGTAGCAAATCATGTTTCAATCGCTCAAGCTGACGGTACATGATGATATTTTTCTTCCGCAACTTACAAAGAATTTGCCGACGATCTTCCATTGAAAACGCACCATAACGATCATGCAACAGTTTCTTTTGTTCTTCAAAGCTCTTCCTCATTTTTAAGATCTCCTAAATGCAAACTTGATCTTCATGAAACACTGAACGTTAAAAGGAAAAGGATTCTCCTTCATTGGACAAGTTCAGCTGGATTCGAAGAATAAGTTTGCTTGAATTTCAGAAACTCATTCTATTCCAAATAGAAGAAAATATCAAGTGCGGAAAACACACCAAAAAAGGAGCTGGGAAACCATTTCCGCTCCTTTCTCAGCTATCCATTAAACTTTGGTTTTATTCAAAAAACTCGCCATAGATATCTTCAACACGTTGATCCGGATTGATCACGATGTATAAATTACCTGTTTTTTCACTGATTTTAGTTGATTGGTATTGATTATCCAATCCTTCTGTTCCTTTATCAAGATAAGGGAAATAAACTAGGTCAGGTGTACCATTGCGATAAAGAATCTCCATCCGTTCAATATCTTCATATTTTAATGCGCGGTTGAACATGCCCATCTCTAATCCACCTAAGTTGATGTCGTGAGTTGCTACGGAATCACCTTCGTGAAAAATTTCGATCTTAAATCCAGCACAAGGATGGATTTCCATAAATTCACTACCATTGATTCGTCCAAAACTCGTTGTTATTTGTTTGATCCACAAATCACCAATATGGCGACGATTGATCGTCCACGTTTCGCCGTTTCGGAAATAAAATTTTAGCGCTGTCATTTCTTTACTCATAAAAAAATCCCCTTTTGACGTCATTTATTCTGGTTCCCTTTTAGTTTAGCACACATCCCACGTGAAGGTCACATCTAAAGTTTTTTCAAAGATGTGAAACTTTAGAAGCGTTCCACTATTGACAAAAAAATCCGGAAGCAACTCCCCAGCAATAAGCGAGGATTTTCTAAATAGGAGAAATTTTTAAATTCCTCACTTATTACTCAGAGCTGATTGCTTCTTTCAGAATCTCTATTAAAGCGCGACTTCGACATTCATCGAAATCTATAAATGGTTATTTTGCTGGAGATAATCAACAAGGGCATTTGCTTCATTTGCTAAATTTCCCTCTACCACTGCTCTTTCTGCAGCTTGAAGTGCATCACTGACCCATTTCCCTGGTTTCTTGTCACTCACACTAAGAAGTTTCTTCCCATCAATTGCTAACTCTCGCATGGATGTAATCGGTAATTGATCATAGCGCTTTGCTACTTGTTCTAGTTGAGGTGTTTCACCAAAATAAATCATGAGTTCTTCTGTCTTCAAAGCGTTCTCTTTTCCCAAACAATAGAGTACCATTGGTTCCAACATCTGTCTTTTACGTTGAATCAATCCATGAACGATCATTTGAACTTCTCGAATCATTCGGTTGGAACATTTCCATTCCTTTAAGAAAGGACGGATCTCACTTTCTTGAAGTCCTAACTGATCGATCAACAATGCCCACGCCTGACTTTCAGTTTGCAATGGTTCATCTGGTAAATCGGCAAAACGTAACAAGGCTTCACCATAGTCTCTTAAACCTGGACAATAAATATAACATTGCGTCTCAACGAATGTTCTCAATCCTGTAGAACGCTCTTTCCCTAATAACATTTTGATGAATTCCACATTAATCCGTTCGACAGAAATTTTTCCTAATAATGAATGGTTGGCCTGAATGGCCGCAGCCGTTTCTTGCTCGAGTGTAAACCCAATTTGACTAACAAATCGAATCCCACGCATCATACGCAAAGCATCTTCATGAAACCGTTCCTGTGGATCGCCTACTGCTCGAAGGATCTGGTTTTCTAAATCAGCTAACCCGTCAAATAAATCAATGATTTGACCATCTTCTTTTAATGCAAATGCATTGATCGTAAAATCACGTCTTTTTAGATCCTCTTCAAGTGAACGGACAAATTCGACATGATCTGGACGGCGATAATCTTGATAGGTCGATTCTGTCCGAAAGGTCGTGATTTCATATTGTTCCTCTTCAGCCAAGACCAAAACGGTGCCATGTTCAATGCCGATATCAATGGTTTTCGGAAAAAGTTGTTTGATTTCTTCTGGGAATGCACTTGTTGCGATATCTACATCATGGATGGGTTGATCCAACAAGATATCTCTGACGCTTCCCCCGACAAAATAAGCTTCAAAACCCGCTTGCTCCAATTTATTCAAGACAGGAATCGCTTTTTGGTATTCTCTTGGTAATTGTTTTAGTTTCATTGTTTTCCCTCTTCCAACTTGATGGCTTACGCTTTTTTATCATCCTTATTTGCTTCTTTTCTTTCAAAGCGATTGTGATCTCTGCGATTAAATTTTTCCATATTTTTTTCAAATACATCCGTTAAATCGATTTCCAGGGAATTTGCCATGATCATAGTGACAAATAAAACATCACCTAATTCTTCTGCTACAGAATTGTTGGGCTCCGTTTCTTTCTTCGCTTTTTCACCGTATGTATGATTGACTTCTCGAGCCAGCTCCCCGACTTCTTCTGTTAAGCGTGCCATTTGAGCTAATGGAGAAAAATAGCCTACTTTAAACTGTTGGATATAGTCATCTACTTCCTGTTGCATACTTCTTAAAGAACGTTCTTTTGTCATTTCTTCTCCACCTTTCCTATTTATCTTACCAAAAACTACGTCCAAATCCTAGGCAAGAGCGATTGAGAAAATAAAGATTACGTGCTACATTGAGTAATGTGATGTAAAAAGAATGAAATATTGTGAAAATATTAGTCGGTTTATCGAAGGAGTGGTTTGATGATCTCAATGAAAACAGTTAAAGAAGTCGTAATGATTATGGTTGGTACAAGTATTTATGCGTTTGGACTCGTTTATTTAAATATTGCGAATCATTTAGCAGAAGGTGGCGTTTCAGGGATCACTTTGATCTTACGCGCACTTTTTGGGATTGATCCTGCCTACTCTACGCTATTGATCAATATACCTTTGATTTTGATTGGTGGAAAAATTTTAGGAAAACGTTCACTCGCTTATACCGTCTTGGGAACAGTTTCGTTGTCTGCATTTTTATGGATTTGGCAACGTGTTCCTTTACAAATCAATCTTCAACATGACTTACTGATCGTTTCATTATTGGCTGGCTTAATTGCCGGAACTGGAAGTGGTCTGGTCTATCGGATGGGTGGAACTACCGGTGGAAGTGATATCATTGCTCGTATATTAGAAAAGAATTATGGGATCTCAATGGGTCGATCTTTACTGGTATTAGATGTTATCGTTTTGTTGGCTTCATTGACTTACATTGACTTGAAACGCATGATGTATACGTTAATTGTTTCTTATGTTTTCAGCCGTGTCATTGATTCAATCTTAGATGGCGGTTACTCAGCTAAAGGGATTTTAGTCGTCTCAAACAAAAATGAAGAAATTGCCCCACTGCTGATGACTGGATTAGAACGTGGCGTTACTTTTTTAAGTGGTGAAGGTGGGTTTTCTGGTCATTCTAAAAAAATTATCTATATGGTGGTTAGTTCGAGTGAATTGAATGAAGTGAAACGAATCGTCCATGAAATCGATGAAAAAGCCTTTCTATCGATTATCAATGTCCATGAGGTCGAAGGAGAAGGATTCACTTATCTTAAACCACAGTCTAAGTTATTTAAGCGAATATAGCTCTCTCCTAGTTCTACTCGTTTTTCTGGAGTGAGTTTCATCTTTCTTTTTGGCATACAAAATCCCCCTATACAGGACTTTTATATTTCAGTGTCCTATATAGGGGGAGCATATCAACTTTCCTCAGTCTTTTTTAGTATCTTTAAAAACGAATAAACGGTTAGATAAAAGTATCCTTAGTTAGGATTCTTTCCTGCATGTTCGCCTTTTACTTGGTTCTTGCTTAATATTTCACGATTAACTTCATCGGACAATTCCAGGAAAGCATCTTTATCCCCTTTTTCAAGCGCTTGATCAATCTGTAAGTAAAGCATTTTGAGATGGGCTGCTTGTTCTTTCTCTTTGAGATATTGCTCGACTAGTTCAAGATCTTCTTCACTAATAGAGTCGTTCCAAGATGCAAAGGGGTTCTCTTCTAAAACCATTAAATACTCTTTCGTCTGCCAAGCATTTTCAAAAAGGCATTCTACATATAGCGGTCTTTTCCAATTTAATCGAATTTCATGAAAAATTTGATCAGTATCGGTAAACTCTTTCCCCTCGAGAAATAATTTCATTGGTTCTCCATCGAAAGAAAGGTCACTGATTTGTAATCCCCGATTTGCTTGATTCGCTCCTTCAACAAAATGAACATTACTTAAGATTGCTTCATGATTAGCCAAGTAATTCAAAATCCAAAAAACCTCTCTGCGACTAAATGAAACATGATTGACCATCCAAGTTAAGAAATTCTTTTTTTCCTTTACATCTATTAGCATTTTACTCACCTCTCTGCTAGGTCGTCTAATACTGACAATGCCTCCAAATCTCCAGGTTCCAATTCTAAATAATGAGTAAGTAGATCTTTTGTTTTTGTCAATTGTCCTTCTTCTCGTAAGAATAAGGCGTATTCTTTTAGAAAATCAGGTTCATGCTCCAATTCGTGATACGCTTGTTCATAATGAACAGCTGCTAGTGTGAAGTCCTCTAATTCATTATAGGCATGGGCTAAATTCCATTCCGCATATGGATTTGCAGTTTCTTCCATTTGCTCGATACTCTTGATTACATCTTCGTAACGTTCTTCATCTAAATACAAATTACTTAATGTTAATAATGTTTCGTCTTGTTTTTCACCTAATTCCAACGCATTTAATAATAGTTTTTCTGCTTTTTCTTTGTCATGTAAGCGATACGCATTTTCAGAAGCTAAGTGATAGAGTTCTACTTGATAAGGATTTTCTTTGATCCCATCTTCAAGAACTTTCTGCGCTTCTTCAATCAATTCTTCTTCTTGTAATGCTTGACCTAAATAAAGATAAAGAGATTGATATTGGGGATTTACTTCTCTCAATTCTTGTAAATAATTGATCGCTTTTTCATTTTCTTTTAGCTGCAGATTGGTGAAAGCTAACTGGAATAAGCGATCATCTGTCCGTTCTTCCTGCAATGCTTGTTCCAATGGTTCGATTGCTGCTTCAAACTCTCCTTGCATGCTTAGAGATTGTCCTAAACGTTCCTGCATAGAGATACCAGAAATCTCATCAATATTACTTGATAATAATAGTTGATAGATCGTTGCAGCTTCAGCAAAACGATCGACTGAAAAGTAAAGTTCGGCTAAAGCAAATTGGATCAATGGTTCATCAGGCAACAACGCAGCTGCTTCCTTTAATTTCGCTTCACTGACTTCAGGAATACCGATTACTTGATATAAATCAGCAATTGCTAATAAAGCTTGAGGATAGTAGTCACTTTCTTTTGAAATGTTTTCCAGATATTCAAATGCTTGATCGATTTCATTATCTTCAATCGCAATTTCCGCCAATGGAATGAACAACTCATCATTTTCGGGGTACTGTTTCACTAACTGTTCAAAAATTTGCTTTGCTTCTTCTAAAAAACCAATCGCTAAGAGTTCTTCCCCTAATTCAGCCAAAACATCGGCCGGATCTTCTTTCAAAGCTTGTGTCAGATATAACTGAGCTTGCGCCAAATCTTCCTCTGACAATGCTTGTAACATTTTTTCACTATTTGTATTCATTTAAATCCCTCTAATCTCACTAATAATCTCGTCATAAGATTTCATTGTTTGTATTAATTCTTGTTCCTTTGGCGATTGATATTTCTCTATTATACCAATTTTTTTCAAAACAAGAATTTTTTTGCTTTTTTCCGCTAGAAGTAAGACATTTTCTAAATAATCAATTTTTGATAATTGTTCTGGCCAATCGATAGGATAACCCAGATGTTTCAACCAGATAAAAAAATTTTTCAATTGAAAGGACATATCCGCTAGTCCTACATTCCAAGTAAGATGAAAAAGCATTCCTAATAGTTTTTTCATACTAGCTGATAACAAATGACCATTTTCTGTTAGGTAAAAAGCTTGTTCAAATAGTTTACCATAATTTGAGAGATTTTCCGCATCTACTTGGTAAAAACTAATCATTTCTTCCAGCATCCCCGTAAAAGCCCGCTGAGATAACTGCCTTGGTTGCGGATAGTTTTTATAGAGATTTTGTAAAAAATGATAATCACAAACTAAACCACATGTTATCAAAGTCAAAAAATCTATTTGTTTCCCTTCTCCTTGTTTTTCACTGATTGTTTGATCGTAAACAATTCGTTCTGGAAGGTTGGTCGTTCGCAAGACGACTTGATTTGGCAATTGTAAAATATTTCGTTGAGGAGTTAATGCCCGGGCCATTGAACGAATCGATACCGGTATTAGCCATAATGTTGATGCAAGTGAGGTATGCTTCTGGAAAAAACCTGCTAAATCCATGATTCCCTCATTCCCAAACCCAATGATAAGTAAGGATTGGTTTTCAGGATATCGTTTTGCAAATGTCACAAGATTACTTAGTTCTGTTAAGTGATTACATTGAGTATTGGCACAGATATACCAATCAATCTCACTTGGGTTAGGAAACTGTTGGTTGATTTTCTCAACAAACAAATCGTAATACCGTTGGTTCGTCAAAAATAAAACAGGCTGATCAATCGTTATTGTTTTCAGTTGGCTGACCAACGTTTCCCCATAATAGATTTTTGTTTGTTCTTCTTGTCCTTGATAGTCGATTTCCATAAGCACCCCTCCTTTTCTTTATTTTACCATTAGTAAGTAAAATCGGAAAAGAATAGGGTAAATTCTTGGGAGAATATAGAAAAACTTCGTAATTCACCTACATTTAAGAGCACCTATTTAAAGAATTCTTGTGTAATAAATCGGGCATGGTATACTGTAATACGAAGTAAAAGATTATATAGGACTTTGCTTTTCATTTTATAAAACGGAGAAATGGATTAAGCAATTTTATTCAACTAAATTTCATCAAAAATGAGGGATAAGTTTTGTCAAAAATAAATAAAAAATCAGTTACAGCAATTTTAATTATCTCCCTATGTGCTTTTTTTATGGTTTCACCTCAAATTTATAAACATGCACTCATTGTTTCAAATGACTGGGTATTTCATATGAACCGTTTCTATGACACGGCTATGCAATTAAAAAATGGCACGTTTAATTATTTCCAATCCATCTACGGTTTTAGCCAATCGGGAAGAGTCATCAATGCCCTTTATGGAACCGACTTTGCCTATTTACATGGACTGTTACTTTTAATTTTTAAAACTTGGTTCAGATTCCAACTTGTATCTACTTTTCTGTGTTACTTCACTGCCGGTACATCGATGTATTTCCTTGGACGGTACTGCCATTTAGAGCAAAAAATTGCTACTGGGATGGCTATTTTATACATGGGTACACCTACCATTTTTTACTATACTCTTGCCCAAAATTTTTCTGGTTGGGGTGCTGCCTTTTTACCTCTTATTTTTATTCCAGCTGTTAGAATGATAAGAAATCGGGAAAACCCAATCCAACCTGTTGTGCTAGGAGGAACCATTTCATTATTGCTATCTGTCCATATGTTTTCAACCTTACTAGCCGTAGCCGCTTTGATTCCCTTTTTCCTTGTAGGTTTTCTTCACTCGAACAAAAAAATAGTAATAATCAAACAGGCTCTACTAGCAGTGGTGATCGCTATCGGTCTTTCTTTCAATACGTTTACTGCTTTTCTGGATTTGTCCAATGATACCTTGATTCCACCATACGCAGTAACTGATCTATTATCGAATAGTACTTCACTTTCGTTTGGTTCAATTGGCTGGACAAACTTTGGACTAATCCTTTCTATGATATTTGTTTTTCAACTTGTGTTTACTATCGTCCACTTTAATAAACTCAGTGTGTTGGAAAAAACAATCAACTTAGTCGGAGCATTCTTTTTACTTGTCTCTTCTAAATACATTCCTTGGAATGATATCGGCAATTATTTTACATTTGTTCGCAAAATGCAATTTCCACAAAGACTGGGTTGCCTCGCATGTATCTTATTAATACTAGGGTTCGGTTTTACCATTCAAAAAGCCTTTGTAACTTTAGAGAAACAATCGGTTTTAAAAATCAGTGTGCCACTATTACTGACTTTTTCATTGTTAAATTTAACAGGTGGCTATGCTTTAATTTCGGATACAGCAGCTATCTGGAATAGTGATGCCCCACTTTCTAAAGACACAAGTGCTGCTGAAACCTTAGAAAGTAATGCAAGTAATATTCGTCACCTATTTGGAGGCAATGCTGATCTATCTGCTGCTTTACAAATACACAGAAAACCGATGGCTGACTATTTACCTGCTAGTGGTGGACAATTGGAAGATCCTTACAAAGCTTATAAAGAGGACGTTTTACACAATTCTATCCCTCTTAAAAGATCAATTGACAAACAAGGGAATATACATCTAACTTTCACTGCTAAAGATACAAATAAAATAACTTTACCAGTAATCATTTACCACAATAGTTCTCTCATAATCAATGGAAAATCTAGAAGTGAAGCACAATATTCACTGACTTCAATAGGCGCTCTAAGAATTTCTCCAAAGATTGGTACAAATGAAATTATTGTAGGATATAAACCAGGTAAACTATTCAGATCAGCTATTTATATCCGAATATTAACAGTGGTTATCATCATTGCTTACTATATGAGCAAACGATGCAAATTTTTCAGTAAAAACAAACGCACGCAATAACCGATGAGCAAAAGATTTTTTCTAAACAGCCAGATAGAAAAATGAGACAATGAGCGAAGCAAGCAACTTTGAATAAATAAGAGGTTGTAAAAATAACGACTATCTTATTCATTAAGATAGTTTGAAAAAATAGCTTTTCGTCAATAATGACTGAGAAGTTTTGTATTAAAAATCTGGGACAGAATGAACCGTATTCTGCCTCAGATTTTTTTATTATCGTTTAAAGAAAGGTTGTGAAAGCATCGGAGCTTCAATGACAATAAGAAAAGATTTTTTGAAATAGCTTTTCCTGGTTTAAAAAAGCATCGCTTATTGCTGAGGAGTTGCTTCTTGCAGACCATTTACTCATTTTTAAACTGAAAAATAAGATTTATATCTCAGATTCATAAATAACGGAGACGCAAAGTACCCTTCTTCTCTAACTTCTTCACTCTAAAACTCAAAACAATAGGAAATATAAAAAAGCACTTGCAGCTTAAAGCCACAAGCGCTTTTTTATGAGCCGTATTATTTAACAGCGTCTTTTAATGCTTTACCTGGTTTGAATGCAGGTACTTTGCTAGCTGGGATTTCGATTTCTTCACCAGTTTGTGGATTACGTCCTTTACGTGCAGCACGTTCGCGAACTTCAAAGTTACCAAAACCGATTAATTGAACTTTTTCGCCGTTAGCTAAAGCATCTTGAATAGTTGAAAATACAGCATCGACTGCTGCAGTTGCATCTTTTTTAGTTAAGTCAGTAGCTGAAGCAACTTTTTCGATTAATTCTGCTTTGTTTGCCATGGATAGATTCACCTCCTCCACAAGAGATATGATGTAAAACATCAGTTTAGTTAAAAACATTCTGAGTGGTCCAGAAGTTTAAAAGAAATATTGATCTAGTTCAATATTCTGTTATCACGATATCATATAAACCGCTTAATAGCAAGGTTTTTACCATTTTTCACGTGCTTTTTTTAGTCATAAAAACGTAATAAACAAAACCACCTATTTTTTTTGAAAAAAATCTGCCGATGTGGTAAAATGCCTATTTTCGTCTTCTTGGAATGATTCGGATCGAAGTTCCTTCGAAAGTAAATGCTTTACGAATTTGATTTTCTAAGAAACGTTCATAAGAAAAATGCATTAACTCTTCTTCGTTAACAAAAACGACGAAGGTTGGTGGTTTTACAGCCACTTGCGTAGCATAGAAAATCTTCAAACGCTTCCCTTTATCTGTTGGAGTCGGGTTGATCGCTACTGCATCCATGATGATATCATTCAAGACAGCAGACGGCACACGCAAGTTTTGATTCATACTTACTTCTTCGATCATTTCAGGTAAACGTTCTAAACGTTGTTTTGTGACTGCTGATACGAAGACGATTGGCGCGTAATCTAAATAACGAAATTCTTCACGAATTTCTTGCTCAAAATCACGCATCGTATTGGTTTCTTTTTTGACAAGATCCCATTTGTTTACCACGATGATCACACCACGTCCTGCTTCATGTGCGTATCCAGCTACCCGTTTGTCTTGCTCACGGATTCCTTCTTCAGCATTCAAAACCATCAAAACGATGTCGGAACGGTCAATGGCACGCATCGCACGCATCACACTGTATTTTTCGGTATTTTCATATACTTTTCCACGCTTACGCATTCCTGCAGTATCGATCATTAAAAATTTCTGACCGTTATCAGATACAAAGTGAGTATCGATAGCATCTCTAGTCGTTCCTTCTATATCCGAAACGATCACTCGTTCTTCTCCTAGAATCGCATTAATCAAGGAAGATTTCCCAACATTTGGGCGGCCGATCAAACTAAATTTGATCGTATCATCCTCTTCTTCTTCCCCATCATTTGAAAAGTGTTTAATTGCTTCATCTAATACGTCGCCGATCCCTAAACCGTGACTCCCTGACACTGGATATGGATCACCCAATCCTAATGAATAAAATTCGTAAATATCATTTCGCATTTCGGGATTATCCACTTTGTTAACTGCTAAAATCACAGGTTTATTACTACGGTATAAAATTTTTGCTACTACTTCATCTGCATCGGTGACTCCTTCACGTCCGCTGACAACACAGATGATGACATCTGCTTCTTCAATCGCGATTTCTGCTTGATGCTTGATTTGATCCATGAATGGTTCGTCACCTAAATCAATCCCACCTGTATCGATCACACTGAATTCTCGACCTAACCATTCGCCTTTAGCATAAATACGATCGCGAGTTACTCCTGGAGTATCTTCGACAATCGAGATACGCTCGCCAGCGATGCGGTTAAAAATCGTAGACTTACCGACGTTCGGGCGGCCAACGATTGCAATTGTTGGATTTGCCATATTTTTTCCTCCTCACAAGTTTCCAATCTTACTTAGTGTAACGAAAGCTTTGCGAACTTTCAAGCATTGTTCGCTAAAATTACGCAAGTATTTATTCATTGGACAACTTTTTTTCATAAAACATCAAAGTGAATATTGAACCCTAGGAAACCATCTTTTATTCTTGTTTCTTTGGTTAAAGAACTACATTGTTCAAATAACCCTAAAAACCATATTCAGAACCGCTAGATGAGCGTTAGCCTAAATATTCACACACTACTGAACTTAAAATCGATCAGTGACATTTGATTATAGCATAATTTGTTTCTCTCGTTTTCATTTTCTACTCTTTTTATTGTTTCATGATATGTGAAAGCTCTTTTCTTCACTCTCATTCTTTCAACGATCTTCATATTCTCAAACTCTCAGTTTATCTAGCGCAATATCCTAATTCCTTATTCTAGCCTGTGTTTTCTTATGGTCACTTCATTAGTCCCACTGTGCCTACAATATAGCCTGATGCCCAAAAATGTTGATTTTCAAACTCAAATTATTATTTTCATGTTTACCAGAAATTATTAACGTCCTTTTTCTTTTAAATAGCCTGTAAAACTGGACATGCATATTTCATTAATCTACAACCGGAAAGTTTATGCCATATCTAGCTATGAGAAATAAGCCGAAGAATCCAAAAATAGTTCCTCCTATTTTTGGTATTCTTCAGCAATTTTTTGTTAAAGCAACTTCTTGAACCATGTGGATAAGGTCGTGAAAGAAGCGATCAGCTCCAAATTTTTTTGAACGAATGTGATAAACATCAAGAAAAGAATTTGACGTTAAATGCTCCCTCCAGGAAGTAATGAGATTGGCAAAATGTAATCCTTGCTTGTCTTTTCATTCTTCATTTTTTTCAGAAGAACATCAACAATTAGACTTGCGATTTCATCAATTGGTTGTCTGATTGTGGTCAATTGTGGGAAAAATTTCTCAACAAAAGATGTTCCATCATAGCCAATAATTTTTAGATCTTCTGGGATATTAAGTTTAAGCTGATGAGCAATTTTCATAGTAAGAATGGCTGTTAGATCATCAGAAACAAAAATACCATCTGGTTTGTGACTTAGGATCGTCGACTTGATTTCCATTTCTCGACGAATCGTAGAGAGATTATTAGGAATTTTGAAAACTTTGCCATTTGGATTTTGAAAAGAAAAACCAAGCGCACGTAACCCTGTTGGAGAATCCGTATTGTCATTTCCTGTAATCATAATACTATTTTGACAACCATTTTTTTGTAACGTTTTAGCAGCCAGTTTTCCACCTTCAAAGTTGTCTGAAGAAACAATGGAAACATTGGGAGCTAAGTTTCTATCAAAAGCGACAATAGGTGCTCCCACACGCTCATAATCAGCAATTCCAAGATTATGACTAGATGAGATAATCCCATCAACTTGATTCGCTTCAAGCATTTCAATATATTCCCGCTCTTTAGCAGGATCGTTCTGACTATTGCAAATAATTGTTTTATAGCCATGTTTGAATAATTCGATTTCCAGATACTCAATCAGTTCAGAGTAAAAGATATTACTGATATTAGGAAAAATAAGCCCAATAAGTTGGGGTGACTTTCCTTGAAGTCCACGTGCTAGATTATTAGGTTTATAACCAAGAGTTTTCATAGCTTCATGAACTTTTTGTTTTGTTTTTTCCGATAAATATCCCTTATTGTTAATGACGCGTGAAACGGTAGTTGGGCTAACTCCAGCTAGTTCAGCGACATCAGATAATTTTGCTACCATATTAATATTTTAATTCAAAGTATTTTCCAGTCGGTTCACCTGATTTAAGTTGAATACCATTTTGGTGTTTCTCAGGGAATACGCGACTAGTAAATACTTTTTCTCCTTTATTAATAAAAATCTCAATGATTGAATTATCTACAAAAATGTTAGCAATTGTTTCTTTAGTATCAATTGAGCATTCACGAATCGTACCAAAGTCAGTGGCATATTGAATGCCTGCTTTACTGCGATCTAAAATAATTTTTCCTTCTTTGGTATCTACAATCAAGCTAAGTCCATTTCCTTTACTATCAGAGAAAAGAAGTAACTCCGATTTCTGATTTGGAGGAAAAGTTAGTTCAAGCTCATAAGTATTATTTGTTTCTGCTTTTGATGTAAATTGTTCAGAACTAGCACGTAATGATGTAATAGCTTCTACTGGATATTGGTAAAGTTTACCATCTTTTATTGAAAGTTCTTTTACAAGACTCATTGCTCCCTGATAATCATACTTATCAGTTGGATAATCGATATCAGGTAGTCCAATCCAACTGACAATCAGAGCACGACCATCAGGAGTATTGAATCCTTGAGTCGCATACGCTTCAAATCCATAATCAAGATTTTGAATTTCTGAAGCGCCCACAAGTTTCACTTTTTCTATGTCAAGCGATTGACAGATCTTAAAAGTATTTGGGTAGATATTTCCATAATTAAGCTCAGATTTATCCAACCCTTGAGGACAATAAATAAGAACAGGTTTTTTGTCTACAAATACCAGGTTTGGACACTCAATCATGTATTCTGAACCAGTGCCGCCAAAATCAAGGTTGCCAACTTCCTCCCATGTTTCCACGTTATTGTCAGTCGCTTTGTAAAGTTTGATAAAGCCTGATTTTTCTAAATTTTGTGCTCCAACAATCGCATACAATTGTCCTTCATAATTAAACATTTGTGGATCACGAAAATGATCAGTTACATCAGCAGGTGGATGAATAAGAACATTCTCACCTTTCGTAATGTTGTAGTTTTTATCCATCCATGCTCCGATTTGAAGTGTATCACGTTCCCAATTTTCATTTCGAACGTTCCCTGTATAGAGTAAGAATAGATTCCCCTCTATTTCATATGCAGAACCGGAATAAGCGCCGTGGCTATCTCGTTTTGTGTCTGGAAGAAGTTCTGCTCCTGTTACATGAAAATGAACTAAGTCATCTGATTCAGTGTGCACCCATTCTTTCAAACCATGAGCAGCTCCAAATGGCCAATTTTGATAAAAAAGCGTATATTTTCCGTTAAAAAAAGAAAAACCATTAGGATCGTTTAACAATCCTGTTTTAGGTTCGATATGATAGCTAGCACGCCAAGGTGATCGTTTTACATTATCCTTAACTTTATCCATCTCATCTTTAGTCCAATCAGAATAAGCACGATATCGTATTTCTCGAGGTAAGTTCATATTTTACTCCTTCAATTTATCTTTTTACAACTAGTATGGTAAACGTTTTCCGTTGAAAAATCAATCATTTCATTTAAAAAAATAAATTATATGATAAACGTTTGACATATTTTTAAGATATGCTAAAATAAATTTGCATTTCAGTGAACCGTTTTCACGTAAAAATAAAAAAGGAGTGATTCGAATGAATTACAGTAAAGTAGCTTCCGACGTAATACAAGCGGTCGGAAAAGATAACCTTATTGCAGCTGCACACTGCGCTACACGTCTTCGTCTCGTACTAAAAGATGACACGAAAGTGAATCAAAAAGCTTTAGACGAAAATCCAGATGTGAAAGGCACATTTAAAATTGATGGACAATATCAAGTGATTATCGGTGCAGGTGATGTTAATTTCGTTTATGACGAACTTATCAAAAAAACTGGACTTTCAGAAATTTCAACAGATGATTTAAAACAAATTGCTAGTAAAGATAAAAAATTCAACCCCATTATGGCATTAATTAAATTATTATCAGATATTTTTGTTCCAATTATACCTGCCCTTGTTGCAGGTGGTTTATTAATGGCATTACAAAACTTTTTAACAGCTGCTGGACTTTTTGGACCAAAATCAATTGAAGAAATGTATCCTGCGATTGAAGGTATTTCCTCAATGATCCAACTAATGTCCGCTGCACCATTTATGTTTTTGCCTATTCTAGTTGGTATTTCCGCTGCTAAACGTTTTGGAGCCAACCAGTTCCTTGGTGCTGCAATTGGAATGATTATGACAACACCACAACTTGGTGGTTCTATGGAATATTGGAATATTTTTGGTTATCATGTCTCACAAACTAACTATGCTTATCAAGTCATTCCTGTGTTAGCAGCTGTTTGGCTATTATCAATACTGGAAAAGTTTTTTCACAAAAAACTTCCATCATCCGTTGACTTTACATTTACCCCCTTATTATCTGTAATCATTACCGGCTTTCTAACCTTCACAGTCATCGGCCCTGTCATGTTATTACTTTCTAACGGGATTACAGATGCGATCGTTTGGCTATATAATGCAACCGGATTTATTGGAATGGGTATTTTTGGTGGAACTTACTCGTTAATCGTTATGACAGGTCTTCATCAATCATTTCCTGCAATTGAAACGCAGTTACTTTCAGCATGGACTAATGGTATTGGACATGGAGACTTTATATTTGTAGTTGCTTCTATGGCGAATGTTGCCCAAGGTGCTGCAACATTTGCTATCTGGTTCTTGACTAAAAATGCTAAAACAAAAAGTCTTGCTTCCTCTGCAGGGGTATCAGCTCTTCTTGGAATTACTGAACCAGCTCTGTTTGGTGTCAATTTAAAATATCGTTTCCCATTTTTCTGTGCTTTAATTGGTTCCGGAGTTGCCGCTGCAGTAGCAGGTCTACTGAAAGTAGTTGCTGTATCACTTGGTTCAGCAGGTTTTCTTGGATTTCTTTCAATTAATGCAACCTCTATCCCATTTTATTTACTATGTGAATTAATTAGCTTTGCGATTGCTTTTGCAATTACTTACTTTTATGGAAAAACAAAAGCTTCAGGCATCTTTGCAGCAGAAGCTCTTACGGATCAAACAGTAACGAATCATTCAGAAAACACCCAACAATCCACAGTTACTTCTGGAGAACCTACTAAAACAAATCATTCTTCAGAAACAATCGTTAGTCCCCTTGCTGGTGAAGTGATTGGACTTGATTCAGTAAATGATCCAGTATTTTCTTCAGAGACTATGGGAAAAGGTATTGCGATTAAACCAACTGGGGACACTGTTTATTCTCCAGTAGATGGTACTATTCAAGTTACATTTGAGACTGGACATGCTTACGGTCTTAAATCGAATGACGGCGCTGAAATACTGATTCATATTGGTATTGACACCGTATCGATGGGCGGTAAAGGATTTATACAAAAAGTTACTGCTAATCAAAAAGTAAAAAAAGGAGATATCCTTGGAACGTTTGATCGTACGCTAATTAAAGAAGCAGGACTTGATGATACAACAATGGTTATTGTGACAAATACCGCAGATTATTCAAAAGTGACACCACTTATTAAAGGAACAGTTACCGCTACTACTGATTTACTTGAAGTTGAATAATGTAATAGTCAATAGTACTGATTATTCTTTCTAACCAAAACATCAATAAACGGATAATTTAAAGGGCAATGCGCGATCTGATGTATGTATTAACTGGAATAATAGCGATTTTTCAAAAGAAAATAACAAATAAACGAGTTAAATTCTTTAAAAATCTGAACAATAAATTGGTTAAATGCATAACTGCCCATGAAATCATCTTTAACTATAAGGAGAAATGTTTTATGCTATACGGTGCAATTGAAGCAGGAGGAACAAAATTTGTCTGTGCAGTTGGTAATGCACAATTAGAGGTTATTGAGAGAGTGAGTTTTGAAACTTTGAATCCAGGAGAAACAATGCCACAAGTTGTTTCTTTTTTCAAAAAATATGAAACAGAATTGTCTAGCATTGCTGTTGGTTCTTTCGGACCTATTGATATCCATCCTGAATCGAAAACATATGGATATATAACCTCAACACCTAAAATACCGTGGAGAAATTTTGATTTTATTGGTTATCTAAAAAGAAATTTTGAGAAAATTCCTTTTTATTGGACAACTGATGTCAATGCTGCAGCTTATGGAGAATATATAGCTGGACATGGTCAAGGCCATTCATTAGTTGTTTATTATACAGTTGGCACAGGTATAGGTGGTGGTGCACTGCAAAATGGAAGATTTATCGAGGGATTCAGTCATCCGGAAATGGGACATATGATTGTACGTAATCACCCTGACGATCACTTTAAGGGTAACTGCCCTTATCATCAAAATTGTTTAGAAGGTATGGCAGCAGGACCTGCTATCGAAAAGAGAATAGGAATTAAAGGTCAAGATTTAAAGGAAGATCATCCTTTTTGGGACATGGAAGCTTTTTACATTGCCCAATGCATTCATAATACTACAATGATATTTTCACCGGATATTATCATTTTAGGTGGTGGTGTAATGAAACAAGTACACTTACAAGAGAAAATTCATCGTGAATTTTCAAAACTTAATCAGAATTATGTTGCTCATCCGAAAATAGAAGAATATATTGTTTTTCCAAAATTAGGAGATCAAGCTGGAATTATCGGTTGTTTAGGGCTAGCCCAAAAAATAGCTTCTAATTAAACAATGATAGAGTTTTGATAGTAGTTTGACAGAAATCTCCAGCTCTGATAAATAGTTTAAGCAAATCATCTATCTAATATCTCCAATTGTGAATACAATATGGCATTTGCACAGCCATTGGGTATGGTCTAAACGATGTACTTTATTAGGTATTCCTTAGCCCTTCTCACAGCAGTTGGTTTTATCTTTCACTCGATTTGTGAGTTTAACTAGTTCTAGTGATAATAACAGAAAAAGATCAATCAATGTTGTAAACATTGATTGATCTTTTTGTCTCATTTCAGTCTTTTTAAAATGAACACTCAAAAATTTTATTTTTCTGAATCATCAGTAGTCGTTTCTTCGACTTCTTCTTTCAAAGCATCACCTAAAAGATCCCCCATTGTGAAACCAGTATTTTCTTCTGGTAATTCATAGGTTTCAACATCTTTTGGTTCTTCTTCCGATGCTGGTTTTTCTTCTAAAGCCTTGATGCTAAGGGCAATACGATGTTCTTCAGGATGTACTTCTAAAACTTTTACTTGCACTTCATCCCCTTCATGAAGTACTTCATGAGGTGTAGCGATGTGCTTGTGAGAGATTTGAGAAATATGAACCAGACCTTCTACCCCTGGGAATACTTCTACAAATGCACCAAAGCTTGTCAAACGTTTCACTTTTCCATCTAAAACTGAACCAACAGTGGCTTTTTCTTCAATATCAGTCCAAGGCCCAGGCAACGTGTCTTTAATTGAAAGAGAAACACGTTCTTGTTCAGGATTAATCGAAAGAACTTTTACTTTTACTTCATCCCCAACTGCTAAAGCATCACTAGGCTTCGCCACATGGCTATGTGAGATCTCAGAAACATGGACCAATCCATCAATTCCACCTAAATCAACGAAAGCACCAAAATCAGTAATACGAGCTACTCGTCCGTCGATAACGTCTCCCTCGTGAATATTGGCTAGAATTTCTTTTTTCTTTTCTTCTTTTTCCGTTTCCACAACTGCTTTGTGTGAAAGAATTAAACGGTTTTCTGAAGGTTCGATCTCAACGATCTTGAACGCCAATGTTTGACCTTTGTATTCTGAAAAATCAGCAACAAAATGATCTTCCACCATTGAAGCTGGTACAAAACCACGAACACCTACATCAACGACTAAGCCGCCTTTTACGACATTCGTCACAGGTGCTTCGATGATATTACCTGCTTGGAAATCTTTTTCGATATCTTCCCAAACTTTTTTGGCATCCAAACGGCGTTTTGAAAGCAAATAGCTACCGTTTTCTTTATCTTTTCCGATAGTACTGATAACTACAAGTTCTAGAGTATCTCCTACTTTTACTACCTCGTTGATATCTTCAACAGGTGAAGTAGACAATTCTTTAGCAGGAACGACGCCTTCAACTCCGGCACCTTCGATTCCTACCACAACTTGTTTATCTTCGATTACTAAAACTTCGCCGGATACAACGTCTCCAACGTTTACTTCTTGGACGCTATTCATTGCATCTTCCATTGATTGACTGTTTTCTGTTTGATTTTGTTCAAATTCTGTCATAACATTTGTCCTCCTAACCAACATTCTGCCGTAACAACGGTACTAATTTTAGTTTAATTGATTATTAAAAAAAAATAAAGCGATTTCGTTTGGTTTACCCTAAAAATCCTGGATTTTTCCCTTTTTACAAAAGATAGCCTTTTTCTGTGACCACTTTTTTGATGGATTGGACAACTTCCGTAATCGATTTTCCCGTAGTGTCGATTCGAATGGCATCATCCGCTTGTCTTAAAGGGGATACTTTTCTTGTAGAATCATAATGATCTCTCTCTTGGATTTCCTTCGTAAGAGTTTCCAACTCTGTTGGTATCCCTTTTTCAATATTTTCTTTATAGCGTCTTTGTGCCCGTTCTGTTACACTTGCTACTAAAAATATTTTCACTTCTGCTTGAGGTAAAACAGAAGTACCAATATCTCGACCGTCCATTACAACCCCACCATGTTCACCAATTTTACGTTGGATCGAAACCAGTGCTTCACGTACTTTTTGATGAGCAGAAACTTCAGAAACTGCCTTGGTCACATCTGGCTGACGAATTTCCGCAGTCACATCTTGGTCTGCCACCAGAACGTGTTGACCGTCTGTCTCTTGGATAAAAGAGATTGGATAGGCTTGGATCAGCTTTACGAGTTGCTCTTCATCTCCAAAAGGTACTTGATGTTTTATCGCTAGATACGTAATGGCACGATACATGGCACCTGTATCGGTATAAATATAGTTGTATTCTTTTGCCAAAATTTTTGCAACAGTACTTTTACCTGACGAAGCAGGTCCATCTATTGCAATACTGATTTGTGTCATGCTATAACTCCCTTTTCAAAAAAAAAGCCGCAGATCGCGGCTAAGATTATTTAACTTTTAATTGTTGACCAGGATAAATCATATAATCGTTTGGATCTATTCCATTTAGTGCAAATAATTGATCAATAGTGATCCCGGCACGTTCAGCCACTTGTTTAGGTCCGTCACCCGGTTGAACAGTCACCATTGACCCATCTGCAGCAGCCGAAGAGGATGGTGTTGTCGCTTCTTCTACCGTGCTCGTTGGTTGTGTTTCTTGTTGGTAAGTAGACGTTGTCGAAGGCGTTGTTTCCTCTGGTACAGTAGTACTTTGTGGTGTACTTGCTACTACTGATTCCGTCTGAGTAGTACTTTCTGGTTCCGTACTTGATTCTTTTGTTGATGATACTTCTGATGACGTCGTACTTTCTACTACAGAAGATGTTGTTGTAGTTGATGACGCACTTGAAGCATTGGAAGAACCATTTCTAATCCAGAAGTAAGCTCCCGCTGGAATTGCAATACACAATACTAATAATACTAAGAAGAGAGACAAAAACAGCGTGTTGCCTTTCTTTTGTTGTCGTTGAGAACTTCTTGAAGAAACTTCGTCTTCAGTGTCATAAATCGGTTGTTCCCATGGCTCTTGTGTTTCATTATTTTCTGATGAATGATGTCTATCTTTTCTGCTCACCTTATTAACCTCCTAATTTCTATCGTGAATATTATACCATAGCCAGAACGCGATTGTCTTATAAATTTTCTATCCAATGTTTTTTTAAAATAAATTTAGTAAAATATCTTGCCACTGTTTTAGCTCTACAGATGGGCTGACTTCTCTATTTTCCTGACTCGTAAGGACTGCTCCATCAATATCACAACATTTTTCTGGTTTTTTTATCAGTTTCTCCCCAAAGTATTCAAGAATCAGCGCTCTTCGACAAGTCTTTGCATTGACATAATGAAGCATTTGTTGTAGTCGATATTCCTTTTCTTTTTCTTGACGTTTTAGCCGATTTAACCACTCTTGCGGATTGCTCGTTTGTGCAATTATTTCTAACCATTTTTGTTGAATCTCATCGAATTGTTCTTGTTCATTGCTATGATATTGCAGATAAATTTCAAAACTTTGTCGTTGTTCTCTAGAAAGTTGATTAAAAAAATAATGAATGCGTTCGTCATTTTCTTTGTATAAAAGAATCGCTTCACTCGCCTGTTGGTCTCTTCCCGCACGCCCGATTTCTTGAACATAATTTTCTAAACTATCTGGTAAATCGTAATGGACAACATAACGAATATCTGGCTTATCGATGCCCATACCAAAAGCATTCGTCGCAATCAAAAATTGAAGTTTATTTTGACTAAATTGTTGTTGCAACTGTCGCCTTTGTGATGCCTCTAATCCACCATGATAATAGCCGATAGTAAAACGTGAGCGAAATAGCTGATACAAACGCTCTACCTCTTTCTTTGTCGCACAATAAATAATCATCGAGCCTTTTGCTTGTTTCATCAGGTCCTCTAGATCAGCTTCTTTTTGGGAAGTCTTTTTGACATATAAAGCAATATTTTGTCGATTAACCGAATGGATAATTCGAACTGGCACTTCTTGAAACAAGACAGTTTCAATATCATGTTGCACGGCTGTAGTAGCGGTTGCTGTCAAGGCAAGCGTTACTGGAGAGCCTAATTTCTGAGCAATTTCTCCTAGTTGTTGGTATTCCGGACGAAAATCTACCCCCCACTGAGAAACGCAATGCGCCTCATCGATCACATATAACCCAATTTTTTGTTTTTGTAATTGTTCTATCACATCTTTTTGCGTCAACATTTCTGGACTTAAAAATAAAAATTTATAATTGGACAAATGATTTAACACATAATATCGTTCTGTTCTAGATAGTAAACTATTGAAAGCAACAACTCGCTTTTCTCCTTGTTTCTGTAGTTGCATCACCTGATCCTCCATCAATGAAAGCAAAGGTGAAACAATGAGAACCATTCCTTCACGCAGATAACCGGTCAGTTGGTAGCATAGACTTTTTCCATTTCCTGTAGGTAACACTGCGAGGACATCTTGGTCATTCAATAAAGACTGGATGATTTCTTCTTGTCCTGAACGAAACGAAGTAAATCCAAAACGTTTTTGTAGTTCATCCTTCAGCGACATTCTTCAGTTCCCCTTTCAATACACCAATTTGATAAAAACGAAACTCTCCATAGTCTAGTGGTGCGACTTCATTTAATTCTCGATAATTCCATTCTTTGATGTTCGATAGTTGACTTAGTCGCTTAAATGTCTGCTTGGTGATCATTTTTTGATAAGGAAAATCAGTTAAATAAAGTTGCCATTCGATCAAATGATCGGTTACTGTTCCTCTTTTTAAATGACGTATCTTCATTACTTCATCAATTGAGCATCCAGATAAAATCAGTTTTCTCGTCGTTAACATACTTTGATTGAAGTTTTGCATAAGTAGTGGTGAAACCAATTGAAAAAGCAACGAATCTTTTTTTTCTTCGATTGTTTTTAGCAGCAGGTGTACTTGCTTTGCTTCATACAATTCACGTTGCACTTCATTGGTTATTTCTGTTAATTGATAAGTTAATAAACCAGGTGACTGGATACCTGAAAATTGATTGGCCAGAAAATTAGCCGATTCAGACGTCATCGTTAAAAAGATTTCACTCAGTTCTTGGCTTAATTTTTTTGCTAGGGTTTGTCGATCTAGTTGTGTGTCAGCTAACCATTTTTTTACTTGGATAGTATAATAGGGACTAGTTTCAATCGGTAAGTATTCCTTTTTATTATTTACCAGATGAGAGACAACTTGAACAGCAAACTTGATCAACCGCCAACAATTCTCAGCGGTTCTGCCATAACGATCATAATGGAGCCCTTCTAGATCAATTATTTCTTCTGCTAAAGCTTTTTCACCTAAATGAGTGATCATCACGCCATCTTCTAGCTGAATAAGGAACTTTTGGTCAACTAATTGGTCAATGATACGTGTAAATTCTTCTTGATTCATTTTAGGAAAACTACCATGTATAAATAATAAATGGTTTAAAAAACTATAAATCAATACCGAACTCGTTCGTTTTCCTGTGATAACTTGGTATAAGGAGCTGATCCTTAACTTGTTTCTTGTTGAAAATAAAGCTAAAATAAATGAAGTCATATTACTCCCCTTAAGAATAGGATGGTCAAAATGTCATTACTATGTAAATTAGTACCTGAGCGCTGTATCGCTTGTGGTCTTTGTCAAATCGAAGCCCCAGATATCTTTGATTATGATGAAGAAGGAATCGTTTTATTTGCGCAAGAACCAGAAGCTCATCAGCAATTTGTTTCTCAAACTGACGAGGAAGCCGTCAGAAAAGCTTATCAAAAATGTCCAGTAAGAGCTATTTTATTAGAGAAATCATGAAAACTAGTTAACCAAATGAATATAGATCAATGTAAGTGTTTCTAACAATGATGATTTGAAAAGTAGGCAGTTGACCTGGAAATGGTGTCTGAACAAATTTCTTTCTATGTTCAAGTGAAAGTTTGAGTTGATTTATCTCTAGTCTATTTATATAAAGATTGTGACTTATGTAGCTCTTCGGCAAAGTTTCTGATAAATGGACTTCTGAACTGCCTTAGATAGAGTCATGAAAGAAGCGGGAAGCTACGATAACAATAAGCTTGAATTTTTTTTAACAGTTTCTCATGTTATAAAAAATCCAAGCTTTTTTCAAAGAGCTGATACACACTTTTTACTCATTTTTAAAGTGAGCTGTAAGATTTAGGTCTGGAACTCTATTCTCCTAACCAATTGATTAACGTATTAATAATCGCTGTTTGTTGGTCTTCGTTTGTAATCTTAGCTTTACCGTCTCCCTTTTGTTCCCCATAGCTGCCAAATCCGCCATGATTTCCTCCATTAATCGAAACATATTCTGTTTGCTCAGGTAAATATTCTTTAGCTGATTCATAGGCTTTTTGATTCAAGACTTTATCATTAGAAGCAGTCAGGCTTAATACAGGTAATGTCGTTTTCGCCAATGTACCTTTTTCATCAGGATAGCTTGCTAAGAAAAAGATTCCTTTTAAGTGTTTGTCAGAAGAATGCTGATTAGCATAACGACTCGCCATGACGCCCCCCAATGAGTGTCCACCAATCACATAATTTCGATTTGAAAAGTCTTCTTTGATCTTATCTGCCTTATTCCCACTAAGTATGGCTAAGTCAAGAGGCATCTTAGCGATTGCTACGGAGTACCCACTTTTTGCTAATTGTTCAGCCCAGACACTATAACTAGCTGGTTCAACCAAAGCACCTGGATAAAAAATAACCAGTGGTTTTTGACTTTTTTCTTTCGTCTCAAAAAATAAATAATCTTTTTTATCTTTTCCATTTTGGGCTATTTGACTTGCTTGACTAGATGGTTCATAGGTATTTTGTTGTAAATAGTAGTACCCAGCGCCTCCTGCTAGCCCCAAAAAAATAATTATACCAATTAATACTCGCTTAAATATCTTCACATCTCTCACCTATTCTCCTTTTATCGTACCTATTGATCGATTATAAATTCACACTAAATAAAATACGAATAAATTGCAACTCTTTTTTCTTGAAAAAGAATAAATTTGTTTAGCCAGTGGCACTAAATGCGATCTTTCTTAGACCTGACTCTTCCCCTCTACAAGACCCACTATAACAAAACAAAAGGCTGATGAATGTACATTGACCTTCATCAGCCTTTAACAGTAAGAGAGCAGTTTCGTTCTCTATTGAACTAAAGTGTATTTAGTTGAGCATTTCAAATGATTATTTTCCACACAAACGGTACACAGCTTCTGCATAGATTTCCATTGCTTTGTACATGCTACTTAGTTCCCAACGTTCATTTGCCTGATGCATAAAATCAGGGGTATCTGGGAACATTGCACCAAATGCTACACATTGGTTCATCGTCCGCGCAAAAGTTGCACCGCCAGATACAAATGGTTCAGTCATATCACCAGTAATATCACGGTAAGTTCCTAAAAGATTTTTGATCAATTCACTGTCTAATGGAACATAAAGGGAATCTAAGAAGTCAAATTCTTCATAAGTCAAGTCATACTTTTTAGCAGTTTCTGTTAGTTTTTCTACGAGTTCATCTTTTTTGAAAGTTACTGGGATACGCATGTCGACCCCGATTTTAGTTTGTTCAGGAGTGATTTCCAGACTAGCAAAGTTCATTGTCAATTCGCCAGATTGTTCATCCACCGTTTTTCCTACCACGTTTTCACCAGTAGCATTTTCTTGAACTAATTGACCTAAGAAGTTGATTGGAGCAAAATCAAATACTTCAGAAAGAGCAATCGCTAAACGAGAGATTGCATTGACACCTTCTGCTGCATCTTTGGCATGGATACTTTTTCCAAGAACGACAATTGATTCTCCTTGATCTTCAAAGTCAAATCCATGTTTTTTCAATGCTTCTTTGACTTCAGCTAATTTTTCACCAGCATAAGGAGCTGCATCTGGAACGACATTCAGTGCGCCACCAGCTTTAACTGAAAATTCAGATGTTCCCGGTCCAGTTAGGTAAGCTTGTAGTAATCCTTTTTCAGCATAAATCAATGGAAACTCTGCATCTGGTGCGAATCCTTGCGTAATACCTTCTTCTTTTTCGTTGTATTTATCTAAACAACGCCACAAGTTTTCTTCATCGGTTCCAAAAATAAATCGGATACGTGTATTAAATTCAACGCCTGCATCCATCAACGCTTTGACAGCATACATTGCAGCGATAGAAGGTCCCTTGTCATCTTGTGATCCTCGTCCAATCAACCAACCATCTTTGACAGTTGGTTCAAATGGTTTAGAATCCCAATTGTTTTCATCGCCAGCTGGAACGACATCCATATGACACAAGATACCAAATAGCTCATCGCCAGATCCGACTTCCGCATAACCATAATATCCTTCTGGATCTTTAAATGTCTTAAATCCTAGATTTTCACTGATTTCTAACACTTTATCCAATGCTTCGATCACTTTTGTCCCAAAAGGATGCCCTTCACCAGTATCTGATTCGTCCAGAACTGAAGGGATTCGAATCAATTCATTTAAAGATTCCAATGCTTGTTCATGATGTTGTTTTGTTACAAATTGTTTCATGTTACTAGCCTCCTAATATAATAAAAAGGTTATGTCAAAACAACAGACACAACCTCTTTTTTCAAACAATAAATAGTTGAGCTTGGATCTTGTCCATTCACATCAAGTAAAAAACCATGTACACTCTAAGTCAACGGTTTTGTCTACTTTGTTATAACATTGCCGCTACACCTAAGATAACACAAATGGCTACGAATAGGATAGCAATCAATTTTCCTGTGAATTTCCACCAAACGGAAATATCAAAACGAGCGATCGCAACAGCCCCCATAACGATTGCTGATGTTGGTGTGATCAAGTTGACCAAACCAGATGCTGATTGATAAGCAGTGATAACTAAATCTTTACCAACGCCTGCAAATTCACCCATTGGTCCCATGATTCCCATAGTAGCTGCTGCTAGTCCAGAAGTTGATGGGATCAAGAATGACATAGGGATATAGAAGATAAACGTTAAGATCAAGAAGACACTAGATGACAATGAACTTAATCCTTGTTCACCCCAATGTAAGATCGTATCAGTGATTAAACCATTATTCATCACAACTTGGATACCACGTGCAACAGCTACCACGATCGCAACACCGATCAAATCTGAAGCTCCTGCTAAGAATTCAGAAATAAAGACTGATTCTTTCATTCCGTAAGTGATTGCCACTACAATAGCCATCACTAAGAACAACATGGTAATTTCTGGGAAATACCATTCTCCTAAAGGAAGCATGTTTTTACCTAAAACAGTTCCGACTACAGGTAACCCTGTTAACCAGTTAGTTAATGATTCAAAAATCGTAAAGTTTTTATTCAATGTTGTCCAAGGAATCAAACTAATGATCATAATACCAAAGGTAATGAAAAATAGGATATTTACATGTTTTTGTCTTTTAGTAATTGATTCTTGACGACCAATTGAATCGATATCAAAATGTTTGATGTCTTCTTCACGTTGTTTATATACAAGTGATTTCGTTGGGTCTTTTTCCACTTTAGATGCGTAACGGTAGACATAAGCAATTGAGATAGCCAATAGTACCACGAACATCAAGAAACGTAACCCGATTCCTTCACCCATTGAGATACCAACTGCTTGAGAAGCGACCCCAGTAGCAAATGGATTAACGGTTGAAGCTAAACAACCAACTTGTGATCCTACTAAAACGATAGCTACTGCAACAACTGTATCAAACCCAACAGCCATCATAACAGGAATCAATAAAGCATAGAACGGAATAGTTTCTTCCGCCATACCATAAGTTGAACCACCTAATGCAAATAAGATCATCAACACAGGGATCAACATTTTTTCTTTCCCTTTAAAGCGTTTTACAACGGAAGCAATCCCTGCATCCAAAGCACCAGTTTTATTGATAATACCTAAGAAACCACCCACAACTAAAATAAAGAATGAAATTGGAATAGCAGCCGGTGTTTCTTTCGTTAATTCCCCAGCAGGTACACCTAGCATCCCATTAATCGGTGCCATAAAGATATCCCATAGCCCCTGAGGATTTTGCTCTACTCGTTCATATGATCCAGCAATGATGTTGCCTGCATCATTGACACTATAATGTCCAGCTGGTATGAACCAAGTTAGTACAGCGATAATCGCAATAATAATAAATAAGACCGTATACGCTGAAGGCATTTGAAATTGTTTCTTCTTTGTTTGTTCCATGTTCTTCTCCCTTTCTTGTAACATTAGAATCTTATAAGAGTGATTCCATCAGTTATTTTATCAAAAAGAATACGATAACCAAAACAATAACCTATTGATTTGGCAAATTTTATTCAAAAATCCTGCTTTCACTCCTTTCTCTATAAAATTTAAGGTAAAGCTTTTTCAATACAATTGTAGCGTTTTCCACTTCCATTATAACAAAACTATTTATCATTCAAAAAGTGATTAATTTCACATTTTGTATCATAAAATACATTTTTATGCATAAACAAAAGAAATACTCAAACACCGTTTATAAAACGCTTACACAACGTGAGTTAATGAATTTTTTTTCATTAAAATTTCCGATATTTTTTTATTTCCTTGAATTCTTTTTAGAAAAAACAATGTTTATTTTCTCATCCCCTTTTTTTCTAATAGTTGGACTACTTTTTCAGAAATACTAGTACTGACAAAAACGGCTCCTTAACTTTTTATATTGTAAAAGTTAAGGAGCCTTGACTGATTTTTTTAATGATAAAATAATTAAGAAAGTGGCATCAATTCATGCTTCCCTCTGAAAATGGATAAACGAGCATGAGTTGCTGTACTATTTATTTGTTGTTCGTCACTGTATGTCTTTGTGCCAACTGGTGTTGTTTCCGACTTAACCATGGCAATAATTTTGCGTGTAAAACCAAAAAGGCAGCACTGACGATAAATCCTTTAATGATATTAAATGGGACGATTCCGATCAGGACATAATTAGCTAACGGCATCCCTAACATTTGATTAGCATTTAAACCTAAAAACATAAGGTACAATGGGGTAATCACAAAATAGTTTGCGACACTCATGAAGATCGTCATTGCGATCGTACCAGAAATCACACCTAAAAACTTATTTTTCCCTACTTGAGTCTTCTTACGGAAGAAGTAGAAAATAGGTAAGGTAAAGATAGCTGTTGCTAAAAAGCTGGCTGTATCTCCTACCAAATTATCTGGTGAAAAGCCAGTAGTGATCAAGTGTAAGATCGATCGTAAGAAAGCTGTAACCAATCCAGCAACTGGACCAAATAAAAACATACTGATCAGTACTGGGATATCACTAAAATCGATCTTTAAAAAACTAAAGGCTGGCATGATCGGAAATGCGATATATTGCAAAACCAATCCGATCGCAGCAAATAATGCCACAGCGACCATTTTTTGTACACGGGTGTTCTTCATTTGAAATCCTCCTGTTAGGACTCCTCTTCAGCGAACTTTTCGACGAACTTTTTGCAAATAAAAAAACTCTCCAATAACAGGGAGAGTTAGAGTTATTTGGCAAAAAACTACGTCAAATAAGCTCTATCTTCTTTATCCAGACTATACTGTCGGTATCGGAATTTCACCGATTCAGCTACTTAGGTAAAGTAGGTCGTGGACTATAACCACCGGTCGGGAATTTCACCCTGCCCCTGAAGACGAACCATTTATAATTTTGTTTACCTTTACATTATACATCGCTTGAGAAAAAATGCAATCATTTATTCTTATAATAAGTAAGTAATCATTTTGATTGATTCAATAAACTGCTGACTTCTTTTTTGTTCAACTCACGATAGTCGCCAGGGCGTAAGCCTTGAAGCGTCAAATCGCCGTATTTTTCTCGTTTTAATTTTTGAACAGGTAAGCCAACTGCTTGAAGCATATTTTTTACTTGATGATTTCTACCTTCATGGATAGTCAATTCAACGATACTATGATTTGTCTTAGGATCCACAGATAATATTTGGTAACGTGCTGGTGAAGTTCGTTTCCCTTCGATTTTTATCCCTTTCGTCAGGGGAGATAACATTGTTTTAGTAGCAATCCCTTTGACTTTCGCCACATATACTTTATCTACTTCATGTTTCGGGTGGGTCAAACGTTGCGCAAAATCACCGTCATTAGTCAAGAGCAGTATACCCGAAGTATCATAATCTAATCGTCCTACTGGATAAATTCGTTCTTTCACCATTGGAAGCAAATCAGTTACGACTTTTCGCCCTTTGTCATCAGCAACAGCGGAAATCACGCCTTTTGGTTTATATAGTAAATAGTACCCGTATTCTTCTTGATAAATCGGCACTTCATCTACTTCGATCAAATCACGTTTGCTAACTTTTACTCCGAGTTCTTTTACTACTTTGCCGTTGACTTTTACTCGTCCAGCCAAAATATATTCTTCCGCTTTACGTCTGGAAGTGATCCCTGCATGCGCAATTACTTTTTGTAGTCTTTCCATTATATCTGTTCTCCTTCATCCATTTCATCAAAGAATAAGTCGAGTGAAGACTCTTCGTTTAATGAATGCTCCATTGCTTGTATATCTGGTAAGTCTTTTAATGAGTTCAGACCAAAATAATCTAAAAAATAAGGAGTCGTCCCATACAAAATAGGTCGTCCAGGTCCTTCCACACGTCCTTTTTCTTCAATCAACTGATGAGCAGCTAGCCGTTGAATGGCACCTGAGACTTGAACCCCACGAATTTGTTCGATTTCTACTCTGGTAATCGGTTGTTTATATGCAATGATCGCCAACGTTTCGACAGCTGCTTGTGAGAGAGTATTAGACGTCCCTTGGGCATATCGTTTCAACAATGGCGCTAACTCTTTTTTGGTTGTTAAAACGACATGCGCCTCTGTTTCCAAAATATGCAAAGCACTAGCTGGATCATTTTCATATCTTGTTTTTAATTCCGTTAATAAAGCCGCTGTCTCTTCTTTCGTAATAGTTAACAGATAGCTGATTTCTTCTAACCCGATTCCTTCCTCGCCAACAATAAATAAAATGGCTTCAAGTTCACTTAATTTTGTCATCTTTGGTATCTCCTACTGCTAGATAAAGCATAATTGTTTCATAATTTCCTTCTTGTTGCGCAACGATCTGACCATTTTTCATCATTTCTAATAAAGCCATAAATGTAGTGACTACTTCTGTTTTCGAAGGCGTTTCAAAAAAAGACTCAAAAGAGCATCCCTTATGATGTTGCTTAAGACGCTCTTCAATAAAGATGATACGTTCTTCAATTGTTGTATCATCAGGAGTAATCGTTTTTTCAACTTTCTCTGAGAATTTCTTTCGCTCTAAGATTTTTTCCATCGCATGAAACAAATCAATCTTTTTGACTTGTCCCCGTTTCAATGGTTTCTCTTGTCCAATGAGATCGTCTACTGCAACTGGTTCTTTCGTATAATATAAGCTTCTCTCTTGGGCTTTTTCGGTTAACTGCTCTGCAGCATACTTATACTTTCGATATTCCAATAATTGATTGACTAATTCGTCACGCGGGTCCTCTTCCCAATACTCATCTTCAATGATTGCTTCTTGAACAGGTAACAAAGTTTTGCTTTTGATCGCCATCAACGTGGCAGCCATCACTAGATATTCTCCAGCAACAGCAAGTTCAAGAGTTTTCATCGTATGGATATAACTCATGTATTGCTCAGTGATCGTTGCAATCGGGATATCATAAATATCGATCTCCATTTGCTGGATCAAATGAAGGAGTAAATCTAAGGGTCCTTCAAATATATCTAATTTGATATTGATTTCTGTCACCATATTCACTCTTTCTTCTTGTTTCGATCGACCCATTTTGCGAGATATGGACGGGTAATCTCTGTTGGTCGTATGGAAAAGTCTGGGTATTTTTCTTGAAGTTCATCAAGCATTTGAAAGCCCATCTGATCTCCCCGATAAGATGGATTCAATGAAACATCGTGAATAATCAATTCCTGATTTTCACCCCAATAAACACCAATAATCCCTTGAATATTCGTTGAACCTTCTGGTGTGAAGAAAAAAAGTTCATATCCTTCTTCTGTTTCATAGGTATTGATTTCTTTGAGTAAATTCGATTTATCCGTTAGTTTCTTATGAAAACTTAACAGTCCCATAGCAATTTTACGATTTTCTTTTCGGTAATGTGTTAACATTTTTTCACCTTCCTATGACTAAGCCCTTGGAAAATGCTGCTTATAAACATCCGTCATTCTTTTCTTTGTGATATGTGTATAAATTTGTGTTGTTGAGATATCAGCATGTCCTAATAATTCCTGTACCGTTCGAAGATCTGCACCATTTTCCAGCAAATGTGTCGCAAAACTATGCCTTAAAGTATGAGGGGTCACCTCTTTATTGATTCCTGCTTCACGCACTAATTGTTTAAGGTTTTTCCAGATACCTTGCCGTGATAACCCTGTACCATGATGATTGACAAATACATGCGTTTCAGAAGGATTCGCTACAAGGAGGGGGCGTGCTTCGTCTAGATACCGCTCCAACCATTGGATCGCATAATCACCTAGAGGTATGATCCGTTCTTTGTCCCCTTTACCAAGTGTTTGGACCAAGCCGAGCGACAAGTGAAGATCACTTAGCTTTAAACCAACGAGTTCACTGACACGCATACCTGTTGCATACATGACTTCTAGAATTGCTCGATCTCTGATCCCTAGATTTTTGGTTGTATCAGGTGTTTCGATCAATCGTTCAACCTCAGTCAAGGATAAGGTACTAGGTAACTTTTGAACCTTTTTAGGCGTATCAATGTGTTGCATCGGGTCATGATCAGTCAATCGTTCTTGACGTAAGAATTGATGAAATCTTCTCAAGCTAGTAATCATTCTGGTCACGGTTGCTGGAGCTTTCTTTTCATTATGCATCTTTTCCAGATAATTGATCACGACGTAGCGATCGACATCTTGCCAGGAAGTGATTTGCTCATCTTCTAAATAGTGAAGATACTGTAACAAATCTCGTTCATAACTTTTTCTCGTATTTAATGACAAGCCACGTTCAATCGTCAAATAGTGGAGATAATCATTAATTTCTTCATTCATAATAATCCACCTCGTGCTCTTCTATCATATCAGATACCCTTCATTTTCGATAGTCTATTTTACAGCTAGGCAAAGAAAAAGCCGTCTAGCAATCAGACGGTTTTGCTTTCTTTTTCTTTAGTGTAACATTTTTGACAAATACCATGAAATGTTAAGCGATGATCTTTTACCAAAAAGTGATACCGTTGCTCCACAATTTCTTCCACTTCACACAATAAATCTTCTTCGACCTCTTCAATCGTGCCACATCGTAAACACAATAAATGATGATGGAAATGTTTTGCTCCTTCTTTTCTCAAGTCATAGCGAGCAACACCATCATTGAAGCTGACTTTATCAATGACTTTCAAATCGGTCAAAATCTCTAACGTCCGATAGACAGTAGCTAACCCAATTTCTGGACTCTTTTTTTTCACTAGAAAAAAGACTTCTTCTGCCGATAAATGTTCTTTCTCATTTTCTAAAAGTACTTGTAAAGTTGCTTCTCTTTGTGGGGTTAATTTGAACCCCGACTCGTGCAATTGTTGTTTCGTTTTTTTCATTACTGACATCGCATTCATAACCATGTATTCAACCCCGACAATTTATAATAATTATAATCAAACAAAAGGAATCTCTTTCTAAATTAAAATAATTATAAGCTAGTTAAGAAAAACATGCAAGGTATTCTCAATTAGATTTTCTAATTCGTTTCGTTACCCCTGCTTCTTGTTTGACTAGTCCTTGTTTTAATAGATTGCCGATTGCTCGTTTAAAAGCTCCCTTGCTTATACCAAAAGTTTTCATGATATCTTCCGGATCAGATTTGTCAGTAAAATAGATTTGCTCATCTGCTGATCGTTCGATGATCGTTAAAATCATTTGTGCATCATCAGAGATTGCTTCATATGCTCTTGGTTTTAATGAAAGATTCAATACTCCATCAGGTCTCACGCCAATTACTCGTCCTTTGACTTGTTCACCTAAGCGCGGCTCATTATAGCGTTCAGATGGGTGGATAAATCCGATATAATAATCATCTGTTAAGACGTACGTTCCGGTCAGTTTCAAGCGGTAAGCAACGCCTGTAATGTCTTTATTTTTGATTTCTTCTGTTCCACGTTTACTCAATGATTTAAAAATCTTTTCATCGGCTAAACTACCCCAAATTCGGTCTTTGCTATCGACTCTTAAAGCAACCATTAAACGATCGCCTTTTTTAGGCCAAAGTTCTGTCATCGTTGGTAGTTCATCTAATGAGACTACAAAATCTTTGTCGGGTAATCCAATATCGACGAATACTCCTAAATCTTTTCGTGAAGCAGTCACTGTACCAAAAGCATAGTGACCAATTCGACTTTTAGGAATCAACGTAGTAAAACGATTTTCATGTTTTTGATTTTGATAACCAAACCCTTCGACTGCTTCACCGATACGATAGGTCCCTTCGGTTTTACTTAATCCAAAAGTTTGTCCATTTTTCTGGACAAAGTAATTTTTTTCATTTTCATCAATTACCATTCCGGTAAATATTGTTGCCAATAATTCATTCATCTTATTTCTCCTTATTTATAAAAGATTCAGCCATCTTTTCTTAGCTATCATAACATAATGTTCCCATGATTAGTAGTTGGTTTGGTCTTAGTCGTCGCAAAAAAACTCAGACATCGTGTACCTGATCCTATATGGTCATCCACTTAGTTCCATACGATCTACGATATCTGAGTAGTATTTGATCATTGTCTATCTAGCAGATTAATGACTGCCATTTCCGCCAAACCAGCCTGTTTTACAATTGATCGTCACAATATAAAATGGTAATGCACTTTCACCGATTCCACGCATCAAATTAGATTGGGTTGAAGTAGCATAAAGATTATAGTAACCTTCACCATTTTCGATTCTCGCTTTTTCTAGTTTATATCCACCTGCCACAATGTAACCTCGTTGAATACAAGTAGCAATAACACTTTGTTGGACTCCTGGTGCCCAATTCCATGCTGGATTAGATGCATCAGCCACATCACTTTGTCGAGTTGACATGATGGGTTGATTGGCTGAATTAGTCTTATTCGTAGTTGAACTAGATTTTGCTTGTTGTGCAGCCAGAGCTGCAGCTTGTTTGGCTGCTTCAGCTGCTTTTTTTGCTTCTTCAGCTTTTTTTGCTTCTTCTTTTGCTTGTGCTTCTTTCTGCTCTTTCGCAGTCAAGGTTTCATCTACTTTTTTTAGTTGATCTTTTAAAGCGACAGCTAGCTCTTCATTTTTGATTTGCTCTACAGCATTTTTTGCTTCGTCATACTGCTCTCTGTTCGCACTGTCTACGACTTGATTATCATGATAGACAACGTTCACTTTATCTTTAGCCGTCTGCAATTGTTTGTATTGGTCCTCTGCTTCGGTTTGCGCTTGCTTGATCAGACGTCCAAAAGCAGTTTCATTTGTAGTCATTGGTTGAATGGCTTGATCCTCTTTTAGTTTAGGATCAGCTGCTAAATGATCATCGTCAATCACTACCGAAGTAAATAACTGGTTGACACGTTGAATATCTTTGATTTTGGTTTGGATATCCTGGAATGTTTTTTCTAATTCAGGGTATTCTTTCTCTTTTTTTACGTCATTCAGATCAGTCTTTAGTTTAGCTAAGTCTTGATTGATCATTGAAGTACGGATAAACTGGTGAGACGGATCTGTATAAAAAGCATTCAAGGCTGTTTGTAGATCTGCCACCTTTTGTTTTTGTCTTTCTTCTTGTGCAGCGATTTGTGCCTGAACATCTTGCTGATGGTCATAATAAGCCCAACCACCGACTCCGAGCAAGACGATTGCTGCTAAAGCCAGATACGGTCCTTTTTTCGATCTTTTTCGTTTCCCCTCATCAGTCTTAGCTGATGTAACTGGTTCTTTTTGTTCCGTTTCTGCCCTTTGATCGATTTCATTTGATAATTCTATTTTTTCTATAGCTTCTGGTTTTGAAGAATCTTTCTTACGAATTTCTTCTTTTGGTTCTTCTTCTTTTGGTTCTTCTTTTACCGATTCTTCTTTCGGTACTTCTTCTTTTGCTGTTTCTTTTTTCGATATTTCTTCTTTTATAACTTCTCCGTTTGATTGATTCTCTTGTGATGGAGCTGCTTTCGGAATATCTTTTTCTGAAACTTCAGGTTTCAAATTTTCGTTTAACGCTTCGACCTCATGGGTTGAGTTTTTATCGACATCTTCCGCACTCGTTTTTTCTTCGACTTCTTTTTTTCCTATCAAAAGTTTTTCTGACGATGATTGGACGTGAGTCGTTTTTGAAGCGGGCACTGGTTCTTCAGTTTGTTCCTTAGAAGAAAGCAGTTGATTTTCTTCTGAAGTTTGGGGTGCCGTTAAGCGTTCATGATTTTTTTCTGTTGCCGTTTCGAACGTTTCTTCTTGATCAATCGCTCGATGGTCAGTTGGCTGAACAACGCTATCCTTCGTATCAACTGTTTCCTTTTCTTTCGTTTCACGTTCGTTAGTTCCTGGCACTGTACTTTCTTGTTTTGAATCAGTCTCTTTGGCATTTTTAGCTGCGAGTTCCTCTTGGATCATTCGCATCAATTCTTCTGCATGTTCTTCTGTTGTATCTTCTCTATGAGCTTTGATATAAGCAGATAAAATCGAATTTTCTTTTTCATGATCAACAAATTCTTTTAATTCAGCTACTCTTTTTTGTTGTTCTGCTTCGAGTTCATCCGTCATTTCATCGCCGTTAGCTTGTTTTTTCGAATCAGTTCCTTCTTCACTTGTTGACGGCTTTGTATTTGCCTTTTTAGTGACTACATCTTCAGCATCATTAGTTTCTGCTAGATTCGTTTCTCCAGATGATTCTTCTTTAAACAAGGCCATGACCGATTCTAATGGTAACTCTGTTAATTCTGACCATTCGATTGGATCATTTAATTCCGTGTCAGGAAAATGTTCTTCTGAAGAATCTATTGGTAATTGACTGTTGTTCTTTTCTTCATTCGTGTGTTGGTCTTGCTCTTTTATTTGGTAACCACAATCAGGACAAATCAACTTTCCTTTGATTTTCTTTGATCCACACGTTGGGCATTTTTTTATCACTGAGCGATCGGCTCCTTTTGTTAGGTTTACGCTACCATTTAATCTACCATATTCTGAAAGTTTCGCCAAGAGCCTATTTTGATCAAACAGATGTCAAATAGTATAACTCGTAAAAATAAAACAAATAATTTATAAAAAGTTTCTTATAATTACGCATAGTTACGCAATTATTTATGTTTTCATCATCATAATGTTAATAGCGCATCAATTATTTGTTTATTATGATCAGATTCAAGCTTTTGACTCAGCCATTGACTAAAAAAGTAGCACGAGATCATCTATTCTGATCCCGTGCTACTTTGTTTTCAGTAAAGGCTACTCGCTATTTTAAAAGACAGTCATTGTCTATAAGATTCAAAATTTGAAACCTATTTTTACTCTAAGAAATCTTTCAATTGTTTTGAGCGTGATGGATGGCGTAATTTACGTAACGCTTTCGCTTCGATTTGTCGAATACGTTCACGTGTTACTCCGAATACTTTCCCAACTTCTTCGAGTGTTCTGGTACGACCATCGTCTAAACCAAAACGTAAGCGGAGAACATTCTCTTCACGGTCAGTCAATGTATCTAAAACATCTTCTAATTGTTCTTTTAGCAATTCATAAGCTGCATGTTCTGCAGGACTAGTAGCTTCTTGGTCTTCAATGAAGTCTCCTAAATGAGAATCATCTTCTTCACCAATTGGTGTTTCTAAAGAAACTGGCTCTTGCGCGATTTTCAATATTTCACGTACTTTTTCTGTAGGAAGGTCCATTTCTGCACCAATTTCTTCTGGCGTCGGTTCTCTTCCTAAATCTTGAAGTAATTGACGTTGGATACGGATCAATTTATTGATGGTTTCTACCATATGCACTGGGATACGGATCGTACGTGCTTGGTCAGCGATGGCACGAGTGATTGCTTGTCTGATCCACCATGTAGCATAAGTTGAAAATTTGAATCCTTTACGATAGTCAAATTTTTCAACAGCTTTCATCAAGCCCATATTTCCTTCTTGGATCAAATCAAGAAATTGCATGCCACGTCCAACATATCTCTTAGCAATACTTACGACCAAACGAAGGTTTGCTTCAGCTAAACGCTGTTTTGCTTCTTGATCACCTTCTTCGATTTTTAAAGCAAGAGCTACTTCTTCTTCCGCAGTTAATAGGGAAACACGACCAATCTCTTTTAAATACATACGAACTGGATCGTTGATTTTTACACCAGTAGGTGCTGACAGATCTTCTGTTTTTGCTTGTTCCGCTTTTTTCTCTGCACTCTTCAAGCTATGGATCGATGGATCTCCGTTTTCATCAACAACGCTGATTCCAGCATCCTCGACTTTTTGGATCAATTTATCCATCTCATCCGCATTCAATGTGAATGGCGTTGCAAGTTTATTTGAAAGATCATCATACACGACTTGTCTTTTTGGTTTGTTTTCTTTGATAAAAGCTGCTACTGCTGCTTCATACTTTTTATTCTCTGTTACATTTGCCATAAAAGAAGGCCCCCCTTGAGTAGCTATTCGGCTTGTTTTAACTGTTTTGTTAAATTAATGATCTCAATCGTTAATTCCAATTCTAATTGCTTGTTTCCAGTTCTTCTAGCCTCTTGCTGCATTTGTTTTTTTAAAGTTATTTCATCAGCTAAACTAGACTTTCTGATTACACGCAATAAGTCTTGGATTTCTCTTGGTGTGCTTTCTTCGGCTACACGCAAATACTCGATTTCCACCACTAAACGCCTTAAATTTTCATCTTGCAAAAAGTCCAAAAACTCCGCAAGGTTGAATTCATCATGTTGTGACACAAATGCATCGAATAAAAAATATACTTCTGCATAAATGTCATGAATAAACTGAAATTGCTGTTCTTTCAAAAGATTACGGACAGATATCTCTTTGAACACTCTGTACAAGAGCATTTGTTCCGCTTTTTCTACTTGAGTCAGCGGTCTCTTTTTCGTTATTGCCGTCCGTGAAATAGCTGGTTCTGGCAATGTCGTTGGTTGGTTGGTTCGATTCGTTTGATTTTCCCTGCGAAAATCCCGTATTTGCTTTTGCAGGGTTTCACGACTAAGTTGAAATTCGGTCGCTAGTTGCGACAAATACATATCTTGTTCGATTGGCGAGACAACTTGACTAAGTTCTCTCGATACCTCTTCTAAGTACTGGATTTTATCTTTTTCATTCTCCAGGTTCTTGTCTTGCTTCAAATAACGTGACTTGAAAGTAAAGACCGTTTCACGACCATGAAAGATCAGTTCATTAAAGGAGTCATTTCCATATTTACGTAAATATTCATCGGGATCAAGTTTTTCCGGAATCACAACGATTGATAATTGCAATCGACTATTTTGTCGTAACAATTCGATCCCTCGATTCGTTGCCTCGAATCCTGCCTTATCTCCATCGTAACAAAAAACTAGTTCTTTGGTTACTCGTTCAATCTGCTGGATCTGTTGATTCGTTAAACTCGTTCCCATGGAAGCTATCCCATTTTTTACACCTGCTTGCCAAGAAGCAATGACATCCATGAAACCTTCAAATAAAAGAACTTCACCGCTTTTTCGGATATCACTACGTGCTTTATCCAAGTTGAACAACACTTGTCTTTTATTGAATAATTCTGTTTCTGGACTATTCAAATATTTGGGTTGATCTTTTTCTTGTCCTTTTTCTGGTGCAAGCCAGCGTCCAGAAAAACCAATCGTGCGCCCTTGAGGGTTTCTGATAGGAAACATGATACGTTGGTAAAACCGATCAGATATTCCTCCATCCTCATGAGAGATAAACAAACCAGAACGTTCCAACACTTCTTGATCGTATGCTTCAGTTTTAAATACTTGTTTCAAAAATGAACGTTCATTCGGTGCAAATCCGATCGCAAATTCTTCAATCAATTCTAGTGTCAAACCACGTTGTAGTAAGTAATCTAAAGCTTGCTCGCCTACTTTCGTGTGTAGCAACATATGATGATATACTTCTGCGGCTTTTTCATGCGCTAAAATCAATTTTCCTGTAATTGAATCGCTATTTTCGAAGGGAAGTGTTTGTTTGCGCCATTGATCTTCTAACTGAATTTGTTCAAAATCAGCAACTTTGACGACTGCTTCTGGGAAACTAAGTCCTTCTAGTTCTTGAAGAAAAGTAAAGACGTTTCCTCCTTTTCCGCAACCAAAGCAATGAAAAATCTGTTTATCTTCAGCCACCGAGAAAGATGGTGTTCGTTCTTCATGAAAAGGACACAAACCTAAATAATTCTTTCCAGATTTTTTTAATTGGACGTATTGACCAATCACCTCAACAATATTCGTTTGTCCACGAATCGTTTCAATGACTTCTTGAGGAATCCGTTGAGCCATGCTTTCACCCCCTGTAAATAGCTAATTGGCATCTGTCAAAGAGATACCTCAGGAGAATAACCGGTAAAAAATCGCACTAACGAAAATCAGTGCGATTTTAAAGGACACAATTATACATGTTTCATTCTATCACAATTCTAAACTTTTTCAAGTATAATACTTGTCATTCTAAGAACAAGCAACGGTTTATTTCGTTGTTGCTAATTTATTCAATAAGTAGTCACGGATATTGGTCTTTCCATAAATCAGTCTCAAAATGATATTAACGATCATAAAACCAATGAAATATGGCCAAGCCGTTCCTAACCCAAGATCAACTTCTAACAGATGATGGAAAAGCATCGCTGCTACATAAATCCCTACAACAGTTGTTACCGCTAAGAAAATTCGCAACGGATTAAATGGATAACACGCTTTGACTACTGCCATACAGCTGATTCCGATCAATAGATAATACATTAAAGTGGTCGTTTGCAACGGGGTAAATGGCAAAACTTTTCCTAAAATATAAACCACAATAATATTCAATACGACTAGTAATGCATTTGGTAACGCATTGATCAATGCTGTTGGTAAATAACGATAGGTAATCTTTCGTTTATCTTGTTCAAACGATAAGAAGAAAGAAGGATAACCTTCAATAGCTAAGTCAATCAATGTGATCTGGATTGGGATGAATGGAAACCCGATTGCAGTAATTGCGCATAAGATAGAAAGAATAAACGAATAGATCGTCTTGATAAAGAAAATACCTGAAACTTTGGTCACATTGTTTACGACACGACGCCCTTCGAATAAGACTTCTGGTAAAGTCGTAAAATCAGAATCAAGTAAAACGAGATTAGCAATTTGTCTTGTTGCACCGTCTCCTTCAGCCATGGCGATACTGCAGTCTGCTTCACGCAGTGCCAATACGTCATTGACTCCATCCCCAGTCATAGCCACAGTTCCACCACTTTGTTTTAATTCATTCACTAATGTTTTCTTTTGTTGTGGACTCACACGACCAAAGACCGTGTACTCATGAGCGGCTTCCCGGACAGCTTTTTCTTCTGTCATCGTAGAAAGATCAACATACGAATCATAATTTGGTAAGCCTGCACGGCGGGCAATATTTGAAACTGTGAACGGATTATCACCTGAAATAACCTTTAGATTCACACCTTCAGCATGTAAATAAGCTAATGTTTCTTCTGCATTTTTACGTATTGGGTCGTCAATTTCAAACAGCGCGATTGGTTCAACGCCTTTTGGCTCTCCTTCAGTCAAATGTTGTTCAGGAGCGACACCCAGCATCAATACACGGTAGCCATTTGCTTGAGCATCCACCAAACTTTCTGGCAGTTGTGATTTTTCAACCAAACGTTCAGGAGCTCCTACATAGATCACACCTAATTCAGGAAACTCCATTGCTCCCCATTTACGGTCAGAAGAGAAAGCTAACTTTTCAGTCACAGTATAGCGATTAGCTACTTGAAAGTAATCTCTAAGCGCCCGCATGGTAAGATTATTGTCACTGCTTTCAGCTAGATAGGTTCCCATGATTTCAGGAATCGCTTTTTCGTACTTAGGATTTAGGGCTTCGACCCGTTGGATACTCATTTTTCCTTCAGTGATCGTCCCTGTTTTATCCAAGCAAAGCGTATCTACATGAGCAAGTGTTTCAATCGAATACATATCTTGGACTAAGATTCTTTTCTTTGCTAATTTCGTTACACCAGTAGTCAGTGCAATACTAATCAAAAGGACTAAGCCTTTAGGCAACATCCCTAGTAATGCTGCTGCCGAAGCAATAACAGAAATCTTAATGGAAGCATCACGGATAAATAACGCTTCTAAAAATAAAATAATACCTAATGGAATTATAATGAAGCTAGTAAATTTCGATACTTTTCGAATAGAATCGACAAGTTCAGAATGAATCGCTTTATGGGTTTTTGCCTCACTCGTTAGGCGAACTGCATAGTTGTCTGCGCCAACACGAATCGTTTGAGCTAAAACAGAACCACTGGTTAAGAAACTACCTGAAAGCAATTCATCTCCTTCGGTTTTGACAATCAGGTCTGACTCCCCTGTCAATAGTGCCTCATTGGCTTCTGCGCGTCCTGAGATCACTTTTAAATCAGAAGGAATCTGTTCCCCTGCACCAATCTTTACGACATCTCCTAAAACTAATTCTTTCGTTGAAATCGACTGCTCTTTTCCTTCGCGGATAACTCGTACCTCTGATTGCGAAACAATCGATAGCTTTCTTACTAGATTTCTAGCATGGATTTCTTGATAGATACCAATAATGATATTCACCACAATGATTGCCAAGTAAGCCATATTGGAATAGGCACCGACCAATAGTAAGCAAATCCCAATACCAAAATTTAAAAAATTGAATAGCGTTAGTATATTGTCACTAAGAATCTGCTTAGTACTTTTTGATGCATCCTCTTGGTAATCATTTTGCTGCCCAGAGGAAATTTTTTGTCTCACTTCTTCCTGAGTAAGACCATTCATTTCTTTCGTTTCCATTTTTCGCCAACTTTCAAAAAATAATCAATATATTTAAGTCTAGCTTGTTCTATTATTAAAAACAACTTATTTTTTACAAATTTATACAAAATAAGAACACATGATTCTATGCCGCTGAGAAATCCCAGCAAAAATCATGTGCCATTCAACCTTTATTTATATTGTTCTTCTAAACGACTCATCCACCAACCTAATGCGATACCAGCAAAAAATAAAATGGGACAAAAGATGATTCCTAGTAAACTTAAATTTGTGTAATCTGTAGGAACAATCATTACCGTCGAAGCAAAAACAACTCCTAAAATAAAATGGAACAATTTACTATATGCCTTAGAAAAGATAAAATCAAATAACTTTGATAACGTCAACACGCAGACTACCGCGCCTAAACCGATCGGTAAGATCACGTCTAAGCGAGCTTCTTTGAAACCATCAGCCATCGCCTTGTATAACCCCATATAGACTAAAAAATTCGAGGGACTCAGTCCAGGAACAATCATCCCTAAGCCGATTAAACCGCCAGCGATGATCCAAGTTACTGTGTTTTGTTCAACTTGACCATCAAATAGTTGTGATCCGTAAAGTAAAAAGAAATAAGCCACGATCAATGTGACGATCATCAGGATGATATCACCTGATTGCCGCCCTTTCTTTCCAGCTTCTTTCCACAACGCTGGAACAGTACCTACAATACACCCAACAAAAAACCATAAAATCGTCGTTTCATATGTCCCTAATAAGAAACTCACCAAAAAGGAAAGCAAAAAGACTCCGCTGATGCCTCCTAATCCGACAGGCAAAAAGAAAAGCACGTTTTCTTTAAAATTTCTGGTTAGATGAGCTAAAAAAGAGATCAATCGTTCATACATCCCAAAAACAGCTGCTAAAGCGCCTCCGCTTACCCCCGGTAAAATAAAACCCGAACCGATAAACATTCCCTTTACAAAGCGCAATAGCCAGTCTTTCCCTGAATCTTTCGCTACCTTTTCTGTTATGATTTGTTCTTTTTCCACTTTTTTGAGCACTCCTTCTTTCTGATAAGATAAAGATCTAGCAAAAAATCTCAGCATTACACTCAATTAGTTAAAAACTTTGTCATATAACTCAATGAGGTCTTCATTCATCTTGACAACTCTTGTGTAAAACATGTTCCCTCCATTATGATAAAGATAACCGCCATTGTAAAGCAATGAGGGGACTCGCCAATAGCGATACTTGGTTTTTTTCTCATTACCTAAAAGTGGACTCAAGACATTTTTGGAATATTCTTCTGCTATCTCCATAGTATTTTCCCCACCTCGGTTTTTTACGTAGACAATATAATCCTTACCGAAGTTATAGGCTTGTATAGCTGTATCAAGATCACATCCTTGTTTTTTTGCCTCATTGATCATTTCTGCTAAGTAGCTGACTCCTTGATCGATACTTTCTTTTTGATTATCGATCACATTGGCTTTACCATAGGCGCTTTCCGAACTTTGCATCAAATCAATCCCCTTGCCTTTTGATTCTGTTAAAATGATCCCCTTGACCAAAGACTCGTACTCTTCCATATGGTACTTTTTGATTGCTGTTGTTATTTCTGGTTCGTACTTTTCTACTCTTTTAATCGATTGATAGGTTTTTCCTAAGATGATCAATACTCCTATGACCAAGACAATCACTAAAAAAGAGACGATTCTTCGAAAGATTGATTTTTTCTTTTTTTTCATAAACATTCACCTAGTTATTTTGACATCTTTTTTTATCTTACTATTTATTATCGTTCTTGGCTATTTCTTACTAATCATTTGTTCCTTTCCTTAATAAAAACTGAAATTTTCGGAATTTTTTACTATCTTACGAAAATGATCGTTGTTTTTTTAGGAAAACAATTGCTCTTATAGGAGAATTGTCGTTATACTTTAACCAGTAGGTGATTATGTGAAAAAAGAAAAGAAATATGCAAAAATGACTGATGGAACAGAGATCTATTATGAGAAAAGCGGAAATGGCATGCCTCTGTTTTTACTCCATGGTAATGATGGCAGTGGTCGTTTCTTCTCAGAGCAAGTTCCTGTCTTTAGTCAGTTTTATACCGTTTATCTCATTGATAGTCGAGGTCACGGACGTTCAACGAATCAAGCAAATACCTTGTCTTTTCGTTTGATGGCAGAAGATCTTTATACCATCATGCTACTTGAAGGAATTACAAAAGCAAATATACTAGGTTTTAGTGATGGAGCTAATCTTGGATTGGTCTTTTCAAGTTATTATCCAGAGAAAGTACATCGATTAATATTAAATTCAGGAAATACTTTAGTTAAAGGGGTTTTATTCTCAGCGAGACTGCTTAGCTACTGTCATTATATTGGTATGTGGTTGCTTTCTTTAGTTTGCCCATCGCTTAGAAAAAATTTGTTAGTGATCAAATTGTTGTTAAAAGATATCGGTCTTTCAACAGCAGATTTAGAGAAAATTAAATGTAAAACATTGATTATTGTTGGAAAAAAAGATGTGATCAAACTGCAACACTCCCTTTACCTAGCAAAAACGATCCCAAATGCTTCTTTTGTTTTAGTGAACGAACAAGGACATCAGTTAGCTAGAAAAGATCCTCAACGTTTCAATCAAGAAGTATTAGATTTTTTGTCTGAATAATAAGAATAGTAGGTGATTTTTTTGTTAAAACAAGCCTTACAATGGTTCAAAAACCATTTAGGTCTCTTTAAAACAATCTTTTTAATTTCTGTGGTTGTCATTATCGTTAGTGAATTGATCAATATTGGCAAAACACTATCGATCGCTCAATTAGCCGAAACATTTGCAACAATCCCACTTTGGAAGACGGGGTTGATGCTCATTGTTGGATTACTATCTGTTGCACCGATGATTGGGTATGACATCATCCTTAACCGCTTGTTGGGACAAAAATTAAAAAAGAGTTATTTATTTGAAACAAGTTGGTTGATCAATACCATCAACAATGTTGCCGGTTTTGGCGGCTTTGTCAGCATCGGATTACGCTCCGAATTATACGGTCATAAAAAAGACAGTAAGCAGTTGATGCAAGCTTTGTCGAAGATCTTTTTATTTCTAATGGCCGGACTGTCTATTTATAGTTTGATTTCTTTTTTTATGGTCTTTTTTGCACCGGTTGCGCCTTTTATTAAGCAGTATTGGATTTGGTTGATCGGTGGTGGGTTATACTTCCCACTTGTTTTTGTAGTCACTACCTTAAAAAAAGAGGGCTACCTCGGAGGACTCTCATTAAAAACACAAGGACAATTGCTGCTTGTCTCGATCTTAGAGTGGTCTGGTGTCTTGTTCACCTTTCTAGCAGTTGGGGCACTTATGGATATCAAAGTCGATTTGTGGCAAACGATACCGCTCTTTATCGCAGCTTCAGTTATCGGAATCGTCTCGATGATTCCTGGTGAAATCGGTAGTTTTGATATCATGATGATTATCGGTCTTTCTGCCATAGGTGTGCCAAAGGCAACTGTAGTCGTTTGGATCTTACTGTACCGAATTTTTTATTACATTATTCCTTTTTTGATCGGGATCGTCTTTTTCTTTAAGAATATTGGCTCAACCTTTGATCAACGTTATTCTGGTATTCCTAAGCAGCTGGCAACAGAGATTGCTCATAAAGCCGTCGTCGTCCTTTTATATTTTTCTGGTATCATGATGGTTCTTTCAGCAACGATCCCACAAGCTTTTACCGAGTTTCGTTGGCTGCATAGTATCAATCCGTTAAGGTTGCATTTTATTATTCAATTCCCAAGTATGTTGTTAGGATTTCTCTTTGTCATCATGGGGCGTGGGATTGCTGCAAGAGTCAAAAGAGCCTATTGGCCAACTATTGCACTGATCTTTTTAGCAGCATCTTATGTGACGATTATTGACTTTAGCTTTACTGCAGCTATTTTCCTATTGTTACTGTTGTTGATCGTAATTGCTTCGAAAAATGAATTATTTAGAGAACAAATCATTTATTCATGGGAATGGTTGACGATTGATGGTGTGATTATTGGTGCCTTAGCGTTGCTTTACATCATTATTGGCGTTTATAATCTGCCAACATTTCCTCATCGTAAGCATCATTTTATTTCGTTCTTTTTGTTCCCGTCAGAAAAGATTTGGTTATCTGGATTATTTGCTATTATTGCAGTAAGCTTTATCATCATTCTTTTCGTCCACTTCCTACAAGGAAAGAAACAGCAAGTCGGCGAACCGTTGGATGAAGAAAAAGCGTTAAATATCCTCCATACCTTTGGCGGAAATTCTGACAGTCAATTGATTTTCTTAAAAGACAAGCGCATGTTTATTTACGAAAAAGACCAAGTTGGAACGGTTTTATTACAGTTTGCTTGTTACAATAATAAATGTATCGTGATGGGCGATCCTTCGGGTAAAAAAGAAGATTTTCCTGCTGCTATCGAAGCGTTTATTGAAGAAACTGATCGTTTGTGTTACCTCCCCGTCTTTTATGAAACGAGTGAAGAAATCGTGATGATTTTACATGAATTTGGCTATGATTTCATCAAAATGGGCGAAGAAGCACATGTAGAATTAGCCAATTTCACTACTTCTGGAAAGAAAATGAAAGGGTCACGTGCGATCTTGAATCGGATTGACCGAGAAGGTTTTACTTTTGAGATTATTCAGCCACCTTTTTCTGCGACACAGATGACTGAACTCAAACAAATTTCTGATCAATGGTTAGGTAGCCGAAAAGAAAAAGGTTTTTCACTGGGGTTCTTCTCAGAAGATTATCTACAGCGGGCACCGATTGCTGTTTTAAAAGACCCACAACAAGACTTAGTAGCATTTGCTTCGATCATGCCAACCTACACAGATAACAAAATCGGCACGATTGATTTGATGCGTTATGATCCTGAGAAAGCACCAGCTGGAAGTATGGATTATCTTTTCCTTCATTTATTTGAGTATATGAAAGAGGAACAGATTGAGTTTTTCAACTTGGGGATGGCGCCATTATCCAACGTTGGAACCTCAAGAAAAAGTTTTATTCAAGAACGAATTGCTTACTTAGTTTATGAATTTGGTTCACATTTTTACTCTTTCCACGGCTTGCGTGAGTATAAAGATAAATATGCGACTCATTGGACTTCCCGCTATACTTCCTATTCACGTGACAGTTGGATTGCCTATGTCATGATCGCATTATTGATCATTGATAATGCACCAGTTGACCATAAAAAGCGATTAGTAGGTTTAAAGAAATGGTTACAAAAACGCTGAATATGACAACTTATATCTAATGATGGAAGAAAAAAAGACGCATGATTCTAAAAGTCATCTGACTTGTTGAATCGTGCGTCTTTTTTATTTATCTATCCTTTGTTCTTAGGCTTCGATTTCTGTTACGATACCTGAACCTACTGTACGACCACCTTCACGAATAGAGAAAGTCGTCCCGTTTTCAATAGCAACAGGATGAATCAATTCTACATCGATCGTTACGTTGTCGCCAGGCATGACCATTTCCGTTCCTTCTGGCAAAACAATTGTTCCTGTTACGTCAGTTGTGCGGAAATAAAATTGTGGTCGATAATTATTGAAGAATGGTGTATGACGTCCGCCTTCTTCTTTAGTCAAAACATACACTTCTGCTTTGAATTTAGTATGAGGTGTAATTGAACCAGGTTTGGCAATCACTTGGCCACGTTCGATATCTTCTCTTTGAATCCCACGTAATAACACACCTACGTTATCCCCTGCTTCACCGTAATCAAGCGTTTTGCGGAACATTTCAACTCCTGTTACTACGGCTTTTTGCGTTTCTGGTTTGATCCCTACGATTTCGATTTCATCACCGACTCGTACAGCCCCACGGTCAATCCGACCAGATGCTACTGTTCCACGTCCAGTAATTGAAAATACATCTTCGACGGGTAACAATAATGGTTTGTCCGTATCACGTTCTGGTGTTGGGATGTATTCATCGACTGTGTCCATCAATTCCATGATAGCTGCTTCTGCATCAGGGTCACCTTGTAATGCTTTTAATGCTGATCCTTTGATTACAGGTGTATCATCACCTGGAAATCCATATTCGCTTAATAGTTCACGAACTTCCATTTCTACTAGATCAATTAATTCTTCATCATCGACTAAATCTGTTTTGTTCAAGAAAACAATCAAATATTTCACGCCTACTTGGCGAGAAAGTAAAATGTGTTCACGAGTTTGAGGCATTGGGCCATCCGTAGCAGAAACAACCAAGATTGCTCCGTCCATTTGAGCTGCCCCAGTGATCATGTTTTTCACGTAATCCGCATGCCCTGGTGCATCGATATGTGCATAGTGGCGTTTGTCTGTTTCGTATTCCACATGAGCAGTATTGATCGTGATTCCACGTTCACGTTCTTCAGGTGCTGCGTCGATACTAGCATAGTCTTGAGGATTTGCTAAGCCTTTTTTACCTAGTACTGTAGTGATCGCAGCAGTTAAAGTAGTTTTCCCATGGTCGACGTGTCCAATGGTTCCAATATTTACGTGTGGTTTACTTCTATCATAATGTTCTTTTGCCATAATTAACAAACCTCCTAATTAATTTAGAGCTTTAAAGTTTTGCTCTCATCTGTTGTCCATTATAGACTTCTTTGGAAAAATCCAAAAAGAATCTGTCCGCCTTACTTTTTGTAAGTATCGAACAATTTGTATTATACGTCAAACTTGGTCAAAGTCAACCAAGAACACTTATGCTGATTAATGACTAATTTTTCATCAGCCAACCATGCGTAATTGTTGTGACTATCTCCTTGTTTTCACTACAATGGGCTCTTTCGTAACTATCAATATTCGCGATAAAAACAAATCATTTCTTGTGTCGCTACCGATTTAAATTGGCATTTTTCATAAAATCGACGGGTTCGTTGTTCATTTTCTGTCAATAAAACTTTTTGTCTGACTTTTGGATAAGCTTGTACCATTTTTTCGATTAATTGTGTCCCAATCCCCATGTTTTGATAAGCTGGATGAACAAGCAAATCTTGAATGTAAAGAATTGTTTCGCCATCCCCGACACTACGGATCAATCCAATCAATTGTTGTTCGTCCCATACTGTTATCACTTTGAGAGATTGTTGGATTCCCAGAGCTAATTGTTGGATGTCATTCGTATAGGCTGACCATCCTACAGCTGTATAGAGCGCGAACAATGCATCAAGGTCAATTTTTTTCTCTTCGCTGAATTCCATGTGCTTTCTATCCTTTGCTATATTTTTGTATGATGTAATCCGTCTCAATCTGTCGTTAACTCAATCAGATTTCCTTCAGGATCTTGGATAACTGCTTCATAATAACCGTCGCCCGTAGTTCTTGGTCCACTGATCAGTGGAAAGCCATCTTTTACAAATGTTTCAGCAAATGAATCCACCTCTGTTTTTGTTCCCACTGAAATTGCTAAATGAGCATAACCAAAAGTATCAACTGCACGATCTGATAAAAAAGGCTTTGTAATCAATTCAATCCGACTTCCTGAGGTGAAATTCAGGAAGTAAGATTGAAACCGGGTTTTAGGATTCGTGTATTTCTCTGAACTTTCTGCAGCAAAATAGTTCTCGTAAAACGCTCTCATTTTTTCCAAATCATTAACCCAAATAGCAATATGTTCAACTTTCAATTTGTAACACTCCTTTATATTTTCGTTATCTCTTCCTATCCTTTATACCATTTTCTCTTTATTTGATAAAGAATGATGTGATTATTTTGGCTTTTGCGCTTAGTGATCAGTTCACAAAAGAAATGGTGTTATCTGGTAAAAAGAAAGCTGTCATTCTGAAACATCTAAAGATATGCACTACTTATATAGTTTACACCTGCAAAAAAACCAAGGAAAACTTTATACTGACCGAAAAAAGTTAACTTTTTAATCCAACTTTTAACGTTCACTATAGTTTCTCTTGGCTCTTTTCTTGTCTGCTACATTTTATTGTATTCTCTGAATAAGCATTCTTTTAATAATTATAAACGATTTAATACTTCGTCTACATTTTTGATCATGACTGAGATTGTTCCATCTGGGTTATTAACAAATTCGATCAAATCTGGATTTCGGTAGACGTCTACAGGGACGATCAATTCGATTCCATTGGATAACTTGAATTTTTGTTTACCAAATTTTTTCTCAGAAATTTCTTGGACTTCTCTGACTGGCAAAGCTTCAGCAACAAATCCCTGTTCTTGGACTTCTTCTTGAAAAGCTAATTTCGCTGTGATATTTTCTTTGAAGACTTTTTCCGCAATCATTTCATGGTCTAGTCTGCCCTTTTCCTCGATCGTATCATAAACAGCCTCTTTTAAATCAGCCACTAGATCAAATTCTTCAGTTTCAAATTTTTTCCCTAAACTTTTAACTACTTTTTGGATCACTTTGACATTCTCTTCTAATGAAGGCGCAGGAACACTTTCGATGACTCTCCCCGAAAAATAGAGTTCTTTTTTTCCAGAAAACTCATATTTTTTTTCAATCAATTCATAGGTTAAATCAGTTAACGCCACCGCAAACGCTTCATCTGCCTTTTGGGATTTTGCCCCCAATATCGCTCGATTCAAAATCAATTGATTGGCGATTCCTGTTTCGTCTGCCTCTACAAAATGTGTATAGGATTCTCGGTAATTGACTTTTAACAAAGCCACATACATCACCGTATCTACTTCATACAAAACAACAAAGACATCAGCGCTTGGTGCTTCTTCGCTTTCTTGATAGATCTCGAACCAGCGTTGAACGATCCCTTCACTTGCTGCTACAAAGTTTTCTTGACAGTCCTGGACTTGTTTCGCCATCATACTTTCAGGTGACAGCTGTCCTGTTTTAGTTTGTGCAGAAGAAATTTTTTGGATTTTCTTTTGTAAAAAATCTCGAATAAACTCTTTAGTCAGATCCAATTCTTGTTGAGAAAATACGGGTGATCCCGTTTCACGATCAATAATATGCATAATTGCTTTTTTTAAATAAATATCCATGTTCTCATTCCCTTCTGGTTTAGTTTACGGAAAATCAATACAAAATACCAGAACGAAAATCATTATTTTCCTTTTTTTGAAAAAAATAATTGTCTCCTAAACAAAATGGATTCCTTTTTTGAGAAAATGCGCTACACTTAAAAGTGAACTAAAAATTAAGGAGTTGAGAATATGGATTCATTAACAAATACGTATCGTTTATCAAATGGTTATGAAATTCCGATTGTTGGTTTTGGTACTTGGCAAACACCGGATGGCGATGTCGCAGTTTCTTCAGTCAAAGAAGCGCTAGCTGCTGGTTATCGCCACATTGATACAGCACAAGGTTACAAAAATGAGGAAAGCGTCGGTCAAGCGATCAAAGAAAGTGGGATTCCCAGAGAAGAGATTTTTCTAACAACAAAACTTTGGAATGCCAATCACAGTTATGACTTAGTGATGTCTTCGTTTGAAGAATCACTACAAAAATTACAAACAGATTATATTGATCTTTTCTTGATCCACTGGCCTAATCCTGTGGCTTTCCGTGACAATTGGGAAGAAGCAAACGCCCAAACTTGGCGAGCTTTTGAAGAGCTGTATGAAGCTGGAAAAATCAAAGCCATTGGCGTCAGCAACTTCTTGCCCCATCATCTGGATGCGTTACAAAAAACAGCCAAGATCATGCCAATGGTCAACCAAATTTTCTTAGCTCCTGGTGAATTACAACCAGCAGTCGTTGACTATGCTAAAAAACACGAAATGATCCTGGAAGCTTACAGTCCACTTGGCACAGGGAAAATTTTCGATGTACCAGAGATGCAGGAAATTGCCAAAGCCCATCAAAAGAGTATTGCTCAGGTTGCTTTACGCTGGTCCTTACAACATGGTTTCTTGCCTCTGCCAAAATCCGTAACTCCTAGTCGGATCAAAGAAAATGCTGAACTTTTTGACTTTGAACTGTCAGAAGAAGAAATGCAACAAATCGATCAATTAGATGGCGTAGTTGGTAAAGCAAAAGATCCAGATACTACCCAATTTTAATTTAAGGATGTTTGATAACAATGACTCCGATTGAACGTTTAGAAAGGCTCTCAGAAGAAATCACTCGTACTTTTCATCCTGATTTTATCTTTTTGATCGGATCAGACAAGATCCAACACTTCCCAGCACGTAACTGGTCCCATGATCAAAAAATTCAAGAGCTAACCAACCGTTTCGATCATTCGCTAATGGTTACGACTTGGCAAGGACATGAAGTGATCTATTCACCTGAACTGTCTGTCTTTGCTTTGATTCCTTGTTCCAAAACAACGTAGCTGACTTCAATGATCGTGATAAGCCGATACACACTGAGTTTTTCTTGCCGGTGTCGTATCGGCTTATCTTTTGATATACACCTAAAAAGAGGAAACATTTCTGATAAAAACAAATATTTTCCTAAAAAATTGCGTATAATACATACATATCTAAGTTTTTTTCGTATAATCCTTTTCATTTCATCTTTTTTTTCTTATAATCGAAAGGGTATGAGCGAAGGAGAGAACATATGAAGAAAAAACAAAAACAAAAATTACTCAATCAATTCCGTCCTTCTTTAGATGGAATCAGAAGTCAATTATTTCATTCTTTAGAGGATGAAAGTCTACGTCGTTACGGCTTACCTTTACAAGTCATGCTTGATCCGAAAGACCGCCACATCTTAACGATTGGACTTGCAGGAAAAACAAATGAAGATACTCGCATCAATGTACCGATTGATGATAATTTCACAACTGTCTTAAAACGAATCCGTTCAGGAGAAAAAGACATCTTTGAACGCTTCCGTGACAACTTATTGATTGAAATCGTTTCTTATTGGAATGATCAACGTCTTAAAAATGATGAACCAACTGCTCAAGAGGTTTCTACACCTGTTGCTGAAACAAAAGTTGCTGACTCAAAACCTGTGGAATCACCTAAAACAGCTGAAGTATCAAAAGCGGAAACAACTGAAAAACAACGCTCAACTGAAACTGCCGCTTTGAATTTCGCTGATTTTTCAAGCGCAGTAGCGGAATATCCAAAATTTTATGTAGAAAAAGAAGCTGATGCAGCAGTCATCTATGAGAAAACCTCAGATGAACCACGTAAATTAGCTGAAATTTCAATGACAGCAGAAAACCAATTTACAATTGAAAAAGCGTTAGAACGCAAATACAAAGTGAAACTGACATTGATCCCATTGATCGAACAGTTTGCTGCAACAGCTATTTCAGAAAGATAACCAGTTTCACAAATCTATCCACCGCATCAAAAAACGGCTTTTTGTCAAATGATGCCGGTAATGAGAAATCATAAAATGTTAAATGAGCAGAAAGGCAATTGCCCTCTGCTCATTTTTTTATAGTAAAATATTTTTTCTATTACTTTTAATCACCAAAAGTTGTCAATAATCTTCACCAATATTAAAAAAGATAGAACCAAAAAAACAAGCGGTCTCTTCCCCTTAGTTTATTGGTTATGTTTTTCCAGCTTACCCATGTGCATGATAAAAGACATTCAGTTCATAAGCGACACCAGAAATAATTACTGCTAGTAAAAGGACTAAAAGACCTAAAACTACTTTTTGCTTTTTAGAAAAAAGCGTTTTTTTCTTCTCTAATTGCCTTGTTTTCAATATTGAATCTGTGGAGATAAAAGAGAAACAAACAACATAAGACAATAAAACTACTACTGCACTTAACGAAAATCCAGCTAAAATATCACTTGGATAATGGACTCTTAGATATAATCGAGTTGCTGCAATCAGCAATGGATAGCTGATAAGATACCAAGCAACTCTTCTGGTATCCTGACGACTCCAAATAATACTTAACGATAAGATAATTGTTAGGAAAAGCGCAAAGGATAATAAAGAATGTCCACTAGGAAACGAGTAACTCGTACGTATTTCCAATTGTGAAACGGCAGGTCTGATTCGTGCAATGAGCTTTTTTAGAATATACCCAAAAAAACTAACCGCAAAGATATTACAGATATTCCAAATCGCTAACAAATGGTAATTCTTTTTCCAAATATAAAAAGCAAAAAGAAAGGCGAAACATAAGGTCGGACCAATCGTTGCTAACTTAGCAAACAAACGAACAATCGCTGTTAATTGTGGAAAATTAGGTAAATCGATCTTTGTATAAACCGCTAAATCTAGTGTTTCGAACCATGGAGGATTGATTTTTACGCATAAAATCAATCCAATCAAAAGACATAATGGAACGATTGATAATTTCAGTGCTTTTTGTTGATAATCACTCATAAAACTTTCACTTACTTTCTAACTTCATCTGACTAAACAAATGACTTATTCTACTTTTTTAAAACCTAAGATCATACCTAATCCGCCTCCCATGATCAACAAGGAGGTTCCTCCTTGACTTAGAAAAGGCAAAGGAATTCCTGTTAAAGGCAGTAAACCAATCGAAGCGCCGATATTTTCTACGATTTGAAATAATAGTCCAAATACGAGTACTACCGCTAGATATAGATTTCCTTTATTGTTTGTCTGTATCGCAGTGTAAATAACTTGGTAGAAAAGATAGAAATATAGAAAAACGACGGTCACGCTACCTAAAAAACCAAACGTTTCGGCAATTACAGTAAATACCATATCTGATTCACGTACTGGTACATAGATTGGTGGTATTTCAGCTGGTCGTCCACTAAATCCACCTGCACTAACAGATAATAAGCTTTGTGATTGTTGGTATCCGATCGATTGACTATAAGCAAAAGGATCGATCCAAGCTCTCACCCGGTCTAATTGATACGTCTTAAAGTTCAGACTATAAAGGATCTCATTACCGTATTTCGTAAAAACTAGACAAATCAATATGACCCCAATAATAAATAAAAAACTAGCACATACGGCCAAGATCTTCCAATGGACCCCTGCAATCATGAACAGAGCCCCCAAACAAATAATAAATACCAAACTTGTCCCAAAATCTTTTTGCATATACATCAACAAGAAAGTTGGTAAACTGATCAACAGAACTTGAAAGACATAGATCAGATCCGTTTTCACGGTACGTTCACTGACTTTCTTTTCATAAAGCAAGGTGAAATAAACGAGAACTAATGCAAAAGTCAATTTAACCAATTCAGAAGGTTGAAAAGTAAAACTACCAAGCCTCAGCCAACGTTTCGTATCGGTTAATTGGTACATCACCGGATCATAAAATTTGTAGAGCAAACTCATAATTGCTAATGAAATAGCATAAAAATAAGGAGACAATCGTAACAATAACGCTGTCTTGATTTTTTGTGTCAGTAACAAAAGTCCTAATGAAGCAATGCAAAAGATTACTTGTTTTAAAACAATAGTTTTATAAGGCACTTGGTCGTAGACTGCTGCTCCATATTGCACACCGATACTTAATAAATAAAAAAGAAAAATCGGCAAAAATAACGCATAATTAAACTCAAATGATTTTGATTTCACACACAACACCTCTTAAACGAAAGTTTTCGTAACCAGAATTTCTCTAATCTTCTTATCAAAACATCCGTTATCAACTAGTATCCATTTTGCCATCCTTTCTATTAGGCAAAAGGAGTCACTTTCACATGAGGAAAAATAAAAGTAGCGTGATCAAAATGTGCTGTGATTTATTTTCAAGTAAGTGGTGTAAATATCCAACTCCAAAAAATAAGCCGAAAATTCACAAAAATCAGCAAAGATTTTTAGAAGTTTCGGCTTATTTGTTAAAGTTGCGTACATCAACAACTATCTCATCGTGTGAGTTTTGACACTAAACAACGTAAAGATTTCTCTTAGCTATCTTATGAAGAGCCTTAATTCGACAATTCCTGTTTTACACATTGGCGTCTTTCGACGTTTCTGCGCAATAGCCTATGTTTGTTTAGGAGCCTCGCCTAACAAGTATTAAATTTGAAAAAAGTATATCCTTTAACGAACAATTTCACAATAGCATCCCGTAGAAAGTTCGCAAAAATTTAGTCATATTTAACCTTTTCCTTAATTTTACCGGCAATTAGCAAAAAAAGAGAGCTTTTGACTAGGAATAATATGAATAAATATAATAAATATATAGTAGCTTTTTATCCATTCTGCTGTTATCCCCATCAGTCTCTCTTTTTATAAATACTTATTTTTTACGTAATTGCATCAAAAATTTTCTAGCTACGTCCTGATTCATTCCTTCGGCTTTTCTTAGAAATTCAGCGACTTGTTCAATTTCAGTTCCTTGTGCCCCGACTGTGATCGCTAAGGCTCTAGCTTGAAGCGACATATGCCCCTTTTGGATACCGTCTGTCACTAATGCCCGCAAAGCAGCTAAATTTTGTGCTAAACCGACGGCAGCAATGATTTGAGCTAATTCTTTTGCTGATTCAATCTTCAACATGTCTAGTGCAATCTTTGCTTTTGGAAGAATCCTAGAAGCCCCTCCAACTGTTGCCACTGCCAAAGGTACCGTTAATTGTCCAACTAACTTATCTCCAATCATTTGCCAGTCTGACAGGCCTTGGTAAGCACCATCTTTCGCAGCATACGCATGAACGGCAGCTGCACAAGCTCTCGTATCGTTTCCAGTAGCAAGAATGACAGCTTCGATGCCATTCATGATCCCTTTATTATGTGTTGCTGCCCGATAAACATCTAATTTAGCATACTCGGAAGCTTGTTGGATTTTTTCAGCAATTCTCTTTCCTGCTTCAATCGTTTTTCCCAATCGCTCGAAGGGAATCTCACAACTAGCTGTTACTAATGATTCTGTTGCGAAATTGCTTAAAATACTAAATAAAATCTCTTCTTTAGGAAACCAGGAACGTATTTTCTGGGCAACACCTTCTAAGATAGCGTTGATGATATTAGCTCCCATCGCATCTTTTACATCAACCAAGAAATCGATCGATAAGTAATCCAAATTATTGCCCTTAAAGTTTCTTGTTGCGATTTCCTGCACTCCACCACCACGTCTCACGATCGAGGGATAACTTGCATTCGCACATGCTAGTAGTTCATCTTGTCTGGCGATGACAGCATCAGTTATGCCTCGATTATCCAGTTCCCCTGATAGTACAATCTGACCACGCATCAGGCGTTGTGGTGTAATTGCTGTAATGTCTCCACATATTTTTGCACCGTTACTGGCTGCAGCAATTACAGACGGTTCTTCTGTCGCCATCGGTACTTGCCTTTTGATTCCATTGATTTGAAAATTAGGTGCAATCCCTAGAGGAATCTCAACTTGACTGATTTGATTTTCAATCAAATGATTGGCTACTTCTTCAGAGAGTGTTCCTACTTTTAATTCATCAGCTTGTGATTGACTGATGATTCCTTCACTAACCAACTGACTCCGACGTTGTTCAGGCGTCAGTTGATAAAACTTTTTTTTTTTGTCACTTGATTGTTCCGTTTCTAGATTTGCTTCAAGTAACATGGCTAGTCCTAAGCCTCCACCAATACATAAAGAAGCCACACCATATTGTTGGTTCATTCGTTTCAAGCCATAACTTAATGTTGTCAAAATACGAGCACCACTTGCACCAATCGGATGACCGAGTGCGATGGCACCACCATCTACATTGACTTTTTCTTCAGCTAGTTTTAAGTTGCGATTGACCACGATCGATGAAGCCGCAAATGCTTCGTTGATCTCAAAACGATCGATTTGATCAATAGAAATTTCTGCTTTTTTCAATAATGTTTGGATTGCTGAGATAGGTGCAATTCCCATAATGCTCGGATCAATCCCAATTTCAGAAACAGCCTTGATCGTTGCAAGATAAGGAAGCCCATGTTTGATCGCATATTCTTTTGAAGCTAAAATCAATACCGATGCTCCATCATTTAACGGAGAAGCATTCCCTGCTGTCACAGTCCCATTTTCGGAAAAAACAGTTTTCAAAGTCCCTAATTTTTCCAGTGTACTATTCCCTCGGATGGCTTCGTCTTTATCCATGATTCTTTGATCAGGTAAAGTAACGGGAATAATTTCTGCTTCAAATACCCCGTTTTCACTAGCTTGAGCTGCTTTTTTTTGTGAGTTGAGCGCATATTGATCTTGTTCTGTTCTCGTAACGGAAAATTCGTTCGCTACTTTTTCAGCAGTTAAGCCCATATGTGCATTTGAGAACGCATCTGTCAGCCCATCATTGACCATACTTGAGATCGGCTCTTCATAAGTTGCATTTTCTGCTTCATATTGCTGAAGCAGTGGCGCACGTGACATGCTTTCAGTGCCTCCTGCGACTACTAGATCAGCTTCACCTAACTGAATCAATTGGCGAGCCAAAATAACCGCCTTCATTCCTGAGCCACATACTTCGTTGACTGTCATGGCAGGAACCTGAACAGGGATCCCACTATTGACAGAAATTTGTCTGGCAACATTCTGACCATTCCCCGCTTGTAATACATTTCCAAATATTACTTGATCGATGTTTTCTTTATGGATACCTGTTTTTTCTAACAGTTCTTTTGTAATGATTGTTCCTAATTCTACAGCAGAAAAACTGCTTAAACTGCCACGATACTTTCCAATTGGCGTTCTCGCAGCATCTATAATAACGACTTCCTTCAAGTCAGTCACCTCCTAGAAAAATATACCATTGTTTATGCTAAAAACAAATACCTCACTACAGCTTCAAAAAAATCTAGGAATAAATTTTACAAATCCTTAAATATTCGCTTTTTTATATTTCTTTTAATCTTTTTATGATACTTTAGTAAAGTAAGTTTTTTTATCATGAGTAAAGAGGTGTTGAAATGAAAGTAGGGATTGATCGTCTTTCCTTTTTTATTCCAAATTTATATTTAGATATGACAGAGTTAGCTGAACGTCGGGGAGATGATCCTGCTAAATACCATATCGGTATTGGCCAAGATCAAATGGCCATCAACCGAGTGTCAGAAGATATCGTGACTTTAGGAGCAAATGCAGCTACTAGGATCGTCACAAATGAAGATCGCGAGCTGATTGATATGGTTATCGTAGGAACGGAATCTGGCATCGATCATTCAAAGGCGAGTGCTGTAATTATCCATCATTTATTGAAAGTCCAACCTTTTGCTCGTTCGTTTGAAGTAAAAGAAGCTTGTTATGGTGGAACTGCTGCTCTCCACATGGCAAAAGAATATGTAAAAAATCATCCAGATCGAAAAGTTTTAGTGATCGCTAGTGACATCGCCCGTTATGGTCTAGCTAGTGGTGGAGAAGTGACACAAGGTGTGGGTGCTGTCGCTATGATGGTTACCAAAGATCCACGAATCATCACTATCGAAGACGATAGTACTTTCTTAACCGAAGATATTTATGATTTTTGGCGTCCTGATTATGCGCAATACCCAGTGGTTGATGGTCCTTTATCCAACTCCACTTATATCGAATCTTTTCAAAAAGTCTGGAATCGACATAAAGAGGTAACAGGATTTACTTTAGAAGACTATGATGCGCTAAGTTTTCACATTCCTTACACAAAAATGGGAAAAAAAGCCTTACAAAGTGTCTTGGATCAGACAGATGAAGAAACACAAAATCGCTTATTAACTCGCTATGAAGAAAGTATTCGTTATAGTCGGCGAATTGGTAACCTTTATACTGGTTCTCTTTATCTAGGATTGATTTCTCTTTTAGAGAACTCACAAGTGTTAAAATCAGGTGATCGAATTGGCTTATTCAGCTATGGTTCGGGTGCTGTCAGTGAATTTTTCACAGGTTACTTACAAGACGGCTATCAAGATTTCCTATTGACTGAACTACATCAAGAAATGTTAGAAGGTAGAGAAGCTGTCACAGTCGATCAATATGAAACAATCTTCAAGGAAAAATTACCTGAACATGGGGAAATAGCCGAATATTCTTCCGATGTACCATTTTCAATCTATAAAGTTGAAAATGATATTCGTTACTACAAGTAACCATATGAGACAACTGCCTGATTGATTTAATAGGTAATCAAAAATGTTTGCAAAAAAGCAACTTTTAACATATAGCTACAAAAAGCAGTAAAACAAAAAATAGCGGCTTGCAATTACTTTTGTCAACATTGTTGTGACAATAAATAACTGTAAGTCGCTATTTGATTTTCTATCCTATTTCATAAACTATATGATGCTTCTTAATGTTTAGAACCATTTTTTGAATAGTATATAATATAAAGTTCGATATTCTGATTTTTCTATTAATGATGTTTGATCAATCATCACCCATAACAATTTTTTTTCAGGTGATCGGTCACTTGGAACCGGATTGACTAACTCTTTATCCCAAAGTTGAGTGGCTAATGACGTAATTCTTTTTTTGAGATCCTCTTTGGCATCATTTTTCAAAGCTAGGTTTTCTAATCCAAATTGGGTTACTACCCAACGATTGGTCGATTGCGTAGTATCAACGATCCCTTCAGAAGAAATGAAGCGGTTTTTAGGTTCTGCATGATAAATTTCAACGATATCACCTATTTTCAATGATACATTTTCTTCACCAGTAACAGACTCTATGCCTTCGATCGTTTTTTCGTATTTCAGTTCTCCTGTACTACTTTTGACCATTACTTTTACATAAGTTTCATTCTCATAACGATAATGAGGTCTCGAATGCGTAACTGAAACAATTGCTTCTTGAGTATCACTGTTCTTGTTTGTTCTAAATGTAAATGAGCCAAACTTCCTGTCATTCACTCCATGAAAATCAATGACTTGGCTATCTTTTACTTCGTCCAACGTAATAACCGCATGATTTGTTGCTTCTTTCACGTAAACATAACTATTCTGTGGGATGAAATACATCATTTGATTTCCAGAGAATTCTGCACAATAGATGCCATTAGGAATGTTTTTAAAAGTGACTACTCCTCCAGTGATTTCTTGAGTAGCTATTTCTTTCGCTCCATCTTTTAAAGTTATTTTGGAACCTTTTAATAGGTTTAAATCTTTCAAACTTAATTCAATCGTAAGATCACCTTTTAGATTTAGCGCAGCAATCTCCTTGTTTTGTACCATCTCAAAATTAGAATTGATCAAATAAGATGGGTCGACTAATTCACGCGCACGTGCCAACTCACTTTCTGGTACGACATCAGCTAAAGAAGCGACTGCCGGATAACCATGCTCACGATTTTTTTGAACTTGTACTTGATCAAGCGTCAATCCCCATTTCTCTAAAACACCTGAAAAATCTAGTTGACTATTTTCACTATAGATACGATTCATTAAATCAGGCAATGGGTAATCGTTGCGATTAAAATCTGGTTGATTAGCTATTTTACGATATTCCTGATACATCTTTGTAAACGAATCATCATTTGCTTTTTGTTTTAACATTGTTAATAAAATTAATTTTTCGCGCAGATCAGCATCAGCATAAGTTCCATTCTGATTGATTAGCTTTTCGTATAGTGCGTTTTCTACCTCTTCTTTTTTACCATAATTAAATAGCCAACCTTTTTCATCTGCTTCTTTTCCATAGATAAGATATTGATACTGTACACCAAATAAGTTATTCGAGACTTCTCCTGTATACATCCCTATGTTATCGAAGCCAGCTTGATAGCCATGTGCAATTTCATGCAACACTTTCCAACTGTCTTCAGTTAACCAGCACTCGACTGTGCTATAGCTATTTGCTGCCCATTCTGAAGAATAATAAGCACCGACACCTCCGTTTTTATCTGCTTTCAAGAAAAAGCGATTCACTCCATTTTGATTTTCTTTAGACGAGTTATCAAAACCAGCGATTTGATTATAGTAACCAAACAATTCGATGTAGTGTTCGATCAATTCATCTAAGGAACGGTAATCTTTCAAGTTTCTTACTTTTTCTTTATCATTTTTAGGAACAAGTAATTGAAAATCTGGTCCTTTAATCAAAGCATATTCAGCATCGAACTTGTCCCACATTGAAAGAAACATAGTATCATCTCCATGATAACTATAAACTGGTAATGGTTTAATACGTTCAGAAGTGACGATTTCATATTCAATCTGAGCAGCTTCTTCTCCATATGGCGTATCAATAAACGGAACTAAAGGATTATCTGCACTTATACTTACCCATTCTGAATCAACTAAGATACTTTTTTCGATACTTGAGGCATTACCTAACAATCTCAATCTTAATTTATTTTTGAATTGTTTATTTGTTTGTCTAATCCTCAATTCAACATTTTCTGGCAAGATAAATCCTAAATCCTGGCGATCATGATTTTTTCCTTTATTCATCCCTGCATTGAAGATCCAAGTTGGTTCAGGAATACTAAAAATCTCTTTTTTAATTACCTCTTGCGCCTGAACATTCGTAGAAAACAAACAACCAAAAAATAACACTGATAACCCTATCAAAAAAATCTTTTTCAAACAAAAAACCTCCTGTTATGTAATTTTATACAAATTGCCATTTAATCAAACAAAGCAATCGTATACATTTAAGTATAAATAAAATAGTCAACAACCACAATAAAAATTATACTTTCACTTCAATTAAACTATTTTTTTAAAGAAATAATTAAGATGCAAGCTATAATTTTCCAAAACAAATATTTCAACGATTTGTTATTTTATAAAATAATAAAAATGATTTAAAACAGTTAAGAAAACATAAGACCAATATATCTGACAACTCATTTTTCTCCGTTTATTATTTTAGAAAGATAACCAACAGTCAAAAAATAGTTTTAGGCCGATTTCTTAGAGTGAATTGTTAAGACACAAGCAAATATAAGTGTTTTTTCTTTTACGTTAATTTTCGATTACTCCATTAGCCACAACAAAAAAAAACTGAGCCAATCTGATATGCTCCCCCCTATATAGGACACTGAAATATAAAAGTCCTGTATAGGGGGAGCATATCACAACTTGCCTCAGTCTCTTCTCATCATATCTCTAAAGACGGATAAACGGTGTTCAAAAAGTCATTCCTCGTCAATCCGTCCTAAGAGATAAATCGTTTTTCTCTATATTCTTAGAGTAAACAAAACTAGTCATGCCCATTTTGGGTCACTCCTTATTGATTAGTAGTAGCCGATAGGTCAACATCGTTGTACTAACAATTTTTTCTTTTGGGTCAAAATATTTTTGAATATACTCTTTAAAAATTGTTTCTTCTAGACATTCTTGATAATAAGCTCTCATAAAATCTTCCGTAATTTCTTCTTTAAACGTATACGTAAATTCTTTTCTTTTATAGGACCATTCTTCGTCTTTTAAATAAGTTTCCAATTGATCCATTATTACTGGTGAAGTCACAGCATCTTCTTCGAAAATTCCTAATTTTTTTTCCAACGATGTAAACAGATCTTCTTTAGAAGAGACAACTCTTAGGATGACACAATATTTTTTCATCTTTGTTAACATTCTACTTAACTTTACGGAATCGTCTAAAGCCGGATTAGAAGCAGAGAAAATAAAATCATACGTTTTTCCATTTTCCAGAAATTCAGAAAAAGTCTGTTTCGTTAGATGAATGTTTTCCCTCCCCAATCTAGCTGCTTCTTCAGTAGCAAACTTCAACATTTCATCCGAAAAATCTATCAATTCATATGTAGTTGCTTCTTTTGACATCGCTAGATAGCGTCCAGCGCCACCTGCTACATCCACTATTTTCTCAGTTGGTAATGCAGCTTCTTTTTTTAGATACTCAATGACATCTCGGACAATTGTTTTGTCTGATTCTTTTTGATTCATGTAGTAATCGCTTGCAAAGGCGTCCCATTCTTCTTCGTTCATTTTCATTCCTCTATTTCTCTATTTTTATATCGCTTTTTCACTTTTCGGAATAAATAATATACTGACTAATTCATAACCAAAACCTACCTGCTCTTAGGCTTATAGAAATAATTATTTTTAAAATTTCTGTCCTTTCATTATACATGATTCACATGTGTTTTCCTTTCTTTCTATCTCATCAGAGCCAAATTTTTAAATTGCCGATATAGTTCTTCACTATGTATATTAGACAGCTATCATCAAGTAAAGAATAAAGCTGTCATCGAACAAAAAACTGGCTGGTATACATTCGGTTGAATCCCGAAGCCATACCAGCCTGTTGGTGAAATACTCTGCTATTAACTTTTGAATAGTACATCAAAAAATTATCCCAGGTATTCCTTTTTATTTCTCTTTTTGTACGTGTACAAGGATCAGTTTTGTGATTTCCATTAAAATGATCGTTACTAAGGCAATCCCGATTGACGTAAAGACTTCTGTCAAACCAAATGCTGCTGGAATTGAAAAGACTTCTTTCAAGCCTGGGATCATCGTCAAGCAATACAATGCACTACATACTACAACAGCTAACAATACGCTTCGATTTGCGAAGAAACCTGCTTGGATCGCTGTTTGTGTGTTAGAACGCGCAGGGAACGTTTGTAATGTTCGACACCAGATCAATGTAGAAAATGACATTGCTACGCCAAATTCTGGTGAATGTTGCATTCCTAACCACTGCGCAAAAATGACTGCGATACCGATTAGTACGCCACGATAAGTAACCGAGATCAATGTTTTATCGGTAAAGATTCCTGAATTTGGATCTCTTGGTGGACGTTTCATTGTAGCTGGTTCGGCTTTTTCTGTTCCTAAAGCAATCGCTGGTAATGAGTCGTTGACTAAGTTGATAAACAATAATTGTAATGCTGTAAATGGATTGGACCAATCAGCAACTAAAGCGAAGACAATCGCAATGATCGCACCTAAGTTTCCAGAGAATAAATAGGCAATCGCCTTTTTGATATTATCAAAAACATTACGTCCTACTTCTACGGCACTAACGATTGAAGCAAAGTTATCATCGGTCAAGACCATCGCTGCCGCATCTTTCGATACATCCGTACCCGTACCCATGGCAATACCGATATCCGCTTGTTTCAAGGCCGGAGCATCATTAACACCATCGCCTGTCATCGCAGAAATGTGTCCTTTTGTTTGCCATGCACGTACGATTCGGATCTTGTTTTCAGGAGATACACGTGCGTATACAGTCACTTTTTCCAAGACTTCGTTTAATTGATCTTCGGTCAATTCATCTAACTCTGTCCCTGTAAGTGCTTGATCTCCTTCTGCAAAGATCCCAATTTCTTTCGCGATCGCAACAGCAGTCGTTTTATGGTCTCCAGTGATCATAATCGTTTTAATTCCAGCGCTTCGAGCTTCTTTAACTGCTTGTGTGACTTCTGCTCTTGGAGGATCGATCATGGCAAGTAATCCAACTAGAATCAAGTCATTTTCATCTTCAAATGACAACTCTGGACTTTCAATTGGGCGATAAGCAAAGGCTAAAACACGCAATGCCTTGTTTGAGAAAGCTTCATTTTGTTCTTTGAATTGTTTCATCAATTCCTCTGTCATTGGTACAACTTCACCATTTAGCAAGACCTTTTTACTGCGAGCAAACACGATATCTGGTCCACCTTTAACAAAAAGATAGTGTCCCTGATCAATGTTATGAGCAGTCGACATTAATTTTCGATCAGAATCAAATGGTAATTCAGCTTTTCTTGGATAATTGTTACGGATTTCTTGATACGGTTGATTCAATTTTTCACTAAAATCAATAAACGCTACCTCTGTCGGATCTCCAAGTTTCGTACCATCTTCACTGATGGAAGCATCATTGGCTAATACACTGATTTCAATCAACCGTCTTTCATCGTCTGTCCATTTTTTTGGATCATCGGTAAAATCTCCAGTCGAACCATTCGCTAGATAATAATCAACTACCGTCATCTTATTTTGGGTCAATGTCCCAGTTTTATCTGTACAAATAATACTAGTCGAACCCAGTGTTTCCACTGCTGGTAATTTTCGGATAATGGCATGTCGCTTCGCCATTTTATTGGTTCCCAAGGATAAAACGATCGTTACGATTGATTGTAATGCTTCTGGGATGGCAGCAACCGCAACAGCGACTGCAAACATTACTGCACTAACGATATCAGCAGTTAAATCACCTGTGCCGCCGCCAAGATAGATTCGGAACAATTGGATACCTAAAATAACTAACGATAAAGCTAAAATCGCTAAACTTAACTTCTTACTAAATTTATCTAATCCACGCTGTAGTGGTGTTACTTGTTCAGTTGTTGATTCAAGTAACCCTGCCACCTCACCGATTTCTGTGTTATTTCCAGTAGCGGTAACTAAGAATTTCCCACGACCATAAGTAATGATTGTTCCACTAAATACCATGTTGATACGATCACCAATCGGCACTGTCTGACTAATATCAGTTACTTCTTTTTCCGATGCTGTCGATTCACCAGTTAGCATCCCTTCATCCACTTTCAATGATCCAGCTTCTAACAACCGACCATCGGCAGGGACATAATCTCCTGCTTCCAATAAAACGATATCTCCTACAACCAGTTCATTCGCAGGGATCGTTTTTTCTTTTCCATCACGAATCACACGTGCATCAGGTGCAGAAAGATTTTTCAATGCCTCTAAAGAACCTTCTGCTTTCTTCGTTTGGATCACACTAATCACGGAGTTCAACATCAATACGGCAAAAATAACGAAAAATTCGATATAATCTCCCATGACCATTTGAATCAAAGCGACAATCAACAAGACAATAACCATTGCATCTTTAAAAGTTTCTAAAAACAATTTCCACGTTGGCTTCTTAGGTGCTTCTTTTAACTGATTCAATCCGTCTCTTTCTAACTTTTCTTTTGCTTGTGATGTACTCAAACCATCGATTGAGCTCTGTGTTTTTTGCATCAGCGAGTCAATTGGTTCTTTATAGACAACTTGCTGAGCCTGTTCTTTGTTTTCCAAATTCCATCCCCCATTTTATTTTTCGTTACCAAAAAGTTTTCTGACTGAAAAAAAAGAGACCTAAGACAAATGCGGATTTGTCTTAGGTCTCACCATTTCATACAATACCAGAAAACCAAATGGTTAACTTACTGTTGATATTATCACAACAAACGTTGTCGGTTACTCCCCTAAGGAGATATTCAACTATATTCTTATCCTACATGAATGAATAGAAAATTGCAACCACTTTGCCTTGTGGTTCTTTATTTTTTCAAACCACTTTATAATCTCTGCAACTTCAAATTTAGGATTCTAAGGATTCTCATGATATAATACTGTTTGTTATTCTAAATAAGGAGGAAGCTATTTTGGTTATCACTATTCTCACGATCCTTTATTTCATCAATGCACTAATTGCTTTAGTAACTATTTTAATCAAACCTCGTGACGTAGCTGCAATCTGGGCGTGGTTGCTCGTACTATTTGCTCTTCCAGGTCTTGGATTTATCCTATATCTCTTCTTCGGTCGCGGATTGACTGATAAGAAAAAATTTTATTTGAGACAAAGCGACTTGAAAGAACTAGAAAATTTTCAAGATTTCAAAGGAGATACGATCGATCACTATGATCCCGTCATGGATAATGAAGAGCATCAACAATTTGTTGACTTCTTCTCTTCTTTAAATCGCATGCCATTAACCCGACGTAATTCCGTCACTTTATTAACAGATGGTCAACAAAAATTAACTTCTCTATTAAGTGATATTCGGCAGGCAAAGCATTCGATTCATATCGAATATTATGCATTCGTCACGGACAACATCGGACAACAAATCTTGACATTACTTGAAGAAAAAGCTGCTGAAGGGGTTGAAGTCCGCTTATTATATGATGCGTTTGGCTCACACGGCACTAAACCGAAAGACTTTAATCGTTTGATCCAAAATGGTGGTCATGTCCACACGTTCGTCACGTCACAAAGAGCGTTACTTCGATTCCGATTGAATTATCACGATCATCGTAAAATCGTCGTGATCGATGGTAAAATCGGCTATACCGGTGGCTTTAACATCGCCAATCAATATGTCAATCCAACCAAAAAGTTTGGTTATTGGCGTGATACTCATATTCGAATCTATGGCGCTGCTGCTTCGTTATTACAGCTACGTTTTCTAACGGATTGGAATGTTTCAGTACCCGAACAAAAGAAGGTTGCCTATCATCTTGATTACTTTTTTCAAAAAGAACTTGGGAAAGACGACAAGCATGAAAATACTTCGATTCAATTAGTATCAAGCGGTCCTAACAACGAACGTGAACAAATTAAATTATCCTTTATTAAATTGATCACAGCTGCTAAAAAACGGGTATGGATTCAAACACCTTACCTGGTTCCAGATGAAAGTGTGATCGCTGCCTTAAAAATTGCCGCTTCTTCTGGCGTAGAAGTCAAGATCATGATTCCTAATAAACCTGATCATCCGTTTATTTACCGAGCAACCCAATATTATGCACGTCAATTGATCAAAGAAAACGTTCAAATCTTGGTTTATGAGAATGGTTTTTTACATGCGAAAACATTGATCATGGATGATGAAATTTGTATGGTCGGCTCTGCCAATCAAGATGTTCGAAGTTATCGGTTGAACTTCGAAACCAGTGCTGTCATTTATGATCCAGCCTTTTTAACCCAGTTAGCAGATCAATTTTTACAAGATGAAAAACAATGTACACCGATGACCACGGAAACAGTCAAAGAAATGTCTGGCTGGTTGTTATTCAAACAACAAATTTCTCGTTTGTTTTCACCTATCTTATAAATCATAAACATTCAAATTTAAAATGAGTTTTTTGCTTGATCCACAAAAAAGGCTCTATAATTTATGGGACTGAAGAATCAGAATTGATTTTTTCAGTCCCATTTTCATTTTTACTATTAAAAACATTATGATTCACTTATACTTTTTTGAAAAATTATAAAAGCAAAAAAAAACGATTCTTTTAGATAGCTATTGATTCTTTTTTGAAGAACAGTTTTTTGCTGAGAGTTGCTTTTCTGCTGCCCAGTGATTAATGGGACCATACTTGTGACCGACAATGATTTCTTCACCAATTGCAATATTGACGTAGTCTTTTGCCGTTCGGATTGCTTCTTCTACTGTTTTTCCCTTCGCTAATTCTGCAGCGATGCAAGCCGACAATGTGTCTCCTGTACCGTTGATTCGATCTGTCGGATAAAAGACTGCACTTAACCAAAATGATCGTCCAGATTCCAGCAACACATAATCTCTTACTTCTTCTTGATTACTTTCTTTCGTATGAAATCCTTTGATCATCACATTTTTGGCACCCATTGCTTGTAAGTCAACAGCGGCCTGAACATAATCTTCATCTGTCGTTAAGGTTCGTCCAGTTAATTTCTCTGCTTCATAGAAATTCGGCGTCAAGACAGTCGCTAACGGTACTAGTTTTTCTTTCAGACTACTTAAAGCAGCCTCTTCTAATAATAGATTTCCATGCTTCGTCACGATTACTGGGTCGACCACTAAAGGACCGAAGTTATACTGTTGATAATTTTTAACTACTGTTTCAATCAATTCTGCATCAGCTAGCATACCTGTTTTAGCCGCTCTTATTTGGTAGTCTTCAGCGATCAAAGAAAATTCTTTATCAATGAACTCACTTGGTAAGGTCACACTTGCTCCGATCCCATAAGAATTTCCTGCCACACAAGCCGTCATAACTGATACACCATAGACGCCACGGGTAAAGAAAGTATGCATATCTGCTTGCATTCCTGCACTTCCATCACTGTCTGATCCCGCGATCGTCATGACTTGTACATATTGGTCGTTCATACACTTCATTCCCTTTTTTATTTTTCCAACTCATTCCCTATTCTACACAACTATACCACTTCTTACTTTAAGGAATCAAATCGTAGTGGATGGACAATTGTTGATTGCAGCTTTTGTCAAATTAGTAATATTCAAGATATCTCCTTAAGAATAGTGATCTTTTTAACTAATCACTTACTAATTAGTTAAAAAGATGAAATAAGCAAAATACAGCATAAAAAAAACCGAAGATAACTGACATAAAAGAAATGATGCTCAGCTTCTTCGGCTTACTTTTTTATTTGCTTCTTCAGTGTACTGCTCAGTTCTAGCATCCTCTCACTAACTAGCGAGTGACGTTATTTTACTACCAACACATTGCACGGTGCATGTGTGACTACATAAGAAGTAGTTGAACCAACTAAGACACGTTCCACGGCATTCAATCCTGTAGCCCCCATAACAATCAAATCAATTTTTTCCTTTGATTCATTGAAATTTGCAATCAATGTTTTCGGATATCCATACAAAATATACGTCTCGATATCTGTTAGTCCCTTTTCAATTGCTAAGTTGCGATGCTCTTTCATTTGGTTTTCTGCAACTTCATCTAATTCCTCTTGTAAGTTCGTTGTAACAAATGCAAAATCACCGAAATAGTTACCCGTTACTTCGTTTACGTACAAAATGTGTAGCTTTGCCTGATTTCTTTTTGCAATTGTAACTGCTTCAGAAAAGGCTTTTTCTGCTTTTTCTGATCCATCAATTGCTACTAATATATTTTTATAGGTGTCTGCCATTGAAACCGCCTCCTTTACAATCAGTGTAGCACGATTATTTTAAGGGAACAACTAATTTACTAGCACTGACCAAACTTAGCGATTCGCTTGTCTTTGAACTTGTTCATGCGTTTTTCTCTCATTAGAGCTGTAACCTTCTTGGCTTGCTTTTTCTTTTATCTGAGTCATATGCAATTTTTTTATTAGTGGCTCCCTTTGCCTTAAATTACTTTTCGATTCAAAATAATCCGTGGCAGGAAATAACTTCTTCTTTTCGTTCGTCTCTGTTAAAACCATATCATTATTTAACTTCTCATGCTTGGTCACTATTGACTCTAATGATATTTCAGTCTGTCTTTCCTTATTCACTGGTTCTTTTTCTTGAAGTTCTTTAGGTAATACTCTTTCTAAATTTGAAGCGATACCTGTATAAAAATTGATTATTTTTTGTGCTTTACCCCGTAATCTCCATTGATCAAAATTACCACACGCTTGAAAAGAGTATAATTTAGGTCTATAAATTGGGTTTAAATTTATATTCTTGAACCCAACATAATCGACGAGGATCGCTCGTAAATTTTCACAGCACCAAGCTGAATTTTCTTGATACAAATCATAGATTTGTTTTTCTACTGTCATTTGGCTTCTTACTTGCGGGGCATGTTTTCGTGCAAACTTCCTAATGTTAGTATTTCTTATAGCGAACTCATTATCGACAATTTCACGAAATTCTTTTGAAGAAGTTAGCGAAACAAAAGGAAGTCTGTCCTGACATTTTTTCAGTAATTTTTTCCCTATTTCAGGTTGTTCCTTTATTAAATTTAGAATAATTGGATAATTCGAAAGATGATCCCTAAACTTTTCTTCTACACTTTTATCGGAGTCATCCTTGTTAATCTTGACTACTGATTGTTCGATTGCTGCTATTAATTCTTCTTTTACTATATTATTTTCCGCTTTGTCGGTTGGAATATTCTCTATTAGAATTCCTTTTCGTTCCATATGTTTTTCAATTACTTTTGCAATTGTTTTAAGTATTGATATATGATTATTATCGTTTACTATAGGACCTTCATCAAAAGTGTCTATCCACTTTTGCATTTGCCCGTATGTAAAATGGATACCCGTTTCCTCTAATCTTTCTCTTGTTATTTGATATTCTTTATCTATTTCCTCCAAATTCCTAATTTTAGGAGGCAAAATTTGTTTAACTATTTCTGGAAAGTAATAGACAAGTTTTTGCTGCTCTAATGTTTCTTTCATTTCATCCATCAATGAAAATAAGAATCTATCATTTTCTTGTTTTACATTTTTATTTGTTGAGGGGGCCTTCCATTTAGTCTGATCTAGTTGATTTATAGGAGCTACAGAATCAATTTTCTGATAAAATTCAGAGCGATTTTCATCAGTCAATGATGAATCAACATGTTGTAGGACAAACTCTTTAATTGGTGTAAAGGACGTTTGACGATAAACTGCTACGAGTGGATCAATCTCTTGTTTGTTTTGGTTTACTACTCGCTCCAATTCTAAAGCTATTTGAAGATTGATTTCTTCTGCAACTGCACGGATAACTTCTTTTTCAGTAATCAATTTGTTTAGCTTTTCTTTTTCAGTTACTGTTAAATAATCCCTCAAACAGCTAGAAATTTTCCCTTTAAAAGATAAGTCTGTTTTTTTAAGACAAACATCTACATAAGCTTTTAATTCAAGTTTTGATAAGTTATCCTTCTGTAAGAATAATGGAAGAAACGGGTCGTTTTTTAGGTAAGCGTAAAACTTTTCCCTTTCCTCCAAACTTAAATTTGGTTTCATTACTGTTTGAATCGCTGCTTCTCTTTGCATATCTGTATCTAAATTTTCAGCTAGTTCTTTGATAAATTTCTGTAATTGTTTATTTTTCGTAACAGAATCAACATTAGCCTGTCCTATATGTATTTCTTTACGCTTATCTTTTTGAAAGTTAAAGACACCATTCCTTACTAATTCTTTCAGTTGGGTATCATTCTCAATCTGCAGCTGCTTCTTTTCAGTTTCCAAAATATTTTTTTGCTGCGCCATGTCGAGCTTTTGATTATAAATTTCTATTATTTGTTTGGCTCTTCTTTGACTTTCCTCATTAGGAGATATTAGAATATCTTTCGCTTTTTCATTGATACCAGTTGATGCCAAATATTGGATTAAATCTGCACAAAACGGGAGGTCTTGCTTACCTAGCTCATAAATTTGTTCAGATAACTCTGTATCTTCCCCTAAATCTTCTCTTGCAAGTTGATGTGCTGAATTTTTAAAATGAGCAACGACGGTTGGCGTTGTCTTTGCAAAATCTTTCAACGGAACTGCCGGAGCAATTTTTTGATAGTATGTAAGTAGTTTTTTGACTCTATAGTCTTTTTCTGCGAGCGCTAAAATTTCTTCATCCGTTTTCGATTGACTTGCTTCCACCTCTTGGCTAAAACGTTTTAATCTTTTCTCTATTCTCTTCTTTACAGCGATAAATAAAGGCTCAATTTCGGCTACAGATTGCCATGTAGGTAATAAAATGATTCGGCTAATAAAACCGGTAATATTCGATTGTTTCTGTTTATTAAGTTCTAATACTGACTGCCAGTTTCTTCCCTTTTCTTCATCATACAGTACCCACTTATCCTTTAATTTATTTAAAGCCTTATTTTTTTTTGGTAGAGATAAAATGTGTTTCCCATTATGAGATTTTTTTTTGACTGAACTATATATATTTTCAAAATGACTGTCCATATATCTATATTTATCATCATCATCAAAATGAGAAATTAGAGCAAGAAAAACTTGTAATTCTTCCTTGACACTTTTTGGTTCATCGTTTTTTTTGCTTTCTATTTCTTCGGTAGACTTCTGGACATAAACCATCCTCTCAGCTAGAGAAGACAGATTATGCTCTCTCAATCTTCCTATGTCTTCAAGGCTGATTTTTGTTCGATAGTTCTCCCCATTTTTTTGTTGAGAATGACGTTGTCTTTGAATAAAAGAGTCAACTTCAAAGGTTAATTTACTAGATTTGCTTAGTTCATAAAGTGCAATACGTTTTTTAAATTCTAAATTTTTTTCAGCATCTAAAGACAATTGTGCTTGATTTTTGATGAACTGCTGAGTATCAACTGAATTCACTTTTTCATACATCTCCGTAAAGAAGCCGATTGATACTCCTATGTCATATCTTAATCTTTCATATGCGCTTGGGCCTATTTCGTTAACTATTGTTAGAAGTTGTTTTTTTTCTAAAATCAATTCATCAATATCGATTTGGTTTGGGGTTGCGACATTTTTTTTCAAGTTTTTTATTGTTTCTAAATCACTTGGTATTTCTTTAGCTTCAAGGTAGGCTAGATAATAAATGATCATTTCACTTTTTGATGATACTTCATGGTCAATAAAATACCGTAGTACTTCATCTTTAAAGTCAACTGTCGGTAAAGTAAAGTCCGTTTTTCTACTTTCCTCTTGGAGTTGGTTGTTTATATCAAATGCTAGGTAATTACTTTCAGTCAAATATTTTTGAGCTTGTTCTTTAATCATTTCTCGAGCTAGTATCGAATCACTGTTATTATATATCGCTCTGAAATAATCATCTGTTCCCCTTTTTTTCCCTTGTTGGATTTTTTCAAGTTCGAACACAATATCGCTTTCTAAGTATTTTGCCAGCAATAATAATTGTCTTTTCTCTGAGTATAGCGTTATCACTTCTTTTTTTTCTTTATCCGTTAAATCTTTAATCAAAACTTTTTCAAAAATTATTTGGATATTATTCGGTAATTTTTGTGCATCAAGATACGCCAAGTAAAAAGCCCGAACTTCATTAGCAGATAAGTATTCCCTCTTAAGAAAACGACTTAGTCCATTTTCTTGAAAATCTACATTTGGTTGTGTGACTGATTTTTTTCTAAATTCATCTTGAAATTGGGTATGAATTTCAAATTCAACATACTTACTTTCCGTTAGGTATTTTTTGGCTTGTTCTTTGATTCTTTCTTGATGCTTTTTCGAATCGGTCTTTTTATACGCCGCTAAGGCCACTAAAAAATAATCATCTGTTACCTGTTTTTTGCCTTGTTGGATTGCTTCAAGTTCATATACAGTCTTTCTATCTAATTCTTTTGTCAGTAGTAACAATTGTCTTTTCTCAGGAACAAGCTCTAACGCTTGTGCTTTTTCAGCAGAAGTTAGCTCGTTCAATAAGAGGTATTTCAAAGTATCTTTTAGAGAATTTGGTAATGTCGTCTCTTCAAGATAAGCCAAATAATACGCTCGTTCCTCGTAAGCCCTTCTGCTTTTTCCATCCACGAGTAGATGGAGACTTTCTTGTAAACGATCATTTTCATTCCATTTTCCCTGAGATCGTTGTTGTCTTGTCCTGAGCATAAAATCCAAATAATCAAATGTAGTTAAATACTGTTTTGCATAGTCATCAATGATATATCGTTTTTCTTCAATCGTTGTATGTAAGTAGATATGTGTGAATAGATCTGTTGATGCTTTTCTAAATCCTTTTCGGATTTCTTTCAATGCAAATAAGTAGTATGGTTCTACCTCGTTTGTCAGAGATAATTCAACTTGTTCCTGTTCTTTTTTAATTGGCAAATAACTATAGTCAGGATCTGTGGTGGGATGTTCCTTAAGATAGGAGTTAACGGTTGTCTCCATAAACGTATTAAAGTTGGGGTGGTTATCAGAAAAAACATAGGGCTCCACCATTCTTTTAAATAAATCATTTTTCAATTGTGTCGAGGATAATTTCCGTTTTAAAATCAAACTGGCTCGGACTACATCATCCATTTGATTCCCCCATTTTCTTTTTGTACTACTAGAAGGAGACACCAAATCAATAAATATTTGTTCGATATTATTCATTGATTTAACTATTTTTTCATTCTCGAATGGATGTAAATAATGATAAATTTCCATGGATTCACTTAGTTCGCTATCATCTAATGAATAACTAGCATAAAATTGCTCTTTAAACTTTTTTTCCTTTTTATCTTTGATATCGTTTATCAACTCTTGAAAAGCCACACAAAAATTTGCCTTTTCTTCTAAAGAAAATAATTTTTTTTTAAGGAACAACTCCCTAAAATTTTGTCTTGTTCTATAGTCAGCCTTAGCGATTAACTGTGTAACCTCTTGCCAGTCTAAAAATATTTTTTTTTGATTTTCTGGCAATCGTTTCAATATACTTTTTTCTAAAATTTCCTTTTTATTCTGAAAAACATGTCCATATAGTACATCTTGTTCATCTAATAATTTATTCAATAAATAAATACTATCCGCCAATAAGTTGGGATTGTTGTATAGGTTAATTGTGATCCACTCTTCATTTTCTTTACAAGATACTTCATTTCCTCTAATCTCCATATATTCTTTCTCATAAAAGTCTCTTTCCATTTGCATTTCTCCGTTCTTCATTAATATACTTAGTTTTTTAGGGAACAACTAATTTACTAGCACTGACCAAACTTAGCGATTCGCTTGTCTTTGAACTTGTTCATGCGTTTTTCTCTCATTAGAGCTGTAACCTTCTTGGCTTGCTTTTTCTATCTGAGTCATACGCAGCTTTTTTTCTAGCGACTTCATTTGTCCTACATTACTTTCTGATTCGGATTGACCAAGAAAAGGATATAGTCTCTTCTTTTCGTTCGTCTCTGTTACATCCATATCATTATTTAACTTCTCATGCTTGCTCACTATTGATTCTAATGATATTTCAGTTTGACTTTCCTTATTCGCTGATTCTTTTATCTGAATCAAACGCAGTTTTTTGTCTAACGGCTCCATTTGTCCTAAATTACTTTTCGGTTCAAAATGATTTGTGGCAGGAAATAACCTCTTCTTTTCTCTCGCCTCTGTTAAAGCCATATCATTATTTAACTTCTCTTGGTCGCTTACTATTGACTCAAATGATACTTCAGTTTGGCTTTCCTTATTCGTTGATTCTTTTTTTTGAAGTTCCTTAGGTAATACTTTTTTTAAATCTAAAGAGATATCTATATAAAAATCGGTTATTTTTTTGGCTTTATTTAGTAATCTCTGCTGACTAAAACTCCTATCCACTTGAAAAGAGTATAATTCAGGTCTATATATTGGGTTTAAATTTTTCTTCTTGAACCCAGCATAATTGACGAGGATCACTCGTAAATTTTCACAACACCAGAATGGATTTTCTTGATACAACTTATAAATTTTTCTTTCTTCAAACAATCGTGCTCTTTTTTCTCTCGCATATTCTAATGCAAAACGTCTAATCCCGGTATGTTTTTTGAGGAACTCTCTATTCATCATCTGAAGAAATTCTTTTGAAGAAGGTAGCGAAATAAAAGGAAGTCTGTTCTGACATTTTTTCAATAATTTTTCCCCTATTTCGGGTTCTTTCCTTACTAAATGGTTGAAGATTGGCTGAGTCGAAAGATGATTTATAAACTGCTCTTCTATACTGATCCTAGGGTCATTCTTATTAATCTTAGCTACTGATTGTTCGATTTCTTTTTTCAGTCTTTCTTTTATGCTATTTTTTTCTTCTTTTTCGGTGGGGATATTTTCTATTAGAGTTCCTTTTCGTTCCATATGTTTTTCAATTACTTTTGCGATTGTTTGAAGTATGGATATTTGAATATTATCGGTTACTATCGGGCCTTTTTTATATGTAGCTTCCCAATTTTTCATTTGATCGTCTGTAAAATGGATACCTAATTTTTCCAAACTTTCTCTCGTTACTTGATGAGAATTAAATTCTCCGACTATTTCAGGAAAGTAATAGGCGATTTTTTGTTGTTCTAATGTTTCTTTCATTTCATTAATTAGTGAAAGAAAGCCTATTTTAGTTTCTTGTCCTAATTCCTCTTTGTTTGTTAAGTGTGCCCCAAAATTAGTCTGATCTAGATGCTTTATAGAAGCTGCAGAACCAATTTTCTGATAAAATTCAGAGCGATTTTTTTCAGTTAGTGATGAATCAACTTGTTGTAGGACAAACTCTTTAATTGCTGTAAAGGTTGTTTGACGATAAACAGTTACGAGTGGATCAATCTCTTGTTTGTTTTGGTTTACTACTCGCTCCAATTCTAAAGCTGTTTGATGACTGATTTCTTCTGCAACTGCACGGATAACTTCTTTTTCAGTAATCAATTTATTTAATTCTTTTTTTTCAGTTATCGTTAAAAAAGCCCTCAAATTGCCAGAGATTTTCCCTTTAAAAGATAAGTCTGTTTTTTTAAGACAAACATCTACATAAGCTTTTAATTCAAGTTTTGATAAGTTATCCTTCTGTAAAAATAATGGAAGAAACGGGTCGTTTTTTAGGTAAGCGTAAAACTCTTTCCTTTCTTCCAAGCTTAAATATGGTTTCATTACTGTTTGAATCGCTGCTTCTCTTTGCATATTTGTATCTAAATTTTCAGCTAGTTCTTTTATAAATTGCTGTAATCGAGTGTTGCCCGAAACAGAATCAACATTAGCCTGTCCTATATGTATTTCTTTCCCATCACCCATTTGATAATTATAAACGCCATGTCTTACTAATTCTTTCAGTTGGGTGTCATTTGCAATCTGCTTTTCTTTCCTTTCCTTTTGTAGAACTTTTTTCGATTGCTTAGTTTGCTGTGGCTTTATGAACTTTTGATGATAATTTTCTATTATATATTCGGCTCTTTCTTGACTTTCCTTATCAAAAGATTTCGGAATACCTTTCGCTTTCTCATTATTGTCAGTTGATAGCAGATACCTAATTACATCTACACAAAACGGTAGGTCTCGCTTTCCCAGTTCATAAATTTGTTGAGATAATTCCGCATCTTTTCCAAAGTATTCTCTTGCAAGTTGATGTGCTGAATTGTTAAAATGAGCAACGACGGTTGGCGTCGCCTTTGCAAAATCTTTCAACGGAACTGCTGGAGCAATGTTTTGATAGTATGTAAGTAGTTCTTTGACTTTAGGGTCTTTTTCTGCGAGCGCTAAAATTTCTTCATCCGTTTTCAGTTGACTTGCTTCCACCTCTTGGCTAAATCGTTCTAATTTTTTCTCTATTCTCTTCTTTACAGCGATAAATAAAGGATCAATTTCAGCTACAAATTGCCATTCAGGCAATAAAATGAATTGTTTAATTATTTTGATATACTTCGATTGTTTCTTGTCATTCAGATCTAACACGAACAGCCAGTTGCTTCTATTTTCTTCAATAAATGGTACCCTCAGATGTTTCAATTTATTAAACGTTCTAACTGATTGTGGTATAGAATAAACTTGGTTCCTCAGATGAGCATAATGTCTGACGTACCTGAATATATCTTTCAAATTACTATCTATAAATGTATATGAATCATTACTATCAAAACGAGAAATTAAAGTAATGAAATCTTTTAATTCTTCCTTGACAGTTTTTTGTTCATCGTTTTTTTTGCTTTCTATTCCTTCGGTAGATTTCTGATCTAAAACCATCGTCTTAGCTAGAAAAGACAGGTTTTGCTTCCTCAATTCTTCTATGTCTTGGAGACTGACTTTCGTTCGATGGTTCTCCCCATTTTTTTGTTGATAATGACGTTGCAGTCCAATAAAAAAAGCAACTTCAGAGGTTAGTTCGTCAGACTTTCTTAATTCATAAAGTGCAATGCGTTTTTTAAATTCTAAATGTTTTTCAGCATCTAAAAATAATTGTGCTTGTTTATTAATAAATTGATGATGCTCATTAGACTTCACATTTTCATACATCTCCGTAAAGACACCGATTGATATTCCTGCGTTAGTTCTTAATCTTTCATATACACTTGGATCTATTTTGTTAGCTATTGATAAAAGTTGTTTTTTTTCTAAAACCAAATCCTCGACATCGATTTGACTTGGAGTTACGACAGCTTTTTTTAAATTTCTTATTGTTTCTAAATCACTGGGTATTTCTTTAAATTCAAGATAGGCTAGACAATAAATGATCTTTTCATTTTTGGATAATACTTTATGGTCAACAAAATACCGTAGCGCTTCATCTTTAAAGTCCACTGTCGGTAAAGTCAAATCCATTTTTCTACTTTCCTCTTGGAGTTGGATCTTTATGTCAAATTCCAGATAATTACTTTCAGTCAAATATTTTTGAGCTTGCTCTTTAATCATTTCTCGAGCCAATATCGAGTCACTCTTTTTATATATCGCTAAAAAATAGTCATCTGTTCCCTTTTTTTTACCTTTTTGGATTGCTTCAAGTTCTAATATAATGTCGCTTTCTAAGTATTTCCCCATCAGTAACAATTGTTTTTTTTCTAAAGATTGCGTTATCACTTCTTTTTTTTCTTTATCCGTTAAATTTTTTGTTAAGCGTTCTGCAATAATTACTTGGATATCATTCGGAAATTTTTGTGCATCTATATACGCCAAGTAAAAAGCTCGAATGTCATTAGCAGATAAGTCTTCCCTCTCAATAAATCGTCTGAATACTTTTTCTACATTCGGTTGTGTAACTGATTTTCTTCTAAATTCTTCTTGAAAATAGGTATAAATTTCAAATTCAACATACTTACTTTCAGTTAAGTGTTTTTTAGCTTGTTCTGTGATAATTTCTTGAACCTTTTTCGAATTGGTTTTTTCATATAACTCTAAGAAATAAGCGTACGTCACCCTTTTTTTGCCTTGTTGGATTGCTTCAAATTCATATACAGTCTCTATATCTATTTCTTTTGCCAACAGCAACAATTGTCTTTTCTCAGGAACAAGCTCTATCACTTGTCTGTATTCACCAGAAAATAGCTCGTTCAATAAAAGGTATTTCAAAGTATCTTTTAGAGACTTTGGTAATGTCGTCTCTTCAAGATAAGCCAAATAATACGCTCGTTCCTCGTAAGCCGTTCTGCTTTTCCCATCTACAAGTAGATGGAGATTTTCTTGTAAAGAATTGTTTTTATTCCATTTTTTCTGAATATGTTGCTGTCTTATCCTGAACATAAAATCCAAATAATCAAATTTAGTTAAATACTGTTTTGCATACTCATCAATAATATCTCTTTTCTCTTCAATTGTTGTCTGTAAATAGATATGTGTGAATAGCTCTGTTGATGCTTTTCTAAATCCTTTTCGAACTTCTTTCAATGCAAATAAGTAGTATGGTTCTACCTCGTTTGTCAGGGATAATTCAACTTGTTCCTGTTCGTTTTCACTTGGAAAACGACTATAGTCAGGATCTGTGGCAGGATTTTTCTTAAGATAGGGGTTAACGATTATCTCCATAAACGTATCAAACTCGGGTTGTTCATGGGAAAAAACCTGAGGTTCCACCATTTTTTTGAGTAAATCATTTTTCAATTGTGTCGAGGATAATTTCCGTTTTAAAATCAAAGTGGCTCTGACTACATCATACATTTTACGTCTTTTATCTGTACTACTGGAAGGAAACACCAAATCAATAAATAGTTGTTCGATATTGTTCATTGATTTGGCTATTTTCTCATTCTCGAATGGATATAGATAATGATAAACTTCTATGGATTCACTTAGTTCGTTATCATTTAATGAATAATTAGCATAAAATTGCTCTTTAAACTTTTTTTCCTTTTTATCTTTGATATCGTTTATCAACTCTTGAAACAGCACACAAACTTTCGCCTTTTCTTCTAAAGAAAATAATCTTTTCTTATGGAACACCTCCATAAGTTTTTGTCGTGTTGTAAGATTGCCTTCAGAGATTGCCTGGGTGACTTCTTGCCAATCTAAAAAAATTTTTTTCTGATCTCCTACCAATCGTTCTGATATACTTGTTTTTAAAATTTCTTTTTTCTCCTCCGTATCCTTTCGAGGTAGTACATCTTGTTCATCTAATAATTTATTCAATAAATAAATACTAGCCGCCAATAAGTTGGGATTACTGTCTAGGTTAATTGTGATCCACTCTTCATTTTCTTTACAAGTTACTTTACTTCCTTTAATCTGCATATAGTCTTTCTTATAAGAGTCTCTTCCCATTTGTTTTGCTCCTTTTATTCAGAATTTGCCCTCATTATGTTTTTATCTATCTAATTTTCTATCAATCAATAGATTGACTGACTTTTTCTTCAAGTCAGATGGCAATCAGGAAGAATACTGAACTCAAGAAACATGATTTCCGAATTCATCGATTATAACTAAGTTTTTCTGATAATTGTCTATCGTTAGGCATGCTCCTCTCATTTGTGCTTTCACCTCTGTTTATTGACGTGCCGTGTGTTCTTTCTGGTACCAATGGTGAATTAGTAGAGCAATTTCCTGCTTTTTCCATTATTTGTTGCATGCTAACTTGCGTTCTTTGATTGCCCTTCACTGATTGATCATTTTGCGTGATAAAATCAAATGAGATCATAGTACTTTTTGTTTGCCCAGGAATGTTTTTCTGCAATTCTTGTAATTCTTTCGGAAGTATCTTTGATATACCTTGTTTTTTCATTACTTCTTTATAGCCCACTAGTACTGATTCTGCCTTCTTTCTTAGGGGATAACCATACATTTCTCTATCTCTTGGGTCTAAACTTACCGATATACCCGCATAATCGACAAGCATCACACGCATATTTTCTGCACAATAATTGTCATCATTATAAAATAATTTGTAAATGGATTTCTCAACTTGGATTCTTTCTTGTTCTGTTTCATTATATTCTTTTAAAAATGGAGAGAATGGGGTATTTTCATACCATTCATTGATTAGCTTACGTAATTCAATAGGGTAAGAAAGATTAATAGCGGGTAATTTTTTTAACAATACCTTTTTCAATGTAGGTGATTCCTCTAAAATATTTTTGACTGGGAAACCTTTTCCTCCATACTTTTGAATGCTGCAACGAGTAAAATTTTCAACAAATTGATCTTCTATAGTCCTTTTTTTATCGTTTGGGTTAATCATACGCACAGATTGTTCAATTTCTTCGATTAAGTTTTCTTTTGCCTCATCTAAAGATTTCTTCATTGATGGGCTTTCCACTTGATTCATTTGTTCCTCATTTTTTTTCTTTAAAAGTTCGTTTATTTTTTCAATAGTTGTGTTAAATGTTACTCCCATTCCACTTAAAGGATATATTTCTTTTTGTTCATTTAAATCCCCTATCCTTATGCCTTCTATAAAGTTATCAAAAAATATATCTCTCCAATTTTCTATTTGCTCATCTGAACAAGTTATGCTTACTTGTCTCAATTTTTCTTTTATTAATTCATTTTCAGAATTTCCCTGATGGTTGTTCCAATCTATCTTTCCAATTTCTTTGATTATTTCAGGAAGATAATACTTGATCCCTTTCTCTTCTAGATTTTCTTTTATTTCAGCAATTAATGGCAATCGTTTTAAGTTAGTTGCTTCTATCCTCTCTGCAACTTCTGGACTGATTGCAGAAACTAACGAAAACATGTCTTCCTTGTTTGACCGAGAATTTTCTCCTTCTGCTGTAGTAAGAGACACTTGTTTGCTAAGGTCTTTCAGCTTATGGTTAGAGTTAATTTTATTATAAAATTGCATACGATCTGCTTCATTAAAAGAAGAATCAATCAGTGATGTAATTGATTCTTTTATTAATAGGAATGGCGTATCATTATAAATGGATACTAGCCAATTTATCTCACCTACTTCTTCTTTCTTTAATACCTTTTCAAATTTCACTGCTGTTTCATAATCCCGTTGTTCTGCTAAGACACGTACTATCTCTTTTTGACTAACCATTTCTTTCAACTGACGTTGTTCCTTGTCTGTTAAAAAAACATCTAGTTTCTGATCCACTTGTTCTTTAAATGGCAAATCACTTTTATGTAGGCAAGCACTAACACATGCTTTTAATTCAATTTTCGATAAGTTTTCTTGCTTAAGAAACTGTTGAAGATACGTATCCTGCTTCATAAAAGCATAAAACTTTTGTCTTTCTTCCACACTTAAATAGGGTTGCATGATCGTTTGAATTGCCGCTTCTCTTTCTGTTGCTGTATTTAAATCATGTACTAATTCTTTAATAAAATATTGCAATTGAACATTAGCGGGTCTCCTATTTTCAGGAGCAATCATTCGTTCCACCAGATAATTCGTCAGCTCATCTGACTGTAATTGTTGAGTCAAATACACACCTGCTCGAACTAATTCTTGATTCTCCATATTGTTCGCACATTCTTTTTGATCTTGTTTTTTTTGCACGACATGCTGATATTTTTTTAATGCTAGTTCCATTTCTTCATGAGCAATCTCTCTTCCAGCGGAATTTTTTGATTTTTTATAGCTCTTTTTTTTCTTAAGAAATTCTTGGTAGGCAACTTCTTTGAGACTCTCTTCTTTAGTTGTATTGGTTTTGTCTTTTTCTCTCTCAAGCCTTGGTTTCGTTGCAAAAGCTGTAAACTGCTTAGTCATCTCTAGATCATGGTATTTATTGTGAAACGCAACAATTGCCTTAGCTGTTTCAGTCGGTCTTACTTCCTGATTTAAAATGACAGAAGGACTCCAATCAAACGGCTGACTTGATTGCTCTATGATTGGTGTTGAGATTGGCCTTTCAACATTTCCAACTACTTCATTAGCCACTTTATTAACTATTTTTTTGCCAGTCAATTCGCTATGCATGGACGGAAGTGGGTATAGGTCATGATAGCTTTCTACTATCTTCTCCATTTTATTTTGTATTAAAATATTTGGGTGTATTGGTAAAGGGTTAGGTTGCTTATTAGTGTATTGTGCGCTCAAGTACTGAATCATTTTTGCACAATATAATGGATCCAGTTTCCCTAACATGAAAATTTGCTTTGCTAATTTTTTTCCTGGACTTTGATATGTTTCCTCAATTTGATGCGCTAAATTAGCAAAATAGGTAGACACCATTGGAATCGTCTGAGCATAATTTTTTAAAGGATAAGAAGGCAGCATATTTTGGCAACAAACGAGTAAATCTTTAAGGCCCGGTTCGTTTTCTACAAGTTCTAAAATCCTTTTATTCGTTAATGACACGGCACCTTTATCCTCATAATCCTTTTGAATCAACGTATCTAAATATGGAATATACTCATGTACCTTCTTTTCAAACTGAACGAGCAATGTATTTAGTAAATTATTATAGTGTAAGTTGGAATCTGACAGAACCTCCGCAATTTGTTCTTTTTCTGACTTTAGTCCCTTATCAAGATTTTTGAATATTCTTCTTAGTATTTGATTTCTACTTACCTCTTTAAATGTTACACCCATTGCTTTAAATTCACTTTTTAATTGACGATTGATTTCAATCGCTGTTTCATCATGGGACACAATAGCTTCTCTTAGTTTTAGATCTCGATAATCACACCTATTATTCGTTAATATTTTTACAACAACTGGCTGAAGTAAATTGGCTGGTGCGATCTCATCTAGTTGTTCTTTAATTTTTTGGAGTTTAATAATTCTACGATCATTGTCAACGTGAAATTTCGCATAACCCCAAATTGAGCTAAATCCATCGGAATCATGAAACTTAACTTTATTTAAAAATCCTTTCAATTCTTTAACTTTTAAAGAAGTCTTGATCTCTTTTTTTTCTAAATCGTTTAAATGCGAGATGGAGCGGTCGATTGCTTGATCTTTTAAACGTTGTTCCCAATGTGGAAATCTCACTTGGACTTTGACCAAAGAATCGATTAGTTGTTCCTTGTTTAATCGCCTAAGTTCAAGAGGATCTAAAAGATTAGCATTGACTTGTTGCAGCCCGTTTTTCACTTGCAGCTCTTCAATGACTGGAAGACTCATTGCTTTTTCGAATGCTCGTTTACGTTGGTTATAGACTGCAGATGCTTTTAAATCAGGCCCACCTTCTTTGATTATTTCTTTTAGTTTGACTTTTTTAGTAAACTCTAAATGTTCTTTTCGATTTAAATGTAAAGATGCCTGTTCTTTTATCCATTGTTGGGTATAGGAAGATACGTTGTTATATAAATCTGTAAAGAAATCAATTGTTGCTGCTTTGTTTTCTTTTTTTATTTTTAAGAATTCCAATGTACGTTCTGGGCCTATTTCTTCAGACAAGTGGATAAGTCTTTGTTGTTCTGAAATGAGTTCTGACAATTTCAGATTTTCGTCTACAGTTAAAACTTTTTTCAAAGCGTGTATTAAACTTTTTTTGATATCCATTGGTATCACTTGTTCTTCTATACAGGCTAAGTAATACGCTCTAATTTCAAGTGGTGATTGCGTTTTCTGGTCAAGAAACACCCGAATTTTATCTTCGCTAAACTTAATATTCGCTAGCTTTAATCCTTTTTCTCTCAATGCATCTTGCATCTGACTTTTCACTGCAAATTCAGCATGGTTAGCAGGACTTAAATATATTTTTGCTTGTGTTTTGATGTATTCTTGGTTAGTCGTTGAAAAGGATTTTTCATAAATATCTGTGAAAAAACCAAGCCTTCCTTCTTGTTTTCCTTGCTGTATTTCTTCAAGCTGGAATACGTTTTTTAAATCTAGCTCTTTTGACAATTGGATAAGAACTCTTTTTTGAGGAACTAAGGCTTGCACTTCATTTCTTTCTTCATTTGTTAAGTTTTTCTCAAAATATTGTTGTAAACTCTTTTTCCAACTATTCATTCGGCTAAGTGGTTTGTATTTCATTTCTAGATAAGCTAACTCATAAGCTCTAATTTCGTTAGGAGATAAATTTTCGCGACTTAGAAATGGATTAAGAAAATCTGTTTTTTCCCATTCCTGTAAATTTTTTTTACTCTCTCCCTCTCGTATCACGTGACCTATTTCAAATCTCACATAGTTTGCTTCACTTAAATGTTTTTTAGCTTGCTCTTTGATGAATTGGCGACAAGTCACTGAAAAAGCTTTTTGATCCATCACTTTGAACAATTGAGATAGGACTACTTGGTTGCTTTCCTTGCTATTGTCAAGCTTAGCTGCAAGTTCTGGACCTACTTCTTTTCCTAATTGTAAATATAATCTTTTTTCTGAAACTAGATTCTTCACTTTCAATAATTCTTCTGGTTTCAACTCTTTCAAAAAAGGTTTTTTCAAATTTTTTTTGATGTTGTTCTCCATTTGTTGCTCTTCTAAATAGGCTAGATAATAGGCTCTAATTTCGTTAGAAGATAAATCTTGACTATTAATAATCGGATCAAAAAAATTGTTTTTTTCTCTCTCCTGTAACCCTTTTTTTCTCTCTATATTTCGTATCATTTGAGCTACTTCAAATCGAGTATAATTCGTTGCACTCAAACATTTTTTAGCTTGCTCTTTGATGAATTGGCGACAAGTCACTGAAAAAACCTTTTGATCCATTTCATTGAACAATTTCAGTCGTTCTACTTGATTATCTTGATTGCTTCTTTCATATCTGACTGCAAGTTCTGGTCCTACTTCCTTCCCCAATTGTAGACATAATCTTTTTTCAGAAACTAGATTCTCCACTACTTTAATCTCTTCTGGTGTTAAATCTTTCAAAAAAGGTTTTCTCCAAAGTTTTTTGACATTGCTTTCCAGTTGTCGCTCTTCTAAATAGGCTAAACAATAAGCTTTCACTGCATAAGGAGATAAATCTTTCCGTTTAAGCATAGATTTAAGTACACTTAAAGAAGTGGATTCTTGTTTTATTATATGATTTTTTTGTTCACTATTATGTACTATAAATTCAAATTCTAAATAGCCTACTTTGCTTAAATATTTCTTCGCTTCTCTAGAAATTGCTGTTCTATTCAATGCACCATTCTTTTCATAAATAACTGTAAAAAGATCCCCCGTTGCTTTTTGCTTTCCTCGCTGTACTTCTTCACTTAAATATTTTTCTCTAGTCATTGTTGTTCTATTTAATGCACCATACTTTTTATAAATAGCTGTAAAAAAATCTACTGTTGCTTTTTGCTTTCCTCGCTGTATTTCTTCAAGGGCTAATAAATCATACGGTCCTACCTCTTCTATCATCTGAATATTTTGTTTTTTTAAAAGCTTGACTTCTTCAAGTTTCTTTTTTTCTTTTTTTAATAAACTTTTCTCCAAAGTTTTTTTTATTTTATTTTTGGTTTTCGGTAATAAGTTACTTTCATCGATATAAATTTCATAAATTGCTATTTTTTCCAGATGAGACATGTCAGGCAAACGGAGTAAATTGGGAAATATTTTATTATAAAAAACAGAAGAAACAGACTGTGCTTCTTCTACAGATACCTTAATTTTCTTGTTCAAAACATTGATTGTTTGAGATAGTTCATAATATGTATCATCCAAACCATTATTTTTTTGCAGGCGTGGAATCACATGGTTTTTGATGAATGAATCCCATTTTTCTTCAAGAACGGGTTGATTACCGGATTTTTTTATTTCAGTAAATATTTTTGTTTTTAGTTTCTCTGACTCTATCCCTCGCTCCAGAACCATAACTGCTCTCACTAAATCATTAAACCAATTAGGACTATTTTCACCTTTATTTACCACTGGTTTGATCAACAAATCACTGACCTGCGCTTCTAGTCTTTTAGTTGATTCTGCTGTTTTTTCATTAGAAATCTTATGATAAAAACTATAGATATCGATTGTTTTCTTTCGTGATTGCTGATCTAATGACTGAACATCTTTAAACTGATCTTCAAAAGCTTGGTCCGCTTCATTAGTTATTTTTTTTAACAGCTTATGAAAAGTAACGTAAGTTTTCGCCATTCCCTCTAAAGATCTGTACTGTAACAATTCATTTTTATGAAGAGTATTTATCCATTCACTGACTATTGCTTGTTCGTTCAAAGTTAAACGCGGCATAACATATCTTTCAAAGTTAACTTGGTGTTGTTCCCAATCCCTTGGAGAAAATGCCTGCTTATTCATGAATAAAAGATTATATAAATAAATACTATCTGACATCAAATTCTGGTTATTTTTTAAATTGATAGATTCATAGCCATTTTTTCCATAGTCCACTCGATCTGCTTTAAAATATACATTAAATAAACCTTCATTTTTTTCCATTCGATCTCCTTTTCTTTATCGACAGTTTTTGTAAATTGCAACAAATTTTAATCACTCGTATCCATGTTCTTACTAGTTTGGACAACTGTGTCGGTTCACACTGCTTTTTAGTATTGTTTCTACCATTTTTTATGTAATAAACTAATGAAATTGAGACAAAAAGTTTTTATTCTCAAGAAATAAGCCGATAAGCTGAAATTTCTGAAGATTGGTAAAAATAATAAAATCGTTTATTGCGATTATGACCTTTGTACTTCACAACTTTTTGTCCCAGTTTCATTCGTTTTTATTCTAAAAACTATTTACAAAACTTTTTAGGCTTCAAACCCATTTTTCATGGCTACGGTTTTAAACCAATGGCCCGACTTTTTAATCGTCCGTTTACCGTCTTGGTTTAGATCGACAGCAATCAGTCCATAACGGTTTTTATAAGCGTTCGTCCAAGACCAGTTATCCATGCAAGTCCACATGTGGTAACCCACACAATTCGTTCCTTCTTGGATTGCCTGATGCACATATTTCAGATGGTCTGTGACAAAAGTGATCCGATAATCATCTTCAATCACGCCTTCCGAGTTAACGAAACGTTCTTCCCCTTCTACACCCATACCATTTTCAGAGATATAACATTTGATATTGCCATAGTTCTCTCTCGTATTCGTCAAGATATCATAGATCCCTTTTTCATAAATTTCCCAACCACGATAGATATTCATTTTTTTATTAGGCATATCATAATAATCAAAATAATCTTCTGGCATTGGTCCATTCTGATGATCAATCGGTGTTTCTTTTGCCTTGATTCTCCGAGGTTGATAATAATTGATTCCTAATAGATCAATCGTATTTTCTTTGATAATCGTTAAGTCATCGGGCCCCATCTCTGGCATTATCGCTAATTCTTTCACAATAGCAACCAACTCTGATGGAAACTCTCCTTTTACTGCAGGATCAAGAAAAGAACGATTGAAAAAAGCATCAGCGATTCTAGCAGCCTTCACATCCTCAGGGTTTGTTTCGTCTCGCGGGTAGCTAGGAGTTAAATTCAAAATGATTCCAATTTCTCCTTTTTGTCCCATCTTATGATAGGCTTCAATTGCTTTGGCACTTGCCAAATTTTCGTGGAAACCAACTTGAATAGCCTCTTTTAGATTGATATGGTTAGGATAATGAAACTGATAGAGATAACCGCCTTCTACTGGAACAATCGGTTCATTATGGGTAAACCATTTCTTTACTAAATCCCCAAATAACTCAAAACAGGTTTTTGCATAGGCCACATAGGCGTCAACCGTATCACGAGACAACCAGCCACCTGTTTGTTGTAATTCTAAAGGCATATCAAAATGATATAAATTGACAAATGGTTCAATTCCCTGCTCCAGTAATTCTGTAAAATATGAGCGGTAAAATGATACAGCCTGTTGATTCACTTCTCCTTTTCCTTTAGGGAATAGACGACTCCATTGAATGGATGTTCGGAAAGTATTATGACCTGTCTCTTTCATCAATTGAACGTCTTCTCGATATTTCGTGTAAACTTGAGAGGTTTTCTCAGGACCAACTTGATTGAAAAATTTTTCTGGCTCTAGATCATACCAATAGTCCCAAATGTTTTCTCCTTTCCCATCTCCTTTGATTCTGCCTTCTGTTTGTGGTCCACTTGCGGCGGTTCCCCACCAAAAATTCTTTGGAAAATCGTAGTGTTTCATTTCATAATCCCTCAATTCTTTTAGTAATTACCGTAATCATAAACAATCACTGAAAATAAATCAATACTTTTGATAAAAATGACTAGACATTTAAACAGACAGACGTTATACTACGTTTGTAATCGATTGCAAAATAAATTTGAGGTGAAAAAAATGAATGGTTTTATGGATAAACTTTCTCAAAAAATTATGCCCTTAGCCAATCTTTTAGGGCAAAACCGTTACTTAACTGTGTTACGGGATGCATTTATGTTGTCATTTCCGCTAACAATGTTTGGATCAATTGTGGTCGTTGTGAATAATCTACCGTTCTTCAGTGATGGTACCAAAGGCACGTTAAGCACCCTTTTTGGTAATGGTCAAAATGCGACGATGAGTATCATGTCCGTTTTTGTTACATTTGGTATCGGCTATTATTTATCAAAATCATATGATGTAGAAGGTATTTTTGGTGGCGCTGTTTCATTCGCAAGCTTTTTGATTCTCACACCTTTTGTGATGACAACAGCTGGTGGTGAAGAAGTTTCGGGTGTCCTATCACTTGATCGTCTAGGTGCTAAAGGAATGTTCATTGGAATGATTGCTGCCTTTTTAGCTGCGGAAATCTACTGTCGAATCACCAAACGTGGTTGGCAAATTAAAATGCCTGATGGCGTACCACCTGCAGTAACGAAATCTTTTGCTGCTTTGATTCCAGCTGTAGTCACATTGACTGTTTTCTTGATCATCAACGCTGTCATGACTGGCGTATTCAATGCGAACCTTCATGACTTAGTCTATGAAGTTATCCAAAAACCTCTAACTGGTTTAGGTAGTAGTTTACCTGCCACGTTGATTGCCTTATTCTTTGTTCAATTTTTGTGGTTCTTTGGTCTTCACGGTCAAATTATTGTTAATTCTGTTATGGACCCTATCTGGAATACATTGATGCTTGATAATTTAGAAGCTTATCAGCATGGGAAAGAACTACCACATATCATCACAAAACCATTTATGGAAACCTTTACCGTTGGTATCGGTGGCTCTGGAATGACGTTAGCAGTAGTATTATTGATGGCTTTTGTCTTGAAGAAAAAACAATACCGTGATGTTGGTCGTTTAGCGCTAGCACCTGGAATCTTCAATGTCAATGAACCTGCAATTTTTGGTCTACCAATCGTATTGAACGCAACCATTTTGATTCCTTGGGTCGTTGCTCCTTTGGTCGTGACAACGTTCAACTACTTGATGATGGCAGCTGGCATCGTTCCTCCGCCTACTGGTGTTTCAGTTCCGTGGACTGTGCCGATCATTGCTAGTGGTGTTTTAGCTACCAATTCATGGCTAGGCGGTCTCTTACAAGTAGTCGATTTTGTGATCGTCGCTTTTATTTGGTACCCATTCTTAAAAGTATTAGATAAACAACCTGATTTAGACGTTGTGTAAAGCCTTATCTACTCACCTGTGAAGCAAATCATCTTCTTTCTAATAGAGATTAAGCAAATTTTATAATCTAGCATGAACAGTCAAAACATGGAATGATGTGAATTGATTTGTTCATGCTTGTTTCATTGAAAAGAGTGATTCAACAACTAAACTTCGTTATTTCTTTCTTGTCGAACGAAATAACTTTCGTTATACTCAATACGAGGTGAATAACGTGCCAAAATATGAAGAAATCGCAAATGTTTTAAGGGAAAGAATCCGTTCAAAAGAATATCCACCAAACAGCTTTTTGCCTAATCAGATCACTTTAGTCGAAGAATTTGGCGCAAGTCGAATGACCATCAAAAAAGCCATCAATATTCTGGCTATGGAAGGATTAGTTTATTCGCAAAGAGGGGCTGGAACCAAAATTTTAGATCATCCTTTTATCGAGAAAGATACCTCCCCTGCCAATGAGTATGAGGGACTCAGTCATCAAATGAAGCGTCGTCATCGTTCACTGACGAGTCAAATCATTCAATTTGATGTCGAGTTTCCGAACCCATTTATTCAAGAAAAATTAATGATTGGTGCCGAACAACCTGTTTATAATATTCACCGTTTACGAATTTTAGACAACGAACCTTATATTTTGGAACATACATTTATGCCTGTACATTTAGTTCCAGGGCTAAAAAAAGAACATCTGCTTTCTTCTATCTATGATTACTTGCACCAAGATCTAAATCTTCATTTTGCAGGCGCCTATCGAGCAATTTCAGCAGATAAAAGTACGCACTTTGATCAGGAATACTTGAATTGTTCGGAAATAGATCCTGTTTTGGATGTGCAACAAGTCGTTTATCTAAAAGATGGTCAGCCCATCGAATATTCATCTAGTAGAAATCGGTTTGATGTCCGCAACTATTCCTTACTTGATGTCCGTTCAAACTAAAAAAATCCGTTTCAAAAATAGGAAACTATTGTGAAACGGATTTTTTGGTGTTTACAAAAGAGCAGAGTCAAACAGAATAATTGCCAGAAACGTTCCCACTCACTATACTGTAACTAACACAATACTTACTTTTTGTAAGTTTAAAGGAGGAACTCCCATGGATACTCAAATCAAAGGCATCCACCATGTTACCGCTATGACTTCAAGACCCACTAAAATTTATCGTTTTTTTACGGATATTTTAGGAATGCGCTTAGTAAAAAAAACGATCAACCAAGATGATATTGAAACGTATCACCTTTATTTTACAGATGAATACGGCTCCCCTGGAACAGACATGACTTTTTTCGCTTTTCCTAATCAACCTCAAGGAAGTAAAGGAACGGATACGATTTCTAGAGTGTCCTTTCGAGTACCAACTGATGAAGCATTGACTTATTGGTTCAAACGCTTTGAAGAAAAGAATGTTCCTCACTCTGCGATCAAGGAACGTTTTTCTAAAAAATATCTGGAGTTTGAAGACTTTGACCATCAATTCTATCAATTGATTTCTGATGAAAACAATACAGGTGTTGCTGGTGGTACTCCTTGGAAGAACAGCAATATTCCATCAGAATATGCAATTACAGGCTTGGGACCAGTTTTTGTCCGAGTGAGTCAAATGGAACCATTACAGTTACTATTAGAACAGACTTTAGAGTTTAAACTTACTGATCAAACAGGAGCTTTTTCGCTCTTTGAAGTCGGTCAAGGCGGTAATGGAGCAAGCATCATTGTTGAACAGCGAGCAGATTTACCAAAAGCAATCGAAGGATTCGGCAATATCCATCACCTTGCCTTGCGTGTCGCTGATGAAGAAGCCTTACGTCACTGGATCCATGTGATCAATCAGATAAACGTACCAAGTTCAGGGTTTGTGGAACGCTTCTACTTCCAATCAGAATACTTCTTAGCTGCCACCCACGTTCTCTTTGAATTAGCAACAGATGGACCTGGTTTTTTTGGAGATGAATCAGCAGATACAGCTGGCGAAAAACTATCACTCCCACCACAACTCGAAAGTAAAAGAGAAGAAATCGAAGCGTACATTCGTCCCTTCGATACTCAGGATGCCAACCAACAACGAGAATGATCTTCTTTCTATCCAGACAGTCGTTTTCAAGAAACATAACTTTCAAGAAAAAGAGGTCAAATCATGGAATATTTTTTTCAAGCGGGAAAACAAACAAGTAGAAATTTACTCCTTCTTCATGGTACAGGTGGCGATGAATATTCTTTACTTGAAACCGCCCAGTTCCTTGAACCGGATGCTACGATTCTTTCATTTCGTGGTTCAATCAAAGAAGACGGAATGAATCGCTTCTTTCGACGGAATGGGTTGAATCAATTCGATTACCAGAGTTTAGCAGAAGAAACAGCGCTTCTGTATCATAAAATCTCAGCAGTTAGCCAAAAAGAAAACATCTCGTTACATGACTGGGTGATCGTAGGCTATTCCAATGGAGCGAATATCGCTGCTCACTTGCTATTATCAAGAAATACTGAGCTGCGAAAAGGAATCCTTTTTCATCCAATGTCTTTAAACGTCAATTATCCAGCAAAAGTAATGACTGATACTCAGATCTGGCTTTCTTACAGCAAAACCGATCCAATCGTCTCCTCTATAGCGATTACGAATTTGATCAAAGATTTTGAAATGCAAAAAGCTCACCTCACATTCCAAGAAACATTTACTGGTCATCAATTAACAAAGGCTGAATTAATTGCCGCGAAAAGTTGGCTTTCTTCGCTTTCGGTTAACTAATATTGGACGAAGGTTGTGATGCATCGGATTATTTTTCAAAGACTCTATAATGAGGTACGGTCCAAAAGTTGTACGTGAAAACGACAATTTTTGGGGCGTATTTTTTTGTTTCGACCTCTACTCACGAAACAGAAAAATGAATGTAAGTGCTAGATCCAACTATCCATTTTTCTCAAATCATCTCTTTTAACTTTCATGTTGGAAAATCCTTCTTGGCTCCCCCTCATTATAAACGCATCATATTAAAGATAAATAGAAATATTCCTCATTTGAAAAAACTGTAGAATATGGATTTATATTATAAAAATTAGAAAAAAATGAGTTTTTGATTAGCTAGATTTCCGAAAAATTGCTATAGTTTAATTAATCAGAGTTGCAATCATTTTAGCGTTCGCCAATTTTTTGTCGAGTTAATATGGTTCACTCATTAGGGAGGGGGCACGATGCTTCACAAAAAAAGAAAACAGATTCAACAAGTAATCTTTCTGTTATTGACACTTCTGTCAGTGCTTGCACAAACAAATGTTGTTCAAGCAGTTTCGTTAAATTTATTTGGTACGACTACCGCAACTAATAACAGTCAAACCAGTCCAAATGCGCCTTTTTTAAACCGAGTAAATGTCCCTGTCACTTTTCTCATTGAAGGAAAAAATGGCATCAGCGCTGGGGTTATCACAACTGGCGATAAATATGCCATTTTAGAAGCACCGACTGAAATGGTCGGGTATATCCAACCTAATGGGAATGCGACTGTTCAAACTACTGTTACTGTGCCACTTAGTCAGTCCCCTTTACAATTGATTTTGCCGACCATAACCTCTGTGATTTCGTTGATCGTCAACTCACCTTTAGTTTCCACACAAAATAAAACAGCGGTTAATCAGGCATTGTCAGAATTACGTTCGGAAACTTTTGGTGCCCAGAATCTTACTCTAGCTATCGTCCCACGGTCGAGCACTCAGTATGGCGTAGCGATTAGTCAAGGGCTATTACCCATCCTGACAACGACATTAAAAAATCGGATTCAAAATTTATTAACGATCGTCCAAGCTTTACCGCTGATTGGGACTGTTTTAGGAACATTATTGTCCCCCTTTGTCACAGCTTTGTCTCAATTTATTACGAGTTTAAATTCACCAACTTCTGATAATAGTAAAAATTTGGTTGCTGCTTCGATTTTAGGTAATACGAGTGTTTCGCTACCATTTCTTTTATCTTCGCCCAAATTGACCCAAGATCTAACAGCTAATTTTAAGGGCGGTTTTATTCAAACAGATCAATCGACGATTCAGTTAGGAACTACTACTGGTACAACACCTGTTTATTTTTCAGCCGGAGCACTCACCTGGCAGACCACAAGCTTGCCGACTCACTTGAACTTTGGTCAGCACTTGATCCAGACCCAACAGGATGAGCACTTAGTAGCCACCAATAACAATCAAGTAACTACCGGGTCAATTTCGATTACTGATACACGGACAGTTGTAAAAAATTGGCAAATAAAAGTCCAACAACTTAGTCCTTGGCAAAACGGAACCAATCAATTAACGTCCCAATTACAAATCTCAACAGCAGATTTAACAACTACCTTTCCTATCACTGGGATCACAAGTACTGCTAATCAAATGGTCCCTCTATCTATAGGCACGCAACAAACATTACTCAAATTAAATGGTGTAACTGATCCTGGTCAAGTCCAATTAGCAATCAACCAGTTCTCATTAGCGGTTCCCAAAGAAAGTCTGAAAACAAACGGAACCTACCAAACAATGGTGGAATGGCTCTTATCGGATACACCGTAATTTATTTAGGAGGAAGAAGAAATGAAAAAGAAAACGTTATCTTTTTTTGTCTTAGGGATCAGCTTGTTTTCAAGTTCTCTCGTTTTTGCTGATTCACAAACCCAAGGAGAAGTGGCCTATGTGGAAGGCGCACTTGAATTTGACTATGCTGGCGGTATACCAACTAATTTAGACTTTGGGGATCATCCCCTGCAAACTACAGCTGCTGAAAACTGGATTGCTACTGCTACAGGTGAACAAACCGGCTCTACACCTACTACTGGAACCGTAGCTGTTCGAGACAACCGAGGAAATCCTGCAGCTACCTGGACAGTCAAGTTATCTCAAACTGACCAGTTCAAAACAGCGGATGATGTTGAGCTATCAGGTGCACAGCTCAATTTATCTTTTGGCGGACTTACAAATAATTTAGGGTTAGCCCCTACCAGTGCCTATGAAAACGATGAATTAGCGATCCAAGTATTCAATCAAGATGCTACGATTTTAGATGCAACCGCAGGTCAAAACTCGGGTGATACTGCACTAGCGATCAATCAATTCAGCTTATCTGTTCCAGCGAATACAAATAAAGTAGCCGAACAATATACTACTATATTAAATTGGACTTTCTCATTCAGTCCAACCAACTAAGAAAGGAGGAATGATCGTGAAAAAGTGGTTTTGGATACTACCCTTCTTCTTTCTACTGATGGGAAATCTTAACATCTACGGCGAATCCTTACAAAGTTTTGATGCACAAATACAAGTCAATGAATCAACACCATCAACAAACGACAATTATTTTGATCTACAACTAAAACCTGGACAGGAATCGACTTTGAATGTCTTAGTCACGAATCTAAAAGAAACTGAGATCACGATCATTCCGTCCTTTAATCGTGCAAAGACCAATCAACTAGGCGTTGTTGAATATTCTGGTAGAAATCAAGATCGTCCTAATAATTTGCCCACTGATATCGAGAAAATTGTTTCTGTTGATAAGCAAAAGTTTACTCTTGCGGGACATGAACAAAAAAAGATTCCTTTAACCATCAAAATGCCAGAAAAAGATTTTGATGGAGTAATTGCGGGTGGGCTCTATCTCCAAGAAGAACCAAAAAAAGATATGCAAGGAAATATTCAACATGTCTTTTCTCGGGAGATTGCTGTCTTACTTAAAACACAACTAAACAAAATCCAACCGAACTTAGAACTAAAAAAAGCAGCACCTACCCAAATCAACCAGAGAAATGCCATCAAAGCAACTTTGGAAAATACTAATGCTGCTTATCTATCTAGTGCTCGTATACACTATGAGATCAAAAAAGAACAACAACAAACCCCAGTACTAACTGGGACCCAGCCCATTTCGTTCGCCCCTAACAGCGGCATGGACTATTTGATTTTTTTAGAAGGAAAAGAATTCGAACCAGGAACCTATCAGCTAATGACGAATGTCAAAAACAAGGAAATCAATTGGCAGCAAAAGATAAATTTTACTATTTCGCAAAAAACAGCTGCAACTTATAATGAACAAAATATATCTACTACAAAGGATGAGCCGCAAAACAATTGGCTCCTTTGGCTAGCTGGAGGTATTATTTTCGCTCTCGTCCTCATTATTGTCTTTTTACTGTATATTGTAAAAAAGAAAAAACGATAACTGTTATCAAACAAAAACTAACTCTACCTAAATTTTCACGAGGCAGAGTTAGTTTTTTTCTTCTGATCTAGCAGTTATTGATATACTATCAAGCACATTAGTTCTTTACTACGATCAGGAACAATCCCAGCCGTTCTTCAACAACTAGCGACTCCTTATTGTGGTTCTCCAAATCGGATGGTATCCCCAATCGCAAACTCTGGAAAGATTTGAGGCTCTACAACGATTGCTCCTGGCAAGACTTCGTTTTCTCCTGTGCGGAAATAAATGGAGATATGACCGAGGGTTTCAAAGTTATGATTGGCTTCACTGCCAACTTCTTTGATTTCATATTCTTGGTTGCCGATGGTCAGTATATCCCCTGTTTTGATGACATTTTTAGCCGTTTCATGATTGTCATGGACCACACAGATGTCTTTTAATTCAGGTGGTACCTGTTGTCCGAAAAGAATCATTAAGTACTCTGCCGCAAATTCTTCCACTAAAGAACCAACCTCAACAATCTTTGTTGTGTGCATGGTTTTCTCCTCCTTCTATGATAACGTCGTATCTTGTAAATGACGTAACTGCCAAACAGTGGTACTGGCATCTAGTTCAACGTCATCTTCAGTTAAGAAAGAACCCGCCCGTATAAAACGTTTTGCTACTACTTCTCCAGAGATCAGTCCGATCGGGATATGTCCCTCTCGCTTCATTTCTTCGTGGGTCTCAAGTACTCCTCGGACACAAAAACCACCGATTCCATCTAAATGATCCCCAGGTTGAATATCTTTTTTCGCTACCGCAACGGTTTCTGAAATTGGGGCGCCTAATGGAACAATGGCATGATCTTGTTGTAAGACAGCTTTTGCAATCGTAATTGGTGTTTCTAAACTTGCTAAATGATACGGGCGATATAAGATATGATGATCCCGTTTCCCTTTCTTCATCAAGTAATTCATTTCTTCAGCTACTTCGCTATTTTGCCCCTTAACGATAACAAAGACGCCTGGCGCTAAACCATCCACATATTCCACTACACCAAATTGAGATAAGACCCCACCATTTTCTTTTAAATCTAACGAAGTAATGACAGAATCTAGATTCCCTTTCAAACCATGCATACCTACCTTGTCAGGGATATAGCCAATCGCATTTGATAAAAGATTCATTTCAGCCATTGTTTTTGTTCCATCTTGGAAAGCAGCTAGCATGTGAGGAGCCATTTGTTTTTTCTGAGCTTCTTTTTCAGCAGTTGCCGGATTTGCGGAAATATTCAATTGATTATTTTTGCCTTTTCCCGCAACTAAGACTTCCATCCCCATAGACGAAGCAAATTCAAATAATTCGGTGGTTGCTGCAGGTTCATCGCCATCTGATCCTGTATAGATCAACCCTGCTGAATCATAGAGTTTATGCATCAAAGGTCCAATAGTGATATCGATTTCAACATTTAATAAGACAAGATGTTTTTTTGCTAATAACGCTTCAAGCGCAATTTTTGCTCCTGCTTCAGGTACACCAGTAGCATCTACGATTACTTCATTCCAATCAGAGTGAATAATTTCTTTAGCATCTGTTGAAATAAGGACATCATTTTTAACTTTTGCCGAAGCTAGATACGCTTCTTTCGCTTTTTGTGCATAATCAAGAGACAAGTCACTGATCCCTGTTACGATCATCCCTGGAATTGACGCTATTTGTGCAATCATTCCCCTGCCCATTTGTCCTGCACCAATTACTCCCACTTTGATTGGATTTCCTGTTTTTTCTCTTAATTGTAATTCACCATATAAAGTCATCTTATGTATTTCCTCCACTCATTCAATTTTTTATGTTTTTTTATAAATATTCTCTAAAGATTCGGTTCACTAATATTTTAGGCGAATTGGCAAAATTACCAATTGTCGAGCCCGCAATATGAGGGGTGATCGTGAGATTATCTAATGTTAGATAAGGATGGTCTGCGGGTAATGGTTCCTGTTCAAAAACATCCACTGCCGCTCCCGTAATCTCTTTGTTTCTTAATGCTTGAATCAAATCTTGTTCATTGACTAATCCAGCACGGGCACTATTGATGAAAACAGCAGAAGGTTTCATTTTCTTGAAATGTGACTCATTGATCATATGTTTTGTTTGAGGAGTCAATCGATAATGCATCGAAAAGATATCTGCTTTTTCCACCAGTTCCTCTAAGCTAACTTGAGTATCAGGGGACGTACCATCAAAATAATCATCAAAGAAAAGAATGTTACATCCAAAAGGTCGCAACAAATGAGCAACTCGTTGGCCAATTTCGCCATAACCAATTAACCCAATCGTTGACTCTTTTAATTCAGGTGCTAATAGCCCATTAGGATAGTACTTTTGCCACTGATGCTCTCTTAATTTTTGATTTCCTCGTGCGATATTTCGAATTTCTGTCAAAATCAAACCAACAGTAAATTCCGACACACTAGTCTTACTTCTGCCAGGAGTATTATAAACAGCAATTCCTTTTTCTTCGGCATAGCTAACAGCGACATTTTCTGTACCTGCTCGCAGTACGCCAACTAATTCCAAATTTTCCGCCCGTTCGATCACTTTTTTACCAATCGGTGCAAATTGAGTAATGATCCACTGATACTCTTCAATATTTTCTAAGAGATACTCTGGTAATTCGACTGCATCACACCCATGTTTTTCAATCTTGATATTATCTTTTTGCAGACTATCTAAATCAGAATGCCGCCATTCTTTGATGTCTACAGAAATTCCTTTTGTCGCTAAATCTTTTAAGCCTTCTTCCATCATTTCTCGATCGATAAATAAATCTGCGATTGCTAAACATTTGATCATTCTTTATTCCCCTCCTCATTTAATACAACTGATACCCGGTAGCTTCCTGGGGTACTAGCGATCTCGAATGCTTTTTGAATATCCATTAATGGAATTTTGGTTTCGATCAATTTTGATACATCGACACGCCCTTCATTTAGGAGTGTAGCTGCGTCATAAAAATCTTCTAATGTGGAAGCATACGTACCGATCACTTCGAGACGCATATAATGAATCGTATTTGGCTGGATAGCCATTTCAGGCTCAGGATAACCCGCAGCATAAATCGAGATTTTCCCATCTTTTTCTTTCACCATTTCAAGGGATTGATTCATCGCCAAAGTTGATCCAACTGCGACAATAACGCTGTCAGCTCCTCTCCCATTTGTGAGTTCTTTGACTTTTTGGACTGGATCGGTTTGACTTGCATCAATCGCTTCAAACCCTAATTCCTTGATCAGAGCTAACTTTTTAGGCATGACCTCAGAAATAATGACCCTTGCGCCCATTGCTCGTGCTGTTAGTCCATTGAGAAGTCCCATTGTTCCTCCACCGATGATCACGATCGTTTCTTTCCCAGGCACTATTCGTAATTTTTTCATATTTTGAACGACGGAGGATAAGGGCTCGACAAAAGCAGCTTCTGAGGCAGATAAAGTTGGTCTCATCTTGACGAAGCTCTTGGCTTTACGAACAAAATAATTCGCAAATCCAAAAATCCCATAAAACTCTTTTGAATAATTCTTTCCAAATTGCCGTTTGTTTTCACAATTCGTAATTTCACCAAATTTACACTCATCACAGTAACCACAATAATCATAAAGTACACTGACTCGATCGCCGATCTGGTAGGTATCGCCGACAGCTTTGCCTTTTGCTATGACAATTCCTGAACATTCATGTCCGCCAGCCATAGGATAGCCTTGATGTTCTCTAAGTCCTAACCATTGTTGATAGTCAGTTGTACAAATGTTACAAGCTTCTTGTTTTACTAACAATTCATCTTCTGCCAATTCAGGCATCGGTATTTCCTTGATCTTTGCATTCTTCTTCTCAGCTAAATAGCCAAACGTTATGTTTTTAGGTTGCATTTTTTCACTCCTATTCTATAATCCAATTGAAAAGGCATACGCAATGATAACTGCGATCGGACCAGTTAAAATTCGCGAAAACAACACAGCTGGCACACCATTAGAAATCGTTTCTGGTTTTGCTTCTCCCAAAGTCATTCCTACGGGTGCAAAATCACAGCCAACTTGTGAATTGATAGCAAACAGTGCTGGTAGAGCGTAATGTGGCGGGATTGTACCATTAGCGATCTCTGTTCCGATCAATAAACCAATCACCGAAGCAATCACCGCCCCTGGTGCTAATAAAGGAGATAAAAACGGCAAACTAGTAATAGCACCTAATAGAACTAAGCCAAGTAAGCTACCGCCTAAAGGTGACAAAAACTTCGCAATAATATCCCCAATTCCTGTATAGTTGATAATACCAATCAAAGTTACAACAAAAGCCATAAATGGAATAATATTTGTTAGCACGGTATCGATCGTTTCACGCCCTGCTTGATACATGATATTGATAAAGCTCCCCGCACCACGTCCGATGGTATCGATCAAGCCAAAAATCCCACCTTTTTTATTGCTTTGATTTTTCTTTTCAGTGGTTTCTTTTGTTATTTCTGTAGTTGTTTCCGGTTTTTTTGTGTTGATATTTGATGTTTTTTCATTCTTATCTTCTTTATTATGTACTTGTGCAGCTTCGCTCTCACTAATAATTTCTATGTTTGTAATCGTTGTTCCTGAAACAAAAATATCTTCTGTCATAAATTTCGCCAACGGCCCAGAAGGCGCTTGCAATTTTACGTTGATTGTTGGGATCTTCATTCTTGGATACGTTCCACAGCGTGCTGTTCCGCCACAATCAATGACTGCACACAAGGTTTCTTCTTTTTCCACTGGATTTTTAAATGCATCAACCGCTGTTACCCCAGCTAATTCCGCAATCTTTTCAGCGACGGGATGAATGCCCCCACCGGTTACGCTGATAACGTACTTTTTACGTTCATCATTTAACGGAATGGTTAATGGTCCTCCCCAGCCACCATTTCCTTTATGGATAATTAGTTTTTTCGCTTCCATCTCTACCTCCATTCTCAGTTTCATCTATGCTTCTGTTGTTTTTTTTGCTTCTCTTTGTGTTAAGAAACGAGCAATTTTTTCTGTAATGATTCCTCGTACTAAGATAATCATAAAAGCAGCTAATAAATACCTTAGTCCTAATTCACTTTGATTTCCCACTTTACCAAAGCCAGCTGCCACACCAAGATAAACAAATAGTTCAGCTGAATTTGCATGAGGAAATAATCCCACGATGGGATGAAGCATTGACACCGTTGCATCATAGTAAGCTGCCTTGTGTTCTTCTTTTAAAAATCGTCCAAATGTATAACACATTGGATTTGTTAAAAAGAAACACGCTAAAAACGGAATCAATGTATAGCGTAATAACGTGAATTTCGTACATCGTTGCATGAATCCAAATACTCTTTTTTCTCCGATAATTTTTATTAGAGCGTTTACAAAAAGAATCAAAGAAATCAACAGCGGAACGATCGTCGTTAAAAATCCAACAAAAGTATCTGCTCCAGCTTGAAACATTCCCATAAAGCCATCTGACAACTTCACCAGAAAATTCAAATCCCATTCCTCCTTTTAAGATCAAATTGCGCGCTTTTATCAAAAGACAATCCATTTGTCATATGATACCACACCAAGAATATATCATTTGACAAAATCAATGTCAATTGATTTTTCCGAAAAAATAAAGTACACTAAAAATGGAAATGTTTTTTATTAAATGTATGACAGTTATGATTACCCGATCGACTTGATCTATTTAAGTGAAGTGAATAACTGGAGTGAAACGATCAATTGGAGGAAAAAATGAGTAAATCTGAAGAAAGAAACATGGTGAAAGTAGCAACTTTATATTATAAAGAAGGTCTGACACAAGCACAGATTGCTAAGAAAATGGGAGTCTCTCGTTCACTCATTTCTAAATGGTTAATTGATGCTCGAAAAGCAGGTTTCATTGAATTTTTTATTAATAGTGAAAATATCTATGCCATTGAATTAGAAACCGAACTAGAGAAAAAATTTGCCTTATCTTTTGTTAAAGTGGTGGACACAACGAATCTATCTTATCCAGAAATCGAGAAAATGGTTGGACAAATTGCATCAATTTCTTTAAAAGATAAGATTGCAGCTGCGAAAACAATCGGGATTTCATGGGGAAAGTCAATCAAAAGCTTAGTTACTCAATTTCCATTTGAGAATTATCCTGATACAACATTCATTCCATTAATCGGCGGCATGGGATATGATCATTTTGATATCCACTCCAATCAACTTTGCCATGAATTTGCTCGAAAGACACGTGGTTCTTCAAAATATCTTTACACTCCAGCACTGGTTTCTAATGAGATAATTCGTCAAGAATTTGAAGGTAATATCTACATTGATAAAATTCTCTCTGAAGCCAAAAAAGTCGAATTAGCACTTGTCGGTATCTCCTCCCCTGATCATTTCAACACGATGGAAGAAATCGGGTATACTAATAAAAAAGAAATGGCACAATTAAGAGGAATTGGTGCAGTTGGGGACATCAACTCCCGTTTTTATGATAAAGATGGGCAAGAAGTAAATCATCCAATCAATAAGCATGTGGTTGGTTTAAGTCTTGAAGAGCTTAAAGCGATTCCTGAAACCATCGCTATTGCTTATGATGATGCGAAATGGCAAGGAATCTATTATGCTTGTAAAAATCAACTGATTGACTCCATCATTACTACCGACACCATTGCGGATCACTTGATTCATATGGATATTTAGCAATGACAAAAACAAAAGTTACGTAAGAGCAGTTCCGCTTCTCACCTGTTTCCTTTATCTGCTCTTGAATCTCCTAACTATTTCCGCTATGATTAAAAAGTAATAAAATATGATTTTGTTTGCAGGGGGACGCTGTTGCGTTGAGAAGGTAAAACCTGACCCTTTGAACCTGTTTGGTTGATACCAGCGTAGGGAGCAAATGTCCTTTTTGTTGATGCGAAATCAAAACAAACAAGACATTCTTCTTTCTAGGGGAATGTCTTTTTCTATTTTAAGGAGGATTACAGATGAAAAAAGTGCTTAGTATTGCAGGATCAGATTGTAGTGGTGGTGCGGGTATACAAGCCGATTTAAAGACTTTTTCTGCTCATCGAGTGTATGGAATGTCGGTTATCACCTCAGTCGTAGCTGAAAATACGGTTCGTGTATTGACCTACCAAGATATTTCCCCTCAAATCATCAAAGATCAAATGGATGCGGTTTTTGAAGACATTTTTCCCGATGCCGTAAAAATTGGGATGCTTTCTAGCCAAGAAACAATGCTTGCAGTGACTGAAAGTTTAAAAAAATGGCAACCACAAAATATTGTTTTAGACCCAGTGATGTACGCTAAAAACGGCAATGCGTTGATGGAGCCAACTGCGATTGATACACTGATTCAGACGGTTCTTCCCTTAGCTAACTTGATTACACCTAATATCCCAGAAGCAGAAAAAATTGCTCAATGTACGATCTCATCAATAGCAGATATGGAACAAGTCGGACGAACCATCTACGAAAATAGTGGAACAGCTGTTTTAATCAAAGGTGGGCATAAATCTGGTGAAGCTACCGATGTGCTCTTTGATGGAAATAAATTCTATCACTTTACTGCAGAACGAATCAAAACCAAAAATACTCATGGGACAGGGTGTACGTTATCTTCTGCTATTGCTTCTGAATTAGCTCTAGGGAAATCCTTAGAGCAGGCTGTCTGTGAAGCAAAGAAATACGTTACACTTGCAATCCAACATTCGTTGGCGATCGGTCAAGGACATGGTCCTACGAATCATTTCTATTCGCTTTACCAAAATACCGTTGAAGAGGAGTAATTTTATGTCATCATTCGAAACGATTATCCAACAGATTCGTGCATGCAATCCGTTGGTTCACCATCTAACGAACTATGTAACAGTCAATGATTGTGCCAATATTACTTTAGCTATTGGTGGTTCTCCGATAATGGCTGATGCGATTCAAGAAGTAGCAGAAATAACAGCTAAAACGGATGCACTCGTTCTCAATATAGGAACCTTGAATGAACAAACCGTTGATTCGATGATTCTTGCTGGCAAAGAAGCGAACAAGCATGGAATTCCGGTCATATTCGATCCAGTCGGTGTGGGTATTTCTCAATTTCGTATGGATGTGACTAAAAAGTTATTAAACAGTATTCATTTTACAGTCATTCGTGGAAATTATTCAGAAATACTTTGTCTAGCAGGTATTCAAACTTCAGCTAAAGGAGTAGACACTTCGCTTGTGAATCAAAAAAAGGAAACTGAAGTCATCAATATTGCACGAACACTAGCTTCTTCTTTTCACTGTATCATCGTCATAACCGGCGCAATCGATATCGTTTCAGATGGTGTTCGAACAATGCAGGTCAAAAATGGTTGTGCTGCAATGCGCCATGTTACTGGTACTGGTTGTATGTTAGATTCCCTAATTGCTAGTTTTTGTGGTGGTTATTCCGATGATTTTTTTGAAGCAGCCGTAAGTAGCGTGATTGCCATGGGAGTTGCTGGTGAATTAGCTTTTGAAAAGGCAAAAACCAAAGGAACAGGTAGTTTACGCACCCATTTAATAGATGAAATAAGTAAACTAACGGATCAAACCTTATCAGAACGAGGTGACTATATTGCATTCGATGATTGATTACCGGCTCTACCTAGTAACAGATCCACTCTTGTTCACTACCAATACACTGCTAGAAGCTGTCTCACAAGCACTTGAAGGAGGCGTTACTGCTGTCCAACTCCGAGAAAAACAGTTAGATTCTAGAAAGTTTTACGAAGAAGCCATACAGATAAAGCGATTAACCAAAAGATATAACGTTCCCTTGATCATCAATGACCGCCTTGATATTGCTCTGGCATGTGATGCAGACGGTCTCCATATAGGTCAAAATGACTTACCCTTAACTATAGCTCGTAAGCATCTTGGACCAGATAAACTAATCGGTGTTTCAGTACAAACGGTTGAAGAAGCCATCGAAGCAGAAAAAAATGGTGCGGATTATCTAGGAGTCGGGGCAATGTTTCCTACAGATACCAAACCAGATGCAATACATGTCACAACTGAAGAATTAGAAAAAATCTGTGCGCAAATCTCGCTTCCAATCATTGTGATCGGTGGAATCAATCAGCAAACAATCCCAGCTTTTCACTCACTTCCCATTCAAGGTTTTGCTGTCGCATCTGCTATTTTGTCAAAAAAAGATATCAAAAAAGCCAGTCAGGAACTTTTAGGATTGATTGATCAGACGATTGGGAGGTAAATCAATGTCATTTTCAAAAAATTTAAAAATCGAAGCTTATGACAGCTGGGAAAAAGGATTTAATCATCCATTTATTCAAGAATTAGGAAAAGGTATTCTTGCTAAAAAGACATTTCAATTTTATTTACTACAAGATTACTTGTATTTATTTGAATATGCTAAAGTATTCGCATTAGCTGCCACCAAATCAGACAATGAACATCAATTATTTCATTTTGTGGAAGCACAATACAGTATTCTAGCAACAGAACTTGACTTACATCGCCAATATATGTTGGATTATGCTATTGAAAAAGAAGAATTTAACACCGTACAACCTTCTTTTTACAATCGCTCTTATACAACAAATATGCTAGCAATCGGCCATAGTGGAGGTGTAGCTGAAATCATCGCAGCTATCCTTCCCTGTGCTTGGACCTATTACGATTATGCGAGTCGTTTAAAAAAACGATATCAATCGAGTTTAGAAAAGAACCCCTATCGCTCCTGGATTGATTTATATGCAGATCCTAGTTTTGAAAAATCATTTGAGTGGATGTTTGACCTGTTGGATGAATTAGTCGAAATGAAAAGTGCGAAGGAACAACAAAAAATAAAACAAATTTTTATTTCCAGTTTGGAATTTGAATATCTTTTTTGGGAAATGTCTTATTATGAAGAAATGAATCTGATTCCATTATCAAAATAAATTGTATAGTGATCTCAGTAGACAACTTCTTCTGCTTTCGTTTAAAGCAGATCTAGTAAAACATGTTAAGTCTAGGACACTCACCTTTTAATCTCTATACCAGACGAACACTCAACCATTGTAGGACTGATAGAGTATTCTATCGGTCCTGATTTTTTTATAAAAAACTACCACACTACCGCTAAGATGAAGTTATTCAACCCATCAATCTGAAAGAACTTATTTGATCACGCCAAACTACTAAGTAAAATTGTGTATGTCTTTTACTGCTTTGAGAATAACCGTTTGTCTAGTCCTCATCGGTGATTGCACTCATTCGACATAAAAAATAGTAATCTCTCTATAAAATTAACTGACGAAAATATAATCATAAAAAAGCACAAATTCTTTATTGAACCAAATAGAAATTTCCCATAAACTCACATTCCTAAGTCACACATTGCGTCTTTTAACCAAGGATGTAAAACAAAAATATCCGTTAAAGCCCACTCAATATAGGTTTTACACCCTTGATCTAAAGAGATGTCTAAAGCTTTGTTCAATTGTTTTAAATAAGGAGCACTATGGTCTCTATCCCATTTAATCTTATCTGCAATGAAAACAACTTTATCTAAACTAGAAGCATTTTTTTTAAGCGTTGTATGACATTCAATAGCTGATAATATTTCTCTATCCTTGATATTGAATAGTTCTTTTGCTATACATACTGATTGTTTTTGGTGGAGAATCATAGGTAGTTTCTCTTCTTCTTTTAGAACTTCCTCCCCTAAACTCTTTTGTAGTTCTATCCTTTCATCATCAGGAATGATTACGCTAATATCATGTAACAAACCAGCAAGATAGGCTTTATCTTTTGGTACGTTAAACTTTTCTGCAAGTTCTTTCGCCTTGTTGGCTACTTCATACGAGTGAAAGACGGTTTTATCTTTCCCATAATAATTCAAAAATTCTTTGACTTGTATTTCAATATTTTTAGAACTAAAGGGTATCTTATACTCAATAATATTCTTCATTTTAACTCACCTTCCAATGAATGCCTTTACATTATTATGTATTAATAAGGTCAAAAATAAAGTTCGACAATCATTCCATCCTCTGATAGTTTTGCTCCTTTTAGCTTTTCGATTCCCATGGATCAGGGTACAACGAATAAAATCATCAAATCAATCTAAGTGCGTTTTGATTTCTTACTGTCTGACTTATTCCTATCAGATAACAAACCATAAGTGGCATAAGCAGGAATTACTACAGCTAAGAACATTTTAACGAGAAACTTAAAAACTTTCATATGATTCACCATCCTTTATATGTTACTCATACTTTATCATACTACCTATTAATAACCCAGCTATCACAGGCGATCGTTTATCCTTAGAGACTAACTACTTCTTACTTCTCCCTCATTATTTCATACCATAGTTTATGGTTTTCGAAATTTTTATCATTTCAAACGACGAATCATTATCTGTCCTGGTAATACTATTTTAACCAAATAAAAAGAACAGAAAGAAATTTTCTTCTTTCTGTCCAAATGATTCTGATGTTTCTCTTCACCAACATCATTTGACAAAGAGACCAAAAATGTAAGATCCATTAGGAGTTCTATGATACCCCAAAGCTGAGGTTTAGCTAGAACCCTGATTATTTTAATTAGATGATTACCCATCTCGTATCTTCTTAGTTCAGTTTGACTAAGTGATTAATTTCAAAACAACATTGCTGACTTAAATCCTAATTCAGCATAATCAAACAAATATGCTGCATCAATTCATCTCACATTTTAATTTTATAAAAAATTGATATTTGTTTCACAATTTTATTGTAAAACAAAACAATGCTTATTGGAACAAACACCCCTAACATCAAGCGGAATAATCCATTTATAGGTGTTATTTCGCCATGCCTCATATTAAAAATTTGAATAGGTATCATATGAAACAAGAATATATTCTTACTATAGGAGTTTAAATTTTCAAAACTTTTGATTTTACTTTTAGAAATAACCAGCAGTCCATACAAACTAAAAATAAAAGGGATTGTGAAATACATAAAATTCTTATCGATTCCTTGATTATAAAATGTGATTATCCCTTCGACTCCTCCTAAAAAACACGCAGCGACTAGTCCATATATTAATAACTTTCGATGCTTTTCTAAATTATGTACATTATCAGCCAAAACAAATCCTATGGAAATAAAGAGTGGACTAAAGAATAACCCATTTCTTGTAGTAAAAAAAATATTAAAGTATTTTTCCATAACTGATATGACCATTGGATTTGATATAAATAAGGAATACGTTTCAAGGGAACCAACAGAAAAAAATAAAAAGCAAACCAGAAAAATCCATTTATATCTAAATCTTTGAAACATATATTTAACTATAGCTAATGAACTTATCAAAGCAGGAAAATACCATAAGTGATAGAAGCTTCCAGTATATAGGAAACTAACTACCAATGCCAATAATATTGACCATAAATTCCACTGAATATCAACTGTATCTTGTAACAGTTGAACACCAAACGGAATGTACAGCAAAAACACTATAGTATATAGACGTACTATTCTTCTTAGCCACATCTTCGAATATCCTTCCCTCTTACTATTTATCCGAAAGAAATATGCATTATTTACAAAAAAGAATGGAACAGCAATACGACAAACCATACTTTTTAGAAAAAAATGCACTATCGGGTGACTAGTAATGGTCCCACAATGAATAACAACAACACAAATCGTCGCAATAAACTGAGCAATAAATAGTTTTTGATTCTTATTATCCATAATCCCTCCAACAAGCAAATTTGACTTTAATAGGATAGAAATAAAAATAGAATATGTACAAAAAAAAATTGGAGATAATTAACTCTAACATCTATATTTTCTCTTTCCTCTTTAATTTCTTAAATCCACAATACTATATTAATTATAGTATTGATTAATGTAAAAAACATTAGACTAAAGTCCAATTCATTTAATTCATAATTGTATAGAGTGGGAGCAATTTTAAACTATTAAGGTATTCAAAAAAACAATAGATAGATCCCTGTTTTTTTTAATTAGATGATTACCATTATTGTATTTTCTTTACTCAATTTGATTAGATGAATCATTTCAAACACAGATGAGTGGGTAAAAACGACTTTCACTATACCTAGAAGCCAGAAGAATCATAGGCTATCTAACGTTTGAATCCCTGTAGAACCCTCACCCATGATAATGACCATTTTCTGCTCTTTGCAGTAGCGATAGCAACTCATAAAAATCATCAGATAGAAAAACGTTTTCTTCATCTTCATTACCTCTATTCATTTTAGCTTCTTATACGGCAGTAGGTACGGTTCTTTTCATGATGTGGAATGATTTTCTGTATAGAGAGTAGGACAATAGTCCGCTTCAAAAAGAAAATGGCTCTATAACAAAAAAATCTGAGACAGAATGAGGTTCATTCTGACCCAGATTTGTTTTTACACCACTCATCAGTTCTTATTGACAAAGAGCCAAAGAAAACCCCTAATGTAAGACACATTAGGAGTTCATTATGATACCGGCGGCCGGGGTCGAACCGGCACGCCCTTAACGGGCACTGGATTTTGAGTCCAGCGCGTCTGCCAATTCCGCCACGCCGGCGTAAAAAAACTGGGGTAGCTGGATTCGAACCAACGCATGAGGGAGTCAAAGTCCCTTGCCTTACCGCTTGGCTATACCCCAATAAGAAAGGGCGAATGATGGGAATCGAACCCACGAATGCCGGAGCCACAATCCGGTGCGTTAACCACTTCGCCACATTCGCCATTATAAACAATGTTATTTTATTTCTCAATAAAAAACTAAGATGAGTACATCTTAGTCAATACCGGCGGCCGGGGTCGAACCGGCACGCCCTCAACGGGCACTGGATTTTGAGTCCAGCGCGTCTGCCAATTCCGCCACGCCGGCAAGTTGATTTTATTAGTACTAAGGCGGTAACCGGATTTGAACCGGTGATGAAGGTTTTGCAGACCTCTGCCTTACCACTTGGCTATACCGCCATTATACTATTTTCAATCTATAAATGAAATTATAGAACTGGGGTAGCTGGATTCGAACCAACGCATGAGGGAGTCAAAGTCCCTTGCCTTACCGCTTGGCTATACCCCAATAAAGAAGGGCGAATGATGGGAATCGAACCCACGAATGCCGGAGCCACAATCCGGTGCGTTAACCACTTCGCCACATTCGCCATGGCAGGGGCAGCAGGAATTGAACCCACACTAACGGTTTTGGAGACCGCTGTTCTACCTTTAAACTATGCCCCTATGTAATGGAGGAGAGTGGATTCGAACCACTGAACCCTAAGGAACGGATTTACAGTCCGTCGCGTTTAGCCACTTCGCTACTCCTCCATGGTGGCGCGGGACAGAATCGAACTGCCGACACACGGAGCTTCAATCCGTTGCTCTACCAACTGAGCTACCGCGCCAAATTTTAAAATGTATTAATTGAAAAAGAATGACGGTTCC